>NZ_CP141643.1:0-1200000 GCF_038452275.1 Corynebacterium sp. BD556
TAATTTTGAGCAGTTCAATCGTTTTTTGAAGATGCAGTCCTCGAGGCGGCCGGATCCTTTATTGAAATCTCAGCAGGCCCTGATTTGGGATGGGGTGGGCACAAGTAAGAAGTTTCGGGAGCATCCTGGGTTTGCGTGGCTGGTGCACAGTAGATTTGCTGGTACAGCACCGGAGGTGGATAAGGCCTTGGAGCGCATCGCTAAAGCTCAAGGCTTGGAGTAGTGTGTCCTTTGAGTTATGCAGGATGCGAGAGAAAGAATGTGATATGACGGTACCGAACCCTTTTCAGTGGAATGAAGAAGTTGATCAGTTTCTGATTGAACAGTTCAAAGAGTTGATTCCCGAATTCCGTGAGAAGTATGAAAAGTATTCGAACTTCACAATCGGAGCGAAAATACATGCAGATACGGAAACCAGGCAAGAAGTTATCGCTGCGTTGCGCTCCTATGCAGAAGAAGGTCCCTGGGGTCCGTTTAGGCGTGGGATTTTTAGAATGTTGGTGGATTTTGGGGCGAAGGACTTAGACGTCACCCCTGTAGTTGATGAGGTAGAGAAGTATAAGGATTATCCGGCAGAAGAAACGAAGTTTTTGTTTGATGCGGCCACTGCGGAACTGACTGGCAGTGTGCATCCGCGTAATTTTGATCAGTTGAATCGGTTCTTCTCGTTACAGTCCTCGATCTCCCCAGATCCCTTGGCGTTTTTTCAACATAGCTTGATTTGGTACGCATCGTGGAAGAGTCAGAAATTTCGGGAAGATTCCCGGTTTTTGTGGCTAGTTGATAGTAGATTTGCAGGTGCAGGCCAAATTGTTGACGAAGGGTTAGAGCGTATCGCTCAAGCCCAGCAAAAGGAGGAAGACTGATGATCATTCCGAATTATTTGTCGATTACCAAAGAACAGTATGAGGAGTTGCTTCGTCTGGATCCCGATGATGCTTGGGATCTTGCGGGGGAATGGGTGGAAGCAGAGGTTTTGGGAAAACCAAATGCAGTCACGGTTGTAGATATTGACAAGCGGTACGTGGCCCTAGCAGAAGCATTGAGCAATCCATTGGCTGTGGAAGCTGTGAATGGATCAGTTGGGCTTGGTGATGTTGATGACTCATTGTTCGTCGCTGATCCCACTAAAGTTGCCGCGATGGCGAAAGCACTGGCGGAAAGCACCATCGATGACGATGACGATTTCATAGATGAAATGGAAACTCTGACAGAGTTTTATACCGCTGCTGCCGAAAACGGCCACGCGGTAGCTGTGTTATACAACTAAGAAAACGCTGCTGCTCGGGAGAGTGTCCGATAGTTTGTGTGCGGGGGTTTGGTTTACAAGTACTCCGCGAATCGGTTGGGGTATGCCACAGCTAGTTGGTTGATGGCTTGTTTCCAGCCATTGGCCTTTGCTCCTTCAACATGCCCGTTGCACTCAACGGCGCGCTTGGCTTGCTTCGCGCGTTTGGCAGCGCGTTTGTCTTCGATGTTGCACATCATCAGCCAAAGCGTCTTCACAGCCGCTGTATCGTTCGGGAACTGGCCCCGATTCCGGGTAGCTTTGCGCAGCTCAGCGTTAAGTGACTCGATCGAATTTGTGGTGTATAACACCTTGCGCGCTGCTGGCGGGAACTGCAAAAACGGCACGAACCGTTCCCACGCATCACGCCACACCTTCACCGACTGCGGGTATTTCTGGCCAAGCTCAGAGGTTTCGAACGCATCTAAGCTGGCACGGGCGGTATCTTCGTTTGCGGCCGTGTAGATCGCACGTAACGCGCTGGAGACAGCTTTTCGGTCCTGATAGGACACCCACCGGTTCGCCGCCCGGATCAGGTGCACGATGCAGGTCTGCACCATCGAATTCGGCCAGGTCGCCTCCACGGCTTCCGCTAAGCCTTTAAGCCCATCACAGCAGACGATGAAGACATCCTGGACGCCACGGTTGGCCAGATCTGCGCACACCGATGCCCACAAGGCGGCGCCTTCATTATCAGCAATCCACAAACCCAGGATGCGCTTGATACCGTCGATGTCGATGCCCACCGCCATGTAGCACGCCTTATTGACTACTCGGTGGCCATCGCGGATCTTCACGCGTAGCGCATCAAGGAAGATTACTGGGTAAAACTCGTCGAGCTGACGGTTCTGCCAGATCATGAGCTCGTCTAAGACTGAAGTGCCCCAGGTTTTGTTCCGTTTGAGTAGATGGGAAAATCTGGAACATGCCGAGGAAATTTGACCAGGATGCGAAGGACCGCGTTGTCCGTCTCGTTGAAGACCGTATCGTGGCGGAAAATCTTTCGATGCAAGACGCATGTCAGGCTGTCGCACCCAAACTGGGTGTCTCGTGGCACACAGCCCGACAGTGGACGCAGGCTGCTCGCCGCGACGGACGAGTCCCTGATCATTTGCCTGAAGACTTGGCTGCTGAAAACGCCAGGCTACGCCGCGAAGTTCAGGAGCTACGTGACACCAACGAGCTGTTGAAAGCTGCCACGGCTTTTTTCGCATCGGAACTCGGCCCAACACGTCGGAAATGATCCGGTTCGTCGACGACTATCGGGATCGTTTCACGGTCGAGTTCATCTGTGCGACGTTAAAGAATAATCGTGAAGGTGGCTTCATTACCTCGCGTGGTTACAGGCAGTCGAAAGCCCGGGGCTTAAGTGCCCGCGCACTTCGTGACGCAGCTGTCATGGAGCATGTTCGCCAGGTTCACGCAAACAATTACGGCGTTTACGGCGTGCGGAAAATGTGGCGTGCCCTTCGACGTGAAGGCATTCATATCGGCCGCGAGCAGACCGCCCGCCTGATGCGCCTGGCCGGTCTGTCCGGCAAAGGCAAAGGCGGTGCACCTCGCACGACCCGCAAGCCGAAGGGGCCGGATGTGCGACCTGATCTGGTCAATCGTGAATTCAGAGCGCCAAGCCCCAACCGACTGTGGGTGGCTGACATCACCTATGTGCGCACGCGGAAAGGCTTCGTCTACACCGCATTTGTCACTGATGTGTATTCCCGCAGGATTGTCGGGTGGGCGTTGTCAGACTCGATGCGTACCGAGGCGTTGCCTCTGCAGGCGCTGAACCAAGCGATTGTGTGTGCGGACCTGACCCCTTGGTGGTGGACACGCTGAAACCAGCATTTCGCTGGGGAAGTGAGGTACCTTTCCACCATGCCACGCAAGACCTACACCGAGCAGTTTAAGCGTGACGCAGTGACGTTGTACGAGTCGACCCCTGGAGCCACGATCAACGCGATCGCCTCCGATCTCGGGGTCAACCGCAACTCCCTGCGCACCTGGCTCGACGCCTTCGGCACCGGCACCAAAACCAACGCCAACGGTGAAAAAGTCGCCAGCCCGATCGCCGCAGCCAACAGCGAACGTACTCCTGCTCAAGGACTCTCCGATGCCGAACGCATCCGCATGCTGGAACGCGAAAACGCCACGCTACGGGAAGAACGAGAGATCCTGCGCAAGGCGGCCAAATATTTCGCGGAAGAGACGAACTGGTGAACCGCTTTCAGTTCGTTGATGACCACCGAGACTTCTACGAGGTCAAGCGGTTATGTGAGGTCCTGAAGATCAACCGGTCCTCCTACTACAAGTGGAAATCTGCTGCTCCTGCCCGCCGGCGACGCCTCGTCGCTGACGCGGCGCTGGGAGCGAGGATCAAGGCCGTGTTCACAGCTGAGAACGGCTGTTACGGGGCGAAACGCATCACAGCGGCCATCAACTCGGATCCGACCAGCGATGATCGCCTCAATCACAAGCGCACCGCCAGGCTGATGCGCCAGATGGAATTGTTCGGCTACACCAAGAAACGCCGCGTAAAGACCACGGTGTCTGCGAAACGCGCTCCGACGTTTCCGGATCTGCTCGCACGCCGTTTCACCGCGGAGAAACCAAACACGGTCTACGTCGGCGATATCACCTACCTCCCGATTGCAGATGGGTCGAATATGTACCTGGCGACGGTCATCGACTGCTACTCGCGGCAGTTGACCGGTTTCGCGATCGCCGTCCACATGCGTACGGAGTTAGTTGAAGAGGCTTTGATGATGGCTTACGGGATCCGTGGCGGGCTTGACGGAGCGATTTTCCACTCCGATCATGGCAGTGTATACACCTCTGATCGGTACCGAAGACTATGTGAACGTCTCGGTGTTACCCAATCGATGGGAGCAATTGGTACCAGCGCGGATAATTCTCTGGCGGAGTCGTTCAACGCCACGTTGAAACGGGAAGTCCTTCAGGACCTGACCCCTTGGTGGTGGACACGCTGAAACCAGCATTTCGCTGGGGAAGTGAGGTACCTTTCCACCATGCCACGCAAGACCTACACCGAGCAGTTTAAGCGTGACGCAGTGACGTTGTA
This sequence comes from Corynebacterium sp. BD556, assembly GCF_038452275.1. Classification (NCBI taxonomy): domain Bacteria; kingdom Bacillati; phylum Actinomycetota; class Actinomycetes; order Mycobacteriales; family Corynebacteriaceae; genus Corynebacterium; species Corynebacterium mayonis. Next base: position 4,368 of record NZ_CP141643.1, read on the forward strand.
CGAGTCGACCCCTGGAGCCACGATCAACGCGATCGCCTCCGATCTCGGGGTCAACCGCAACTCCCTGCGCACCTGGCTCGACGCCTTCGGCACCGGCACCAAAACCAACGCCAACGGTGAAAAAGTCGCCAGCCCGATCGCCGCAGCCAACAGCGAACGTACTCCTGCTCAAGGACTCTCCGATGCCGAACGCATCCGCATGCTGGAACGCGAAAACGCCACGCTACGGGAAGAACGAGAGATCCTGCGCAAGGCGGCCAAATATTTCGCGGAAGAGACGAACTGGTGAACCGCTTTCAGTTCGTTGATGACCACCGAGACTTCTACGAGGTCAAGCGGTTATGTGAGGTCCTGAAGATCAACCGGTCCTCCTACTACAAGTGGAAATCTGCTGCTCCTGCCCGCCGGCGACGCCTCGTCGCTGACGCGGCGCTGGGAGCGAGGATCAAGGCCGTGTTCACAGCTGAGAACGGCTGTTACGGGGCGAAACGCATCACAGCGGCCATCAACTCGGATCCGACCAGCGATGATCGCCTCAATCACAAGCGCACCGCCAGGCTGATGCGCCAGATGGAATTGTTCGGCTACACCAAGAAACGCCGCGTAAAGACCACGGTGTCTGCGAAACGCGCTCCGACGTTTCCGGATCTGCTCGCACGCCGTTTCACCGCGGAGAAACCAAACACGGTCTACGTCGGCGATATCACCTACCTCCCGATTGCAGATGGGTCGAATATGTACCTGGCGACGGTCATCGACTGCTACTCGCGGCAGTTGACCGGTTTCGCGATCGCCGTCCACATGCGTACGGAGTTAGTTGAAGAGGCTTTGATGATGGCTTACGGGATCCGTGGCGGGCTTGACGGAGCGATTTTCCACTCCGATCATGGCAGTGTATACACCTCTGATCGGTACCGAAGACTATGTGAACGTCTCGGTGTTACCCAATCGATGGGAGCAATTGGTACCAGCGCGGATAATTCTCTGGCGGAGTCGTTCAACGCCACGTTGAAACGGGAAGTCCTTCAAGATGCACCTGTTTTCGCCAGTCAGCTGGTGTGTCGCCGGGACGTGTTCCAATGGTGCAGTCGCTACAACACCAAACGCCTGCACTCGAGGTGCGGCTATCGTTCGCCGAACGCCTTTGAATCTTCCGAAACAGCTATACTCAAAACCGCATCTGATTAAAACTCCGTGTCCACTTTCCGGGGTTCAGACCCCGTCTAGCCGAGCACAAAATCACGGCCTCTACTGGGACGGTCGGTGACTCCTACGACAATGCCTTAGCCGAAAATGTCAACGGTTCCTACAAAAATGAACTCATTCATACCCGCACTTGAAACGATGTAAACGACGTAGAAATCGCGACCTTCGAGTGGGTTGGACTGGGCTGCGTTTTTCGGGCCACTTGACTTGAGTGTCTTTCAGGATTGCCCCGCTGTGGGGTAGGAAGATGGTCAATGATGAAGAAGTTTAAGAAACACACCCCGGAACAGATTGTGGTCAAGCTCGAGAAAGCTACCAAGCTCAAGGCGGAAGGTAAGACCAACGCCGATGTGGCTCGTCAGCTACAGATCAGTGAGGCAACTCTTGCTCGGTGGTCGAAGACGTACGGGCAGATGGACCGAACTCAAGCCAGGGAGCTTAAAGCGCTGCGTGATGAAAACGCCAAGCTCAAGAAGTTGTTGGGCGAAGCCGAGTTGGAGAAGGCTGCGCTCAAGGAGTTGGCTGAGGGAAACTTCTAAACCCCACGAGGCGCTATGACGCTGTCGGTCACCTCATCGAGGCGATGGGTCTATCCCAGCGTCGGGCGTGCCTGATTGTGGGGGTTTCTCGAAGCTCATTTCAACGGTCCCAGCAGTTAGCTAAGAATCCGGCGACGACTGATAAATACGCCGACCTGCGGCTCTGGCTTAACGCCTGGTCGGCTAGCTTTCCCCGGTGGGGCTATCGGAGGGCCTGGGTTAAAGCCCGTGACGAAGGCTTTGACGTCGGCCGTGATGCTGTTCGCCGCTTATGGCGCCAAGAAGGACTAAGGGTAATGCCACGAAAGAAGGCAAAACCGAAGAACCTCAACGATCCGACCCCGCGAGTCGAGCCAGCGACATGCCCGGATGATGTGTGGGCTCTGGATTTCCAGTTTGACTCCGACTACTACGGACACGCCTTCAAGGTCTGCAACGTTATTGATGAGTTCACCCGTGAACATATTGGGTTTATCGTTGACTGCCGCATCGATGCCTCAACGGTCACTGAATTGCTCGATGTCATCACCCTGACCCGTGGTAGGCGGCCTCGGGTGCTGCGGATGGATAACGGGCCTGAATTCATCAGTGCCGCGTTGGAAAAGTGGGCGAAGGAAGAAGACACGATTCGGTCGTTCATTCCGCCTGGACAGCCGTGGCATAACGGGTTTGTGGAATCCCTTCACAATCGGATGCGCGATGAACTTTTCGAACAGGAATGCTTCCTCGACGTTGCCCACGCGCGTCACTGTGTGGGCCTATGGTCGGACCGGTACAATACGTACCATCCTCACTCGGCGCTAGGATTCATCGCCCCAGAGGAATACAAGAAACAATGGTTACAAGCCGCTTAAGTCACCTGGCCCTAAAAACCAGACCACTCCAGGGTCACGTAGTGGAACGAATCAAGGCTTCACCAAAGTCTCGGCTACCGTACGCCGGCAGAAGGAGAAGAAGAGTTTTGGAATGGCAACCCAAATCACGAGAGAACGGAAATCACGGCAAATGCCTAGGAACAAAACCCGAGGCACTTCAGGACACACTACTCCAAGCCTTGAGCTTTAGCGATGCGCTCCAAGGCCTTATCCACCGCCGGTGATGTACCAGCAAATCTACTGTGCACCAACCACGCAAACCCAGGATGCCCCCGAAACTTCTTACTTGTGCCCACCCCATCCCAAATCAGGCCCTGCTGAGATTCCAATAAAGGATCCGGCCGCCTCGAGGACTGCATCTTCAAAAAACGATTGAACTGCTCAAAATTACGCGGATGCACACTCTCCTGCAAGTAAGCAGTTCTTCCGCTAAACAAATTTAGTGTTTTGTTGGCTGGGTACTCCTTATACTTTTCAAAATCGTCGACCACCGCCGTGACATCCAGATCCTTCGCCCCGAGCTGAAGCAACATCCCAAAGACCCCCCTGCTAATCGGACCCCAATGCAACTGCTCCGCATAGGGACGCAACGCAGCAATGATGTCCCTTCTCATCTTCCGATCCGTCATCCTCACTGCCGCCACAGCAAAGTTGACATAATTGTCCTTGTCCTGCTCCTCCCTAAACCCCGGAATCAACTCAATAAACCGCTCAGTCAAAAACTGCCCAGACTCTAAAACCGACTCAAAAGGATTCGGTACCGGCATATCACTTACTCACTTCCATACCCCTCGACAACCAGACTTTTAAGTTTTAAGGCACCATACGCTCAATTAGGGATTCCGGCATTGTTTTGTGGATTATCTGACCGGATTCAATCAGCTTACGCACGCTCCGCGTAAGGTGCGTATTTGGCGCTGTAACCAGGATATAATTTCCGGGCCCTGCATGTGCCAGACCATCCCGGATCTGCCTTTCTAGACCCAATTTCCTTCTAAACTTCACTTCCACGATCTCCTTTGAGGTCAGAGTCAAATCGGGGATGTATGTCCTCCCGTTAACAACGTATTTATCACCACGAGGATGATCCCGGAGGAATCGCCCGGACCTGACCCCTTGGTGGTGGACACGCTGAAACCAGCATTTCGCTGGGGAAGTGAGGTACCTTTCCACCATGCCACGCAAGACCTACACCGAGCAGTTCAAGCGTGACGCAGTGACGTTGTACGAGTCGACCCCTGGAGCCACGATCAACGCGATCGCCTCCGATCTCGGGGTCAACCGCAACTCCCTGCGCACCTGGCTCGACGCCTTCGGCACCGGCACCAAAACCAACGCCAACGGTGAAAAAGTCGCCAGCCCGATCGCCGCAGCCAACAGCGAACGTACTCCTGCTCAAGGACTCTCCGATGCCGAACGCATCCGCATGCTGGAACGCGAAAACGCCACGCTACGGGAAGAACGAGAGATCCTGCGCAAGGCGGCCAAATATTTCGCGGAAGAGACGAACTGGTGAACCGCTTTCAGTTCGTTGATGACCACCGAGACTTCTACGAGGTCAAGCGGTTATGTGAGGTCCTGAAGATCAACCGGTCCTCCTACTACAAGTGGAAATCTGCTGCTCCTGCCCGCCGGCGACGCCTCGTCGCTGACGCGGCGCTGGGAGCGAGGATCAAGGCCGTGTTCACAGCTGAGAACGGCTGTTACGGGGCGAAACGCATCACAGCGGCCATCAACTCGGATCCGACCAGCGATGATCGCCTCAATCACAAGCGCACCGCCAGGCTGATGCGCCAGATGGAATTGTTCGGCTACACCAAGAAACGCCGCGTAAAGACCACGGTGTCTGCGAAACGCGCTCCGACGTTTCCGGATCTGCTCGCACGCCGTTTCACCGCGGAGAAACCAAACACGGTCTACGTCGGCGATATCACCTACCTCCCGATTGCAGATGGGTCGAATATGTACCTGGCGACGGTCATCGACTGCTACTCGCGGCAGTTGACCGGTTTCGCGATCGCCGTCCACATGCGTACGGAGTTAGTTGAAGAGGCTTTGATGATGGCTTACGGGATCCGTGGCGGGCTTGACGGAGCGATTTTCCACTCCGATCATGGCAGTGTATACACCTCTGATCGGTACCGAAGACTATGTGAACGTCTCGGTGTTACCCAATCGATGGGAGCAATTGGTACCAGCGCGGATAATTCTCTGGCGGAGTCGTTCAACGCCACGTTGAAACGGGAAGTCCTTCAAGATACACCTGTTTTCGCCAGTCAGCTGGTGTGTCGCCGGGACGTGTTCCAATGGTGCAGTCGCTACAACACCAAACGCCTGCACTCGAGGTGCGGCTATCGTTCGCCGAACGCCTTTGAATCTTCCGAAACAGCTATACTCAAAACCGCATCTGATTAAAACTCCGTGTCCACTTTCCGGGGTTCAGACCCTCCTTCGAACATCTCCCGGGCGATCTTCTCCCCAACTTGTCCTTTTTGATTCGAAGACAAAGCGTCGATACGCGCCTGCAACGCCGGATTATCGACTTGACTATATTGTTTTAACCCGAAAGGATCACACCAAAGCACAGGATGGGCAACATAACCCTGCGCAGAAGAAAGCCGCGCTGCCACCCCCAAAGGATCCTGCGCATTGTAAATACCGGCTTTCGGATCATAAAACCGGAACCTGTTATACGCCCACCCCGATTCCTGGTCAACATACTGTCCAGCAAATAAAAGCGGCGTACTGTGCGTACCTCTCCAGCGACGTTGACCATACAACGTGTGGACAGCACACCCAAGCACTTCACCTGTACACGGGTCGATGATCTCCTGCGGCGCACCCGCCAAATCTGCCATAAGGGCATAAAGGGCATGAAATGAAGCGTCTGTCAGCGCTCTTTGAAAAGTAGCCCAAAACGCTCCTCGAAAAGTAGCCCACCCGGAAAAGATTGGATGGGTGATTTCATTGGAGGAATGGGCGCAGATCCGATACCTGCGTGGGCAGGGTCTGTCATTGAGGAAGATCGCGGCCGAAGTGGGCTGTGCGAAGAAGACGGTGGAGAAGGCTTTGGCTTCAGATTCGCCGCCTTGTTACAAGCCACGGGATGCCAAAGGCACGAGTTTCGATCCGTTTGAACCGCAGGTCAGGGAACTTCTCACGGAAACACCGCAGCTTAATGCCAAGGTGTTGGCTCAGCGAGTGGGCTGGACAGGCTCGGATTCATGGTTTCGCAAACACGTTGCCAGGATCCGGACTGAGTATATGCCCGCCGACCCAGTCGATACCCTTACTCACGCCCCGGGGCGTGAGATCCAATGTGATCTCACTTTTGCACCGGGTGGACTACCTGATGCTGATGGGGTCTACCGCGCGTTGCCGGTGTTGGTGATGGCAGCCTCGCATTCTCGTTTCGCTGCGGCGTGTGTGCTTCCCTCGCGCACGACTGATGACTTGATCGCCGGGATGTGGCAGTTGATAACACGTGATTTCCAAGCGGTACCAGATCGGCTCGTGTGGGATCACGAGTCCGGGATTGGCAAGGCGAAGCTGTGCGAGCCTGTTGCCGCATTCGGCGGGGCGCTGTGCTGCAGAATCGTTCAGACCCCACCGCGGGACCCGGAATCTAAAGGCATCGTCGAGCGCACCAACGGGTACATGAAGCGTTCCTTCTTCCCCGGGCGCCGGTTCAGCGACCCGGTGGATGTGCAAGCCCAACTTGATGAGTGGTTCACCACAATCGCCAACGCACGCGTTCACACCACGTTGAAGGCCACACCGGCGGACTTGTTTGCAGCTGATCAGCGGGCGATGCGCCCCTTGCCACCGTATCCGCCGGTGTTCGGTGTCAGGCCCGCGGTGCGCCTGCCGCGAAACTACTACGTCACCGTTGACACCAACCAGTACAGCGTGGATCCGACATTCATTGACCGACTAGTCACTGTGCGCAGCACGCTTGATGAAATCGCCGTGACCGGGCCACACGGTGAACCCGCCGCGGTGCACCCACGCCACTGGGGCCAGCACAAGGTCATCACCGACCCCGCCCACACCCAAACTGCCCGCGCCATGCGCCGCGACCTAGCTACGGCGGGCGAGAGATTCCAGCCAGATACCGCTGTTGACATCGCTGACCTATCCATCTACGACCACATCGCCTAACACGGCCTCAACGCCCCACAAACTTCAAGGAGAGCTCTTTCCTATGACCCGCACCAGCGCCCACGACACCGCGGCGGCAATTAGTCACCTCGCACGGGAGTTGAAAGCCCCACGCATCGACAACGTCTACTCAACCATCGCCAATCAAGCACGTAGCCAATCCTGGACATTCGAGGAGTACCTCGCCGCCGTGCTATCTGTCGAAGCGACCGCCCGCGCAGAATCCGGAGCATCATTACGCGTCAAACGCGCCGGCTTTCCGGCCGTGAAAACCATCGCCGACTTCGACTTCACCGCACAACCCAGTATTGACCGCACTGAAATCGCACGCCTTGAAACCGGGGCCTGGGTCGCCACAGCTGAAAACGTCGTCCTGCTCGGCCCACCCGGAACCGGCAAAACCCACCTCGCCACCGCACTTGGCATCACAGCAGCGCAGCAAGGCTATCGCGTCCTCTTCGACACCGCCGCCGGGTGGGTAAACACCCTCACTGAAGCCCACAACACCGGCAAACTCGAAACGCTGCTGAAACGATTAAACCGCTACCACCTGCTCATCATCGACGAACTCGGCTACATTCCCGTCGAAGCTGACGCGGCGAACCTGTTTTTTCAACTCGTCTCCAGACGCTACGAACACGGCTCCATCATCGTGACCTCAAACCTAGCGTTTTCCCAATGGGCGCAATGCTTCGGCGACATCACAGTAGCCACCGCCATGGTCGACCGCATCGTCCACCACGCCAAAATCTTTCAACACCGAGGAGTAAGCCACCGCATCAAAGGACGCGAAATACCCGCACCAACAACCCCCTCACCAACCCCACATCAGGCACAATAACAACGACCACACTGGGCTACTTTTCAAAGAGCGCCAGTGGGCTACATTTCGAAGAGCGCTCACAGCGTCCTGGGTTTAGTTCCTACTTCTGCTAAGGAAGGATTGGACACTATGCCTAGGAATTACTCCGTCGAGTTCAAGGAGAAGGGCGCTCCATCAGATCATTGAGATCGCCCGCCTGGAGTCTTACTCCCTGCAACGTGCCTACACGAAAGTCGGCGAGCTCCTTGGAGTATCTCACCACACGTTGCAGTCTTGCCACCGTGACAGTACCTCAGTACGCAATAGTTCTGACGCTTCAGGCAGCGAAACAATGGAAGCAGAACTCAAGCGTCTGCGCCGGGAAAACCGCGAGCTGAAACAAGCAAACGCGATTTTCAAAACTGCTTCGGCTTTCATCACAACGGAACCCGACCGACCCACAACCAAATGATCCCTTACATCGACGCCTACAAAGATCAGTTTGGGGTCGAGGCCATCTGCCGAGTCATTAAACAGACAGATCATGGATTCATCACCTCACGCGACGACCGCAAAGCCACCACACGGGTTCCCAGCGCAAGAGCCTTAAGCGATAGCCTGCTCATCCCGGAGACTCAACGGGCGCATGCGGAGAATTTCTCGGTCTACGGCATCCACAAAATGCGGCACGCGATGAACCGTGAAGGCTTTCATATTGGTCGCGACAAGACAGCCCGGTTAATGAAACTAGCCGGTGTGAGCAGTTGTAGACGAGGACGCCCCCCGGTAACCACGATCGGCCCGATGACACCGGATCATCGCCCTGATCTTGTGCAGCGAGACTTCCGTGCACAAGCACCAGGCAGGCTTTGGGTTGCCGACATTACTCACGTTCACACCCTGGCAGGTTTCGCCTCCACCGCTTTAGCCGTAAACGCCTACACCCGAAAAACTGTTGGTGTTGCTACGCGCTCGACGATGCGTACCGATGCGCTGCCAATGCAGGCCTTGGAACAAGCGTTAACGACTACGGGGCGAATCCATGGAAACAAGCTGATTCACCATAGCGATCAGGGCGGCCAGTACGTGTCACTGACGTATCCCACTGCTCTAGCTAAATCCAAAATCCGGCCAAACGGAGGAACAGTCGGTGATTTATATGACAATGCTCTAGCCGAGACAGTCAACGGCCTCTACAAAGCTGAACTCATTTATGCTCAAGGTCCCTGGACATCGGTCGGAGAAGTCGAACTGGCCACCTTGCGGTGGGTGCATTGGTGGAACACCACGAGGCTTTACAAAGCATTGGACTACGCCACCCCACAGGAAATAGAAACCGAGAACTATCTCACCGAGCTCATCAACACTGGGCCGTAAAAGAAGCGGAACTAAACCCAGGACGCTTCACACCTTCGCGCTGCGCGAGATCGACCAGTCCTTCGCGTGTTTCCTGCCGTAAGTCGGCATGTAAACGGGATAGTACATGGGAAATTCCATGTCAATGTGAGCGTGGCAGAGAAGTTGGGCTGGCTTTTCGACGCACTCTGCTTTCTTGATTAGCAGCTCCTGCGAGCTACAAATCTGCCACTAATCACTCCCTAGGCGCCCATCGGCAGGTGCTGAAGTTAGCGTTTTGGAAGATCCGAACCTACGGCGCAATTCTGCTGAGATTGGTCCAAGCGGACGCTACCGCATTCACCCGCAGGCGCTAGGAGATAAGCCAGCAGTTCCTGCCGGGAACACTCGCCCTACACCGTTGCGCAGTATGGAAGTGAAGTTTGTCAAGAGATTGGGAGTAGACGAGCAGATCCGGGATGGCCTGGCAGATGCTGGCGCTGGTACTTTAAAACCTAAAAGTCTGGTTGTCGAGGGGTATGGAAGTGAGTAAGTGATATGCCGGTACCGAATCCTTTTGAGCCGAATTTAGATGCTGAGCAGTTTTTGACTGAGCGGTTTATTGAGTTGATTCCGGGGTTTAGGGAGGAGCAGGACAAGGACAATTATGTTGACTTTGCTGTGGCGGCAGTGGAGATGACGGATCGGAAGATGAGAAGGGACATCATTGCTGCGTTGCGTCCCTATGCGGAGCAGTTGCATTGGGGTCCGATTAGCAGTGGGGTCTTTGGGATGTTGGAGCAGCTCGGGGCGAAGGATCTGGATGTCACGGCGGTGGTCGACGATTTTGAAGAGTATAAGGAGTACCCAGCCAACAAAACAAAAACTTTGTTTAGCGGAGGAACTGCTTTCTTGCAGCGGAGTGTGCATCCGCGTAATTTTGAGCAGTTCAATCGTTTTTTGAAGATGCAGTCCTCGAGGCGGCCGGATCCTTTATTGAAATCTCAGCAGGCCCTGATTTGGGATGGGGTGGGCACAAGTAAGAAGTTTCGGGAGCATCCTGGGTTTGCGTGGCTGGTGCACAGTAGATTTGCTGGTACAGCACCGGAGGTGGATAAGGCCTTGGAGCGCATCGCTAAAGCTCAAGGCTTGGAGTAGTGTGTCCTTTGAGTTATGCAGGATGCGAGAGAAAGAATGTGATATGACGGTACCGAACCCTTTTCAGTGGAATGAAGAAGTTGATCAGTTTCTGATTGAACAGTTCAAAGAGTTGATTCCCGAATTCCGTGAGAAGTATGAAAAGTATTCGAACTTCACAATCGGAGCGAAAATACATGCAGATACGGAAACCAGGCAAGAAGTTATCGCTGCGTTGCGCTCCTATGCAGAAGAAGGGCCCTGGGGTCCGTTTAGGCGTGGGATTTTTAGAATGTTGGTGGATTTTGGGGCGAAGGACTTAGACGTCACCCCTGTAGTTGATGAGGTAGAGAAGTATAAGGATTATCCGGCAGAAGAAACGAAGTTTTTGTTTGATGCGGCCACTGCGGAACTGACTGGCAGTGTGCATCCGCGTAATTTTGATCAGTTGAATCGGTTCTTCTCGTTACAGTCCTCGATCTCCCCAGATCCCTTGGCGTTTTTTCAACATAGCTTGATTTGGTACGCATCGTGGAAGAGTCAGAAATTTCGGGAAGATTCCCGGTTTTTGTGGCTAGTTGATAGTAGATTTGCAGGTGCAGGCCAAATTGTTGACGAAGGGTTAGAGCGTATCGCTCAAGCCCAGCAAAAGGAGGAAGACTGATGATCATTCCGAATTATTTGTCGATTACCAAAGAACAGTATGAGGAGTTGCTTCGTCTGGATCCCGATGATGCTGTTGATCTTGCGATGGAATGGGTGGAAGCAGAAGTTTTGGGAAAACCAAATGCAGTCACGGTTGAAAATATTGACAAACGGTACGTGGCACTAGCAGAAGCATTGAGCAATCCATTGGCTGTAGAAGCTGTGAATGGATCAGTTGGGATTGGTGATGTTGATGAAGAATTGTTCGTCGCTGATCCCGCTAAAGTTGCCGCGATGGCGAAAGCACTGGCGGAAAGCACCATCGATGACGATGACGATTTCATAGATGAAATGGAAACTCTGACAGAGTTTTATACCGCTGCTGCCGAAAACGGCCACGCGGTAGCTGTGTTATATGGCTAAGAAAACGCTGCTGCTCGGATCTGGTCCACGTGCGGGGTCACGCTGAAACCAGGCTTCGGTGATGTCACGGTAGTCATTGCTATGTTCGGCTGCGTGGTTTACCTCGTGAGGATCTTTTAGCACCTTGTGAGTTTCTTTTAGCGTTGCGGTGTTGGCTACTGCTTTGAAGGGCGGGAAAGTGCTCGCGGCAACACTTGTCGGACCAACCCACATATGAGGCGCAATATTTACGACCATATTGGGTTGTTTTTTAAGGGTGCTAGTGGGCTGCATTTCGAAGGGTGTTCACTCGGTGGTCAGTTAGTTGGTGAGTGCACCACTATGGGTCCTGATGCAGGTTGTGGTTGGGTGGTTTCTACAGATCCATGAAGTGAAGCGTCCTGGGTTTAGTTCCGCTTCTTTTACGGCCCAGTGTTGATGGGGTGGGTGAGATAGTTCTTGGTTTCTCTTTCCTGTGGGTTGGCATAGTCCAACGCTTTGTAAAGCCGCTTGGTGTTTCACCAATGCACTCGCCGTAAGGTGGCCAGTTCGACTTCTCCGACCGATGTCCAGGGAGCTTGAGCATAAATGAGTTCCGTTTTGTAGGGGCTGTTGACTGTCTCGGCTAGAGCATTGTCATATAGATCACGGACCGTTCCTCCGTTTGGCCGGATTTTGGATTTAGCTAGAGCCGTGGAATACGTCAGTGACACGTACTGGCCGCCCTGATCGCTATGGTGAATCAGCTTGTTTCCATGGATTCGCCCTGTAATCGTTAACGCTTGTTTCAAGGGCTTTTATTGGCGGTGCATCGGTACGCAGTGTAGAGCGTGTAGCAACATCAACAGTTTTTGGGTGTAGGCGTTTACGGCAAACGCGGTGGAGGCGAATCCTGCCAGGGTGTGAACGTGAGTAATGTCGGCAACCCAAAGCCTGCCTGGTGCTTGTGCACGGAAGTTTCGCTGCAGGGTCTGAACCCCGGAAAGTGGACACGGAGTTTTAATCAGATGCGGTTTTGAGTATAGCTGTTTCGGAAGATTCAAAGGCGTTCGGCGAACGATAGCCGCACCTCGAGTGCAGGCGTTTGGTGTTGTAGCGACTGCACCATTGGAACACGTCCCGGCGACACACCAGCTGACTGGCGAAAACAGGTGCATCTTGAAGGACTTCCCGTTTCAACGTGGCGTTGAACGACTCCGCCAGAGAATTATCCGCGCTGGTACCAATTGCTCCCATCGATTGGGTAACACCGAGACGTTCACATAGTCTTCGGTACCGATCAGAGGTGTATACACTGCCATGATCGGAGTGGAAAATCGCTCCGTCAAGCCCGCCACGGATCCCGTAAGCCATCATCAAAGCCTCTTCAACTAACTCCGTACGCATGTGGACGGCGATCGCGAAACCGGTCAACTGCCGCGAGTAGCAGTCGATGACCGTCGCCAGGTACATATTCGACCCATCTGCAATCGGGAGGTAGGTGATATCGCCGACGTAGACCATGTTTGGTTTCTCCGCGGTGAAACGGCGTGCGAGCAGATCCGGAAACGTCGGAGCGCGTTTCGCAGACACCGTGGTCTTTACGCGGCGTTTCTTGGTGTAGCCGAACAATTCCATCTGGCGCATCAGCCTGGCGGTGCGCTTGTGATTGAGGCGATCATCGCTGGTCGGATCCGAGTTGATGGCCGCTGTGATGCGTTTCGCCCCGTAACAGCCGTTCTCAGCTGTGAACACGGCCTTGATCCTCGCTCCCAGCGCCGCGTCAGCGACGAGGCGTCGCCGGCGGGCAGGAGCAGCAGATTTCCACTTGTAGTAGGAGGACCGGTTGATCTTCAGGACCTCACATAACCGCTTGACCTCGTAGAAGTCTCGGTGGTCATCAACGAACTGAAAGCGGTTCACCAGTTCGTCTCTTCCGCGAAATATTTGGCCGCCTTGCGCAGGATCTCTCGTTCTTCCCGTAGCGTGGCGTTTTCGCGTTCCAGCATGCGGATGCGTTCGGCATCGGAGAGTCCTTGAGCAGGAGTACGTTCGCTGTTGGCTGCGGCGATCGGGCTGGCGACTTTTTCACCGTTGGCGTTGGTTTTGGTGCCGGTGCCGAAGGCGTCGAGCCAGGTGCGCAGGGAGTTGCGGTTGACCCCGAGATCGGAGGCGATCGCGTTGATCGTGGCTCCAGGGGTCGACTCGTACAACGTCACTGCGTCACGCTTGAACTGCTCGGTGTAGGTCTTGCGTGGCATGGTGGAAAGGTACCTCACTTCCCCAGCGAAATGCTGGTTTCAGCGTGTCCACCACCAAGGGGTCAGGTCCGCACAAGATCAGGGCGATGATCCGGTGTCATCGGGCCGATCGTGGTTACCGGGGTTCGTCCTCGTCTGCAACTGCTCACATCGGCTAGTTTCATTAACCGGGCCGTTTTGTCGCGACTAGTATGCAGACCTTCACGGTTTATCGCGTGCCGCATTTTGTGGATGCCGTAGACCGGGAAATTCTCCGCATGCGCCCGTTGAATCTCCGGGATGAGCAGGCTATCGCTTAAGGCTCTTGCGCTGGGAACCCGTGTGGTGGCTGTGAGCGCTCTTCGAAATGTAGCCCACTGGCGCTCTTTGAAATGTAGCCCAGTGTGGTCGTTGTTATTGTGCCTGATGTGGGGTTGGTGAGGGGGTTGTTGGTGCGGGTATTTCGCGTCCTTTGATGCGGTGGCTTACTCCTCGGTGTTGAAAGATTTTGGCGTGGTGGACGATGCGGTCGACCATGGCGGTGGCTACTGTGATGTCGCCGAAGCATTGCGCCCATTGGGAAAACGCTAGGTTTGAGGTCACGATGATGGAGCCGTGTTCGTAGCGTCTGGAGACGAGTTGAAAAAACAGGTTCGCCGCGTCAGCTTCGACGGGAATGTAGCCGAGTTCGTCGATGATGAGCAGGTGGTAGCGGTTTAATCGTTTCAGCAGCGTTTCGAGTTTGCCGGTGTTGTGGGCTTCAGTGAGGGTGTTTACCCACCCGGCGGCGGTGTCGAAGAGGACGCGATAGCCTTGCTGCGCTGCTGTGATGCCAAGTGCGGTGGCGAGGTGGGTTTTGCCGGTTCCGGGTGGGCCGAGCAGGACGACGTTTTCAGCTGTGGCGACCCAGGCCCCGGTTTCAAGGCGTGCGATTTCAGTGCGGTCAATACTGGGTTGTGCGGTGAAGTCGAAGTCGGCGATGGTTTTCACGGCCGGAAAGCCGGCGCGTTTGACGCGTAATGATGCTCCGGATTCTGCGCGGGCGGTCGCTTCGACAGATAGCACGGCGGCGAGGTACTCCTCGAATGTCCAGGATTGGCTACGTGCTTGATTGGCGATGGTTGAGTAGACGTTGTCGATGCGTGGGGCTTTCAACTCCCGTGCGAGGTGACTAATTGCCGCCGCGGTGTCGTGGGCGCTGGTGCGGGTCATAGGAAAGAGCTCTCCTTGAAGTTTGTGGGGCGTTGAGGCCGTGTTAGGCGATGTGGTCGTAGATGGATAGGTCAGCGATGTCAACAGCGGTATCTGGCTGGAATCTCTCGCCCGCCGTAGCTAGGTCGCGGCGCATGGCGCGGGCAGTTTGGGTGTGGGCGGGGTCGGTGATGACCTTGTGCTGGCCCCAGTGGCGTGGGTGCACCGCGGCGGGTTCACCGTGTGGCCCGGTCACGGCGATTTCATCAAGCGTGCTGCGCACAGTGACTAGTCGGTCAATGAATGTCGGATCCACGCTGTACTGGTTGGTGTCAACGGTGACGTAGTAGTTTCGCGGCAGGCGCACCGCGGGCCTGACACCGAACACCGGCGGATACGGTGGCAAGGGGCGCATCGCCCGCTGATCAGCTGCAAACAAGTCCGCCGGTGTGGCCTTCAACGTGGTGTGAACGCGTGCGTTGGCGATTGTGGTGAACCACTCATCAAGTTGGGCTTGCACATCCACCGGGTCGCTGAACCGGCGCCCGGGGAAGAAGGAACGCTTCATGTACCCGTTGGTGCGCTCGACGATGCCTTTAGATTCCGGGTCCCGCGGTGGGGTCTGAACGATTCTGCAGCACAGCGCCCCGCCGAATGCGGCAACAGGCTCGCACAGCTTCGCCTTGCCAATCCCGGACTCGTGATCCCACACGAGCCGATCTGGTACCGCTTGGAAATCACGTGTTATCAACTGCCACATCCCGGCGATCAAGTCATCAGTCGTGCGCGAGGGAAGCACACACGCCGCAGCGAAACGAGAATGCGAGGCTGCCATCACCAACACCGGCAACGCGCGGTAGACCCCATCAGCATCAGGTAGTCCACCCGGTGCAAAAGTGAGATCACATTGGATCTCACGCCCCGGGGCGTGAGTAAGGGTATCGACTGGGTCGGCGGGCATATACTCAGGCCGGATCCTGGCAACGTGTTTGCGAAACCATGAATCCGAGCCTGTCCAGCCCACTCGCTGAGCCAACACCTTGGCATTAAGCTGCGGTGTTTCCGTGAGAAGTTCCCTGACCTGCGGTTCAAACGGATCGAAACTCGTGCCTTTGGCATCCCGTGGCTTGTAACAAGGCGGCGAATCTGAAGCCAAAGCCTTCTCCACCGTCTTCTTCGCACAGCCCACTTCGGCCGCGATCTTCCTCAATGACAGACCCTGCCCACGCAGGTATCGGATCTGCGCCCATTCCTCCAATGAAATCACCCATCCAATCTTTTCCGGGTGGGCTACTTTTCGAAGAGCGTTTTGGGCTACTTTTCAAAGAGCGCTGACAGTGGCTTTGCGGTCGTCGCGTGAGGTGATGAATCCATGATCTGTCTGTTTAATGACTCGGCAGATGGTTTCGACCCCAAACTGATCTTTGTAGGCGTCGATGTAAGGGATCATTTGGTTGTGGGTCGGTCGGGTTCCGTTGTGATGAAAGCCGAAGCAGTTTTGAAAATCGCGTTTGCTTGTTTCAGCTCGCGGTTTTCCCGGCGCAGACGCTTGAGTTCTGCTTCCATTGTTTCGCTGCCTGACGCGTCAGAACTATTGCGTACTGAGGCGCTGTCACGGTGGCAAGACTGCAACGTGTGGTGAGATACTCCAAGGAGCTCACCGACTTTCGTGTAGGCACGTTGCAGGGAGCAAGACTCCAGGCGGGCGATCTCAATGATCTGATGGAGCGCCCTTCTCCTTGAACTCGACGGAGTAATTCCTAGGCATAGTGTCCAATCCTTCCTTAGCAGAAGTAGGAACTAAACCCAGGACGCTTTAGCATCTACTTGGCAGACAAATACCACGTCAGGCACGAAGATGTGTGCGACCAGGTGCTTTCGGAGGAGGCTGCTCCCGTACTCGCTGCCCGCGACTTCATACTCCAATTGGCCTTTGTGTGGTTGAGTGGAAACGTCGACTTGCATGCGAAAAGCATCTCTGTGATCGACCGGGGCAGTGGGTATGAGCTTTCACCGGTGTATGGAATTGCCAGCGCGGTGCTTTATGGGGATTATTCGCTCCCTCTTGAGGACGGCTCGGGAGGAGAGAACTCGCGGGGTGGGCCAGCGAAAACCGCGCTCAACCGCGGCCCCGTACCAGCGCCTCCCCGAGCGCCGCTGCCCCGCCCAATAAGATCAGCGGCCGTGGACTTTTCCTCTGCGCCTCACGACGACGGTGCCGTCGGAGCGGACGGCACCGGCGCCCGCGCACCCCGCTCCCTGAGCCGCCGCGACCTGCTTCGGGCCGGGGTGGCGCTGCCGATGATTGGTGCCGCGTGGAGCGTGGCGTCGTGTGCGGCGCCGGTCAGCCGGGACGGCGCGGAACCATCCACGTCCGTTCCCGCCAGTTCGACGTCCGAGAAGTGTGTGCCTCAGCGGCAGCCCGCGGACGTCGTGAAGCGCTACCTCAACGCGGGTGCCCGTGACTGGGGGCTGGACCTGCCGGGAATCGTGCGGACGGCTGATCCGAAGCCGAAGACGATCGCCCTCACCTTTAACGCCTGCGGCGGGCCGAAGGGCTCGCTTGTCGGCGACCTCCTCGCCACCCTTCGGGAGCTGGCGGTCCCGGCGACGCTGTTTTGGAACAAACGCTGGATCGACGCCAATCCGCAGCGGGCGCGGCAGATCGCGGACAACCCGCTGTTTCAGATTGAGAACCACGGGACGCTGCACAAGCCGCTATCGGTGAACGGCCGCTCGGCCTACGGAATCGCGGGCACGGCCACTGTCGCTGAGCTGGTGGAGGAGATCGAGGCCAACCGCCGTTTCCTGCGCGAGTTCCTGGGGCTGGAGTCGAATTGGTTTCGCCCGGGCACCGCGTTCTGCGACGACGTCGCGGTCCGCATCGCCGGGGACCTCGGCGTCACCCTCGCCGGTTTTGCTGTCAACGGCGACGCGGGGGCGACGGCGCCCGGCCCTGTGGTGGCGAGCAACCTGGTGCACAGCGCGCCCGGTTCGATCGTAATTATGTACATGAACCAGCCCGGGCACGGTACCGCCGAGGGAGTGCGGGCGGCGATCTCCCAGCTGCGGGCCGCGGGCTTCACCTTCG
Source organism: Corynebacterium sp. BD556 (assembly GCF_038452275.1). NCBI lineage: Bacteria > Bacillati > Actinomycetota > Actinomycetes > Mycobacteriales > Corynebacteriaceae > Corynebacterium > Corynebacterium mayonis. Next base: position 21,971 of record NZ_CP141643.1, read on the forward strand.
TGAAGCTGGGGGCCGCGCCGGCGTAGCGGGCGGCGTGGGTATCTCCGAGCGAAACGACGGCCGCCCGCCGACGTCATCAAAGAAATCGCCATGCCCGTCAACTTCGAGGCCGCGATATCCACAGCGCTGGCCTTCCACAGAGATATGTGGCAAAAATCCGGACAGAACTGGACGAGGCCGTCCGCCGTTGTCGCTGAGGGGATTATGCGAACGGGCGTACCGGCGAGCTTCTCTCCGTCCCACGATTTTGGCTCGTGGGACCCGGAGCTCTTCCGGTCCATGGAGGGTAGCGGCGAGCTGCCGATTGGCTCATCTACGCCACGGCGCAGGCATGAGTGGCCACCGCGCAACAGCAGGGAAGGAGGGGCCGTTCCTCGTGGGCTAGTGAGGGGTGCGGGGCTTGCGGCATGCGCCCAAGAACAAAAGGGCAAGAACAAAAGGGTAAGAATCCACCAAAAAGTGGCCAGATGGTCGATTCTTGCCCTGTGTTCTTGACCTAGGACGCTCCAAGTGGACCTGTTACGCGCCTAGAGCATCGAGCGTTTTCAGGATCCGCTTCTTCGATTCCAAGATGGCGATTTCGTGGCGCAGCCGGGTAGCTTCGTCGGCGGTTGCCGTCTGTGAAGACGACTCCTTTGGCGGCGCCACGCGGATTCGCCTACCTTCCCGTTTGCTGCGAAGAGCGGTCCGCGCGGCACGGGGCAGCTTAGTCTGGCTCATTGTCCGCACTCCTTTCATCGCCTGAGGGTTCCGCGTTTCTGGCCTTTAGTCTACGCAACGCCTGCTTCTTCGCTTCGATTTCGCGATCGAGGATCTCCGTTCCCTCGCCTTGAGCCAGGTCCATGTAGGTCCGAACCATGCCCGCGACGCTCGTGAGCCAATCCTCCCCGGACTCCGCGATTACGGAGCGTTCGCGCTTTGCCTCGTCGAGAAGAATTGAGAGATAGTTCCATCCGAACTGTTGCTGTTCCAACGACTGCCCTTGGGTTTGTTCCACGGCCCATCGCATGTTCGCCAACCACTGATCGCGTTGTCGCCAACGTTCGTTCTCTTCATCAGCTTTGGTCTTCTGGCGGAAGGTTTTGACACCGGTCCATGCCACCCAGATTGCTATGCCCGCCGGTAGTGCTGTGAGAAGTACTTCACTGACAAACTGCCCGAAAGGACTACTGAGGAAATCGTTGATCCTTGTCATGCTCTTCTCCCGCGCACCCTGGAACCAAACCCGCGTCGACCGCTCCAACTCTACTAAGCTTTTCCGAAGTAGCTGACAAGAAAAGGGGAATCTGACGTGGCACGACTGAACCTCAAGGCGATCGAGGAACGCATCACACCCCTCGCTGGGCGCGAGCACTACGACCGTGAGATCATCTTCGATCTTCTGCTCGCCTACGGCCGTTCGAAGGGCAATGTCACCCGTCTGCGCAATGGCTCCCTGAACGTCGCCACCGATCCGGAACGCGAGGTGGCGCAGAAGAACGTCGTCTACTTCCGCGAGGCGGAGGGCGAGCTCCTGCATGAGCTTGAGCAGCTGCGTGTTTCGCCCACGGTGGTGAAGTTCGGCCCGCGCTTCGTCATCGTCACCGACTACGTCGACCTCATTGCCTACGACTCGAAGACGGCGGAGAACCGTACCTTCGCGCTGCGCGAGATCGACCAACACTTCACCTTCTTCCTTCCCTGGGCAGGCATGGAAAAGGCTCAGTACACCGCGGAGTCGCATGCTGACGTCCGAGCGGCGGAGAAGATGGGCACGCTTTTCGACGAGCTCGCCAGCGCCAACCCCGGGCTCCTCGACGACCCGGCCGCCCGCCACGGCCTTAACGTCTTCTTCACGCGCCTGCTGTTCTGCTACTTCGCGGAGGACACGGGCATTTTCGCCGAGAATCAGTTCACCAATGCGGTGGGTTCGCACACGCTTGACGACGGCTCCGACACCGCCGACTTCATCAGAGATCTCTTCGCGGCCCTCGACGAGGCGGACCCGGCGAAAAAGCCCGCGCACCTGGCGGACTTCCCTTACGTCAACGGCCGGCTCTTCCGTGCGGACGCCCATCTGACGGTGCCGCGCTTTTCCGCGAAGGCCCGCGAAATGCTCATTGAGCTGGGCGCCCAGATCTGGCTGGACATTAACCCGGACATCTTCGGATCGATGTTCCAGGCCATTGTCACCCCGGGCAAGCGCTCCAACCTGGGCCAGCACTACACCTCGGTGCCCAATATCTTGAAGACGATCGAGCCGCTGTTCCTCGACGAGCTGAAGGAGGAGTTCGAGGCTGCCTTTGACAAGCCGAAGAAGCTCAAGCAGTTGCTAGACCGCATTGCGCGCATCAAGGTATTTGACCCGGCCTGTGGTTCGGGCAACTTCCTGGTCATCGCTTACAAGGAGCTGCGTCGCCTCGAGCATGCGATCTTGCAGCGTCAGTCTGAGCTGGGGGTTAACGACGCCCTGTTCAATGAATCGGCCATCAACATCGAGAATTTCTACGGCATTGAAATTGACGATTTCGCCGTCGAGGTGGCCATCTTGTCGCTGTGGATTGCCAAGCACCAGATGAACCGCGAGTTCCAGCAGCTGTTTGGCGTTGCCATCCCGTTGATCCCGCTGAAGGAGACCGGCCAGATCCGCGCCGGCAACGCTGCGCGTATCGGCTGGAATGAGGTGTGCCCGAACAACGGATCTGATGAGATTTATCTGATTGGGAACCCGCCGTACGGGGGATCGAAGAAGCAGTCCGCAGCGCAGAAGGAGGATTACGCCTTCGTATTTGGGGACCGGCCTTATAACAAGAACCTTGACTACATCGCGCTGTGGTTCATAAAGGGAACAGACTACATCGCAGGCACGAACGCCCAGCTTGCGCTGGTCTCCACCAACTCAGTTGTCCAGGGCGAGCACGTGGGTCTGATGTTCCCGATGATTTTCGACGCAGAAGTCGAGATCGGCTTTGCCTACACGTCCTTCAAGTGGGAGAACAATGCGAAGAGCAACGCGGGCGTGACCGTCGTTGTTATCGGGCTGAGGAATGAGTCCCCTGCCCCGCGGTACCTCTTCCAAGATGGAATCCGCAAAGAGGTGAGTCGCATCAACGGGTATCTTGCCGATGCGAAGAACCTTTTCGTGTGGAGGCGTCCGAAGACCGCGCTGTCTCACGGCTTTCCGGCAATGCAATTCGGCAACATGGCAATGGATGGCGGAAACCTATTACTCACGCCTCAAGAGCGAGATCGGCTGATTTCCGATGATGCACGGGTCATTCCGTACATAAGAAAGGTTCTCGGGAGTCAGGAGTTCATAAATGGAATTGATCGGTACTGTATATGGGTTAAACCGGAAGAATCTGCGGAAGCACAGAAGATTCCGGTGCTAGCAAACCGTTTTCAAAGGGTTTTCGAAATGCGTTCTTCAAGTACGGATGCTGGCACTCGTAAGAAGGCAGCGATGCCATGGTCTTTTCGGGAGCAAAAGGGCGGAAAGACCGACTCCATCATCGTCCCCAGCGTTTCCTCGGAGCGTCGCGAGTACATCCCGATTGGTTTTCTTGGCCCGGACACCGTTATTTCCAACCTTGCCTTCGCCATCTACGACGCCGAACCCTGGCTCTTCGGCCTGCTCACTTCGCGTATGCACATGGTGTGGGCGCGGGCCGTGGGCGGCAAGATGAAGACGGATTACCGCTACTCCAACACCATCGTCTACAACAATTTCCCGGTGCGGGAGCTGTCGGACGTCGAGAAGCAAAAGCTCACTGAGCTGGCACTGCGGGTGCTGGACGTGCGCGAGTACCACTGCGAGAAGACGCTCGCGCAGCTCTACGACCCCGATCTGATGCCCGCGAACCTGCGGGAGGCGCACGAGGCGGTCGACCGTTTCGTCGACGGGTTGTATTCCAAACGCCCGTACGAAACGGATGAGGACCGCTTGTCCGACCTCTTTGCTAAATATGAGGAGATGATCGCCGCAGAGGAAGCGGCGAAACCGGCAAAGCGGAAACGGAAGAAGGCTTAACATGGGCAAACACTCGCGGGAGAACCTCATCCAGGTCGAATACGCGCAGGCGGGCACGTCCGTCAGCACGAACGAACTCGGCATGCGCGAAATGCAACGCCGCGTCTACGCGCAACGCAACGCCGAATACCTGCTGATCAAGGCGCCGCCGGCCTCCGGAAAGTCCCGCGCGCTGATGTTCGTGGGGCTGGACAAGCTCTACAACCAAGACCGCACAAAGGTCATCGTGGCAGTCCCCGAACGCTCCATCGGCGGCTCCTTCGCCAACACCGAGCTGGTCAAGCACGGCTTCTTCGCGGACTGGGAGGTCGAGCCGCGCAACAACCTGTGCACCCCGGGCAGCTCCGCCAGCAAGGTCGAGCAGTTCATCCGCTTCATGCGCAGCACCGACACCACCATCGTGTGTACCCACGCCACGCTGCGCTTCGCCTTCGAAAAGCTCACCCCGGCAGACTTCAACGGCACCGTGCTCGCCATCGACGAGTTCCACCACGTCTCCGCCGACCTAGACAATAGCCGGCTCGGGGCCCTGCTCCGAGACGTCATGAGCGGCTCCGACGCCCACATCATCGCCATGACCGGCTCCTACTTCCGCGGCGACGCCATCCCCGTGCTCATGCCGGGCGACGAAGCCAAGTTCACCCCCGTCACCTTCAACTACTACGACCAGCTCAACGGCTACGAGTATCTGAAGTCCCTCGGCATCGGCCACCACTTCTACCAGGGCCGCTACACCGACACCATCGGCGAGGTGCTCGACCTGGACAAAAAGACTATCCTGCACATCCCCAACGTCAACTCCGGCGAATCCACCAAGGACAAGATCGAGGAAGTCGGGTTGATCCTGGACACCATCGGCGAGAGCGTGGGGGAGGAGGAACACACCGGGATCATCCTCGTGCGCAGGCGCGACAACGGCGAGATTCTGCGCGTAGCCGACCTCGTCGATGACACCGACCAGAAGGCGCGCGCTCGGACCCTTGCCTACCTCGTCGGCGTCGCCTCGAAAGACCCGGACGCGGTGGACATCATCATCGCGCTCGGCATGGCGAAAGAGGGCTTCGACTGGCCCTTCGCCGAGCACGCCCTGACGGTGGGGTACAGGGCATCGCTGACCGAGATCATCCAGATCATCGGGCGCGTCACCCGCGACGCCGAGGGCAAGACCCACGCGCAGTTCACCAACCTGCTTGCCGAGCCCGACGCCGCCCAGAGTGAGGTCACCGTCTCCGTAAACAACATGCTCAAGGCGATTACCGCCTCGCTGCTCATGGAGCAGGTGCTGGCGCAGAACTTCAACTTCAAGGCCAGGCAGAGTGGCGACGACACCAACGAGCCCGGTGTGCTCAAGATCGCCGGGCTCAAGGAACCCTCCACCGAGCGGGTCAAACAGATCGTCGCAACGGACCTCAACGACCTCAAAGCCAAAATCCTGCAGGACGACACCTTCGCCCGTGCGGCCGTCGGCAGCGTCGACGCGGAGACGACCAACAAGGTGCTCATCCCCAAAATCATCCGAGAGCAGTACCCGGACCTCACCGAAACAGAGGTCGAGGAGGTTCGCCAGCGCGTGGTGGTGGACTCGGTGGTCAAGTCCGGCGAAGTGCGCGAGGTTGGTGACAAGCGCTTCATCGAGATGGCGCACCAGTTTGTCAACATCGACGACCTCAACATCAACCTCATCGACAAGATCAACCCCTTCCAGCGCGCTTTCGAAATCCTCTCCAAATCCGTCACCCCCTCGGTGCTCCAGCTCATCTCCGACACCATCTACGCCACCCGCCTCGACATGTCGCTGGAAGAGGCACTCACGCTCTTCTCGCGGGTGAAGCCTTGGATGGAGGTCAACGGGCGCGAGCCCGACCGCCGCAGCGATAACACCGAAGAACGCCAGCTTGCCGACGCCCTCCTCGTCGTCCGGAAAGCCGTCACCGAGCGCCGCGCCGAGCTGGCCGCGGAACAGGCAGCCCAGCAATCCACCGAAGGAGCGCACCAGTGAGCAACGACCCCCTACTTGACCAACTCGACGCCCTCATCGCCTCCGACGCCGACGGGCTCCTGGAGACGCCTGAAAAGCCCCGGCCCGTCACCGAAGTCGACCGTCTCGTGCGCGCCTTCAAGGAGATCAACGACTTCGTCTCCGAGCACGGCCGCGAGCCTAACCCCGACACCCTCAATATCGCCGAGCGCAAACTCGGCGCGCGCCTGGTGGGGATCCGTGGCAGCGAAGACAAGATCGCTGATCTCACCGACCACGACGAGCACGGCCTGCTGACCGCAGCGCCCGCGCCCGCCTCGCTCGACGACCTCCTCGCGGGTGCCTCCGACTTGCTGGGTGCTGTCCCCGACATCTTCGACGTGTCCACCCTGCCTGCCCGCAAGAGCCCCGCCGAGGACGGCGAGCGCGCCACCCGGGTCAAAGCAGCGGACTTCGCCGTGTTCGAGGGACACTTCAAGGCCAAACACCAGGAGCTAGCCGAAGAGACGTGGAAGCTCACCCCCTTTGTCGGCGAAAGCAGCATCCGGGAGGGGAGATTCTTCCTGGTCAGCGGCCTGCTCTGTTTCGTCGCCGAGGTCCACGAGCCAAACGCTGAGCGCGGAGAGAACAAGCCGCGCCTGCGCGTGATCTTTGAAAACGGCACCGAATCCTCCATGTACCGCGAGTCCCTAGCCAACCGGCTCTACGAAACCGGCGGGCAGGCCCTGACCCGGGCGACCATGACCGCGTCCGAGATCGGCGACGCCGACGAGGAAACCGGTTACCTCTACGTCCTTCGTTCGCTCAGCGATCACCCCGACGTGCGCTCGCTGCAAGACCTCTATAAGATCGGTTTCTCGCGCGGGCCGGTGGAAAAGCGCATCGCGGGCGCGGAAAAGAGCCCGACCTACCTCATGGCGCCCGTCGAGATCATTGCCACCTACCGGGCCTACAACCTGCGACCGTCTGCGCTTGAACACCTGCTGCACCGCGTGTTCGCTGCAGTGCGATTGGATGCGTCGATAGTCGATGCCGTAGGCGGATCCGTGGCCGCGACCGAATGGTTCGTCGTGCCGCTGCCGGTCATCGACCGCGCCATCGAGCTCATCATGTCCGGGGAGATCGTCGGGTACGTGTATGACCCGGTGGTGGGGGAGTTAGTGGTACGTCCCGCATGACGGAGATCAACGAAACCCAAGGAGGAGCAGTGACGGCATCACGCGGATACGCAGTGGTGGACCTCGAGACCACTGGTTTCGGGCACACCGACCGGATCATCGAGATTGGGGTCGTGCTTCTGAACATGGACCTCGAGGTAGAAGGTGTTTGGGATACCCTCATCCAGCCGAACCGGGACATACCGAACTCGCACGTCCATAAGGTCACGGCTTCACAGCTCGTCCATGCCCCCGTCTTCGCCGACGTCGCGCCCTACCTTGCGGGTCTTCTTGCCGGGAGAGTACTGGTTGCCCACAACGCGACCTTTGAAAACCGCTTCCTCACCCGGGAATTCGAGTCCGCAGGCGTTGAGACAAACCTGCGCGACATTGAGTGGCTCGACACCATGAGGCTGTCGCAGCACTACCTAGGTACCTCTAAGCTTGCAGATTCGGTCGCGGCCGCACGAGTCGAGAACCCCCGCGCGCATTCCGCGCTCTCGGACGCGCGGGCTACAGCGGACCTCCTCCGGGTTCTTGCGCGCTCTCGCGGAGCTGCACTACCTCGGCTGAAGTCCTTCGCGGCGCGGCCGGTACAAGCAGAAACGCCGGGCGCCATCTCTCGTCATCGCGACACCCCGCAGATTTCGCAGGAGCAGCACTGGCTTGCTCGGCTCGCTGAATCCCTTCCAGCCTCGGGCGCTGGAGGGTCGGAACGGTACCGCCGCGCGTTGGCCGCCAGCCTGGTCGACCACGCCCTTTCCGCCTCCGAAATCAAACAGCTTGGCGACATTGCATTCATCGACGGCCTTTCCATCGATGACATCAACCAGACGCACGAGGAATTCATTCGTCAACTCGCTGTGGAGGCGTGGCTCGACGGAGTCGTCACCGACGCCGAACGCAACCTCCTAACCCAACTCGCTGATGACCTCGGGGTATCACCCGAACTTGTCGCTGCCCTCCTGGCAGAACCCGTCGAGGGAAACTCATCCAGGAGCTTCGTTCTTAGCGGAGGTGACCGTATTGCGTTTGCCGGCTCCCTGGATCTGCCGCGCGAAGAATGGGAGCGCCGGGCAACCAGGGCGGGGCTCGTGCCCGGAGGAGTTACGAAGCAGACCGTCGTTGTCGTGGCGGCGAATCCTGATTCCATGAGCGGCAAAGTGGCGCGGGCGCGCGAGCTCATGATCCCGATCGTCAGCGAACAAAGCTTCGCGCGGCTCGTCTCTCAGCTCGAGCCGCGCTCTACCTGGAAGGCACCGGTTGAAGATATCGGCTTGCCCAGCGAAGACACCACCCCGGGAGGTTTCGCCGGCGGTGACGTCGATGGGCGTTTTGCGTGGGTCAGCCAGGTCGGTGTTGGCGGCGACCCGGGCGCATTGACCGCCGAGACCATCGCTGCGCTGTGGATCGAACACAAAGCCGCAGAACCCCTGTACCGTGTGTCACCGGTGCTCGGCCCGCGCTACGCGATAGACTTTTCGCGCTCGAGCAGCGAGCGAATCGCCGCGCAGTGGAGCCTTCGCTTCGAGCGCATGCTCGATGCCACCGTCCACGACTTGATGGATATTCCAGGCGTGGGGGCGAAGCGGCTCCAGCGCCTCGTCGAAGCGGTGGTGCTCGCTGCTATCGACGAAGACGGCACGGCCGATACGGCTCACGAGGAGCCGGATGGTTTCCTCGATACCGACATCTACGCCGCGGACGATTCCGTGGAGGAACCGCTAGACGAGATCGAGGTCGTCAAGGGATGGGCCGCGCTCACCGGGTCGCCCTTCCCCGGTAGCGGTGAAGAAAGTATATCCACCCTGATCAAGGCCTGCCTCCACGAGCTTGTCGACATCTGCATCCACGACGAGCGCTCCCTTGCGATCGCCTCCCGGCGGTGGCTAGGCGAGGCCACCCTCGATGAGCTTGGCGCCCAGTTCGGCGTCACGAGAGAGCGGATCAGGCAGATTGAGAAGCAGCTGCGAAACGTTTTCGATACGAAGTCGCAGTTGAGCGCGGAAACCTCAGCGCTTCTGGCCGAGCGTCTCGGCCCACTCGTGCAGGTGTCGGCGGCCCAGGAAGAGCTGCCGGCCCTCTGGCAGGACAACCCGATCCTCGAGCGCTCCGCAGAGGAGTACTTCCGCTGTATGTTCAAAGCCTGGTAACGCGACGAGACCTGGCTGAGCGCCCCCGGGTTCTCGGCTACCGCCGACGAAGTTCTCGCAGAATACTCGAACGCCTACAACGTTTTCAGCCCTGCGGATGCCGCCGCAAAACTGAGCGTTGATGAGAAAGCTTTCCGCGCGTGGTTGGCAGAGAAGCCTGGCTACATTGACTTACCCGGCGGAGCAATGGTGCTGGCCCGGAGCCACCAGGACCGTGCTGCGGCAGTGCTCTCCGTGACCGGCGAGCCCATGACTGTCGACGAGATCGCCGAGGCGCTCCAGATGGAGGGAAACGTCAGGTCCATGGCGAACCAGCTCGCCGTGGACAGTAGGATCTCGCGGGTTGCGAACTCGACCTATGCCCTCGCCGAATGGGGTCTGGAAGATTTCAGCACTATCGCAGGGTGGATTGGCCGACGGGTCGACGAATCTGAGACAGGGTCCGTCGCCTTGAGTGACCTCATCGCAGAGGCAGAGCGGCTGCGCATCAGCGAATCCTCTGTACGGGCCTACGCGGCTTCGTCCGACTTCTCGCTTTCAGATGGCGTCGTCACGCGGGCGGAGGAAAGTGAAGCGGCGATCGAGGACGAGCCGGAGGATTCCAAGCACCTCTACTTCCGCGACGGTGCCTGGCACCTCCTGGTGACGGTGACTCCCGATCACCTCCGAGGCTCCGGCTTCCAAGTCCCCCGCGGCGTGGCGGGTTTATACAAGGTTGGCGTCAATGACTCGGTGGCTGTTCCGAGCCGCCTCGGGGAGCAGTACGTGCGAGTAAACCGGCTCAAGCAAATCTCGACCTCGACCATCAAGCGCTTTCTTGACTCACTCCACACCACCGCCGGTGAGCGCGTCTGGCTGCGCTACGGGGATGAGTTCGACGTGCTGCCGGCCCTGCCTTTCGATGACTCACTGCAGGGGCTGGGGCTGCTCCTGTCCACGATGGGACTCGACCCGGAACTTGCTGCTACACCGGACAAAGCGCAAGAGGCAATCAACGTTGCCCTAGGCCTCGACCCGGGCGCGCCCCGCCGACTCAGCACCGCGATCTTCGGTCACCGGCGCCAGGATGACCTGGCTGATATCCTGCGCGGGCTGTAGGTGGGCCTGCGCGGTTAGCAACCAAAGGTCAAAAGGAAAAGGGCAAAAATCCACCGTTTCGCGAGTTTCCGGTGGATTCTTGCCTTTTAGTTCTTACCCTGCAGTTCTCACCCCAGAGCCCTTACCCCCTCGGGTACACCCCGTCGGCCCCGAGCCGCGCGTCCGCATCCAAAAGCAGCGCAATCTCGCCGTCGTGGACGTTGCCCTCAGCAAAGCGACGGTTTTCCACCTGGGTGAAAAGTTCCCGCTTGCCGGTCATACCGGCTTCAAGCCAGCCGGTACCGGCGCGCAAACGGGCGGTGGCGCGTTGCCGCCACTGCTCAACGTCCGCCCCTGAGGCAGCCAGTGCCGCTTCGAACACACTCGGGTGGGCGAGGACAACCAGGGCGCCGACGTGGCCGAAGCCCAGGGAGGTCAGTGCGGCGGCCTTCACCGCGCCTTCGCCCAGGTCCAAGGGAGCACGCAGCCACACCAGATTGCGGGCCTTCGCTCCCACTGCCGGATCGACGCAATCAAGGGAGGCGTTGGCGGGCAGGGAGCCGGTGGAAAGGACGTCGATAAGCCCGCCGATCTGGAACAGCGCGGCGCCCGCCTTGGCATGGCCGGTAAGTGTCTTTTGCGAAATGACGTACATCGGAGCGCGCACGTCGCGTCCGATGGCGGGCCACAGGATGGAGTGCAGCTCGGACTCGTTCGGGTCGTTGGCGTTGGTGGAGGTGTCATGCTTGGACAGGACGGTGACATCATCAGGCGTCAAGCCCAGCGCCGCCAGCGAACGCGCCAGACGCGACGTCGCCCCACCGCGTGCGGCACCGAGAACACCCAGGCCAGGTGCCGGGATGGACGTGTGCGCGCCATCGCCGAAGGAAGACGCATAAGCGATCACCGCACGCACAGCAAGCCCCAGCTTCGCCGCCACTGATCCACGGGTGACCAGCACCGTTCCACCGCCCTCGGCTTCCAGGAAGCCACCGCGGCGACGGTCATTGGCCCGCGAGATGAAGCGGTCCGCAATACCCTTGTCGCGCATCGTCTCGGTTGCCGCGGTCGCGTTCATCTGGCCGAAGCCCTCCAGGGATTCGACCTGGACGTCATCGATGCCGCCGGCGACGACGAAATCCGCCTTGCCCACCGCAATCTTGTCCACAGCCTCCTCAATCGACACCGCGGCGGTCGCACAAGCACCTACCGGGTGGATCATCGAGCCGTAGCCACCCACAAGTGACTGCATCGTGTGCGCCGCCACCACGTTCGGCAGAGCCTCCTGCAGGATGTCGGATTGGCGTTCCTCGCCAAGCAAGCGGGAGACAAAGACCTTGTGCAAAGACTCCATGCCACCGATACCGGTGCCCTGCGTGGAGGCGACGTCGACGGGGTGGACGGCCTGCATCAGCTCCGCCGGGGTAAAACCAGCGGTGATGAAGGCGTCGACCGCGGTGACTAGGTTCCACACGGCGATGCGGTCCATGTTGTCCACCATCTGCGCCGGGATACCCCAGGCGGCCGGATCGAAGTTGTCCGGCATCTGGCCCGCCACGGTGCGCGAGAGAGTCGCCTTGCGCGGCACACGGGCGGTCGCGCCGGCGAGGCGGGTGACGGTCCATTCGCCGTCGATAAGCTCAACGCGCGTCTTGGCGGGGTCGGCGACCTCCATGTCGCGTGCGATGGCCTCGCTTTCCACAGTGAAGGTGATGTCGCGGTCGAGGAAGACCTCAGCCAAATCGATCGAACCGCGGTCAGTGAGGAAATACTTATCTGTCAGCTCACGCACACCGGCGCGGGCCACAACCTCGTCACGGAAGCGCTCGTAGATGTCAGCCTCGTCGATCGCGGTGCCTTCAGCGTCGTACCAGCCTGGGTTCGGGTCCTCGGCCCACCGCACCAGACCGGTCATCCACGCCAACTCCAAAACGCCCGCGGCGGTGAGATCCACCGTGCCGTCGCGCTGGATGCCGTACTCCGCCTCACGGCGGGTGCGTCCCGAGCCCCAGGAAGAAACCTCACCAACACCAACGACCACGATCATGTCCTCAAGATCGCAGGTGACCTCGCCCACCTCCACCGCAGCCGGCTGGGCCGGGTTGGCCAGGTTCGGCAGGGCCTTGATCGCGCCCTCGCGCACCGAAGTGTCGTTGGTCGCCGCAGTGATCTCGGCGTTGCGGGCCAACTCAGCGATGGACACGCCAGCGGAATCTAGCCCCCCGGTCAGATCCAGATCGAGCGGCGCCTTTCCGGCCTTTTCGCGGGAGGCGCGCGAGGCCAGACCCATAAGTTTGGAGGAGATCTCCTCCGGGCTCCACACGTGGATGCCAGCCTTTTTCGCCGCTGGGATGAGCACGTCATTGCCGCCCATCAGAGCGGTGCCGGCGACCCAACCGATGCGGGCCTGGGCCAGGGTGACGCCTTCGGGCCAGCCGGTTTCGGCGGACCACTTGTTCACAATTGCGTCAAGGGCGGCCTTGACCTCGCCGTAGGCACCATCACCCCCGAAGGTGCCGCGGTTTGGTGAGCCCGGCAGAACCACGTGGGTGCGTGTCGACGGGAAGTCGTCGCTGTTTTGCGCCAACGTGGACAGCCCGGCGATGGTGCGCTCCACAGACCACAGCAGCAGGCGGGCTTGGGTTTCGGCGTTGCCGCCGACCTCAGCCAGCGAGCCGGAGACACCCGGTGCGGCGAAAGGAAACGCCAGAGCGGGGGTCATGGCGGGCTTAGTTACGCGGATCTCATTGCCTACCGTTTCGCGCTGCTCGGAGCCGATCCAGTCGATCACCGCGTCGATATCGCGGTAGCTGGACAAATTCGCGGGCACAAGCCAGAGTGCGGCGCCGGCGGAAGCATGATCGCGGTAGAGCGTGCGCGCAAATTCCTTGCGGGCTTGGTTGACACGCGAGGCAGTCATGATGACCGTGGCACCGCCGGCGAGCAGGCGCTCGACAAGCGCGGCGGCAATGGAACCGGGGGCGGCACCCGTCACTAGGGCGACTTCACCGGCGTATTCCAGCTCCGGGGTCTCAAGGGCGACGCGGGCGATTTCAGCCAGCGGACCGTCGAAACCGTTGTCGGCGTACCACTGCGCCTGCTCGGCGACAGTTTGACCCGTGCCGGCGAAGCGAGCGATATCCATATCAACCTCGCCGAGCGCCACGCGGGCGAGGTCTTCGCGGGCTTGGGCCCAGCGGTCGTCGAAAAGCACTGCCTGGCGCGCGTCAAAAATCGGAGTGACCTGCTGCACCCAGCCGGAGCCGAGCTCGGCCTCAATGGTGTCGATGACGGTGCTATCCGGCACCTCGACCTCGGGGTGGACCTCCTCAATGCCCAGTTTGTTGAGCAGCGTGCGCGCCGTTGCAACCAGGGTGTCAGTCACTTCGTCTCTGTAGGCGTCTAGGGCCGCGGAATCAACCACTCCGCCGCTTGCAGCCACGCTGGTGCCCTTGGACACCGCCACACCATGGCGGGCGGCGACGGCTTCGACGGCGGCGTCGACAAGCGCGTTCGCGTCAGACTTGGAAGAAACACCCGGCAGCGTGTTCAAGCTGCCGCCGCGCACAGACTCCTCAGCGCGCGTGCCCAACAGGATCTCCGCCTCCACGTGCGGGATCCACGTGGCGGGCAAACCCCACCCAGACGAGACGGCCTCGCCCACGAAAGCGGGCTTGACGCCGGCGGCGCCCAACAACTGGCGCAGACGCGAAGTGACTGCCTCGCCCAGGACCGTGCCGAAGGGAAAGTAGCCTGGGGCGACCTGGTTGACGCGCTCGCGCAAGGTAGCCACGTCCGCCTCGGCGGCGCCGTCGATGGCGGGCACCCCGAGTTCAGCAGACATATCCATGAGCAACTGGTTGCGCCGGGAGGACACACCGCCGGTGAGCTCCTCGATGGTGTCGCTATCGTTGATCTGCCCCAAGTTGATCTTGTTCTGGAAAGCGAAAAGCACCATGATCGCGTCTGAGGCGCTGAAGGGCAGATCCGTGGCGAGGGAGCCGCCGGAAGCCGCAGCAGGAGTGGGGGCGGTTGCCTTCTGAATCTCCGGGGCCGTCTCGACAGGAGCGGTTGGGGCCGGCGCTTCATCTGCGGGCCCCTCCTCGATTTCCGGTTCCGGGGCGGCGACGGTGTCAGCGAGCATGACACGGTCCTGGTCGGCCTCCACGTTGAACACCGGGATGCGCCGGCCCACAACATCCATCTCGCGCTTAGCCAGGTTCGTCAGCGTCGGCGAGGACGCAAGGCCCACCTCGATGATCTGCTCTACGCGCCCAATGAGCAGGTCTTGGGTTTCAATCCAGCGCACCGGGGAAGCGAATTGCCAGGCCAACAGCTCAATGAGCAAAATGCGCGCCAAGGTGTTGCGGTCGGTATTGTCCACCGTCACCCCGGACAAGCGCTCGGAGGGCACCTCAGCGGCAACCGCGTCAATGAAGTCTTGGGTCAGCTCGAAAGGACGGGCCACCAGGTTCGGCACGTAGCGGCCCACTAGAGTGTCCACGTCGATCACGGCGGGCAAAAGCTCATCGAGCTTCTCGGCGAAGGCGGGGACACCGTCGCGCAAAACACGGGAGTGGAAGGGCACATCGATGCCCGGAACCTGCACGTAGGCGCGCTCCCGAATCGAGTTGGCGGCGGCGGACAAAGCGGCCAGGCCCTTTTTTGTACCGGCCACGGAGTACTGCTGGCCGGAGATGTTGTAGTTCACAATCTCCAAGAACTCACCGGAGTTAACGGCAACTCGGGAGACAAAATCCTCGACCTCGTCGGGCCCCACACCAATCATATTGGGCCGAAGCGCGCCCATGCCGTAGTCCGAGTTGCCCTCCGCGTCGCGTGGGACGAGCGATCCCATGGCGGAGCCGCGCGAGTAGACGATGTCGATGACCGCTTCGAGGTCGAAGATGTTGGCTAGGGAGGCCAGGGCTGTGTACTCGCCCAAGGAGTGCCCGGCGTACATGGCGCCTTCGCCTAAGGCACCAGCGACACGTAGGCGCTGCGTTTGGGCGTAGGCGACCACAGCCAGCGCCACCTGCGTGAACTGGGTCAAGTGCAACACTCCACCCGGGTGCTTGAACTCGGTGCCGCGCACCGTGATCGAGGTGGGGTTCTCGTCGATGATGCGCTGGATGGAAAAGCCAAGGTTGGCGCGGGTATGGCGGTCTGCGCGACGCCACATTTCGCGGGCGGCGGGGCAGGCATCGCGGTCAGCCTTACCCATCCCCTCGGCTTGGACGCCCTGGCCGGGGTAGACATAGGCGGTGGCCGGCTGCGCCAGCAGCGCCTGGCCGCGCGAGACCACGTCGCCACCGATGCGGCAGGTCACCTCCAAAGCGGGGCGGATGCCCACGCGCGCAACACGCTCGACGGTGATCTCTACCTCGTCGTCGAGCTGCACCATGCCGTACATCGAGTAGGTCCAGCCTGTGACCTCACCATGGCGCCCGGCGAGGTGTTGGGCAGTGGCGGAAAGCCACATACCGTGCACCAGTGGGGCCTTCAACCCCACCAGGCCGGAGGCGTTGAAGGAAGTGTGGATCGGGTTGTAATCGCCCGATACCAGCGCAAATGGGGTCATATCGTGTGGTGCGGTGACCGTGGCGCGGTCGACGAAGGAGCGCGGAGTGGCTTCCACCGCATTGGCTTCTGCGGCGCCGCCGTAGGAGGGGGCCGCACTCGGCGCGGTGGTCACGGTGGCGCGGCCGCGGATGGCGAAGCGGTGCATCTGGGTGGCCACCACTTCACCTGCGGAGGTCAGCTCAAGCTCCACGGTGACGATGCGCCCGGAGACGGACTCCTCGATCGCCGAGCAGCGCGAGGTTACCTCGATGGTGCGTCCGTCTGCAAGCTCGTGCAAATCGGCGCGCAGGTCGATGACGTGGTCGAGGTGGACCGCGTTGAGTAGGCCTTCGATGACGGGGAAGCCGTCGCTAAGCTGTCCGGAGCCCAGCGCGGTGTAAATGGCCGGCCAGCACGGCCCGACGAGCACGTCCGGGGTGCCGGTTTTCACTTCGGAGCCCAGTGCCGCTCCGGTCACCGCGGTGTGCGCGGCAAGCAGCGAGGCGGGGAAGGTGAAGGAAGCCTTGGCCACGCCGAACGGGGCGTCGTCCGACTGGGAGCCCTCGATGATCCTCGGCATTGCGGTGATCTCGTCGCCGGCCTCCGACGTCGAGCCCACACCGGCTAGGCCGGCGAGCAGGTCGAACACGGCTTTGGGCAGGCGCTCGTCGGAGACCACGGGGGAGGCGCCGGTGGACACCCCTGCCGGCAAGTCAAGCGGGATGATCACGTCGCGTACGTAGAAGGGGCGTTGCTCTTCCGGCAGATCATCCCAGTAAGAGTCGGTGTTGATGCGGATGGACCACTCGCCGTTGTCCTCGACAATGTCGTAAGCCTCCGGCGACATGGCGTAGGCCGGGTTTTCCATCAGGTGGCCGTGCCAGACAAGGGTGGGTGCGGCGCGCAGGAAATCTTCTACACTCGCCGCGTCGTTTAAGCGGCAGTAGAGGTCAACTGGGGTTGCACCGGCGTGAAGCAGCGACTGTGTTGCGGCTTCCTCGAAGCGGGCGAGCAGTTCGGCGACAGGCTCGTTTTTCTTCGTGATGCCAGCAACGGCCACAGGGCCGGGGATGATGCGGACTTCATCGGCGGTGTAACGCTCGTCCTGAGCCTGCCACAGGGTGTCTTTGCCGAACCAGGTTTTCAGGTCACCGTCGATGGCCGGCACCCATGGCATGGGCTTCGGGTAGGCGTAGTGCAGTCCGATCCACCATGCGGCATCGCGCGGGGAGACCTTGATGTCGCGGGCGACGGGATAGACCGCAAGCAGCTTGTCGACGGCTTCCCGCGGGTCAATCTCCTCACCCTGTGGGAAGATTGTTTCGATCTCGCCGTGGTCGGCCTCGTTCAAACGGGCCTCGATGCGGTGCAGCAAGGAGATAAAACGTGCGTCCCAGGAGGCGTCGACGAAGGGGTAGGCCAAATCCACGAAGCGCTCGACCCACTCAGCGTAAGTCATCTCCTCGACCTCACCGAAGAAAGGCTTTGAGGTTTTCGACAGGGCTTCGATGATCTCGTCGCGGCGCGCATCGTAATCCTCGATGGGCATGCTGGTGATCAACCGTGACGCTTTGGCGAAGGAATTGTCCAAGTCGTGGATGTCTGCGAGGAGGTGGCTTTGCGAGGACGCCACCCCATTTCGGCCGGTTCCGCGCGAGACCCATCCGCCGTTTTCTTCGGGAGTCAGACCGGCAGTGCTAACCAGCAGGTCCTTGACTGAATCGGTGGCCTTCGCCTCTTTCGTGGCCATGGCCACGGTGCCGATAAACACGGCGTCAACGGGCATCAGGGGCAGTTCCCAGCGCGTCGCCCAATCACCATTGATCAGTTCGGCCGCGCGCTGTGGCGAATACACGCCGCCGCCGACGGCAAGGATCGCGTTGTCGTGCTCGCGGACCTCCCCGTAGGTGTCCATTAGCAGATCATCCAGGTCCACCCAGGAGTGGTGGCCGCCCGCGTGGCCGTCTTCCACCATCACAATCACCGGCACATCCGGGTTGGCGGCGGCGATCTTCAGCGCGTCGCGCACCTGCTTGGACGTGCCCGGCTTGAAAGCAATGTAGGGGAAACCCTCCGCGCGCAAGGTGGCGAGAAGCTCGCTAGCTTCTTCAACCTCGGGAATGCCGGCGGAGATGCACACACCGTTGAAGGGGGCACCAGCCGCACGTGCCTTAGGCACCATGCGGGTCTGGCCGAATTGTAAATTCCACAGGAAGCGGTCAAAGAACATGGTGTTGAACTGCGCCGTGCGGCCCGGCTCAAGGTGCTCAACAAGTGTGTCCTTGTGGGCGGTGAAAACATCTTCCGAATACATGCCGCCACCGGCGAGCTCCGTCCAATAGCCGGCGTTGGCGGCTGCGGCGACGATCTCGCCGTCGGCTGAAGTCGGTGTCATCCCGCCGAGAATGATCGGGGACAGGCCAGTCAGGGTGGAAAAACGAGTCTGGGTGTACGTTTTGCCGTCCGGCAGACGCACCAGCCGCGGCGCGTAACGGGAGTAGTCGGCGGCCTGGGGAAGTGTCTTGCCCGGCACGGAAAGGTCGTCGCGCTTCTTGGCCGAGTCAACCGTGACTACTGCTACTGCGGAACCCGCAGTGAGCGTGTTGGTGATGGTGCTGACAGATTTGTCGAGGCTGAGAATGTGGCTGACACCCGCATCGAGCAAATCACGCACCTGCGCCGGCCAGTCATGAACATCAACAAGGATGGCTTGCGCCAACTCACGCGGAGTTGTATCCCCAAGGTCAATACCGCAAGTCTCGGCCCACTCAACAGCAAGTTCGACGCCCGCGGCGTTAGCGGCGCTGTGGAAGGGGTAGGCGACGGGGAGGTCGTCGAAAAGCGGGGTGAGTTCGGACCCGCCGAACGCACCAGCTTCAAGCTTGGAGTTATAAGCCTCAGCGGCGGCCGCAATGCGTTCACGCGCAGCAGCGAGTTTCTGCGGCTCACCCGCTAACACGACGTGGCGCGGCCCGTTGACTACGGACACCAGCTCCCCAGCGTGCTTTTCCACTTCCCCCCGGCGCAGACCCCGCACACTGAGCATGCGGGACCCTGAATCGCTCGCGCCGTGCGTTGTGGAGGCAGCAGCTCCCAAAATTATGGCGAAGGCCAGGGCATGCACCGGGTTATGCACCGCGGCAACACCTAGGGCGCCCTGGGAGTGGCCCGCCAGCTTCGCTGTGTCCACGGCAAGCCCCAAATCTCGAAGCTGCTGAACCGCGGCGAGCTGGGCCAGGACAATGCCCGGCACGCTAACCGCCGGGTGGGAGTCAACGTCTGCGGCCTCGGTGCTTTGGTCTGGGTCCATCACGGCGCGCAGACGTTCGGTGACCCCCGGCACAGCCGAAGCAAGCGGTCGGGCGACCGGGCCTGTCAACGTGCGCGCGGAAGAAAGCAGCTCGTTTAAGCGTGAGTGGATCCGGGGGCTTGAGGTGGCATCGGCAAGGGCGAGCTGCCAATTGGTTCCCTGCCCCTGGAATATCACGGCAGGCGAAGTCAGCGAAAGCAAAGGGGTGAGAGTCATGAAAGTCTTTCCTGGTCAAAAGAGGGGCTTTGAGTCTTTTACAGCGGGATGTTGCCGTGCTTGCGCGCCGGGCGGGCAACGGTTTTGTCGCGGTAGAGGCGCAGGTTAGCGGCCACAGCGGTGCGGGTTTCGGAGGGTAAAATGACGGCGTCGATGAGACCGCGCTCAGCGGCAAGGTAGGGGTTTAAAATTGCGTCTTCGTACTCGCGCTCGAAGCTTTTGATTAAGTCCGCCAACTCGGCCTCGTCCATGCCGGATTCCTTCGCGGCCTTAATGTCTTTGCGGTTGATAAAGCCCACCGCGCCCGCCGCTCCCATCACAGCGATCTGAGCGGTCGGCCACGCCAGGTTCACGTCCGCGCCTAAACCCTTCGACCCCATGACGCAGTAGGCGCCGCCGTAAGACTTGCGCATGGTCACCGTGATTTTTGGCACGGTTGCCTCCGCGTAGGCGTAGAGCAACTTCGCCCCGCGGCGCAAAATGCCGCCGTGTTCTTGGCTGGCACCGGGCAGGAAGCCGGGGACGTCGACAAGCAGCACGAGCGGAATGTTGAAAGCGTCGACGGTGCGTACGAAGCGGGCCGCCTTCTCCGAGGAATCAATGTCGAGACAGCCGGCGAACACGCTGGGTTGGTTGGCCAAAATGGCCACGACCTCGCCATCAATGCGGGTGAGGGCTGTGACGACGTTTTCGGCGCGTTGCTGCATGATCTCAAAGAACTCGCCGTCGTCGGCGAGCGCTGAGATGACCTCGCGCACGTCATAAGGTTGGTTCGGTGAATCCGGGATAATGCTGTCGAGCGCTAGATCCGCCTCGGTGATTTCGGTGTCAACTTCCTCAACACTGAAGTTTTCCGAAGGGGGCATGCTGCGTGAATTATTCGGCAAAAAGCCCACCAGGTCGGTCACCCAGTCGAGGGCGTCCTCGTCGGAGGAGGCGACGTAGTGGCAGTTGCCGGCGGTGTTCATGTGTGGCCAGGCGCCGCCGAGTTCTTCTTGGGTAATCACCTCGCCGGTGACGGTGGTGATCACGTCCGGGCCAGTGACGAACATCTTGGAGGTCTTATCCACCATGACCACGAAATCGGTTAAGGCGGGGGAGTAGGCGTTGCCACCGGCGCAAGCCCCCATGATCACGGAGATCTGCGGGACGACGCCGGAGGCCTTGACGTTTTGGTAGAAGGTTCGGGCGATCCAATCCAGGGACACCGCGCCTTCCTGGATGCGGGCCCCGGCACCTTCGTAGAGACCGATCAATGGGCGGCCGGTGGTTACGGCGAGCTGTTGGATCTTGACCATCTTTTCGCCGTAAACCTCACCGAGGGCACCGCCGAAGACGGTGCCGTCCTGTGAAAACACGCACACTTCGCGGCCGTCGATGGTGCCCCATCCAGTGACGATGCCGTCGGTGACAGGGCGTTTCTTTTCCATTCCGAACTCGTGGGTGCGGTGGCGCACTAATTGGTCGGTTTCGACGAAGGAGCCCTCGTCGAGCAGGTAGTCGAGGCGCTCGCGGGCAGTGAGGCGCCCAGCGTCGCGCACCTTGTCGTGGGCGGCTTTTCCCATCGGGGTGTGGGCTTCTTCGCGGCGGCGCTTCAGGTCGGCGATTTTGTCGGCGGTGGACTGTGGAGCGTCCAGACCTTCCAAGTCAGTCATGTGGGAAGAAACAGTCATGCGGCGCAGTGTAATGTTCGGTGGGCCTAATTAGGTACGCGAAATACATAAAGTTACGCATTAGTAGGTTACGGGGCGGTAAGTATGGCGTTTGCCGTGCTGTTATTCTCAAATGTGATTTTCGCCACGTCTGCGTTTTGAGAGGGTCTTTGCATGCACATCGGCACCGATATCGTGCACGTTCCGGGTTTCGCCGAACAGCTCGATTCACCCGGCTCCCGTTTCACCGCCGTATTTACCGACCGCGAGTTACGCACGTGCAAAGACAAACCCAACCGAGCGGCCTCGCTGGCCGGGCGGTGGGCGGCGAAGGAGGCATATATCAAGGCGTGGTCGCAGTCGCTGTACGGCTCGCCTCCCGCAATCAGCCCGGAGGACGTCAACTTCGCGGAGATCGAGGTGGTCCCAGACGCCTTCGGGCGAGTCGCTTTAGTGCTGCGTGGCCGCATCGCGCGGCACGGACCCGCTGCAGTATCGCTGTCAATCTCCCACGACGCGGACTACGCGGTGGCCGTGTGTCTGATCGCTTCGTCTTAGACTCGGCCCCATGACTGTCCACGACATGCAATTTATCAACTCCGAGGTCGCCCACGTGTGGCGCGATGTGCGCTGGGTCGAATCGGTCGGCTCCACCAACGCCTTGCTGCTTGCTACAGGAAAACCAGGAGACGTCCTCATCGCCGACGAACAAACCGCCGGCCGCGGCCGCATGGGCCGAACATGGGTCACCCCAAAAGGTTCTCAACTGTGCTTCAGCGCGCTCATCAGCATTGACGAGGTCGAACGGGCAGGCTTGATTCCCCTGGCGGCTGGCTTGGCTGTGACCGACGTGGTGCCCGACGCCAACCTGAAATGGCCCAACGACGTCCTTTTGGGCGGCAAAAAACTCGCCGGCATCCTCACCGAGGCCGAGCTCAACACGCCCCAGCCGCGGGTGGTGGTGGGCGTGGGTCTCAACGTCGCCTGGCGCCGCGAGGACCTTCCCGTGGACACAGCGACATCGCTCAATCTCGAAGGCCGCGACGTTGAGTGGGACCGCTTCGCCGCCGATACCTTGCTTGCCCTGGGAGAGAGGATGCGGCAGTGGCGCGACAACGACCCGCAACTCCTCGGAGACTACCGCGCTTCCTGCGTTACCATCGGTCAGTTAGTGCGCCTGCAACGCCCGAACGGCGACGTTGCAGGGGTCGTCGACGGGGTGACGGAGACGGGCGAGGTCATCATCGACGGCGTAGCCTTTTCCGCTGGCGACGTGACTCACCTGCGGCCGACTCGCTAAAGTCAGCCTTCATGAGGATGAGCGAAGGCGAGGTGGTTCTCGCCGACACGTGCGGGCCTATCAGCGGGCTCATTTTTCCCCTGCTGGAAACGGTTGTGGTCACCGGCGTGTGCTGGATGGCGATCGGTTGGATGGACGTTGGCGGCATTGAACCGCTTTTCCGCAATGCGGTGGTGGCGCTGTGGGGGTTGCTGGTTGTGCTGCGTTTCATCTTTCCGGTGGTGCGTTCGCGCCGCCGCCGGTTCACGGTGACCAACCGTCGTGTCGTGGCGCAGGGCGACTCAATTCCGCTGCGCCAGATCCACTCCGCACGTCGGGAGCGCGGCGGGCTCACACTCGCCGTCTACGGTCTCGGCCGCCCCCTGCACTACCCGGAGGTGGGCAAGGCCAAGAAGGTGGAGAAGGTGCTGAACTCGCAGCTTCAGGGTCTACACTAGGCGGGCGTGACTACAGACAACACAATGCCCACTGTCGTCGTTGTCGGCGACGGCCAACTCGCCCGCATGATGCACACAGCCGCGATCGAGCTAGGCCTAAACACCAGGGTGCTCGCCGGCGCCGAGGACGCCTCCGCCGCTCAGGTATTCGGTGAGGTGCAGATGGGTGATTATTCAAACTTCAACGACCTTGAGAGGGCCGTTGAAGGCGCTAATGCGGTCACTTTTGACCACGAGCACGTCCCCAACGAGTACGCGCAAGCGCTTATCGACGCCGGAGTTAACGTCGAACCGCGCCCGCACGCCCTCATTTTCGCGCAGGACAAATTGGAGCAGCGCACCAAGCTGCGCTCCATCGGTGCCCCCGTGCCCGTCTTCGCCCCGATCACCTCCGCCGCGGACGCCCACGCGTTCTGGGATCGTGTCGAGGGTGCGGTGTGTCTGAAAGCCAGCCGCGGCGGCTACGACGGCAACGGCGTGTGGTTTCCCGACACCCGCGAGAAGTGCGCGCAGTTGGCCCAGCATCTTGTGGACAAGGGCACCCCGCTTTATGCCGAGCGCAAGATTCCTTTCGACCGTGAGCTCTCAGCCATGGTAGCCCGCAACCGCTCAGGTCAGGTACTTTCCTGGCCCGTTGTTGAGTCCGTCCAAGACGACGGCATTTGTCGCGTCGCAATCTCTCCGGCTCCGCAGCTCGACAGCGACCTGGCTGCCTATTGCCGCGACCTGGCCGTGCGCATCGCCACCGAACTTGATGTCACGGGCGTGCTCGCTGTGGAGCTGTTCCAGACCGGTGAGGGTGTGGTTGTCAACGAGCTGGCGATGCGCCCCCACAACACCGGCCACTGGACCCAGGAAGGTAGCGTGACCAGCCAGTTCGAGCAGCACCTGCGTGCCGTTTTGGACTGGCCACTCGGATCTACGGAGCCCGTCGCGCCCGTCACGGTCATGGTCAATACCTTGGGTGCGGAAAAGGATCCGGCCATGCCCATGCGCGAGCGGGTCGTTGAGGTGATGCGCCGCTACCCGGAGGCGAAGGTCCACCTGTACGGCAAAAACTGGCGTCCGGGCCGCAAGATGGGCCACGTTAACATCACCGGCGAGGACTACGAGCAGGTGCGCGCAAGTGCCGAAGACGCCGCCCACTTCATCGTCCACGCGGAATGGAAAGGAAAGTAGAAACATGCAGCCGATTGTTGGCCTGATCATGGGCTCGGACTCCGATTGGGACACTGTCGCCCCGGCGGCGGAGATCCTCGCGGAGTTCTCCATCCCCTTCGAGGTGGGGGTGGTCTCTGCGCACCGTACACCCGAGAAGATGCTGGCGTACGCCTCCTCCGCCCACGAACGCGGGCTGAAGGTTATCATCGCCTGCGCGGGAGGTGCGGCCCACCTGCCGGGCATGGTGGCCGCCGCCACACCGTTGCCAGTTATCGGTATTCCCCGGGCGCTCAAGGACCTCGACGGGCTCGATTCGTTGTTGTCCATTGTGCAGATGCCGGGTGGAGTTCCCGTCGCCACTGTGTCGATCGGCGGGGCCAAAAACGCTGGTCTGCTCGCCGCACGTATCCTCGCCGTGGCCGATCCTGCGCTGCTTGCCAAGATGGCCGACTATCAGGAAAACATGGCTGCCGAGGTGGAGCGCAAGGATGAAGCCCTGCGCAACCGGTTGCTGGGTGAATAACCCACCCATTGTCGTATTGGGCGCCCGCATCATCGACGGGCGCCCCTCCCGCATGCTTGAAGCACGCTTGTCGACGGCCCTTGACCTCTGGTCCTCCACCCCCGCAAGTGCCCTGGTGGTCAGTGGTCGCAATGAAGCCGAAGCCATGGCCGCCTGGCTTGCCGACAAGAATGTGCCCCCGGAAGCAATCGTGGCGGAGCTTCGCGCAGAATCCACCAACGAAAATCTCGAAAACACCCGTGCCCTTTTCCCCGACGCCGCCTACCTTAGCGTGGTAACGAATAACTTCCACGTTCTGCGTACCCGCGTCTGGGCCTGGCACCTCGGCATCCCTGTGCGCGTTATTGCTGCTCCCACTCCGCGACGGTGCCGACTCAAAAACTACGCCCGCGAAATTGTGGCCCTGCCGCACTCCATTGCCCGCGTGGCGTGGCGCAAAGCGGTGCGGAGGTTGCACACACATCGATTAGGCGGAAACAAAGCTGCAACCGGGTGACCTTGACTCCGGGGCGGAAGGTCGCAGGGTTGTTTTGGCTCGCAGCGCCCACGTTTGAAAAAGGGTTCGCGGTGAGTGCTCACGTAACCAAGAAAAGCCAGCGTGGATCGCGGCGCCAACGCAAGCACCATTTTTTCTGCGAGCGCCTCTGCGGCGGCGGAGCCCTTTGATTCACGCGGCGGCGCATGCCAGGGCATACAGGGAAAGCCCAACCTTTGGAGGTGATTGCCTTCACCGGGGAGGCGAATGAAATTAAGAACAGCCCTTTGGGCGCCACCTCAGAGCCTTAACGGTGTGACCTGACCCGCAGCCACCGGCGGACCAGCCGCCACGTGGCCAAGCATAGTGCCCCGGCTAATAACCCCGGCCACAGCGCAGGCTCAGGTCTAAACAGGTTGAACACCGCCTGGATGAGGGCTAGTGCGGCGAAAAACCCGACGAAGCCGATTGCGGTCTGCCAAAGAAGGTCGTGGCGTGTGTTCACCTGTCTACTCCCGCACGTCCGCGGTGTAGCCCGACAAGGCGACCGGCAGGCCCGCCGCCACCCATGCCTCGAAACCCCCGTCAACGTCGGCCACGTTGGTTAGGCCCATCTGTTGCAGAAGATGAACCGCGACGGAGGAGGAAAACCCGTGCCGGCAAATGAGCACGTACGGCCTATCCCAGGAGGTGGCCTCCGGGATGCGCCAGGCGAAGGTCGGGTCGAGGCGCCAGGGCAGGACGGTTAAATCGACAACGATTGCGCCGGGGATGTCGCCGCCGGTGGCGCGGTGGGCGGCGGTGCGGATGTCTATAAGCGTGGCCCCCGACTCGAAGGCCTCGCGCGGCGCGACGCGGCGGATCTGCGAGCGCGCCTGCTCCAGCAGTGCCATAGAGCCGCGCATTAGCCCTTGACACCGCCAGCGGTCAAACCGGAGACGATACGGCGCTGGAAGATAAGCACCATGATGATCAACGGCACGGTGACAAGGGAGCCCGCCGCCATGATCGCGGCGTAGGGGTACTCAAAGGCGCTCGGCCCGGAAAAGCGTGCGATGGCCACCGTGACGGGTTCGGTCGCGGTGGTGGACAGTTGGCGGGCGAGCATGAACTCGTTCCAGGTGGTGATGAACGCCAAAATCGCCGTGGTGAAGATGGCGGGTGCGGCCAGCGGCAGCAGGACCAGGCGGAAGGCCTGCCCGCGCGAGGCGCCGTCGACACGCGCCGCTTCCTCGAGGTCCCATGGTAGCTGCTGAAAAAACGAGATGAGAGTGTAGATCGTCAGCGGCAGGGCGAAGGAAATGTTGGGGATGACCATGGCACGGTACGTGCCGATCCAGCCGAGGTTGCCAAAGAGCTGGAACAAAGGCGTTACGAGTGCGATGCCTGGAAACATTGAGGCGGCGAGGATGATGCCGGTGATGATGCCTTTGCCGGGGAAATCCAACCGGGCGATGGCGTAGGCGGTAAACACGCCCACGAGTACAGCTAGTGCGGTTGTAGACAGGGAAATGATCAGCGAGTTGCCAATGGCGCCTAAGAAGTCGTTTCCTTTGTTGGTGGCGAGCGCGTCGCGGAAATTTTCCAGCGTCACGTGTGTGGGCCACGGAGTGGTGTCGAAAGTGTACGCCTTGTCGCGCAGCGCGGTAATCAGCATCCAATAGAAGGGTGCAAGTCCCCAGAACATGATGAAGATGACGCCGATGTAGTGCCAGAGCTTTCTCATTTGGCGGACTCCTTCGCTGTGCGGCGCCCCGTGAGCCGCCGTTTAGGTTTCTCGTCGCCGCGCACATCGGCGCCGAGGAAGCGGATCATGATGAACGCGACGGCGAAGATGAGCAGAAAGATCAGTGTCGATAGCGAGGAAGCGGAATTGAAGTTGCCTTGGCGCATGTCTTCGACGACCAACTGGGAAATCGTTGCGGTGGGTGAGTTGGAGGAACCGGAGATCATGATGACGGGCAGGTCGTACATGCGCAGAGCATCAAGGGTGCGAAAGAGTACGGCGACCATGAGCGCTGGGCGGACCAGCGGCATGGTGATGCGGGTGAACTGTTGCCACCTGCTAGCGCCGTCGACTCGCGCGGCTTCGTAGACCTCCTTCGGGATCATCTGGAGGCCAGCGAGGATGAGCAGCGCCATAAACGGTGCGGTTTTCCACACATCGGCGATGATAACGGCGCTGCGGGCAGCCCACGGGTCGGTGGTCCAAGCAATGTTAGAGCCGAGCAGGGAGTTAACGATCCCGGCGGGGGCGAACATAAACTGCCACAGCTTAGCTGTCACGGCCGTGGGAATAGCCCAGGGCACGAGCACCGCGGCGCGGATGAAGGCGCGTCCAGCCGACTCGGTGTTCATGATCAAGGCCATGGTCATGCCCAAAATGGTTTCCAGGAGCACAGTGACCACGGCAAAAAACAAGGTGATGCGAACCGCCGGCCAGAAGTCGGTGGCGAGCACTCCGGGTGGGCACTGGCCTACCACGCCCGACGGTGACATGCACCGGTTGGTGATCCAGTAGAGATAGTTCTCCAGCCCGGCGAAGCCGCCGTCGGTAAACACTCCAGTTTGGGGGTCTAAGCGGCGGTTGCCTTGAAAGGACAACCAGATTGCGCGGATGATCGGGTAGCCGATGACGATGGCCAGCACGATCAACGCTGGGGCGACGAGCCCGGCTGCCTTGCCGGTGTCGCGCGGTACTTTGGCGCGGGTTGGGGCAGTGCTCATGTGATCCTCATAAAGCGTCGAAGATGGGCGCTAGCAATTATGTGAAGTCTAACGCTTCCCCACAAAGGCGAAACGCCCGCACCGTCATGGGGCGCGGGCGTGGCAGCCAACTGTGCCGGTTAGGTTTAGGAGGCCTGCTTGATGGCGGCAGCCATGTCGCGGGTGGCGTCCTCAACGCTCTTGCCGGCGGTCAGGGCGGCGTAAGCGTTGTCCTGGATGGCCTTAGAAATAGCCGGGTAGAACGGGGAAACCGGACGCGGCTTCGCATTTTCCAGCGATACCTTCAAGGCAGGAAGGTACGGGTGCTCGTCGATGAGGCTCTCATCGTCATAGATGGAGGCCAAAACCGGCGGGAAGGAAGCTTCCGCGAAAGACTTTTGGTTTTCCTCCGAGACAATGAACTCGATGAAGTCCTTGGCGGTCTGCTTGTTCTGAGAGTTGATATTGATGCCGTTGTTGTAGCCGCCCAGGGTGGACACGCCCACCCCGTCCTTGCCGACCAGCGGCTGGACCTCAAAATTCACGCCTGCCTCAACAGCGTTTGAGTACATGTATGGCCAGTTAATCGCCATCGCCGTCGTGCCCTCGGTAAACGACAGGTTTGTCTCCTCCTCGGTGGTGGCGGTGGAGGATTTGGCGATCGTGCCGTCAGCGTAGGCGTCGACAAGCGCCTGCAGGCCCTCCCTGGCCTCTTCGGACTCGACGGTCGGCTCGCCATTGTCGTCGATGACATCGCCGCCCCAGCCATTGATGAAACCGAGCGTGTTGACGGTCAGACCCTCGTACTGCTTGAGCTGAGTGGTCAGGCAGTCACCCTCAATGGCCTCGCAAGCGGACTTGATGTCATCGAAGGTGTCGGGCTTGTCCGCCACCAAGTCGGTGTTGCGGAACAGAAGCTGGCCGTTGGTGTTCTGCGGCAGGGCGTAGAGCTTACCGCCGTAGGTGGCGGAATCGACAGTGGACTGCAGCAACTTAGAGGTATCCACTGCGAAATCGCCCTCAAGCGGCTCAAGCCACTGATTGGCGGCGAAATCTGCCGTCCAGACAACGTCCAGGGCCATTACGTCGTAATCGGCGTTGCCGACCTGCAAAGACTGCACGAGGGTGTCGCGCTGGTCGTCGGCCTCGCCAGCGAGCTCCGCGAGAGTGACCTTCTCGTCCGGGTGCTCGGCGTTCCATTTCTCAATGATCGGAGCGAGCTTGTCGGTGTCGTTGCGGCCCATCGCGAACGTGATGGGGCCGCGCCCAGCCTCAGAACCTGCAGCTTGGGTGGCGGGTTCCGAGTTGGCGGAGGACGAGCCGGATCCGGAGTCGGAGGAGCAGGCGGTTAGGGTTGCGGTGGCCAAAACTGCAGCACCCAACGCAGCGCCGGTCTTGCGGGTAACAAGATTCATCAAAAAACACCTTTCAGTACATACGGTGCTTTCAATGTAGTTTCAATACCCCCGCACTCGGGCAATCTTGGTGTAGTTACCCACTACTGGGGGTGGATTCGGACATTATTGTGCGCCCTCACAGGAGGCGACGGGTGACGTTTTCTGCCTCCATGATCGCCTCAAGGCGGTCCGCGGAAGCAAGCCCTGTGACCACCACCGCCGAACCGCCAGCGGCCAAGGGGCCCAAGATCCGCGCCTCGAAATCCTCCCGGTTGTGCCAGGGGGAAACGAAGTAACGCTGCGCGTGAAGATCCTCTCGCGCCCAAGAAGACAACTGCGGGCTGGGGCCGAAGTACTCGTCGCCGTAGAAGCGAACGGTAGGTCCGAAGTCCACAGCGCCTAAGGGAAGATCTCCACCAGATTCGACAACACCGCGGCCAAAGGGATCGTCGGAAACGACCACCACATCCGGCACATGGGTAAAACGGGCGGCGCCTTCTAGCGTAGTAAACACAACATCAGGATCGGCAGAAGCGCTCTTAGCGAAGGTGGGGAGCCGGGCAGAATTGTAGGTGCCCAGGGCGATGACGGCGGCCTGCCAAGACACGGGGATATCGATAAGAACAGCGGCATCGGCGCCCAAATCGAACTCCTCATCGAGCATATTGGCCACCTTGCTCGCCCAGTTATCCAGGGTCTGCGCGGAAAAATCCATGCGTGTGCCAGCAGACTCGTCATAAAAGGAAAGCCGCGGACTCGACGGGTTGGAAACCAAAAGGGGAGACAGCATGCTCATGCCTGCCCATCATATCGGCGGGCTAGTTCACGCAGCGCGGACCGGTGCCGCCGGCGTCGATCTCGGGCGCGATCTCAGCCGACCCGAAGTCCTCACCTGGTGTTCCCACGGTATCCGTTGCCTGCAACTGCTCCACGTTGTCGGCGCCCGGGCCGAAGTAGTCGTCGGTGACAACCACGATCAGGCTGGAAGGCTCCAGGCTGTCGTTGGAGGTAATGGGCAGACCACCAAGCCTTTCCGCCAGCGCCTTGGCCGCGGGATCTTCTGGGTTAGCTGCGACAACCTGCGGGTAGCTGTAGATGCCAGGCACCGCGTTGGACACGCTCGAGACGGTCACGCCTTCCTCGCGTAAAAACCTTCCCACCGCGGCGGCTAACCCAGGTGAAGAACCGGCGTTGAGCATCAACACCTCGGAGTTGCCCAGCGCAGCCGGCGCCTGCCCATCTGCCTCAACGCCTCCCGAAGCGTCCGGGTTGTGCACCTTCGGCGGGTTGACAAGGTCCTCCATGAACTGCTGTACCTGCTGAGGGTCAACAGTGACAATGGATTCGCCGTAGTCGCCTGTGCCGTTGACGGAGGTGACGGGGATGGTGTTGAAGATGATGTTGCCGCCAGCCAGGCCGGACATCTGCTGGGCAAAGCCGACGATGTCCCAGCCTTGGTCAAGGGTGACTGATCGTCCGGCGGCGTTGGACAACTCACGCAGCCGCGCCGGGTTGGTCAGCGTGCCCGCCGACAGGGCCTTTTGTACCAAGGAAGCCATGTAAGCCTGCTGCCGCACGATGCGGTCGAGGTCGCCGCGGGGTAGGTCGTGGCGCTGGCGCACGAAGGACAAGGCTTCCGCACCGTTGAGGGTTTGCTGGCCCGCAGGAAACTTTGCCCCCGACAATGGTTCGTCGACGGCTTCGTTCAAGCAAACGTCGACGCCGCCGATGGCGTCGGTAAGCAAGACGAAGCCGAGCAGGCCCACTTGGGCGAAGTGGTCTACTTTCACTCCGGTCAAATCGGCCACCGCGTCGATGAGGCCCTCCTGGCCCGCGCGCGCCACCTGCTGCTCCAAGGACTGCCCCTCCGGCAGCCCCCGGGACATCAACTCCTCGCGTTTGGCCTGGGCGTATACCGCGTACACGCCGTTGATCTTCATGTTCCCGTACCTTTTGTCGCTGATGTAGGTGTCGCGGGGGATGGAGACTGCGGTAGCGCGGGAGCCATCTGCCGGCACCCGGATGATCATGATTGTGTCGGTGTTGCTCTCCCCGTCGGAAATGCCGGCGTTGAGACGATCGAGTTCTGCCTGGCTCAGCGGGTTGCCTTGCGCGTCGGTGCGCGAGTCGGAACCGACGAGCAAAATGTCGGTGGCGCCGTCGAGCGTGGCTTCGTTCTTGTCCCGGTAGATGGTCAGCTCCGAGGCAGAAAGGTTGCCGCCGAGGTTGCCCACGGAAAAATGCCCGACGCCGGAGACAACGAGGATGGCCGCCGAGGTCATTGCCAAAATGCCACGCACTACAGGGTGGCCGGACTGAGACAGGTCCCTCGTGCGCGAGGGAGCTGGCTGGATGTCGCGAGCGCGCCTGTAGCTGTCATTCACGCGAGGAAGTATACGACATTGTCAATAAATGCCCGGGATGTTCGAGTGGGTTTCGCAGTCGGGCTAGGTCACTTCCGGTAGGTAGACTGACGTTCATTCGTTGAACCCGCACGAAACGGTGGAGAAGGTGGAAAACGCCCCGCACAACTTGGATGCGACTTTGGCCGTCATCACGGTGACGTACTCGCCGGGAAAGCATCTCGGTGCCCTTATCGACTCCCTTGAGCAGGCTACTGCCAGGGAGATACTTTTGGTATGCGCGGATAACGGCTCCACAGACGGGGTGCCGCAGAAACTTGCCGCACAGCGCCATAACGTCGAGTTTCTCCCCACGGGCGGCAACATCGGCTACGGTGCGGCGATCAACGCGGCGGTGCGCGCGCTTCGGCAGCGCCGCGCCAAGGGATTAATCGACGCCGACTATGTCCTGATCACAAACCCGGATGTGCGGTTTACCAAGGGCAGCGTGGATACGCTTGTTCGCGCCGCCGAAAGGGTCAGGGCCGCCGGTGCAGTCGGGCCTCGTATTGAGGAAGCCGACGGCTCCACCTATCCGAGTGCGCGCCGGATCCCAGGGTTGGTCACCGGGATTGGTCATGCCTTGCTTTATGAGTTCTGGCCCTCTAACCCGTTTAGCGCCGTTTATCAGGCGGGCGAGGACATGGACGTCGAGCGCAGCGCCGGGTGGCTTTCTGGGGCGTGCCTGCTGGTTCGGTGGGAGGCTTTTGAGGCAATCGGCGGTTTCGACGAGCGTTACTTCATGTATATGGAAGACATCGACTTCGGTGATCGGCTGGCGCGCGCCGGGTGGGTGAACCTGTATTGCCCGGAGGCGGTGATCCTGCATGACCAAGGGCATGTGGCTGACAAGTATTCGCGTGTCACGGTGCCCGCGCACCACGCCTCCGCGTACCGTTTTCAGGCGGACCGTCACCCGGCGCTGTGGCAGGCCCCATTGCGCTGGGCGTTGTGGCTGGGGCTGAAGGTGAGAGCTGCACTGCAGGCGTGGTGTGGTGCGCGAGGGCTTAATCGCAGTCGACGTGAAAGGAACGGGTTGTAGATGGTGGAGAAGTTGGCAGGCAACCTCGGTGGGAACCTGAGTGCTGACGCGGATGCGGTGGTTCTTGTGGGCGGGCGCGGCACCCGGCTTCGTCCGTTGACGGTGTCTACGCCGAAGCCGATGCTGCCCACTGCTGGGTTTCCTTTTCTAAGTCACCTGTTGGCGCGTATTGGCCGGGCGGGTTTGTCCCATGTGGTCTTGGGAACTTCTTATCGTGCTGAGGTTTTCGAGGAATACTTTGGTGACGGCTCCGATTTCGGGCTTGAGATTGATTACGTGGTGGAGGAGGAGGCGTTGGGGACCGGCGGGGCGATTCGCAATGTCGCTGACCGGTTGCGCCACGACAACGTCATGGTTTTCAACGGCGACGTTCTCTCCGGTGCGGATCTCGGTGCTCTTTTGGATACTCACACGACGAAAGGCGCCGATGTGACGCTGCATTTGGTGCGTGTGCCCGACCCGCGTGCCTTCGGCTCGGTGCCGACGGATGACGAGGGTAATGTGGTGGCCTTTTTGGAAAAGACGGAGGATCCGCCGACGGATCAGATTAACGCTGGTTGCTACGTGTTTAAGCGTTCGGTTATTGAGTCGATTCCGCCGGGGCGTGTGGTCTCTGTCGAGCGCGAAACTTTTCCGGGGCTGCTTTCCCAAGGTGCGAAGGTGGTCGGCCACGTTGACGCTTCTTATTGGCGCGATATGGGCCGCCCGGAGGATTTTGTTCAAGGTTCTTCGGATCTTGTGCGCGGCATTGCGTATTCGCCGCTGCTGGAGGGGAAAACGGGAGAGTCGCTTGTCGACGACTCCGCGGGGGTTGCCGGGGGAGTCATTTTGGTTGGCGGCACAACGGTGGGTCGGGGCAGCGATATTGGTGCGGGCTGCCGCATTGATGACTCTGTGGTTTTCGACGGCGTGACCATTGAACCTGGCGCGATTATTCGTGGTTCGATCGTGGCTGCGGGGGCGCGCATTGGTGCCAACGCGCGGATCACGGATTGTGTCATTGGTGAGGGCGCACGCATTGGCGCCCGGTGTGAGTTGCAGGGTGGGATGCGCGTGTGGCCGGGGGTTGAGATTCCCGATTCCGGAGTGCGGTTTTCCCCTGATGCGTAGGTGCCACGCCGCACGACAGGAGCTTTAGTTGCGTGGGCGAAAATGTACCACAACATGTAGTACCCCCGCCTCTTACCCCCGAATCAGTGGTGATGTTGCCCGTGTGACGTATGTGCCGATTGACATGCGGGATGGGGTAAAAGAGTGCTGTATCGCCAAGAAGATGTTGCGGCTATTTAGCGCTTCAGTGTTGAATCGGTTGTGGAAATAACATCGATGTAACGCGCACGCGGAGCTAGCTCGAGACTGCCTCGGCCAACACTTCCGCGTCATTCGGCACACGACCAACCACAATGCAGGAAAGGGGACGGCGTGGAAGATACGGCTGGAAGCGCCATTCTCCGCGGCGCGGCCGCGGGCGGAATGACCCTCGACGAACTGTTCGGCGCCGTCGAACAGGAATGGCAGGATCAGGCGCTGTGCGCCCAGACGGACCCGGAGGCTTTCTTCCCTGAAAAGGGCGGCTCCACCCGCGAAGCCAAACGCATCTGCCAAGCATGCCCGGTGCGCGACGAGTGCCTCGAGTACGCGCTCGAACACGACGAGCGCTTCGGCATCTGGGGCGGACTGTCCGACCGTGAGCGCCGACGTCTGAAGAAGCAGATCGGCTAACCCTAAGCCCTACCAGGGGAAATCACTGTCAATGTCGCGAGGGTCCATATTGAGATAGTGGGCGACAAGAGCGGTCAAAATCCACGTGAGAAGCTCAGAGCGCTCCATCTTCGTTTTGGCCCTTTTTTCCACAGGCATCCGAAAAACGACGAAGCGGGCGCGTGTGGGGTTTTTCTCCCGGTCGATCCCCGCCTGCAAAACACGGCCCAACGGGACCGCCCCGTCGGCCACGACCTCGTCGGGAAGCAGAAGGCTGTCGCCGCGCAGCCGCATACGCGGGATGGTGTCCACCGCAAGATCTACTCCGGCAAGCTGCTCGTAGTACATATTGTGCAAAGGCGCGTAACACTCAAGAACGAGCTGGTCGAAAGCCATCGAACGGGAGCGGTAGCGCGGCACTGCCACCGGCATAAGCGGCCCCCTCGCACCGCGGCCCCGACGGTTGCGGGCCGGGCGCAGGTGAAGCGGGCTGGGGAAACGGCCCTCCTCGGGGACGGACGAGAGTGCGGGACGATCAACCGGGGTCATACCTGAAGATGTTAAGCCCGCCGCTTGCCTGCGGGTGGCAGGCGCTGTCGCGTGTCCCCGCCCCAGAAAGTTGAGCGGAGGTTTAGACTTGGCCCCCGTGAGTACTTTCCGTCGATGCTGCCGTCCGGGCTGCGGGCGACCCGCCGTTGCCACGTTGATCTACGCCTACGCGGAGTCGACGGCTGTCATCGGCCCGCTGGCGCCTACCCCGGACCCGCACGCCTGGGACCTGTGCGAGCGCCACTCCGCCCACATCACCGCTCCTGTCGGTTGGGATTTGGTGCGGGTAGAAAGAGTTCACATCGATGACGACGAGCTCGACAGCCTTGAGGAGCTTGACGACGAAGAACTCACCGCACTAGCCAATGCCGTGCGCGAGGCCGGGCGCGTGACCACCGGCCTCGTGGACACAAGCGAGGACCCAATTGAGTACGCGGCAACCCGCGACTTCAACGACCCGGAGACTTCGAACCATCCGGTCCACCGCACGAAGCGCATCGAGGAGCGAATCAACGCCGCACGGCAGGCCCGTCGCGCGCATCTGCGCATAGTGCCCGATCCGGGAGCCACCCAGGACAATTAAGATATCCAGTATGGCTATCAACCGTGAGCGCGTATCTTCGGAGATCGACAAAATTATCAAAGCCTACGACATCCGTGGGCTCGTCGGCAAGGAGATTGACGCCGACTTCGTCCACGATGTGGGCGCCGCCTTCGCAACCATCCTGCGCGGCGAGGGCGAAACCACGATCGCGGTGGGGCACGACATGCGCCCATCGTCCCCAGAGCTGGCCGAGGCTTTCAGCCGCGGCGCCGCCGAGCACGGCCTAGACGTCATCCAGCTTGGGCTGACCTCCACCGATGAGCTCTACTTTGCCGCCGGAACCCTGCGCTGCGCCGGCGCGATGTTTACCGCCTCCCACAACCCCGCCGCATACAACGGCATCAAACTGTGCCGGGCGGGGGCCACCCCAGTGAGCACCGACACCGGACTCGGCGAGATCGCGCGCATGCTCGTCAGCGGCATTCCCGCCCACGCCGGCTCGCCGGGCGTCATCACAAAACGCGACGTACTCGCAGACTACTCCGCCTTTCTCCGCCAGCTCGTCGCCGTGCCCACCCGCCGACAGCTCACCGTCGCCGTCGACGCCGCCAACGGAATGGCAGGCCTAACAGTGCCAGCGGTGCTCGGAGTGCTTGACAACATCGACATCCGGCCGCTCTACTTCGAACTGGACGGAACCTTTCCCAACCACGAGGCCAATCCGCTCGATCCGAAGAACCTGGTGGATCTTCAGGGATTCGTCGTCAAGCACAACGCCGACATCGGCCTCGCCTTCGACGGCGACGCCGACCGCTGCTTCGTCGTCGATGAACGCGGCGAACCAGTGTCTCCGTCGGAGATCACCGCACTGGTTGCCGACCGCACCCTCGCCGAGCACCCGGGAGCAACCATCATCCACAACTTGATCACCTCCCGCGCCGTGCCGGAACTGATCGAAAACCGCGGCGGCACGGCTGTGCGCTCCCGCGTCGGCCACTCCTACATCAAGGCCGAAATGGCGCGCACCGGCGCACTTTTCGGCGGCGAGCACTCCGCACATTACTACTTCGCCGACTTCTTCAACGCCGATTCCGGCCTCGTCGCAGCGCTCCACGTGCTCGCCGCCCTGGCGGAACAAGACGCGCCACTTTCAAAGCTCATGGCCGAGTACAGTCTCTACAGCGCCTCCGGCGAAATCAACTCGGAAGTGGCCGATCAAAACGAGGCCACCCAGCGCGTCCTCGACGCTTTCGCAGAGCGCATCGACACCGTCGACCGCCTTGATGGAGTGACAGTCACCCTCAAAAACACGAAGGCCTGGTTCAACGTGCGCGCCTCCAACACCGAGCCTTTGTTGCGCCTCAATGTTGAGGCCCCCAGCCGCGCAGAAGTCAACGAGCTCACCGATGAAATCCTCGCCCTCATCCGCGCCTAAAAACTGCGCCTGAAATCCGCGCCTGCTTTCTCAGTACCCTGGTGGCATGGACAGCAACGAAAGTTTCGCCGCGGACTATTACGAAGGGGCGGGCAACTACGACAGGGAAACGGTCCGCTTCTTCGACGTTGCCCACGAAGGCGCGCAAGTTCGGGCCATCGGCGCGGCCGCAGGAGCCCTGGGTCAGCTACGCGGCTTCAACCCGCGCAGCATAGTCGTGATCGCCACTGACCACATCTCGCGGGCCGCCGCCGAAGCCGCCGCCACCATGCGCGCCCCGCTGCCGCTGCCCGTCGTGGTGACACGCACCCTGCCAGACTACGTCGGCCCGCTCGACGTCGTTGTGGTGGTGGGGGACTGCACCGAAGATTTCCGCACCGGAGACGACACACGTTGCCTAAGCACCGCAACACGTCGCGGTGCGGTAGGGATTGTGGCGGGGCCGCACAGGGCACCCATCGTCGAAGATGCACCCGATTCTGTAACCGTGATCCCGGCGCTGCCCAGCACCGCGAAAGCCTCGCCGCTGCGCTCATTTGCCTTGGTGTGGGCCGTTTTGGACAGCCTCACCCAGCCCAGCGAAATGATCGCGGAGTATCTGTACGCCCTAGCCGACGAGGTTGACGTGGAACTTCAAGCGCTGTCGCCGCAGCGCGAGGAAACAGTCAACGCCGCGCGTCAACTCCGGGCATTTAGCGCGCATGGCCGGGTGTTGCACGTGGGCATCAGCCGGTGCGGGGAGGCAGTGGCCAAGCTTGCCTCCCACATCTGGTCCGCGCGGGGCATCCCCTCCGGTTTGACGGGCGCGGCGGAACTGCCGGAAGCTACTGCGCAAAGCGCCGAAACATCTATCTTTCACGACCCTTTCATCGATGGGGATGACAGCGGCGAGCTGGTAGCCTTAAAGACCATTATGTGGGCGGAGCCCAAAAGCTCCCTGCCTCGCTCGCGCGCCGAATACACCGAGCCAACCAGCCTTGGTGAAGCCGCCTCGGCGGCACGCCTCATAGTCCGCGCCTATGCCACCACAGCGATGGACGTGTAAGGTCGGAAATTTTGCAGCGCCGAAAAATGTGCAAGGAATGGAGTATCCCGTGACAATCGAGCGGTTAGAGCCCTCACTGAAGTCTTACCCGTGGGGCTCGCGTTCCCTGTTCGCGAACTTGCGTGGCCTGCCGGCCCCCGCCCCGAAACCCGAAGCGGAACTGTGGTTCGGGGCGCACACCGCAGCGCCGTCGACAGTGAAGGGACGCAACCTCGACGACATCATTGCCTCCGACCCGCAAGCTGCTCTCGGCGCACGGGTCGCAAAAGATTTCGGCGCAGCCCTGCCTTTCCTGCTTAAGCTCTTAGCCGCCGGTGAGCCTTTAAGCATCCAGGCCCACCCCTCGAAACTGCAGGCGGAGGAAGGTTATGCGCGCGAAAATTCCCTGGGTATTGACCTTGCCAGCCCGGAGCGAAACTACCGCGATGCGAACCACAAACCGGAGCTGATGGTTGCGTTAACCGAGTTCCACGCCCTTGCGGGTTTCCGTCCCTGCGAACGCATACGCGAGCTTTTCGACGCCCTCGCCTGCCCAGCCTTAGAACGCTACCAATCCCTGATCAGCCCCGAAGGCGATGAAGAAAGCCTGCGTGCCCTGTTTACTACCTGGATTGCGCTTCCGCCGAACACCCGCACTGAACTCATCTTAGAGCTGAGCGAATGTGCGCTCACGCTTGCTGACGACCCAACCTGGCTCGGCCAAACCGCCCGCAACTTCCTTGCCCTTGCCGAACAGTATCCACACGACAGTGGCACCCTCGTATCGCTGTTGTTAAATCACGTGGTGATGCAGCCAGGCGAAGCGATCTTTCTCGCCGCCGGACAGCTTCACGCTTACCTGCGTGGCCTGGGGGTAGAAATCATGGCTAACTCGGATAATGTCCTGCGCGGCGGATTGACCACCAAACACGTCGATGTGCCTGAACTCTTGCGTATCCTCCGTTTCAAGGCTCTCGATTCTGCCTACGTTGACGTCAGCCACGATGGCCCTGAAACTATTTACGCCGTGGCGTGCGAGGACTTCCGCCTGAGCCGCTTCGACATGGAGGCGGGCCAGTTTTTAAACATCACTCATGACGGCCCGGCGATCATCCTCGCTACTGAAGGCGAATCGTGTGTCTCCGACGCCACGACGAAGCTTGACATCACACCCGGCCAAGCAGTGTGGGTCCCTGCAGGCGATGCCTTGAGCATTAAAGCCGCCGGTGAGGGCAGCCAATTCTTCCTCGCCCGGGCCTAAGCGATGGGGTTGCGGGACACCTGGTGCGGCTAGAGGGAGATACGGCCGAGGAGACGTTCCCACCAAGGCGCGTTGATCGAGCCTGGGGTGGCTTGCTGGTTGGTGCCCGGTTGCGGCTGCGGGGTCTCCGCAATGGGAGTGCTTGGGATCGTGGAAGGTGGCTCCTGGGGAGGCGTCGCGGGCAGTACCGGCGGAATCGTTGGGGCGGTAGGTTCGGTTGGCTGGCCCACCTCTCCAGTCTCGGAGGGTAGCTCCGGTGGTGTGGAGGTGGGTTCCTCGCCTTCTTCGGGGCCGATCTGCGCGGTGGCTTCCTCGGGGGCCATAGAGGTTGGTATCACGTTGGTGGGGCGGTAGACCTGCGTAGGCGTGATGGGTTGCGGATCCTCGTTGACCACAGCGTTAGGGGGCAGCAGCGGATCATGGGAGAGATCGCGCGGCGGCGCGGCCACCGGCTGATCGGCGCCTGGCTCCACCACGTCAACGTCAAGGCCGGAGGCCACGTGAGAGGTGTGCGCTGGGGAGGAGGTCGACGGCGCGGCCGGAGAGGAACTCATCTCTCGCGCGCTGGATCTCATGGCAGGGTTTTTGCTGACCAAGGAGGGTTCCTGTGCCTGAAAGCCAGCTCCTTCGGGAGAGGTGGGCGGGGAAAGTTGCCACACAGCTAAGCCGGTAAGGATGGCGACGAGAAAACCGGAAGCCATGAATGTCGCAACTCGGTTGCGGGGCTCATTCATGCTGCTCTCCTTCGCCTTATTCACGGCCGCATCTCGTAGGTCACAACTGTATAACAGGACAATCGCTTTGTATAGCACAGACCTTGAGCACGTGAGGGGCGTCACTATCAAAGCTTTTCGAGGTGGCGAGTAGTGCTTCGACCGGACGGGGCCGGGATTTTCGCGCTAAAGTTTCCGGCAAGTACGTAAATAAGAAATAAGAGATGTCAAACATAGCCGCGATCTTGAAGGAGCACCTCATGAGCACCTGGGACAGCTTGATTTTCTCCACGGAAGCCAACGCTGAGTTTCTCGACGAGCTTTCAGAACTCGACACTGAGGAGATCGTCGAGGGCGTGCGCGACGCCGTCTTCCTCGCTTCGGGCGTCTCCGTCAGTAATGATGAGCTTGACAATGGCCGAGCAGCGGCGACTTTGGTTGCGATCTGGGTGGGAGCACCCTTCAGCGCCGGCGAGATCGCCGACAACTACACCTTCATTCGTGGCGGCTTTTCGGGTGTCGACGAAAAGCTGTCCGAGGCGGCTGCCGCACTGCTCGAAAACGTTGACACCGAAGCAGACATCGACCAATTCATCGAGGCTTTGTCCTAGACTTCGCCCCGTGATTATTGCAGTAGAAGGCATCGACGGCGCAGGAAAAAACACCCTGGTTGTGGCACTGCGCGACGCCCTCGGCGCCGACACGTTATCTTTTCCGCGCTACGGCCAATCCGTCCACGCCGACATCGCCCGCGACGCCTTGCACGGCAAGATGGGGGATCTCGCGGACTCCGCCTACGGCATGGCGACCATCTTCGCGCTCGATCGCGCGGGGGCAAAAGAACTCCTCGAACTCTACGTCAACGACGCAAAACGCTTACTCATCTTGGACCGTTACGTCGCGTCGAACGCGGCTTACACGGTCGCGCGCACGGGCGAAGGCTCGGCGGCGCAGTGGGTCCACGACCTTGAGTTTGAACGCCTTGGCCTGCCGGTGCCGGACCTGCATGTACTGGTGGACACCCCGCCAGATGAGGCGCGGCGGCGAGCTGAACGTCGAGAAGCAAGCGATGCCTCCCGCACCCGCGACCGCTACGAACGCAACCAGCGGCTGCAGCACGACACTTTCGCCGCTTACGTCGAGCTCGCGGAAGCAGGCTGGGGGAGTCGGTGGGTGCGCGCCAACGAGCCACAAACTATCATTCAGACAGTTGCCACAATCTGAAGTGTGCAACTTTGCATAGTTAAGGAGCAGCGATGTTGCCGAAGATTCTGGTGGTCGATGACGACCCAGCCATCAACGAGATGTTAACCATTGTGCTGGAGTCCGAAGGGTTCGAAACGCTGCCGGTAATGGACGGGGCCGAGGCCATCGGCGCCTTCCGTGAATACGGCCCCGACCTGATCCTGCTTGACCTCATGCTGCCCGGAATGAACGGCGTGGACATCTGCCGAGAGATCCGCAAGGAATCAGCGTTGCCGATAGTCATGCTCACCGCAAAAACCGACACCGTCGACGTCGTACTTGGGTTGGAGTCGGGAGCGGACGATTACATAACAAAACCCTTCAAACCTAAAGAGCTCATTGCCCGTATCCGTGCCCGTCTGCGCCGCACCGACGAAGAACCCGCGGAGGTGCTCAACGTCGGTGACCTCACCATCGATGTTCCGCAGCACATGGTCACCCGCGGCGGAAAGGAAATCCAGCTCACCCCCCTTGAGTTCGATCTCCTGCTGGAGATGGCACGAAAGCCCAACCAAGTCCACTCCCGCGAGGAACTGCTAGAGACCGTCTGGGGCTACCGCAATGCCTCAGACACACGCTTAGTCAACGTCCACGTGCAGCGTTTGCGCTCGAAGATTGAAAAGGACCCGGAAAACCCGGAGATCATCCTGACGGTGCGTGGCGTGGGCTACAAGACGGGCAAGACGGAGGCGTAGACCTCTGAAAACCTATCCGCTGCGCCAACTCAGGGAGCGCATCGCCGAAAACTGGCGTACTTCCCTGCAGGTCCGCTTCGTCGGGTCAGTGCTCATTGTTTCGACGGCCGTGATGTTCGTGCTTGGCTTCGCGCTGGCATCTGTAGTGACCCAGCGCATCACCGCCACAAAAATCGACCTGGCCTCCGCCGAAGTAGACCGAGCCCGCAGTGTGGTGGAAGAACAGATCGACAGCTCCGGGACATCGACATCAACTCAGACGCGGCTTAACGCCGCACGCACCGCAGTGGCACAGCGCTCCCAACAAAACACAGACGCCACCGCCGTCTACGAGCCGGTGCTCCTGATTCAAGGCGAGGGTGGGCCAGTTATGTCCTCGCCGGAGGGCTTTATCATCCCGCGTCGGCTGCAGAACTTCGTGTCCGAGGGCAACGTCGCCTACCAATTCGCCTCCGTCGACCGGGCCGACGGCTCCACCTACAACGCCTTGATCATCGGCACACCCACCAGCGCGGAAATCCCGGACCTTCAGCTTTACCTGGTGATGAATATGGAAAGCGAAACGGCGACGCTGGCGCTGTTGCAGGGCCTGCTCGCCACCGCCTCCATCGTGGTGGTTGTTTTGCTGGTGGGCATCGCGTGGTTGGCTTCCCAGCAGATCGTTGCACCGGTGCGCTCCGCCTCGCGCACCGCGGAGCGTTTCGCTGCCGGGTATTTGCGCGAGCGCATGGCTGTCGACGGCGAAGACGAAATGGCTCGCCTGGCTATGTCCTTCAACAACATGGCGGATAAGATCTCTCGCCAGATCAATCAGTTGGAGGAATACGGCGACCTGCAGCGCCAATTTACCTCAGACGTTTCCCATGAGCTGCGCACCCCGCTGACCACCGTGCGCATGGCAGCCGACATGATCGCTGCCGAGGAAGACAGCCTCGAAGGCCACACCAAGCGTGCCTCGCAACTAATGACCCGCGAACTCGACCGCTTCGAAGAATTACTCGGCGACCTTTTGGAGATCTCCCGCCACGATGCGGGCGTGGCTGACCTGGCCACCGCAGAACTCGACGTGAGGACTCCGGTGCAGTCGGCGTGGCAGCAAACTGAGCACCTTGCAGAAGAACTCAACGTGGAGGTCACCTTCACCGTCCCGGAGGAACCGGTGATGATTAAGGGCGATGCCCGCCGCATTGAGCGTATCGTGAGAAACCTTTTGGCTAACGCTATCGACCACTCGGAGGGCAACCCGGTGGATGTCGCCCTGGCGAGCAATGAGGAAGCCGTTGCCATTACCGTCACAGACCACGGTGTCGGATTGAAGCCGGGCCAAGAAGACCTTGTGTTTAACCGCTTCTGGCGGGCGGACAAATCCCGCAAGCGCCACTCCGGGGGCACCGGGCTTGGTCTGGCCATCGCCCGGGAGGACGCCCAGCTCCACCGCGGAACCCTCGACGCTGTTGGAGTCCCTGACGTGGGTTCGCAGTTCCGGCTGGTTTTGCCGCGCGACCCCGACCGGGGCTATACCCAAGCCCCGGTCGAGCTTCAAGCCCCGGTCGAGCTCCAACCCCCGGTCGAGCTCCAACCCCCGGCAGCGCCGAAGCCGAAGGAGCCCTCCGATGTTTAGAAGTCTTTGCCGTATCGTGGCG
This sequence comes from Corynebacterium sp. BD556, assembly GCF_038452275.1. Taxonomy (NCBI): domain Bacteria; kingdom Bacillati; phylum Actinomycetota; class Actinomycetes; order Mycobacteriales; family Corynebacteriaceae; genus Corynebacterium; species Corynebacterium mayonis. Next base: position 65,338 of record NZ_CP141643.1, read on the forward strand.
CTTTCGTCCGTCCCGATGATCGGGTTCGCGGCATCGTGCGCGACGCTGCCGTCGAACACCGAGCCGCACGTGATCCGCAGCTTCCAGCCGCAGGAAACCCCCGCGCCGGTTATTGCCCCGAAGCCTGGCGCGGAGCCGGATTTGCTTCTGCGCGACTTCTTCGCCGCTTCTGCGGTGCCTACCTCTAACTACGAGGCGGCCCGCAGCTTCCTCACGGAGCAGGCGCGGGCGGCGTGGCAGCCGACGGATACCGCGATGATCGTCGATAGGCTCAGCATCAACACTGTCGCCGGGGGAACGGGTGTCAAGCGCAGCTTTAGTGTGCAGGGCAACGTCATCGGAGAGTTGCGCTCCGGCGGAGTGTTTACCCCGAACCGGGCGCTTTACGATTCCAAGGTGGAACTTGAGCAGGTAGACGGGGAGTGGCGTATCTCCTCGCTGCCCAACGGCATCGTCATGGAGCGCACCGAAATGCGCAACAAGTACCAGCCGCACAACCTTTACTTCTTCAACGTCCAAGGCGACGACCTTGTCTCGGATCGGCGCTGGGTTTACAACGAGCGTTCTTCGTTGGACAGTCAGCTCCTGACAATGCTTCTCGACGGCCCCTCCGAGCGCATCAAACCAGCCGTGCGCTTCGACATCCCGGGCGACGCCGCCTTTGTCGGTTTCAAGGACGGGGCGTATAACTTTTCCGGTTTCGGTTCCGTCGACGAGGAGGAGCGTCTGCGCTTTGCCGCCGAGGTGGTGTGGATGCTCTCCAGCGCCGGAACCTCCGGGCCCATCACGATCAAAGCGGACGGCGATCCGCTCATTGCCGGCATTGACAGCGTGAGCACCGACGATTTTGTCGACGTCAGCCCCGTGTCCGATCCGCTCGGAGAGGAGGAGACTTATGCGCTGTCCAACGGCAACCTGCTCCTTGTCAGCGGGGGAGAGGCCAAGCCGGTCGCCGGTAGATTGGGGGCCAGCGCAGACATCGCCTCGGCCGACATTGGCAGCAATGCGACCTATGCCGTGGTGCGCGGCAAGGAAGGCGAGCAACGCTTCGCCATCGGCGTGATCGGCGGCTTCAACCATGAGGTTGCCCGCGGCAAGAACTTCACCCGCCCAAGTTTCGAGGCGGACCCATCCGCGGTGTGGGTTGTCGCCGACGGCGAACGCATCGTGCGCACCGTGCGCTCCGCCGCGACCGGGGAAGTAGTCAGCAGCGAGGTCGACGCTGAACTGCCCGAGGGCACCGAGGGCTCCATCAGTGTGCTGCGCCTATCGCGCACCGGTGCGCGCGCCGCGCTCGTAGTCGATGGTCGCCTCTACACCGGGGTGGTAGACCAAGACGACGCAGGCAAACGCTCCATCGTCAACATCCTCGAGTACGCCTCCGATCTGGGAGGAAGCATCATTTCCGCCGAGTGGGGCCCCGACGGCTCGCTTGTGGTGGGCACCAGCAACGCCAGCTCACCGATCGTTCGAGTGGAACAGGACGGGTCGTCGACCACCACCTTGCCAAGCGGGAACCTCACCGCGCCAGTCGTGGCTGTGGCCGCCTCCTCAAATATGTATTACGCCACCGACGCCAACGGAACTCTCCAACTTCCTGTTTCTGGGGCGTCGGAAAGCCCCAACTGGCGTGAGGTGCCCGGTCTGCAAGGGGTGCGCTCTTTGCCAATCACCACGAATTAGGTGGAAAAGTGGTGCTGGAGCTGGTCTTGCCTAAGCGTTGCGGCGGATGCGGCGCGCCGGGGCAGCGCCTGTGCAGCAAGTGTCGGCTCACCCTGGCGCGCCCGCCTGCCAGGATGAGCCCGCCTACCCACCCACACGTGCCCGTGTTCGCATTTGGGCCCTATGCGGACGCACACCGCGGGGTGGTGTTGTCTATGAAGGAGCAGCGCAACCTTGCGCTGCGGGCAAAAATCGGGGCTGTGCTCGCGGCCGGAATAGAGTACCTGCAAGTCCGCGGCGACATCCCGCCCGGTGTCGTGCTGGTGCCTGCGCCGACGCGCGCCGCGGCGGCGCGTTCGCGCGGGGGAGATCCCGTGGAGGCGTTTTGTCGGGCTTCGGGGTATCCGGTGTGGCCGGGGCTTAGTTTAGCGCCGCGCACTACGGACCAGTCGACGTTGACCGCGCAGGAGCGCCGCGCCAACCTCGCCGGCAACGTGTTGGTTAAGACGCGCACACCGGTGCCTTCTGGGCCACTAATTGTGGTGGATGATGTGGTCACTACGGGGGCGACGCTTCAGGTGAGCGTCGAAAAGCTTTTGGCTTGCGGCGGCGATGTCGTGGCCTGCCTCGCATTGTGCGCGGCATAGTGAGAGTAATTGCAGCCTACTGTTCCGAATGGTTATGACCATTTGTATAGTGGGCAGTAGTTGCAGATGCGACGACTCCAGTTCCTACTACTCAAGGGAGGACGCAGATGACCTCTGCAGACAGCAACGCAGTCCTGAGCCCGGCCGCCCAGGTCACCATCACCGGACGAAACGTTGAAGTCCCTGAGCACTTCCAGGACCGCGTCAACACCAAGCTCGCCAAGATCGAGAAACTTGACCCGACCCTGACTTTCTTCCACGTGGAGCTGCTCCACGAGCCGAACCCCCGCCGTGAGGCGCAGGCCCAGCGTATCCAGATCACCGCGACCGGCAAGGGCCACCTCGCCCGCGCCGAAGCGCGCGAGGACAGTTTCTACGCTGCGCTGGAATCCGCAGTGGGCAAGCTGGAGCGTTCCCTGCGCAAGGTGAAGGTGCGCCGCGAGATTTCCCGCTCCGGCCACCGCGCCCCGAAATCCACCGGCGAGATTGCCGCCGAACTTGAGGCTGAGGCACGCGAGGCACGGGCCAGGGAAGTCGAGGAGCAAGATGCTGATCCTTACGCGGCCCTCGTCGAGGACTTCCAGCCAGGCCAGGTTGTGCGCCGCAAGGAGCACCCCGCTACCCCGATGAGCGTGGATGACGCCCTCTCCGAGATGGAGTTGGTCGGCCACGACTTCTACCTCTTTATTGATGAGGAAACCCAACGTCCGTCCGTAGTGTATCGCCGTCATGCTTATGACTACGGCCTCATTGCCTTGGCGCATGAGGACAGCGCCAGCGAGAAATAATCCGCTGCGCCACCCAAGCCGCCCAGCTACCTGGGCGGCTTTTGTAATGCAATAGTACGCCCACGTAGTCTGTGCTAGAACTTCACGGGCGTACAATTAAATTTTGACATTCATTCGATTCCACTGAACGAAGGACACAACGCACGTGTTTGGACTCTCAAAGCTGCTCCGTGCCGGTGAAGGCCGGACTGTGAAGCGTCTTGGCAAAATCGCAGACCAGGTCATCGCTCTTGAGGACGAGTACGCCTCTTTGAGCGACGACGAGCTCAAGGCGAAGACCGCGGAATTTAAAGAGCAGCTTGCCGACGGTGCCTCCCTCGACGACATCCTCGTCGACGCCTTCGCCACCGCCCGTGAAGCCTCATGGCGCGTGTTGGGGCAGAAGCACTACAAGGTCCAGATCATGGGTGGTGCGGCCCTGCACTTCGGCTCCGTCGCTGAGATGAAAACCGGCGAGGGCAAAACCCTGACGTCTGTTCTTCCCGCCTACCTCAACGGCATGGGTGGCAAGGGTGTGCACATCGTTACCGTCAACGACTACTTGGCCAAGCGTGACGCTGAGATGATGGGCCGTGTGCACCACTTCCTCGGCCTGGAGGTCGGCGTTATTCTCTCTGATCTGCGCCCGCCGCAGCGCAAGTTGGCGTACGCCGCCGACATCACCTACGGCACCAACAACGAGCTGGGCTTCGACTACTTGCGTGACAACATGACCCGCTCGATCAGCGACATGGTGCAGCGTGGCCACAGCTTCGCCATTGTCGACGAGGTCGACTCTATCCTTATCGACGAGGCCCGAACTCCGTTGATCATTTCCGGGCCGGTGGACGGCTCCAGCCAGTTCTACACCGTCTTTGCCCAGCTAGCGCCCCGCATGCGCGAGGGCATCCACTACGAGGTGGATCGCCGCAAGCGCACCATCGGTGTCAGTGAGGAAGGCGTGGAATATGTCGAGGACCAGCTCGGCATTGACAATCTCTACGCCCCGGAGCACTCCCAGTTGGTCAGCTACCTCAACAACTCTTTGAAGGCGAAAGAGCTTTTTGAGCGAGACAAGGACTACATCATCCGCCAAGGTGAGGTGCTTATTGTTGACAGTTTCACCGGGCGTGTGTTGGCAGGGCGCCGCTACAACGAAGGTATGCACCAGGCCATTGAGGCTAAGGAAAACGTGGAGATCAAAAGCGAAAACCAGACTCTCGCCACGGTCACACTGCAAAACTACTTCCGCCTTTACGACAAGCTTGCCGGGATGACGGGTACTGCCGAGACTGAGGCTGCTGAGCTACACCAAATTTACGGCCTCGATGTGGTGGCGATCCCGCCGAACCGACCGAACCAGCGCGTTGACCGCGATGACCTCATTTATAAAACTCAAGAGGCGAAGTTTGCGGCGGTCGCCGAAGACATTGCGGAGCACGTGGAGAAGGGCCAGCCGGTCCTCGTGGGCACGACCTCGGTGGAGCGTTCCGAGTACCTGTCTCAGCTACTGACCCGTAAGGGAATCAAGCACAATGTGCTCAATGCGAAGTACCACGAGGAGGAAGGCCGCATCATCGCGGAGGCGGGCCTGCCCGGCAAGGTCACCGTTTCGACGAACATGGCTGGCCGTGGTACCGATATTGTGCTCGGCGGCAACCCGGAAGTTTTGCTCGACGCGAAGCTGAAAAGCCAGGGTTTGGATCCCTTTGAAAATGAGGAGGAGTACCAGGAGGCGTGGAACGCGCAGTTGCCGCAGGCGAAGGAGAAGTCGAAGAAGCTGGGTGATCAGGTCCGCGAAAGTGGCGGCCTCTACGTTATTGGTACCGAGCGCCACGAGTCTCGCCGCATCGACAACCAGCTTCGTGGACGTTCCGGCCGCCAGGGTGATCCCGGTGAGACTCGTTTTTATCTGTCCATGCGCGATGATTTGATGGTGCGTTTCGTCGGTCAGTCGATGGAGAACATGATGAATCGTCTCAATGTGCCGGATGATGTGCCGATTGAGGCGAAGATGGTGACCAACTCCATTAAGGGTGCGCAGGCGCAGGTGGAGAACCAGAACTTTGAGATGCGCAAGAACGTGTTGAAGTACGACGAGGTGCTAAACGAACAGCGCAAGGTGGTCTACCGTGAGCGCCAGGAAATCCTCGACTCCAAAGACATCAAGGACCAGGTTCGTCGCATGATCACAGACACGGTGGGGGCTTATGCCGACGGCGCCACTGCTGAAGGTTATGTGGAGGATTGGGACTTAGACGAGCTGTGGAACGCGCTCGATTCGCTTTACGGCCCGACCATTTCAGCGCAGGAGCTTATCGACGGCGACCAGTTCGGCCGCTCCGGCGAGCTTTCGGCCGCTGAGTTGCGCGAAGCGCTCATCGACGACGCGCAGAAGCAGTACGATCAGCTTGAGGAAAATGTCTCTGCTATCGGCGGCGAGGCTCAGATGCGCAACATGGAACGGATGGTGATTTTGCCGATTATTGACACCAAGTGGCGCGAGCACCTCTACGAGATGGACTACCTCAAGGAGGGCATCGGCCTACGCGCCATGGCGCAGCGCGACCCGCTGGTGGAGTACCAGAAGGAAGGCGGCGACATGTTCCAGGCCATGAACGAGGCTGTGCAGGAGGAGACTGTGCGCCAACTATTCATGATGCGCCGCCAGTTCGAGCAGCCGCAGGAGACGTCGGAGAGCGGCTCAACTAGCGCCTAAACCCGCTAGAGCACTCGGAAAGAAACGAGGGTCTTACCGACGATGCGTGCGGCGAAAGCGTAGCGTCGCGACCCAACGAGGACGGTGCCGAAAAACTCCCCGCCCTCGCGCGCATGGCAGCTCAACACACGTACCTGTCCGGTGGCGGCGTTGGTCTTTCTCCTGGCGTTGATGTGGCTGCGCACGCCGGGGGAGTACAAAGCGGCGCGTAGCGCTTTGGCCTCGCGCATACCGAAGGCGGCGTCGAGCGCGACTTTGACCAAAGGTGGCGCGTGGCGTGCTGGAACTCGTGCGGGTCGGGTGGCGGGCACCACGGAAATATCGGGCCACTTCGGACGGCTCGGGATGAGCACCTTGATGTGCTGGTGTCCGGGAACTGGGTAGTACATGGAAAAGTTTCCTCCACGGAAGGCTTGTTTGGAGGGGACGGACGCTGGTTGGGGTAGGTAGTATTGTGTCACTCGCGAGTGCTGTCGTGCCCGCGATACGGCACATTAAAGTGAGCAGACTCAAAGAACCTATGAAAGAGGCGGATTACACCGAATGCAGGCACTGATTATCGACTACGCGGGAGTGCTGGATCTTGACCCGGAGGACAAGAAACGCTGGATCGCACTGATCGAAGCTGTTCGCAGCCAAGATATCGGCACCGCTATTCTCTCCAACGCGGAAAGCAGCGGCGAAACCGCTGAGAAAATCCGTGAGTGGGAGTTCCGTGGCATCGTCGACGCCGTAGTCCTCTCCGGCGAGATCGGGTGGGAAAAACCGGAGCGGGCCGCATTCCAAGGCGCTTCCAACGCCCTCGACGTCCCCCTCAGCGACTGCGTCATGGTTGATGACGACATTATGAACGTCCGCGCGGCCGTCGAACACGGCATGATCGGTATTTTGCACACAGCTTTTGACCGCACCGCGGTGGAAATCCAGACGCTGTTCGACATTCCGGGAGAGTTTTAGTGCGGGTCTACATTCCGGCGACCTTCGGGATGCTGAAGTCCCTCGACTCCGACGGCCTGATCCACGCCCGCGGTGGTTGGGCCTTCGCCGTCACCCCTGAGCTCACAGAGTTCTACACCTCGGGTGACGTAGAGGAGCTTGAAGCGATCGCCTTCGACGAGGCGGCGCGCACCTCCATCCGGTTGCTCACCGCCGGCGATGAAGCGGACTTCCCGCACCGCCGCGTGGTCATTTCAGCCGATGTTGATACGGCTGAAGGCCACCCCGAGATGGGTGAGTCTGTGGTCAAGCTCGCCGCCCCGGTCGAAGTCACAGAGGTCGCCGCGTTGCACGTAGATATCCGCGAGGCGGAGGAAGCCACCGCCGCTGCGATTGCGAACATTGATGCCGCCGAGCTCGGCGACGAAGACGCAGAACTCATTGTGGGCGATGCCCAGGATAACTACATGGCTTTCTACGACCCGAGCGAATTACCTTTTCTCGTCGAGCTGCTTTAACTCCCAGTCATTATTCGAATGCAGCGCCTCCAACAACCGCCTGGTAGCTTGCGCGCGGCGGTGCGTGACCGAGTTGGGGTCGAGAAGATCCCAAGCGCACTCAGGATCTGCGGGCGGACCCAAGTGCGAGCAGTCGCGTGGGCAGGCTTCGGCGGCTTCTTTGAGGTCGGGAAAGACCCGGACGATCTGCTCCGGCGCAACGTGGGCTAGGCCGAAGGAACGGATGCCCGGCGTGTCGATGATCCAGCCACCGCCCGGCAGTTCCAACGCCACGGACTGAGTGGAGGTGTGGCGGCCCTTGCCCACCCCGGAAACTTCCCCGGTTTCGCGCTCAGCCTGCGGCACAATACGGTTAGTCAGAGTAGATTTGCCCACACCCGAATGTCCGATCAACGCGGACAGGCGTCCCGTAATGGTGTCGGTGAGTTTATCTACCGAATCTTCGACACCGACCTCGAAAACTTCGACGTCGAGATCTTCAAGTTCCGCGCGAAACACGGCTGGGTCGGCCAGGTCAGACTTGGTCAGGCAAACTATCGGGGTGAGCCCTCCGACGAAGGCGGCGATCAGGGCGCGCTCAACAAAACCCGTGCGTGGTGGGGGATCAGCTACAGCCACCACAATGAGGAGCAGCTCCGCATTGGCGACGATGATGCGCTCGTAGGGGTCAGTGTCGTCGGCGGTTCGGCGCAGCACCGAAGAACGCTTTTCGCGTTTGACAATGCGCGCCAAGGTGTCTTTCTTCCCGGAGGTATCGCCCACCACGCCGACTCGGTCGCCGACTTCGATGGAAACGCGCTTAAGTTCGCGGGCGCGCATACACTGTACGACTGTGTCCGACTCGTCGAGCACAACCCCCCAACGCCCGCGGTCTTTTGTAACTACCATGCCACTTAACGCGTTGGCGTGAAGCGGCCGATCCTTGGAGCGGGGCCGCGAACCTTTCCCAGGGCGAACGTGGACGTCGGACTCGTCATAGTCGGCAAGGCTACGGCGCATTAAGCCTCATCCCCCACCATCTCCGCCCACATGTTTTCGAATCCTGGAAGTGTCTTTGCAGTCGTTTGAATATTCTCCACGTTGATGCCGGCGACGTTTAACCCGATGATGGCGCCCGCGGTAGCCATGCGGTGATCGGCGTAGGAATGCCAGGTGCCGCCGTGGAGGGCAGCGGGGCGGATCAGCAGACCGTCGGCAAGCTCCTCGCAGTCGCCGCCCAAGTTGTTGATCTCCTCCGTCAGCGCCTTGAGGCGGTCCGTTTCATGGCCACGTAAGTGCGCAATACCGGTCAACTCGCTGGGGCTGGTGGCCTGGGTGGCGAGAGCAGCGACAGTGGGAGTGAGCTCGCCGATATCGCCCATGTCCAAACTGATGCCGCGCAGCGTGCCGCGCTGCGGGCCGCGCACTGTCAAACTGTGGCTCGAGCCGTCGACAGCTAGCTCCACCTCGCAGCCCATACGCTCCAGGATGCTGCGGATAGCATCGCCAGCCTGAGAGGTCCGCGTCGGCCACTGCGGCACCGTGACCACACCGCCTGTGATTGCTGCCGCAGCAAGAAACGGTGTGGCGTTCGACAAATCCGGCTCGATGTGCCAAGTGCGCGCACCTATCGGCTGCGGCGCTACCTTCCAGGTGTTTTCCGAAACCTCAACATCCACACCAGCGTGGCGGAGCATATCGACGGTCATTTCGATGTGCGGCAGCGAAGGAAGTGAAGCCCCTGTGTGGCGCACGCTCACCCCGTTGTCGAAACGGGGCGCCGCGAGCAACAAGCCCGAAACAAATTGGGAGGAACCGGAAGCATCGATCGCAACGTGGCCGCCGGGCGCGGAACCGGTACCGTGAACCGTGAAGGGCAAAGAATCGCCAGTTACCTCCACGCCGAGGGCGCTGAGCGCATCGAGGATGGTGCCCATAGGGCGGGCGCGGGCCTGCTCGTCGCCGTCGAAAAGCACCTCGCCCGCCGCAAAAGCAGCAACCGGGGGAACGAAGCGCATGACGGTGCCCGCCAGCCCACAATCAACCTGGGCGGTTGCAAGCGGGCCCGGAACGACGCGGATCGAATCGCTGTCAATGTCTTGAAATGTGGTGCCCAAAGATTCCAAAGCCCGACGCATCAAGTCAGTGTCGCGGGAGCGCAAAGCCCCAACAATTGTCGAAGGGTGGTCCGCGAGCGCAGCGAGAATGAACGCCCGGTTGGTCATTGACTTAGACCCCGGCACCCGCTGGGTGTGAGTGATCGGGGAAGACACGGACGGCGCGGGCCACAAAGCAGTCATGGAAAACATCATAATGGAGCCATGTGCGGACGATTCGTTCTTTTCACCACCGGCCAAGACCTGCTCGATGAGGTGGCAGGCCTGCCAACAGCGGCACCCGTTTCTGCCCCCGACGGCACCCCGCCGCCGCGCTACAACATCGCACCAACCAACCAGGTGCCCCTGATCCGCTTTCACGACTCAGGATCGCAGATCGACGCCGCCCGTTGGGGGCTTGTGCCGCACTGGAAAACTAAAGATTCCGGCCCGCCGCTGTTTAACGCGCGCGGAGAAACCGTGGCTGAAAAACCTTCCTTCCGTGATGCCTTCAGCAAACGCCGGGGCTTAATGGTCCTCGACGGCTACTACGAATGGAAACAAGAAGGAAGCCATAAACAGCCCTTTTACGTCACCCCGAAACATGGCTTGCTTTATGCCGCGGCCCTGTGGGATCTCGGGGCTGAGCGCTTGTCTACGACCATGGTAACGACCGAGGCCACCGAAAACATGGCTTGGCTGCACCACCGCTTGCCCCTCTTTTTGCTGCCGCGGGAAATAGAGCAGTGGGTCAACGGAACACGCGAGGCGGCACAAGAACTGCTTTCGCCCTCCCGGGCGGCGGCGGATCTCACATGGCGTCAAGCCGCCAGGGAAGTAGGCAACGTGAAAAACGACTACCCAGAACTGATCTCGGCAAACTGAGCGCCTGATAGCTCCGCGAGCACACCCGGAGCAAGCCGGACCGACAGGCCCCGCCTTCCAGCGGAGACGGTAATGGTGGGCAAAGCGGTAGCGGAGGCGTCGATAAGCGTCGGCAACGAAGTAATGGTTCCCAGCGGCGAGATGCCACCGACAATATAACCAGTGGCGCGCTCAGCGCGGGCAGGCTGCGCCATCTCGGCGCGCTTCCACCCCAACGCCTTCGCGGCCTTCTTCAGGCTGAGTTGGCTGGCGACCGGCACACAACAGATCGCAAGCACGCCGCCGGGGCCCTCCACGACCAGTGTTTTAAACACGGCCGAGGCATCAAGGCCCAGTTCGTCAACCGAATGCTGGCCAAAGTGATCCTGGCTCGGCGAGTAGGTGAGCACCTCATGGTCAGTGCCGGCGAGCACATCGAGGGCGCGGGTCTTGGCGGCCATAAGTGTTTAGACCTTCCTGCAGAAGCCGGAGGCGAGGACCGGTTGCGGGCTGAGGCATTGCATGGCACAAGATTCTACGGCCTACAATGGCCTGCATGGCCGACAATGCCGACACCGCCGACACCCCTGAGACTGCTGAGACTGCTGAGACTGCTGAGACTGCTGGCACGGACGTCACAGAGGACATCACTTCCCTCAATGAGCGCTTCACGAAAGAAGCCATGCCGCTTCTCGACCAGCTCTACGGCGGTGCGTTGCGCATGACGCGAAACCCGCAAGACGCGGAAGACCTAGTACAGGAGACTTACCTCAAGGCCTACAACGCCTTCGACAGCTTCAAGCCGGGCACCAACTTGAAGGCATGGATGTACCGGATCATGACGAACGCGTACATCAACACCTACCGCAAAAAGCAACGCCGCCCGGTCGAAGCGCCCGCCGAAGAAATCACCGACTACCAGCTCTACACCTCAAGCAAACACGACTCATCCGGGCTGGAATCAGCCGAGGTGGAAGCGCTGAAGAACATGCCAAACACGTGCATTTCCGACGCCCTGAACTCCATTAACGAGGACTACCGCATGGTCGTGTACTACGCCGATGTCGAAGGCATGGCCTACAAGGAAATCTCCGAGGTGATGGACATTCCGCTCGGCACGGTGATGTCACGGCTGCACCGGGGAAGAAAACAGCTCCGCGAGATGTTGAAGGACGTAGCACAGGAACAGGGCATCGGTCTCGAGCGCGACGCAAAGGAGAACACGTAGATGGCTTCGGAACACGACAACCCCGGCGAATGCGACGAAGCGCGCGCGCTTCTCTGCGAGCTTTTCGACGCCACCACCCACCCCGCGCGCGTCCAGGAGATTAAACAGCAGCTTTCCGCCTGTCCGCATTGCCTGAGTCATTTGCGCGACGAACTGGAGGTGCGTGGCCTGGTGCGCCGCTGCTGCGGTGAAGCGCATGCCCCCGAGCCGCTGCGTCAGCGCATCATCACCTCGATCACGACGATTTCGGTGACGCGGTTCAGCGTCGAGCGTTGAGCGCTGGGGGAGTGTGGCTGCTTTGTCCTCGGTGATGGTTCTTTTCCTGGCTCCGGGATGCGCACTGTGAGCAAATGTTAGTGAGTAAATGTTTGCCAGTCGAGTAGAAGAACCCTTAGCCTGCCTGTTTTCTCGACTGACAAACATTTACTCACTAACATTTGGCCCGTTGCTGGTTGGGCCACCCCGCGCTTGATGCTCAGCAGCTTGATGCTCAGCAGCTTGATGCTCAGCAGCTTGCTGCCCAGCCGCTTGCGCCGCAACGACAAAACTCCCCCTGTGGCAAACAGGGGGAGTTTTGTTTTTGGCGCTACCGCCCTTTTTAAGAGTTGGGGCGCTTGCCGCGGTTGGCGCTCTTTTTGCGACGATCCTTACGCTTGCGACCACGCTTGCTCATGGGGGCCTCCTTCAGCAGGTTGGTGAGTTTTATCGTTTGTCCACTTTATCGCCTCGGAGGTCGAGCCAGGTAATCGGGGCAGAGGAAGGTGGAGGGGTGGTTTAGGCGCTGAGGCGTGCGCGGCGTGCGCGCTGCTTGTTGCGGCGTTTGAGGGCGCGGCGCTCTTCTTCGGATAGGCCTCCCCATACGCCGGCGTCTTGGCCTGTCTCAAGTGCCCATTGCAGGCACCGGGAGGTGACGGGGCAGCGGTTGCAGATGAGCTTGGCTTGTGCGATTTGGGACAGTGCGGGGCCGGAGTTTCCGACCGGGAAGAACAGTTCTGGGTCTTCGTCGCGGCAAATTGCTTCGTGGCGCCAATCCATAGTGATAACTCCTTTTGTTTTTAAGCGTGGATGTTGATTGGGTGAGCAGACCAACGCAGCCTCGGGATGAGGTTGGTCATTGGTAGGCGTTTTCCAGGGAATGGAGCCTGCGCGCCACCCGTTTCCCTGATGTTTACCCCTGCTTTGCTGGGGGTTAAGACCTAGATAACTAAGTCTTTATTTTCGCTACCCGAGAATGATGGCACGACTTCAACATTTGCGCTAGAGCTACACGCCAAAAAGTGATGTAATTCATAAATAAAAATGGGGCCGCAGTGCCTTTTGGTCCCGAAACAAAGACGGATCGCAGGCGGTGTCGTGCCCCTTACCTGCGGTTGTGAGCTAAATCCTTGTTGACACGAAAGGTCCGGCAAAGGCAAATCGGCAACCGGATCGGTGGGCGGGATACACTGGCCGGGTGACTAGGCCGCAAGATGAAACCCCGGTAAACACACCCACCTACCTTGCACCCCCCGCGCCGCTTCGCTTCGCGGTCGTTGTGGTGCTAGCCCAGTGCGTTGCCTTGCTCCTCTACGCAGGGTGGCTGGCTGTCAACAACCTTCGCGGGGTGGCTGACTCCAGTGTTGAGTCTGAGTCCGCCGCCGCCGACTACGTGGGTTTGGGCACCGCCTTTTTCATCATTATCATTTTCGGTTTCGTCGCCTACTCGGCGCAGCGTATCTTCCGTGGTCGCGCGACAAGCAGCGGGGCGATTGTGCTCATCGAGATGATCTTGGGCGGGGTGGCCTTCTACATGTTCGGCGGCGGCGCGATCCTTCTGGGAGTGCTCACGCTAGTTTCCGTGGTTGCGGTGCTCAGCGGCATCTTTCACCCTGTTTCGTGGGAGTATGCGCGCTCACACTACGCCGCGCAGCGCGCACCGGCGTAGCGGGCTTTTACTGCGCGCTGAGGTAGACGACCTTGTCGCCTCGCTTTTCGACGATTCCCATACCCGCAGCATCCACATGGACCTCTCCTGTGTAGTCCCCGCGGTCAACGGGGATGATTCGCTCCACCACACCGGTGTCCCAGTCAACGACGGCTAGACCTTCTGGCAAGGCGTGGATGAGGCGGTTTTCGACGGCGAAGCCGCTGCCTGAGACTTCCTCAAGGATTGTGGTCACTTTGAGTGTTTCCGGCTCTAAAAGGACCAGGGTGCCACCCTCGAAGTAGGTCATGTGGTGTGGCAGGTCCGCGGTGATCAACACGCGCAAACTCCCGTCGACCATGTGCGCGCCGTCAAGTGGTGGCACCGGGGAGGAGGCCGTTTCAGTGCCGTTTTCAGAGTAGGCGGTGATTGTAGAGGTCGCCGGGTCGTAAATGGCCGCGGCCTCCTGCCCAGTGGCTACTAGGTAGGCACCGGCAGGGATGTCCACGCTGGAATGAAGCTCCGGTTTGCGGGAATCTTCCGGGGTGGCTTTTTGCAACCTTAGGAAAGTACCGTTGTCGCAATCTTCTGTCACTGAGAGAAGATCGGTGCGTGTGAGCGCGGAGGTTTGCCGGCACTCGTTGGGTTGCATGTTGTCTTCCTGCGGAGCCTCCACATGGCCATACTCAACGGTGCGCACGAGGTCAGAACGCCACACCTCGGTGCGCTGCGCAGAGAAGTAGCCGATGCGGTCGTTGGAGGAAATCCCCACCACCTGATCGGGGGCCACTGCCGAGCGTGTCTTGGCGTAGGTGCCGCTTAGCGCATCAATGGCAACGACATCGCCGCAGCCAGCCGGTCCGCGGTACGTTGCGACGACCTTTCCCCACGCCTGGTCAAGTGCGCACAGGTCGAGATCGCGCTGATACGTCCACGCGGTCTCGCCCGAAGGGGTGGTGGCGGTAAGTGTTTTATCGGCCCACGTGATGATGAGCCCTTCGGCCACGAGGGGTCGCTGGCGGGGGGAGGCGTCGGCAAGCGTAAATCTTTCCTCCACGACAGTAGGGGCAACGTCGATTTGCTGGGCAGCGGCAATTTCGTGCTCAGCGGGGCTTAAATGAGAGGCGCGAATCGGCGCGGTGAAGTAGGCGGTTGCCACAAGCACAGCGCTCAACGCCGTGATAACTCCGGTTGCCACCATATCGCCGCGTGTGCGGCGCAACGGCCGTGTCATCGGCGTCTCCTGTCTCGGCGCGGGGTGACGCCTTGTAGTTTCTTCGCCGGGCCCACCCTGTGGCCGGCGTCTGAAGGAATGTCAAGGGCCTCGTGCAACTCCGGGGAGGTGGAAAACCACGACGGCAAATCGGCCATGTCCAGGCCAAGCTCAGCGTTGATCGCGGCCCACTTGTGGGCTTCGTCATAGCCGACGAGGGTAACTGCAATGCCTGATTGGAGCGCGCGCCCGGTCCGGCCGATGCGATGAACGTAAGTCATCGGGTCGTCCGGCGTTTGGTAGTTGATGACGTGGGTGACATCGTCTACATCAATGCCCCGGGCCGCGACATCGGTGGCCACCAGAATCTGCGCGTCACCGCGCCGGAAGGCGTCGAGGGACTGCTCGCGGGCGGACTGGCCCATGTCGCCGTGTACCGCGCCGACGGCAAAGCCCCGCGCCGCTAAATCCTCGGCCACCTCGGCCGCCGTGCGTTTCGTGCGGGCGAAGATAATGGTCCTTCCGCGGCCTGCGGCCTGCAGGATTTTCGCCGTGACCTGTGGCTTGTCCATCCTGTGGGAGAGGAAAGCGACCTGGCGGGTTGTCTCGTGGGTGGGGGCGGAGTCGTTCGCCTCAGCCCGGATGTGGGTCGGGCGTCGCATCATGGAGCGCGCCAGCGAAAGGATGGGGCCGGGCATCGTCGCCGAAAAGAGCATGGCTTGCAGCGGCGAGCCGAGGGCTGCCCACAGTTTTTGGATGTCCGGCAAAAAGCCCATGTCGAGCATTTCGTCGGCTTCGTCGAGCACCAGTATTGCTACCCGGTCGAGGCGCAGCTCACCGCGCTCGTGAAGGTCAATCAACCGTCCAGGTGTGCCGATGACCACATCGATGCCTCCGCGCAGCGCCTCGATCTGATCCTCATAGTTGTGGCCGCCGTAGATTGCTGTGAGGCGCAGCGGCGTGTACTTCGCTATTGCCTCTAAGTCGGCGGCCACCTGCACCGCCAGCTCGCGGGTCGGGGTGACAACCAGCGCGCGGGGGGTGCCGTCGAGCTCGTCGATGTCTGCATCGTCAAAGACGCGGTCTACAAGGGGGACGCCGAAACCGTAAGTTTTGCCCATGCCTGTGCGGGCCTGGCCGATGATGTCTCGGCCGATGAGGGCTAGGGGGGTGGCCAGCTCTTGGATGGAGAAAGTGTGGGTGATCCCGAGTTCGGAAAGTGCGTCTACAATTTCCGCGGCGACGCCAAGCTCGGCGAATGTGGGCTCGTGCTTCTTTCGTTCGGCTGGCTTGGACACGGACATTATCTTAGCGGTAGGTCGTTACAATGGGGGCTACCGCTGCTCGCCCGCGGAGACTGCGCAGTGAGCGGTAATTGAACATTTGCAGGAATGAGACGAAGGAAACGTGATTTATGGACGTCAAGATTGGTCTGGCAGACACCCCGCGCGAGCTTGTGATTTCTAGCGCAGGCCAGCAAGATGAGGTGCTCGACCAGGTCACCCGCGCCATTGCGGCCGACGAGCCGACCGTGACTTTGACTGATGAGAAGAACCGCAAGTTCGTTGTGCGCACGGAGCGCATTTCTTATGTTGAGGTCGGCAGCGGCACCGTGCGTGCGGTTGGCTTCACTTCCTAGGCCCGATTAGATTGAGTGTCCATGACCCCTCGCCACAGGCGGCACTTGGCCGCGGGAGATCAACCGCAGGCCAAAGAGCCCTTTTTGGTGCGTTTCGCGCGTGAGTATGGATGGCGCGCTTACGCTTTGCCGGTTCTTGCCGTTGTGAGCGCCTTTGTGCTGCTTAACATTGCGCAAAACCCGGGGGAGGGCGTGATCGCTTCCGCGCCGGTTGGTGGGTCTGCGGATGTGCCAGGCGTTCATGAGCATGCGAATCATGCAGAGCCGACCCGCGAGCTTGCGCAGCGGCCGGAGGGAATTGTGGAGGGCCATGTGCTTCCTCCCGGTGGGCCGTATACGGAGCGTGGTGCGGGAACCTACCATGAGGTGGGCAGGCCAGGGGCGATGGTCGGCGTAGGTGAGGAGCAGACGGTGCGCTACGTCGTCGAGATTGAAGACGGCCTTGATGCTGCGGTGTACGGTGGCGAGGATGCGTTCGCCGCGCTTATCGACGCCACCTTCGCCGACCCGCGCGGTTGGACCAATGATCCCCGTTTCCGTTTCGAGCGGGTCACGGGTGCTGATAACCCCAATTTGCGCATCCAGCTCACGTCTCTGGAGACGACGCGCGAGCGCTGCGCCGGCCGACTCGGCTTGGAGGTGAGCTGCCGCACTACGGTTACGGGGGAAAGTACCGTCGTGGTCAACGAGGCTCGCTGGGTGCGCGGCGCGGCACCTTTCGAGGGTGACCTCGGGCGCTACCGGCAGTACCTGATCAACCACGAAGTCGGCCACGCGATTGGCTTCGCCGCCCATGAAGCATGCCCGGGAGATGGACAGTTAGCCCCGGTGATGATGCAGCAGACCATCAGCTTGAGTAATGCGGAGCTGCACGCGATCGACCCGGAGGAGGTCTACCCGAATAATCCGGCAACGTGCCTGCCTAACCCGTGGCCCTACCCGCGTCCGGCAGTTTTGTAGGCTCAAACTGTGAATATTCCCGAGCATGTCCTGTCCGCCTTCCAGGTAGAGGCGCAGGTGTGGGTCCCGGCGGGGCCCGCCTGGGACAACGGCGTCCGCTATGGACGCAGCGTCATCTCCGTTGCCAGTTCCACGGCGGCGTGGTCAGCGAAGGTGCGTGAGCGTCTGGCTGTGGAAGGGGTGCGTATTGCCCGCCCGGTGCGTTCCACAGATGGACGTTTTGTTGTGGGTGGCTTTAAAGCCAGTGAGTTTGCCGATGGTGTGGTGGCCAGCCGCGTCGATGAGGTCGTTGCGGCAGCGGTCGCCTTTGACGCGGCGATGGCTTCTGTTGCGGCTCCGAGCATCGCGCGCACCGACCGTTGGGCCGAGGCGGACCGCGCCGCGTGGCGTGGCGCTGACATGGGTAACTACACTGCCGCGCCACTTCAGGTGGCTCACGCAGATTTGCTTCACTCCTGCGTTTTTTCTGCGATGTTGCCCCCGCTGATGACTGATATCGCCCCGACTGCGGAGCTGCGCCCAGTCGGTTACACTGCGGCGCTGGTCGTCGTCGACGGCCTTTTGGCTAAGGCTGTTGATGAGCGGGTGCTGTCGCGTTGGGCGCACATTGCCAACCTTCCGGCGCTCGCGCTTCGCGCTTTGGAGTACCGGGAGATCCTGGACTCCCACCAGGGGTCAAATAAGCGTTCGGAGATCGCTCGGGTCCGCAGCCTTCTCATGTCTGCTTAGCCTGACACAATGGGGAGCATGGTTGCTGCCTCATCTCATACGGGAACTCCGCTTCCGCCCACGCCGCTGGCTTACCTGGTCGCGCGCCAGCGCCTCAGCGGCCAGCGAACGTGGGATGTGGAAATCCCCGAACGTGGGTTATGGAGGCTTTGCGGTTCGGCGGGCGCCGGGTTGTCCAGCTTCCTCATTGACACGGCTTTGCACGCCATCGCCTCCGGGGTTGACCCGAGCAAAGTGCTGGTGCTTACGGCTTCGAAAGAGTCCGCAGCCCGTTTGCGCCTTGAGCTGTCGGACCGGCTGGCTGATTCAGGTTACGCCTCCAACGCGCCTTTGGTGCGCTCCGTACACTCCCTGGCCTTTGCCTTGGTACGCGAGGCCTCCGATGATCCGGTCCGGCTGATCTCGGGCGCCGAGCAGGACTCCGTGTTCCGGCAGTTGCTCGAAGGGCATCACGAGGACGGGCGCGGAGCGTGGCCCGCAGAGTTGCGCCCCGCGCTGCCCTTGGTGGGTTTTGCCCGGCAATTGCGCGACTTCCTGTTGCGGGCCGTCGAGCGCGAATTGGACGCGGCTGCGTTGGGAGAGCTGGGCCGGCGTCACAATCGGCCCGTGTGGGTGGCTGCGGCCGCATTTCTGCGCGAGTACCAGCAGGTCATGGCGCTATCTGGTACGCATTACCTGTCGGCTTCGGAGCTGGTCGCGCGCGCGGCGCGCATGCCGATCGATTCAACCTGGCACACCGTCCTTGTCGACGATGCACAAAACCTCGACCCCGCCTCCGCCCACTTGGTTACCCGTTTGCTTGACCGGGCACGCCTCGGCGTTGTCGCCGGGGATCCCGGCCAGGCGGTATTTCATTTCCGCGGTGCCTCCCCGAAGTTCTACCGCACGCTTGGTGGGCTTGACCACCTAGACATCGACGTGGGCTCCAGCCGCCGCAGCCCGCAGCGCGCTGTTGTAGTCGCTGATGCACCAGCGACGCAGGACGCCGTTGTGGTGGACAGGATTCGCCGCGCCCACCTGGAAGATGGTGTGGCCTACCGCGACATGGCTGTAGTAGTGCGCTCAACGGGCATGCTGGAGCCGATGCGTCGGGCACTGCTGCACGCCGGGGTGCCGGCGGCGCTGAACCCGACTGATGTGGTGCTTAGTCAACAGCGTATCGTCGCCTCTTTGCTGCTTGGCCTGCGGGCGCTTTATGAGGAGCTGTCCAGCGCCGAGTGGCGCGACTTGCTTTTGGGCCCTGTCGGGGGGTCCGACCCGGTCACCTTGCGCCGCCTTTTGCGTGGTCTGCGCCGCTGGGAGCCGCAAGAGCGGGCGGAAAACAGCCTGCGCCGCCTGCTTGTTATGCGCGGGGAGTTGCCCGATTTCGGTGACCTGCTGACCGAGCGTGAGCTGGACATCCTCAATCACACCCGGAAGGTGTTGGTGGCCGGGCGCACCGCCGCCGAGGAAGGAAGCGTAGAGGAGGTCCTGTGGGCGCTGTGGAGTGCCACGGACCTGTCCAACCGCCTGCTGGCCATCGCCCTGCGGGGAGGCGCAACTGGCTCCCAGGCCGACCGCGACTTGGACGCTGTCATGGCGCTTTTTGACGCCGCCGGCGACTTCACGGAGCGGCGTGCCTCCGCAGGCATCGAATCCTTCGTCACCTACATCCAAGAACAGGTCTTGCCCACCGGCGTGCGCGATCGACGCACGGCCACCCCGGATGCTGTCTCCTTGCTGACGGCCCACGGAGTCAGCGGCAAACAGTTCCGGTTAGTTGTCGTGGCCGGGGTGCAGGAGCAGTCTTGGCCTTCGTTGGGAGAGACTGGCACGATGTTCGGCCAGGAGGATCTAATCGACCTGGTTGACCACGACGTCGACCCGGCCCTGCCCGTCTCCCACAAGGGAGAAAGGCTCAAAGAGGAACGCCGACTTTTCCATGTTGCCACCACCCGCGCCACGGAACACCTGCTAGTCACCGCCGTCGAGGACCTCCACCAAGACGACGTGGTCGAGCCGTCGCGCTTCCTCGAAGAATTCGCCGCAACGCACGATTTGGAAGTTACCAAGGCCACCACAGAGGACTTCACCGTGGCAGGCGACAACACCGGCGCAAAGGTGGTGCCCACGCTTCGGGTGCTGGCCCGCGACGAGCTAATTGCGGAGCTGCGCCGAGCATTGACCGCGTCTGACTCCGACGAGGCGACCAGAGCGCAGGCCGCGCGACAATTGGCTCGCTTGACGGACGCTGGGGTTGCCGGGGCAGATCCGGGGCAGTGGTGGACGGCGAAAGGGGCGTCGACAAGCGAAGCGCTCAACATGCGCGACCGGCTCTCACCGTCGCGGATTGAAAGCCTGCTGGAATGCCCCATGCGTTCGGTGCTGGAACGCATGGTGGGACTCGACAGCTCGCCGAACATCGTGTGGGGCAAAATCGCACACGCCTACCTGGAAGCGATCGCCCTCGGGGTCGATCCCGATGAAGCCCTCCGGCTGGCGATGCAGGCGCGCCAACTTGCAGATGACTCCCCACCGTGGAAAACATCCGCAGACCTGGCCGAATACGAGGCGATGCTGCACAAAACCCGGCGCTGGTTAGACACCTCACGCTCCGCCTTCGAGCAGGTCGCGGTGGAAGCAGAGGTTGACGTGCAAATCAGCCCGGATGTGCGCATCGTCGGGCGCGTGGACCGGCTCGAACGCGACGGTAGCGGGGCGCTGCACGTCGTCGACTTAAAAACTGGCAAATCCGCGCCCTCAAAAGAGAAAGTGGAGGAAAACCCCCAGCTCGAGGCATACCAATTAGCGTTGTCTCGCGGCGTCGTGAAAGGCAAACGAGTTGAAACTGCCGGGGCAGAAGAACAACCTGCCCCCGTCGGAGGGGGAGTGCTGCTTTACCCCAACAGTGCATCGAACAGTGCGAAGGTTCTCCAGCAGTCCCCCAAAGACCCCGAAAGGTTGCGCGATTTCGAGGCGAGGATTAATCCGCTGCCAGCAGCAATGACGGGACCTCAGCTCACCGCTCGCACGGGGTCACACTGCGAACGCTGCGGAGTTCGCGCGCTGTGCCCAGTGCAGAAGGAAGGACAGGTAACCACCCATGTCTGAAAAGCGCGAATTGATGTCGCCGAAAGTGCTCTCAAGCTACCTCGGCCAAGAACATCTCCCCACACAGCAGCAGGCCGAGATCATCGGCGCTGCCCCAGGGCCCCTCCTAGTCGTGGCAGGCGCCGGGGCGGGCAAAACAGAGACGATGGCCGCGCGCGTGGTGTGGCTGGTGGCCAACGGTTTCGCCGCCCCCGACGAAGTCTTAGGCCTGACTTTTACCCGCAAAGCGGCCCGCGAATTGCACAAACGCATCCGCGACCGGCTCGCAGTGCTCGCCGCCAACTCGGACCTGGTGCGCCGCCTCGACCCATCGGGACGCCTCGCCCGCAACCTGGAAGTCATCGCCCCGCAGGTATCCACCTACGACTCCTACGCCGGTGAGCTCGTGCGCGAATACGGCCTGCTCGTGCCGGTGGAGCCGGATTCGCGCCTCATCACCCAAGCTGAGCTGTACTCGATTGCCCACCGGGTAGTCAGCGACTACACCGGCGAGCTTTTGTTCGACGGAGGCTCAAACAACGCCGTAAGCACCATCGTCGGCGACCTTTTGCACGTGGTCAACGCCTTGGGCAACGAATTGACGGACCCGGAAACGGTACGCCAGCGCACCGAGGTCTTTCTCAAAGAGATCGAAGACTTGCCCAAGTCCCCACGCACCCAAGGCGAATACTCCAAGGATTTGCTTGGCTGGATGTCGAAACAGCGCCAGCGCGTCGCCTTCCTCGACGTGGTCGAAGCGCTCCGCCGCGAACTGCGCGAGCGTGGCGTAGTCACCTTCAACGAGCAGATGTCGGTGGCTGCCAAGCTGACCCACGATCACCCCTCGGTGGGAAAGTCGCAACGCCGCCGCTTTCGGGTGGTCATGCTGGACGAATACCAGGACACCTCCCACGCCCAACGTGTGCTTCTGCGCAGCCTTTTCGGGCAGGGGCGCGGCGACGGGGAGGACTACGACCACCCGCTCACAGTCACCGCGGTCGGTGACCCCATGCAAGCCATCTACGGTTGGCGCGGCGCGACTGC
Source organism: Corynebacterium sp. BD556 (assembly GCF_038452275.1). Classification (NCBI taxonomy): domain Bacteria; kingdom Bacillati; phylum Actinomycetota; class Actinomycetes; order Mycobacteriales; family Corynebacteriaceae; genus Corynebacterium; species Corynebacterium mayonis. Next base: position 87,311 of record NZ_CP141643.1, read on the forward strand.
AGCCAATCTTGCCGCGTTTACCACCGATTTTCCCCCGCCCGGTGGTAAACAAGCCCCGAAGAAGCAACTAACTACCTCCTGGCGCAACCCCGGAAACATTCTTGCCTTGGCCAACACCGTCTCTGAGGGTTTGCTCGGTACGGGCGCAGATCGTGCCGTGGCGGCTCTCGAACCCCGCGAAGCAGCACCGGAAGGCACAATTGAGCTTGGTTTCTTCGGCTCGCTCCATGAGGAAATCGCCTACGTCGCTGACGCGCTGGCGGCGCATTACACCGAGGCGATGGAACAAGGTGCAGCAGTCTCGGCAGCGGTGCTGATTCGTGCTAATGCCTCCGCCCAGGCCATCGCGGAGGCCCTCGACAACCGCGGCGTGGCCTACGAGATCGTCGGAGTAGCTGGGCTTCTCGACGTCCCCGAGGTCGCTGACACTCTCGCAATCGCCACCATGTTGGTGCGCCCCGACGACTCCGCCGCAGCGCTGCGCATCCTGTCCGGCCCTGCCGTCGGGCTTGGGTTGAAAGACTTAGATGCCCTCGCGCGCCGGGCCACCAACCTGCAGGGCGCACAGCACTCCGAGCCGGTTGATGAAACCCTCGACCCGCTGGCCCGCTACCGTGCGCAGTTGCGTACCTATGCCCAGCAGGCTGAGGAGATCCTCGCCGCCGGGGACCGCCCCGCCGGGCTCACCGACGCTGTCGCGGATCTTGGTGAGCCGGAGCGCTACACCCCCGAGGGTTTGGTGCGCCTGAAGGACTTAGCGGCGAAGCTGCGTGCGCTGCGCACGGGCAGCCTGGGCAAAAGGCTGCCGGATGTGATCGCAGACATCATTTCCACTTTCGGTATCCGCACTGAGGTGCTGGCCCGGCGCGGCGCCGTGGGAACGGTCCACCTTGACAGGTTGATGGATGAGGTGGCGAAGTTTCCCGGCACCAGCCTGGAGGCCCTTTTGGACTTCTTCGAGTTGGCGCGTGAGCACGAGGATGGTTTGGCTCCCGGCAGCGTGCCCATGCGCACTGATCGGATCCAGATCCTTACTGCTCACAAAGCAAAGGGGCTTGAGTGGGACACCGTCGCCGTCGTCCATGCCAACGATTCGGTGTATAAGGCGCAGCGCGACACGTTTTTGACCCAGTTGAAGTTCCTGCCGGATGAAAACTTCGGTGAGTTCGACATTGAAATCAACCACCGAGGCGATTTCAACAAGGCTGGCAACGCTTACCGCGATGAGCAGCGCGACAAACTCGCTGAGGAAGTGGCGCGGTTGTTCTACGTGGCGATCACCCGGACCGAGCGCAGGCTCATCGTCACCGGTTGCGCGCTAAAACCGGGCGTGAAGAAACCTGTCGGGCCTTACCTTTACTTCGATCAGATTCGCCACCAGGTGCGGGAGGATGAGGTGGTTGCCTGGGATCTCGGCGGGAATATCGACGGGCAGGGTGCAGGCGAGTCGGCAGAAAAGGAGGGCACCTGGCCACACTTCACCACGGAACCCGCCGAGGTTCGGGCCGCGGAGTTGGTGCGCCGCGCCCAACGCAACCTTCCCGAGGTGGCCGTAGGTGAGCTCTATGGCTTGTGGGAGCGCGACACCACAGCACTAATCAACGAGCACCGGGCCCTAAGCAGCGCCGAAGTGCCTGTGGAGATCCCCGGTGAGCTGACAGCCTCCGACATTGTCGCCCTCAAAGCCGACCCCGCCCAATTCGCTCGCCGTGCGCGGCGCCCAGTACCTTTTAAACCGAATAGCTACGCCAAACGCGGCACTGCCTTCCACGAATGGATTGAAAAGTTCTACGGTGCGCGGCCACTGCTGAGCGAAGATGAACTGCCGGGCAGTGACGAATCGGACGTCGATAAGCGCGTGCTTGAGCGGCTGAAGGAAAACTTCACCGCGAGCCGCTGGGCGAGACTTACCCCGGCGCATGTGGAACACCCCTTTGAACTGGCCTTGGGTGAATCCGTGGTGCGCGGGAGGATGGACGCCGTGTTTAAGGACGAGGACGGGTGGACCGTCGTAGACTGGAAAACCGGCAATAAGCCCACGGCACGGGAGATGGAGTCGTTGAAGTTGCAGCTTGCCATCTACCGGGAAGGGTGGCGCCGCATCGCGGATGATGGCCGTGAGGTGCGTGCGGTGTTCTATTATGCGCGAACCGGTGAGGATTACAGTCCTGCCGACCTACCCGGCCATGATGAACTAGCCCTGCTGCTTCGGGAATCTTCCCGGGGCGGGTTAGAGTTCGGTGTCGACAAGCAATGATGAGGGGATAGGCAGCGTGAAGTGGCTCGATGACTACATGCCGCGGATGACGTGGCGCGACAGGTTCCGCGGTGATCCCCGCATCACCGAAACCCCGGTTCACACGCTGCTCGACATTGTGCGGATTCCCACCACCGCCCGCAGCTCGCCGTGGCACTTGATTACGCGCCGTTTCGTCTACGCCACCCTGATCATCTTGGGTGTGTCGATCGTCGTGTACGTGGACAAAGACGGCTACTCGGAGCCGCTGACGTTTATTGACGCGGTGTACTACGCGGCGGTGTCACTGTCGACGACCGGCTACGGCGACATCACCCCCGTGACTCAGGGGGCGCGCCTGCTTAACATTTTGATGATCACCCCGCTGCGCATCGCGTTTTTGATGCTGCTGGTCGGCACGACCTTATCGGTGCTGACCGAAGATTCCCGCAAAACATTCCAGATCCAACAGTGGAGAAAAACAGTGCGCAACCACACCGTCATTATCGGCTATGGCACCAAGGGGCGCTCAGCCGTCGACGCTTTGCTTGCCGACGGCGCCTCCCCCACCAGCATCGTCGTCATCGACGCAGATCCTGGGGTGCTCGCCGGGGCGGAACAACGCGGCCTAGTGACCGTGCAAGGCAACGCCACGAAATCGGATGTGCTCAACATCGCTGGCGTCAGCCGGGCGCGCTCCGTCGTAGTCGCACCCTCATCGGACGACACCGCAGTCCTGGTCACTTTGTCAGTGCGTGAGCTTGCGCCCAGTGCCATGATCGTGGCCAGCGTGCGCGAAAGTGAAAACCAGCACCTGCTCATGCAGTCCGGCGCCGATTCGGTGGTTGTCTCCTCCGAAACAGCCGGTCGCCTCCTGGGACTGGCGACGGTCACCCCGCCGGTGGTGGCGATGATGGAGGACCTTCTCAGCCCCGACGAAGGCTTCGCCGTGGCGGAGCGACCCATCGGCGACGACGAGGTCGGAGCCAATCCGCGGCACCTGGCCGATGTGGTCCTCGGAGTGGTGCGAAGTGGTGAGCTCTACCGCATAGATTCGCCTGAGGCGGAAACTGTCGAGCCGGGCGATCGGTTGCTCTACGTGCGCCACACCCGCGATACCCAGGACACCTCCGAGTCGATCTTCCCCACGGAGTAGGCGCAACATCTCATGGCCATCGATCTTTCACTGCTTGACAACGATCAGCGCATCGCGGCGACCGCGCCGCGTGGCCCCGTGTGCATTTTGGCGGGTGCGGGCACCGGCAAAACCCGCACCATCACCTACCGCATCGCGCACCTAATTGACCAGGGCATGGTCTCGCCGAACAAGGTCCTCGCCGTCACGTTCACCCAGCGCGCCGCCGGCGAGATGCGCGACCGGTTGCGCACCATGGGGATCGGTGGGGTGCAGGCACGCACCTTCCACGCCGCGGCGTTGCGCCAGTTGCGCTACTTTTGGCCGCAAATCGCCGGCGACTTGCCGTGGCGTTTGGTAGACAACAAATTTCCCCTCGTGGGGCGGGCGGCTCGTGCGGTAGGGCTGGAGTCAAACAAAGAGATGGTGCGCGATTTGCTCAGCGAGATTGAGTGGGCAAAATCATCAGTTATTGGGGCCGAGGATTACGTTTCCAGCCTCGAAAGGCTCAAACGTACTCCTCCCGCCGACGCGGAGAAAGTCGCCCAGGTGTATACGCATTACGAGCGGTCAAAGTCGAGCCCGGAAGGGATGTTGCTCGACTTTGACGATTTGCTCCTGCATGTCGCCGGCGCTTTGGAAAATGCCCCGGCCGTGGCTGAGGAGTTCCGTACCCAATATCAAAGTTTCGTCGTTGACGAGTACCAAGACGTCACTCCGCTGCAGCAACGAGTGCTGGAGGGATGGTTGGGGCAACGCGATGATCTTACGGTTGTCGGTGATGCGAACCAGACCATTTACTCCTTCACCGGTGCAACCCCCGACTTTTTGCTGAATTTCTCCCGCACCTACAGCCATGCCACGGTGGTCAAGCTGCAGCGTGATTACCGTTCGACGCCGCAGATAACAGAATTGGCTAACACTGTCATCAGCAAGGCGACGGGTCGCGTCGCCGGCACCCGCCTTGAGCTTGAGGGCATGCGGGAGCCTGGCCCCGCCCCGACGTACAACGCTTGCGATGATGAGCCGACGGAGGCGCGCCAGGTGGCAGGGCAGATCCGTGAGCTGCTTGCTTCTGGGGTGCCCGCCCGCGAAATCGCCGTGTTGTATCGCATCAACGCCCAATCGGCGGCTTTTGAAGCGGCCTTGTCTGATGCGGGCATTGTCTACCAGGTCCGCGGCGGCGAGGGCTTTTTCCAACGCCCTGAAATTAGGGAAGCGATTTCGGCATTGGTCACCGCGGCGCGGCGCCCCGATCTTTCTGACGACCCTGTCGCCGTGGCTCGCGCCGCCCTCGCCCCCCTTGGGTTGACCAGCTCCGAGCCGGAGGGTGCCCAACGCCGCGAGCGCTGGCAGACACTCACGGCACTGGTCGATTTGATCGAGGAGATCGTCAGACACGGTGAGGCCACAACGCTTGTCGACGTCTTGCGGTCCCTGCGCCAGCGTGCCGAGGCGAAGCAACCCCCCGCAGTAGATGGCGTGACCTTGGCCAGCCTTCACGCCGCGAAGGGCCTGGAATGGGACGCGGTTTTTTTGGTCGGTTTGGTGGAAAACACTTTGCCGATCTCGCATGCGGTCAAGGCGGGCGACGATGAGATCGAGGAGGAGCGACGGTTGTTCTACGTGGGGGTGACCCGCGCCCGCGAGCATCTGTACTTGTCTTGGTCATTGGCCCGGCAAGAGGGTGGGCGCAAGTCGCGCACCCGCTCGCGCTTTTTAGACGGTATCGCGCCAGAGCTTGAGGTGGAAAAGAGTCCGCAGCGGCTCAAGCGTGCCCGCAACTGTCAAGTGTGCGGTTTTGCCCTGGACACCCCGGCGGAAAAATCGCGCGGCCGCCACGTCAATTGTGCACCGGAGTACAACGAAGAGGCCTTCCTTGCTTTGAAGAAGTGGCGACTGTCGGTGTCTCAGGAGGCAAAGATCCCGCCGTTTATGGTTTTTTCCGATGCGGTTTTGCTTTCCATAGTTGAGGCCATGCCCGCCACCCCGGAGCAGATGTTGGATATTCCCGGTGTGGGGCCGATGAAGGTGCAAAGCTTCAGTGAGGGAGTGCTCAACACGCTTAGGCAGTTCCGTTAGAAACACACGGGGCAGCTCGGGTGCGGCCCGAGCTGGTGTTGGCTAATCGGTTCGGGGGCGAAGGGATCGACGACGATCTGGGTGCCGCGCGGCGGCGCCGGTGCTGAAACGCCTGGCGGGTCGGGGGCACCGCAAAGCCTGCGCATTATGCGTGCCACAGCCGCCGCCCCCGCGGAAACGACGAGGGGGTCGGGGGTGGGGGAGGCCTCGCGCAGCATGCGGGCAACGTGAAGCCAGTTCGCGTCACGGTCCACGTGGTAGAGGTGGGCGCAGTACAGGCAGGGGCCCAAAGGGCCGATGAACACTCGGGCGTCGACCAGCGTCACGGAAATGACAGGGCCTGGCCGGTGGCGCGTCAGGTGGGCTAAGTGCATGGCGCTGAGCGGATTGTCCACCACCGCCATCGGTGCTGTCGGGTCGGTGGTGGAGAGGAAACGATCAATGCTTTCGCCGGGAAGCAAAGTGCGCACGTGAATACGTGCGCTCGCCAAAAGCTGAAGAAGGGCGGTGCTTACGGCGCTGCGCCCAATGATCAGCGCGCCGCGGGGAGTGTGAGCGACAAGCACCCGGTAGGCCACTAAGTCGTTTACCAAGCTCATTGTCTCCTCTGGGGTGAACCCGCAGACGGACTCAGCCCGGGCAAGCACAGTGTCTAGCCTGGTGGGTGATTTCAACTCCTGCAGCAACTTCACAAGCGCTGCCGCCGACGGCGCGTCAACGACACCGCTTCGTGTCGCATCAGCGCCGAATTGCACGCTCCGGGGGCCGCGCACGACCGCAGTGGTCCCCGGAGCGAAACGGAGAAAGGTTGACTCGTTTAACTTCATGGTGTTTTACCCCCATCACCTTGAAACAGCCGTCGGTTAAAGCTCTGTGCCGTCGTCGCGCCCGTCGTCTGCGCCGTCGCCTTCCTCACGCTTGAGTTCGGGATTATCGCGCATTTCTTCTTCGAGCTTGGCCAATTCCGCATCGAAGTCGGTATCCGGTGTGGTGTCCAGGAGCGTGTCCAAAAACGCCGCCGGGTTATCCAGGTGCTCAGCGGTGGGCAGGAAGTCCGGGTGGTCCCACACCGAGTCGCGGCGCTTTTCACCGACAGCGTTTTCGGCCCGGCGCCACAGTTCGGCGGCTTCACGGATCCTCGGCGCAGCCAGTTCGATGCCGACAATGTTGGCGAAGGCCTGCTCAGCGGAGCCGCCCGTGGCCCGGCGGCGTGCCCACGCCTCCGCCAACTGAGTAGCTGACGGAATACGCGAAGACAAGGCTGCGTCGACGACAACGTCGACCCAGCCCTCCACGAGGGCTAACAAGGTTTCTAAGCGCGCTGTAGCGGCAGCGTTGCGGGAGCTGACCCGGGGCGAAAGGTCCTGGCCCTGCAGCTCGTTGAGTTTGTCCTGGATGTGCTGCGGGTCGCCGCCTTCCAAGTTGAGGGAGCGGGCGATCTCCTCCAGGTGGGAGGTGTCGATTTCGAGGCCCGCCGCGTACTCCTCGACCGAGGACACGAGGCGCTCCACCAGCCACGGCACATGCTTGAACAGGCGCTGGCGCGCAGCTTCACGGGCCGCAAGGTACATGAGTGCTTCTTGCTGCGGCACGGAAAGCTGCTCAGCCATCTTCGCGGCGTTGCGCGGCAGGATCGCCGCCACCGCCCGCGGGGCGATCGGCAGGCCGAAGTCGGTACCGGTCAACGCCTGCTGGGCTAAATCACCGAGGGCGTGGCCCAACTTCATGCCGAAATTCATCGCGTTCATCTTGTTGACCATGCCCGCCATCGGGCCCATCATCTCGCGGGCCTCGGCAGGCATCGCGTCGATTTGGGCGCGGTTCATGTGTTCTGCGACGGGGTTGACCATCCGCTTCCACATCGGCATTGTCTGCTCCAACCAGTCCACGGAGTTCCACGCCTGCGCTTGCGCAGCGGAGGACGGCAAAGTGGTGGCGTCGTCAAGCCACAGATCGGCGAGGCGTAAAGCTTCAGTGATTGCGGAAGCCTCGTTTGCGCCTGCCGCTGGCTGGTCGCCTATGCGCTGGCGCGCCATGCGCAAGGCCAGCTCAAAGTTGACGGCGTCGCTGCCGTCTTGGCTGTTTAAGGTCGAGCCCATGCCGGAGAGCATTTGGCCGAATTGGTTCAGGATGTCGCCGAGGTTGCCGCCCTGGGCGCCGGACGGCCCGCCCGCACCGAAGAAAGCGGCGAACGGGTTGTCGTCGTCGCGGTCGTTGTTGCTGTTGTCATCGCGACCGTTGAAGGGGAAAGAGAACCCGAATCCGTTGTTCATGCTTTTCACCCTACCTACGCTGGTTCCTCCCTCGCGAACATTTTCCAGCCAGCCAGCCAAAGCTGTGAGCGAACGCCCCGCCGAGAACAGGTGGGCTGTGGGATAGGATATCGGTGTGAAAATTCGTAGCAGGCAACGACCTGCCGGGGCGAGACACCAGTCGGGGCAGCGCACGCGGGTGAACACACTGGCGCTCGGAGCTGTGCCACTTCTTTGTCTCACCTCAGCGTTTACTTTAGACCACATTCCGTTCACGGACGTGTCCCTGACGGTGCCCTACGCGGCGCAAGGCCCCGGCCCGACGTTTAACACGCTTGGTGATCTCGACGGGGTACCTGTCGTAGAGATCGAGGGCGCGGCAGAGGGCCAGACTTCAGGAAACCTCAACATGACCACCGTGTCGGTTCGCACCAACATGACCTTGGCGCAGGCATTGGGCCGGTGGTTGGTCACCGGCGACACCATCGTGCCCATCGACCAAATCATGCCGCCGAATCTGTCCGAAGACGAGATTAAGCAGCGCAACGAGGCGGCCTTCGTCAGCTCCGAGGCGACCGCGACCGTTGCGGCGATGCGCTTCTTGGGGCGCCCGACGAGCGTGGTGATCCACCAGGCCATCGAGGGTTCCGCCGCCGAAGGCAAACTTGAGGCCGGGGATGTCATCACCGCCATCGACGGGGTGGAGGTCACGGAGCCAGACGATGTTAAAAGCAAGGTGGAGGCCCGGAAGCCGGGGGAGACAATTGCTTTGAAAATCTACCGAGCGGGAGCACACGAAGACGTGGAGGTGATCCTGGGGGAAAACCGGGAGGACTCCTCAAAGCCCCAGTTAGGGATCCTGATGACCTCGGAGCCGGCGGACGGTCTTCACGTCAACTACAATCTGCAAGATATCGGTGGGCCAAGCGCGGGAATGATCTTCGCACTCGCGGTGATTGACAAGTTATCGCCGGGCCAGCTCAACGGCGGCCGCTTCGTCGCCGGCACGGGAACCGTCGACGCCAATGAGGCGGTGGGGCCAGTTGGCGGCATCACCCACAAGATTGAAGCTGCCCGCGACGCGGGCGCGGAGCTTTTCTTGGCGCCCGCCGCCAACTGCGACGAAGCAGCCAGCGCGAAGGCGGGAGAGATGAAGGTTGCGCGGGTGTCGAACCTTGATGAGGCCGTCCAGGCGATGAAAGACTTCGACGAAGGCCGGGAGGTCGCTAGCTGCGCGCCGCCGAAGGAGAAGTAGTCGCCGTTTCGTCCTGTGCGGAGGACTGTTGGTCAGATGTTTGCGTGGGGCTTTGCGTCTCGGGGCGCTCCGCGAGACCCAGGTTGTAGATGCGTTCACGCGGATCTTCCTGGTCAGAGGAAATTAGCTGCTGCATGACCTGGCCTTTGTCGTTATCGACAACGGTGATAATTGCCGAGGTGCCCAGCGTCGACCAACCCACGACGAGGTTGCCTTTGTCGGAGACAATACGAGAGCCGCGCAGCTCGGTGAGCAGCTGCGTGGTCGAGGCGGCTTTCGCCTCCGACTCAAAAAGCTGGAACTGCCCGATTTCGGGGCCGGAGCAGTCGTAGGAGCCGCGGATGTCGGTCTCGCTGCACGTTTCGAGTTTGTCAAACAGGGAGGCAGGGGCGAGCGTCGAAAAGCGCTTGGCAACATCCGCCACCAGCTCGCGGTCCTTGTCTTTAGAAGCGGCGCTTGTCGACGCCGCACTGCTGCCAGCCGTCGACGAAGATGTCCCCGCAGCCTCCGCAGATGCAGAGGAAGACTGCTCCGTCTCCGGGGTCGAAGTTTGCGCGGGCGCCGGCTGGCCAGGCTCGTTGTTCGAGCAGGCTGCCAGCAGCAGCGTCGAGCTGACTGCGATCGCGCCTGCGAGGCGGGCGGTGCGGTGACGGTGCACGCGAGGCTCCTTTTTTCCAGACGGCGCCGGACGCCGAAAACTAGTTTCTCCTCCCAGTGTAAGTCACTGCACCTCGAAGTCCTCCGGGTCCTGGCCAAGACCGAAGCGCAAAGCAGCAAGCACGTTCGGGGCGACCCCCGGCCCGCCGCGCAATTCAATGTCATCCTGGGCGAAAAGCCCCCGCTCCAAAAGCTCCTCCTCAGTCGGGCGCAACTGCAGCAAAGTTAACTCCACATCCTCCTCGCGCAGCACCCCGGAAAACAAACGGGCCTCGCGTGGCTCAGCCCCAACCCCAGCCGAAGCGTCCCGGAACATGATCTCCTGGGCCAACACCACCCCTTCAACCTCGCGCGGCCAGGCAAGGCGGGCGACGTACTCGGCGAGCTCCTCCGATCCCGGCAGAATCGACTCCGGCAAATTATCCTGCACCACCAAGGTGAGGGGGGATTGCGCCGAAGCGAGGTCAAGCTGGTCGATGAGTAGCTCAGTGGGGACGAGCGCGAAAAGGGTTGGGCCGGCATCCCAACCCTCGGCGTGGACGAATTCCACGGCCTCCATCATTGCTTTATTCAGAGCTTGTTGACTGAGCATGGGGAACCCTTCTGGCGCCTGGGGCGTTGGTTATTTTAGGCTAGAAATTCTAGTACCAATCGAGAATAACTATTTAAGGAGCAGGATTGGCTACCCGCCTAACCCATCCTCGCCCGCGCGCGGGCAAACCCAACACAGGGCTGGTCACCACCATGACTGTCCTCGGTGTTGTCTTTTTCCTTTCGCCCGTCCTGATCGGTTTCTACACCGATTGGCTTTGGTTCGGCGAACTGGACTTCCGGGGGGTGTTTAGCAAAGTCATCATCACGCGCGTCGTCCTTTTCATCATCTTCGCCTTACTTGGAGCGGCCTTCAGCTTCGTGGCAGCGCAGGTGGCGTGGCGGTCGCGGCCAAAGACGAACTCCTTGGAAAGCCTTTCCACGCCGGCTGGTCAAAGCCGCGCGGCCTTGGAATCGGGTGTGCGAATCCTGTCCTTGTGGGTGCCCGTCGGCGTTGCCATCTTCACCGGTTTGGCCGGACAGCGCATGTGGCGCACCTTCATGCTGTGGATCAACGGCGGTGACTTTGGGGTAACCGACCCCGAGTTCGGCCGCGACCTAGGCTTTTACGCCTTCGCCCTGCCGGGCATCAGCGTGGTTGTTTCCATGCTTTCGCTCCTGCTCGCCGTGGCCTTCGTGGTTGCGCTAGTCTCGCACTACTTACTCGGCGGAATCCGGGTGGGCAACAATGCTGGGGGCGTGAAAGGCTACATTTCAAAAGCAGCGCGGATCCAGTTGGCGGTCACCGCTGGGCTGTGGATGCTCGTCAAGGCGTTTAGCTACTGGGTCGAGCGATACTCCCTGTTGTCGCAGAAAAACGACATCTTCACCGGCGCGTCCTACACCACCATTAACGCGATGCTGCCCGCCAAAATCATTTTGACGATCATCGCTTTGATTGTCGCGGCGGCGTTTTTCGCCTCCGTCGTGTACAAGGATTTCCGCGTCCCGGTGCTGGCCACCGTTTTGATGCTGGTGTCTTCCATCGTGGTCGGCGGCGTCTGGCCGGCGCTGCTCGAGCAGTTCTCCGTCAAACCGAACCGCCAGGCAAAGGAATACGAGTACATTGGCCGCAACATTGAGGCGACCCGCCAGGCATACGGGCTGACCGACGACAAGGTTCGCTATGAGGAAAACTGGGGCGTCGGCGGCGACTCCGGCAAAGTGGCCGAAGATGCCGCAACTATCAGCAACATCCGCCTTCTCGACCCGGACATCATCGCCCCGACGTTCACGCAAAACCAACAGCTACGCAACTTCTACGGCTTCCCGGACACCTTGGCCATGGACCGTTACGAGGTCGACGGCCAACTGCGGGACTTCGTCGTCGCCGCCCGCGAGCTCGACCCCAACGCACTGCGCGAAAACCAACGCGACTGGATCAACCGCCACACCGTCTACACCCACGGCAACGGTTTCGTCGCCGCCCAGGCCAACACGGTTGACGAGGTGGCTCAAGACGCCGGCTCCACCCGCGGAGGCCTGCCCATCTTCACCGTCTCCGATTTGCAGACCAACGCCCAGCAGCAGGCCAGTGACGAAGCGGAACAGCTCGGCATCCGCGTCGACGAGCCCCGCATCTACTACGGCCCAGTCATCGCCGGAGCTCAGGACGGCAAAGACTACGCCATCGTCGGTGACAACGGCCAAGGCCCAGTCGAATATGACACTGACAGCTCCTCCTACACCTATGAAGGTGACGGCGGCGTCAACATCGGCAACCTGATTAACCGCGTTGCCTACGCAGCGAAATACCAAGAGCTTAACTTCATCCTTTCGGACCGCGTCGGGGGCGCCTCGAAGATTCTCTACGACCGTGACCCGCGTCAGCGCGTAGAAAAGGTGGCCCCCTGGCTGACCACCGACTCCAAGACCTACCCCGCCGTCGTCGACGGCCGTGTGAAGTGGATCGTCGACGGCTACACCACCCTGTCCGAATTGCCGTATTCCACCCGCACCTCTTTGACTGACACGACCCAGGATGCGCTAAACCCAGATGGCACCACGCAGCGCCTGTTGAGCAACAACCTCGGCTACATCCGCAACTCAGTAAAGGCCACCGTCGATGCGTACGACGGCAGCGTCGAGCTCTACGCCTTCGACGATTCTGACCCGGTTCTCAAAGCGTGGATGGAGGTCTTTCCGGGTACGGTGCGCCCCTCCACCGACATCAGCGACAGCCTGCGCGAGCACCTGCGCTACCCGGAGGACCTGTTTAAGGTCCAGCGTGAGCTTTTGGCGCGCTACCACGTCGATGACCCAGGTGTGTTCTTCAACAACGACGCCTTCTGGTCCGTGCCCAACGACCCGACGGCACCTGAAGGGCGCCAGGAGCTGAACCAGCCGCCGTACTACGTCGTCGCGGCCGACCCGAACACCCGCAAGCCGACGTTCCAGCTCATCACCCCATACCGCGGCCTGAACCGCGAATTCCTCTCCGCGCACATGTCGGTGTCCTCTGACCCAGAAAACTACGGCGACATCACGGTCCGCGTGCTGCCGACGAACACCCAGACCCACGGCCCGAAGCAGGCGCAGGACGCCCTGATGTCCTCGGACCAGGTGGCGCGCGACCGCACCCTGTGGCAGGGGTCGAACGACCTGAAAAACGGCAACCTTTTGACCCTTCCGGTGGGCGAGAGCGACATTCTCTACGTCGAACCGATCTACTCGCAGCGCAAGGACCAAGCCTCAGCCTTCCCGAAGCTGCTGCGCGTGCTGGTGTTCTACCGCGGCGAGGTGGGCTACGCCCCCACTGTGTCACAGGCGCTGAGCCAAGTGGGAATCAACTCCGACTTTGCTCAGGACATCGACGTTGTCGAAGGTGACAACGGCAAGGAAGTGCCCGAAGTGGAGGAGCCGCAGGGCAACGAAGCTGGCGGGGCCACCGCCAGCCGCGAGGACGCACTGCGCAAGCTTGACGACGCCCTGACTAACCTCGACAACGCCCGCAACAAGTCCTTCGAGGAATACGGCCGGGCCATCGACGAGTTGGACAGGGCAGTGGCGCAATACCGCAACTCCCAATAACAGCACAGGCCCTATGAGCTGGTGATTTGGGTTCTGCTGTCATCGTCTATATAGTTTGTAGGCGTTGTCAGATGATGGCAGCAGGTGAAATCCAAAATCACCCGACGCGGGGTGGAGCAGCTCGGTAGCTCGCTGGGCTCATAACCCAGAGGTCGTAGGTTCGAATCCTGCCCCCGCTACCAACTTCTTTGAATCCCCCTCTTCGGAGGGGGATTTTTCGTTTTTCACCGGGGCCTCGACTCGACGGGGGAGAAGATCGGCGACTTCCAGGCCGAAGAAGTCAGCGACCGCATAGAGGTCGCTGACACTCCATCCAACCTGTCCGAGCACCTTTCGGCTTACTGCCTGGTGGCTCAGGCCCATCGCAGCGGCGAGTTGGCGGCGGGTCTTCTGCTGACGGAATAGTAGGTCATTCACGGTGATCCCAATGGCTTGATCGGCGGAGTATCCGCTACTAATGGTTGCTGTTTTTCCCATGACCTCAATCTAGCAAGCAAAAAAAGGCAAAGCAACAAAAGGTTGCCAAATTACCTCAATGCAATTAATGTTCAGGCCATGGAAGCAACAAATAGTGGCAACCTTGCGCAAAAGTGGCTAACACCCCCGGAGGTGGCTCAGCTTCTTCCTGGAAACCCAACGCCTGAAACAGTTCGCAACTGGATAAAAGCGGGAAAGTTACCAGGCGCCAGAAGGACTCCGGGAAATCGTTGGCAAATCCCCGAAAGTACCGTGGCCACGCTGTTGGGAGGCGGTGAATCGTCATGATTGCAATAAAAAATGCCCCTGCGGCTAACAGGGGCATCGAAAGTAACTCAACTGGCTGGTTGATGTTGACGTGGTCATCATCCCAAACGTGTCTCGTCTCGTCAACCTCTCGACCTCTGTCGCCGTTTAAGCGCGTTATGGAGGGGGTGATGGGTGAAGGAGAGGTGAAGAGTCAAAAGTCCCGCGGGTGTTCTTCCGGCCACGGGCATTTTGAAAGAATGGCGATTTCCTCGCCAGGAAATTCGGGGTGGCCTGTTGTCTCGAGGTGTCCCTTGTCGGCAAGTCGCCGGAGAATCTCGTCAAGTTTTCCTTCGGGGATGCACGTCCTGATGTGGAGGGCTTCTTTGTCGATGGTCGCCCACGGCTGGGAGAGGTACGAGCCCGAATGCTCCGCAAGGGTGAGGAGGAGAAACTTCTCCTCGGGTTCCAGACCTTGCTCATTTGCAACCGTAGCGAATTCTTTAGTTCCCACTTGCTGGCTCCTTCTAGCGGGTGATCAACGTGGCTAAAACCGAATACTACGTGGTTCGTCGTGGGTCTACTTCGTTGACCAATGAGGTTGTTTTATCGGGCCTGTCTTACGAGGCGGTGGGGCTGTTGATGACTGAGCTTTCTCTGCGCCCTGGGACACCGTTGGGCTATCGTGAAATGGTTGGGCGAGGGGCTGGCCGGCAGCGGATTCTCAATGCGCATAAGGAGCTGGAGGCTGCAGGCTTTCGACATAGGTTCCTTTTGCGGACAGCTGGTGGAGAGTTGAAAACCACTGTTGTCGTCACTGACACTTCCATGCCGAGCGTTGATGTTCTTGATGAGATTGCCCTGCCGAGTGGTAGTCACTTGGTGAAGATCGAGACTGATTCGGGCCCGGTTATGCCGAGGTACGGCGGTAAGAAATATACCGATAATTCGCGGCATATCAGCAGGTCGCACCGTGCTACCGAAACTGGCGCACGGTCTGAACAGGCCGAATCTGAGGGGGTTGAGGCGGCGGGTTCAAAAGAGCAGGTCACTGGTAAAACCGCAGGTGGCACCGTGGTACCGGAAACCGTCGCCCGGTCAACCGGCGCAGGACGTAGTCCCAATACCCTTCGGGTAATGGATTCTCCACCCTCCCCCCAACCCCCCACGGAGTCGGGGGCTTCGGGGACGGCTGCGCCGTCTGGGGCCGAGCCTGCCGGCTCGGCGGGGGAGGGGAGTTCTCTCCAGTGGACGGATCGGCTTGCCGCGATCTCGCTTGCGCTCATCGGGCAAGGCCGCTTGCTGGAGGGGGTGACCGACGATGAGTTGGCGAACGTTCGGGCCCTCCAGGCAGAGATTGCGGCGCAAGAAGGTGCTGGTGGAACGGGTGGTTTCGCGTCTGACGAGGATGTAATTACGCCGGTGGAGTCTTCCCGAAGCGACGCCGCCGAGGCGGATGCCCTGGTGGAGCTCGCTCGGCAGGTGTTGCCCGCTCCGATGCAGGCCATGGGGCCGACTCACCTGGCCAAGGTGGGTGGTGAGCTTGCGAAACGGTTGGAGTCGGGGTGGATGCCTGAGCAGATCACCGCGGTCTTGGCCTCGCGTCAGCTCCCCAGCCAAGTCCGCAACCTGGTCGCGTTGGTACTCGCTCGACTGCGTGACGACGTCCCTGTCGACCAGCCCCCTCCGGCAGGCACCGATCCATCAGCCGAGCTAGTGGATAGTTCCGCGTCGCAGCGGTGGTCGTTCACCTTGCCGGATGGTCGGGAGATCACCCGTAAGGACCTCGACTGTGGCTTGCTGGCCATCGATTTCAACCGTGCTCGCCAGTCTGGTGATTGGTCGGGCGGGGACCGCATGGATTTTGCGGTCGCCGTCGGCATCGAGCGCTACCTGACCTTCTAAACACCAAGTGACCTGTGCGCGCGACATCGCGTCGGCGCGCATCAACGACTAAACGAAAGGATTGGTGCTGTCATGAGTGCAGGTCATGATCGCCACTCTGGTCCCTACTTCTTCGCACCTGAACCCCTTCCACGACCACTTCTGGAGGAGGGACTGTGTTGCGTCGATGGCGTGTGGCCAGACGGGATGTGGGATTTCTCTGTCGCCGACGAGACGCTGCGCCAGCGCCAGGAACGTCGAGCATTAGCAGTGTCGGTGTGTAAGCAGTGTCCCGTCCAACAGCTGTGTTCTGAATACGCCTCCCGCAACGGCCAGTGCGGGGTGTGGGGCGGCACGGTTTTTCACCCCTCTCGGAAGGAAGGAGGTGATGACAAGTGGGAAAACGCGGACGCCCCCGCTGCATAGCGAGAGCGTCCGGGGCACCGTGCAGGGGTGCCCCGGCAAGCATATCTCACTTCGTTTCTCCCCCGGAAACGACGCATTTGCGCAGCTTGTTTGGGGGTTGACTGTGATTTTCCATCAACGCACTCTAAGAGACGTGTTGATCTGACATGTGTCGACATGCCCGGGATTTTGTTGAACTCAAGGAGATAGAAAGAATGCAAGGAAAAAAGAGGGTCCGAGCAGCGCTTGCGGTGGCGGTCGCATCGTCGTTGGCCTTGCCCGGTTTCGCGGTCGCCGACGAAAAGGCCGCGCAGCCTGGCACGGTGCGCCCATCTGAGAAGGCGCAGGCCCAGCCGGGAACGTCCAAGAAGGATGCTCAGGCGAAAGAATCCGAGAGTCAGGAGGAACCGGCCAAGCCTGCCGCAGTTGAGCACCCGGTGGCACAACCCGCACCGGCACCTCAGCCTGCGCCTAAGCCTGCGCCTAAGCCTGCACCCGTTGCACAGCCCGCACCGGCTCCCGCGCCGCAGCCTGCCCCTAAACCCGTATCTGTCGCACAGCCCGCGCCCGCTGCGCCTGTTGTTGTAAGCGACCAGGCATCGGTAACCGCCCCAGCTCCCGGTTCCCAGCCATCTAACGCGGCGCAAACTCAGCCAGCATCGAACACGACCCCGGTCGTGAAGGACATCCCCTCCGGGGTGAGTGATTCGACCGCTCAGGCATCTGAGGGGGCGGGTCAGGTGTCCCAGGGTGAGTCGATGGCGGATAAGGCCACGGAGACTGCCGCCTCGGAGTCGGTGCGTGATAGCGCGGCAGCAGCTCAGTCTGTGGAGGAAGGGACTAAGTCGGTGAGGACCGCTCAGGCGGATGAAGCCGCGCGGTACGAGTTGGCCGCCACGATTGAGGAGGACGGTGATGTGCGCGAGCAGGTTGTCAAGGGTGAACCTGCAGTGACTCGCGAGGGTGATGACGAGGGCCTGGCACCGGTCGATGCTCCCGATGATGACGGGGACGATGATGAGCAGGGTAAGAACCTTGAGCAAGCTGACGTAGCCCCGGCTCCGGTCGATCCTGCGGCTGCGGCTTCTCCGGTTGTTGAGACGCCGCCAGCAGCGGCTGTTTCTGAGGTGGCTGCAGGTGCCGCTGTCGAAACCTCGGCGGGTTCGGTGTCTGTTTCAGTCGAAGCTTCCCAGTCGGTGACCGAGGTCAGTGCGACCAGCCAGCAGGCGGGTGCAGCGTCGGTGACCGCGTACACCGCTTCATATGACGCCTCCACTCACAGTGTGGGGGTTGATATGGCGGGCGCCCAGTTCGAGGTCGCTGTTCCGGAAGCTCCGGCAGAGGTCACTGCTGCTGTCGAGCAGTTTGTTCCGGCAGAGGTCACCGAGGTTGTGGATCAGTCAATTGCACAGGCTGAGCAGGCGGTTGCCGCGCACGTGACGTCGTTGCCGACTGGTGAGCAGGTCACTGATACGGCTGTCGGCCAGGTCTCGACCTGGTTGGACATTAAGTAGCCAGGCAAGGAGAAGTTGATGAGTTCGTGGTTCGACGAGTTTGAGAAGTCACAACCAGACACTGTCCCAGTCGACGAGGACGCTCAGGTGGACGCAGGGGTTACTCGTGCGTCGTCGGGGCGAGAAGTCGGCCGCGAGGCGCGGACCACGATATGGCTGATCCCGGTGCTTGTGGTCATCCTGGTTATCGCCGCGTGGGCGGGGTGGTATCTGGTGTCAGCTGGCAACGATATTGCGGCGGGTGCTGATGAGGAGTCGGCGCAGGCCGGTTCCTCATCGTCTGTGGTGGAGATGGCACCAGTTAACCCTGACACCCAGGTGGCTGTGGCTGGGCAGTGTGAGCCTCAGGAGGGTGAAACCAGTCTCTCGACTGGTGATACCACACTGCGCGGCACGATCTCGAAGTGGCAGGACGCCTACTACTCCCAAGACGCTGAGGCCCTTGGCCAGTACCTGACGCCGGAGTCCTGGATGAATGAGCAGGACTGGGCCGCGATCCTGCCGGAGGCCGCTCCAGAGGGCACCTCGTGGTGCGCGGTGATGGCCCCAGTTGAGGATTCCAGCGTGGATGTTGACCTCATGGTCACCTTCGCGGATGGCTCCTCACAGACCTACCAGCAGACCGTCGTGGGTGCGGAAGGCGCCGACGGTGCGTGGCTGATCGACGACATTTTGACTCGCTAGACAAAGGAATAAAAGACATGAAACGTGCACTTGGAGTAACCCTGGCGGCATGTGTCGTTGCAGCGTCAGCCGTGCCGGCGTCTGCGGCTGTGGGCTCAGCGACTGCCGCGTCTGATGGCCAGGCTGGAACCTGCCCGTCTGTGCAGATGATCGCAGTCAACGATGTGGCTGATTCTTCTCTCGGCCAGGCTGATGCTGGGTTCTTGGCTGATGTCGCGGCTCCCGTGTTGGTAGCTGCCAATGGGCAAGAAACCTCGCCGGAGTCACTAGATGCTGGTTTTGTGGCACCGACACCGACACAGTCGGCGTCGGAGTCGGCGAATACGGGTGGGGATTGGAAGCCGGACGTGTGGGGAAGCACGGCATCTACTACCCCGAATTCCGGTGGGGATTGGAAGCCGGACGTCTGGGGTTCGGCTGCACCTGCCGCATCGCCAGCGGCGGTAGTAAACAAGGAGGCGACGCAGGAGGCTGCGCGTCAGCCGGAGAGCCTTGCTCCCACGACGTCTCCACGGGAGACGGTTGCGCCAGCTGCCTCTGAGTCCCCGGTGGTCGGACGCACCACTATCTCTGTGCAGTCGACGGATGACACCAGGGCCTACATTCCGGGTGTGACGGGACCGGATACGGTGCCGAACTACGACGAGTCCATTCAGTCTGCTGTCGCAGACACGGAGGCTGTGCTTGCTGAGATCGACACCACGTGCCCAACCACCAAAATTGTCTTGATGGGTGTGGGGCAAGGCGCGCAGGTGGCCTCCATCGTGTCGAAGAAGATCGGCGCGGGCGAGGTATTCCCGGCAGAGAAGGTTCTGGGCGTGAGCCTATTTGCTGATCCGTCGCGCGCGGAGGATCAGCCCGTCGTGGCGTCGGGTGCGTCGGCCCCGGCAGGGGCGAGTGTTGATTGGGAGGTCCAGCCCGCACCGGGTGCGGGTGTGGCCACGGCGACTGGTCACACGGCAGGTGCCCCGGACTCTGACTTTGGTGCTGTCGCGGATCGCACGGTGTCGTGGTGCGCGGAGGGGGATACCTCGTGTGCGCTTCCTGCTGGCGCACCACTGCGCACCCTGGTGGCAAATACCGCCGCAGGCACGGAGGGAAAGGCCCCGGAACATGCCCTGCGTCACGTCACTGATGTGCTCGCTCCAGCTGTGCTGTTGGGGTCGGTGGAAACCCTGGCCGAAGACGTCAACTTCGGCCCCGATGGGTTTACCTTTGACCGGGCGGCTAGTCCCGATGAGACACTGATTGGGCGCATTGCCACTGAGTCGGACCGCGATGTGCCACAGTCCGAGATACAGCAGCGCCTGTTGGCATCGGGCATGAAGATCGGCGGTATGGCTCTCGCTGCAGGCGTGACTGTGGCTAAGGAGATGGTGCAGCCACAGAACATCGCCCAGATCGCGGCAGCGTCGGCTGTTTCACCGGCTGCGGGCGTGGGTGCTGCTCTGTTGATCGGTGGAGGGGCTGCGTTGGACCTAGTGTCGACGCGGACCTTTACAACAGGCGCGGCGCGACTGGCAGACGAGGCCCAAGCCCTGGGGATTGAGGATGAGGGGTTGGCCGAGGCGGCTGTGCAAGCCGTTGTGGGCACGGAGGTGTCGAAGTCCACGGGCTCGTACTCGACGACGCCGTCGACGCAGTCGGGTGACTCGGCAACCGACGCCACCACGGGGTGGCTGTTGGAGGTCGTAGGGGCCGAAATCGGCCGGAACTTGGGTTCTGCGCCGACGAGCGAGCCTGCCAGCTATGACACTGCAGCGATTCAGGCCGCGCTCAGGGAGGTTTGATGACGACCATCACGGCTAGTCGACGCGATCAGCTAACGGAGGCGACACCGCGCATGAAAGTGGACTCACACACGCACCAAGCCTTGCCCATCGCCGAAGAGAAGTTGTGGGATGGGCGTGGGCGCGCGCCTGTGGTGTGGGCGGTCGGTGCTCATGGCGGTGCCGGGGCGTCGACGCTGGCGCAGGTGTTTGCCCCGGTGGGTGACGCCGGGGCACGGTGGCCAGCTCACGACGAGTTCGGGTTGTGCGTTGTGGTGTGCCGCTCGACGCGCACTGGCCTGGACGCTGCACAGTCAGCGGTGCTGCAGGCACAAAGCGGCCACGCAGGTAACTGCGAGGTCTTAGGCGTGGTCATCGTTGCGGATGCTCCGGGCAAAACACCAAAGTCGCTGGCGCACCGTGAAAGCGTTCTAGAGGAGCTGACCACGGTATGGCGGGTGCCATATGTGCCTGGCATCCGGGAAAACGACATCGAGGACCTGGCCGTGTGGCAACCGACGTCTGACGCGGACGAGGTCGCTGGACGGGGTAGGAAACGCGCCAAAAAGCAACCGGTCACGGCGGCAGTACCGCAGGTGCTGGCTGATCGTGGCGACGACATTTTCCGCGCGGCATTTGCTGCTCATTCTGATAAGGACAAGTAATGAAACTTTCGACCATGCCCTACCTGATTCTTGCTCAGATGCCGGGGCAAAACATCCAACCACAGGCACCCGCAGAGTTCTCTTCGAAGTTCGACCGCTTGTTGAATCTCGCAATGTATATCGGCATTGGCGTGGCCATCATCGGCGTCATTGTTGCTGGCGCGTCGATGGTGTTGTCGCGACAGCAGGGCAGTAGTGAGGAGGCTACCAGCATGGCACTGCGCATTGGCATCGGTTCCATGGTCATTGGTGGCGCGGGCGCGATTGTCGCGGCGATGCTATGACACTGATCGCCCAGCCACCAACCAGCACCTGGGTGCCGGAAGAAGCAGTAGGCGAGATCACCCGTTGGCTGGACCTCGCGATGTATATCGCACTGGGATTGTCGATCCTCGCTGTGCTGGGCTTCGGAGCGTTGCTCGTCGCTGACCGAAATCGCGGCGAGCCCGTCAGTGCGACCGCTCCGCACATGCGCGGCCTGCAGATCGCACTAGGTGTGTTCATCATCTCCAGTGCGGGCACCCTGGCCAGCTGGATCGTGACGTAAACCCTTCCCAACCCATTTCCAAACAACCGACAGCAAGGACAGACAATGACACACCAACGGCACCGTCGAGTGGCCGCACTTACCATCGCATGCGCTGTGGGAATGGGCCTTACGGCCTGTTCGTCAGATGGCAGATCACCGCAGGAGACCACCCAGGAACAGCCAGCTGTAGACGTGACGTCAGCGCCTGCTGAAACCCAATGGGTGGTTGGCCCAGCCGGGTTGTCCTATCCGGTTAGCGAGGTCGCGGGACCGAAAGAACAGGCGGCCGTGCCCCACGGTTTTGAGCCGTCACCCCAGGGCGCGGTCGTTGCCGCGATTGTCTCCCAGGTGTTCATGGCAGGCGCGGATGACGAAATGTGGCCGGAAGTCTCCCAAACCCTGATTGAACCCGGCCTTGGGCGCAATCAGTGGGCCCAAGCACGCGGGTTGATGAGTGTCAGTGATCAGCCGATGGACAACCCCCCGGTGTTTAAGGGGTTCCGGGTCTCAGACTATTCAGAGACGGACGCGGTCGTCATGCTCGCCGTCGAGTATCCAACGGTAGGTCTGGCCGCGATGCCAGTTCAACTGTCACGGGCTTCTGGTGATTGGAAGGTGGTCCTTCCCACTCAGGAAGACGCACCCGATCTTCAGGAGCTCAGTGCAGAAGACTTCGACAGCAACTTCACCGCATTCGGCCCGAAGGAGGGGCAGTAATGAGCATTCGTAAGACAGCTGTCCTGGCGACAATCATGGTCCCCATCCTTCTGCTCGTCGGCTGTGGTAAGAGCATGGACTCGCCTGTTGCCAATGCACCAGCATCTAGTTCCGTTCCCACGACTTCAGAAACAACTGCCGAAGGCACTGGCGACGCCCCGGGCGCACGTGTCGGCAGCACGCAGCGCAGCTGGCCAGATGAACTGGGAAACCGCATTGACGAAGCGCACACTCAACCGGGTCAGTACAGCGTCGATATTTTAGGCAGGCCGGTGTGGACGCCGAATAATGACCAAGGAGACTTGCCGAACGAGGGTGCCCTGGAACGACAGGCCAATCCGGAACGCTGCGCGCCGCCCATGCCGCAGTTGGACGGGAAAACCCAGATCCAATACCTCAATGGCCGGTACCTTGTCGTTAACGACAAGTATGGGCCGTCTCGTCTCGAAGAAGGCGTCCCGGTTGGCTACTCGCCAGACCCATTCGGTGCGGTCATTGCTGCTATGAACCAGATGGGTTACGGCCTGTATGCACAAGGCGATGAGATTGGTTACAAGATCGACGAAAAATTGTGGTCAACGTCGCAGACTGCTGCTGACGAACGGGCCTTTTTGCAGCAGGACCGCCGCCCACCTAGCGAAAACGCCCGTGCATTGATGGTGCCTGCAGCTGCTGGAGTTCGCTTCCAAGCTTGCTCGGAGAGCGTTGCCACCATCGACGTGGCGATCCAAGCTGGGCCAGAAGAACCGTACGTTGTGGCGAGGGTTCCTATGATCTGGAAAGAAGGTGATTGGAGGGCTGACTTCACAGGGATCGCTGATGATCAGATGAATCAGGCTGATGTCACTAGTTTGGATAGTTTCGAGACGGTGACCTACCAGTGACGGCTCGGTGCGTGAATCGATGGGCCGCCGTGGTGATGGCCGCAGTGGCTCTCCTGCTTACTGCCCCCATGGCAGGTGCACAGGAAGAAGCCAGCGTTTACGAGGGTCTGAACCCCGGAAAGTGGACACGGAGTTTTAATCAGATGCGGTTTTGAGTATAGCTGTTTCGGAAGATTCAAAGGCGTTCGGCGAACGATAGCCGCACCTCGAGTGCAGGCGTTTGGTGTTGTAGCGACTGCACCATTGGAACACGTCCCGGCGACACACCAGCTGACTGGCGAAAACAGGTGCATCTTGAAGGACTTCCCGTTTCAACGTGGCGTTGAACGACTCCGCCAGAGAATTATCCGCGCTGGTACCAATTGCTCCCATCGATTGGGTAACACCGAGACGTTCACATAGTCTTCGGTACCGATCAGAGGTGTATACACTGCCATGATCGGAGTGGAAAATCGCTCCGTCAAGCCCGCCACGGATCCCGTAAGCCATCATCAAAGCCTCTTCAACTAACTCCGTACGCATGTGGACGGCGATCGCGAAACCGGTCAACTGCCGCGAGTAGCAGTCGATGACCGTCGCCAGGTACATATTCGACCCATCTGCAATCGGGAGGTAGGTGATATCGCCGACGTAGACCGTGTTTGGTTTCTCCGCGGTGAAACGGCGTGCGAGCAGATCCGGAAACGTCGGAGCGCGTTTCGCAGACACCGTGGTCTTTACGCGGCGTTTCTTGGTGTAGCCGAACAATTCCATCTGGCGCATCAGCCTGGCGGTGCGCTTGTGATTGAGGCGATCATCGCTGGTCGGATCCGAGTTGATGGCCGCTGTGATGCGTTTCGCCCCGTAACAGCCGTTCTCAGCTGTGAACACGGCCTTGATCCTCGCTCCCAGCGCCGCGTCAGCGACGAGGCGTCGCCGGCGGGCAGGAGCAGCAGATTTCCACTTGTAGTAGGAGGACCGGTTGATCTTCAGGACCTCACATAACCGCTTGACCTCGTAGAAGTCTCGGTGGTCATCAACGAACTGAAAGCGGTTCACCAGTTCGTCTCTTCCGCGAAATATTTGGCCGCCTTGCGCAGGATCTCTCGTTCTTCCCGTAGCGTGGCGTTTTCGCGTTCCAGCATGCGGATGCGTTCGGCATCGGAGAGTCCTTGAGCAGGAGTACGTTCGCTGTTGGCTGCGGCGATCGGGCTGGCGACTTTTTCACCGTTGGCGTTGGTTTTGGTGCCGGTGCCGAAGGCGTCGAGCCAGGTGCGCAGGGAGTTGCGGTTGACCCCGAGATCGGAGGCGATCGCGTTGATCGTGGCTCCAGGGGTCGACTCGTACAACGTCACTGCGTCACGCTTAAACTGCTCGGTGTAGGTCTTGCGTGGCATGGTGGAAAGGTACCTCACTTCCCCAGCGAAATGCTGGTTTCAGCGTGTCCACCACCAAGGGGTCAGGTCCCCCTGAGGCCATCGCCGCCTATGATCAAGCAGTCGGCGCAGGCTATACCTCACCAACCGATACCGTCGTACAGCAAGCAGCTAACCAACCGGCCACCGCCTACGAGCAGACCGCCACCGTGCCTGAGCAACAGCAGGGCCTAACCCTCTAAACCAGCACCCGCCGTGCGGGCACGAGGACGGTGAGCCTGCCTGCGGTGCTAGAGCTCCGGGCTATCAGTGTCGTGGGCCTTGTGGCCACCGGCTTCGTCAGCATGTCTGTCTGGCTGCTCACCAGGTTGGTGGCCAGAGAGCTGTTGGTGCAACCGCGCAACCGGATCATCCTCGGCTGCTGCTGGTGGTGGTGGCAGGTGGCCGGTGGTCAGCAACACCTGCTGGGCTATACGCTCAGCAGGGGACCGAGCATCTTGGCTAGCAATCGGTGTGGTCGTGGGCTGGGTTTCGATTTGGCGCTGAATACTGAGGCGTTGGCGCTGGAAGGCGGCTATCGCCGCAGGCGTCGGCGCGGCTGGTGCCTTCGGTACCTGGCGCCTCGGATCATCCGGAAAGGCCTGGATGTCTTTGACCTGGGCCACCCACTCACGCAGCGCTGCTGGATTAGCAGCATCAGGCAGGAGTGTGATAAAAGAAAACCGCTCCAGAAACCGGCCAAACCACTGGCCACTTTCATGATCCTGGTGGGTGATCGTGCGCCGGTACGCCATCGCTGCAATATCCGGAAGCCACAAGTTGTTGTCAGTGGTCGGCGAAGTAAATTGAAGCGATAATTCATAAGGAATTAGCCGCTGGTCTTGCAGGCGTTTAAACGTCGCCCGGTCAGCATTATTGTCTTTCTGATTACGCCGGGCTTCAGTAACAAACCCGCGAAGATTGGGGTCTGCATCCGACAGCGAAGTAAATAGCTCAGCGAGGACTTCTTGGCGAGCAGCCTCCAACGCTGCATCACTGGCATCAGTGACCTCGGTGGTGTGGACAATTACATTCATGGTCGGCTGGTCATTCATAAACGCCAGCAACTGCTCTACCGTGTCAGTCTGCCCATCACGTAGTGCTTCGGTGGTATGCCAGTAGTCGTTGCCCACAATCTCGAAGAGGGCCGAACGATAGGAATCAATCTCGCTTGCCTGGCACAGAAAGACCGCCACGGAGTAGAATCCATATTCTCCGTGTGCGCCATCACGGCGGAAAGTCTCGTCAAGGTACGCAAGTGTCTGTTCATCGCTGAGTTTGGCGATAAAGGCGTCATATTGCTCGGACATAGGGTCGGGGCGATGTCGACGCGAACGTGCCATTCCCCAGGGCCTTTCTGCCTTCCAACCAAAATCTTGACAATCCTAGCACGGCTGATACACTAGGTGCCGAGGACAAAGGGGCCTGATCGTTAACTGAGATTATCGAAAGGGACCCTGGTCCACGTCTGATGGCTTTCTGGTGACGCGGGGAGTCAGGTGCTGCGGCCGGCGTGGATTGTCTTAGAAGGTCGAACCCACCGCATCCGGTGGGTTTTCGCTTTTCCATGAACACCACACTGAGTTCCGTCTGGGGGTGGTTACTGCTCCAGGCTGTCGGTGTCGGCGGCGTCGTGCGTATCAGCCCAGGACGGCTCGTGGTCCGACTGTGGGGTGGAGTTGGGTTGCTGGCTAAGTTGTTGGCGGATACGTGCGGCAGCGGATTCAGCAGTGGCCGGGGTGAAGATTGGATCACCTTGGGTATCCGTGTCACGGTGGCGTTGCTCGTCGGCGCGCGCCTGGGTGTGTACCTGCCGGTATGCTTCCCGCAGTTCCTCAACGTCGTGGCGAGCACTATCCCACACCGTGGTGGCCTGGTCGCGGTAGTCGGCAAACGCTTCGACGCGGCGTTGGTCGTCTGCCTTATGACGAAGCCGTGCTAGCCCGGTGCGGTTGCTTGCGGTGCGCACTGCGTCGTTGTAGCGGCGGGTAGCTTCATGGGCTGCGTATTCGGCTGCCTGAGCCCGCTTCGTCGCCTCTTCTAGCGCTGCCTTAAGGGCCTCTAGGCGCGCGGTGTAGTCTTCTGCACCCTCTACTGCGTCGGGGGCCTGTTCGACGTTGTACAGGGCTGCTGTGGCAGCGGTATCAGCAGGAGCTGGGGTGCTGTCGGTCAGCTGGTGGTAGACCTCGCGTAGCCATGTATCAAGTTCGACGTCACCGCCCCGGGTGGCAGGCGGGGGTGGGGCAATCGCAGGGCGTGGGTTGTGGGTGTGTTCAGTGATCTGGTTGCGAAGCCGCCACGCGATGACAGCCCCGGCCTCGTCGACGCGGCCGAGATTGAAGGTGGCCGTGGCCATGAAATCGCGGGGATCGTATCCAGCGTCGAGCACCTCGCGCCATGCGACCCGCACTTTCATCCGACCTTCCTCTGTCAGCGTGGCAACGGCATCAGCGTCGAGACGGTCCCACCAGGCGTCGAGGTGGCGCTCAATGAAGTCGCTGGTGGCCGCGTCAACGCCGTAGCGGTAGAGCTTGGCGAGGCGTTCCTTACTGTCTGCGTAGGCTTGGGCTTCCTCGCGGATGTCAGTCGCAGAGCGCTGGCGGTTATCGCGCGCGATAGCGCGCACCAGCACGTCCCTGTCCGTCATGCCAGGAGAGTTTCCGGCGGAGTGCTCATGGCCGTACTCCTCGAACTCGTCCAGGGTGTCGTCCGTGACCGCGTAGACACGGTTCTCATGCCGGCCACGGGTCAGCCCGACGTAGAGGGCGCTGCGGCTCGTGGCAGAGTCAACGACCAGGTGGGTGGTGTCCACCGTCGCGCCTTGCGAGCGGTGCACCGTCGCCGCATACCCAAGGTGGGTGTGGGCGCGCACGTAGTCTGCGGGCAGGTGGTAGACCTCTCCGGTGGCGAGATCTCCGGCGACGATACCGCCGTCGTCGGTAAGGTCAATGACGCGGAAAAGCTGGCCGTTGATCACCTTCCGCCCGGCCTGATTCGGCCTGTCCGGGTTGTCGAGGCGCTGGTTGTGCCGGGCGATGATCACATCTCCCAGGCCCGCCACGTCACCCTGGGACAGTGCGACCTCGCGGGAGGTATCCACGTCTCCGGTGTCGATGTGGTGGGCACGGATCATCTCGTTAAGCACGGCCACATCAGCGTTGGTCGACGCCACCACGAGAGACGACCGGCCCTTCGCGGTGTCGGCCAGATAGGCCTCGGCGGCGTCGGCGAGCATCGCCTCGCGTGTGCCGCCGGTGACCCAACCACGGGCAAAGTAGAACTCGGCGGCGGCAGTATCACCGCGACGAACAGCAAGCGACGCGTCGGCTTGTTCGGTGTCGTTGCCGTGGGAAAAACGCATCACGTCGGTCAGCTCGGCGGCGTTGTTGTAGCGACACATCGTCGCATACAGCCCGCCGGTTCCCACCGCGTCGAGCTGGTGCGGATCCCCCACAAACCGCACGATCGCCCCGGCCGCGTCGGCAATTTCGACCAGGGCGGCGAGGTTGTCTGTAGTCGCCATGCCGGACTCGTCGACGAGTAGCATGTCGCCCTTGTTGATCTGAATCGGCAGTGCAGACAGGTCACCGGCGGGCTTATTCGGGTTGCGCCCGCGCCAGGTAAACGTCAGCGAGTCGATGGTGTTTGCCTCGATGCCGAGCTCCTCGGAAAGCACAGAGGCGGCCGCCGCCGACGGGGCACACCCGATGACGTTGTGGCCTTGTTCTTCCCACACGCGCGAGACAATCTGCATGGATGTTGTCTTGCCAGTGCCCGCCGGGCCGACACCACAAGCAGCCACCGTGCCGGACAAAAGCAGGTGCCGCGCGAGCTCAACCTGGCCGGCGTTCAGCGAGAAACCGTTGTCGGTTTCAAACGCAGCGACCGCCTTATCGATCGCCGCGGACTCGGCGAACACGGGCACAGGTTCAACAACAGCGGCGAGAACTTTATCCTCCTGGGCAAGGATCTCCGGCGTGGTGTACTTACGGTAGTCAAGGTGGCGGTCGACAGCTTCCCCGTTGTCGTTGCGCAGTTTCTCGGGAAGATTTTCCGCACCCCGGGGCGTGATCTCGATCAAGTGCGAGCTAACAATACGCTCAGAAAGCTCAGCGATAGCGCGCTGAGTTTGCTCCCCGCCGGCGAAGCGAAACGCCTTGAGATAGCTCGCAACCGCAGCGGTGACGTGGTGATCGGCGAAGTAGGAACGCTTGCGGATCATCCGATCAACCACCCCGCGCGCATGGGCGTCCAGGGTGTCATCGTCGATTTCTCCCTGGGTGAAAAACTCCGGGCGGGCATCGTTGTGCGCCCCGCCGATAACGGCGTGCACCGAGGCTAAAAGCTCGGTACCACCCTCCATCTGCTCCACGCCAGCGCGCCAGGATGCGCGGAGATCCGCGAGAGATTCGGCGGGTTTTTTCGCGTCCCTCGTGTCCAAAATCGCCGACTGCCACAGCCGCTTTTGCGTCCGCTTATCCGGCTGGTGGCCGTGCGCAGCAACGTAGTCGCTCACCAAAGTGTCGTAGACAGGACGCGCCATCGCTCGGCGCTTGGAGAAGGCATCAATCAATTCCTGCGGCACACCAGCGACTTCCCACACCGGTTCCTTACCCTGCCCGCGAGAGCTAGCCTCGAACGCTAGGCCCATTTTCCGGGCCAGAATCTCCTGGACGATCGCGTCGTACCGCGCCGATAGGGTCTGGTGGTTTTTGAACATCGCACGGGAATCAAGGGTGCGCCACTTACCGTCGGGGCCCTGGACTTTATTGGATACAAGGACGTGGGAATGCAGGTCTGGATCACCAGCACGAGTGTCGAAGTGCGTGAACTCACTAGCGATAATTCCACCGGTTTTTACCTGCGCCAGCCCGCCCGCACCCATGCGTGTACGCACAGTGTTGTCTTCTGCCCACGCCAAAACTTCGGCCACGGCCTCATGGTGACACGCCGCAATCTTGCTTGCGGTGTCCTCATCGGCCAGGGCCCAGAGCACGGAAATGCTTTTGGCGGGGGAGAAGGTGAGGTCAAATCCTGCGACAGCTTGCTTGACTTGATCGCGTTGCCTATTAACCCAATCAATAACGTCTTTATCCGGGGCGTCCACCCAACCTGTGGCCTCCACGTAGTGTGGCCTGCCGATCGAGAGTGCCAACTCAGTGCGCTCATCTTCCGTCAGCAACCGTCCGTTTTCATTCACGAGAGCGCGCTCGGCGTCGCGTAGTTCGTTGAGGACGGGAATGTCGTTGGTGTAGATCGGGAACTTGCCACCCAACTTGCATTCCTCCAACGTCTTGCCCGCTTGGAGCATGGCGTGCGTGTCGGGGTGGTACCCCAGACCATAGAGAGCTTCCATCTGCTCGGCCTCGATCTCCACACCCACGGCAGCAGATTCGGAGCGAAGTGAGGCCAGCCCGCGCCCGATCCAACGGCCTGGGGGAGTGCCCTTTGCTTGGTAGTAGTTAGCGAGCTTTCCTTCCTCAACCATCGGGTCGTGGGAGTCGTTGGTCGCCACAGAGCGCAGCAGGTACTGGTACCCGCTGCCCGCGTGAACGGCGCGAAACGACATCATGCTTCCGCAGTCTAGCCGATCGGCTCCCCATTCTCACTAAAAGTGCCTACTGTGTGTGTCGGTTTAGAGCCGTTAGGCGAGAAATCGGGCCTGGCGGCTAAGACAGGACAGGCGATAGTTTGATGGGCATGAGTACGAGAACAAGCAAGAAGCAACAGGCACGAGAACTAGCGATGCAGGCACTGGCAGAAAAACTGGCTAAGCAAGAAAAGGTGAAAGCTGCCACGCAGCAAGCCTTCCTCGCTCAGGCCGAATTCGACGGCGTCCGCCAGCGCTTCGCCTCCGCCCTCCAGGAGCTAGAGCAACTAGGAGAGCCACAGACATGGATGCGCGAATCCTTTGGTCTGACAGCATCGGAACTGCGCTCCCTGCTTGCCCTCAACGTCGACGCTGGCGACGAGGAACAAGACAGCGAACCCGCCACCGAAGAAGCGGAGGAGAACACCGGCGAACACGACAGCGGCGACTACCACCAGTGAGTACGCCGCAGCCGTGGGACGTAGCACTTCCTGGGATGCCTACCCCACCCGATAAGCAACCGCACGCGCGGCGCGGGCGCGAGGTCGCCTCCAACCCGGACCTACTGCCCACGGCGAGCGACATCGCGCGGTTCAACCGGAAGATTGTTTACTCGCCGCACTGTTGGTTTTGGACCGGGGCCATCTCCACTCCCGACGGGTACGGACGATTCACCTTCCAACGGGACAACCAGCAACGCACCATGCTTGCTCATCGCTTCGCACTCCTTGCCGCAGGTATCGACCTGGCGGAGGGTGGTGTAGCGGAACATGCGTGCAACGAACCGCTGTGCGTGAAAGTCTCAGCCGATCATGTTCACCGCTCAACGCAGTCAACGAACCTGCGTTACGCCGTTGGGCGCGGCCGTCACGACGGCAGCCGCCTGGTCGTTCAATCCCATAACCGGGCCGCGCGATCACTCAGGATTAGAAGCGCACTGACCTCAGGATGGAACGAGGAGGCATACCGTGCTGCTGTCAACGGGACGGAAGAAGAGCAACTTTCTCTGTTCTCCCGTAGCCCCGAGGATTAAACTGCGCTATCCTCCCACCTAGGGACACCCCTGCTCCCCCGAGCAGACGGTGTCCTTAGACGACGCCTCCCGGTTGTCCGCCGCTTCCCGAGCCGGAGCGGGGGCGGCGTTTTGATTCAGGGTTTAGCTTGTGTCAGGGATGTACTCGGTGGATGCGTCAGCGACTCTAGATCAGCGGCGCGCCTACATCTCCAGTCCGTGGTCTTGGCTGGAGATGTTCGTTGTGCTGGAGACGTCGCGCTGTGAGCTGCCGCGGGTATGGAGTTGAGCTTGAAGCCGTTCGAGTGGGGTCGATTCTTCCGGCGCAGTGTGCCGCGCTCGCGGGGACGCTCCAGCAGCGGCGTCGTAAGTGGCAGCGAAACCAGCGAGGCGCTCAGTCGCGGCGCGCTGTTGCTTGCCGTGGTCGACGAGAATGCCGAAGAGTTGCTCTGTGGGCGCTTCTTGGGAGGCGAACTTCAGGGAATCTGCCACGGCGTCGAAACCTCTCCGGTAGGAGTTGACAAGGACTGCGTGGGCGTTATCTCGGAGGTTATGATGGGGTGTCTCTAGTACCGCGATATTGACGAGCAGGTGACTGACAACCTGTGGGTTGCCGATGCCAAGCTCGTCGTGGTTGTTCAGCAGGTGGGTGTTGACGCTGACGGCGTCGCGGCCGTGGCCACGGGTGTGGTTGTCTTTGATCGCAGTGAAGACTTGTCCGTATAGCGGGTTGTAGAAGTCTTTCTCTCGGAGTGTGTCGAGGACGAATGCGACGGCGGGTTCATTTGGTGACCAGAGTAGTTCGTTGAGCACCTGGACCTCGGGGTCGGAGTTGAAGTCGGGGCGAGTCATGATGCAATTGCGATGTCCGTCAGGGCCAAGCGTGCGGCCGTGTTTCCTGCCGCGTGATCTTGCGGTAGGGGCGATGTCCGCGTCAGCTCGCCGGTGGCGGTGACGATTGTGCCGTGCTGGCAGTCGGTGACTATGCGCTGCGCGAGCGCGCCGTCTGCGTAAACCTGGGTGTCGAGTAGCCAATGAGGATTGTCGGGGTCCTTGGCGATGATCCGGATCGTCACTCGCGTTGGGTTTTCTGGGTCGTCGAGTGTTGGAGATCCGAAGATTCTGCCGTCAATGGTCGCTGTCATCACGGTTTGTCTTTCGGTGCGGTTTGCGTGGCTAGTTCAACTGCTCGATGAAGTCGAGGGGTGGGCACTTCTGTCTCATCTCGTGGTAATGCTTCAAGGCTGCGTCTCTTTCCTCCCACGTCAAGTCCCTGTATTTCTGGTCAGAGAGAGGTTTCATCATTGCCTCGCCTTGACTGATCTCCCCGCTGTCGACTCGCTGCTGGTAGTCGCGACGCTCACGTTCACTGTCATGGAATTCGGTGCATGGGTCCACGCCGGTGGAAGCGATCTGCTCCTGCCGCCATGCTTCTTGTTCCTTTTCTGGACCGTCGTCGTAGTTGTAGGCGGCCATCTTGATCATTCCCCAGAATGCGGCGAGTATCAGCATGGAGATGGCCAGGCCGATGATGGGGAAGATGCTGAAAATGATCCCGGCGACCAGGCCGTTGCTGCGGACGCGGGGGATGATGATGCCGATAGCTCCCAGTAGCAGAATGATGTTGAACAGACTCATTGGTGCTCCTCGATGGTGCGGTAGATGGTGGCTCGGCTGACACGATATTCGGTGGCGAGGACACTCTTGCTCTCTCCGGCGGCTGCGCGCGCTCGGATTTCGCTTGCTTGTTCGGGTGTTAGTGATCTCTTGCGGCCTTTGTACTTGCCTTGTTTCTTTGCCAGGGCGATGCCTTCGGCTTGGCGTTCGCGGATGAGAGCGCGTTCGAATTCGGCGAAGCTGCCGAGGATGCCTAACAGTAGGTTTGCGCGGGCGTCGGTGTGGCCTGGAGCGAAGGTGAGGTTTTCCTTCAAGAACATCACCGTGGCACCCTTGGAGACGATGTCGTCAGTGATATTGCGAAGGTCGACCAGTGACCTGGCGAGTCGGTCGATGGAAGCGACTTTAAGCGTGTCACCGCCGCGTAAGTAGTCGAGGCAGGCGTCGAGACCAGGACGGGCAGCCCGGCTCTTAGCAGACTGTTTATCGACAAATTCTTTGTCCACGTCACCGATCGCTTCGCGTTGGCGCGCGAGGTTTTGCTCGATGGTGGAGACGCGGATGTAGGAGACCGTTTGTCCGGTCACGGTTTTCTTTCCTCCCAGCGTTTCAAGAAGTCTTTGACTTCAATGAGAACTGTAGCAGAATGCGTTTTAGGGCTTCGTGAGACAGGGAAAACGCCAGCGGCTGATGTGTTCCTTTAGGGTTCACCCATGTAGAACGGGTAATGAGCTAAATGGATTAATAAATGTATTTGCGGTATGCGGAGTTGTATTCGGCGATGCGTTTGAGTAGTGTTGGATTTATGAAAGTACTAACTATTCGCGTCCCAGATGATCTTCGAGCCCTCATTGCTGATGCAGCAGAAGCAAATGGGCAGTCCCAAAGTGACTACATGCGCCAAGCTATAGAGCTACACGTCAACCGGGTTGATCCGAAGTATGATCGCCAGCCCGCCGAAAAGAACATCACCCTCACTTCCTATGAGCGGGCCAGTCTGGCTCTCCAGCATCAGACTCTGCTGGCCGCCCAGGGGGATCTTCCCAAAGAGTCCTATGACTCGACTTGGCATGAACGGGCTATTGAAGTATTGGAACGTGGTTATGAGGGGGAATACCCCCGACTGTTTCCCCGTCAGACTGAAGCTCTCAGTTTGTATGACTGCGAGTTGGTCTGGGACATCCTAGACATGTTTAGGGTGATCCACTTCAGTGTTGAAGCGCTCGGCGAAAATGGGTGGGATGCTATTGGCGTCGAGAACGCCGAATGGTTCGGAAAGTTCAAGGGCTTCGATTACCAACATGAACGCGAAAGCCAGATGGCTGGCTACACGGAATACTTAGTTAAGAGCGGCCGGTGGACTGAGCAAGAAGAACTCGCAAAAGAAGGAATGAACTCCCACACGCAGATGCTTCCGACCTATCAGTCCATGCTCGGAGCCTTCAAACCGGTATGGCGCGAAGCGCTACGCGGAGGTGGGCGCTCCCACCTTAGTGCTCAAGATCTGCAAAGAATTTTGCTAGCCGCCCCCGGTGCACGGCGTGATGAAACCTGTAGCCGATCTTGAGGCACACAGGCATTTCATTGCCCGGAAAAATCAATAACCCCGGCGATTTACGCCTACTTTCGTAGTGCAGGGATCGTTTCGGGGCTTTCGAGGTAAAGAGTAACACAACCGCAATGAATAATCCAAGACCCGCCCCAGTACCGCTATCTCAGTGGTTTTCGTCTGCACGAATGAGCCGGTACGCCGATCATCCATCGCCAGAAGCGCTATACCTTTGGAATACTCATCTCACAAAGACCTATCTCGCCGACATTGAGCATCTCGAGGTGCTCCTTCGAAATTGCATCCACACTGCCCTAGCCAGAAGATACGACGAACGATGGTTTGACAATGGTCGAATAGCTTTCAGTAAAGAAGCAGATAAGAGCATTCGCAAAGCAAAGAGACGAGTCGGCGGGAGAGGGGCTCCATCAGGAAAGATTATCGCTGAACTCAGCTTTGACTTCTGGCGCTTCCTGTTAAGCAGTAACTATCATGCGAACATCTGGCCCCAGATAGAAAAAGCGTTGAAGGAAAAACCCGACAGCAGAAAGCAATTTGAAGAACTGGTGGTCATTGTTTACAACATGAGAAACAGGTGCTCTCACCACGAATCAATCGTCCAACAACACGATATACCCCGTGAAGTCGCACATCTCGACTCTGTAGATAACGCCATCCAAACGGTCGCAAGCTTCATTGATCCCCAGGCTGCAACTTGGATCAAGGCCAATTCCCAAGTCCCCGCCATACGAGCGCAACGACCTTAGTTGGATACCTTTTTAGGGGTGGATAATGGCACCGAAAGAATTCTTTTGTAGTGCAGGGAGCCATTCGGGAATATATGGCGTCTATCTATTGCATGCGGATAATAGTTGATGATTTTGTATTCAAACTTCCCCTGAAAACTCGCGAGATCTCCTCGTTAGGATGATCCCGGTCGAGCCCACGTCCAGCCAGCTCGTGAAGCTGGCTGCTGCCATCTTCGACGTAGAGCCAACGGACTTCCTGCTTCTCGACGATTCGCAGGAGATTCCTCAAAGAATGGCCATCGAGGCTGGACCCATCCGACGTGGGTAAGTGGGCCCAAGTGGTTCAGGTTTACTCATCTGAATTGCTGTCAGCTACAGCTGCAGAAACAACTCCTGCGTTAACTCTAGAATCCCTGTGAGCGCTCTTCGAAATGTAGCCCACTGGCGCTCTTTGAAAAGTAGCCCAGTGTGGTCGTTGTTATTGTGCCTGATGTGGGGTTGGTGAGGGGGTTGTTGGTGCGGGTATTTCGCGTCCTTTGATGCGGTGGCTTACTCCTCGGTGTTGAAAGATTTTGGCGTGGTGGACGATGCGGTCGACCATGGCGGTGGCTACTGTGATGTCGCCGAAGCATTGCGCCCATTGGGAAAACGCTAGGTTTGAGGTCACGATGATGGAGCCGTGTTCGTAGCGTCTGGAGACGAGTTGAAAAAACAGGTTCGCCGCGTCAGCTTCGACGGGAATGTAGCCGAGTTCGTCGATGATGAGCAGGTGGTAGCGGTTTAATCGTTTCAGCAGCGTTTCGAGTTTGCCGGTGTTGTGGGCTTCGGTGAGGGTGTTTACCCACCCGGCGGCGGTGTCGAAGAGGACGCGATAGCCTTGCTGCGCTGCTGTGATGCCAAGTGCGGTGGCGAGGTGGGTTTTGCCGGTTCCGGGTGGGCCGAGCAGGACGACGTTTTCAGCTGTGGCGACCCAGGCCCCGGTTTCAAGGCGTGCGATTTCAGTGCGGTCAATACTGGGTTGTGCGGTGAAGTCGAAGTCGGCGATGGTTTTCACGGCCGGAAAGCCGGCGCGTTTGACGCGTAATGATGCTCCGGATTCTGCGCGGGCGGTCGCTTCGACGGATAGCACGGCGGCGAGGTACTCCTCGAATGTCCAGGATTGGCTACGTGCTTGATTGGCGATGGTTGAGTAGACGTTGTCGATGCGTGGGGCTTTCAACTCCCGTGCGAGGTGACTAATTGCCGCCGCGGTGTCGTGGGCGCTGGTGCGGGTCATAGGAAAGAGCTCTCCTTGAAGTTTGTGGGGCGTTGAGGCCGTGTTAGGCGATGTGGTCGTAGATGGATAGGTCAGCGATGTCAACAGCGGTATCTGGCTGGAATCTCTCGCCCGCCGTAGCTAGGTCGCGGCGCATGGCGCGGGCAGTTTGGGCGTGGGCGGGGTCGGTGATGACCTTGTGCTGGCCCCAGTGGCGTGGGTGCACCGCGGCGGGTTCACCGTGTGGCCCGGTCACGGCGATTTCATCAAGCGTGCTGCGCACAGTGACTAGTCGGTCAATGAATGTCGGATCCACGCTGTACTGGTTGGTGTCAACGGTGACGTAGTAGTTTCGCGGCAGGCGCACCGCGGGCCTGACACCGAACACCGGCGGATACGGTGGCAAGGGGCGCATCGCCCGCTGATCAGCTGCAAACAAGTCCGCCGGTGTGGCCTTCAACGTGGTGTGAACGCGTGCGTTGGCGATTGTGGTGAACCACTCATCAAGTTGGGCTTGCACATCCACCGGGTCGCTGAACCGGCGCCCGGGGAAGAAGGAACGCTTCATGTACCCGTTGGTGCGCTCGACGATGCCTTTAGATTCCGGGTCCCGCGGTGGGGTCTGAACGATTCTGCAGCACAGCGCCCCGCCGAATGCGGCAACAGGCTCGCACAGCTTCGCCTTGCCAATCCCGGGCTCGTGATCCCACACGAGCCGATCTGGTACCGCTTGGAAATCACGTGTTATCAACTGCCACATCCCGGCGATCAAGTCATCAGTCGTGCGCGAGGGAAGCACACACGCCGCAGCGAAACGAGAATGCGAGGCTGCCATCACCAACACCGGCAACGCGCGGTAGACCCCATCAGCATCAGGTAGTCCACCCGGTGCAAAAGTGAGATCACATTGGATCTCACGCCCCGGGGCGTGAGTAAGGGTATCGACTGGGTCGGCGGGCATATACTCAGTCCGGATCCTGGCAACGTGTTTGCGAAACCATGAATCCGAGCCTGTCCAGCCCACTCGCTGAGCCAACACCTTGGCATTAAGCTGCGGTGTTTCCGTGAGAAGTTCCCTGACCTGCGGTTCAAACGGATCGAAACTCGTGCCTTTGGCATCCCGTGGCTTGTAACAAGGCGGCGAATCTGAAGCCAAAGCCTTCTCCACCGTCTTCTTCGCACAGCCCACTTCGGCCGCGATCTTCCTCAATGACAGACCCTGCCCACGCAGGTATCGGATCTGCGCCCATTCCTCCAATGAAATCACCCATCCAATCTTTTCCGGGTGGGCTACTTTTCGAGGAGCGTTTTGGGCTACTTTTCAAAGAGCGCTGACAATCCCTCGTCCTCGACCTTAAGACCCAGGCGCAGGATGCGCCAGTCAAAACCGATCATGCCTTTCAGTCTGGTCGACACCTGATTGACCTCGTTCAATCTGGTGATTCTATGGTTCAAAGTCAGTCGCACGAGTGGAGCATGACAGAAACCAATCAGGCCGATTCGGTTACCGCGCTAACAGAGCGTGAGGGCTTTGAACTCTAGAGTCCCGCGGCTAGCTTGATATAAGTGCAGCAAAGTAGCGAGCTAGCAAGATAGCACGCTATCCAAATAGCAGTTAGTCTGATATGAGCGGGATGGTACCGGCCCTCGGTGTATGAAGGGGCACACCCTGTCGGTTTGAAGCAGACCGGTACCGCACCGTTAAAGAGCAAGGCCGCTTGCGGCCGCGCTAGCACAACGAGCGAAGCGAGGCGGGAGCAGTTCGTTAGGGGTCACTCACGAAGCTTGCTGGGGTCTGAACCCCGGAAAGTGGACACGGAGTTTTAATCAGATGCGGTTTTGAGTATAGCTGTTTCGGAAGATTCAAAGGCGTTCGGCGAACGATAGCCGCACCTCGAGTGCAGGCGTTTGGTGTTGTAGCGACTGCACCATTGGAACACGTCCCGGCGACACACCAGCTGACTGGCGAAAACAGGTGCATCTTGAAGGACTTCCCGTTTCAACGTGGCGTTGAACGACTCCGCCAGAGAATTATCCGCGCTGGTACCAATTGCTCCCATCGATTGGGTAACACCGAGACGTTCACATAGTCTTCGGTACCGATCAGAGGTGTATACACTGCCATGATCGGAGTGGAAAATCGCTCCGTCAAGCCCGCCACGGATCCCGTAAGCCATCATCAAAGCCTCTTCAACTAACTCCGTACGCATGTGGACGGCGATCGCGAAACCGGTCAACTGCCGCGAGTAGCAGTCGATGACCGTCGCCAGGTACATATTCGACCCATCTGCAATCGGGAGGTAGGTGATATCGCCGACGTAGACCGTGTTTGGTTTCTCCGCGGTGAAACGGCGTGCGAGCAGATCCGGAAACGTCGGAGCGCGTTTCGCAGACACCGTGGTCTTTACGCGGCGTTTCTTGGTGTAGCCGAACAATTCCATCTGGCGCATCAGCCTGGCGGTGCGCTTGTGATTGAGGCGATCATCGCTGGTCGGATCCGAGTTGATGGCCGCTGTGATGCGTTTCGCCCCGTAACAGCCGTTCTCAGCTGTGAACACGGCCTTGATCCTCGCTCCCAGCGCCGCGTCAGCGACGAGGCGTCGCCGGCGGGCAGGAGCAGCAGATTTCCACTTGTAGTAGGAGGACCGGTTGATCTTCAGGACCTCACATAACCGCTTGACCTCGTAGAAGTCTCGGTGGTCATCAACGAACTGAAAGCGGTTCACCAGTTCGTCTCTTCCGCGAAATATTTGGCCGCCTTGCGCAGGATCTCTCGTTCTTCCCGTAGCGTGGCGTTTTCGCGTTCCAGCATGCGGATGCGTTCGGCATCGGAGAGTCCTTGAGCAGGAGTACGTTCGCTGTTGGCTGCGGCGATCGGGCTGGCGACTTTTTCACCGTTGGCGTTGGTTTTGGTGCCGGTGCCGAAGGCGTCGAGCCAGGTGCGCAGGGAGTTGCGGTTGACCCCGAGATCGGAGGCGATCGCGTTGATCGTGGCTCCAGGGGTCGACTCGTACAACGTCACTGCGTCACGCTTGAACTGCTCGGTGTAGGTCTTGCGTGGCATGGTGGAAAGGTACCTCACTTCCCCAGCGAAATGCTGGTTTCAGCGTGTCCACCACCAAGGGGTCAGGTCCCTGATGGCGCTGGTGACTCCCATTTCAAAGGTGGCAAGTTGTGGAATGGGAGAAGCCTCGATCTCGCGGGCGATGTCTGGCCACTCGACACCTAAAGTACGCAGGTGCCAGGCAAGTTCTGTGGCGAGGTCTTCAACAAGGTTGATGTAGCTGTTGTGGTCAGCGACTTCAATGTATCGGGCATCGTGGAGTTGGGCGATAATTTGGGCCAGCGGGTTCACAAGGATCGTTTCCTTCCGTGTTCCGGTAGTGTGGGCTTGCTTGGTAGCTTGCTAGTTGTCTAGCTTGCTCGCCTGCGAGGTTGCTAAGTGTTTGCGTATGAGCTCGGTGACGATCTCGGTGACCGTCGTGTCCTGGTCAGCGGCGAGTCTGCGCAGGTCGCGTTTCATGTCTGGGGTGATACGGATGTTGAGCTGGACCTCTTGCTTAGGCACCCGCTGCATGGACTGTGCGGCACTTGTAATTGGCCTGCTTTTGGTTGGGCGACGCATGGAGTTCATTAGCTCAGCTCCTTTACCAGTTCTGCGAGGATCGTGTCATAGCCATGGAGTTTGGTTGGCACTTGCCCAAAGCTTTTTTTGATACTTTCGCGCTGGGGGATTCCAATCTTGAAAGTCGGGATATGCTCTTCCTTGAGGGCTTCGCGCAGTTCCTGCAGTGAGTTCGTGTTGGGGATGACTGAGGTTAATAACACGGTGACTGGAGTGGTCCCGGCCAGATCGGTGGTGGACCACATGCGGTTGACCTCGATGCTGGATGGCCTGGTCGGCACGATAACGTGGTCTGCGGCCTGAATAGCCGCATCGATAATTCCGGATTCACCTGGAGGGCAATCGATGATGATCCACTCGGTGTTAGCCGGCCTGATTCGGGTGAGTGAGCGCGCGTTTGCGGGAAAGACGTCGAAGGGGAGGGGAGTGTTCGCATCCTCTGCTTGCTGAGCCCATTCCGTGGCGGATCCCTGAGGGTCTCCATCGAGGACGTGGACCTGCTTGCCCTGGTTTGCGAGGGCGGTGGCGAGATATATGGCTGAGGTGGTTTTTCCAGTCCCACCTTTGAGGTTGCAAAGGGTGATGATTGGCATTTTGTCTCCTTTAAAGTTGTGCGGCTTTAACGAGTCCGCGGATGTCGTTTGACGACTTGGTATACCGTTGGGTCGTTTCGATGGATTCGTGACCAAGGGCTTCCTGAATCGCGATGATGTCCTGACATTGCGCATAGGCAGTTGTCGCGAACCGGGGTCTGAACCCCGGAAAGTGGACACGGAGTTTTAATCAGATGCGGTTTTGAGTATAGCTGTTTCGGAAGATTCAAAGGCGTTCGGCGAACGATAGCCGCACCTCGAGTGCAGGCGTTTGGTGTTGTAGCGACTGCACCATTGGAACACGTCCCGGCGACACACCAGCTGACTGGCGAAAACAGGTGCATCTTGAAGGACTTCCCGTTTCAACGTGGCGTTGAACGACTCCGCCAGAGAATTATCCGCGCTGGTACCAATTGCTCCCATCGATTGGGTAACACCGAGACGTTCACATAGTCTTCGGTACCGATCAGAGGTGTATACACTGCCATGATCGGAGTGGAAAATCGCTCCGTCAAGCCCGCCACGGATCCCGTAAGCCATCATCAAAGCCTCTTCAACTAACTCCGTACGCATGTGGACGGCGATCGCGAAACCGGTCAACTGCCGCGAGTAGCAGTCGATGACCGTCGCCAGGTACATATTCGACCCATCTGCAATCGGGAGGTAGGTGATATCGCCGACGTAGACCGTGTTTGGTTTCTCCGCGGTGAAACGGCGTGCGAGCAGATCCGGAAACGTCGGAGCGCGTTTCGCAGACACCGTGGTCTTTACGCGGCGTTTCTTGGTGTAGCCGAACAATTCCATCTGGCGCATCAGCCTGGCGGTGCGCTTGTGATTGAGGCGATCATCGCTGGTCGGATCCGAGTTGATGGCCGCTGTGATGCGTTTCGCCCCGTAACAGCCGTTCTCAGCTGTGAACACGGCCTTGATCCTCGCTCCCAGCGCCGCGTCAGCGACGAGGCGTCGCCGGCGGGCAGGAGCAGCAGATTTCCACTTGTAGTAGGAGGACCGGTTGATCTTCAGGACCTCACATAACCGCTTGACCTCGTAGAAGTCTCGGTGGTCATCAACGAACTGAAAGCGGTTCACCAGTTCGTCTCTTCCGCGAAATATTTGGCCGCCTTGCGCAGGATCTCTCGTTCTTCCCGTAGCGTGGCGTTTTCGCGTTCCAGCATGCGGATGCGTTCGGCATCGGAGAGTCCTTGAGCAGGAGTACGTTCGCTGTTGGCTGCGGCGATCGGGCTGGCGACTTTTTCACCGTTGGCGTTGGTTTTGGTGCCGGTGCCGAAGGCGTCGAGCCAGGTGCGCAGGGAGTTGCGGTTGACCCCGAGATCGGAGGCGATCGCGTTGATCGTGGCTCCAGGGGTCGACTCGTACAACGTCACTGCGTCACGCTTGAACTGCTCGGTGTAGGTCTTGCGTGGCATGGTGGAAAGGTACCTCACTTCCCCAGCGAAATGCTGGTTTCAGCGTGTCCACCACCAAGGGGTCAGGTCCCCGGTGGCGTAGCGTATGAAGGGTCCATTGTCCAGGCAGACTTCTCGCCGCCAGTTTCCCGATCCATTTGGGGGATAGATGGCCGTGAACGTTTCCGGGGAAGAGCCACTTTTGTCCTTGGGACTGCTTAGTGATCATGATCATTAGGTCGGGGGGAACGGGAAGCATTCGGGCTTTCCGGCCTTTGCCATGGACTGTAAGTGTTCCCCATCCATCCTCTGCAGGATGGATGTCTGCCGCCGCTATCGATGCTATCTCGGCGCTTCTTAATCCCAACTCCGCAGCTAGGCGCAAGATGAGCGTAAGGCGTTGGCTTCGCGTTGCCAGAGCCTTTCTAATGGCGGTGTCTGGTGCTGGCCGTGGGGGTGGCACGGGACGTCGAACGGACTTCAGAAGAAGGGAAGGGTCTTTGGTCCCGTAGCGCTCGGACCTCCATTGAAAGAACAGCCGAACGGAAGCATGGTATGAGTTGCGTGTTTCTGGTGCCCAATTCTTGCTGCCACTCCACGTCACTAGAGTGTCGCTTGTTACGCTTTCAGGGTTTCTTTCCCCGCACTGGCGAGCAAGTGTGCGCAGGTGACGAATCCGGGTGTCTATGGTGGTGGCCGTGCGCCCCTGGGCTCTGAGGAACAACTCGAACTTGAGGAGGTCGGGTTCCCAATCATGGGGGATCGGTCTGAGGTGAGGCCGCTGTGAAATAAGCATTCTCTCATACTCGAGGACCCGTTGTTGTCTCCGCGTATCGTAATTGAACGTGTCGGGTAATTCCTCGTTCGACTGCAGCGCGCCCCGTTGCTAGCTCCGTAGCGTGCTACCTGGCTAGCATGGTAGCGGCTTAGCAAGCTAGCTCGGATTTCAAAAAAAAGTTGGTGCAGCAGGCGTGCAAAACGCCAATAAGTAGCCCATAACCCAGAGGTCGTAGGTTCGAATCCTGCCCCCGCTACTAATCCGGAACCCTCGGTTCGCGAAAGCGAATCGGGGGTTTCTTGCATTGCATCGACCTTCTGGGTTAAGTAGCAAAAAGGGGTTAAGTAGCAAAAAGTGTGTCCGCTCGGCGTGTTGCGGGGCGGGCACACCGTTTGTTACTTCATGGGGCCTTTTCTGATTCCTATCGAGTGTTCGTACTCGGTTGGGATAGCGTTGTCGTAGAAGGCTGGTCGGCCTGTTTCCTGGTCGGCTTTGTTGTGGTCTTCTTCGACAAGATCGTTGACTTTGGCGAGTTGATCTTGGCCGAAATTGCACTGCCTGGCGATCTTTAATGGGTCGTCAGGCAGTTGCGTTTTCGAGTGCAGGTACCACTCGAGCATTCTGCGTTGGCGTTCCCCGGACCTGCCGCGATGCGCGTCGGCGATGCGTTTGAGCTGGGCGTTGACGCCGCCTTCCAGACTGTTTGTCGTTGAAGCCCAGCGTTGAAGCTCAAGCGCATTCGGTGGTGGCTGCAGGTAGGTAAACAGCCATCCTTTCCGTGAGAGGTGCAGCAGGGAGTTGTATGCCTTGCGAACTCGCAGATGGGTCCATTCCCACTGGTTGTTGAGTGTGCGGCGCTCTTTTGGCACGAGCGTTTTCTCATTGAGGAATGCTGTGAATACCTGTCCGAAGTCGTGCAGGCGTAGTGTCCAGTCGCGTGCTTGGTCCAAGGTGGTGATACGGGTCAATTTCAACGCCAGGGCGTAGATGGCTTTGCCGGCG
This sequence comes from Corynebacterium sp. BD556, assembly GCF_038452275.1. Taxonomy (NCBI): domain Bacteria; kingdom Bacillati; phylum Actinomycetota; class Actinomycetes; order Mycobacteriales; family Corynebacteriaceae; genus Corynebacterium; species Corynebacterium mayonis. The sequence goes on from NZ_CP141643.1 coordinate 130,893, forward strand.
TCGGTGCGTGGTCGTGATGTGGTGTAGTGGCGGATGACGCGTTGCGCATGGACGAGGCATCGTTGGATCATCGCGTTCGGCCAGCAGGCTTTAATCGCAGTAAGTGCGCCTTGTCCGCCGTCGAGGACGACGCAGAGCGGCTCAGCGATTTTGCGGAGTAGCTGCGTGTAGGCGTGGGCGGTTTCGTGTTTGGTCCAGTGCCATGCGATGACGTGGTCGTGGCTGGCTGCGACGAGCAAGCATCCGGCGGCGGTGTAGGTGCCGTCGATGAAGATCTGGTCGTAGACGCGCTGTGGGTCACCGTCGTTGGGGATGTCGATGAGCCAGAACGGTTTGAATCGGCGGTCAAGTGTCCAACGGCTTACCCCTTGTTGCTGGGCGAGTTCAGACAACGTTGCCGTGGAGGTGGCATAAGAGACGAAGGCTTTAAAGTCGCGGGCCTGCGTGCGGTCGGTGCGGGTTCGTGTCGTGGAACTGCCGCAGTTCGGGTCCTTGCATCGCCACCTGGTTGTGCCTTTAGAAGTGGTTCCGTTTTTCTTCATTTGCCCAGCGCATATCGGGCATCGTGGTCTGTTTTTACTCACCCGGAAAGCACACCAAACCCCCGTTTAGCACATGCGGGTGCCATTCCGGTGGATTGAACACTAATCGGGCGGATATAAGGTCTTGATGCTTATGTCCGCCCGATTTACCCGTTCTGATCAGTAATAATGCTGAAAGTTAGACACACTTTCTGCTACTTAACCCTGGATAGATCTCTCGGATGTTTGCATTCTATATTCGTAAGTAGGAAAGCCCAGGTTAACGCTGGGCTTTCCTGGGTCGGTGGAGTGGACTACGTCCGATCCCTCAATTTTCTTGACAGGCGAAGATACATCAGGGTGATCGTCAGAGAGTAGATCAGTAGAAAGAGCGCGATGATCATTAGCCAGGATTCTTGTGTCATGGTCTCCTACTTGCAGATGGCGTTAGTTGCTCCAGTGCAGCCCAGTGTAGCGATCAGTCCGCAGACTGACGCGCATCCAAGACCGGCCAAGCCATTTACAAACCCCAGTCCAAGGCAGATTCCATAGCAACCAGCAGCTCCACCCGTCCCACAGAGTGCACCCACGCCCCATTCGCAGGCTCCCTGGGTTTGAAAAGCCGGGTCCATCGGGCTGTCCGGGGCGGTGGTAGTATTACCTTCCTTGTCGACATGGCCATGCCACAGTAGCTCTCCGTCGCTCAACATCCATGATTCATATTGGCCGGTTGCTGGGTCAAATTGCCCAATTCGGTACGTCTGCACGTTGACCACTTCGGAAAGTTCGAGGTCGACGGCAATACGGTAAAACTCAAAATTCTGAGGGGTTTCCTTGGGATCCGATACCGGAGCGGCAGTAACCCAGACCTTTCCTTCAGAGGCAACCGCAACGTTCGCTTTTTCCCAATCCAGAATAGTGGTGGCATCAATCGCAGACATATGTTCCTGCGCAATTGATTTCGCTTCGTTGGTTTGGTCTTTACTGAGCTGCACCGGGGTAGCTGATTCCGTCGCGTCTCCACAGGCACTTGGGCGACTGGGTGCGGATGTATCGGTTTCGACTGTAGCGTTTGGAGGCGGTGTGCTACTGCCTAGGGATGATGCATGAGCTACACTGTTGGCGAGCATTAGGGCAACTACAGCAAACAAGGTGAGTGCAAGTACTCCAATGCGGAGCCAACGTAGTGATTGAACTTTCATGGTTCCTACCCTCGGGGTTCCAACCTACTTACGGGGGAGGGCGGGGGCGCTGTGCGATCACCTTAAGCACAATCTCAATTGCCCCCACAAATAACGATATAGCAAGGTGATTTGACAGACAATAGAAATTCGATGTAAGTATACTTTCGTATACTTCTTCCGATTTTCCACCGATGGGTCGGGCGTGTCCGTTAGCATCTGACACATCAGATCCGGGGATGCCTGGGTGAGTGGCTCATCGAGGTAGGTGGTCGGGTCGATATGCTTCGGAGTCAACGTCCACCCGCGTGGTAAGTCCTTTCGAGGAGATGTGAGAGTTGATTCGAAAGGTATCCACGATGGTCGCCCTCATCGGTGCCGACATGAGCACTCACCACGGATCACAGATACACCACGCTAACGGACACTGATAATGGGAGTGCGGGACAAGAACCATCCGGAATGACCCACTAACGGACTGGCCACAATCTGATTGTGTGCCTTCGTTGCGATCTGTCTTCCGGGCTGGTTCTCGCCCCGCACCGCGATCCGGCGATTCGGTCATGACCTCATAGGAGCGTGACCTCTCACCGTGAGCACCCCGGCAGGTGCCATAGTAGTAGTCCCATCAGTGTCCTGTCTGCTCGAACCCTCGGATCAGCGGCTACCTTCATCACTTCCCTATGCGAAAGCGTTGACAGCCATGACCACAGACATCGACCTCTCCGCAAGCCCCGTCGCCGGGGTCGACACCCACACCGACACCCACACCGTCGCCGCGGTGACCCCAACCGGCCGGCACCTGACCACCGAAACCTTCCCCACCACTAGGCCCGGCTACACACACCTCGCCGAGTTCCTCAGCAAGCACGGTGTCGGCGCCGTCGGAGTAGAAGGAACCAACTCCTTCGGTGCCGGATTAACCCGGCACCTCATAGACCGTGGCTACACGGTCGTTGAAGTCCTGCGCCCGGCCCGCAGCATTCGACGCCGGGACGGGAAATCAGATCCGGTGGATGCCCTTGCCGCCGCGCGACAGGTCCTGACCGGGGAAGGGCTGAGCACGCCTAAAGATTCCACGGGCCCGGTGGAGTCGTTACGAGCGTTACAGATCACCCGGAAACAGCTGGTGTCCACCACCGCGAAACTCATCACAACGATGAAGTCGTTGCTGGTCACAGCCCCTGATGACATCCGCACCCGCTACGCCACGATGACCAATCACGCTCTGGTCAACGCGTTGGTGTACTGCCGACCGTCGTCGGATGGTACTGATCCGCGAAATGGTGTGCTGACCAGCCTGAAGATTCTGGCCACGACCTACCGCGCATTGCGGGTGCAGTGCGATGAGCTGGAAACCCGGATCGCTGCCCTGGTGTCAGTGATCAATCCCCATGTCAGCAACATCGTGGGATGTGGGGCTCTTGTTTCCGCTGATCTGCTGATCAGCATCGGCGATAATCCGGAGCGCATCCACTCCGAAGCAGCGCTGGCGCACTTATGTGGAGCGGCTCCACTGCCGGCAAGCTCTGGGCGAACCAACCGGCACCGGCTCAATCGTGGTGGTGACCGGCGGGCGAACTCAGCGTTGGACCGAATCGCTATGGTGAGGATGAAGTGTGACCAGCGCACCAGGGAGTACGTCGCCCGGCGTACCGAGGAGGGGTTGTCGAAAAGGGAGATTATTCGCTGCCTGAAGCGCGCGATCGTCCGGGAGATCTACCGGGTCATATGCACCAGGCGCAGTACGCCACAGCCCAGGGATCTTCGTCGGGATGAGTTGAAAGAACTGCGTATCGCGAAGCATCTCACCCAGGTGGTTGTAGCGAAGCATTTGGGGTGTGCCCCGGCGAGGATCAGTGACATCGAGACTGGAAAACGTCCGTTGACGGAATTAGCATCGGCCTACGAAAAATTTCTGAAAAGCGCTTGACACAATATAGGAGCATCACAACCATGCGAATCGCCGGCCTGTCCGGCAAAGGCAAAGGCGCAACTCCCACAACGACCCGCACACCCAAAGGCCCTGATCTTCGACCAGATCTGGTCAATCGGGCTTTCAGAGACGATGGCCCCCACCGCCGTGTGGGTGGCTGACATCACCTAAGTTCGCACCCGGAAGGGTTTCGGCTATACCGATTTTGTCACCGACGTGTTCTCCCGACGAATTGTGGGATGGGCGTTGTCTGACTCAATGCGCACTGAGGCATTGCCGCTTAAGGCTCTTCATCAAGCCATAGTGTGTGCCAAGGAGACCACGGGCCTTGTTCACCATTCGGATCACGGCTCGCAGTACGTCAACATTGTCTACAACGACAGGCTAGCCGAACATGACATCGCTGCTTCTACTGGGGCTATCGGCGACTCCTACGCCAACACCTTGGCTGAAAATGTCAACGGTTCCTACAAGAATGAACTCATTCATACTCGGACGTGGAGCGGCGTTGTTGATGTATGAGGTCGCCGCGATCAAATGGGTCAATTGGTGGATCGAGTCCAGGCTTCATCAGTCTCTCGGGTATCGCACACCGGCTGAGGTTGAATCACAGTTTCGGCGCAGCAACCCGGCCCAAGGAATAATGGAAATCAAGGCAGATACCTAGGAACAAAACCCGGGGCACTTCATCCCGCTATAGACCCCGGAGGCGCAAATGTTGATCAGATATTAAGGTCCGTCACCCGTTGTGGTCTTATACAAGCCTGTACCCGGAGCCGCGGATCGTTTCCACCTTCTCAGCGCCGATCTTTTTGCGTAGGGTTCGAATGTAGACGTCTACGACGTTTGAGCCGGGGTCGAAATCCATCCCCCACACCATGCTTAGCAGTTGGGCGCGGGAGAGGATCTGGCCGGGGTGGCGCATGAGTGTCTCCAGTAGTCCGACTTCGCGCCGCGACAGGTCTTTCCACTTCTCACCTACTTGAACCCGTTGGGTGCGCAGGTCGAGGACGAGGTCGCCTCGAACCAAGCGGAATCCGCCGTCGGTGGGGGAGTTTTCGCTGCTGGCCACCTTGTCCGCTAGGCGCAGGCGGACGCGGGCTAGCAGCTCGGCAAATTGGAAGGGTTTGGGCATGTAGTCGTCGGCGCCGCCTTCGAGGGTGCGGATCCGATCTTCCAGTTTGGTGCGGGCTGTGAGCACGATAATGGGCAGTCCGACTCGCAGGGCGCGTAGTTGTTCTAGGACATCGGCCCCGTCCATGTGGGGCAAGCCCAGGTCGAGGATCATGAGGTCGAAATCCCCGGAGCGGGCCATGGCGAAGGCGAAGGGGCCTGAATCGACGACGTCGCATGCGTACCCGGCGGAGATCAGGCCACGGCTGATGAAGTCGGCGATACCGCGGTCGTCCTCCGCTATGAGAATCCTGCTCATGGGTTGTTATCCTTACATATTTAAGTCTGGCTGGTTGGGCGAATCTGCGGCCTCGGCGGGCTCTGGTGCTGGGATGATGAGGCCGAAGATTGATCCCAGGCCGACGGTAGATTCGACGAAGGCTCGGCCGCCGTGGGCTTCCCCGATTGCTTGGACGATGGACAGTCCTAGGCCGGCACCGTCGGGGCGGTGGGTGCCGCCGGCGTTGGTGCCGCGGGCGAATCGGCTGAATAAGGCGGCGCGTTGTTCTTCGGGGATGCCGGGGCCGTGGTCGCGGACCCAGATCCGCAGAACTCGGTCGGGGCCGGTGCCGACGAATTCGGATGCTAAGTCGATGGGGCCGTCGCTGTAGCGCAGGGCGTTGCCGTAGAGTTCGAGGATGGCTTCGGTCACGCGTTGCTCGTCGAGGGTGACGGTGCCTTCGGCGACGTCGACAAGCCGGAGTCGGTCGCTGATGGTTTGGCCTTTGTCCTCAATGTCGATGGTCAGTTCGGCAACATCGACATCGGTGGGGTGGAGGAAGTCGCCGGCGTCGGCAACGGCGAGGGTGAGCAGATCGTTGACCATTCGCGCCATCCGGTCGAGTTCTGCGGTGGCCAGCTCGATGGAGCGGGTGCGTTCGGTTGGGCTGGAGCATTCCAGCAGTTCGAGTTGCCCCCGGACGACGGTAATTGGGGTGCGCAGCTCGTGGCCGGCATCGTCGACGAATTTCCGCTGTTCCTCGTAGGCTGTTTCGAGGCGGTCGAGCATTGCGTTGAAGGTAGCGGCGAGCTGGGCGATTTCGTCCTTGCCGCTGACGGGCACGCGCCGGGTCAGGTCAGAGTTGCTTATCGACGCCGCCACTTCCCGCACCTTGCGCACCGGTGCAAGGATTTGCCCCGCAATGAGCCAGGCGATAAGCACTGACGTTGCCAGCCCACCGAGAGCCAGCAGGGAGAGGGTGCGGATTTCGGCGGCGACGGCGGCTCGCCCTTCGGCGGTGAAAAACGCCACGGCGAACAGCGACGGTGCCTGTTCTGGGGCGGCGGTGATATCGATGCGGCCCCAGTGTGCCGGGCCTCGCTCGGAATCGTGAAAGACTCCGGCGACGTCCGGGGAGGTGAGGATCTCCCTCACCAGGGGATCATCCGGGTTCATCGGCTCCGGGTGGGAACCGCTCAGTGCCGATAGATCCATCTGGATGAGCTGGCCGTTGCTAAATCCGATGAAGGATTCGGTGCGTTCCGGGATTTGGCGCGAAAGGTAGACCTCGATCAGCCGGTTCGCGGAGGTGAATGGTTGGGCTGTTTCCGGGTCGGTGCCGCCGGCAGCGAAGCGACGAAACTCCTCGATCTCTTGCTCGACGGCAGCATTCGCCCCATCGGTGACTTGCGATAACAACACTGTGCGTGAAATGACGACAACGCTGGTCAACGCCACGAGGACCACAGCGGTGATCCACATGACGATGCGCCAGCGCAGGGAGGCACGTCTATTAGTCGTCATCCCAGTCATCGTCGTCGTCGTCCCAGTCGTCGTAGTTCTGGTAGTTCAGTTGCGGCTGCGGTGCCGGGGCGGGAGCGGGAGCGGGAGCGGGTGCGGGTGCGGGGGCAGGTACTGGCGCAATCGTTGGAGCCTGCTGACGGGCAGGTTCTCGCGTCGCGTCCCGAGCTGGCCCCGTGGCGCCCGGGTTATTTGCTGTGTTGTTGTCGGGGTTATTTCCGGGGTTGTTTGCTGGGCTGTTTGCTGGGCCGGTTGCTGAGCTGGTTTCGGTGCTAGTTCCGGCACCAGCAGACGGCTCGGCCGAGGGATCCCCGACGGTGACAGTGGCATTGGCCGGGCTGATGTTCGGGGACTGGATGTTGCTGGCCAGCGCGACCCCGGCGATGACGACCAGGCCCAAGAGGGCAAGGACTGCCAGCAAAGGAGCGAATCGACGGCCATTGGACACAAGCTGTGACATTTTTTACCTTTCTGCGGTTGGGGTGTCACCAACTAGTCTGAGTCCGCGAGGTGAAGCTGCCGTGAAGTGGAAATGAGGAAGTCTTCATCTAACTCTCAGTCTCGGTCGTTGTTTCCCCGGTTGAATGCCTAGTATCGCAGCATTTTCAGGCTGCTGCAGGCGTTATTGACTATGGTTCCGGCACGCAGTGCGTCTTAGGCGGTCTTGAACTGGTTGCGCACAGTGTCCTCCCGCCGGCCGGAGACGGCGCAGCCCAGCATGAGAAGGCGGATGGTGCGCTCGGCGGCGTCGATAAGCAGCTGCCGGCCGTCACGGACGGCATCCTCGAGCGCCATGGGAACCGTCATGATGGAAGCGATGGCGCCGATGCCCACCTCGTGAACCTGCGGGGCGCCCTTGCCCAGGGAACCGGCCAAGGCGAGGACGGGCACCCCATTTGCTTGGGCACGCCGGGCGATTTCGGCGGGGACTTTGCCGCGCGGGGTTTGGAAATCGATCGCCCCTTCGGCAGTGATGATCAAATCCGCGCTGGCAACCAGGTCGTCGAGGTCGGCGGGGCAGGGCAGATCACCGAGGAGGACATCGAAACGATCACGCGCCGTCGCGCCCAAGGCCATAAGGCCAGCCCCCAACCCGCCGCTGGCGCCTGATCCGGCCCCGAGGTGCAGGTCAGCGGCGGGCGAGAAAGTCTCATCCAAGAGATCCGCCCAATGCTCCAACGCCTTGGCCAAAGTTTTGACCTGCTTTCTCGTTGCGCCCTTCTGTGGGCCAAAAACCTGCGCTACACCCGCAGATCCAGTGAGCACGTTGTGGATGTTGCACGCCAGGGTGATCTCAACCTCGGCCAGCCGAGGGTGAAGGCCCGACGTATCGATGCGTGCCGCCCGGGCCAGTTCAGCCCCGCCCGCACCGATTTCGGCACCTTGGTCGTCCAGGATCCGGGCACCGAGCGCCGCCAGGGCGCCGGAGCCGCCATCGGAGGTACCTGAGTCGCCACAGCCGACGATAATGCGCTCCACTCCGCGGTCAAGGATGGCGGCGATGAGCTCACCGACCCCGCGGGTGGTCGTGGCGGTAGGGTCTCGCAGATCACGCGGCACCAGGCTTAACCCTGCGGCCGAGGCCATTTCCAAAACGGCAACGGAGCTTTCGGGAAACTCCAGCCACGTCGCTGTGACCTTCTTGCCCACCGGCCCGGTGACTTTGGCGGTGTGGGTGATCGCGCCGGGGCGTTGGGCCAGAATCTCCACTGTTCCTTCGCCTCCGTCGGGCACGGGGTAGAGGTCGACGCGTACACCGGGAAGGACGCGGCGCACACCCGCGGCGATGGATTCGGCGACGTCGACTGCTGAGAGCGACTCTTTGAAACCGGAAGGGGAAACGAGGATGCGTTCGGGTAGGTACATGGTCATGATGTTCTCCTTTGAAAGGTCAGAGGGTTAGAGGTAGAGGGGAAGGCCGAGTAACGGCCAGATGAAAAATGCAAACGCGGCAGTGACCGCAAAATGCATCGGCGCCAACAGCGCGGACATCCGCATCAGATCGGAGGTGCGGTAGTGCGGTGGCGAATCCGGATCATCATTTCCTTGGAAGATGGCCAGCGGCTTCGCCGAAGCCGGCAGTGTGTGACAGAAACCGGCCGCCGCAGTGGAGATAAATGCCGCGGCCACGGGGTTGACTCCCACGGTGGGGGCGATGGCGATGACGATGGGCACGAGCACTGCCGAGCGCGCCGACCGGGACTGGATGACCAGGTGGGCCGCAGTCGAGAGGACGATGACGGCCAGCACAAATACCCACCCCGACAGGTCAGCGGGCAGCCACCTGGTAAGCAGGGCCGCCGCCCCTGATTTGGTCAGTGCCTGACTGATCGCGATTGTTGCCGTCATAAACAACAACAGCGACCACGGCACCTTCTTCACTGTGGATCCGAGATCCTCGGTGCCCAGGTAGGGGGAGGTGATCAAGAGCGCCCCCAGCACAGCCACCATCGCTGGCGGGATGCCGTGGACGTTTTCGGTAAACCACAACACGACCGCCACACCGAGGATGAGCACGGCGCGGTATTCGCTGGAGCTCAGCCGCGCGGACAAAGGGGCACCTTGGGTCAGCGCCTCGCGGGTGATGTCCAGTTCGCTGCGCCGCTGGGTTGAGGTGGACAGGGCGCAGAAGATGATTTCCGACGCCACATGGGAAGACACCAAAGCCAACGGCAGTCCGAGGATCATCCAGCGGGTGAAGCTAAAGCCGCTCATGCCCGCCCCCGTGAGGATCTGGTCGGTGATCAGGTGCGCGCCCGCGCCGATGAGTGAGGCCACTGCCGAAAACAGCACGACCGACGGCAGCGCAAGCGCCAGAACCCGCGACAGCCAGGCCGGCACGACCGCAGTAAGTGCGACAAACACCGGCAGAACCAGCGCAGCCCGGCCACTCGTCGCGGGCACAGCGAACGCCGTGCACACCACAGACAAGGTGAGCAAGTGCACGAGCACCCGCGGCGAGGTAACCCCCACGCTGAGCGCTACTGCCGCCCGCACTGCGAGGCCCGAGGAGGTAACCGCAGAGGCGATGATGAACGCGCCGATGAGAAGCCACACTGTTTCGTCGCCAAGCGGGGCGAACAAGTCGTCCACGTCGATGACGCCGATGAGCACAATGACGCTGGCAGCGCCAAGGGCCACGTAGGTGTCTGAAACTTTGGAAAACACCCACAGCCACACCGCCGCCGCGAACACCACGAGGGTGGCGCGGGCATCTGGGGTGACCTGCTCTGGCAGGGGAACCAGCCACAACACCACGATGAGTGCTGCCAAAATGCTGCGAATGATCTGCGTGATCGTGAGGGTGCGCAAATCCGGCAGGCTGGCTCGCGGCGGCGGAGGCACATGCAGCGACGGGGGAGGGGTAGTGGCAACCCGGTAGGCCGGGCCGTACATGAGCTGACTCATGACTGCACCTCCCCATCCACGGAAACCGGCAGGTCAAGGCCGGTAATGGTGCCTAAACCGCGGGTTGACTGCGCCCAAGCTTTGCCGCCGTGGGCGTCGGCAACTGCCCGCAGCAGCGCTAAACCAGCCTGGTTGCCTTCTGGGTAGGCGGTATTCGGATGCCAATCCAAAAGCTGATCGAGCCGCGCGGATTCACAGCCGACACCACTTTCGCGTACCCACAGCGACAAAACACCGTCATTTAACTCGGCGCCGAGCTCCACGGGCGTCGATAGTTGCGCGCAAAACCGCGCCGCCTCGCTCATCGCCAAGATGACGGAGTCCAGGTTCAACGTCACCGGGGTTGTGTCGTTGGTGTTGCTGACCAAAGCCACCGGCAGGCCGTTGGCACGCAGCTGCTTTTCGACGTCACGTCCCACCGACTCCGCAGGCACCGTCACCGCCGTGTCCGAGGGACGCGAACCTACGGTCAGCGAAGACAGCGTCGTTACCGTCGCCAGTATCCTGGCGCCTTCCTCAGCCTCGGCGTGCAGTGCAGCATCGCCTGTTTCGGCAGCGCTTTGACGGACCCGGTCGAGCCAAGCACGGGTCTGAGATTCAAGGCGGGCAAGGATACCCTGGTAGGCGTCATCAGCGACGTCGATACGCTCCAGCAACGTGTTAAACGTCCGCGCCAGGTCGGCGGTATCGGCGTCCCCGTGCTCCGGCACCGGCACCCGTTGGCCGCGATGCCGCGAGTTTAAGCCCGCGGCTGCCGTGCGCACCTGGCGCACCGGGTCCAACAAGCTGCCGGCCACGAACCAGGCCAACCCCGCAGCCAACAGCAGCGCACCCACGCTGATGATGGAGATTACGCGCAGATTAGCCGCTACCCCATCCCGGCCCGTATCGGTAAACCGAGCTGCCAGCAGCGCCGTGTCTGTGCCTTCCACTGTCACCGTCGCCCAGTGCACCGGACCCAGATCCGGATGTTCGAAAACTCCAGACGGGGAGCGGCTTTCCAAAGCGGTGGTGACCAGCGGTTCACCCGCTTGCAAGGGCCGCGGGCTGTTCGCCATCTGAATCAACTGGCCCCCTACGACACCGACGAGCGCCTCGTCGGGCCCAGGAATTTGGCGGGCCAGATACACCTCCAGCAAACGTTGTGGAGACTCGAACGGGGCCGATGTTTCCGGGTCACGTCCCTCAGCGGCGAACGTGGCAAACTCCTCCGTCTCCTGAACGACGTCCTCATTAGCGTGCTCGATAACACCCGTGAGCAGCACGGTGCGCGTAGTCAGGATGAGCACCACAAGCGTCAGCGCCACCAACGCGAGAAACCACGTAACTATGCGTTTGCGGAAGGAACCGAAAGCCGTATGCCGGCCCGGGGAAGATACAATTTCTTGAACCATGCCATCCATCATCAAAGCCGACAGTGAAGCCCACATGAGACAGAGATGAGGGACTTTTCATGCACGAAAATATCCAGCGCACCCCTGGAAAAAGCGCCGGCAAAAAGCAACCGCTACCTCGGGTTTTATGCCCGGAGACTATCCCGGAAAAAAGATCGCAGCTCGATGGTGGTTGACTACACTCAACTGCTTGAGCTACCTAGCGCCGCCCGCCTAAAAGCGGCGCTGGTCGAGGAAACTCAACACCGCAGCGGTCTTGGCCCTCACCTTTTGACATCCGCATTGACCCCACGCCCCGAAAGGCTCAACCGGGATTATCGCGGCCGACTCGCCACACCTGGAGGTTTCATACACCCGCTCAGGCACCAGCGACGAGCTGGCGCCCAAGACCGCCAGACCTCCCGCACAGTCGAAGGGACAGATACACCACTTACCAGGTTGTGACCCCTTGCGGTGTGCGGGTCGTGAGAGGTGCTTGCCTTGCCGCCTGGACAGAGATGGCTGGGCAGCCGCATGAGCTGGGCGTTTCGTTTTTCAACGTCGTTGAGGTCTGTGCATCGCGGTTATATGTCTGTAGGTGGTCTGGGTTTTCTCCGCTTTGCACACGGCTACTACATCCACTGTGGGCCGACGCGGGTGGTGATGCCCATGGGTTCGATGTGGACGACTGTTTCGGCGGCGCCGAGTGTGCGGGCGATGCCTTCTTCAACCAGGTCGGCGTAGTCGTGGGAGTGGTCAACACTCCACTCGCCGGGTACCTGCATGACGATATTGACTAGGCGGTCGCGTCCGAAAGCAACGGTGCGCACGGAAGTAAAGTCGACGCCTTTGGCGGCGGCGAAATCGGTGAGGAAGGTGTCGATGGCGGACAGTTCGTCGTCGGGAAGCGCTTGGGATAGAAGGCCCTGAATGGACTTTCTAAGCAGACGGTAGCCAGTGAAAATGATGTTGATTCCCACTGCTAGGGCGATGATCGGGTCGAGGATTTCCCAGCCGGTTGCAGTGACTAACGCAATGCCAGCAAGCACCCCCACGGTGGTCCATACGTCGGTAAGCAGGTGCCGCCCGTCCGCGTCGAGGGCAGCGGAGCGGTAGCGTTGGCCTGCGCGGATCAGCACCATGCCAACAAGCAAATTAAGCAGCGTCGCAACAACGGACAGCGCGAGGCCAATGGAGACTTGCTCGATAGGTTGCGGGTGGATAAGGCGATCAATCGCTGTGTAGATGATCGCGATGGCGGCGACCAGGATCATGGTTCCTTCAACCTGGGCGGAAAAGTACTCGGCTTTGGCGTGGCCGAAGTGGTGGTTGTCGTCGGCGGGTTTCGCAGCGACTTTCAAGGCCCACAGTCCCACAGCGGCGGCGACGAGGTTGATGACGGACTCGATGGCGTCGGAAAGCAGACCAACTGAGCCGGTGATGGCAGCGGCGACGAGCTTCAAAGAGATTGTCGCAAGGGATACGACAATGGCCAGCCACATGAATCTTTCGAGCAGCTTCTGCTCGCGCTCCACATGGGGAGGGGTCGGTATCGGGACCGATCCTAAAGTAGGCATCATCAACCTTTCGCCGAAGGAAGCAGCATCACAAAGCGACAACAATACTAAGGGGATTTTCTGCAAGGCCGTTGAATCATCACCAGTGCGGGCGCTGTGAGAGAAAAGATGGAAAAGAGCTGATGGCGCTTACAGGCATCCGCAGTTAAAGCAGCTCAAGTACAGCTTCGGCCACGCCCGCCGCACTCATCGGGTTCTGGCCGGTGACCAGGAAGTCATCGACAATGACGTGCTTAGACATGGGCATCCGTGCTGCGCTGAACTTTCCAGCCTGCTGGGTGAGTTTTTCTTCCAGGCTAAAGGGCACCTCTAAACTGCGGCGGGCCAGCTTTTCTTCCGCCCACGTGTAGCCGGTGACGCTGCGCCCGTCGAGGAGGTGGGTGCCGTCGGCCAGTGGGACGTCGAGAAGCCCGGCGGGGCCGTGGCAGACCGCAGAGATGATCTTGCCTGCGGTGGCGAAGTGGGCAAGGGCCGCCTTGAGCGCTTCATCCTCAAAGTCGAACATGGTGCCGTGCCCGCCGACGAGGTAGATCCCGCCGTAGTCCTGCAGCGGCACCGTGGCTAGCGCCGGGGTGGTATCGAGGGTGTCCATGAAGCCCGCATCCTCGTAACGCTTGTTCGCGCCGCCAGCGAAAATGAACGGCGCGGACAGACTCATCGGGTCCAGCGGCACCACACCGCCGACGATACTGGCTAAATCAACCTCGTGACCGGCGCGGGTGACAACGTTGTAAAAGCTGGTGTATTCGCCAAACCACATGCCGGTGCGGTGCCCGGAGACGTGGTAGCGGTGTGTGGATGTTGCTACGGCGAGAAACTTCATCGTTCCAAATCTACGCCGTGCTCGTTGGTGCCGCCGGGCAGACTGCTCAATGTCAGGCCAAGCTTTGCGGCTGCACCGGAAAACCTCTCCACGAAGCGTTCGGAGCGCACCCCGGAGGCGCAGTAGACCAGCACATTTTGCGCTGGTTTGTCGCGCAGGTCGCGCAGGAGCCTCTCCCCGCTCCCCGGCTGTTGCTCCCACTGGGAGGTGGGCAAAAGCTCGCCCGGGCGGTGCAGGTCCTGCAATGCTTTCTCGTGGATCTCGCGCACGTCGATTAAAGCGTCGGCGGTGTCGATAAGCTGCCTGCCCCAAGTCTTTCCGCGGCACGCCGGCGTGCCGTAAAAACCCAAGGAAGTCACTGGCGGGCGCGCCGGGTCGGGTGTGACCGTGAAATGGGAGATCCGGGTGGTTAAAGCGTCATAGATGTGCAGCTTGCCCGGCTGCGAATCACCTAGACCGGTGAGGTGTTTGACCACCTCGGTGGCCATCAGTCCGCCGACAACGGAAGTGGTCACCCCCAAAACTCCGGCGGTGGCGCAGTCCGGCACCGCGTCCGCCGCGGGCTGGTCGGGGTAGAGATCGCGCATCCCGGCACCATCTACGGGCGCGCCGGGCCCGGACCACCATAAGGCGACATCGCCCCGGTAGCGCAGAACCGAACCCCAAACAAGGGGGGTGCCGGTGATCTCGGCGGCGTCGGCGGCGAGATATTTGGTGGAGAAAGTATCGGAGCCGTCGACCAGCACGTCCACGCCGCGCAGCATTGCTAGGGCGTTGTCGGCCGTCAGCCGGGCGCGCAGGGCATTGATGGTGATGCCTGGCTGTAAGCCCGCCAGCCTTTCGGCTGTGACGTCAACTTTGGGGCGGCCGACATCGGCGGCGGTGAACAGGATCTGGCGGTGAATGTTAGTCAAGGAGACAACATCGTCATCGATCACTGTGATCGTGCCGACCCCCATCGCCGCCAGGGATTGCATCACCGGGCACCCGAGGCCGCCAGCCCCGATGACGAACACATGAGCGCCGTACAATTTCTCCTGCTGTTTTAGGCCAAAGCCAGGCAGGTTCATGTGGCGGGCGGTGCGACGAAGCTCATCGTGAGGCAAAAGGGTGCGCTGCGGGCTCATGGCTCCACATTAGGTCACCTCCGCAAAGTGAAGGACCGGCGTGAAACTGAGATTTCTGTGATGCCGCTGCGATCTCCCCACAAAGACCTGTCACGTGCTTTTCAAAGACCGTGTGCCGGTTTGGATCAGGCGAACCGCTGATGTTTTGCATATGCAGGAACTTGTGAATCTGGGCGCTGACCCACGTAGGGTAGGGCCACATGCCTTCCAATGAATCAGAAAATAAGACAGGCACGAGGAACGGATTGCAGACCGACCCGTTGATCTTTTTTACCTCCGTCGGCTTCATCGCACTGTTCGTTGCGGTGACGGTCGCCTTCGGGGATCGCGCCCGCCGCGCTTACGCCGCGGTTTCCGCTGTGCTGATGGACAATTTGTCTTGGCTCTACATCGGCGGGGTTTCCACGATTTTTGTTTTCCTTGTCATCATTTTTGTGTCCAAGTACGGAAATTTAAAGCTTGGGGAGGACGACGCCGAGCCCGAATACTCGCTGTGGGTGTGGTTCGCCATGCTTTTTGCTGCAGGCATGGGAGCCACCTTGTTGTTTTGGGGTGCGGCTGAGCCTTTGCACCACGCCTTTAGCCCGCCGCGCGGTGATTTCGAGCCGATGAGCCGCGACGCGGTTACGCAGGCTTTCGAGTTCACCTACTATCACTTCGGTGTACACATGTGGGTAATTTTTACCCTGCCGGGGCTGGTCATGGGCTACTTCAGTTATAAACGCAAGATGCCGGCGCGGATGTCCTCTCTGTTTTCACCCCTTCTAGGCAAGTATGTCTACGAATGGCCGGGCAAGCTTCTCGACGCCCTCGGCATCATCGGCACCATCTTCGGCATCGGCGTTTCCGTCGGCCTGGGCGTTTTGCAGATTTCGGCGGGCATGAACATTATGTGGGGCGTGCCTCTGATCGCGCCGGTGCAGGTGGCCATCATCTGCTTCATCACGGTCGCAGCCTGCCTGTCAGTAGCAACCGGTTTGGACAAGGGCATCAAGATTTTGTCCAACTTCAACATTGGTGCCACGGTGGTGCTGATGGTCTTTATCCTCGTGGCCGGGCCCACGTTGGCCCTCGTTGGGCAGATCACCGAGTCCTTCGGCATTTATGCCAACTCACTGCCCGAGCTGATGTTTTGGGTGGACTCTTACAACGATAACCCAGGCTGGCACGCCACCTGGACCGCCTTCTACTGGGCGTGGACAATTTGTTGGGCGCCGTTCGTCGGCATGTTTTTCGCTCGTATTTCCAAAGGGCGCAGTGTGCGCGCTTTCATCGGCGGCACCATTTTATTGCCGACAGTTTTCGACCTGATCTGGTTTTCCATTTTCGGGCGCGCCGCCACCGAGATAGAGGCGCAGAACCCGGGAGTGCTGACGGGGCCGGTTGTTGAAGACGGTGACACTCCGCAGGCCCTGTTTACTTTGCTGTCGCAGTACCCGCTGTACGCGGCGATGGGCACCTTGGCTTTGGTGGTGATCACCTTCTACTTCGTTACCTCCATGGATTCTGCCGCGATGGTGATGGATATGTTCGCCTCCGGTGAGGAAAGCAAAACCCCGGCGGTTTACCGGGTTGGTTGGGTCGTGGCCATCGGTGTGGTCACGGCAGCGTTGCTGTTCATCAACGACACGGGCATTGAGGCATTGCAGCAAGTGGTCATCATTATTGCGTTGCCGTTTTTCTTCACCTACTTCATTATGATGTACTCGCTGATCAAGGCGATGAACGATGATTCGGCGGCGCGCCCGCCGGTGCGGACCCGGCAGTGGGAAAAAACCGACAGCGCCGAGAAGCTTGAGGAGGCAGAAAACCGCCCCGCGCCGGGTTATGACGCTGAGGGCAACGAGGTTCAGCGCCCCGAGTTGATCTACGACGATGAGGTCGGTGGCTGGCGTCTGAGTGAGCCTTTGCTTTCCGACGTCTCTACAAAACCTGATCGGCCCAACTGACTAGGCCGTCAAAGCTTGACGAGGCCACCGCGTGCTCCCGCCGCGGAATCCGGCCCGCCCCGGCTGCCAACGCCCCGGCCTCGACAGCCAAACGCATAGCCTGGGCCATCGCCACCGGATCCTGGGAGCGGTTGACCGCGCTGGCCAATAAAACCCCGTCGCAGCCAAGTTCCATGGCTAGGGCCGCGTCGGAGGCGGTGCCCACTCCGGCGTCGATCAGAATTGGCACTTCGGCCCGCGCACAGATCAGCTCGATGTTGTGCGGGTTGAGAATACCCAAACCGGTGCCGATGGGAGCGCCCAAAGGCATCACGGCTGCCGCCCCGGCATCCTCCAGACGCTTCGCAGCTACTGGGTCGTCGGAAGTGTAGGCCATAACGGTGAAGTTGTCGTCGACAAGCATCTCCACCGCATCAAGAGTTTCGACCACATCGGGCAAAAGGGTACGGTCATCCGCAATGACCTCCAATTTGACCCAGTTCGTGCCCAGCGCCTCACGCGCCAGCTTCGCGGTAATTACCGCGTCGCGTGCCGTGCGGCAGCCTGCCGTGTTAGGCAACGGCGCCACCCCCAAGCGCTGCAACAGCTCAAAGATGGATTCGCCGGCACCGGTCGTGGCCGCATGGCGACGCATCGCCACCGTGGTCAGTTCGGTGCCGGAGGCCACCAACGCCTTTTCCAGCATGTCCTGCGAACTGGCGCCGCCAGTGCCCATGATCAGACGTGAGCTGAACTCTTTATTTGCGATGCGCAGCATAGCCCTCTAACCTCCCTGCACCGCAGTGAGGATGTCCACGTGAGCGCCCTCGGCAAGCTCGGTGGTGCCCCACGCTGAGCGGGGAACCACCTCTCCGTCGACGGCAACAGCAGTGCCAGCGCCAGGCGCTTCACCCAACACCTCCACGGTGAGTTCTTCCACGGTGCGCGCCTCAATGGTGCGCGCAGCGGCGTTGACAAAAATGTTCATTGCGTTCTCCTGTCGGTGGCGTGGCGTTCGGGGGCGCACGCCGAAAGGTCGATGGACGGGGTGCGGTTTTCCACCAGCTCCGCGCCGCAGCGCGCGGCCAGCGAGGCAAGAAGGATGCCGTGGCGGAAGTAGCCGCTGGAGACGACCACCCGCTCGCTGATCCGCCCCAAATAGGGCAGATCGTCCGGGGTGCCGGGGCGGGCGCCGGCGGTGGCCTCCACAAAGTCGCAGTCTTCCACGCCGGGAACAATCTCAATGGCGTCGCGCAGCAGTTGATGTACTCCGCTGACCTGCGGATCTGGGCGGTCGTCCTCGCGGCTTGTCGCCCCCAACGTGAGAGTGCGGTCTGCGCGGGGGATCAAATAAATCGGCCGGTTTTCCACGAAGCCACGCACCACGTGGTTGATGAGCGGGTACTGGTGCTGCGGCACCCACAGTTGCACAACATCGCCGTAGACCGGCCGCAGATCCAGCAACCCGCCAGTTAACTCGCGCGCACCGAGGCCAGCGCACACAATGACCTGGTCGGCGTCGACCGCGTCGAGGTCAGTGACCCTTTCTTCGATGAAGTCCACACCGGCGCTTTCGCAGGCGCGGTAAAGCGCGCGGGTGAACAGGCGCGGCTGGACTTGGTGGTCACCTTCAATGCGCACAGCCCCGGCCAGCGCTGGGGACAACGCCGGCTCCAGCTTTCGGGCCGCGCGGGTGGTGAGCTGTTCAACCTGCATTCCATGGGCGTGCTGGTAGGCGCGCAACTGTTCTAGGTGCGTGCGGTCGGCGCGGTCGCGGGCAACAACCAAGGTTCCCTCGGTGCGGTAGCCGGTAGGCGCGTGTGTGTACTTTTCTGTTAACCGGATCAGCTCCGGATACCAGGCGGCGGCCTGGGCCATCAGCGGAAACAGAGGCTCTTGTTTATAAACCACCTCCGCTGTGGGCGCCAGCATCCCGCCCGCGTGGTGGGAGGCACCGGACAGTGGGGCGAAGTCAAAAACCTTCACGTTGTGGCCGCGGTGCGCCAAGGTCAAAGCCGTAGCTAGCCCAATGATGCCGGCGCCGATGACGGCAACGCTGCGTTTAGTCATCTCGTTTCCAGCCTATTTCTGGACAGGGCGCCGCAGCCTCATGCGGCGGTGCGCAACACCGGCGTCGAGGAACTCCTCGCCTTCCGCGACGAAGCCGTATTTGTTGTAGTAGCCGACTAGACCAGACTGAGCGTCGATAAGCAAGTCGCCGTCCCAGCGCCGGGTGAAGTCTATGCAACCAAGAACAATCTCGCGGCCCAGGCCCGTGCCGCGCGCCTGGGCCGCGACAACGAAACGGCCGAAACGGGAGCCGGTGGAAGTGGGAAACACCCGCGCGCAGCCAAGCAGTCGGCCATTGGTGTCGCGGGCGAGCACGTGGAAAGTGTCCGGCTGGATGTCAATGTCATCCAGCTCGTTGTAGGGGCATTGCTGCTCGGCAACGAAGACGTCGACGCGGAGGCGGAAAAGCTCGAAGGCTTCGCGGGAGGTCATCTCGTCTAAGTGGAGGAAATCAATCATGTCTTATGTGCGGTTTAGGTAGCCGGCGCGGATCTGGCTGTGGCGCAGCAGGGCTGCGGCTATAGCCACACCGGAAAGTACGAAGAAAGGAAGGGAAGGGCCAACGCGCGGCTCCAGCCACTGCATTAGCGGCGGCAGCCCAAAGCCAATATATGTGGCGCAGTAGTACGCACCCAGGATACGGCCGCGGTGTGAAGGTGGGGAGTAGGCGTTGACGTCAAGCAGCCCGTCACGCAGACACAGGCCGTAGGCGGTGCCCAACATCAGCGTTGCCACCACGAAGGCGGGCAACGGCGGGGCAGCGCCTGCCACCGCCACCAGCAGAAAGCCGGCGGCGGCGAAGCAGATACCCACCACCCCGGCGCGCGGGCCCCAGGCGAAGCGGCGCCCGAGGGCCTGCACGATCAGGCCCGCACCGAAACCGAGCACGGCCGCCACACCAGGCAAAAACACCCCGGTGGAAAAATAGTGCGCAACACGGGCAGACAGCCCGATCAGCGAGGTAGTGATGGCGGCAAAGACCCACATCGCCACCGGGACTGAAGTGGCCAGGGCCTTTGCTGGCGAGGCGGTGGTGTCAACACTCGGGCCGGGGTTAGCGTTGTCGATGATGCGGGGCTCATCCCCGGCGTGAAGAGAAAACCCCATCGCGGCCAAAGAGGCGGCGATGGTGAGCACGAAAGGTGTCCACAGCGGGGCGAAGACCATCTCCGCCACACCAGAGATCACCGGCCCAGAGGCGAAACCGGCAGTGAGCACGATGCCAGCGACGGTGGCTCCGGCCGCCCCACGCAGGCGTGTTGCCCAAGCGGTTCCGGCGCTGACGACGAGGCCTACGCCCAGGCCGACGACGAGGCGGCCAGCCAAAAGTCCAAGGGTGCCGTGGTCGAGCATGAGGACGAGGTTTCCAACCACAGCGATTGCGCTGCCTGTCATAGCCACCGGGCGTCCGCCGTAGCGGTCTGCGAGAGCGCCTCCGGCCAGCAGACAAGGAAGCAGCCCCACCGCGTAGATGCCGTAGGCGCCGTTGACTAAAAGAGCCGACAAATGCAGCTTTTCGCGCAGCACCACAAGGACGGAGGCGAAGTGATTCGCCGCCCACCCCGCGGTGAACAGGAAGGCGACAACGCTTGCGAACACCTTGTTTTTCATGGGCTCTATTTAACCGTGTGCGCCGCGGTCGAACTCGGAAACCACCATTTCGACGTAGGTGCGAGGGTCAGCGGCGTGCATGATCCCGCGCACGATGGCGAGCCCGTCAACCCCCACGCGTGCCAGCTCATAGGCGTCGTCGACGGTCACGTCACCGATGGCAACAACTGGCACTTTGGAGGCTTCGACCAGCGCGGGGTATCCCGCCAGGCCGATTGGTGGCCGACCCGAATCCTTCGTCGGGGTGGCGCGGAATGGTCCAGCGCCTATGTAATCGACGAGATCTGCAACGTCATTGGCCTTTTGCACCAGATCGAGGGTGCCAGTGGTCAAACCGATCACGGCGTCGCCGCCGAGCAACTCGCGTGCCACGCGCACATCCAAGTCGTTTTGGCCCAGGTGTACGCCTGCCACCCCATAGTCGCGCAAAGCGAGGGCGACGTCGACGCGGTCGTCGATAAGCACCCGCGTGGATGGGTTGGCCTCGCCCACAGCGAGGGCGATTGTGCGGCCGAGGGCATAAAGCTCACGCGCCTCGATCGGTTTGCTGCGCACCTGGATCACCCCGGCGCCGCCGAGCGAGGCGAGACGGGCACGCTCAACAACATCAGGACCTGCCCCGGTGACGAAGTAGCAGCGCAAATCGAGGGTCACTTGCTGGGATCCTTTGCCAGGTAGACCTTCGAGCCGAGGTTGCGGAACTGATCCGCCATCTGCTGTTCCCCCTGCGCGCGCTGCACAGCAGGGATTCCCAAAGCGGCGACGAGGTCCGACTGGTCTTCGGCGAGCGCTTGGTCAAGGTGGTCGCCGAACTCGTCACGGATGTCCTGGCTGATGCGCATAGAGCAAAACTTCGGCCCGCACATGGAACAAAAGTGCGCTGTTTTGGCTGGCTCGGCTGGCAGCGTCTCGTCGTGGTAAGCCTGCGCGGTGTCCGGGTCAAGCGACAAGGCAAACTGGTCGTGCCAGCGGAACTCGAAGCGGGCCTTGCTCATCGCGTCATCCCACTGTTGGGCGCCCGGGTGGCCCTTCGCCACGTCGGCGGCGTGCGCAGCGAGTTTGTAGGTAATCACGCCGGTTTTCACGTCGTCCTTGTTAGGCAAACCGAGGTGTTCCTTCGGGGTGACATAACACAGCATGGCGGTGCCCCCGGCGGCGATGTTGGCCGCGCCGATGGCGGAGGTGATGTGGTCGTAGCCGGGAGCGATGTCAGTAACTAAAGGGCCGAGCGTGTAGAAGGGGGCGCCGCCGCACCACTCGTTTTCCTTGTCGTTGTTTAGCTGGATCTTGTCCAAAGGCACATGCCCTGGGCCCTCAATCATGACTTGGACGTCGTAGTCCCAGGCACGCTTGCACAGTTCACCAATGGTTTTAAGCTCAGCAAATTGGGCGGTGTCGTTGGCGTCGGCGATGGATCCGGGGCGCAGGCCGTCGCCCAGTGAGAAGGCGACATCATAGGCGGCGAAGATCTCACATAGCTCATCGAAGTTTTCGTAAAGGAAGGACTCCTTGTGGTGCGCCAGGCACCAGCCGGCCATGATGGAGCCGCCGCGGGAGACGATGCCGGTGACACGTTGAGAAGTCAGCGGCACGAAAGGCAGGCGCACACCGGCGTGGACCGTCATGTAGTCGACTCCCTGCTCGGCCTGCTCGATGACCGTGTCGCGGAAAATCTCCCAGGTTAATTCCTCGGCCACACCATTGACTTTCTCCAGCGCCTGGTAGATAGGTACGGTGCCGATGGGAACCGGCGAGTTACGCAGGATCCACTCACGGGTGGTGTGAATGTCGTTACCGGTGGACAGATCCATGACTGTATCGGCGCCCCACCGGGTGGCCCAGCGCAGTTTGTCCACTTCCTCACGGATCGACGAGGTCACCGCCGAGTTGCCAATGTTGGCGTTGATTTTGGTGAGAAACTGATTGCCGATGATCATCGGCTCGCTCTCAGGATGGTTGACGTTGTTCGGGATAATAGCGCGGCCGGAGGCGAGGGCTTCGCGGACTTTCTCCACATCGCAGTGCTCGCGAAGGGCCACAAACTCCATCTCCCGGGTCACGACACCGTTGCGGGCGTAGTGCATTTGGGTAACGCGCGTGCCGGGGCGGGCACGCAGGGGAGCGCGGGTAGTGCCGCGCCATTTTTCGCTGGGGGCGCCGCGCTTGGCGGCGCGGGGGCCGTCGTCAAGCAAACTGTGTTTGCGGCCTTGATACTCCTCGACGTCGCCGCGGCCAACGATCCACTCACCTCGCAGGTTGGGCAGGCCCTCCTCCGGCTGCGCGTAGGGCCCGCGCGTGCGGTAAATTTTCAGTGGCTTGTTCGCTCCCGTGGGTGAATCATCCAGGTCGATCGCTGTTTCTGGAACTTCGAGGCCGTGGGCTCGCAGTGGATCGTAGCGGTGCTTGGGGTGAATTTCAGACGCATAGATATCCAAGGCAGTCTCCTTCAACTTCCTTCGCTGGTACTAACCAGACAGGTTCAGACGGTGCCCGCGCAAGCATCAGCGCAGTCTCAGCCCCTTGCTGTGGGGCTCCCGTGTTCGGACGTGCCCCTTAGGTTAACGCTTTGTTGTGCGGTGCGCTGACATAAGGCTCCAGGCGCTTCGTGGGCCCGTAGGACAAACGGCGGTGAAGCTGCTCGAAGGGGCCCTGACGGCCGGCCGCTTCGAGGACGGAAGCGAGGATGAGGGTAATCAACCAAACAACGACGGCTACAGCGGTGCGCTCAGTGATCGTGGCGGTAACGCCGATGCCTAAGGTAAACGGCATGCACAACAGGATAAACAGGACGGACTGCATAAGGTAGCCGCTCATGGAGCGCTTGCCTAGGGCAAGGAAGGGGTAGGTCCAGGCAGGTGCCGGCTGTCCGGCGTTAATGCGGCGCTGTAGCGGGGCGCTGGCGAGGGCGAGGGCGGCGAGGATGCCGGGCCCAGTCAACAGGCCGACGCCGGTGTTGCTCACGTAGAAGGGCAACTCAAAGGCGGGGTCGATGATTTGCAGCGCGGCGAGCGCGAGAGGGATGCCGCTGGCAGCAATGGCGACGGCGGCGATGACCGTCCACGTCACCAGGGTGCGGCGGTGCTTGTCGACGTCCACCAAAACCCCTTCCCGGGCCCACACGTAGCCCAACAGCACTAGCCCACCGAGGGAAAACAGTGCTATGGGGAGGTTGAGTAAGGCACTTTGCGCAGCGCGGGCGTTTTCCGCCAGGTAGAGAGCCGGTGTAGCGAGTTCCTCTGTGGGTGTTGCCCAGGGCAGGTCGGAGGGGTCAAAGAGCAAGTAGAGGACAACGGCGTTTAAAACCATAAAGGTTGCGGAAAGGGCGAGCGCGCTGTAGGCGATGATGCGCAGGGTTTTGGTTTTTTGCGTCAGCATCAGTGCCATGGCTACCCCGAGGAAGCCGTAGGTGGTCATGATGTCGCCGTAGAAAAACACCAAGGCATGTACGAGCCCGAATAGGGCTAAGAAGCCGTAGCGCCGGGCGAGGACCTTCCGGGCTTTGGCGGCGGGATAGTTTTTGCTGTGGAGGTTGGCGGCGACAATACCGAAGCCGAATCCCAGCAAGGTGGAAAACATGGGCAGTCCGCGGACGTGGACGAACAGCGCCGCGAAGACTGCGGTAGCTGAGTCGATTGCGCTGCCGGTGTCGATGCCTCCCAGTGACCAACCGGGGGCTGAGTTTGAGTCGAACATCCAGGCCTGTGTTGCATTTGCGGTGGCGATGCCAAGCAGCGCGAGGCCGCGGGCGAGGTCGGCGACGATGAGACGGGGGCGCTGTCCCGAAGTGGTATTCACCCTCATCACACTAACAACACGAAGCGGGCGCTGTGGCAACAATTCTTGGTGCGGAAAGACACGCGGGAAAGACACGCGGGGGAGACACGCGGGGGCGCTAGGTGAAGAAATGCAAGAAAATACCGGGCAATGGTGGCAAAGTGTTAAAAGTTGCTTGTTGAGCCTGCTGAAAACTCGAAGGGGAAGCGTGACCACCACAAAATACCTGCGCCGTTTGGGCGTCATTGTTGCTACTGCCTGCACCGTTGCGATGGGACTTCCCCTTGCAAACGCACAAATGCTGCCCGGTGGAGTGCAGCACAATTTCCCGCAGTCCATCCCCGAGGTGCTAAACCAAAACACCGCCGCGGTGGAGCGGGCCTTGCGCGATGTAGAGGCGGTCAAAGAACAGCTCGAAGGAGCATTCCTGCAACCCCTCACTCAGATTCAGCCGCAGCTTGTCACGGACTACGGCGGCGTGAGCCCGGACGAGGTCACCACATTGCCGGTTTTCCCGGAGCCGCTACCTTACGAGGACCCGAATTACCAGTGGCGCACAGACTCCGTCTCCAAAGTTCTGGCGGCGAAACCGCTTGCAGGTGAGGTGCTGCACCGCGTGCCGGGCTCCTTCCATGACGCTCCGCGTATTCCGCACGAGGCGGAGCAGGCGCAAAACGAGGACAATGTTTCCCTCTACGGGCCAGGCACTCCGATTTACGTCGGTCAAAACATGTGCACCGTCGCCGTCGCTGGATATGACGATGCCGGCCGCAAAATTGCTCTGACTTCGGGGCACTGCGGCGAGCCGGGAACGAACGTGTTTTCGGCTGATTCGCCGGGGGTGGGCGCCTCCGGCACCGTTGTCTCGAGCAACTCAGACCTTGACTACTCGGTCATTGAGCTTGGTTCAAACGCCGAAGTTTCGCGTACCTACAACGGCACCACCATCAATGCGCTCGGGGGCAAGCCGCGCCGTCCCGGTCAGGTGGTGTGCAAAACGGGTGTTGCTTCTGGGTACACCTGCGGGGCAACTTTCCACGATTGGGAGCACGAGAACATTAGCCAGGTGTGTGCCATGCCCGGCGACTCTGGGGCTCCACTGATGGCGGGTGACCGGTTGGTGGGAATGGTCGCTGGCGGCATTGCGCCGCCCGAGTTAAACCTGCCGTGCTACTCGCCGCTGCAGGGCGCGGTTCACGCGCCGACGCGCAGCTTGCGCATGGATTCTGTCATCACGGCGCTGGAGTTGACGGAGGGCCCGGGGCGCGGGTTTAGCCTGCCAGAAAACTAAGCGCAGATTCGTGCAGGTGGCCGTTGGTTGCTATTGCGTCGCCACCGTGCGGGCCGTCCTCGCCGGCCAGCGACGTGAAGCGGCCCCCTGCCTCGGCGACGAGCACCGCTAAGGGGGCAAGGTCCCAGAGGGAGACTTCGGGTTCGGCGGCGATGTCGACTGCTCCTTCGGCGACGAGACAGTAGGAGAAGAAGTCGCCGTAGCCGCGCAGCCGCCAGCACTTTTCCGTCAGGGCGATGAAGTTGTGTTGGAGGCCGCGCTCCTTCCAACCTGAGAGGGAGGACATGGCCAAGGAGGCGTCCGCAAGGGTGCCAACGCCGGAGACGTGCAGGCGTTTGAGCGGTCCGGCGTTGAAATAACGCCAGGCGCCAGCGCCTTGGGAGGCGTACCAGCGGCGCGCGAGCGCGGGCGCTGAGACGACGCCGACGACGGGTTCGCCGTCGACAAGCAGCGCGATCAGCGTCGCCCATACAGGCACTCCGCGCACGAAATTCTTCGTTCCGTCGATGGGGTCGATGACCCACTGGCGGCCCTGAAAGACCGCGTCGCCGCCGAATTCCTCGCCGACGATGGTGTCGAAGGGGCGGGCCTGGGTGAGTTTTTCGCGCAGGGCTCGCTCCACTGCAAGATCGGCGTCTGTCACCGGCGTCATGTCCGGTTTCGATTCCACCGATAGGTCCGCGGCTTCGAAGCGCTCGAGGGTGATCGCATCGGCGGCGTCGGCGAGTTCAAGTGCCAAAGCGAGGTCGTCTGCGTAGTTAGCCATGGTGCTCAAGCCTAGTGGCTATGTCGTCGACTATTTGTGCGTTTCCGGCGACGCACCATTGCACTCCACCCGCGGCGACTTTGATTGCTTTGCCGCCGACGGCTTCGATTAGTGCTTTGCCGGGTAGCCAGTCCCAGTCGGCGACGCTGTGTTGCAGCCACGCGCCGAGTTGCCCGGAGGCGATGTTTGCAAGATCGACGGATCCCGCGCCCCACATGCGGATTGTGGCGGCGTCGCGGGTCGCACCGAGCCACGCATTGAGCACTTTCTCGTCGCGCATGCACGTCGGGTGCAGGTAGGTCACCAGGGCTTCTTCGCTTATCGACGTCTCCCTTAGCGTGCCTAACGTCACCCCGTTTCGGGTGGCGGTGCCGTTGTCGCAGACCCATGTGGTGTGTGTGGCGGGCCGGTTGATGGCGGAGACGGGGATGTTTTCTCCTTCGGTTAAGGCGACGGCGGAGCAGAAGTAGTCGGAGCCTTGGGAGAAGTTGAAGGTGCCGTCGACAGGGTCGATGACCCAGGTGCGTTTGCTGGTGGCTTCTTTAGCCGCGCCTTCTTCGCCGATAATGCCGTCGTTGGGCCGCAGTGCGGCTAGTGCGCCGGCGATGAAGTCTTCGGCGGCGCGGTCGGCGTCGGTGACGACGTCTGAGACAGAGGTTTTGTAGTCGGTGTTCAAACCGGTGTCCCTCATGCTCAGGGCGAGGGTGCCGGCGTGGGTGACAAGGGCTGCGGCAAGGGTTGCGTCGGTGGAGGCGCGGTGTGTGTCTATGAACGTCTCGAGAGTCGGCATGCTTCCATTATGGGCGCGTATCTCCGCTAAGGTGGAGCCTTATGTACCCTGAGGTTTCTTCGCGTATTCAGCAGCTTGATTCGACGCTGTCGACCATTGAGAAGGTGATGGATCCGGAGGGGATGTCTGCCCGCGCGCGCGAGCTGGAGCAGCAAGCTGGGGATCCTTCGCTGTGGGATGACCCGGACCATGCCCAAAAGGTAACTACTGAGCTGGCCAATGTTCAGGCGCGGCTGCGCAAGCTTGCGTCGTTGCGCACTCGTATCGACGACCTTCCGGTGATGGTGGAGCTTGCTGAGGAAGAGGGCGAAGCTTCGCTTGTCGACGACGAGCTGGACGCTTTGGAGAAGCAGGTTTCTGCCTTGGAGGTCCAAACGATGCTCTCTGGTGAGTATGACGAGCGGGAGGCTGTTGTGCACATCCGCTCGGGTGCTGGCGGTGTCGATGCCGCCGACTGGGCGGAGATGTTGATGCGTATGTACGTGCGTTGGGCGGAGAAAAGCGATCATAAGGTCGACGTCTACGACATCTCTTATGCTGAGGAGGCGGGGATTAAGTCAGCAACTTTTGTTGTGCATGGCGAGTATATGTACGGCCAGCTTTCTGTCGAACAGGGAGCGCACCGCCTGGTGCGCATTTCACCTTTTGATAATCAAGGTCGGCGGCAGACCTCCTTCGCGGAGGTGGAGGTGCTGCCCGTGGTGGAGCAGACCGATCATATCGACATTCCGGATACGGAGATCCGCGTTGATGTCTACCGTTCCTCGGGCCCGGGTGGGCAGTCGGTGAATACGACTGACTCCGCTGTGCGCATCACTCATATACCCACCGGGATTGTGGTGACTTGCCAGAATGAGAAGTCTCAGATTCAGAACAAAGCTTCGGCCCTCAATGTTTTACAGTCGAAGCTGTTAGAGCGTAAACGCCAAGAGGAAAAGGCGGAGATGGAGGCGCTTGGTGCGGGCGGCAACGCTTCTTGGGGCAACCAGATGCGCTCCTATGTTTTGCACCCGTACCAGATGGTTAAGGATCTGCGTACTAATTACGAGGTGGGAAATCCGCAGAAGGTTCTCGACGGTGACCTTGACGGGTTTTTGGAGGCTGGTATCCGCTGGCGCATGGACGAATCCCAGGAATAATTTTCAGCAACACCCGTAACAGGTAGGGTGTGTTTTGTGATTAGATTTTCGGCCGTCACCAAAAGCTACCCAACGTCGAGTCGGCCTGCCCTGGATAACATCTCCCTCGAGATTGCCAAGGGGGAGTTCGTCTTTCTTATCGGCCCCTCGGGCTCCGGCAAGTCGACTTTCCTGCAACTGATGATCCGCGAGGAAAATGTCGACAGCGGAGATATCTTTTTCAACGACTTCCACGTCAACGCCCTCAAAGGCAGCGAAATTAACCGGCTGCGCCAGTCCATCGGCTACGTTTTCCAGGACTTTCGCCTGCTGCCGAAGCTGAGCGTGCGCGAAAACGTGGCCTTCGCACTGGAGGTGACCGGCAAATCTAAGGCGAAGATAGCCAAATTGGTGCCGGAGGCCCTGGAGTTGGTCGGGCTTGACGCCAAGGCCAACCGCATGCCGCACGAGCTCTCCGGTGGGGAGCAGCAGCGCGTCGCCATTGCGCGCGCCTTCGTCGATCGTCCCTCCTTGGTGCTCGCCGACGAACCCACAGGCAACCTCGACCCCACCACCGCAGACGAAATCATGGGGTTGCTCGCCCGAATCAACCGGCTCGGCTCGACGGTGGTCATGTCTACGCACAATGCCCGCGCCGTCGACGATATGCGCCAAAGGGTTATCGAGCTGAACTTGGGCAGGCTAGTTCGCGATGAGAAACATGGGGTTTATGGATCGGAGGCCCGCTGATGAATTGGTCGTTTATCTTCCGCGAAGGTTTCAAGGGCCTGGGCCGCAACATCACCATGACTATTGCCCTGGTCATCACCACGGCGTTGTCCCTCGTGCTCGTCGGTGCCGGAATCCTCATTTCCCAGGCCACCGCCGAAACGAAGGGCCTGTACCTGGACCGCGTTGAGGTCATGATCGAACTGAGCGAGGAAATCTCGGCTGCGGACACCGACTGCTCCAGCCCCGAGTGCGCGAAGGTGCGCGACACGCTCCAAGCCAATAGTGGTGTTGAACAGGTCACCTTCCGCAACCGCCAGCAAAGCTACGAGCGCTTCGTCGAACTGTTCCAAGACACGGAACCGGAGCTGGTGCGCGAGACTACTCCGGATGCTCTGCCGGCCGCCCTGCACGTGCGATTGACTGATCCGTCCGATACCTCCCCCATCGACGAGGTCCGCGATATGCCGCAGGTGGCTGTGGTGACGGACCAGGCCGACACCGTGCGTGAGGCTGCGGGCACCATGGACACCTTCCGCAACGTCGCCTTCCTGGTGGCGGCGGCGCAAGCGGTTGCAGCGGTGTTTCTGATTGTCAACATGGTCCAGCTCGCGGCCTTTAACCGCCGCGAGCAGATCAGCATTATGCGCATGGTGGGTGCGTCACGGTGGTTTACCCAGGCACCTTTTGTGCTTGAGGCCGTCATCTCAGTTTTCATTGGTGGTGTCGTGGGTACCCTTTCAGCGTGGTTGACCAAGCGCTACCTCGTCGACCCGATGCTGCACACCCTTTACGCCTCCCAGTTGATCGCCCGGGTGCCGGATTCCGCGGTGTGGACGGTCATGCCGCTGGCCACGCTCGCTGCGATTGTGGTGGGTGGGGTGGCCGCCCAGGTTGCTCTGCGCAGTTATGTACGCAAGTAGGCGGGTAGACTGCAAGGGGTTATGTCCAAAAGAAAGAAGAAACAGACCCACAGTTCGACCATCGCGTCGAACCCTAAGGCGCGCCACGATTACCACATTCTTGACACGTACGAGGCTGGCATTGCCCTGGTAGGCACAGAAATAAAGTCGTTGCGCGAGGGCCGGGCCAGCCTGGTCGAGTCCTTTGCGACCATCGACAACGGTGAGGTCTGGTTGCGCAACCTGCACATCCCGGAGTATTCGCGTGGCTCGTGGACGAACCACAGCCCGCGCCGGACCCGGAAGCTTTTGCTGCACCGCCGCGAGATCGACTCGCTCGCCGGCAAGGTCAAAGACGGCAACCGTACCCTTGTTCCGCTGGCGCTATACCTCAAAGAGGGCAGGGTTAAGGTGGAGCTGGGGCTTGCCCAGGGCAAGCAGGACTACGACAAGCGACGCTCCATCAAGCAGCGCACCGAGGACCGAGAAATTGCGCGTGACCTCGGGCGGAAGTTTAAGGGGATTAAAGCATGAAAAAGGCACTCATTACCGGCGCATCGCGGGGCATCGGCCGTGCCATTGCCGGAGAGCTTGGCAAGGACCACCACATTTATGTTGGTGCGTCGAGGGATGCGAGTGGGGTCGTTGACAAACTGCCGTCTGCCGAGCCTTTCGAGGTGGATTTGCGTGATCCGGCCGCCATCAGGAAAGCTGCTGCCGCGATTGATGATCTTGATGTGTTCGTGCATGCCGCCGGTCTGTTTCCCAAGGGCAGGTTTGAAGATCTTTCCGCTGCCGCCTGGCGCGAGGCTTTCGAGGTCAACCTCTTTGCCGGCGTCGAGCTGACGCGCCTTTTGCTGCCAGCGCTACGACGCTCCCGCGGCCTCATCATCACCATCAATTCCGGCGCGGGCTTTCATGGCGTGGAGGAAGGCACCGCCTACTGCGCCACAAAGTTTGCCCTGAAGGGCTTTACCGACGCGCTGCAGATTGAGGAGAAAGGGCAGGTGCGAATCACCTCTTTGCATCCTGGGCGCACCGACACCGACATGCTTGACGGCCCGGAGCACGACGAGCGTCCGAAGATGGATCCGGTGAACGTGGCAAAGGCTGCCCGCTTGGCTGTGGACGCAGAGGCGACCGTCGAGTTCTTGCGCATTGCCCCGTAAGTGGCTAAAGTAATCTCCTCTACGGCTTATGCACTTCCCGCCGTAGCGATGGGGATGATATGGTTTCGACTCCATTGATCAAGCCAGGGGAAGCGTGCCGGTGCAGGCTGGAGACCACCGTGAGCGTCGCAGCGAACAATAAACGCAGAGAAGAACTCTCAGCGTGACTACGCCCTCGCTGCCTAAGAGCTAGCGACCGCGTGTCTGTCAGGCCGGGCTCGTCCCCGTCTTGGTACCTGGCATCGACTTAGGGGACTTGCCTTCCGGCCCTGTCAGTGGGGCCTTGGGAGGGACTTTTTACACTGGCTGGGCCCGTCATCTGGACATGTTCGCCTGATCCGGAGGGCCGAGTAGAGACTGTGTGCGGACTGCGCACGGAGAAGCCCTGGTGCGGTAATGGAGGACCCGGGTTCAATTCCCGGCATCTCCACCGGTGGCCCCTTTATTTCCCGCCTCAAGGCGGGAAATAAAGGGGCTTTCTCCTTTGTAAAAACGGTTCTCGCGCAGCGCTTTGGAGATTCGGGTTTAGGTGTTGTGTTTGATCGGGGTGTGGTCTGCAGTGCAGCGCCTGGGGAGTGCCGGGTGTTGTAAACAATGCTGCTGCTGCTGCTACTGCTGCGTTGTAGCTTGCGTGGGCGCGGTTGTGGCGGGTCGAACCGGTGGTGCTACCCCCGTCGCGAATTAGGAAACACTTCTGTGCTGTAATTTTGTGCAGTGGTGGGGGTAAGGGTTGGATAACTTAAGAAAACCCCTTAGGTTAGGCGAGGCAACCCTATTTACTTTCACAGAAGGAGTGCGTTTATGTCACGCTTAACCCCCAAAGCGGCAGTTGTCGCCCTCGCCGCAGTTGCTTCCCTCGGGCTTGCTTCCTGCTCCAATGCGGCACAGGACGCGCCGGAGGGCTCGTCGTCCTCCGCCGCCTCTGCAGCTAGTTCTGCGGCTGGGTCCGAGTCCAGCACTGTGACCGTCACGGACAACACCGGAACCAAGGAGGTTCCGAGCCCGCCGAAGCGGGTTGTTGCTTTGGACAACCGCTCCTTCGAAATCCTCGCCCAATGGGGCATCAAGCCCGTCGCGGCCGCCCGCACGCTCGTTCCGGTCACCATTCCGGAAATCGGAGATGACGAGAGCATCGACGACATCGGAAACCACCGCGAGCCTAACCTGGAAAAGATCGTC
This sequence comes from Corynebacterium sp. BD556, assembly GCF_038452275.1. Taxonomy (NCBI): domain Bacteria; kingdom Bacillati; phylum Actinomycetota; class Actinomycetes; order Mycobacteriales; family Corynebacteriaceae; genus Corynebacterium; species Corynebacterium mayonis. The sequence goes on from NZ_CP141643.1 coordinate 163,080, forward strand.
GCCGCTGACCCGGATGTGGTCGTTTCCGGCCAGCGCTTCCAACGCTATGACGAGGAAATTCAAAAGCTGGTTCCGAACGCGGTCGTGCTCGACTTTGAACCGCGTGACGGCGAGAGCCTCGATGAGGAGCTCGTCCGCCTGACCACCAACCTCGGAGAGGTCTTTGGCAAACAGGACGAAGCGAAAAAGCTTGTCGACGACTTCAACGCCGCCCTCAAGCGTGCCAAGGATGCCTATAACCCAGAGCAAACCGTGATGGGGCTCAACGTCTCCGGCGGCGAGATCGGCTACGTTGCCCCCAGCGTTGGCCGTGTCTGGGGCCCGGTCTTTGACATCGTTGGCTTCACCCCGGCGCTGGAGGTGGACAACGCCTCGGGCGACCACCAGGGCGACGACATTTCCGTTGAGTCCATCGCTCAGGCTAATCCGGACTGGATCGTTGTCCTCGACCGCGACGCGGGTATTCGCAGCCAGAGTGACTCCCCGGCAGCAAAGGCTGTCATCGCCGATTCGGCTCCGCTGAAAAATGTCACCGCTGTGATGCAAGATCGGGTCTACATCGCTCCAAACGACACCTACACCAACGAGTCGATCATTACCTACACCGAAATCCTCAACGAGCTCGCTGACATCTTCGAGGCAGCGAAGTAACCGCTGAGCTGGATTTAGAAACAAAGGTGTAGTGTAATTCTCCGGACCGATGTTGCTCGGAGATGAGGAAGGAGCCAGTTGGCGTGAACGAAACAGCCGTCAACAATGGCTCCTCCACCGACTGGAAGTTAATCGCAGCGGCCGGAGTAGTCCTCGCCCTTCTCGTTCTTTCCCTGCTTGTCGGCCAGTACGACATTTGGAGAAATATCGACGGCTTCCACATGTTTCGCCAAACCCGCATGCCGCGCACGCTCGCGCTTGTGCTGGCGGGCGCGGCGATGGCGATGAGCGGGTTGATCATGCAGATGCTCACGCAGAACCGTTTTGTCGAGCCAACCACCACAGGCACAACCGAATGGGCCGGTCTTGGCCTGCTAACCACCTTCGTTTTCTTCCCCGAGGCGACGATCCTGCTGCGCATGGTCGTCGCCGTGATCTTCGCCTTCGTGGGAACCGCAGTCTTTTTTCTCTTCCTGCGTCGCGTCAAGCTGCGCTCCAGCCTGATCGTGCCGATCGTAGGTATCATGCTTGGGGCCGTGGTCAGCTCGGTGTCCACATTCTTCGCCTTGCAGACGAACCTGCTGCAATCGCTGGGCGTGTGGTTTGCCGGGTCTTTTACCAGCGTGATCGCCGGCCAGTATGAAGTCCTCTGGGTTGTGCTCGTGGTGGTCATCGCCGTGTTCTACTACGCCGATAAACTCACCGTCGCCGGTTTGGGCGAAGATATTGCCACGAATGTGGGGATTAATTACAACAGGATCGTGCTCGTTGGTACCGGGCTTGTGGCAGTCGCCGCCGGCGTGGTGACCGTCGTGGTGGGCCACCTGCCGTTTCTGGGTCTTATCGTGCCCAACCTCGTGAGCATGCTGCGTGGCGACGATATCCGCTCCAACCTCCCATGGGTATGTGTGTTGGGCATCGGCACCGTTACCGTATGCGACCTTCTTGGCCGCACGATCATCGCGCCTTTTGAAATGCCGGTTTCAGTCATCCTGGGGATCGTCGGCGCCTTCGTCTTTATCCTGTTGATTGTGAGGCAAACGCGCCGTGGCTGAAACATTGCACATCTCCAGGAATGTCGGCGCCTTCCAGACGTCGACAAGCAAAAAGCGCTACTGGATCATCTTTAGCGCCCTCGTCGCGGCCTCCATCTTCTTCATCGCGGGACTTTTGTCCTACGGCAACCCCGTAGAATTCGGCACGAAGGGCTACTGGCTTATCGCGCAACGCCGCCTGAACTCGGTGATCGCCATGTTGATCGTCGCTATGTGCCAGGCAGTGGCGACGGTGGCCTTCCAGACCGTGACGAACAACCGAATCTTGACGCCTTCGATCATGGGTTTTGAATCGCTCTACATCGCGATTCACACTTCGACCGTGTACTTCCTTGGGGCCGCTGGCCTCAACAACGCCCGCACTACAACCATGTTCATCGGGCAACTCGCGTTAATGATCGCGCTGTCACTTGTGCTGTACTCGTGGCTAATCGCAGATTCGGCCTCCAATATGCACGCGATGCTGCTGGTCGGCATCGTCATCGGCGGGGGACTGGGCAGCTTGTCGACGTTCATGCAACGCATGCTCACCCCCAGCGAATTCGATGTGCTCACAGCGCGCCTCTTCGGTTCCGTCAACAACGCCAGCCCGGAGTTTTATCCCATCGCCATCCCACTGGTTGTCGCCGCGGTGGCGCTCATGTACCTCAACTCGAAGAAGCTGAACATCTTGGCATTGGGGCGCGATGTCTCCATCAACCTTGGAGTGAGCCACCGCGGCAACGCGATCTACACGCTGGTTCTGGTGTCGGTGCTGATGGCAGTTTCGACGGCTCTGGTCGGCCCCATGACCTTCCTCGGGTTCCTCGTCGCCACACTCGCGTACCTTGTCACCGACACTTACGACCACCGCTACATTCTTCCGCTGGCCTTCCTCATCGGATTTGTGGTCTTAGCGGGCGCCTACTTCATCATGAACCACATCTTCTACGCACAAGGTGTGGTCTCCATCATCATCGAGCTCGTGGGAGGCATCACCTTCCTGGTAGTCATCCTCAGAAAGGGACGGCTGTGATTACGCTTAGCGACGTCCGCAAGGACTACGGCGACGACGTCGCCATCGGCCCAGTCAATATACAAATCCCCTCCGGCGGCATCACCGCCCTCGTGGGACCCAACGGTGCCGGCAAGTCCACGCTTTTGACGATCATTGGGCGGCTGCTCGCCGTCGACTCGGGCACAGTAGAGGTCGCCCAGATGGATGTCACCTCCAGCAAATCGAAGGACTTGGCGAAAGTCATATCGATTCTGCGCCAGGAAAACCACTTCATCACCAGGCTGACTGTCAGGCAGCTCGTCGGCTTCGGGCGCTTCCCGTACAGCCAGGGCAGACTGACAGCCAAAGACGAAGAAATTATCTCGAAGTACATCGATTTCCTTGGCTTAGAGGACCTGGAAAACCGCTACCTCGACCAGCTCTCCGGCGGGCAGCGCCAGCGCGCCTACGTGGCGATGGTGCTGTGCCAAGAAACGGACTACGTGCTGCTCGATGAACCCCTCAACAACCTCGACATCGCGCACTCCGTGGACATGATGCGCCATCTTTACGACGCCGCCCACGACCTCGGCCGCACAATAATCATCGTGCTGCACGACATCAACTACGCCGCGCGCTACGCGGACTACATCTGCGCCGTCAAAGACGGTCAAATCGAGGCCTTCGGCACCCCAGCCGAAATCATGCAAAACAAGCTTCTCAGCGACATCTTCAACACAGAAGTGCAGGTCATCGAGGGCCCTCATGGCCTACTCGCCGCATACCATTAGTGAACTGCGTGTTTGCTTTGTTGTGTGGGGGTGGTTAATGTGTTGTTTCGCCGCTGCGGCGTTGTTGTGGTGGTGTGAAGTTCATAGTGGTGCGGGAGTTTGGTCTGGTTTGGCTGGATTTTGACTTTTGTTTACTGTTTGTGTAACTTCGTTATTCGCTGCTTCTGCGGCTCTGGTGTGTAGCTGGGGTTTTGTGGGGGTGTGCGTGTGTTGTTTGAGAACTCGATAGTGTGCCAATTCAAGCATTTTTTGTTTGTGTTCATGGTTGTGTTTGTTTGGTTGTGTGCCGTGTGTGCCTGGCTGCTCTTTGTGGGTGGTGGGGGTGCGTGCCGGTGGGTGGTGTCTGAACCAATGATTGGATGCTGCTTCACGTGACGTTTTTGCGTGGTGCATGGTGGATGAATGTTTCGCTGTGAACTATTTTTTGCCAATCTCCTGTTGTGCCCCGTCGGGTGTGGGGGTTGGTTGCAGTAATTTTTGGATTGCCAGTTCATCGCATGTTGTGTGTGGTGGTTGGTTTGTTTTTTGTTGGGTTTTGGGCTTTTCACGGCCTGTTTCGCTTTTGTGTTGAAACTTTTTTGTGGAGAGTTTGATCCTGGCTCAGGATGAACGCTGGCGGCGTGCTTAACACATGCAAGTCGAACGGAAAGGCCAGTGCTTGCGCTGGTACTCGAGTGGCGAACGGGTGAGTAACACGTGGGTGATCTGCCCTGTACTTCGGGATAAGCCTGGGAAACTGGGTCTAATACTGGATAGGACCGGCATGTAGGTGTGTTGGTGGAAAGCTTTTGCGGTATGGGATGAGCTCGCGGCCTATCAGCTTGTTGGTGGGGTAATGGCCTACCAAGGCGTCGACGGGTAGCCGGCCTGAGAGGGTGTACGGCCACATTGGGACTGAGATACGGCCCAGACTCCTACGGGAGGCAGCAGTGGGGAATATTGCACAATGGGCGCAAGCCTGATGCAGCGACGCCGCGTGGGGGATGAAGGCCTTCGGGTTGTAAACTCCTTTCGTCAGGGACGAAGCTTTTGTAAGTGACGGTACCTGGATAAGAAGCACCGGCTAACTACGTGCCAGCAGCCGCGGTAATACGTAGGGTGCGAGCGTTGTCCGGAATTACTGGGCGTAAAGAGCTCGTAGGTGGTTTGTCGCGTCGTTTGTGTAAGTCCATGGCTTAACTGTGGGACTGCAGGCGATACGGGCATAACTTGAGTGCTGTAGGGGAGACTGGAATTCCTGGTGTAGCGGTGAAATGCGCAGATATCAGGAGGAACACCGATGGCGAAGGCAGGTCTCTGGGCAGTAACTGACGCTGAGGAGCGAAAGCATGGGTAGCGAACAGGATTAGATACCCTGGTAGTCCATGCCGTAAACGGTGGGCGCTAGGTGTGAGTCCCTTCCACGGGGTTCGTGCCGTAGCTAACGCATTAAGCGCCCCGCCTGGGGAGTACGGCCGCAAGGCTAAAACTCAAAGGAATTGACGGGGGCCCGCACAAGCGGCGGAGCATGTGGATTAATTCGATGCAACGCGAAGAACCTTACCTGGGCTTGACATACACCGGTTCGGGCCAGAGATGGTCTTTCCCTTTGTGGCTGGTGTACAGGTGGTGCATGGTTGTCGTCAGCTCGTGTCGTGAGATGTTGGGTTAAGTCCCGCAACGAGCGCAACCCTTGTCTTATGTTGCCAGCATGTTGTGGTGGGGACTCATGAGAGACTGCCGGGGTTAACTCGGAGGAAGGTGGGGACGACGTCAAATCATCATGCCCCTTATGTCCAGGGCTTCACACATGCTACAATGGTCGGTACAGCGCGTGCGCGAGTTCGTGAGGATGAGCTAATCGCTGAAAGCCGGTCGTAGTTCGGATTGGGGTCTGCAACTCGACCCCATGAAGTCGGAGTCGCTAGTAATCGCAGATCAGCAACGCTGCGGTGAATACGTTCCCGGGCCTTGTACACACCGCCCGTCACGTCATGAAAGTTGGTAACACCCGAAGCCAGTGGCCTAAACTTGTTAGGGAGCTGTCGAAGGTGGGATCGGCGATTGGGACGAAGTCGTAACAAGGTAGCCGTACCGGAAGGTGCGGCTGGATCACCTCCTTTCTAAGGAGTTTTTTTGTGCCTCGCAGTTGTGGGGTGTTGGTGGTTGAGTGTCCGTGTGTGGTGCTGCCATCGTTGTGTGTAAATGGTTGCGTGTGTCCGGGTGGATGCGCATTCCCTGCATGTTGGTGTGTGTGGGTGTGGTTGCAGCTAGGTGGGCGTGATTGTGGATGCAGGCTTTTGTGTTTGGGTTGGTGCGCTGTTGGGTGTCTGGGATGGCATGCGTGTTGTTCCTTGTGGCTTCGTCTGTGTGCATGGTCGTTGTGGTTGTGTGTGTGGGTGTGGGTGTGGTGTGTGAGAACTGTATAGTGGACGCGAGCATCTTTATTCTTTGTTTGTGTGCATGCCTGCTTTGTGTGGGTGTGTGTTTTGTGTGTGTAAGGGCGTACGGTGGATGCCTTGGTATGCTGGGCCGATGAAGGACGTGAAAGGCTGCGTTAAGCCTCGGGGAGTTGCCAATTGAGCGTTGATCCGAGGATGTCCGAATGGGGAAACCCCGCACCGGTTATGTGGTGTGACCCGCAGATGAATTCATAGTCTGTGTGGGGGTTGACGCGGGGAAGTGAAACATCTCAGTACCCGTAGGAGAAGAAAACAATTGTGATTCCGTGAGTAGTGGCGAGCGAAAGTGGATGAGGCTAAACCATGTGTGTGTGATACCTGACAGGGGTTGCGCATGTGGGGTTGTGGGGATGTGTTGTGTGGGTTCTGTCAGGCCTGCGCATGGCAGTGTGCGTTAGCGGAAGTTGCCTGGGATGGTGCGCCGTAGTGGGTGAGAGCCCCTGTACGTGAAGGCGTTGTGCTGTTGTGTTGACATGTTGCCCCGAGTAGCAGCGGGCTCGTGGAATCTGCTGTGAATCTGCCGGGACCACCCGGTAAGCCTAAATACTCAGTGTGACCGATAGTGGATGTAGTACCGTGAGGGAATGGTGAAAAGTACCCCGGGAGGGGAGTGAAATAGTTCCTGAAACCGTGCGCTTACAATCCGTCAGAGCACTTCTTGTGTGTGATGGCGTGCCTTTTGAAGAATGAGCCTGCGAGTCAGCGGCATGTCGCGAGGTTAACCCGTTTGTGAAGGGGTAGTCGTAGCGAAAGCGAATCCTCATGGGGTGTTGTAGTGGCATGTCCTGGACCCGAAGCGGGGTGATCTACCCATGGCCAGTGTGAAGCAGCTGTAAGAGGTTGTGGAGGCGCGAACCCACTTAGGTTGAAAACTGAGGGGATGAGCTGTGGGTAGGGGTGAAAGGCCAATCAAACTCCGTGATAGCTGGTTCTCCCCGAAATGCATTTAGGTGCAGCGTTATGTTAGCTTGCCGGAGGTAGAGCTACTGGTTGGTTGAGCGGGACTATCATCTTAGCAACATCAGCCAAACTCCGAATGCCGGTGTAAGTGATGCATGGCAGTGAGACTGTGGGGGATAAGCTTCATAGTCGAGAGGGAAACAGCCCAGATCGCCGGTTAAGGCCCCTAAGGGTGTACTAAGTGGAAAAGGATGTGGGATCGCGAAGACAGCCAGGAGGTTGGCTTAGAAGCAGCCATCCTTGAAAGAGTGCGTAATAGCTCACTGGTCGAGTGGTTTCGCGCCGACAATGTAGTGGGGCTCAAGTACACCGCCGAAGCCGCGGCAAGCATGCTTTTTGTGTGTTTGGGTAGGGGAGCGTCGTGTGTGGGGTGAAGCAGTATCGTAAGGGGCTGTGGACTGCACGCGAGTGAGAATGCAGGCATGAGTAACGAGTGATAAGTGAGAATCTTATCCGCCGGATGACTAAGGGTTCCTGGGTCAAGTTCGTCTTCCCAGGGTGAGTCGGGTCCTAAGGCGAGGCCGACAGGCGTAGTCGATGGTTAACGGGTTGATATTCCCGTACCCGTTGTCACGCGACCAAGACTGAATGGTTGATACTAACCACCCTGATCTGTTGCTGTCATGCTCTTTGAGTGTGTGGTGATGGTGATGCGTGGGGCCTGATGCTTAGTAGGTCAGTGATGGGGTGACGCAGTGAGGTAGCCACGCCGTTTATTGGATTGCGGTGCAAGCGTGTGGCACGAACCTTTGTTAAATGCGGGGTTCATTGTGTGTGAGGCGTGATGCGTAGCCCCTTTGGTGGGGTGATGGTGGTGATCCTGGACTGTCGAGAAAAGCCTCTAGCGATGTGTGGCAATGGCCCGTACCCGAAACCGACACAGGTAGTCAGGTAGAGAATACTAAGGCGGTCGGGTGAACTGTGGTTAAGGAACTCGGCAAATTGCCCCCGTAACTTCGGGAGAAGGGGGACCTGTGCTGGTGATCATGCTTTACGTGTGTGAGCTGGTGTGGGGCGCAGAGAATAGAGGGGAGCGACTGTTTATCAAAAACACAGGTCCGTGCGAAGACTTTTACGTTGATGTATACGGACTGACGCCTGCCCGGTGCTGGAAGGTTAAGAGGACCTGTTAGATCACTTTTGTGTTCGAAGCGGAGAATTTAAGCCCCAGTAAACGGCGGTGGTAACTATAACCATCCTAAGGTAGCGAAATTCCTTGTCGGGTAAGTTCCGACCTGCACGAATGGCGTAACGACTCCCCTGCTGTCTCAACCACAGGCCCGGTGAAATTGCAGTACGAGTAAAGATGCTCGTTTCGCGCGGCAGGACGAAAAGACCCCGGGACCTTCACTATAGCTTGGTATTGGTGTTCGGTGCGGTTTGTGTAGGATAGGTGGGAGACTGTGAAGCGGCCACGCTAGTGGTTGTGGAGTCGTTGTTGAAATACCACTCTGACCGTAGTGGATACCTTAACCTTGGCCCATGATCTGGGTTGGGGACAGTGCCTGGTGGGTAGTTTAACTGGGGCGGTTGCCTCCTAAAGAGTAACGGAGGCGCCCAAAGGTTCCCTCAGCCTGGTTGGCAATCAGGTGGCGAGTGTAAGTGCACAAGGGAGCTTGACTGCGAGACCTACAAGTCGAGCAGGGACGAAAGTCGGGACTAGTGATCCGGCACCTACTTGTGGATGTGGTGTCGCTCAACGGATAAAAGGTACCCCGGGGATAACAGGCTGATCTTCCCCAAGAGTCCATATCGACGGGATGGTTTGGCACCTCGATGTCGGCTCGTCGCATCCTGGGGCTGGAGTAGGTCCCAAGGGTTGGGCTGTTCGCCCATTAAAGCGGCACGCGAGCTGGGTTCAGAACGTCGTGAGACAGTTCGGTCTCTATCCGCCGCGCGCGCAGAAACTTGAGAAAGGCTGTCCCTAGTACGAGAGGACCGGGACGGACGTACCTCTGGTGTGCCAGTTGTTCCGCCAGGAGCACGGCTGGTTGGCTACGTACGGAAGGGATAACCGCTGAAAGCATCTAAGCGGGAAGCCCGTTTCAAGATGAGGTTTCTTTTGAGGTTCCCACGAGATCAGTGGGTTGATAGGCCAGATCTGGACACACAGCAATGTGCATGAGGTGACTGGTACTAATACACCAACAACGCAAAACTCAACAACACAACCGAAGAAGAGTTCTGTATGCACCAAACGCGTCCACTATGCAGTATCTGACACACCACGTCTGCTACATAAGCCACAATAAATCAATTAAGGTCCACTGCCCGACAAAGGCACGGACACATCCCCAAAATGTGTCGGTGGTTGATGGCGGCGGGGAAACGCCCGGACACCATTCCGAACCCGGAAGCTAAGCCCGCCCGCGCTGATGGTACTGCATCCGGAAGGATGTGGGAGAGTAAGTTACCGCCGACCCAACAACTTCACAACACCCCAACCCCCCTTCACACCAAAAGGGGGGTTGAGGCATTTTAAGGCATGACTTTTTAGGCAACCGCAATGAGCAAAAACCAATCGTTTGCACAGAGCAGGAGGGACTTGCACAGTCCGTGTTTTCGGGTTGGCAGCAGCCCGCTTGGTTGACAGCGATCTCTCTTTGTTGTTTGCTTCTTGCTGCTGCTGAGACCTCAAGCATTTGTGATGATCCAAGGTTTATGCCGGAGTGTTTCTTGCGCCTTGGCTTGTAGTGCCCTCAGGAGCAGGTACAACCTCGTCGTTGTTGACTGAAAACCACAAAACGCCCGCAAAATGTCAGAGACACATTGCGGGCGTGTGGGCCTGTGTTGATTAGTAGGTGATAGAGGTGAAAGGTTCCTCACCCAGGCGCATCTCGCGGCCTTCGCGGCGGTCTTCTTCGATCTCGTTAGCGGCGCCGGCGCGGCGCGCGTTGTAGATCATCGAGCTGCCGACCAATGCGACAACCGTGAAGATCGTAAGAACAAGCAGTCCGACCCAGAAGGTGCCGTCGTATAGACCATCCGTTGCCCTCATGAAGATGTCGCGGGCGTAGCTCATGGGGTGAATGGCGTGGAAGAACTGTAGCGGGCCGGGGATGGTGGGCAGCGGCCACACACCACCGAAGACGAACAGCCCGAGGGCGAAGAAGCCGACGGAGAACAGCCCGCCGACAAGCCGGCCGAACATGACGCGGAAGAATTGGAACAATGCCGCGCCGTTGGCAGCAATGGACGCGACGACGACGGCCATGGCGAACCAGTTGTCGGGCCTCCAACCGGTGATCACCGAAATGGCGGTAAAGACGCCCATGATGCCAAGGTTGATCAGGAACATCAGACCGAAGGCGCGCAGAATCGGGCCCATCGGGGTGCGGCTGTCTGCGCGCCGACCCACAACGTGGGGCAGCAGTGCGGAAAGCACCGACATGATCAGGTAGCCAAAGATCAGCATGACGATGAGCGAGAAACCGCTTTCGATGGTCTTGACGGTGGGGTTGGAGGCATCAACAAGGCCCTGCGTTGGGTGCATGTTGGTTTCGTTGAAGATGATCGGCACAGCCATCTGGCGAGCGGAGTCGGATACCTTCGTCACCACCGGCGCGTTCTTCGCGCCTTCCTCCAACTTCTCGGTCAGCTCTCCGGAACCGTCTTTAAGCTTGCCGACGCCTTCCGCAAGCTGCCCGCCACCGCTGCGCAGCTGGGTAGTTCCGTCCTTCAAACGCACCGTGCCGTCTTTGAGCTGAACGGTGCCGTTGACAAGGCGGTCGGTGCCGCTGCGCAGCTCCGTGGAGCCGTTAGCGAGCTGCTGGGAGCCGTCGACAAGCCTGTTGACGCCGTTGAGATAAGGCGCATTCGGGTCGTTGAGGTTGTAGCTCATCTCTCGTGTACCGGCGCGCAGGCGGTTGAGTTGGGAAACCATGTTTTCTGGGTTGCCCGGATCCAACCTGGATATTGAAGCGTTAAGTCTGTCCGCCTCAGCGGTCATACCAATGGAGTGCAAAGTGTCTACAACCGGGCGGACCTGGCCCACCACGCCCTGGACCTGCTCCAGCAGCGGAATCAGGGTGCCGGTGAGTTGCTGCACGCCGCCGTCGATCTGTGCCGCGCCGTCACCAAGTTGGCGTGTGCCATCCTTCAAGGTGGACAGGCCGTTGCTCAGTTCGCGGGCGCCGCTTTCCAGGCGCTTCGCGCCGTCGTTGAGCTGGACTGCGCCCGATCCAAGTTCGGTCACGCCAGCGTCGAGGCGGGCGGCGCCGTCGTCGAGCTGGCCGATGCCGTTGACGGCACGGCCGGTGCCGTCTTGCAGTCGGAGGAGACCGTCGTCGATCTTCTTCGAGCCGTCCGCGGCTCTCCTGATGCCGTCGCCGAGCTGGTTCATGCCCGTCAGGGTTTCGGTGGCATAAGTTTCGGAGATGGTGTGAGAGATCTCCGCTTGCAGCTGCGGGATCAGGCCCGCGGTGAGCACTGCACCGTTGGTGCCTCCGTAGTCGTTGTAGTCAACCTGGATCTGAGATTGCTGCGGATTCTCCGAGATCAACGAGACGGTATCGGCTGAAAAGTCTTCCGGAATGGTGACCACAAACAGGTAGTCGCCGCGGGTCAAACCCAACCGCGCTTCTTCAGCGTTTGTCTCGTGAAAGTTCAGGTAATCGGTGTCAAGCAAACCCTTGACAATTTCATCGCCCACAACACGGAACTCGCCTTTGGATTCGGCGCCCTTGTCTTCGTTGACGATAGCTAGCGGAACATTGGGGAGGGATTTGCTCGGGTCCCACATTGCCCACATGTATGTGGCGGAAATGAGCAAGGGGACGACGAGGGTGAGGACGATGAGGGTTCGGGCTAGGCGACTGACCGGTCGCCAATCGAGGACCTTGGATAATCCAAAGCGCGTGGAGGCCATGTAGTTTCCTTTCGCTTTTTGCTTAGGAAACTAAAGTAATCTAATCCGTAGTGTTAGGAAAGCAATTCTCCAACAAAAATAAGAGTGTTTTTTGCGTCCCGTACATCTTTGAGTGCCTGAGCGGCCTTTTCCAGCACTTCCCACTGGTTGCGGGGGATGGATTTGCGGGCAGTGGAAACGACGGAATAGTCGGGGGTGCCCCAAGCAATCGGCATGGGGGTGATGGTTTGCCACTGGTCTTTGCTGTGCACGCTGCGTTGCCCGCCGATCGCGACAACAGGCACATGAGCACCCTCGTGGGCATCCTCTTGAGGAAGGAAGCGGATGTTGCGCGCTGTCACCGCCCACCTCGGAGGAAGCGCCGGATCGACGTTGGTGTTGACGAGGGCCAAAAGGACGTAGTCGGTGCCGTTGCGCTTGGCCACGACGGCGGGAGCGATCGGGTGGGTGTCGTAGAGTTTTTGTGCCGAGCCGACAGATTTCGGGATAAGAATGCCGACGATGAGCATGGTCACACCGAAAAGCACCAGACCAAGAGAGCCGAGTAAACGCCAAGGGGAGTCAGGTGCAACCTGCAACCAGATGATCACGCCTGCGATCAACGAAATGATAAACAGGCTGATCCCGGACAGCTTCAAACTTCGGGTATCGCGCAGCATTTCGTTGTGTTCCTTGGCGTATTGTTCATCAACCTCAAAGCGGAACACCTTCATATTGCTCATACGTACTAATCCTAGAGATCCTCGGCGTCGACGAGACGGTAGGCGTAGCCCTGCTCCGCGAGGAAACGCTGGCGGTGCATCGCATACTCCGCGTCGAGGGTGTCGCGGGTAACCACGGTGTAGAACACGGCCTCCGCCCCGTCGTTCTTGGGGCGCAACAGCCGCCCGAGGCGCTGCGCTTCCTCTTGCCGGGAACCGAAGGTCCCGGAGACTTGGATGCCCACCGCCGCTTCTGGCAGGTCGATGGAGAAGTTCGCCACCTTGGACACAACCAGGGTGGAGATTTTCCCGGCCCGGAAATCACCAAAAGCTTCCTCGCGTTTGCGGGTGCTTGTCTTTCCATCGATCAGCGCGGCGCCGGTTTTATGTGCAATTATTTCAAGCTGTTCAAGGTAAGCCCCAATGATGAGCACCTGCTGGCCTTCATACGCGCGCAAAAGCTTGTCGACGACCCCCAACTTCGCTTCCGAACACGCAGCGACCCTGTAGCGTTCGCGGGTTTGCGCGGTGGCGTAGACAAGCCGTTCCTCGCTTGACATGGTGGTGCGCACCTCCACACATTCGGCGGTGGCAATGTAGCCGGCCATCTCAAGTTCTTTCCACGGAGCGTCGTAGCGTTTCGGGCCGATGAGGGAAAAGACATCGTCTTCGCGGCCGTCTTCGCGCACGAGGGTGGCGGTCAGCCCCAGCCGCCGACGCGACTGCAGGTCCGCTGCCATGCGAAACACTGGGGCGGGCAAAAGATGAACCTCGTCGTAGATGATGAGACCCCAGTCGCGGGAATCGAAAAGCTCCAAGGCGCGGTACTCGCCTTTCGTTTTGCGGGTAACCACCTGGTAGGTGGCGATGGTGACTGGGCGAATTTCCTTTTTCTCCCCTGAGTACTCGCCGATTTCCGCCGGTGTCAAGGTGGTGCGACGCAGGAGCTCGTCGCGCCATTGCCGGCCGGCGACTGTGTTGGTCACCAGGATCAGCGTGGTGGTTTGGGCCTGCGCCATTGATGCCGCACCAACGATCGTCTTGCCGGCGCCGCAGGGCAGGACCACCACGCCCGAGCCGCCCGCCCAAAAAGCCTCGGTGGCGTATTGCTGGTAATCGCGCAGCCGCCAGTTAGTTGTGTCGAGGGAGATCGGGTGGGATTCGCCGTCGACATAGCCGGCGCGGTCATCGACTGGCCACCCAATTTTGGTCAGCTCCTGTTTGAGGCGGCCGCGCTCGGAGGGGTGGACGGTGGCGGTGGTGGCGTCGACAAGCGTGCCCACAAACGGGGCGATTTTGGCGTGGCGGGTGACCTCCGTCAGCAGCACAGCCTCGTCGGCCTCCAAAGTAAGGCCGTGGGCGGGGCTTTTAATCAAACGAATCCGGCCGTAGCGGGCCATGGTTTCGGCGACGTCGACAAGCACAGCCTGGGGGACAGGAAAGCGGGAGTAGCGCTCCAAAACATCCACCGCAGTTTCCGCGTCGAAGCCGGCGGCACGCGCATTCCACAGCGCCAGCGGGGTGATGCGGTACGTGTGGACGTGCTCCGGGGCGCGCTCAAGCTCGGCGAAAGGAGCAAGCGCCGCCCGGGCGAGCGTGGCCTGCGGGTGCGCGGTTTCCAAAAGAACCGTCTTATCCGACTGGACGATCAAAGGACCGTCGGGCAATAGCAATGCAGCCTCCAGTTTTCGAGCAAATCATCTAAGCGAGCACTGCCTTGGTAACGCGCGGCAATGCAATGCGCACTACCTTGCCAGAAGCCGCATCGACAAGATCTGCCTGGCCCGCGGTAACCGACAACGGAAGGGCGGTCAGGGTGCGGCCGCGGCCATTTTTGTCGACGTAGCCCAAAAGCACATGCCGGCGCGCCCGAACCGCGGCCTTCAGAGTAGTCACCGTGTCCGGGTTATCCGGGCTATCCGGGGAGTCCTCGGTGCTTTTCTCGCGCAACGCGGCGAGCACCCTGTCTACGTGGTGCTCATCTAAGTGGCGCTCCCGCGGCAAAGTCGAAGGCGTCGGACGCACCAGAACCGGCTCGGGAGCGACGTTGAGAGTGGCACCCGTGGAATCCTCCGCGCTAGGCTGCAGCCCCGCCTCCCGCAACTCGGCGAGCAGGCGGGGCAGCGGCTGGTGGCCCACCGCCACCGTCGGGGCGAGCACCCGCAGGGAGGCAACCTTCCTGGCCGCCTCGGCGATAAGGGCAGGGTCAGCGCAACGCACATAGCTCACCGCCTGGCCGACGCGCAGCGAGCCGTGGTGACGGGCGACGTCCGCGATGAGAAAAGTCAGCGCCTGCGGCACTTCGCCGGCGGCATGATCTTTCAGCCACTCGATGAGCTCTGCGGCGGTGCGCCCCGCGTTGAGCGCGGAGCGTATTGATTCCTCAGTGACGCGGTACACACTGGCCAACCCCGGCGACTCGAGAGTAGCGAAGGACTCCAACACCGTGGCCATCTCCGGGGGTAAAGGCCCAGGCGCGAGCACCGTCATATCGGCTTGGGCGATGACGTAGGTGGCTTCGGCAGGCACCAGATCTTTGGCGGCGGCAGCGACATCGGCGTGGGTGAGAAGGGCGCGGGCAGGCGAGGAGGCGCACGGCCCGACCAGGGCGCCGAGGTGCTGCGCTTCGGCGATGAGGGCGCCGATCAGCTTTGGCGACATCCCTGAAGCCACCACTGGGGAAGAAAACAGCAGGTTGTGGTGAATATCGCCGCCGGCGGAGCGCAACAGCGCAAGGCGCGCGGCGCGAATGGAGGGCACCCGCATTTCATCGGCGAACAGCCGCACTTCATCGGCGCGGTCGGCGCGCCACGGGGAGGCAACCCATCCGGCAAGGAGAACCGCCCACTGGTCCGACCGAGTTAATTCCATCCACTTCAGGCCGTCGCGGGTGGCAGCTAAAACGTCGGTGCCCTCGTCGTCGCCGCGCCCGATCAGCCCGGCCGCTTCAGCGGTGGTCAGCGCAACAGCGGGGGAAAAGCCCAGGGACTTCTCCAACGTGGCGCTGGCCCGCACGCCGAGGGAGCCGTCTTTGTTCAGCGCCACAGGAGATGACAGGAGATGCATGAGCACTTGGCGCACTTCGCGCACCGCTTGTAGCCCCGCGGCGGCGGCTTGTGCATCAGCTCCCGAACAATCTGCAGACGCGGCGGGCCTGAAGGGGAAAATGCGGGGGCTGAGCCCGCGCAGTGCCTCCCGCACGGGCCGCGGCAGGCGCACTGTGGAATCGTCCACGCGGACAAGAAGGCCTAAGTCGGTGAGTTCGGCGGCAGGCCCGGTGGGCGCGGTGCTTAACCCAACGCCTCCGGCGGCGGCGAGGGTTTCGATGACCTTGCGCTGCCTGTCCGAAAGTGCGGCGAGTTTTTCTTCGAGGTTGTCTGGGATGCGGTCGAGGATCCGCCACCCGGCAGGCAGGCTGCTAAGCGCGCCGGGCACGATGCGCAGCGCGTCGTTGGGCCCGTACATCAGGCCGCGCCTGCGCAGCTTGTCGACGCACCCTGCTACGTCGAGCCCATGACCGCCGAGCGAGTCCGCCGGGACTGGTTCGAGTTCGGCGCCCAGGTCACCGGCTGTTTCCAGTACAGCGAGATCGGCCGCGTTGAGATCCCGCAGCGCTCGCGCCAGTGAGGCTGGTAGCGCGAGACGGGTCGCCAGGGAACTTAAGGAGGGCGGGATTGGGAAGGTCGCGTCGGGGCGGGCGCGGACAAGCTCGCGGAGCTCGTCTTGCGTCATTTCCGCGAGTGCGGTGAGGAAATCAGACATACGGGGGTAAGTTTACGTGCGTTTTGGCCGCGCACATGAAAGAATGAGGGCATGGCTAAAGATGTTGAGAAGATTGGTCGCGCGAACCCAGCGTGGCCGGAGCACACCCCAGCGGACCTTCACCCCGTCACGGAGATCACTTCCACTCTTGCGGGTGCTAGTAGCCCGTTCGGAAACGACGTAGTGCTGCCCAGGCCTTATGAGGAAACTGGTTACGTTCACCCGACCACGCGCATCAACCGTTAGGGCGCAGTAGATTCTTTACCCTCACGCTTCGGCGCGAGGGTTCTTTTTATGCAGTTTGGTCCCCCTTGACTCAGGTTTTGGCACAAACAGCAGTAGCCGAACTCGACGACAGCGAAAAGCTCATTATCGAGTTCGATTGCGCTTAGGCCACCGCAGCAATCCTGCGGTGGGCGAGGCGACAGTGAACACGGCATCGACCGTTTCGGGCAAAACCGCAGCGCAGGCGGGAAAGTTACCGTGCTAAAAAGCCGCCGTCGGTTAGTGAAGCTGCGAAAGAGGGCATCTACCACGACAGCCGATTGTGAAGCGGAAAAACCCAGCTCAGCGCCACCTACGCGCCGTAAGGGCGCGGCCGCACTAACTGACTGGTTGCGCGTTTTGCAGAAAAACGCGTGGGCGTCGAAGTATCCCGATTGGCCTTTTGCGGCAGAGAGCGAAAAGCACTAGGTGAGTACACGGGGTTGATCCGGGTATGCAAGTGAGGTGTTGTGCAAAGCTTGAGACAACTCTGTATGCCTTGCGGCGCCGGTTTCCTCGTCGCATCCGCCCACGAGTGTTAAACAGTTGGCGGCAAGCTCGCGCGAATGCGGGAGAAAAAGCAACGTGGCAGAAAAGAGCAGCGCCACCAAAAAGGCCCGCAAGCTTCTGAGAGCCGCCACATACAGCTAACCCCCGAAGCGCCGGGAAGCTTAAAGGAGTGCAGCGCTGGGGGGGCGGGCTATGGGGGCTCTAGCGCAGCGCCGCGATAATTGCGTGGGCGTTTCCGGCTAAGGCGGCGTCAATGAGCGGCTTGTTGGCCAAGTAGAAGCCGTTGTAGCTGTGGCGGTTTGCGGCGTAGGAGGCCTTCACGTGCTCCGGCAGCGCAATGTTGTACCGCGCAAGGGTGGAGCTGAGCTGGTTGTAGATGGCGTCGACCTCGGGGGTGGCCTGCTCGATGGGTGCGGCAGCCTGCGTGTAGGCAGGCTGCTCCGGGGCCGGAGCGGGAGTGTGGGGCGGGGTGGCCGGCACGTCGCGCTGCGTCGGGGCGGATCTCAGGCCGAGGCGGGCGGAGCAAGACGGCCATGCGCCCCAGCCCTGACCGGCGAGGGTGCGCTCAGCGATGGCGATCTGCTGCTCGCGGGTCGCTTTGTCGGCGGTGGGGGCGTACTGGCCGCCACCGTAGGCCAGCCAGGTGCTGCGGCTGAACTGCAGGCCGCCGTAGTAGCCGTTGCCGGTGTTGATGGACCAGTTGCCGCCGGCCTCGCACTGTGCCAGGCGGTCCCAATCGGAATCCGGTGCGGCGGAGGCGCTCGGCGCGACAATGCCGGAGAGGGCAGCCGCTGCTGCGGTGCCCGCTAGCGCCTTGGAGGCGAAGGATGCGGTCTGCTTGCTGTGGCGTCCCATACTTTCTTGTGAAATCCTCTCTTGTTGTCCGCCTGCGGGGTTAGCTGTCGGGTTCTGGCTGGAGGTGCCAGGCCACGGTTGTGGCTTCACCCCAATGAAGTTTGGGTCCCCCGCTTCCGCCCTTTGTTTTTGAAGTGTTAGGTCGGGCGGAATTCGGCGTAGCCTTATTGGACTGGGCGCTACTCTATCGGTTTATAACGATTGAGTCACGTGGCGACTGGGCGGTTTGGAAATTGTTGCCTTGTCAGCCAATGTTCATGCAGGTCATGCTAACCTGCATGTAATTTGTGAACTATGTCACATGCTCGGTTTTCGGTCATTGGCGCGGGGTTGAGCCCCGGGTAGAATGGCGAACTTTAAGCGATATTTTTTAAAAGCAAGGGAGATCTCATGCCGATCGGTAAGGTCAAATGGTTCGACGCCGAGAAGGGCTTCGGCTTCGCCTCCAACCCGGGCGACGAGGACGTATTCATCAGCAAATCGGTCCTACCCGCAGGTGTCGAGGAACTCGTCGCAGGTCAAAGAATCGACTTCGATTTCGCCGCCGGCCGCCGCGGCCCGCAGGCGCTGCGCGTAGAAATCCTGGACACGCCGAAGCGGCGCCCGGTCCACCGCCGCAAACCGGAGGAACTAGGCAGCATGCTTGCCGACGTCATGACGCTGATCGAAACCCAAGTTCAACCCGCCCTGACCAGGGGCCGATACCCAGAGCGCAAGGAGGGCCGCCAGGTAGCGGAGATTCTGCGGGCAGTGGCAAAAGAGCTCGACGCCTAAACTCAGTCGAAAGACACAGACCAAGTAGCAACGACGGGGACTTCCTCCCCGTCGTTTTTCGTATCCACAGCAAGGAAGGACACCTCGGCCACCACAAGCCTTGCCCCGTTAACGCGCGCGTCGACAACCGCCTCCGAAGCCTCGCCGGACTGGAACAACTGCTCGCCGTTGGCCTCCGGGTCGTCGTAAATGCTCAGCAACTTCCAGCTAGAACTCGCAATTTCGCGCGGCACCGTGAACTTCACCACAGCCGACTCATCCAAAGTCATCGACGGGGGCTGCCCGCCAACACATTGCTCGTCCAGCTCACAGACGGTATAGGGGCCAATTAGCTGCGTCGCAGCACCATTTTCCACTGCTACACTCAGCTCCCGCACCGGCGTCAAGGGGCGGTTTTTCTGCCACTCCCAGAAGAAATACATGCTGGCGGCGAGAACCACCACCGCCACAATGAGTGTCGGAAGAAGTTTCCACACCGGAGTTTTCGCAGATGAAGCCATGGGCGAAAGTCTAACCCGCAGGCACCAAGCGCACCCTGTAAAGGTCGGGCCAGCGCTTTCCGCTCAAGTAGAACTCCTTGCTGCCAGGGATGTGCGCAATACCGTTAAGAACATTGTTCGGGTCAGCCACCGCGTTGTTTTCCAGCCCCGAAGCATCGATGACAGCAGTGACCTCCCCGGTCGCGGCGTCGATACGCACGATGTCAGTGGTTAAGAAAATATTGGCGTAGACATCGGAGCCTACGCACTCAAGCTCGTTGAGCCCCGCTACCGGGGAGCCCTCCAACGTGACCTCGAAACGCTCACGCTCCGCCAGAGAGTCCGGGTCCATGCGGCGCAGCTTGGAAGTGCCATCAGAGTAGATCACCTCATCGCCGCGCGAACAGATCCCCCAACCCTCCCCCTCAATATCGACGCGGTCTAGCTCCTCAAGGGTAGCGGCGTCACGCTTGAGAGCCACCCCGTCTTTCCACGTCAACTGCCACAGGTGATCGCCCACCCGCGTAATGCCCTCACCGAAAAACTCCGGGTCCAGATCAACAGACTGCAGCTCCTCGCCCTCAAGGTTAACGCGGTACAGGCGGGACTGGCCCACCTGGCCCGTGGCGACGTAGAGCGAGGAGTCGTCGGCAAGCTCAAGGCCCTGCGTGAAACTGCCCTCGTTGAAGTCGTAGCGCTGCTGAACCTCGGCCCTGAGCTGTTCCACATCGGCAACGGGTTGCCCGCTGCAGGCGCTTAGGAGAAGCAACACACAAGGAACACTTAGAAGGCGAACATTTAGACCCATGCAACCTATTGTGCACGTTCTGCCGCATAATGGGGGATGTGTCTAACTCGTCACGATCGCTACATACCAACCCGCTTCTCAGCGCGCGTGCCGTCGCTGTCGCACACGAAGCATTGTCAGAAATGGGGGAGATCGGCGAGCATATCGGCGTCGCCGGTGTGACCAAGAACGTGGCCACCCACCGTTTCGCCGCCGACGTGCCGGGCTACCCCGGGTGGGAATGGAACGCCGTGCTGGCATGCGCGACCGGGTCGAAATGGATCACAGTCAATGAGGTCGCCCTGGTGCCGTCGCCAAGCGGCGAAGCCCTCGAAGCCCCCGATTGGGTGCCGTACTCCGAGCGCGTCAGACCAGGCGATCTGGGGCCGGGCGATCTCATGGAGCCGCCAGCTGATGACTTTCGCCTGACCCCCGACTCCTTCGCCCGCAACGCCGTGACCTTCCCAGGGCGCGACACCAAGCACTACCTCACCACCGAAGGCCTGCAAGATGCGAAGAAACGCTGGCGCTCCGGCGACTACGGCCCCACGAGTGAATTTGCCGAAAAAGCCACGCTGTACTGCCGTTCCTGCGCCTTCTGGCTGCCTTTGTGTGAACCCGTCGGCGAAACATTCGGCGTATGCGTCAACGAGTTCTCCGCAGACGGCACTGTCGTCGCCGCCAGCTACGGCTGCGGCGCGCACTCCGACACGAAGCTGCCGGAAGAAGCCGAAACGGAGCAGGCTTACGACGATGAGCTGCCCCTGTATTAAAGTTTGGTGCGAATCGAACGCGCACAACTTTGCATAAGGGGACCCTGGTGGCGACAGCAACAGCGGTAGACAAGTTTTTTCATATTTCGGAGCGAGGCTCGACGGTCGGAACTGAAATCCGCGGCGGCATCGTCACCTTCTTCGCGATGGCCTACATCGTGCTTCTCAACCCCCTAATCATCGGCACAGGCGCCGACAGGGAAGGCACCGTCTTAGGCATCCCCCAGGTTGCTGCCGCTACCGCACTGGTCGCCGGAGTCATGAGCATCCTCTTCGGCGTGGTGGCCAAATACCCCTTCGGCATCGCCACAGGCTTAGGGCTCAATTCCCTAGTTGCGGTGACCTTGGTGGGCCAACAAGGCCTGACCTGGCCGGAAGCGATGGGTTTGGTGGTAATCGACGGCATTATCATCTGCATCCTGGCGGTCTCCGGCTTTCGCACCGCAGTATTCCGGGCGATTCCGGACTCCATGAAAGCCGCGATGTCAGTGGGCATCGGCATGTTTATCGCCATGATCGGGCTTGTCGACGCCGGCTTTGTCCGCCGCATCCCCGACGCCGCCCTAACCACCGTGCCCGTTCAACTGGGCATCGGCGGCTCAATCGCCTCCTGGCCGACCTTCGTATTCATCATCGGCCTCATCATCTGCGGCTACATGGTCACCCGCAACGTCCCCGGTGGGCTTTTCCTCGGCATCGTGATCACCACCATCATCTCCCTGGTCGTGGAATCCTTCGTGGGTGCCGGGTCCTCCGCCGAACGCCCGACGGGATGGTCGCTTGCCGTGCCGCGCCTGCCGGACTCTTTCGGCGGCGCACCTGATTTGTCCATTGTGGGAAAGATCGACCCGGTCGGAGCCTTCATCCACGGCGGAGTCATTGCCACCTCTTTGCTGGTTTTCACCCTGGTGTTGGCCAACTTCTTCGACGCCATGGGCACGATGACGGCGCTAGGAAACCAAGCTGGCCTCAACGATGAGTCCGGCTCCCTGCCCGGCATGAAGCGCGCCCTCATCGTCGAAGGATTCGGCGCCGTCGTCGGCGGCGGCGCCTCGGTATCCTCGAACACGGTCTACGTCGATTCCTCCGCCGGCATCGCTGACGGTGCCCGCACCGGCCTGGCCAACGTAGTCACCGGCATCTTGTTTCTCCTCGCGATGTTTTTCACACCCCTCTACGAGATCGTTCCCATTGAGGCAGCCGCCCCGGTCCTGGTCGTCGTGGGAGCGCTGATGATGATGCAAGTAACCAAAATTGACTGGTCGCAGTTCTATATTGCGCTGCCAGCCTTCCTCACGATCGTGACCATGCCGTTTACCTACTCAATCGCCCACGGCATCGGCGTCGGCTTCATCACCTTCACCCTCATGGCAGCTTTTGCTGGCAAGGCCAAGCAGATCCACGGGTTAATGTGGGCTATCTCCATTTTGTTTGTCATCTTCTTCGCGCATGGCCCGATCATGGAGGCCCTAGCCTAAATGCAGCGCACCGTCATCACGGACCCACAAGACGCGCGCCTTGATGATATCCGCAACCTGAAGCACTCCGACGCCCGCAAAGACTTGGTCTACGGGGAAGGCCCGCTGGTGTGTGCACGGCTTGTCGAGTCGCGCTTCAAGGTGCGCAGCATTATCGGCTTCGGTGGGCGCCTGGACACCTTCCTCGCCGACTACGGAAAGCATGTGACCTGCCCAGTCTACGAAGTCACCCGTGAGATCCTGGGTGAAGTAGCAGGCTACGACATGCACCGAGGCCTTTTGGCCGTAGGGGAGCGCGCCGAACCTCTGTCCGTCGAACAAGTCATGGACGGGGCGCGCACCCTCGTGGTGCTTGAGGGCGTCGGTGACCACGAAAACATCGGCTCGCTGTTTCGCAACGCCGCAGGCATGGGTGTCGACGGGCTGCTTTTCGGGGCGTCTACCGCAGACCCGCTGTACCGCCGCAGCATCCGCGTGTCCATGGGGCATGCCCTCCGCACCCCGTTCGCGCACCTCGAAGGAACGAACACCACATGGCAGCGTTCCCTGGACAAACTCCGCAACGCCGGCTGGTGGCTTGTCGCTTTGACCCCCTCCGACGATGCTCTCCACCTCAAGGAGGCCATCGCCGGCAAAGAGAAGGTCGCATTCCTCGTCGGTGGTGAAGGGCCAGGGCTGACCGAGCACGCAATGCGCGCAACAGATGTCCGCGCAAAAATCCCGATGTCGCCCGGCACAGACTCGCTGAACGTGGCAACATCCGCCGCCATCGCGTTCTACGAACGGATGCGTTAGCGATCCGAGTGCCGGATCCGCTCTACGACACTGTCGCGCATGCTGCCAGCTTTGCGTTTGAGTGACTTAGCCCAGCGTTTCACCACAGCCACCGAGGCATCGGCGAACTGGGCGAACTCACCTCCGTCCGGTTCTTCCGCGGCGACCTCATAGTCGTCGTAACCCTTATCTTTCTCCGCGAACTTCGCGGCGACTTCCGCCACAGACTTCGTCGGGCGTTTGCTCGGCTCAATTTTCGGTTCCGCGCGTCCATCCACGGCGTAGCCAACAACGTGAATATCGGGTCCATCCGGGGAGATCTCCGTGCCCAGCCAGGATTCCTGAGCGGCGTGGGCGAGATCCTTCGGCACGAAAGGCAACGCAATACCGCCGACTTGCTTCGCCTTCTCACCGGACCAGAAAGGCAGTTCAAAAGACTCCGGCAGCCCCATGTCCTCAATGACAGTTTCCCGAGTCGCCGCGAAGGCGCGCAACGTTTCAGTGCCGCAGAAGTGTGCAAACGCCGCGAAGTCACTGTTGGTGCCAACCGCAGTGACGTAAACATGCTTCGCAGGCAGGCACTGGCGCAGCTGAAGCAAGGCGTTGGAAAGCGCACCGACTTTTTCAACATAGGTTTGCACAACCGCGATTCCCGGGAAGCCAGCAATGTAGAACTCCGAGGGTCCCGGGTGGGAGGAACGGTTGAGGGGAAACTCCCCGATCGGGGTGATCGGCCACGCCGGATTCAGTTGGGCAAGCAACTTACGTCCGAAGCCGCGGTTAGGTTTCGGCTCATTCGTAATAACCTCAGAAGGGGAGGCGGTGTCGACGAACCAGAACGTGACTACGGAAGGAAAATCCATCGGGTTTGTCCACCTCACGTGTTTCTAGCGGCGCGGGCGTTTCGTGTTGGTACGCACGCCCAGCAGCACATCCTCCCAATGCGGAGTAACCGCGCGGCGGCCTCGCTTCTGCGGTTGGGTCTCCGGACTCGGGTGGAGCAAAAGATCACCCTCGATGATCTCATCTGATTCTTCTGCCTGCTCAGCAGCCTGCGGCTGAGACTGTGCTTCCTCCCCGGTAACGCCGATCGCAGTGAGGGAGCGAACCGGCTGAACGAAGTCAGGGTCGGTGAGATCGGCGGCAATGGCGTTGCGGGCCTCAGTAATAGGAGGTGAACTCATGGAGCGCGTGAAAGTCCAGGTGGCATCGTTGTCCGACAGGCCTGCCTGCCAGCGCACGTGCACCACCCAAGAATCTCCCGGTTCGCGGGTCGCGTCCCAGGAGGCTTCTGAAATTGAGTGACCGCGAGCCGCGAAGGCGGTGGCAAGAATCTCAAAGAGGTTAAGCTTCGCTGGTCCGTCCGCGCGCACGGGGTGCGATTGCTTGGCGGCTTCAGCGATCTGGCTGCGCTCAAGCAGCACCGGGTGAGCGTAGGCCTCGATGCGGGCAGGGGAAACTCCCATTTCCTCGGCCAGTTCCTCAACCGTGGCGCCAGCGCGGATCCGGGCCTGAATCTCATTGGGACGCATTGTCAAAACGGTCGCAACCGTCGGCTCTGGCTCGGGTTCCGGCTCAGTTTCGGTTTCGGCTGCGACTTCGAGCTCAGCGCGTGCAAGCTGGTAGCGGACATCATCTTTGTCCCGCAGGACAAAGAACGTCTCAGTCGATTCCTCCTCTATGAGGTACAGCTCGCGCATCGAAACTCCTTCTGGACAGCTCAGGGTCAATGGCCTTTACCTTAACGGACGCCCACACCATGTTCGAGGAGGTAATCAATCGCACCTGTCAGTGTTTCAACATCGTCCGGGTCAATCGACGGGAACATGCCGATGCGAAGCTGGTTGCGGCCCAACTTGCGGTAAGGCTCGGTATCTACAATGCCGTTGTCGCGCAGCGCGGCGGCGATCGCTGCGGCATCGACCTGCTCGTCGAAGTCGATGGTGCCCACCACCAAGGAACGCGCGGCGGTGTCGCTGACAAAAGGGGTGGCCAGCTCGTGGTTTTCCGCCCAGTTGTAGAGGATGTTGGAGGACATAGTAGTTTTCGCGACCATCGATTTCAGGCCCCCGTTGTTGTTCATCCAATTCACCTGTTCAACGAGCATGAGCAGCGTCGCCACAGCCGGAGTGTTGTACGTCTGGTTTTTGCGGGAGTTCGACACGGCATTCTGCAGGTCGAGAAACGCCGGAACGAAACGATCCGAACTTGAGATTTTGCTGATGCGCTCGATTGCCGCCGGGCTCATCGCCGCCAGCCACAGTCCGCCGTCGGAACCAAAGCACTTCTGCGGCGAGAAGTAATAGATATCGGTTTGAGAGATATCAACGGGAAGTCCGCCGGCGCCAGAGGTGGCGTCGATAAGCACGAGCGAGGAATCGTTCGGGCGGGTGATCTCAGTCATCACGCCTGTCGACGTCTCGTTGTGCGCCCAGGCGACAACATCCGCATCAGTGTCAGCCAGAGCCGACGCTAAAGGGGCAGTGCCCGCCTCGGACTCAACAACATGCGGGTCCTGCAGCCACGGCGCTTTGGCGACAGCCGTGGCGAACTTAGCGGAGAACTCACCGAAAGACAGGTGCGCCGACTTGTTTTCGATCACTCCGAAGGTGGCGGCATCCCAAAAAGCCGTCGCCCCGCCAAGGGAAAGGACGATCTCGTAGCCATCAGGAAGGGCGAAGAACTCGCTCAGGCCCTCACGGATGGCACCGACGATGTCTTTCACTGCCTTCTGGCGGTGTGACGTGCCCATGACGTTTTCGGATTTGATCAAATCAATCTGGGCGGGGCGAACCTTGGAGGGGCCGCAGCCGAAGCGGCCGTCGCTGGGGATGAATTTGGAAGGCAGAGTTATGGTCATGCAGCCAATAGTAACTGTGGCAGGGTTTTGCTCGTGCCTTGGCGGTCATCCGTGACGCAAGTTTTGATACGATTGGGTGTCGTATTTAATGCTTCGTCGAAAGGCACAAAGTGGCATCTGAAAATAATGAGAAAGCCGTACTTCACTACCCCGGCGGCGAGTATGAGATGGATATCATGCCCGCCACCGAAGGTGACAGCGGCATCGTACTGGGCAACTTCCTCGGAGAAACGGGCCTAGTTACCTTCGATCCCGGCTACGTCTCCACCGGCTCGACCGAGTCGAAAATCACCTACATTGACGGCGCCGAGGGCATCTTGCGCTACCGCGGCTATGACATCGCGGATCTGGCAAACAATGCCACCTTCAACGAGGTGTCATACCTGTTGATCAACGGTGAGCTGCCCACTGAGGACGAGCTCGAGGCGTTCAACAAAGAGATTCGCCATCACACCCTCCTTGACGAGGACTTTAAGGCCGCCTTCAACGTCTTCCCGCGCAACGCGCACCCGATGGCAGTCCTTGCGTCCTCTGTAAACATCCTGTCCGCCTACTACCAGGACCAGCTCAACCCCCTCGACGAGGCGCAGTTGGACAAAGCAACCGTCCGCCTAATGGCGAAGGTTCCGATGCTGGCGGCCTACGCCTACCGTGCATCCCTGGGCAAGCCGTACATGTACCCGGACAATTCGCTCAACGCGCGCGAGAACTTCCTGCGGATGATGTTCGGCTACCCAACCGAGCCCTACGAAGTCGATCCGATCCTGGTGAAGGCCTTGGATAAGCTGCTCATCTTGCACGCGGACCATGAGCAGAATTGCTCCACCTCCACCGTCCGGATGATCGGTTCTGCGCAGGCGAACATGTTCGTCTCCATCGCTGGTGGAATTAACGCCTTGGCTGGACCGCTGCATGGTGGTGCAAACCAGGCTGTCCTGGAAATGCTTGAGGACATCAAGAACAACCACGACGGCGACGCAACCGACTTCATGAACCGCGTGAAGAATAAGGAAAAGGGTGTGCGCTTGATGGGCTTTGGCCACCGGGTGTACAAGAACTACGACCCGCGCGCCGCCATCGTGAAAGAGACTGCGCACGAGGTTCTTGAGCACCTGGGCGGCGATGAGCTGCTGGACCTCGCGATGAAGCTGGAGGATATTGCGCTGAAGGACGACTACTTCGTCTCCCGCAAGCTCTACCCGAACGTGGACTTCTACACTGGCCTGATCTACCGCGCCATGGGCTTCCCGACGGACTTCTTCACTGTCCTTTTCGCCATCGGCCGTTTGCCGGGCTGGATCGCCCACTACCGGGAGCAACTGCAGTTCAACACGAAGATCAACCGCCCGCGTCAGGTCTACACCGGCCAAGCGCAGCGCGAGTTTGTGCCCCGCGACCAGCGCTAATTCTGCGGATCAACCGCCGAGACTATAATTGGGAAACCAATCTCGGCGGTTTTTCAATTCCCAAGGAGTAAGTTTTATGGATAAGCCCACTTTTGAGGTCTCGCAGGAACCCGCACCGGTGGACTTGGTTATTGAAGACATCCACGTCGGCGACGGCGCTGAGGCTGTTCCCGGTGGGTACCTCAAAGTGCATTACCTCGGTGTCGACTACGAAACCGGCGAGGAATTCGACTCGTCGTGGGACCGCGGCGAGGCCGCGGAGTTTCCCTTGGCGGGCCTTATCGAGGGCTGGCAGGAGGGCATCCCAGGCATGAAGGTTGGTGGCCGGCGTGAGCTGACCATTCCCCCCGAAAAAGCCTATGGTCCGGCTGGTGGCGGCCACCCGCTGTCCGGCCGCACCCTCGTGTTCGTGATCGACTTGCTCGACGCGAAGTAGTGGCACAATAGGTGGTATGCGTATCCCAGTTACCACCCTCAACGACGGCTACGACCTGCCGCTTCTCGGCCTTGGCACCTACAAGCTGACTGGCCCAGACGCGCAGCGGGTCGTGCGTGCCGCGATTGAGCTCGGCTACCGCCACATCGACACTGCTTCCCTCTACGGAAACGAGGTTGAAGTGGGCAAGGCGATCAACGATGCGATTGCGGCGGGGGATGTGACGCGCGAGGAGCTGTTTGTCACCACGAAGTTGTGGAATGACGACCAGCATCGCGCCTCCGAGGCTTACCAGGAATCGCTCAAGCGCCTCAACCTTGATTTCATCGATCTTTACCTTGTGCACTGGCCGTGGCCGCAGCGCGGCCTCTATGTCCGGGCTTTCGAGGAGATTACCCAACTTCAGGGGATGGGGCAGTTGCAGTCGGTTGGTGTGGCGAACTTCTATGAGTCCATCCTGGACGAGGTGATCAGCAAAACGGGAGTGATTCCCGCCCTTAACCAGGTTGAATTGCACGCGGGGTTCACCCAGCCTGAGCTGCGCTCTTACCATCGCGAGAAGAATATCCTTACCGAAGCGTGGATGCCTTTGGCGCGCGGCCAGAACTTCGAATCTTCTGAGATCGCGGGTGTGGCGGAGAAACACGGTGCGACGCCGGCTCAGGTTGTTCTCGCGTACTTGATGGAAATGGGCTGCTCTGTTATTCCGAAGACGGCCAGCTTTGAGAGGTTGAAGGAGAATCTTGGCGCGGTCGAGCTTTCGCTTGACGACGAAGACGTGCGCACCCTTGACTCCCTTGGCGGTGGGCGTTTGTCGGGTGACCCGCTCGAATTTCCGGGGGTAGTTGGGCAGGGCGAAACTTCCAGTTAAAGGGCGCGGCGGGGGTGAGTGTCCGGAAAACTTAAGAAGTGCTGGAGATTCTTTCCTGGGTTTCTGTGTGTGATCTGTTACACTTTGTGGGTCTAGTTGTGACCAACCCAGAAAGGATGAGGGCGTGTCCCAAGGATCGACCACAGTCCCAAGCCGCCGGGAACCAACCCCGGACGACTTTGTGGCTATGCAGGCCAGCCCCGAGTTCCAGGAGCTGCGCAAAGCCTACCGAGGCTTCACTTTTCCCGTTTCCATTCTCTTTTTCGTCTGGTACGTCTTTTACGTGCTCGTCGCCACCTTCTTCGCTGACACCATGGCGAAGCCCTTCCTTGGGCTCAACGTCGGTATCTGGATGGGCCTTCTCCAGTTCGTGACCACCTTCGTGATCACCTGGGTGTACGTGAAGTACGCAAATAAAAACATCGAACCCCGAGCGGCTCATATCCGCGAAGTGATGGAGGGATAGTCCGATGAATGTTTCCTACCTCGCACAGGAAGCCCAGCCGCAGGGCGTGGGCAACCCGATTCTCAACATCGCGATCTTCGTGGTGTTCATCGTGGTCACGCTCTACATCGTGACCCGCGCCGGCAAAACCACCAGTGAATCCGCTGACTTCTACACCGGCGGCGCGTCCTTCTCCGGCACCCAGAACGGCCTGGCCATTGCCGGTGACTACCTTTCTGCGGCATCCTTCCTCGGCATCGTCGGCTCCATCGCGTTGACGGGCTACGACGGGTTTTTGTACTCGATCGGGTTTTTCGTCGCGTGGCTTGTCGCACTTCTTCTGGTGGCGGAACCGCTGCGCAACGTGGGCCGCTTCACCATGGCGGATGTGTTGTCGTTCCGCTTGCGGCAAAAGCCGGTCCGTGTCGCGGCCGCCTTCGGCACTCTGTTTGTTTCGCTGTTTTACCTCATCGCCCAAATGGCCGGTGCTGGTTCGCTGGTGTCGGTACTGCTGAACCTGCACACCTTTAGCGCGCAGGCGCTGTGCGTGACCGTAGTTGGCATCGTGATGATCGCCTACGTTTTGATTGGCGGTATGAAGGGCACCACCTACGTGCAGATGATCAAGGCTGTTTTGCTTATCGGCGGTGTCGTCATTATGAGCGTGCTCGTGTTCGTCGCCGTCAAGGGCGGCTTCAACACCTTGTTTACTGACGCGGTGAACATGCACGGCGCTTCCGAATACATCAAGAAGCAAGGCTACGAAGCTTCCGACATTATGGCCCCAGGTTTGAAGTATGGCAAGAGCCTGACCACACAAATTGACTTCATTTCGCTTGGTCTGGCCTTGGTTCTCGGTACGGCTGGCCTGCCGCACGTTTTGATGCGCTTCTACACGGTCCCCACCGCCAAGGAAGCACGTAAATCTGTGACCTGGGCAATCGTCCTTATTGGATCGTTCTACCTGCTCACCTTGGTCCTCGGCTATGGTGCTGCCGCCCTGGTTGGCCCGGACCGCATCCTTGCCGCACCGGGTGGTGCAAATGCTGCGGCCCCGTTGCTTGCCTTCGAACTTGGCGGCTCCATTTTCATGGCCTTGATCTCCGCAGTCGCCTTCGCCACGGTTCTTGCAGTGGTCGCTGGTCTGGCGATTACCGCATCTGCCTCCATCGCACACGACATTTACAACGCTGTGCTTCGAGACGGTCAAGCTACCGAGGCTGAGCAGGTGCGTGTCTCCCGCATCACGGTAGTTGTCATTGGTGTTATCGCTATCGTGCTGGGCATCTTGGCGATGAAGCAGAACGTGGCGTTTCTTGTCTCGCTGGCCTTTGCTATCGCGGCCTCCGCGAACCTGCCGACGATCCTTTACTCCCTGTACTGGAAGCGCTTCAACACCGCGGGTGCTGTTGCCTCCATGTACACGGGTTTGATCGCGGCGCTGCTTTTGATCTTCTTGTCGCCAGCAGTCTCCGGTTCTCCTTCGTCGATGTTCCCGAACGCGGATTGGGCGATCTTCCCGCTATCTAGCCCGGGCATCGTCTCCATCCCGTTGGCGTTTATCGCCGGCGCGATTGGCAGCTTTATCGGCAAACCCGACAACTTGGACAAGCTGCAAGCAGAAATGGAAGTCCGCTCCCTGACCGGGGTGGGTGTGGAAGCCCCCGTGGACCATTAGTCCAGCGGAAGGAAAAGGCGAGACCTTCGGGTCTCGCCTTTGTGCTATCTCAGGAGTTTATCCCAGGGGATGGCGGAGGAAAGCTCGCTGGATAGCTGCGGTGCAAGTGCCGTGGGGCTCCACTGGCCCCAATCCGGGGAGTAGACGTCGTTGACGTCGCATTGGACACCGTCGATGGTGGTGAAGCGGCGCGCTACTTGGTGAATGTTGGCGCGCGGATGGATGCGCCCGCCGGAACCCCAGTCGTGCATCCAGAAGAACGTGCCGATGCCGTCATCGCTGCACCACTGGATGACGTTGTAATTGCCGTAGACCCCGGTGCGGTAACCAGCGGCACTCAACGCGAGGCTAAAGGCGTGCAAATAGGGCCGGATTTGGTTCTCGTACTGAGCGCGGGTGGGGTTGTCGTCGATGGCGATATAAATGGGGCGCCCGGTTGGGCCGCCTGCAGCCCTGTGCAGGGCGATGGCCTGGGGTGCGTGTATCGCCGCTGCACCAGCACCGCCGAGCCAGTCGGCGGTGTCTGCTTTTCCGTACTGGTAGACGGAAGCGGTGGAGATACCGTGCGCCTGGAAGTCTCGGGTTTCTGCGATTTGGAGGGGCTTGCCGCGCATCCACGAGGCACGTGGCCGTGAGACGTAGCGGACGGCGCCGAGGTGGCCTGCGTTTTTGATGGAGGCTGCCGACGGCACCCCCGCAGAGTAGTCGAGGACTGTGCCGAGAACTCTGTTCTGTGCTGCGGCGCGCGGGGCAAATGCCGCGGCCGCTGCGGCAGCCGTGGCGGATTTGAGGAACAAGCGACGGTTCAGCATTAAAAAACTCCTAAATCACTTAGAGCACATACGCAACAACAGTGTAGTCCTGTAACCATAGTTCAAGCTGTAGCGCTCCACAGTGTCGCAACAGCCCAGGCAGGGGAGCACAAAATGTAATCCATCTCACGAAACTCGCTTCCAACCACTCGCGCAATCCCCGCATAAAGACATATCATTCAGCGAAAACCTGCCGCAAAACCAGGGCCAACCACGACAAGAACAACGACACACAATCCCCCTCCCAACAAAAGGGACACCAGAACCTCCCTAGAGCGATTCTTCTCAACCACAGCCAAGCAATACACGTGGATGTACCATGCGCCCATGAGACCAAGCAGCCCCGACACCTCCCACGCACGCGCGGAATCCAGCAGCGACGACGAAGCGCACCACAGTTTGCCAGCCGACGCCGAAACAGCAGCAGCACCGCAACGCCCCCGCTTCGACCGAGGACCCCGCCCACTACTGCGCGGCATCCTCCACGAAAGATCAGTCTGGGCCTTTATCGGTTCAAGCATCCCACTCGTCGTCGTGACTGCACGCATACACGCAACGGGCGTAGTCACCTGGATGACAACTCTCTACGCCTTGTGCCTCATCGGGTCAATGAGCGTCTCGGCGCTGTACCACCTAGGGGCCTGGCGCACTGAGTCCGCAGTGCTGAAGTGGCGCCGCGCCGACCACGCCATGATCGCCGTGTTCATCGCCGGAACCTACGGGCCCGTGGCAGTCGTGGCGCTACAGCCGGATCGCGCAATACTCTTGCTCAGTCTGTGCTGGACAGGCGCCTTGCTCGCTGTGCTCCTCAACCTATGTTGGGTCAACCACCCCAGATGGATGGGCGTTTCCGTGTACCTGATACTCGGGTGGTTAGTCATTTGGGAAGTGCCCAGTCTGTGGACCGGCCTCGGCCCCGCAGTGACCCTCCTGCTAGGCGCAGGCGGTCTGGTCTACACCTTCGGAGCGCTGGTCTACGCCTTGAAGTGGCCCAACCCGTCGCTACGCTTCTTCGGCTTCCATGAGGTATTCCACGCTACGACGATCGTCGCCGCAGCATTACACCACATAGCTATCTGGATGAGCGTGGCACTTTAGAAAAGCCAGCGACACTCCCAAAAGCACCGGTTTGTCCACCATGTCGCGACTGATGACATACGCGCCCCAGAGAGGAATCGAACCTCCGACACCGGCTTTAGGAGAGCCGTGCTCTATCCACTGAGCTACTGGGGCAGTAAAGATTAGGGTACCGCACGCTTAAAAGTGCCTTTGCATGAGTTCGCGGTACTTCGCTGCGACCTCTTTGGCACCGGGGTTCGTGGCGTGCGTGCCGTCGGAAAAGCGCACGGTGGGTACGATGCGATTGCCGTCGTTGACGGAGGCTACCCAGTCCGAGTGCTCCTTGTTTGCGGGGTCGTCGACATCAATGACGTCGTAGACAACGTTGGTGCGCTTCAACCCGGCAAGCAGGCTGCGACAAAAGGGGCACCAACTGGTGGCGAATACAGTGACGGCAGCGGACACCTCAGATCCTTTCGAAGCGTTGAAACTTGTAACGCAGCCCACTGGCCGAGGTTTCCCAGGCGCCGTCGCTGACGAGGGTGAAAGAGTCGTCGATGTGGGGGGCGTAGACGGGGCTGGGGAGGTCGTAGGTGGCGTCGATAAGCGTGCGTTCGATGATGTCGACGCCGTCGAGCGTGGCCTCGAAAAGCTCCGCGCCGCCGATGATCCAAGCGTCCGTTTGCAAGTCGGGCAGGTCCTTCGACACGTAGGCGCCCGCGGACCACTCGCCGGGCTGGCGGGAGGAGATCACGTGGTTTGTGCGCCCAGGCAACGGCTTTGCTGGCAGTGACTCCCACGTTTTGCGGCCCATGATGATTGGTTGGCCCATCGTCACGCGCTGAAAGTGCTTGAGATCCTCGGGAAGATGCCACGGCATGCCCTCGCCGGTGCCGATGACCTCGTTGAGAGATTGGGCCCAAATCGCGCCGATCATACAGAAACCTGCGCCTTAATTGTCGGGTGGGGGTTGTAGCCCTCCACCGAAATGTCGTCGAAGTCGTAGTCGAAAATCGACGCCGCCTTGTTCAACTTCAATTGGGGGTAGGGCCGCGCCGTGCGCGAAAGCTGTTCTTCTACCTGGGCGATGTGATCGTTGTAAATGTGGCAGTCGCCGCCCGTCCACACCAACTCCCCGACCTCCAAACCCGCTTGCTGGGCAAACATGTGGGCCAACAGGGCGTAAGAGGCGATGTTGAAGGGCACACCCAGAAACATGTCGGCGGAGCGCTGGTAGACCTGCAACGAAAGCTTTCCTTCGGCGACATAAAGCTGGAAAAGCAGGTGGCAGGGCATCAACGCCATCTGGTCTAGCTCAGAGACGTTCCAGGCGGAAACCAAGTTGCGGCGCGAATCCGGGTTCGCCACCAATGTGTCTACAGCCTCCTGGATCTGGTCGACGTGGCGGCCGTCCGGGGTTGGCCATGAGCGCCACTGCACTCCGTAAACCGGGCCTAACTCTCCGTTTTCATCAGCCCACTCGTTCCAGATACGCACGTCGTTTTCCTGTAGCCAGGCAACATTCGAGGAACCTTTGAGAAACCACAAAAGCTCACCGACGACACCCTTGAAATACACCTTCTTGGTGGTCAGCAAGGGAAAGGACTCAGATAGGTCGTAGCGCAGTTGGCGGCCGAACACACTTCGGGTGCCGGTGCCGGTGCGGTCGCCTTTGGAGGTTCCGTTCTCGTAAACGTCGCGAAGCAGATCTTCATAGGGGGTGGCCACAAACATGCCACCGATTCTACCCCTCGTAATTGCCATGCTGCGCATGGTACTTCGCGCACACCTCCAAAATGGAGTCCGCCAGCTCAGGACGGCAGATAACCAGGTCAGGGATGTAGGTGTCCTCGTTGTTATAGCGCAGCGGCGAGCCATCCAAACGCGAGCAATGCAGACCGGCCGCCAGCGACACACCCACCGGGGCTGCCTGGTCCCACTCATATTGGCCGCCAGCGTGAACGTAGGCATCGTAATCACCCAGCAACACGTGCATGGCCTTCGCGCCCGCCGAACCAACGCCGACCGCCTCAAACCCGAGATGAGCCGCCACCTGCCTCGCCACCGCAGGTGGGCGGTTGCGCGACAGGGCCACCTTGCGCGCGTATGGGCCTGTGACGTGGCGAACGTCAGAAGACTTAAACACGACACCCAGATCCGGCAAGCCAACGGCGGCATGGGTGGGCACCCCATTTTCCACCAAGGCGACGTGCACCGCCCAATCCTGGCGGCCGGTGGCGAACTCCTTTGTGCCATCGAGGGGATCGACGATCCAGACGCGGTCTTTGCCAAGGCGCTCCCGGCTGTCGGCAGCCTCCTCAGAAAGAACACCGTCGTCAGGTCGGTGCTGGGCAAGCACGCGCGCAATCCAGTTTTGGGCGAGGTCGTCGCCCGCCTCACCCAGTTCGCGTCCCCGTAGAAGGCCGACGCCACGGATCCCTTTGAGAATCTCGCCCGTGCCCTGGGCAATCAGGTTAGTCAGGCGGGAGTCTGAATAGGTAGCGGTCATACAAAGAACCCTACCGTAGAGTATCAGCCATGCCCGAGGAGATTTTGGAACGCTTCCACCCCCAGGTGGCTACGTGGTTCCGTGAAGTCTTCGCCGCGCCCACCCGGGTGCAGCGCGAAGCCTGGGAGTCAATCTCTCACGGGGAGAACTCGCTGGTGGTGGCACCCACCGGCGCAGGCAAAACCCTCGCCGCCTTCTTGTGGTCTTTAAACAGCCTGGTCGAGCGTGCCGGTCAGCAGGCTTTGCCGATCGGCGCCTCGCAGACCTCAACCCACGGAGGGGTCCGCGTCCTATACATCTCACCCCTTAAAGCGCTTGGCGTGGACGTGGAGAACAACCTGCGCGCGCCCTTAAGCGGCATTGCCCGCGTCGCCCAGCGCTTAGGCCGCGACATGCCCGACATTTCCGTGGCAGTGCGCTCCGGGGACACGCCGCAGGCAGAACGTAACCGGCAGGTGCGAAAACCCCCGGACATCCTCATCACCACACCGGAATCCCTCTACCTCATGCTCACCTCGAAGGCGGCTGCGATCCTCAAAACCGTCGACACCGTCATCGTTGATGAGATCCACGCATTAGCCGGCACGAAACGCGGCGTACACCTGGCGCTATCTTTGGAGCGCCTCGCACGTCTGGCCGGGGACTTTCAGCGCATCGGTTTGTCGGCGACGGTGCGGCCTTTGAGTGCGGTAGCCAATTTCCTCGGCCCCCGCACCACGATCATTGCCCCGCCCGGCGAGAAGAAGTGGCAGCTAGATGTCATCGTGCCGGTGGAGGACATGAGTGATCTGCCCGTGATGCAGGACGCCTCCACCATCGGCGAGGCGATTATCGACGACCAATTAAACGCGCCCGCCCCCACAAACCATTCGATGTGGCCGCACATTGAACGTGCCGTCTACGAGCAGGTGATGGCGCACCGCTCCACCATTGTCTTTGTCAACTCCAGGCGTTCCGCCGAACGCCTTACCAGTCAGATCAATGAGCTGTGGGCGAAAGAACACGACCCGCAGGCCCTGTCGCACACCGGCCGTCGCCCGCCCGCGCAACTGATGAAGTCCGTTGACACCGCAAGCCACGCCGCTGCCGTGATCGCGCGGGCCCACCACGGCAGCGTCTCCAAAGACGAGCGGTTGACCACTGAAAACCTGCTTAAGGAGGGCAGCCTCAAAGCTGTCGTGGCAACTTCCTCGCTGGAACTGGGCATCGACATGGGCGCAGTTGACCTGGTGCTGCAGGTGGAGTCGCCGCCGTCAGTCGCCTCCGGCCTACAACGGGTGGGCCGCGCCGGGCACACCGTGGGTGCGGTGTCAAAGGGGGCCTTCTACCCAAAGCACCGCTCTGACTTGGTCCAAACAGCGGTGACCGTGCCGAGGATGCGCCAAGGGCTCATCGAGGAGCTGCACACACCGAACTCGCCCTTGGACGTGTTGACCCAGCAAACCATCGCCGCGGTCAGCATGGAGGACCTGGACATCAACGAGTGGTACGACACCGTACGCCGCGCCTGGCCGTACCGCGAATTGAGCCGGGAAGTCTATGACGCGGTCATCGACCTGATCGTCGGTGTGTACCCTTCGACCGACTTCTCTGAGCTGCGGCCCCGCGCAATTGTCCACGGCGACACCTTGCGCGCCCGCCCCGGCGCCCAACGTGTAGCCGTCACCAACGGCGGAACCATCCCGGACCGTGGCATGTTCGGCGTGTTTTTGGTTGGGGGAGAGGACTCCGCTCCGCGCCGAGTCGGAGAGCTCGACGAGGAGATGGTCTACGAGTCCCGCGTCGGCGACGTGTTCACCCTCGGAGCATCAAGCTGGCGCATCGAAAACATTACCCGCGACCAGGTGCAGGTCAGCCCGACGCCCGGGCACACCGGGCGGCTTCCTTTTTGGAGCGGCGACGGGCCGGGAAGGCCCTTCGAGCTGGGTGTGGCGTTGGGGAAGTTTCGTCGTCAAGCGCGCGAGAACCTCGACGCCTCCCTCGACAACTACGCGCGCCGCAACCTGCTGCAATACCTTGAGGAACAGGAAGAAGCCACCGGCATCCTGCCCGACGACACCACGCTTGTGCTCGAACGCTTCACCGACGAGCTGGGGGATTGGCGCGTGGTACTGCACACGCCTTTCGGCAAACCCGTCAATTCCGCGTGGGCGCTGGCTACCGGCTGGCGCATCGCCCAGGAAACGGGAATGGACGCCCAGGCAGTCGCCGGTGATGACGGCATTGTCCTGCGCCTGCCCCAAGGTGAGAAGGAACCTGAAGGTTCACTTTTCAGCTTCAACGCCGATGAAATCGCCGACATTGTTACGCAGCAGGTGGGAAACTCCGCCCTGTTTGCCTCCCGCTTCCGCGAATGTGCCGCCCGTGCTCTGCTTCTGCCGCGCCGCAACCCGGGCAAACGCGCGCCACTGTGGCAACAACGCCAGCGCGCCGAGCAGCTTCTCGACGTCGCCCGCAACTACCCTTCTTTCCCAATCATCCTCGAAACCGTCCGTGAGTGTCTCCAGGACGTCTATGACCTGCCGGCCCTGCAAGAGGTGATGCGGGATCTAGGTACGCGGCGCATCCGCATCGCGGAAGTTACCACGGACCAGCCGAGCCCTTTCGCTTCATCGCTGCTGTTTAACTACACGAGCGCTTTCATGTACGAGGGTGACACCCCGCTGGCGGAAAAGCGCGCCGCAGCTTTAGCGCTCGACCCTTCACTTCTGGCGAAACTGTTGGGCACCGTGGAGCTGCGCGAGCTTTTGGATCCCGACATCATCGCCGAGGTCGACGCCTCTTTGCGCCGTCTTGGGCGCGCGACAACCTCAGAGCAATTCGCCGATACGTTGCGCATGGTCGGCCCGGTGCCGATCGCCAACCTGGAAGATTTCACCGCGGTGCCTTTGTCCGCCCTCGAATCTTCGCTTGGCCCGCGCGTGATGCGCGTGCGCATCGGGGGAGAAGAACACATCGCTCAGGCTCACGATGCCGCTGTGCTGCGAGACGCCCTCGGGGTGCCCGTTCCGCCCGGCATCGCAGCCCAGGTCGCCACAATTCCCGATGCCTTGTCTCAGCTTGTCAGCCGGTGGGTGCGCACCCGAGGCCCCTTCACACTGCGCGATCTTGCCCACGCCTTCGGGCTTGCCATCGGCGCCGCCTACTCCGCCCTGCAGCCGCTTGTCGACGCCACCAAGGTCATCGAAGGACGCTACCGGCAAGGCGTTGATGAGCAGGAGTACGTGGCCGCCGAGGTGTTGCGCATCATCCGAACTCGCTCGCTGGCTGCCGCCCGCGCGCAAACCCGACCTGTCTCCCAATCCGCCTACGGGCGTTTCCTGCCCGCCTGGCTCAACGTCGCCCCCGCCGGGGCCACACCACCATTGCGTGGTGTGGACGGGGTTTTCACCGTCCTGGAACAGCTCGCCGGGGTGCGCCTGCCCGCATCCGCCTGGGAGTCGTGGATTCTTCCCTCGCGTGTTGGTGATTACAACCCCCAGATGCTTGATGAGCTGACCGGCGGCGGGGAGATTCTCATCGTCGGCGCTGGCAAAGCAGGCGCGCGCGACCCTTGGATCATGCTGTTGCCCGCCGACTACGCCGCCCAACTTCTGCCGCAATCACAACAGCCGGTGTACTCGCTTACCCAGGCCCAGATCATGGAGAAGGTGCGCGCCGGCGGCGGGTTCCTCTTTAGCGATTTGCTGAGCCCCAGCACTACCACCGAGGAGTTGCGTGAGAGCCTGTGGGACCTCGTCGAATCCGGGTGTATCTCGCCTGATTCTTTCGCGCCGATCCGCGCTCGCCTCGCCGGGGGTAAAACCGCGCACCGGGCGAAGCGGCGGCCGTCGCGTTCCCGGGTGCGTTCGGGGCGCACTGCCTTTGCGTCGATGACACCGCCGGACATGGTGGGGCGGTGGGCGGCTACACCTGCTGCAGACACTGACGTGACCCGCCGTTTCGTAGCTTTTGGTGAGGCATGGTTGGACCGCTACGGTGTGGTCTCACGCGGAGCGGTGGTTGCTGAGGATGTGGTGGGTGGTTTTGGGCTTGCTTATAAGGTGCTCAGCGGTTTTGAGGAGTCCGGCCAGGCGATGCGCGGCTACTTAATCGAGGGGCTGGGTGCGGCACAGTTTTCCACACCTGCGACCATCGACCGGTTGCGTGGGCAGCAAGATAGCGACGATGTGGTGGGCTGGCCTTCGGGCACCCGCGACCCTCACGTTTACGTCATGGCCGCGACTGATCCCGCCAACCCCTATGGAGCGGGGCTGCCTTGGCCTGCGCAGGGACCGACCCGCAGCGCCGGGGCGATTGTTGTGCTTATCGACGGCCTCCTCGCCGCCCACATCACCCGCGGCGGCAAAACCATGACCACATTTTTCGACTCCTTTCCGGCCGAAGTCAAAGACCCCCTCCACATGGTGGTTTCCGCACTTGACGAGGCTGTGTCCTTGGGTCGGATGCGCCCGCTCAACGTGGAAAAGCTCAACGGTGAGCCTGCGTTCTCGCTGCGCAACTATGGTGCTGCTGTGACTCACAAGGGGGCAAGGATCGGTGCTAAGGCCAAGGCTGCGCCGAAGCGCTACGGGCGCTCAGTAAGTGAAGCCCTGGAGGAATTGAGCTTCAACGACTAACTCGGGAGGTCAGTTCAGTCTTTGGCGGGGGTGTAGGTTTTTCTCAAGCGCCGATTAAAAAACTGCGTCGAGGTTGTTGCTGGCAGGTGGGTTGCGGGTGAGAATCTTTGCTCCGTGGTGATCCCCTTTTGTGGGTTCGCCACCCACCCATGTATAGAACGCATATTTGAACGCGAGGGCCTTGTCTGGGATGGGTGCGCTAAAATCCTGACATGCCCGAAGGCGATAGCGTTTATCAACTGGCCAAGCGCCTGTCATTTATGCAGGGCCGCGAGGTGTGCTCCTGCAGCCTGCGCGTGCCCCGGTATGCGACGGTGAACTTCACCGGCTTGACCTGCGAGAGGGTGTGGCCTTACGGCAAACACCTATTCATGCAGTTCGGAACCGAAATCCTGCACACTCACCTGAAGATGGAAGGGGTGTGGGCCTTCCACCGTGTGGGCAGCAAGTGGCGCAAGCCGGGCCACACAGCGCGGGTGGTGCTGCAACTTGCGGACGCGGAAGGCGACATCGAAATAGTCGGCCATGACTTGGGGTTGGTCGAAGTTTTTCCGGTGCGCGAATATGAGCAGCGCATGGCATATCTCGGCCCCGATATGCTCGCAGAAGAATTCGATCAAGAGGAGGTCGTCCGGAGGATTAAGTTGCAGCCTGAACTGGAAATTGGGCGCGCGCTATTGAATCAACGCAACGCGGCCGGTATCGGCAACGAGTACCGGGCGGAGATCAACTTTTTGGCGGGGACCCATCCGGCGCGGCTGGTCGGGGAGGTGGATGTGGAAAAGCATGTGCGCATCGCGCGAGCATTGATGTGGGCAAATAAAGACTCCCCAGTCCGCGTCACCACAGGGGTGAAGCGGGCCGGGGAGACAAGCTACGTCTTTGGCCGCAACAATAAGCCGTGTCGTCGCTGCCGAACCCTGATCCGCAAGGGCATGCTCGGCGGGGAGGGAGACCTCGAACGCGTTATTTGGTGGTGTCCGGCGTGCCAGCCTTCTCCTTCGTTGCCCGGCGAATGAAGTAAAAGAAGAAACCCAGGATTATCAGAATCAGGATGGCGTAGACAATGTTGGAGTAAGTGTTGATGTAGTCCTCGACGACTTTCCAGTTCTCACCGAGGTAGAAGCCGAGGGTGATGAGGAAGGCGTTCCAGATGGCGGAGCCGAAAGAAGTCCACAGGCCGAAGGTCACCAGGTTCATCCGGTCGAGGCCCGCGGGGATGGAAATAAGGGAGCGGATGCCTGGCACGAGGCGTCCGAAAAAGACCGAAACCTTGCCGTATTTGCTGAAAAATGCCAGGGTTTCGTCCACGTCGGAGGCCTTCACCAGCCACATCCAGTCCGCGATGCGGCGCAGACGCTCGGCACCCAGCCAGGCGCCGAGGCCGTAGAGAACGTAGGCGCCGACGACAGATCCGATCACAGACCAGATGAATACGGACACGAAGTTGAGCGAGCCCTGGGCCACGGTGAACCCCGCTAAGGGCAGCACCACTTCAGACGGAATCGGAGGAAAGAGGTTTTCCAACAAGATGGCGATGCCGACGCCAGGGGCGCCGAGTAGTTCCATCAGTTCTACGACCCAGTCGATGATCGCTTGCATGTAAATCTCCTTGTCGATGTCTCAGCAGCACTCCAGTCTGCCTCACTCGACCTCGGTCGACCAAGTATGAACCGGCGCGCCGCCCGCCTGATTTTTCAGGTACTGGCGCAGAACACGGGCAAGTGCTGCGGCGCGCTCCGGGGTACCGGGGCGGGTGCCGGGGCCGGCCTCCATGAGGGCAGCAAGTTGCCACTGGGCGCCGTTTTGGCGTCGAGAAGCACGGCCCTCGATGATGCCCATGTAATCATCGATGAGGTTGCTATCGACACCGAGTATGCGCAGCCCTTCACGCGCCTGGTCGAGGAGGTGGGAGGTGACTAACCTGGAAACCTCAATGGTGCCTAACGTCGGCCACTGCATGCGTGCAGTCATTCCGTCGCGCGCACCATTGATGAAGTTCTGCTCCGCTTGCTCGAAGGTCAACCGCGACCACACCGGGCGCGTCTGCTCCCCGAGGTATTTCACCATCCCGTAGTAAAACGCGGCATCGGCCATGATGTCTTTAACCGTCGGCCCGGCGGGCAAAAGGCGGTTTTCCACCCGGATGTGCGAAAGTTCACCGCTGGGATCGTAGATCGGGCGGTTCCACCGCCACACCGTGCCATTGTGCAGGTTGAGGTAGTGCAAACCAGGGCTGTCGCCGAGCATGATCGGCTTGCGTGCGCTGATGCGACCTTCGGGGATGAGAGGGGAGAAGTATTTGACGTTTTCCTCAAAAAGGTCGAATACGGAGGTGATCCAGCGCTCCCCAAACCAAACGCGGGGACGCACCCCTTGGTTGATCAGTTCCTTGGTGCGTGTGTCTATGGCTTGTTTAAACACCGGGATGCGCGACTCGTGCCAGAGGCGGTGTCCCATAAACAGCGGGGAATTCGCGCTCAACGCCGCCTGGACGCCCGCAATCGCCTGAGAGGCGTTCCACGCGTGGGGGAAGCGGTCGGGGGCAACCTGGAGGTGAAGCTGCATCGACGTGCAGGTCGATTCAGTGGCGATGTCTTCAAATTGGTGGGAGTAGCTTTCCACCCGCGATAAATCCATGTGAACCAGCTCGCCGCGCGACTCCATGATGGAGTTGTTCAGCCCGTGGTAGCGGTTTTCCTGCGTCATCCAGGCCGGGTCGGAGAGGAATTCGGTGGTCATTGTCGGCAAGGTG
Organism: Corynebacterium sp. BD556; assembly: GCF_038452275.1. Lineage (NCBI taxonomy): Bacteria > Bacillati > Actinomycetota > Actinomycetes > Mycobacteriales > Corynebacteriaceae > Corynebacterium > Corynebacterium mayonis. The sequence goes on from NZ_CP141643.1 coordinate 205,428, forward strand.
CCGATCATCGCCAGGTGCGTGCCCTCCTTCTTGGCGGCTTCATGGACTTTCCGGAGCCGCTCGCTCAACTCTTTTTCTAAGGAGACGAGCCCATCGCCCTCGATGCTTTGGGGAGGCAGGTTTAGCTCGACGTTGTAGGAGCCGATTTCAGACTGGTAGTCGTCCGAAAGGTGGGACAGCACTTGTTTGTTCTTCGGGGCGGGCTGCATGGTGTCGTCGACAAGGTTGAGTTCGAGCTCAAGCCCGATGGTGCCTTTGCTGATGAAGCGGGCGCCCTGCAGATGCCGGTCAAAGACCTCCAGTTCGTCTTCGAGGCGTTTGCGGTAGACCGTGCGTTGCCGCGGGGTGTACGTGTCGGTAGAAATTGAGTCGCCCATTTATCTCTTGCTCCTGTACCAGGCGATCAGCGCGTCGGTGGAACTGTCGCCGGAATTCGGCTCGACCTCGCCGGTCACGGCCGCGAAAAGGTCGTTGGCCTGCTGTTTGCCTAGTTCCACGCCCCATTGGTCGAAAGCGTTTATGCCCCAGATGGCGGCCTGCGTAAACACGATGTGTTCGTAGAGTGCGATGAGAGCGCCGAGGCTAAAAGGTGTGAGCTTGTCGGCGAGGATTGTGGTCGACGGCCGATTGCCGGGCATCACCTTGTGCGGCGCAAGTTGCTTGTCGACGCCCTCCCGTTCCAGCTCGTCAAGGCTTTTGCCGAAAGCCAGCACCTTCGTTTGGGCGAAGAAGTTGCCCATCAGCAGATCATGCATGGGGGCGAAGTCCTCGTGGGGTTCGGCAAAACCGATGAAGTCGGCGGGTACCAGTGTGGTTCCCTGGTGCAGGAGCTGGAAAAAAGCGTGCTGGCCGTTGGTGCCCGGCTCACCCCAGAAGATCTCGCCGGTGTCGTAGTCGACGGCAGTGCCGTCGATGGTCACCGACTTGCCGTTTGACTCCATGGTGAGCTGCTGCAGGTAGGCGGGGAAGCGGGCAAGGTCCTCCGAGTAAGGCAACACCGCGTGGCTTTGCGCCTTGTGGAAGTTGCGGTACCAAATGTTAACCAGTGCCATGAGAACGGGGATGTTTGCGGAGAAATCAGCCTGCGCGAAGTGGGTGTCCATCGCGTGGAAGCCTGCGAGGAAACGCATGAAGTCCATCGGGCCGATCACGGCCATCAGCGACAGGCCAATCGCAGAATCGACGGAGTAGCGCCCGCCGACCCAGTCCCAGAAAGGAAACATGTTCGCGGTGTCGATGCCGAAGGCGGCCACCTTTTCCTCGTTCGTAGACACGGCTACGAAATGCTTGGCCACGGCGTCGGCCCCGAGAGCGCTGATCAGCCACTGCTTTGCGGCGTTGGCGTTGGCGAGCGTTTCTTGCGTGGTGAAAGTCTTCGAGGACACAACAAAGAGGGTTTCTTCGGGGTTGAGGCCGTCAAGGACGGCGCTCAAGTCGGCTGGGTCGACGTTGGAGACGAACTCAGCGGTGATGCCGGCGGTGGCATAAGCGCGCAGGGCGCGGGCGGCCATGGCGGGGCCGAGGTCTGAACCGCCGATGCCGATGTTGACAACCTTCTTAATGGTGTGCCCCGTCGCCCCCAGCCACTCGCCCGAGCGCAGCGCGGCGGTGAAATCGCGCATGCGCCCTAAAACTTCGTGAACGTCGGCGGCGACGTCTTGCCCGTCGACAGTGAGGTCTTTGTCCACCGGCAGGCGTAAGGCGGTGTGCAGCACTGAGCGGGCCTCAGTGGAGTTGATCTTCTCGCCCTGAAACATCGCGTCGATGCGCCCGCGCAGACCAGTTTCTTCGGCGAGATCGACCAGGGCGGAAAGGACCTCGGAGTCGACGAGGTTCTTCGACAGGTCGACGTGGAGGCCGGCTGCGTCGAAGGTGAGGTCCCGGGCGCGAGACGGAGAGGCAGCGAAAAGCTCGCGTAACGTCATGGACTGCTTGTCGGCGAAAAGTTGTGCGAGGTGAGTCCAGGCGGAGGTGTGCTGTGGTGAAGTCATAGCTTCAACGCTAGTGGCTAACCTAGCTTTCCGCGCCCGAGACGCAGCAAAATCGCCGCCAGCGCTGGCCCTTCCTCTCCCAGTTCGTCGCGGAACTGGTTGATGATAGCTACCTCGCGCGTATGCACCAGTTTCGTTCCCCCGGAGCCCATGCGGGTTTTGCCGATCGCCGCGGAAACCTCGGAACGGCGCTTGACCGCGTCAAGAATCACCCGGTCAAGGCGGTCGATTTCCTTGCGGTACTGCTGAATCTCCGCGTCGGAGAGGGGGTCATCTGTTCCCGAGGGCATGCGGACCTCAAAATCGCTCATGTCCGGTGATTATGCCACCATGGAACACATCATGAATTCAGATCTCGTTTTGGGGCTCAACCCGCAACAAGAAGCCGCCGTAAAGCACACCGGCTCGCCGCTGCTGATCGTCGCCGGCGCTGGTTCAGGCAAGACCGCAGTGCTGACTCGGCGCGTGGCGTACCTGATCCAAAACCGGGGTGTTCCACCCTGGCAAATCCTCGCCATCACCTTCACTAACAAAGCTGCCAGCGAAATGCGCGAGCGTGTTTCCCACCTTGTCGGCCCGGAAGCTGAGCGCATGTGGGTGGCTACCTTCCACTCGGTCTGCGTGCGCATCCTTCGCCAGCAGGCGCACCTCGTGCCTGGGCTCAACACCAATTTCACTATCTACGACGCGGACGACTCGCGCCGTTTGCTCACGATGATTGCCAAGGACTTCAACCTTGACCTAAAGAAGTTTTCTGCGCGCACCCTGTCGAACGCGATCTCGAACCATAAAAACGAGCTGGTCGAGCCGCAGGAAGCGCTTGCGGGCGCCACCCGAACACGAAACCCCTTCGACACCACTGTCGCCCAGGTCTACGGCGAATACCAGCGTCGCTTACGTCAATCGAATGCGTTGGACTTCGACGACTTGATCGGTGAGGTCGTGCGAGTTTTCAAGGAGCACCCCCAGATCACCGATTACTACCGTCGTCGCTTCCGTCATGTGTTGGTCGACGAGTATCAAGACACCAACCACGCCCAGTACGTGCTCGTGCGCACCCTGGTAGGTGACGGGGCCGACGCCCCGGAGCTTGCGGTGGTGGGTGATTCTGACCAGTCCATCTACGCTTTCCGTGGCGCCACTATCCGCAACATCGAGGAATTTGAGCGCGATTACCCGGAGGCCACCACGATCATGCTGGAGCAAAACTACCGCTCCACGCAGACCATCTTGAGCGCGGCGAACGCGGTGATTTCCCAAAACGAAGGACGGCGACCGAAGAACCTGTGGACTGACCTCGGCGCGGGGGACAAGATTGTCGGCTATGTCGCGGACAACGAACATGACGAGGCCCGCTTCATTGCCTCGGAGATTGACGCTCTCGGGGTTGACTACTCCGATATTGCGGTGATGTACCGGACCAACAACGCCTCTCGCGCCCTGGAGGAGGTTTTTATCCGTTCCGGCATCCCATACAAGGTGGTGGGTGGGACGCGCTTTTATGAGCGTCGGGAAGTGCGCGACGTGGTGGCCTACCTCAAAGCTGTGCTTAACCCCGATGACACGGTGGCGCTGCGGCGCATTGTCAACGTGCCGAGGCGCGCGATCGGGGACAAGGCTCAGGCGATGGTGGCGTTGCATGCAGAAAACCATGGCATCAGTTTCGGCGCGGCCCTGGAGGCGGCAGCGCGTGGAGAGGTCACCGGGGTGGCCCCGCGGGCACGCAATTCCATCGCGAAGTTCGTCGAGATGATGGAGACGCTGCGCAGCCACGACGGGGATTTGGGGGAGTTGATTGCCGGCGTGCTAGATCTCACCGGCTACCGCGCGGAGCTGGAAGCGTCTAAGGACCCGCAGGATGGGGCGCGCCTGGATAACCTCAACGAACTTGTCTCGGTGGCCCGCGAGTTCAGCTCCGAGGCGCAGCTTACTATGGACGAAAGGGATGAAGGCGAGCCGGATCCCGGCGGCCTTGAAGCTTTTTTGGAAAAGGTTTCTTTGGTCGCGGACGCGGACCAGCTACCGGACAATGAACTCGGTGTGGTCACCCTGATGACCTTGCACACCGCGAAGGGGTTGGAGTTTCCCTACGTGTTTGTTACCGGTTGGGAGGATGGGCAGTTTCCGCATTTGCGTGCGTTGGGTGACCCGGAGGAGCTGGCGGAGGAGCGCCGCCTGGCGTATGTCGGCATCACCCGCGCGAAAAAGAGGCTTTACCTTACGCGGGCGTCCCTGCGTTCATCGTGGGGCAGCCCGGTGACCAACCCGGCCAGCCGCTTTTTAAACGAGGTGCCTGATGAGCTGATCGACTGGCGTCGTGGTGAGCAGACGTCCTCGTGGACTAGCCCGCGCCGCGCGGCGCGGAAGGTGAACAAGAATCTGCACCTGCGGGCGGGTGATCGGGTCGAACACGCAAAATACGGGCTCGGTACCGTTTTGACCGTGGAGGGCTCGGGGGTGCGCGAGACTGCGACGATCGATTTCGGCTCCTCGGGCACGGTGCGCCTCATGCTTATCGGCGGCCTGCCCATGGAAAAGCTCTAGATGTTGATGCCCTGCTGCCGCAGCCACTGCTGCGGGTCGACCGGGGTGACTCCATCCGGTTTAATCTCGAAGTGGAGGTGGGGGCCGGTGGAGTGGCCCTCGCTGCCCATCTCGGCGATTTGATCGCCGGCAGTGACACGCTGGCCCACGGAGACGCTGTAGGTGCGCATGTGTCCGTAGACAGTCTCCTCGCCGTTGTCGTGTTTGATAACGACCCAGTTGCCGAAGCCGCGGGCTGGGCCAACGGTGGTCACTGTGCCGTCCATGGCGGCGTAGATCGGCGTGCCCATCTGGTTGGCAATGTCTACGCCTTGGTGCATCGCGCCCCAGCGCATACCGAAGCCGGAGCTGACGCGCCCGGAGGCAGGGAGGACGACGGTGCGCCCATCGGCGGTCTGGCCGCGCTGTGGGGGAACGAAGTTGCCTGGTGGGGGAGAACTTACTCCATGTTCCTGGTCGAGGATGCGGGGGTCGAAGGCCACGGTGTAGTCGCCTGCCTTGAGGGTGGCGCCTTTGACGCTGATGTTCGCTGCGGCCTTCATCAGTGACTCGATGGTCTGCACGTCAGCGGTGATCGGTTGGCCGCCGAAGGTGACGGTGAGGGCGGTTGCCGGGACAGCAACGCAGCCGAGTGTGACGGCCGCTGCCGCAGCAATGGTAATGAGGGGGTGCTTCATTGGTGTGTGAGCCTTTTCATGTCAGTGGCCGTTTATCCCGTTAAAACCTATGCCAGATACTTGTGTTACGCAAGTGAAAAATGTGACAAAGTGGAAATTGGTTGAAAAGGGGAGCGGAAAAAGAAAAACTCCCCACCCGCTGCGGTGAGGAGAAAAGGCCTTATTTGGAGCTTTAGAGCGTGATGCCACGGGCCGCGAGCCACGGCACAGGGTCGACCGGGGTGGTGCCATCCGGGTGGATCTCAAAGTGCAGATGGGAGCCAGTGGAAAACCCCTCATTGCCCATGCTGGCGATCTGATCGCCCGCCTTGACCTGCTGGCCCACAGACACCCCAACGGCGGACATGTGGCCGTAGACCGACACTGCGCCGTCAGGGTGCTTAATGCGAACCCAGTTGCCGAATCCCTGGGCGGGGCCGGCGTCAATGACCACTCCATCTCCGACGGCGCGGATCGGGGTGCCAATGGCGTTGGCGATGTCGACACCGTTGTGCATCGCGCCCCAGCGGGCGCCGAAGCCGGAGGTGAACACGCCCTCGGCGGGTTTGATGTTGAGCGGGCCGCGGGCGGCCTCGTCGAGCTTGGCCAGCACATCAGAGTGCTCGACTGCCTTGTTGAGCTGCTCGGCCAAGTTTTCGATCGGCTTGTACTCAGAGATGGCAAGAATCTGAGGGGTCGCCTCTGCCCTGACTGCCTCTAAGACGCTGGTGTCGGAGGCGAGCTCGTAATTCACTGTCGGCTCGGAGGACTTGGCTGCCGCAGCGCCAGAGACTCCCGCGGTGGAGACTGCGCCGGTGGCAACCGCGACGACTGCGACGCGCCCCATATTGGGGGACTGCTTGCGGTGCTTGCCGCCCTTGCGCGCCGTGGAAGTGAATACGCTCAATTTAAGCCTCTTTACGCAGTGGGATTGTAACCGGACCGTTATCTACGAAGCGTAACTGTAACGAATCGGTTTCGTAGAGGCAAGCCAAACCCAAAACTTTCTTTGTGGCAGAGTTAAGTAACAATGAGCAGCAACTCTAATCACCGGCCCCCAAAGACCTCGAAGACCCGTCCCGTCCGAGGTCGCGTAAGTGCGACGGCTCGACGCAAAGAGGAGCCGCGCACCCCCGAAACATGGGGTCAGCGAATCCGGCATTACCTGCCGGTCGCGGGCGTGCCGCACGCTATTATCGCTCTGTTAGTGGTTCTGGTGTGTTTAGCCACCATCCTTCTGACCGGCTCTCGGATGAGCTACCTTCCCGGCACTATCGGCGTTTCGTGGCTTATCCTCTCGGGCGTCCCGGCGCGCTTTGACGGCATCACCATCGGCATCGTTCCGCTTCTTCTGCCGGTGGCAGTTGTGCTGTTGATCGCCGCCCGCGTCCGGGCAGCTACAAAAAAGCGTGTCAGTGTCGCCGACCTCGTTACTATCGGGGGCCTTCTCGCCGGTTTTTCCCTTGTCGGCTCCGGCGTGGCCTTGTTCATGGTGGCGGACGCGGCGACCGTCTTCGCTCTCGGCGTGCCTCCGGTTGCGGCAGTGTTTCTCATGCCCCTGCTCATGTCTTTTCTGGGCATGGTGTTGGGGATGGGGCCGACTCTGTGGCGTGCTGTGGCGCGCCGCTACGGGGTTGCGGAGTTTGTCGTCGATGATGCTGTTGTCGCTTTGCGGGCGGTGGTTTTCGCGCTTGGGGGCGCCACTGTGGTCTACGCCGGGCTGCTGATCGCGTCGGTTGAGCGGTTGAGGGAGCTTTTAGCTGAGTTTCCGGTGCTTTCGACGCCCGGGCTCATCAATCTTTTGCTTTTGTCTCTCGCGTACGTCCCGAATGCGGCCGTCGAAATGCTTGGGCTGATGTTGGGTGGCGCCATGGGCATGGCGGGAGGGTCTGTTTCTTTGTTCGTCATCGACGCCGTTGCGGTGCCACCGCTTCCGTTGTTGGCGGCGCTGCCGGGTCAGGTTGCCGCGTGGGCCCCAGTGTTGATGATTGTGCCGGCTGTCATTTTCGCTTATGTGCTGCGTCACACGCCTTCGCTTATCGACGCCACCGTGACCGCAGCCTGGACAGCGCTGGCGTGTTTGGTCTTGTCCTTTTGCGCTGGAGGGGCAGTGGGAGCCTACGGCTATGTCGGGGTCAACCCGCTGATCTACGCGGGTCTTGCGTTCGTCTGGGCGCTTCTCGTCGGGGTGCTGGCTCATCTCGTGGCTCGTCTGCGCTCCCCGAAGTCTGAGAGCTAAGATTGGACAACGTGACTGAGAGCTCCGCCGTATCCGTTGTCGTGCTCGTCTCCGGGTCGGGGACGCTGCTCCAAGCTATCCTGGACAATCAGGGGGAGGACTACCGTGTCAACTTGGTTGTAGCAGACCAGGACTGCCCGGCGCTGGCGCGGGCGGAATCTGCAGGGGTAGACACGAAGGTCGTCTCTTTGGGGGAGGACCGCAGCACGTGGAACATCAGGATGCGGGAGACGGTTGCCGCGGCCGCGCCGGATGTGGTTGTCTCGGCTGGCTTTATGAAGATTCTGGGGCGGGAGTTCCTCGACCGCTTCGAGGGCAAACTTATCAACACCCACCCAGCGCTTCTCCCGGCCTTTCCGGGGGCGCACGCGGTGCGCGACGCTCTCGCCTACGGAGTCAAAGTCACCGGCACCACTGTGCACTTTATTGATGAGGGTGTCGACACCGGCAAAATCATTGCGCAAAAGGCAGTCACGGTCCTCGACGGGGAATCCGAAGATGAACTCCACGAACGGATCAAACAACAAGAGCGGGCGCTGATCGTCGATGTTTTGCGCCGCACACACACCAACGAAGAAAACGGAAAGGTCACGTTCCCATGACGGATAACCGCACCCCGATCAGGCGCGCCCTCATCAGCGTCTACGATAAAACTGAGCTGGAAGAAATCGCCGCCGCCCTCGGCAAAGCCGGGGTGGAAATCATCTCCACAGGCTCTACGGCCAAGCGCATCGCCGACGCTGGTGTCGCAGTGACCGAGGTGGCGCAGCTGACCGGTTTCCCAGAGGTACTTGAGGGTCGCGTGAAGACCCTCCACCCGCGTGTCCACGCTGGTATCCTCGCTGATCTGCGCAAAGACGACCATGTGCAGCAGCTCAAAGATCTCGAAATTGAGCCTTTCCAGCTTGTCGTAGCCAACCTGTACCCCTTCGAGGAGACGGTGAAGTCCGGCGCCAGCTTCGACGAGTGTGTCGAACAGATCGACATCGGGGGGCCTTCCATGGTGCGCGCCGCAGCGAAAAACCACCCGTCGGTTGCCGTCGTGACCTCCCCCAACCAGTACGGCGACCTCATCGAGGCCCTCGACAAGGGCGGCTTTACGGAAGGTGAGCGTCGTTCGCTGGCCGCTGCCGCCTTTGCCCACACCGCGAGCTACGACGCGGAAGTCGCCGACTGGATGGAAAGCCAGCTTGGAGGCAAGGCCTCCGTCGAACTGCGCTACGGCGAGAACCCGCACCAGTCTGCCTGCCTCGCCAGCGAGGGCTGGGGGCTTGCAAACGCCACCCAACACGGCGGCAAAGAAATGAGCTACAACAACTACCAAGACGCTGATGCCGCTTGGCGCGCCGCCTGGGACCACGAGCGCCCGTGCGTGGCCATCATCAAGCACGCCAACCCCTGCGGCGTGGCAGTATCCGACGAATCCATCGCGCAGGCCCATCAAAAAGCCCACGCGTGCGACCCCGTCTCCGCCTACGGTGGGGTCATCGCGGCGAACCGCGAAGTCACACTCGAAATGGCTCAACAGGTCAAGCCCATTTTCACTGAGGTCATTGTTGCCCCGTCGTACGCTCCGGATGCGCTTAAGGTGTTGCAGGAGAAGCCGAACCTGCGCATCCTCGAAGTGGAGCCGCGGCAGATCGACCTGGAGTTTCGCCCCATTTTCGGTGGTATGCTCATTCAAGACCGCGACGCCTACCAGGCAGAGGGCGACGACCCGCAGAACTGGAAATTGGTGGCGGGTGAGGCGGCCTCCGAAGAAATGCTCGCGGAGCTTGAGTTCGCCTGGCGTGCCGTGCGTTGCGTGAAGTCCAACGCCATCCTCATTGCGTCTGACAACGCCTCGGTGGGAATCGGCATGGGACAGGTCAACCGCGTTGACTCGGCGAAGCTGGCGGTGGAGCGTGCCAACACCCTCGATGAGGGGCGCAACCGCACCAATGGGGCAGTGGCCGCCTCGGATGCCTTCTTCCCCTTCGCTGACGGCTTCCAGGTGCTTAGCGACGCCGGAGTGCGCGCGGTCGTCCAGCCGGGCGGTTCGATTCGTGACGAGGAAGTCATCGCCGCCGCCAAGGAAGCTGGCGTGACCATGTACCTGACCGGAACGCGCCACTTCAGCCACTAAACCAGTGCGAAAGATCCTCAGTGTTCTCGCGGTGCTGCTGCTCACCGCCTGCGCGGCTGCACCCGAAGATGAACCACCTGCGCGCCCGCCGGTGGTGGCCACATCGGTCTGGGACGAGGCGACTATAGCAAGCCTCCACGACCTCGTCGCTTCGCTGGAAGAAAACCACGGCGGCGTGGTGGGAATTGCCGTCGCCGGCCCCGACGCGGTGAGGGTGTGGGGCAGCAACGAGGCCCAATTTGCCTGGTCCACCATCAAAGTGCCCATCGCTGTAGCGGCTTTCGAAGAAAACGCCGACCTTGCGAACATGCTCGCGCCGGCAGCTATGACCTATTCCGACAATGATGCGGCGTGGCAATTGTGGTCTGGCTTGAGTGAAGGCGCTGTGGATAACGTGTTCAAAAAAGCCGGTGTCGCAATGAAAACGAAAGTCCGTGAACCGCTGGGCGAGGTGGAATTAACCCCCAGCCAAGAGGCGGCCCTCGCCTCCCGCTTGCCGTGCATGGATAACGCGCAGCCCGTCTTGAAGTTGATGGCTAAAGTCGTCGATGAGCAGTCTTACGGCCTGGGCCGCATCGATGAAGCGAAGTTCAAAGGTGGGTGGGGCGACGACGAAGATGGCAACTACCTCGTGCGCCAAATGGGGCTCATCCCGCACCCCACAGGCGGCGAGATTGCTGTCTCCCTCATCGTGCAGCCTGACTCCGGCAGCTACGAAGAAGCGCAGGAAATGGCCGATGAGATCGCGGAAACGTTGGAGGAGTTGAGCGCGAACCTGCCCAAGGTCGTGTGCGGTTATCGTCGATAAGCACTAAGCTTCATACCCTTCGCGGCGCCGCCAACCTCAGCCGTTTCTGGGTAGTCAGACCTCACCGACCTACTTCTCCCGCGAAACCAGACTGAGCGTGCGCATACCGCGGTTAGCGGGCAACTCGGCGTGCAACACGTCAAGTACTGCATCGGCGATCATGACGGAAGGGGCGGGCAAGGCGTCGTCGACAAGCGGATAAGGTGCGCTACCGGTATTGTCGCGCATCTCTACTGCCGACAAAGTCATGTGAAAAGGCAACTCGATACGCGGATCGTCATCACCCACAATGCGCGCCGCCAAGGTGCGGAAAATGCCCTCAAGCTCCGTGCGCGCCGCGTGGTAGTCCTTGAATTCCTCAGACAGAGCCGTCGGTAGCTGGTAAAGCCGACCGATGTTCCACCCAGAAGACAGCAAAATCCGTGTCTCCGCCGCCACAAGCGCCCACAACTTCAGCGACGGCGACTCATCGGAATCCGCGAGCTCGGAAGCGAGATCCAAGGCTGGCTGCACCGTCTCCATCAACAAGGTAAGGAAAATATCCGCCTTCGAAGGGAAGTGGTAGTACAGCGACGCCTGACGGATCCCAACAGCCTCCGCGATCTGGTGCGTAGAGGTCGTGGCGAAACCCTGGGTGGTGAAGAGTTCAGAGGAGGCATCGAGAATTTCCTCGCGGGCAGTTCTCCCCACGCGACGGGGGCTGTTCTTGCGCGGTCGGCCAGCCATTCCTCATCCTTTCTTAGGTTCTTACACAAAAATACACCCGCCTCGATTGCTCGGGGCGGGTGCGTCGGAAGACTCTACGCTGTTATCGTCAACCGGCTTCTAGCGGCTGGTGAACGGCAAAAGAGCCATTTCGCGGGCATTCTTGACCGCGGTGGCGACCTGACGCTGCTGCTGCGGCGTCAAACCGGTAACGCGACGGGAACGGATCTTGTGGCGATCAGAGATGAAAAGACGCAAAGTCTCAATGTCTTTGTAATCGACCTGCTCGATCCCTTTGGCCTTCAGCGGGTTCTTCTTCGGGCGGCGGGACTGCTCCATGCGCGCCTTACGGTGATTGTTACGCTTCATAGTTTCAGGCTCCTCCTTACCACGAAGACTTACGAACGCCCGGCAGCTCACCACGGTGAGCCATCTCGCGCATACGGACACGGGACAGACCGAACTTGCGGAGGTAGCCGCGGGGGCGACCATCATGTGCATCGCGGTTGCGCACGCGAGCCGGGGAGGCATCGCGCGGCTGGCGGTTCAGTTCGAACTGGGCCTCGAGACGGTCCTCGTCGGACGTCTCGGGGTTGCGGATGATTGCCTTGAGCTCAGCGCGACGCTCCGCGTAGCGAGCGACGATCTCCTTGCGCTTCTCGTTCTTGGCGATCTTTGACTTCTTAGCCATAAATTATCGCTCCTCGCGGAATTCGACGTGCTTGCGGACAACCGGGTCGTACTTCTTCATGGAAAGACGATCCGGGTTGTTGCGCTTGTTCTTACGGGTTACGTAGGTGTAACCAGTGCCCGCAGTGCTTTTCAGCTTGATGATCGGGCGGATATCGTTACGTGCCATTAGATCTTCTCACCTCGTGCGCGGATAGCAGCGACAACGGACTCGATGCCGTCGCGGTCGATGATCTTGAGGCCCTTGGTGGAAACCCTCAGGGTAATGGTGCGACCCTCGGAGGGCAGGTAAAACCGGCGCTTCTGCACGTTGGGGTTCCAACGGCGCGAGTGGCGGCGGTGCGAGTGCGAGACGGTTTTGCCAAACTGCGGCTTACGTCCCGTGACCTGGCAATGTGCCGACATGGGTTAGCTTCTTTCTCTTCTGCCGCCCACGCTTCAGATTGCCGGTGAAAGGTGGCACCGCGCCCGGCATGTGAGGGGGCCGGGGGTGCCGAAAGCAATCGGTTGACGCAGGCGTATACGTGTACTTCGACAACAGCGAGAGTAAACACTACAGGGTTAGCAGCCGATTTCCTAATCTGGGTCCAGTAGAGTTCCTGTAGTGAAAACCTCAGCTCCTGCAAGCACGCGCATCGTCGCGCTCGACGTTGCCCGAGGCATAGCCATCTTAGGAACCTTAGCCACCAATATTTGGATCTACGCGGGGTCGTCTTCGGCTATGAAAGAGTTGTTCGGCTCCAGTGAATACACCCTGGCGCGCAGCATTTCTGCGGGAGAAGAAGGGGCGATTGTCGACGCCGCCCTTCACCTCGTCACCGACGGGAAGTTCCTCGGCTTGCTCACCATCATGTTTGGCATCGGAATGGAAATCCAGCGACAGTCGGCGCTGCGCAAGGGGAAAAGGTGGCCCGGAGCATACTACTGGCGCGCGGCCTTGCTGGCGGTCGAGGGGTTACTCAACTACATCTTCGTTTTCGAGTTCGACGTCTTGCTGGGGTACGGACTTACCGCACTCGCCGTAGCGCCCATCCTCGCGCGGAGTGAAAAGGTGCAAAAAGTTCTCATGTGGGTCGCACTGCTGGGACACATCGCGATTATCGGACTTCTGGACGTCGCGGTTGCCTACGCCATGAAAACTGCCACCGAGGAGGAACGAGCGGAAATGGCGGGGACACTTCAGTTCTACGACTCCACCTCCAGCTACACCGACATGGTTTACACCCGCGTGACCAACTTTGCGCAAGGCCGCGTAGAAATCCCGATCCTCTTCACGATGGGACTGGCCATGTTCCTCATTGGTGCCCGGCTGTACCGCGCCGGGCTGTTTGAAGCCCGCCGCACACTGCTGCGGCGCCGAGTCCTTTTCGTCGGGCTTGCCATCGGCTTGCCGCTGGACTGGGGGCTTCGCTTCTTTGCCACCTCAGCCACAGGGATGACGACGCGCTACGTTACCTCCGCATTGGTCGCCTTCGGTGTGCTCGCGCTGATTGCGGAGTATTACGTCCGGCGCGACAACCAACTCGGGACGGTAGGTGCTGCTTTGACTGCGGTGGGAAGGATGGCGCTGACGTGCTATATCCTGCAAAACCTCATCGCGTCTGTGCTGTTTTACGATTTTGGGCTGGGCTTAGCGCGCCGCATTGACGGCAGGCTCGGGGTGATCGCCGTGTACTTGTTGATCTGCGCAGTGATGATCGCATTGAGCGCAATGTGGCTGCGGCGCTTCCAGCGCGGACCCATCGAAGCAGTTATGCACCGTCTATACGTATGAAAAGGCGGGCGGAGGGCAACAGGAGAAATGGGGTGCGGGTGGTCTCCGCCAAGCGCTAGCTTTGCAGCGCAACGGTTTTCAGGTGTGCGCACAAGCGGACCGAAAGTCAGCCTGAAATGGTGGAATTAGGAAAAGGCGGTGCCAGCGGGTATTATCTTGCAGGTTGTTCAGCTCAGGCTGATCACCTGACGTAACTTTCGCACCCAACTCAGGCACGGTCTTTGTCAAAAAAAAGGGAACCGACCTGAAGTTCAATCCTGAGGGAGACGAATCAACCTATGAAAAATGATATTCACCCGGATTACCACCCGGTGATCATCCAGGACGGTAACACTGGACACAAGTTCCTGACCCGTTCCACCATGACCTCCGACCGCAAGGACACCTGGGAAGACGGCAACGAGTACCCGCTTATCGTCGTCGATGTGACCTCCGAGTCGCACCCGTTTTGGACCGGCGCACAGCGTCTCATGGACACCGCAGGCCGCGTTGAGAAGTTCAACAAGCGCTTTGGTGGCATGGCTCGCCGCAAGAAGAAGTCCGCAAACTAACTACAGGTCGAAGGAGGAGAACTAGACTATGGCAACCCCCAAGTTCCGCAAGTCCCGCGCAAACACGCGCTCGCGCCGTTCGCAGTGGAAGGCCGACAACGCCGAGCTGCAGACCGTCAAGATTGACGGCCAGGAAGTGCGCATCCCGCGCCGCCTGATCAAGGCAGCCCAGGCGGGCCTGATCGACGTCGAGCAGTTCTAAACACAACTGCTTATTACCGGGCACCTCGAAAGAGGTGCCCGGTTTTTCGTGCTTGACGGCGAGTTTGTACCGCCCCAGCCGAACCCGGTGCGACTCTCACAGCTAGTGCCCAGCTAATGTTGCGCTAAGGTTTTCCCGTATTCAAGTACGCCTTCAGCACGAGAGAGCACAATTACCCGCCATGACCACCGAATACGACGTTGCGCAACCGAAGCGCCCCAGTTCGGCCCCAGTTCTCGCTGTAGCGCTGGTTACCGCCCTGGCGGCCGGCGGCGGTGCCGGTTACCTGGCGGGAAGTGCCGCGAACCCGCCGCAGCAAGTTTCCGCCCTTGAGCAGCCCAATGAAAACAAAACGGAAGCGCTCCCGGTGGGAGAGGGTTCCGTGGAAGCTGTCGCTGACCAGGTCCTGCCTGCTGTCGTCTCCATCGGTGTCGAGTCTTTGAGGGGCATGTCGGAGGGCTCCGGCTCTATCATTTCCTCGGACGGCTACGTGCTGACCAACCACCACGTCATCGCCGATGCGGCCGCGGGAGGGGCAAAGATTGACGTCACGCTCAACGACGGCACCCGCCATGCGGCCCGGTTTATCGCCTCCGACGTCAACACCGATGTCGGAGTGCTCAAAATTGAGGGAGTAGAAGGTCTGCCGGTGATCTCCTTCGGTGATTCCGATCAGTTGAAGGTGGGTCAAGACGTTGTGGCAGTCGGCTCCCCGCTGGGGCTTTCGGCGACAGTGACCAGCGGTATCGTTTCTGCTTTGAACCGCCCTGTGAGAGCGTCTCAGGGCGGCAGCGATAGTTCCCTGATGGACGGCATCCAAACCGATGCCGCCATCAACCCTGGCAACTCCGGCGGCCCCCTGGTGGACATGAACGGAAACTTGATCGGCATGAACTCCGTGATCGCCTCCCTGTCGCCGGGCAGGGGCGGGGCAGAAGGCGCCGCCGGTTCGATCGGTCTGGGCTTTGCTATTCCCTCGAATTTTGCGAAACGAGTCGCACAGCAGTTAATTGACTCAGGTAAAGCTACTCAGCCCATGCTTGGTGTTCAGGTAGATATCCGCTCCGGTGGGGGAGCTCTCGTCGTAGCGGTGGAGCCAGGCAGCCCGGGCGAGCAGGCGGGGCTGCGGCCGGGAGACGTAATTACGCAGTTAAATGAACGTCGCATCGATTCGGCGGACGCGCTGATCGCCGCGACCCGCTCCCGCGACTTCGGGGAGCAGGTGACGCTTATGGTCCGCTCCGGCGAAGGTGAAGACGCCAGACCGGTAGATGTAACGCTTAGTTCCGAGTAAATTCATATCGGAAACGCGCGCACTTTATACAAGGAGATCGCCATGCCGAACTCGCTCGATACGCTTGACCTCAACGAGCCAGACGAATCAGTCCTCCTGGCAGCCGAGCTTGAGGCGCAGCCACTGACCCCGCGTGCCTTGGTAGTGCTCGTGTCCGATCACCGCTTCGAGGCGAAGGATGACGACACTGACCGTCTCATCTGCGAACTTCTCCAGGAATATAATTTCACCGTCGACGCGGTTGTGCGTGTGAAGTCGAAAAAGGCGGCGATCCGGAAAGCGATTGAGACGGGTGTGGTCGGCGGTGTCGACCTTGTGCTTACCCTCGGGGGCACCGGCGTCGGACCGCGCGATAAGACCCCAGAGGCGACGCGCGCGGTCATCGACACCCTGGTGCCGGGTGTGGGACAAGCGATCCGCTCCTCGGGCCAAGCCTGCGGTGCCGTGGATGCCTGCACTTCCCGCGGTATCTGCGGTGTGTCCGGTTCCACCGTGGTCGTTAACTTGGCGCCGTCGCGTCAAGCGATCCGCGACGGTGTATCCACCTTCGCGCCTTTGGTTACTCATTTGATCAGCGACTTAAACAGGTACTCGCTGGCGTGAGCAAGTATTCGGGGCCGCGGCAAAGGAGAAGGGCCCGCAGGGTGTCGGACGTTGATTATGACCGCCTGGCCGATAGTCCGGCTGAGCGGCCCTCAGCAGACGAACAACGTCGGGTGATCCTCGACGAGGACGAACCACCAGCGCTTGATCAGCTTCAATACTGGGAAAACGAAAAGCCCCCGCATTACGGGGGCGAGTAGGGCTACCTAGAAGCTAGGCATCCTTGGGTGGGGTGGTACCCGCTTGAGCCGGGGACTGGCCAGCGAGAAGATCGCGGATCTCGGTGAGCAGCTCGGTATCAGTCGGGGCCGGCTCGTCCTCGGAAATACCGCGGCGGCGCTTCTGCATCTGGTCCAGCTTATTCATCGGGGCGACGATGCAGAAGTAGACAACTGCGGCGATCAGCAGGAAGTTGATGATCGCGGTCAGCAGCATGCCGAAGTCGAGCGCGGTGTCGGGGCGGCCCGGGATGACCGGAACCTTAAGGCCGCCGACTTCGGCGCCACCGAAGATATTGAGCAAGGGGTTGATGATGGCGTCGGAAAACGCCGTGACAACCGCGGTGAATGCGGCACCGATGACGACACCGACAGCCAAGTCGATGACGTTGCCACGCAAAATAAACTCTTTGAAGCCGTTGAGCATTTTTCTCCTTGATGAACCTGTTAATAAAGTTTTGGGCGTTTAACAGTGACTATAGCGTGCGGCCGTCCAAAACTACGGTCAATGGAGTTCCCAGCGAGGCCGCAGCCACTGCCTTAGCCTGCGAATCGGGCAGGAGCAACAACACTGTGGAGTCGTGCTGACCTGCAACAACTACTTTTCCACCCTCGGCAACGATGAGAGGTGCCCCCGATTTTTCTTGCAGGGAGATTACGCTCACACCCGCGCCGTGGTGCAGCATAGGAATGATGTCAGGCTCCGCCAACACCACCGGAACTAGCGTATAGGAGCTGCCCTCCGCGCCCTGTGGGACAAGACCGGCGGTGAGATCTGGGCCCACCAAGCGCGTCGTCGTGACAACTTCACCGGCCGCCGCTTCAGCCGCGAGGATCTTGCCCTCGGCCTCAGCGGGAGAGAAAACAGCTCGCTCGGGAACGACGCTGCTGGGCAGTCTTTTGCGCGTCACGTCCCCCGTTTCAATGACGGCTCCGGCGTCAACGTCGCGGGCGAAGACCGTGACTTCGGGCGCAGCGGTGCGTGAGGTGACTCCGCTTAAGGCTGCTGCGAACAGCAGGGCCGCGGCGGCCGCACGGCGAACCAACGTAGCCCGACGGTGGCCAGGGGTGCGCAGAAGATCCAACAGTTTCATACCCCCTTTAGACTGCGCCAAGCACCGTCCGGTTCCCGCCCGGGGTAATAATCACCCCTACCGGAACATCGAATTGATCATGGGGGACTTCGGCGACGAGGTCGTCGTCGTAAAGCAAGGCGGCAAGCGGCACGTCGATCCCCCTCAACGCCCGGTCGTAATAGCCCGCGCCCTTACCCAAGCGCATACCGTGCTTATCGACGGCCAACGCCGGAACCAACACCACATCGCACGAGCGCAGCACATGAGAGTTGAAGCGGGCACCGTTCGGGTAGGAGACGCCGAAGGCATCGATGCTGAAGGAAGGGGAATAGGAAGCCCAGGCAAGGACGCCTTGTGTCAACGAGATAGGCAAAAATAGCCTTCTGCAAACACCCGCGAGGCGAGGGACAAGGAAGTCCCCGCCCGGCTCAGAAGGCAAAGGGTTGTAGGCGGCAACATTGCCCGTCAAGCCGGAATCGCACAAGTAAGAAACGGTATTGGCCACAAGCTGCTCGTCGAGGCGGCGCTTGGTGGCCGGGTCGGCTGCCAGGAAGCGTCGAGAAGCGAGGCGTTCTTTACGGACCTGCTGTTTAGTGGGCACACACACATCCTTACACGCACGGGTCAAAGGCGCTAAAGGGTGGGAAAGGGCTGTAAGCTCACCCATTATGCAGAATTCCACGCAGAATCCGGTCAAAACCGTCGTTGTCCCAGCAGCTGGCATGGGGACGAGGTTTTTGCCCGCGACGAAAACGGTTCCTAAGGAGCTGTTGCCGGTGGTGGATACCCCGGGCATCGAGCTGATCGCTGAGGAAGCGGCGCAGCTCGGTGCGCAACAAATGGTGGTGGTCACCGCCCCTGACAAACAGGAAATCATGCGTCACTTCGGCACCTTTGAGCAA
This sequence comes from Corynebacterium sp. BD556, assembly GCF_038452275.1. Lineage (NCBI taxonomy): Bacteria > Bacillati > Actinomycetota > Actinomycetes > Mycobacteriales > Corynebacteriaceae > Corynebacterium > Corynebacterium mayonis. Next base: position 223,806 of record NZ_CP141643.1, read on the forward strand.
TTGTGCGAAACCTTGCGGGAACGCGGCAAGGATGAACAGGCGCAGAAGGTGGCCAAAGCAGCGGACCTAATCAACGCAGTTGCGGTGGAACAAGAAAAGCCGCTGGGCCTTGGTCACGCCGTGGGATGCGCTGAGTCCATGTTGGGCCAAGACGAGGACGTCGTGGCTGTCATGTTGCCGGATGATTTGGTGTTGCCGTTTGGCGTGATGCAGAAGATGGTCGAGGTACGCGCCCGGCTCGGCGGTTCAGTGTTATGTGCCTTTAACGTCACTCGTGAGGAAGTGTTCAACTACGGGGTGTTCGACGTGGAAGATGCGGGGGAGTCCTTCGCGGGTTTCGAAGTCAAGCGGGTACGCGGAATGGTGGAAAAACCAGCACCGGCAGAAGCCCCGTCGACACTGGTGGCAACAGGACGCTACTTGTTGGACCGCGGCATTTTCGCTGCGTTGCGTCAGATCACCCCGGGCAAAGGTGGGGAGCTGCAGCTTACGGATGCGATCGAGTTGATGATTAGTCAGGGGCACCCCGTACACATCGTGGTCCATGAGGGCAAGCGCCACGATTTGGGGAATCCGGGCGGCTACATTCCGGCGAATGTTGATTTCGGTTTGCGGCATGAAAAGTACGGCCCGGCGCTGTACTCGGCGCTGAAGAAGATCATCAGCGAGTTCGAAGCGGAGAACCTGCAGTAGCGATGCGCAGTGTGAACGATCAGTTGGCGATAGTGCTCGACGCCGCGCCGACACCGGAGCCGATCCGCGTCAGTATTGCGGACGCGTTGGGTTTGATGTGCGCAGAGGAGGTCACTTCATCGCGCTCCCAACCGGGCTTTGCCCAGGCTGTGGTCGATGGCTACGCGGTGCGCGCAGTCGACGTCGGCGGGGGAGTTGCGCTGGGGGCGAAAATGGATGCGCAACACGCACCTTCGTTGCCGGTTGTCGGTGAAGTTGAAGCAGGCTCGCGCAAACCGCTGCGTTTGCAGCCCCGCCAAGCGGTGCGCGTGGCCACGGGGGCGCCATTGCCGACGCTTGCCGACGCCGTCTTGCCCCTCGAGTGGACCGACCGCGGCCGCAAACGCGTCACCGCCACCCGCGCTGTACGCTCCGGCGACTTCGTGCGTCGAGAAGGCGACGACGTACAGCCAGGAGATTTGGTTGTGCGAGCCGGGACGGTGCTCGGGCCCGCCCAAATCGGGCTGTTGGCGGCGGCGGGGCGAGACAAGGTGCTTGTCTCCCCACGCCCACGGGTAGCCGTGATGTCCTTCGGACTTGAACTGGTAGACATTGATCGCGACCCCGGACTAGGCAACGTCTACGACGTTACCTCTTATGCCCTCACCGCCGCCGCGCGTGAAGCTGGCGCAGACGCGCAGCGCGTCGGCATCATCAACGCTGAACCCCGCAAGCTGAAAGAAACCATTGCCACCCAGCTCGCCCGCAGCGAAATGGTGGTCATCGCTGGTGCCGTCGGAGGCAGCGGGGCAATGGCTGTCCAGCAGGTGCTCGCGGAACTTGGCGAGGTGGACACCACTCGCGTAGCCATGCACCCCGGCTCAGTCCAAGGCTTCGGACTCATGGGCACAGAGCGCACCCCAGCTTTCCTTCTACCCTCAAACCCGGCAGCCGCACTGGTGATCTTCGAAACGATCATCCGCCCAGCGATCCGCCGCTCGCTGGGCAAACAAGAACCGAAGCGCCGAGCAGTCCAAGCACGCTCCCTGGGCCCAATCCAATCGATCCCGGGCCGTCGCGGCTTCATCCGCGCCCGCCTCATGCGCGATATGGAAACGGGGGACTACCTCGTTCAAGCGCTTGGGGGCCCGCAAGGTCCACCCGCCCACCTTCTGGCCGGCTTTGCCGACGCGAACGCGATAATTGAGCTGCCCGAGGAGGTCAGCGAGGTCCGCCCCGGCGACATCGTCGACGTGATTTTCCTGCAACAAAGGTAGCCATGTTCGGTTCCACCGCACCGGGGTGGCCGGAAGCATCTCCAACGCTCCTGCTGCCGGATCACTCACACGTGCGCCTGCGTCCCCTGCGGCGCGCCGACGGCAAAGATTGCACCCGGATGCGCACTGTCGACGAGCAATGGCTCCGGCCTGTAGAACCAACAGTCGAAGGGAGCTGGAAAGACGCTCACAGCCTTGCCGCGTGGCGAAAAAACTGGTCACAACTACGCGCTATGGCGGTGCAGGGAATCGTCGTTCCGCTTGCCATCGAACTTGACGGTTCCTTCGTGGGGCAAGTCACCCTAGGAAACATTCAGCACGGCGCAGTGAGCGAATGTTGGATCGGCTACTGGGTTCACTCCGCGTTTATGGGGCGCGGGATCGCCACGGCGGCGTGCGGATTGGGCACCGATCACGCTCTCACGCGCGTCGGCCTGCACCGCGTGACGGCGACCTTTCTGCCGGACAACCCGGCCTCAGGTCGGGTGTTAGCGGCCAACGGGTACCGCAAGGAAGGCTATCTGCGGCGAAACCTACACATCGACGGGAAGTGGCGCGACCACCATCTCGTGGCCATCAACAGGGAGGACTTTTCAACAACCGCAGTCAACCGCCTCATCGACGCAGGCAAGGTTCGCCCCCTCCGGCGTGGCTCAACAGGATAGAGCCCGACGGAAGATAGCCTTAGAGACTCGCAAGCTCGCCAGTTCACTCGAAGAAAGGTGACCGCCTCATGGGCAGCCTCAGCCTGATCATCGTCTTGATCGTTGTCGTGTGGGTAATCGTGCTCGCACCGATGGTGCTGGGCAATAACAAGCCCATCCGCCGCTCCGGCGAGGGCTATGAGGAAACGCGCGTGCTGCACACCGGCGACGGAGAACCTTTCGCCGGACGTCCCCGGCCCCGCTTGACCAAAGCAGACATCCACCGCTTCGACGAGCAAGATGACCAGGACTACGAAATCGTGGAGCCTGGAGAGCACTCCGTGCTTATCGACGTCCCCAGCACCGCCCCGGACACCCCCGACGAAAACACGACAATCGACGGCGAAGTCATCACACCCGAAACAGGCGATTCGACCGAGCTGCCCCTTCTGCAGCAAGAAGAAGTGCAGGAGGAAGCTGAAGACACCGTAGACGCCGAAGACACCGTAGACGCCGTAGTCGCCGAAGATGCGGGTGAGCCTTACCCACTCGAGGACTCCTACCTGTCTCCCGGCGACTATGGTTACGACACTGCGTCGGCTCCGCAAGACGCGTCGGAAGCAGAAAACGCCTCCAGCGCGGAAACGGAGCCACAGCAGCAAACCCAAGCCGGGGAGGACTCCGAGCCCACAGAAGAAGACATCGAGTTCGCCCGCGCCCGCCGTGGCCGCGGCGGGTGGGACCCCGAGCGCGAAAAGCGCTCCAAGGCAGACAAGTTCAAGCGCCGGCAGCGCACCCTCCTCGGCCTGATCATCGCCGACGTAATCACCTTCGTTGCAGCTTTCGTAGCCGGAGGATGGGTCTGGGCCCTGCCAGCAGTCACCGTCGGCCTGACCATGTGGTTTATGGTGGTGCTACGCGGAGTCGTCCGCCAAGAGCGCGCCTTGCACGCCCGCCGAGTACGCCAACTGCGGCGCGCCCGCATGGGAGCGATCTCCGGCGACAAGGACGCACCTATTCCGCACTACCGCCGCCGACCAGGCGCCGTCATCGTCGAGATGGACGACGAAAGCCCCGACTTCACCCAGTTGCCCTACCACCAGCTTGACGAGGCAATACCCACCCCCGAAACCCCAGCGCGCGCCAGCTAAAACCCAAGCGCCAAAACACATCCCTGCCTGCACGGTTTCGTCTCTACCGCCGGGCAGGAGTAACCTCATCGGCATTGGGGCTATAGCTCAGTTGGTAGAGCGTCGCGTTCGCAATGCGAAGGTCAGGGGTTCAATTCCCCTTAGCTCCACCACTAGGACGCCCATTGTGATACATAGTGGGCGTCCTTTTCTGTGTCCCTTGGGTTCCGCGTTTTACCTGGTATTTCGCGGGGGTTTGAGGGGTTTTCTTTTTTACGGGGCCGGGTGGGAGCGGTGCTGGTGGTGGTCTGTGACGAGGAAAGTGCCGCGGTCGCCCTTGTCAGTGCGGCTGATCGGGGCCTTGTCAGCGCTCTTTGAAAAGTAGCCCAAAACGCTTTTCGAAAAATAGCCCATCCGAAAAAGATTGGATGGGTGATTTCTTTGGATCAATGGGCTCAAATTCGGTTCCCGCGTGGGCAGGGACTGTCAATCAGGAAGATCGCTGAGGAAGTCGGTTGCGCGAAGAAAACCGTTGAACGCGCGCTGGCGTCTGACTCTCCCCCGAAGTACTCGCCGCGCCCGGTTAGGTCAACGAGTTTCGACGCTTACGAGCCGGCAGTGCGCACGTTGTTGGCCGACTCACCCCGGTTGAACGCGAAAGTCATCGCTTAGCGCGTCGGGTGGGAAGGCTCGGAATCATGGTTCCGCAAAAACGTAGCCAAAATTGAGGCGGCCTGGGTTGGTCGGAGACTAGGTTTTACCCGAGGAGGACGATCAGCATCATGGCACGGCCCAGCAAGTACGACACCGCTACCCAAGAACGCGCGGTACGTATGTACTTCGAACGTCTCGAAGACGGCGACATCTCCAAGGCAGCCGCCCGCCGAGAGATCGGCGAACTGCTCGGCGTAAAGGAATCCACTCTGCGCAACTGGATCCGAAAACAGGAAAAGCAGGAACAAGCACCCCAGCCCGGCTCCCTGTCCTACGAGCAGCTCCAGGCTGTCTACGAGGAGCAGGCCAAGGAAGTCGCCAAACTGCGACGAGCCAATGAGATCCTCAAGACGGCGTCAGCTTTTTTCGCCCAAGCGGAGCTCGACCGCAAACTTCGGTAGTCGTGGATTTCATCTGCACCTACCGGAACCGTTTCGGGGTCGAGCCAATCTGCGAAACCTTGACTGCCCACGGCATTGCGATTGCCCCGAGCACCTTCTACGCCCACCAGTCCCGCGGCTTCGGCCCCACCGGAGCCGAACTCGACGAAGCGTACGCCGCCTACCGCATCTACCGACTGTGGGAGGAAAACCGCAAGGTCTATGGCCGGCGCAAGCTCTGGAAAGCAGCCATCCGTGACGGCATGCTTATTGGTCGTGACCAGGTGGAACGGCTGATGAAGATCACCGGCATCCGCGGTGTGTCCCGCGGAATGCACCGCAAGAAGACGACCGTGGCCAATCCTGCGCACCGTCGGCACCCGGACCGAATAGGCCGTCGGTGGAGGTATCCGTCGCATCCGGATCAGTGGTGGATCGCGGACTTCACCTACGCCTGGACGCGGGAGGGATTCTGCTACGTCGCCTTCATCGTCGACGCCTACTTGCGGCAGGTCCTCGGCTGGGTCCTCACCACGGTGATGGACACCACGATGGTGCTCATGGCCCTGGAACACGCGTTATTCAGCCGCAGACGCACCCGCATGGATTTCACCGCCACCGGCATCGTCTATCACTCGGACGCCGGGGCGCAATACACCTCGCTGGCGTTCACCGACGCGCTGGCAGACGCCGGACTCCAGGGCTCGATCGGCTCGGTCGGTGATGCTCTGGACAACGCGATGATGGAGTCGACGATCGGGCTGTACAAGACTGAGCTCATCGACGTCGATCCCGCACGCACATAAAGGGATGCCCGGAAGGTCGAAACGGAAACGGCCTCGTGGGTCTACTGGTACAATCACCAGCGTCTGCACTCGTCGATCGGTGACGTTCCCCCGATCGAATACGAGCAGGACTACGAGGAATTCAACACCACTCGAAAAGCCCAGTAAGGCTTTTACCCGTAGTCACCGAAAAACTCAGGCCGATTCAGAAAGTAAAGGCTCCCGCCTAAAAAGTGTTTGTTGGTTCGGGGCCTGTTAGCCGTTGAACTGGGTGAGTTTGCCTACCTCTTTGCCGTCTGTGTCGAAGAAGACGAGTTCGGAGTTCGAGAGTTTCGCCGTCGCAGCAGTGCTGAGCCACGTATCGATGCCCTCGCAGTATTTCAAGGTTGTGGCCATATCAAGCGCAACGGTGCGGGCGTTTTCCTTCCAGCGACCGGTGAGGAGATTGCAGCCGTCTGAACCCGATAAATGGCCATTTCTTCCGAAAGTGATTGAGGGTTTGCCGTCTGTTCCAGGTTCACTGCCCCAAGTGGTGTCGGACACTGATGAATCGGTGGTGCTGCATGCGCTTAGACTGAGCAAAGCTGCGGCGATAAGGAAAAGCGCAGATACGCCATCTCGAACTGATAAATGTTGGCCCAAACGAAAAACTCGTGACATGGCTTGATCTTAGCGCCGGCAACGCTGCGGTATCCGAGGAAAGCTCCCCTTGGCCCAAGACTCGCTCAGGCGCGCGGGGGTTGCTGGCGCTGAGCCCTTGCGGGTATCAGAGCGGTCAGCTAAACGATGTCGGGAGTGCCGGGGTGGCCGATGGGTTAGGTCCCAGCATGCGGAGGCGTTGTTTGGCTTTCGGCTCGTCAGAGTAGTTGAGGTGTTTTGGGGGCTACCCCAGCTACGGTAAATCAGTTTTCAAGCTTCGACGCGTGTAAGGTGCGCCATAAACGCCACGGCGCCGCTTACACGCGTGTTTCGGGGAGGAAACAGAAGTTGGGTTATTCGGCGTTTTCTACTGCTGCTGCGACTCGTTCGTGAGCTTCCCAGATCTCCTCCGGGAGGTTTTCAAACTGTTCGAGGTGTTCGCGGCGCGCCTGCATTTCTTTGACCCACAGGTCCTTGTCGATTCGGAGGATTTCTTCGAGATCTGCGCGACTGCCTTTGAATCCGGTGAGGTTGAGTTCTTCAATCAGCGGCACAGTACCCACCGGGGTCTGTTTGCCTGTGACGCGCCCTTCTTTGAGATCGAGAAGCCACAGTAGTGCGCGCAGGTTTTCGCGGTAGCCTGGCCAGCGGTAATGTCCGTCCTCCGGGTCGCGTTGGAACCAGTTGACGTGGGCAAAGATTGGTGTGTGGGTAGCTTCACCGATGATTTTCAACCAGTGCTGAGCGTATTCGCCTTCGGGGTAGGACATGAATGGGCGCATGGACATGGGGTCGTATCGCAGCACTCCTTCCTTGCCTTCGGCGGCGAATGTCGCTTGCGCGCCGAGCGTCAAGCCGTCATAGACGCCCTCGGCAATGTCAGAAATCGCGCGGATCAAAGGTTCACGGTTTGCCACTCGGCCACCGAAAATGATCGCGTCGATCGGCACACCGGCAGGCTCGTCATAGTCGGGGCCAACATTGGGAATGTTCGCGAGGGTTGTGGTGAACCGTGAGTTCGGATGGGCCCATTCATCGCCCTTTGCCTTCGAGCGTTGACGTTGAGCCGGGCGAGCTGAGATCAGCTCACCTTTCCAGTCCAACCAACCGCTGACATCTTCGGGATAGTCCGGTGTTTTACCTTCCCACCACAGTTCTTGTAGCTCCGGGTTGTAGGCGACGTTTGTGAATAGGGTGCCAGTGCCGGGAGCCAGTGACTCCATCGCGGTGGGGTTTGTGTCCCAGTTCGTGTCTTTGGCGACGCCGAAGGCACCAAATTCGGGGTTCATTCCGTACAGTTTGCCGTCCTTGGGGTCGACGCGTAGCCACACGATGTCGTCTCCGTAGAAATGGACCTCGTAGCGGTCACCTAAACCTTCGGGCGGGAGCATCATCGCAAGGTTTGTCTTGCCTGAAGCCGAAGGAAATCCACCGCACATGTAGTAAGTGCGGTCTTTCTGTTTGTCTTTGATGCCGATGAGCATGAACTGTTCGCCGAGGAACTCGCCGGAGAACCACCCGTCGAAGGATCCTTGACGCAGTCCGTGGGCAATTTTGCCCAACAGTGCATTTCCGCCGTAAGAGGAACCAAAGTGCAAAATGGTGCGTTTATCAGCAACGGTGGCGAATAAGCGCTTATCCTCATCAGTGCCTTGGCCAAGGTTTTCCAAGTCCCCTGTGACGTGGACAGCTCGTACAAACATTGCCGGATCGGCAAGGTCATTCATGTACTGCACGCCCACACGAGCCATACGAATCATGTGGATAGCCACAGTGCGGTTATCGGTCAACTCCACGCCGCGCGCGTACTTTTCAAGTGGTGAGCCGACGGGAGCCATGAGGTAGGGAACTACGTACATGGTTTTACCCCGTGAGGCGCCACGCATGTTTTGCAGCTGAACCTCGGTTACTTCGGCGGCGTCACGCCAGTTGTTGTACACGCCAGCATCGCTGGGGCGGTGGGTGGCGACGACTGTGCGCTCCTCAGAGCGTGCGGTGTCTTTGTAGTAGGAACGAGAGTAGTAGCGGTCTTTACCGGCTGGGAAAATCTCGCCAGCAGCTAAAGCTTCGTTGACGATGCGTTCATCGTCGGATGCATCAATGACTTCGATGTTGTCGGGCTCGGTGATGTTCGCCCAGTACTCGACGTATTCTTCAACGGCTGGGTTGCGCAGTCCTGAGGCCCGAAGGATGCCGGGAATGTCTTTCATATAGTTCCTTCCCAAATTCACTGCCGCACACAGGCAGTTTTATCTGTTGTTGCACCAAGGCGGTGGGTGACCTGCGGTTGACAGGTTTCACAGCCATCTGAGTAAGCACTATCGACGCTTCGGAGGATTATCAGCCCCCTTTGAGCCTTCGTCAATGCCATTCGCGGAAGTGTGAAACCCTCCTTCAGTTCTTTCACTATGGCATACCGAACAAAAAAGTTCGCGGATTTGAAATTTTCGTGTGTGGAACGGTCGAACTCGCAAGCTTCCAGCTTCATCGCCCATTGCACTCTCCCGGGTTTTGTCCTGGCTGTTGTGAAAGGACATGGGATATGCCGAAGATGCATTAACAGTCATTCAAAAAAGGACAATGGCCGTCTCCCGTGTAACAAGCCAATGAAATAACCCCGAAGTGGGGTACCAACAACCCCATCATCCTTCGCTCTACAACGTGTGAGGTTCCCAAGAGTTAGGCGGTAGGTTGTGGCGGGGAGCGTACCGCGAAAGCCCTCGTTAATCGGCGCATTGTGTCGTCACGCGTCCGGCGAGGAGGAGAAACGGGTGATCTGTGCCAGTTGGATCGTCGCTAATCCAGGTCAGCCAGAGCTGTTGCTATTTATCTCAGCTCGACGAGGCCGTCTTTGCAGTTCCTTTAGCGCCCCACGTAAGTCTGCGGGCCGCGGACGGTTTGTGCGCGGGACGTGCAGGCTGCGGGACGAAAAACAAGATGCGTGGCCAAGGGGTATGCAATCAACGCGATGGTGGAGTCCGATCGGCCCCCATTTTTGGCTCGCAGCGACCAGGTCGGTTGGCCTATTCGGCAGTTGATGGGCCCTCAGGCACGCCTTTGTGGGGCGCGGGCAAACCCACGGCGGGACTGAAACTTTTGTGCTGAAAAATACCGCCTTGTGGGCCGGGTTGTACCCCGATAGGGTAGTGAATGAGTCGACTCAAACAACTCGTCATTCGCTGCTTGAACGTGACCGCCAAGGAGTCAAACAATGAAGGCAATGGTCTACCGTGGCCCAGGAAAACCCAGTTGGGAAGATGTACCAAAACCGGAGCTGAAACACCCTACCGACGTGATTGCGAAGGTGCTCACCACCACGATTTGCGGAACTGACCTCCACATCCTCAAAGGCGATGTGCCGGCGGTTGAAGACGGCCGGATTCTCGGCCACGAAGGTGTCGCTGAGATCACTGAGGTGGGAGAAGCGGTCACGGAGTTGAAGGTGGGCGACAAAGTCATCATTTCGGCTGTGACGTCCTGCGGGAAGTGCTCGAATTGCCGCAAGAATCTGCAAAGCCACTGCCTTGCTGATGAAGGAGCATCCGGGATCGGCTGGATTTTCGGGCATCTCATCGACGGCACCCAGGCGGAGTACGTGCGTATCCCGTTTGCTGAAAGCTCAGTCCAGAAACTTCCTGAGGGAGTCTCCCCGGAAGAAGCGACGATGATCAGCGACATCCTGCCCACAGGCCATGAACTCGGAATCCTCTACGGGCGTGTCAAAGCAGGTGACGTCGTTGTCGTCATCGGTGCCGGCCCGGTGGGTCTGGCGGCCATCACAACATCCCAGCTCTACGGGCCCAGCCGCGTCATCGCCGTGGACTTGGACGCTAACCGGATCGAGCAGGCCAAGAGATTTGGTGCAACTGACGGGGTGCTGTCCTCCGACGATGATTGGAAGGAGCAGATCATGGCCATGACGGACGGCCTCGGCGTCGATGTCGCCATTGAGGCCGTGGGGATTCCTGCAACATGGGATATGTGCCTTGAAGTCGTCCGCGCTGGTGGAACCGTTGCCAACGTCGGTGTGCACGGGACAGCGGTGGAGTTTCCGCTGCAGGATCTGTGGATCGAAAACCTCACGATCACCACGGGTCTGGTCAACACTGACACAGCTCCGATGCTGACCAAGCTGCTCGCGCAGCGCAGGATCGACGTGTCTGGCTTCATCAGCCACCGTTTCGAGTTCAATGAGTTTGAAAAGGCCTATGAGGTGTTCAGCAACGCTGCTGAAACCAAGGCTCTCAAAGTCATCATCAACGCCTAAAACACAGGTCCGTGAAGGACTAAAGCGGCCACACCCCGGAAGCGCCACGGCGCCAGGTGCCCACCAAGTTGGTGTCGATGATGCCTGTGGATTCCATCAGCGCATACATCGTCACCGGGCCGACGAAGGTAAACCCGCGCCGCTTTAGCTCTTTGGCTAGCGCCTCGGACTCTGGGGATTGCGATGCAACGTCCTCGGCGGTTTCTGGTTCCGGGGTGCGTTCGGGTTGGAAAGACCAGACGAGCCGCGCCAGGTCGGTTCCCTGGCTACGCAGGGCGATGGTGGCGCGGGCGTTGGTGAGCACCGCGTTGAGTTTTTTAGGGTTGCGGATCAAGGTGGCGTCGTCAAGCAAATGCTGCGTGCTGGACATCGCGGCAACAGCGTCTGGGTCGAAGTGGAAAAACGCTTCCCGCAGGGCCTGCCGTTTCTGCAAAATCAACTTCCAGGACAAACCGACCTGGAAACCCTCCAAACAGATCCTCTCGAACATCCCGCGCTCATCGCGAACCGGCAAGCCCCATTCAGTGTCGTAGTATTCGCGCAGCATCTCATCGTGCGCCGCCCACGGCGGCCGCGCCAGACCGTCATCGCCCACCACGGGGCCGCAATATTCGGACATATCTTCTTAGACTCTCCTCGCGCCTGTGTGGTTCCCCTTGGTCACCATTCTGTAGTCTTACAGCCATGAACAGGCCTGCGGTTCGAGACTTCGCGCTCCTTGTCGTGCGTATCATCACCGGAGCTGTTTTCGTCGCCCGCGGCTACCGCGGCTGGTTCGAGGTGGGAATCGCCGGCACCGCCACACGTTTAAGCGAATCTGGGGTGCCGCAGCCGAAACTCTCGGCCTACCTGGCCAGCACCGTCGAGCTCATCGGAGGGGCGCTGTTGATCATTGGGTTGCTAAGCACTCTGGTGGCGAGCATTGTGGCGCTACTGGTTGTCGCCGCGGCCTACTTTGTGCATCTCAACCACGGATTTTTCGTCGAGGCTGGTGGCGTTGAGTATCCGATGGTGCTTGCCGCTGCTCTTTTTATGGTCGTCGTTTTCGGCCCGGGGCGCGTCAGCCTGGATAAGGTTTTGACCCGTGCTTAGCCACAGCGAAGTCCAGGCGGCGCTTTCGGCTCGTCTCGACGGGGAAGAAGCACCGCTTGACGACGCCATCGTCGACGCCCACCTCGAACATTGCGACCAGTGCCGAGCATTTTGGGAGCGCCTGCTGACCTTAAGTGACAACCTTGACTTAGGTGAGTGCTTGGCGCCACCTGCGGACCTGTCCGAAGTCATCCTCGCTAGTGTCGAGGCGAAGTGGTACCGCTTCGCGCAGCGTCGGGCTGTCGCCCTCTCTTTGGGTCGCGTGGCGTTGGCCACCATGGCGTTGGTGTGGGCGGCGTGGGCAGTGCGTTTTTTGGTGGCGGCTCCTGAGGCATCTCCGGATCCCGCCGCGCTGCGCCTCGGGGTAGCCAGCGCGTTGGCCTTCGCCGCTTGGAAAACCGACCAGATCCCCGGCATATTGCTGATCATCGGGTCCATGTTCACCTTCACCATCGGCTTCGCCGTGCGTGATTGGTTGCTTTACTCGCCGGCAGGTCTCGGCGGGCACGTAATGGTCCTTTTGGCGACACTCCTCGCCCTGCTGGCCACCTGGGTCGTTGACCGCGGCGCGGATTTGCGCCGCGCCTGGCGCATGCTCAGCGCTGAACCTACGTCCAGCTAGGCAGCCACATCAGGGACTGGTAGTAGCCCTCCGGCACGCGCATACCGTAGAAGATCGGCGACCAGTAGAGGAAGGCCGCCACCACCGCGGACATGTAGATGATGACTGCGACTTGGCCCGTCGAGAGTTGTATGCCGGCAAGTTTGCGCAGCACGGGGCTGTTCACTGGCCTGCCCCGGCTGGCTACCGAGCCAAGCGCAAGGGCCAAAAGTACCGCGGTGAAGGGAACGAGCGCCGTGGCGTAAAAGAAATACATCTGGCGATCAAAGGCCACCAACCACGGCACAAAACCCGCCGCGAAGGCGACCAAAGGGATAATCACGCGAGTGTCGCGGCGCACGATCCAGGAATACACAGCCCACAAAAGCACCGGGATGGTCAGCCACCAAATCACGGGGGTGCCAAACAAGAAGATCATCTCCCGACACGTGCCGACGCGGCAGTCGATGTCAGTCGAGGAGTAGTAGAGGATCGGGCGGGCGGCCACGAGCCACGCCCACGGCTTCGAGTCCCACGGGTGGGAATGCCCGCCTGACGACGTCAGGGAACCGTGGAAGTCCAAAACGGAGAAATGGTAGTACAACCAAGCGCCTATCGTGTCGGGCAGAAGCTGGAGCAGAGGCCAGGAACTCTCCGAGATTGTGCCGTCGGCAGCCGCGTGGCGGTAAACCGAGGTTTCCGAAGCAAACCAGGCACGCCACGACCAGACATAAATGGCCGCGGGAAGAAGGACCAAAGAAGCCACAGATGAAGGCACGTCGCGGAAAAGGGCACCGGCCACTGGCTGGCGCACGCCGTAGCGAGCACGCAACCAGACGTCCCAAAACGCGCTCAATAAGCCGAAAGACACAATGTAATACAGGCCGGACCACTTCACCGCGAGAGCCAGCCCCAGCAAGACACCCGTTGCAAAGCGCCACCACCGAAAGCCCAAGCGAGGCCCAAAATCGCTGGTGATATGCGCATCATGCATCCGCTGATGCACTTGTCTCATGTCTCCGGCCAACGTCCACGACGCCGCCACAATAAACAGCACCTGGAAAATGTCGAGCATGCCGAACTTCGCGGAAACAAGCAGCACTCCATCAGCCGCGGCGATAATCCCGGCGAGTGTGGCCAACGACGTCGACTGGGTGAGCCGGCGGCACAGCAAGAAAACGAAGGAGACGACGGCAGTGCCGAACAGGGCTGTCATCAAACGCCAACCCAAAGGGGTATAGCCGAACAGACTCTCACCCAGCGCCAGCAGTTGCTTGCCCAACGGCGGGTGCACGACAAGCCCGAAGCCGGGGTTCGACTCCACGCCGCCCAACACCGGGTTGATGTAGGAGCGCACCATGTCCCACGCCTGCGGCGCGTAGTGCTTCTCGTCGAAAATGGGGGTGCCCCCGGCAGTAGGCATGGTCAAACCGATCAACCGTGTCACCAGGGTAAGAGCCGTGATCACGACGAGGTGGGAAGTGTCGCGCCGCGACCACGGCACCCACACTGGTGCACTGGGTGCGGGGGCACGGCCAGCGGGGCGTCGACGGGTGGCGGTGGCAGATGCAGATGCAGTCACGTCTGGGATACTACTGCCCCGCGGCAATAAGCTGTGCCATGCTTGGTGTCCATGAGCGCAATAGTGGTGGCGGCTACCCCGCTGGGCAACATTGACGACGCCTCCCCGCGGCTGAAGCAAGCGTTGGCGGACGCGGATGTTATCGCCGCGGAAGACACACGACGCACGCGGGCGCTCGCAGCGGCGCTCGGCGTGGAGATCAGCGGTCGCGTCGTGTCCAACTTCGACCACAACGAAGACCGCCGCGTCGAGGAGCTGCTCACCGCGGCGCGGCGCGGCACGGTGCTGGTGGTGACGGACGCGGGCATGCCCATCGTCTCCGACCCAGGTCACAGCTTGGTGGCGGCCGCACACGACGCCGGCATCCCAGTCACCTGCATCCCGGGGCCGTCGGCAGTTACGACAGCTTTGGCTCTTTCCGGGCTCAACGTTGGACGCTTCATCTTTGACGGATTCGTCCCCAGAAAACCCGGGCCGCGGCGCAGCTGGCTTGAGTCTTTGAAAAATGAGCAACGCGCGGTGTGCTTCTTTGAGTCCCCGCATCGCATCGAAGCCACGCTTCGCGACGCCGCCGACATCCTCGGAAAGACACGCCGCGTTGCGGTATGCCGTGAACTGACCAAAACCTTCGAGGAGGTCAAACGCGGCCAACTTGGTGAGATAGCGGAGTGGGCCAGCACGGGATTACGCGGGGAAATTACCGTAGTTCTCGAGGGTGGGGAGTTAGCTTCTGCGGAACCCGAGGACCTAGTCGATGCCGTGTTGGAGCAGGTGCGTGCTGGCGTGCGCCTTAAAGATGCTGTGAAGGAGATCGCCCGAGCGCATGGGGTGAAAAATCGGGAGCTGTACGAAGAAGCGCAGCAGGCGAAGGACGCGGAAGGTTTCTAAATGTCCGTGAAGTAAGTTAGCCTACCTTCAGTTTTACCTGTCAGGTGCATTGAAGAAGGAGTGAATCCGCTTGGCTCACAACAGCAACGAGCCGCAGACTTCGGCAGCGAGCGAGCTAGCCGAACTCATCGAGGCAGATGAGCGCAAGGCGCTGCCTCCTGAAGAAAATGTTGTCTCCCAGGCAGACGTCAAAGACGCCCCGATCGACTGGACGATCATCGCGCCGCTGGTTGTGATTGTCGCGGGCATCGTTTTGTGGGGCCTATTCGGACCCGAGAGCTTCTCGGCATTTTCCGACTGGTCTTTTAACTGGGTCATCACCAATCTCGGGTGGGCGTTCGTCTTATTCGGCACAGTTTTCGTGTTCTTCGTCATCACGATCGCCTTCCTGCCTTTTGGACAAATCCGCCTAGGTGGGCCTGATGAGGGCCCGGAGTTTCGCACATCCTCTTGGATTTCGATGATGTTCGCCGCTGGCATGGGCATCGGCCTGATGTTCTACGGTGCATCAGAACCGTTGGCGATGTATCGCAACGGGGTCCCGGGGCGCGATAAACACGAGGTAGGCACCGCCATGGCGCAGACCATGTTCCACTGGACCCTGCACCCGTGGGCCGTTTACGCCATCCTCGGACTAGCCATCGCGTATTCCACTTTCCGGCGCGGCCGAAAGCAGCTTTTGTCCAGCGCCTTCGTTCCGCTGCTTGGGGAGAAGGCCGCCAACGGGCCATTGGGCAAAATGATCGACGGCTTCGCCATCTTCGCCACAATCTTCGGCACAGCCTGCTCCCTGGGTCTGGGCGCTTTGCAGATCACCTAGGGGCTTCAGGCCTCCGGCTTCGTCGAGTCTCCCTCTACTACCCTGACCGTCGGCATTATCTCAGTGCTCACTTTGGCATTTCTCCTATCCGCCATGTCCGGCGTCGGCCGCGGCATCCAGTGGCTGTCCAATATCAACATGGTCTTTGCTTGCGTGATCGCAATTTTCGTCTTCGTTGTTGGTCCGACCGTGAGCCTGCTCAACATGCTGCCGACCGCGATTGGAAGCTACCTCGATCAGTTTTTCCTCATCGCGAGCCGTACAGCATCTAGCGCGGACGGTACCGCTGGTGAGTTCTTGTCCTCGTGGACCATTTTCTACTGGGCATGGTGGATTTCTTGGTCGCCGTTCGTGGGCACATTCCTGGCGCGCATTTCACGGGGCCGCACCATTCGCGAGTTTTGTCTTGGAGTGTTGCTTGTCCCGGCAGCCGTCTCAACGGTTTGGTTCGCCATCTTCGGCGGCGCCGCCATCAGGCTGGAACAGATCGGCGAGTCCATTTATGGCGCTGGGGTGGCTGAGGAGCAGCTCTTTAGCCTCCTGCACACCTTTCCAGGCGGTTTCGCCGTGGGCGTTCTCGCGCTGGTCCTGCTGGGCACCTTTTTCATCACATCGGCGGATTCCGCTTCCACCGTGATGGCGTCGATGTCTCAAAACGGAAAAACGGATGCCACCCCATGGCTGGCCGGCATCTGGGGTCTAGGTACCGCCTTCGTCGGCCTGACCCTTTTGGTTGTTGGCGGCGAGGACGCACTATCCTCTCTGCAGTCGGTGACCATTGTGGCGGCCACTCCGTTCCTACTAATTTTGATCGCGCTCATGTTCGCAATAGTCAAAGACGTGTCCAACGACGTGATTTATCTTGATAAGAAGGAAACTGAGCGTTTCGCTCGCCAACTGGCTATTGAACGCCGCCATCACCGGGAGCGTAAGCAACGCGAAGCAAGGCGGAAGGTTAAATAGCGGGCGCGTTATCTTATGCTGGAAAGCATGACTTCTCCTGTGACAGCTCAATCGGGGCAGAACATCTTTGTCGGTGTCGCATGGCCGTACGCGAACGGTCCGCGGCACATTGGCCATGTAGCGGGATTCGGTGTGCCTTCCGATGTATTCGCTCGTTACCAGCGCATGGCGGGCAACAATGTCCTCATGGTCTCCGGCACGGACGAGCATGGCACCCCATTGCTTGTCCAGGCTGACAAGGAAGGCGTGTCGGTTAAGGAGCTCGCTGATCGCTACAACCGGCAGATTGTCCATGACTTGGCGGGGCTCGGCCTGTCTTATGACCTGTTTACTCGCACTACTACTCGCAACCATTATGCGGTGGTGCAGGAGCTTTTCAAGGGTTTGTATGACAACGGCTATATGGTTAAGGAGACGACCAAGGGTGCTATTTCGCCGTCGACGGGCCGCACCTTGCCGGACCGCTACATTGAGGGCACTTGCCCGATCTGCGGTGCAAGTGATGCGCGCGGTGATCAGTGTGACACTTGCGGTAATCAGCTTGACCCGGCCGATTTGATCGACCCCGTTTCTAAAATTAATGGGGAGACTCCTGAGTTTGTGGAGACTGAGCATTTCATGCTCGACTTGCCGGCGCTTCACGACGCTTTAAAGGCGTGGCTTGAAACGCGTGAGGATTGGCGTCCGAACGTGTTGCGTTTCTCCCTGAATTTGTTGGAGGACATGCGTCCGCGTGCCATGACTCGCGATATTGATTGGGGTATCCCGATTCCGGTTGAAGGTTGGCAGGACAATCCGTCGAAGAAGCTTTACGTGTGGTTCGACGCGGTGGTCGGTTATTTGTCGGCTTCTATCGAGTGGGCTCAGCGCAGCGGTAATCCGGATGCGTGGAAGGATTTTTGGCAGGATCCGGCCACTCAAAGCTTTTATTTTATGGGCAAGGACAATATCACTTTCCATTCCCAGATTTGGCCTGCTGAGCTTTTGGCTTATTCCGGCAAGGGGGACAGGGGAGGAAGTGGGCACGAGTTGGGTGAGCTGAACTTGCCTACAGAGGTGGTTTCCTCTGAGTTTCTCACCATGTCCGGTTCGAAGTTTTCGTCGTCGAAGGGTGTGGTCATCTACGTCAAGGATTTCCTTGCGCAGTTCGGGCCGGATTCGTTGCGTTACTTTATTGCTGTGGCTGGTCCGGAGAATAATGACACGGATTTCACCTGGGATGAGTTTGTTCGCCGCATCAACAACGAGCTGGCCAACGGTTGGGGTAATTTGGTCAACCGCACGGTGTCTATGGCTCACAAAAATTTTGGGCAGGTCCCGGTGCCGGCGCAGCTTAGTGAAAGTGACGATAGGATCTTAAAGCTTGCGGAAAGGACGTTCGTCACCGCCGGTGAGCACCTGTCGCGTGCGAAGTTTAAGAACGCGATCACGCAGATTATGCATGTGGTGGGCGAAGCCAACGCCTATATTGCGGAGCAGGAGCCGTGGAAGTTGGCTAAGGAGGACTCGCAGCGTGAGCGCTTGGCGACGGTCCTGTGGACCGCCCTGCAGGTGGTGTCCGATTGCAATGCCATGCTGACGCCATTTTTGCCGCACATTGCTCAGCAGGTGCATGAGACTTTGGGTCGCAGCGGTGTGTGGGCGGCGGCGCCGCGCGTCGAGGAGGTCACCGATGATGAGGATTACGATTTGGTTGGGGTGGGCCTGCCGGAGAAGAACCAGAGTTACCCGGTGATTGTGGGTGATTATTCGGCTGAGCAGGCGAGGTGGGGTCGCATTAACATCGCCCCGGGTACACCCCTGGAAAAGCCGCAGCCGCTGGTGGCGAAGCTTGATCCCGAACTGGGTGAGACAGGCCCGGAATGGGCGCCTGTGAATTAAGTTATGCGCCCGCTGTTTTTGTTCCTGGCAGTTTTTTCCGCGGCGATTAACCTGCGTGCCGGGATGGCCTCTGTGGGGCCTGTGCTCGACAGTGTCACGGAGTTTTATGGCGCGCCTGCTTCTTTGGGCGGTATTGTTACTGCCCTGCCGGGCTTGATGTTTTGCGTCGTGGGGCTTACTGCGGTGCCTCTGGCGCGGCGGGTTGGTTTGACCCCCGCTCTGACGGCGGCGGCGGGGGCGTGCACCCTCGGGTTGTGTTTGCGTCCTTTCGCGCCGGAGATGGCTTTGTTTATCCTTGCCACTGTGGGGGCGGCTGGTGGTATTGCTTTGGGCAATGTTTTGCTGCCCTCGTGGATCAAGCAATACGGCGGACGCCATATCGTCTCGTTGACGGCGGTCTACTCCGTGTCGCTGTCAATGTCGGCGGCGTTCGGTCCGTTGAGTGCTTTGATGACGGGGTCGTGGCGGATTGCGCTCGGTGTGTGGGGGATGTTGGCCGCGGTGCAGTTGCTGGTGTGGTGGTGGGCGGTTGCGCAGGTGGGCGTCGATAAGCCTCGCGGCGACGTGGAGGGCGCGGACGTGAAGATTCCGATGTACCGTTCGCGGACTGCGGTTGCGCTGATGTTGTTTTTCGGGCTGCAGTCGATGAATGCCTATATTCAAATGGGTTGGTTGCCGTCGATTTTTTCGGCGCAGGGAGCAAGTCCTGGGCAGGGTGCGCTCGGCTTGGCTGTGATTGGTTTGATTGGTGCCGGCGGTGGTTTGACCTTGCCGACGGTGGTCGCGCGGGCGCGCACGCTAACCCCGCTGGTTGTGGTTTTTGGTCTGCTTTCGGCCACCGGTTACATGGGAATCCTGTTTCTGCCCGGGCACGCCATTTTGTGGAGTGCGGTACTTGGCTTCGGCGGTTGGTGTTTCCCGCTGGCGCTCGCGTTGATTCCGGCGCGTACTCGCAGCGCGTTGACAACGGCGCGGCTTGCTGGTTTTGTCCAGCCTGTCGGTTACGCGTTGGCGGCTGCAGGGCCGCTGGCGGTCGGTGTGGCCTACGACGCTGTGGGCTCTTTTACACCCATTCTGGTGACGCTGAGTGTCCTTGCGCTTGTGATGGGGGCGCTGGGTAGTGTCGCCTCTCGCAACATCTACATCGAAGATGAATTGAGTTCGAGCGAGAGGTAAAGGTCGACCCCGGCGTCGCTGTCGAGGTAGTCCTCGAAGGACAGTGGCCCGGGTGTGTAGCCGGCGTCGCGTGCTTCGTCGAGGAACTTCTCCCAGGAGACCGAGAGTTCTACGTAGGGTCCGGTGTGGCGGGTTTTTAAAAATTCGCCGGCTGCGAAGCGGTGGAGGGCCACTTTTTCGTCGTCGACATCGCCGACTAGCGGCTCGATCATTGGTAGGTCCTCCTCCGCGATGAGGAAGGCGGCGATCATGTCGATGACGTCAGTTGGCTCAGCCAGGGTGAAGGAGCGCTTGGCCTGCGGGCGTGCCCCGATGGAGGAAAGGAACTTCTCCATCATGGGGTAGTAGTGGTCGAAGAAGGCACCGATCTCGTCGAAGTTGAGGGTGTCGCGTGCACCTATCACAATTTGTGGGGGCAGGGAGACTTTTTCCATGCCCGCCCATGCTAGTGATGTGGAGGTTTGGGCTGCTGCCCCGGGGTTGCGGGTCTGTGCTGCGCGTTGGATCGGCTCTGGGGTGGGCAAGGCTTGCGCACAGCGTGGTGGCTTGCTGCCTGCGTTGTGCGGCAAGTGTGGGGGCGGTGTGCTGTGTGTTGACTAGGGGGCTGGGTGCGTTGATGTGCAGTGGTTCTTGTTCTGGTGGGAGGTAGGCTGGGCAGCCATGTCGAAGAAGAAGTCGCGTCCTACCCCTGTTGCCGCCGAGCCGATTCCTGGGCTTGTTGACGCCCACACGCACCTTGCCTCCACAGGTAAGGCTGTCAGTGAGCTTGTTGAGCGTGCCGTTACTGCCGGTGTGGAGCGTCTTTGCACCGTCGGTGACGGGCTTCGGGAGGCGGAGTTGGCACTTCAAGCTGCCCGTGATGACGAGCGGGTTTTCGCGGCGTGCGCCATTCACCCGACGCGGGCGGGTGAGCTTGATGGTGCTGCCCGCGCCCGCTTGCGTGAGATGGCGGCGGATGAGCGGTGTGTGGCGATCGGGGAGACAGGCATTGACACCTACTGGTTGACCCACGCCCCGGATAGTACTGCGCCTCTTGATGTACAGGAGGAGGCGTTGCGTTGGCATATTGATTTGGCGGTGGAGTGCGGCAAAGCGCTGATGATTCATAATCGTGAGGGTGATGAGGAGCTGATGCGCATTTTGGCGGATTCCCCTCCCCCCCGCGAGGTGATGCTGCACTGCTTTTCCTCGCCGGTGGAGGTTGCGCGTGAGGCGATTGAGCGTGGTTATGTGTTGTCTTTTGCGGGCAATGTCACTTTCAAGCGCAATGATGCACTGCGGGAGGCGGCGGCGTTGGCGCCGGTTGGGCAGCTTCTGATTGAAACGGATGCACCTTACATGACGCCGGAGCCTTACCGCGGGGCGCGCAATGAGCCAGCGTTGATTGGTCACACTGCTTTAGCTGTGGCGCAGGCCCGCGGGATGCGGGTGGCGGATCTTGCGGTGGAGGTCAGTGAGACCTTTGATCGGGTCTTCGGCCTCGATAGGTGATGTAGATCACATAGGTGTTTTACCTGTTCGCCGCTAAGAAGTGATGAAGGCGCGCCGGATGGGCTGGGTGGGCCGGGTGTGACGGAAGGTTCGAGCCAAGAACTGGATCTTCATGCGCAATTAGCGTATCTTTGACCCAATCGTAATGAAATCGAAACTTTAGGGGTCCATTACATGGCCGCTCAGCGCATAAACAAGCCCGTTTCCGCCGCCAAGCGCCTTGTTGCCGGCAGTGTCGCGGGTGCTGTGATCGTCGGCGGCGCGGCAACAGCCGCCGCCACGACGAAAAGTGTCACTGTGGAGGTCAATGGCGAGCCCACCTCCGTACGCACCTCCTCTAAGGACGTCGGTTCCGTTCTTGCCGCTGCCGGTGTGGAGCTCGGCGCGCAAGATCTTGTGTATCCGGCGCTAGATGAGACTGTCTCAGGTGGAGAGACGGTGACAGTGCGCACCGCCAAACCAGTTGCGCTCATCGTCGACGGTGTTGAGCAGCAGCTCATCTCGACCGCCTCCACCGTGGCCGACCTGATCGGGGAAAGCGGTGTCGACGCCGCCGCCGCGACGGACGTTGATCCGGATCAGCCGCTGAGCCACGGCATGACCGTCGATGTCACCACTCCGAAGATCGTCTCCATCCACGAAGGTGGCAAGGTTGTCTACACTTCCGCCGCGAAGAAGACGGTCGGGCAGTTGCTTGCTTCCCGCGGCATCACGGTTGACTCGAACGACCGTGTCAACGTGGCGTTGGACGCCCCGGTGCAGCCCAATATGGACATCCGAATCGAGCGCGTCGAGGCAAAAGACGTCCAGCGCACCGAGCTTTTCGACGCCCCCGCGGAATACGTCGACGATCCGGAGCTGGCCAAGGGCACCGAGAAGGTCCTTATCGAGGGTGAGCCGGGCGAGCGCACGATCGTGGAGCGCACGTTGATTGTTGGTGGTCAGCCTGAGTCCACCAGCGTTATCGAGGTGAGAGAGACTCGCCCTGCCCGTCCGGCGAAGATTGCGCGGGGCGTGAACGAACAGGCCGTGCCGGCCGTGGCCAACGGCTCCGTGTGGGATGCCCTCGCAGCCTGCGAATCTGGCGGCAACTGGTCTATCAATACCGGCAACGGCTATCACGGTGGTTTGCAGTTTAATCCTGGCACCTGGGCGGCCTATGGCGGCACCCAGTACGCGCCGACGGCGAATTTGGCCACCCGTGAGCAGCAGATCGCCATTGCCCAGAAAACTCAGGCCGCTCAGGGTTGGGGTGCGTGGCCGGCCTGCACCGCAAAGCTCGGCCTGCGTTAAAGGCGCTGCTAACCTAAAACGTCATGACTGACGTTCGCCTGCTGGGGCCGGCAGAGATCCGCCACCTTGCCGAGGATCTCAACGTGGTGCCCACCAAAAAGCTGGGCCAGAACTTCGTGCATGACCCGAACACGGTGCGGCGCATCGTCGCTGAGGCTAATCTCACGCACAGCGATGTTGTGCTGGAGGTTGGCCCCGGCTTAGGATCGCTCACGCTCGGCTTGCTCGAGGTGGCAAAGCGGGTTGTCGCTTTGGAAATTGATCCCCGGTTGGCGGGCAGGCTCGCGCGCACGATCGAAGATCGCGCAGGTGGGGTTGCAGATCGCCTCACCGTGATCAACAAAGACGCCCTCAAGGTCACTCGCGGAGATGTTGCAGTTGAACCGACCGCGCTTGTGGCCAACTTGCCTTACAACGTCTCCGTGCCCGTTTTGTTGCACCTGCTGGAGGAGTTCGATTCGATCCAGCGGGTGTTGGTGATGGTGCAAAAGGAAGTCGCGGACCGTCTCGCGGCTGATCCGGGCAGCAAGATTTACGGTGTGCCCAGTGTGAAGGCCTCCTTCTATGGTGATGTTTCCTTCGCGGGGCTGATCGGCAAGAATGTTTTTTGGCCGGCGCCCAACATCGAAAGTGGGTTGGTGCGCATCGACGTGACTCGTCCCTTTGGCACCGAGGTGCGTCAGGCGATGTTTCCGCTTGTCGACGCAGCCTTCGCTCAGCGCCGCAAAACTTTGCGCTCTACCTTGGCCAGCCAGTACGGCTCCGCCCAGGCCGCTGAGGAGGCGCTGCGCGCTGTCGGGATCGACCCGGGGCTGAGGGGCGAGAAGCTGTCCGCGGCTGATTTCGCTCGGCTGGGGCAGGCCCGTGGTGCGTGAGTTCTCCGCCACAGCACCGGGCAAGGTGAATCTGCACCTTGGTGTGGGTGACGCGCGTCGGGACGGCTACCACGACCTGCTTACGGTATTCCAGGCGGTGCAGCGCCGGGAGCGGGTGACGTTGAAGGTTGAACGGGGCGGTAGTGGGGGTGTGGTCACCTCTATGTCGACTTCCTTTGCTGTTGCCGAGCCGGAGGAAAACATCAACACTGCCGCTAACTTGGCGTGGCGAGCTGTCGAAGCTGTCGTGGAAGATGCGGGGGTAGACGTCCCGGCGGTGCGAATTCACGTGGACAAGCGGGTTTTTGTCGCCGGGGGAATGGCGGGAGGTTCCGCCGACGCAGCCGCGGCGCTCGTTGCCGCCGCCGAGTTCGTCGCCCACTACGGTGGGGTTGAAGTGGACTTTCATGCCCTTCACCGTCTCGCGGCAGGCCTCGGTGCGGACGTGCCTTTTTGCCTGATGGGGGGAACGGCGCAGGGCACGGGGCGCGGCGATGAGCTTGTAGCGATGATTTCGCGCGGCACCTTCCACTGGGTCTTTGTTAACCCGCGGGTCGGGCTTCCCACGGGGAGAGCCTTTACGCTTCTCGACGATCTGCGCCACAACGACCCGGCCCTTGTCGCCCGCTTGGATACCACCGCGCTATCGCGTGCGCTGCTGAGCGGGGACCCGGAGCAAGTGGCGGGGGCGCTCCACAACGACTTGCAAGCTCCGGCGGTGCGGATGCGCCCGCAACTTCTCGCGGTGCTGGAGGAGGGCTCGCGGGTAGGGTTAGCCGCCATTGTGTCGGGATCTGGGCCCACCGTCGCCGTTTTGTGCCGCGATGGTGAGCACGCGCAGCAGGCAGAAGCGCAGTTGCGCGCGCTTTTCCCAGACTACGAGGCGTTTAGAACCACCGGACCGGCTGAAGGTGCCCGACTGGATTAGCTTTAGTGTTCGATGTGGTGTCCGGTGGTTGTTCTACGGTAAGCGGGTGAGTTTCCAACCAATCAGCATCGTTGGGGCCCTGCGCCACGTTTTAGATGGCATGCCCGTGGTCGATATAGTGCCCGCGCCCTCAAGCGAGGCCAAACGCACAAGCATCTACATTCCCACCCGTGCGGCTTTAAGCCGCAGCTTCGTCGCCGTCGATTTCGAAACCGCGAACCGTGTTGGCGGGGCGTCGGCATGCCAAGTGGCGCTGGTGAAGGTGCGCAGTGGGGTGGTTGTTGACCAGTTGCTTACCTACCTGCGCCCGCCGGAAGAACACATTCGCTTCGAGTTTTCGCACATCCACGGCATTTATCGGGGCGATGTCGAAGAAGCGCCGAGCTGGTTCGACATCGCAGACGAGGTATATGAATTTGTTGGGGACCTCCCAGTGTGGGCACACAACGCGACTTTTGATGCCGCAGTGTGGCGGGGGTTAGACCGCTACTATTCCACCGGTACTTTTCCGCGGGAGTTTTATTGCTCGTGCCGCACCGCACGCAGGCTTTTGCCTCAGCTTGAAAATCATCGCCTGCCCACCGTGGTGGCCTATTGCGCTCCGGGTTTTAGGCTCAACCACCATCAGGCGGATTCGGATGCTTTGGCTTGCGCGCACATTGTCACGATGTTTCAGCGCAGCTCTACCCTTAACGCGCTGCTCGATTGAGGCAACCGGGGCATAAGATAGGACTCCTATGGCTAACTTGATCAATCTCGAAAACGTCTCGAAGACATGGGGGCTTAAGACGCTTCTCGACGGTGTCTCGCTCGGCGTTCAATCCGGCGAGCGCATCGGAATCGTCGGCGTCAACGGCGGCGGCAAAACGACGCTTCTGGAGGTGCTCACCGGCGTCGAAAAGCCGGACGCTGGGCGCGTCTCCCACAACTCGAACTTGCGGATGGCGGTCGTGACCCAACGCTTCGACCTCGACGACACCTTGACGGTAGGGCAGGCCGTCGTCGAGCCGCTCGGTTTGCAGACCTTCGAGTGGGCGTCGAATGCAAAAGTGCGTGAGGTGCTCAAAGGCACGGGTGTGCATGAGTTGGGGCTAGACACGGCGGTGGGGAAACTCTCCGGTGGCGAGCGCCGCCGCGTCAACCTTGCGGCCGCGCTCGTCCAGGACCTGGACTTGGTTGTTTTAGACGAGCCAACCAACCACCTAGACGTCGAGGGCGTGCAGTGGCTCGCCGATCACCTCACCGCGCGCCGGGTAGCGGTAGTTGTGGTCACCCACGACCGTTGGTTCCTCGACACCGTAGCCACTTTGACCTGGGAAGTCCACGACGGCCAGGTTGACGTCTACGAAGGTGGCTACAACGACTGGACCTTTGCCCGCGCGGAGCGGGCCCGTCAGGCCGATGCGATAGAGCAGCGCAGGCAAAATCTCGCCCGCAAAGAGCTCGCCTGGCTGCGCCGCGGTGCGCCGGCGCGTACCTCCAAGCCGCGCTACCGCATTGAGGCGGCGGAGGCTCTCATCGCCGATGTCGCAGCGCCCCGCGACAAGGTGGAGCTGATGTCTTTTTCCCGTCAGCGTCAGGGCAAAGTCGTCGTCGAGCTGGAGGATGCGCGCATTGAGGCGCCCGACGGGCGGCTGCTAGTGGATCATCTGACGTGGCGTCTCGCGCCGGGTGAGCGCATTGGCATCGTCGGCGTCAACGGCTCGGGCAAGACAACACTTCTCCGCACCTTGGCGGGTGAGTATCCTCTCGCGGCGGGAAAGCGCATCCAGGGACAGACAGCCAGGGTAGGTTGGCTGCGCCAGGAACTTGATGATCTTGACCCCACGCGGCGTCTCATCGACGCCGTGGAGGACGTGGCCACCTATGTACACATGGGGAAGGGGGAGATGTCAGCCTCTCAGCTCGCTGAGCGCCTTGGGTTTGCGCCGCAGCGTCAACGCACTCCGGTCGGTGACCTCTCCGGTGGCGAGCGTCGCCGACTGCAGCTCACGCGGGTGCTCATGGGGGAGCCGAACCTTCTGCTTCTCGACGAACCCACCAACGACCTCGACATTGACACCCTGCAGGAGCTTGAGGATCTGCTGGACAATTGGCCCGGTACCCTCGTGGTGATTTCCCACGACCGTTACCTCATCGAGCGCATCTGCGATTCCACCTACGCGCTGTTCGGGGATGGCAAACTCACCCACCTGCCCGGCGGAATCGGCCAGTACATTGAGCAGCGCGCACTCATGGAGGGAGATATTGCGCCGCTGGATGTGGGGGGCAATAGCGCGGGAGAGAAGCAGGCCGCGGCCAAGCGTTCGGGCTTGAGTTCGCAAAAGGAGCGCGAGTTGCGCAAGAAGTTGAAGGCGGTGGAGCGCAACATGTCGCGGGCGGGGCAACGCGCACAGCAGTTGGAGGAGGAGATCGCCGCAATGTCTGCTGTAGACGCCCCGGATTTTGAGGCAATCGGGGAGAAGACCCGCGAGATGAACGCTGCCCGCGAGGAATGTGGGGAACTGGAGGCGCACTGGCTCGAATTGGCGGAGGAGATAGAAGGATAGTTGGTATACCCCCGTTGCCGGGGCTGAGACGGCCAGTAGACCTACGTGGCGTACTCGAGTGCCCGGCAGATTGTTGCACAATCCCGGGGGTGGTGGGGCAAGCGGTGCAGGGTGTGGCACATCCCATGATTTAGTATTTCTCGCGTCACACTTCTTCGAACATGAAAGGGGCGTCACAGTGAATACCTCGAACCCGCCTGAAAACGGTTCGTCTGCGGTAGCCACCGAGGCTCCCGCCACACCTGCGCCCGCCGCCGCCCGCGGCATCGGCCCGGCGCTCGGCGCCGTGTTTTTGATGGCAACCTCATCTATCGGACCAGGCTTTCTCACCCAGACCTCCGTCTTTACCGTCAAGTTGGGCGCCGCGCTGGCTTTCGCCATCTTGCTGTCCGTCCTCGTCGACATCGCCATCCAAATGAATGTCTGGCGGGTCCTCGGTGTATCCGGTCTACGCGCCAACGAGCTTGGTAACCGTCTTGTCCCTGGCCTCGGCTGGTTGCTGGCAGCTCTCGTGTTCATCGGCGGATTGATTTTCAACATCGGCAACATTGCCGGCACCGGTCTGGGAATTAACGCCATGTTTGGCATCGACCCAAAAGTCGGCGGTGCGGTTTCTGCGGCCATCGCCATCTTCATCTTTTTGTCCAAACGCGCTGGTGTCGCCCTGGATCGCATCGTGGTCGCACTTGGCGCCATCATGATCTTGCTCATGCTCTACGTTGCGGTGGTCTCCCAGCCTCCGGTGGGTGAGGCTTTGAAGCAGACGGTCTTGCCAGAAAAGGTTGACTTTCTTGTCGTGACCACCTTGATTGGTGGCACCGTTGGCGGCTACATCACCTTCGCCGGTGTGCACCGCTTGATTGACTCCGGAAACGCCGGAATTGACAACCTGAAGTCGATCACGCAGTCCTCGATTCTGGGTATCGTCGTCACCGGCATCATGCGCATGCTGCTGTTTCTGGCGGTGCTGGGGGTTGTTTCTACGGGTGTCGCCCTGTCAGAAAATAACACGGCGGCAGATGCCTTCTACCACGCAGCAGGTGAGTTCGGAATGCGTGCTTTCGGCCTTGTCTTGTGGGCGGCGGGGCTGTCCTCGGTCATTGGCGCGTCCTACACCTCCATTTCTTTCGTCACCACGCAGAACACTCCTGCGCGGACCCGGAATATCCTCACTGTTGTCTTCGTCGCTGTGTGTGCGGCTTTGTTTCTCATCCTGGGTAAGGCGCCGCAGACCTTGCTGATTTTCGCGGGTGCTTTCAACGGTTTGATTTTGCCGATCGGCTTCGCTGTTGTCATGTACGCCGCGTGGCGGCGCCGCGATGTGCTCCACGGCTACAAATACCCCGTGTGGCTGCTGCTGATCGGTGTTGTGGTTCTGGCGCTGACTGTCTACATGGGTGTGCGTTCCTTGGAGGGCCTCGCCGCGTTGTGGGCGTAGCTTGAAGGTCTAGGCCCGCTCGTTGTTTCGCACGCAGAATGTGCGGTCGACGGCGGGCTTTTCGCTTGGCTATGCCCAGGCCAACGTGATCGCGTTGGACAAAAAGTACGCCTTTGATTTTTTCGCTCAGCGCAACCCGAAGCCGGGCGCTGTTTTTGGTGTGCTTGGGGGCCGGGAAAGACCAGCTCGAATTTGCGCGCCGGCGGCGATTTTCTAACCGACATCCCCGCTTAACGTATTGTTCGCGAAGGCAAAGTGGTTGCTGTAACCACGGATGCGACCCCGGATTGGACGAAGGACACCGTTGCTTTTCTCACGGCTGTTCTTTCGCCTTCGAAAGGTCGCTTATCGACGCCGCCGTGCCCGTCGCCCACATCGAACAAGGCCGCAACGTAGCCATGTATCTCGATGGTCGTGTCCATGCGTCCCATCCCAGCCTCCCCGGTCTTTGATGCAGTGCGGATCACCTCCCGTTACCCGGCGGTCCACGGTGCGCATGGGTGACCCGCAGGCGAGCGGAATTGCGAACCTGAGCACTCCCGACCTTCGGCGAAGCCGTTGACGTGCCCGAAGGGTGGATTCCAGAGTTGTGGGCCTATGGTGTGACTCCGCAGTCGGTAGTGATGAACTCGAAGCCGGACCTGGCGATCGGCCACTTTCCAGGCAAGATGCACAGCGCGAACGTGCGCGACAGTGAGTACCAAATCCCTCAGGCAAGAAGTGCGCTGAGACGCCACGAGGAAGTTTTGTGGACTGTAGGGCGCGGACAACGATCTGTGACTTTTGCAGTGTGAGAAGGAGGTCGCGTGCGCCTGACAGCTCGTCAACCTGCGTGAAGGTGGCTAGCAGTTGTTTGCGGCAGCAGGTGGGCAGCCCGAGCCTTCTCGACGCTGACAGGTAGCTCAGCGGGGCAGATGTCTTTGACAATGAGGGCGCCGTGTGCGATGGTGGCGCGGGCTCGGTGGACGTCGTCAAGCGGGCGCGGCGAGGAAGTGGCAAGCACGACCCCGCGCGAAATCGACCGGCGGAGCTGGCCGGCCGCAGTCTGAGCCAGCTTGACACACAAGAAACTTTCAGGAAATGGTGGCAATCCTCGCGTTCGCCGCGACACGCTCGCCCGGCTCAGCAGCCAAAGAAATCTGGCCATCGCACGGGGCTTTAATGACCGACTCCATCTTCATCGCTTCGATGGTGACAATGGCATCGCCTGCGGAGACGACGTCACCGTCGGACACTAACCACTCGACGATGGTCGCCTCGTACGTGCTGCTAACCGCGCCGGATTTAGCACCTTCTGCCGATTCAGTGGCCTGCTGCGCTGGCCCGCTGGCGCCCAAAAAGGCGGAGGGGAAACCAATGGTGTGCAGCTTGCCGTCAATTTCTATCACAACGCTGGTGCGCTCATCGTAGATGTGCTCGATCCCCACAGTCTCGTGCGCGGCCGACGGCGAGTAGTGGTGATCCACCCAGTCGGTGTAAAGATCAAGGGTTTCGCCGTTGAGTTCCGGCGCTTCAACCATGTCTCGGTGAAACGGCAGCACCGAGCGAACACCCTCAATGAGGAACTCCTGAAGGGCCGAGCGGGAGCGGTTGAGGGCAGTGTCGCGGTCCGGGCCCCACACGATGAGCTTGCCCATGAGCGAGTCGTAGTAGGCGGGGATGGTTGAGCCGCAGCGCACGCCCGTGTCCACGCGGATGCCCGGGCCGGTCGGCACCTCAAAGCGGGTAATCGTGCCGGGAGAGGGAGCGAAACCGTTGGTGACGTCCTCAGCGTTGATCCGAAACTCGAAAGCATGGCCGTTGATCTGCGGGTCGCGACCAGCAAAGGACAACCGCTCGCCAGCGGCGACGCGGAACTGCTCAGCGATAATATCTACGCCGGTGACTGCCTCAGTGACGGGGTGTTCCACCTGAACCCGCGTGTTGACCTCCAAGAAGGACACGGTGCCGTCCGCGGAGACAATAAACTCCACGGTGCCTGCCGAGACGTAGCCGACCTTCTTGCATATCTCTCGGGCGCCCTCCTCGATGCTGCGGCGTTGCTCCTCGGTGAGGAAGGGGGCTGGGGCTTCCTCGATCAGTTTTTGAAAGCGGCGCTGCGTGGAACAGTCACGTGTACCCAAAACGGCGACGTTGCCGTGGGAATCGGCCACAACCTGTGCCTCGACGTGGCGTGGGTGAGTGAGGAATTTCTCCACGTAGCACTCGCCGCGCCCGAAGGCTTCGCGGGCCTCGCGGCTGGCCGAGTTGAAGCTGTCTTCGATGTCATCTTCATCGAAGACGACTTTCAGTCCGCGCCCGCCGCCGCCGAAGGCAGCCTTGATAGCGATCGGCAAGCCGTGCTCATCTGCGAAGTCGCGGGCCTCCTCCCAGGTCGCTAGGGGTGCGGAGGTGCCGGGGGCAAGCGGGGCGCCGACCTCGACGGCGACAGCGCGGGCGGAGAGCTTGTCGCCCAGCAGTTCGATCGACTCAGGCGAAGGCCCGATCCAGGTCAAACCAGCTTCTTGTACGGTGCGGGCAAAGTCCGCGTTTTCTGAAAGGAAACCGTAACCCGGGTGGAGGCAGTCCGCGCCGGCACGGTGCGCGACTGCGATGAGGGCGGCAACGTTCATGTAGGTCTCGGCGGAAGTCTTGCCGGGCAGCAGGTAGGCCTCGTCGGCGATCTGGGTGTGCAGCGCGCCGGTGTCCGGTTCGGAGTACACGGCAATAGAGCGAATACCGAGGTCGCGGGCGGTGCGGGCAATGCGCACGGCGATCTCTCCACGGTTGGCGATCAAAACGGTTGTAACAGTCACGGAGACATTCCTTAGAGGGCGTAGAGCTCGAAGCGGATCTTAGCGCCGGGTGGGAGTTGGGCGGCGATGTCAACATCTTCGTTGATCACCGTCGCAATAACGGGGTAGCCGCCGGTGACGGCGTGGTCACGGAGAAACACAACCGGCTGGCCGGACGGCGGGATCTGCACAGAGCCAGCCACCATCCCCTCGGAGGCAAGCTCGCCGGGGCGGCTGCGCTCAAGCGGCTCGCCGCCTTGCAGCCGCAGGCCGACCCGGTTGGATTCCGCGGTCACGGTGTAGGTGGCAGACAAAAAGCGCGCGACGGTTTCTGGGCTAAACCAGTCGTCGCGGGGTCCCAGCACGCAGCGCACCACACCGACGGTGCCTGTGTCATCACGCTCGACGCGCAGCGGGTTAGTCAACAGCGCGTTCGCCGACTGCGGTTTCGCCAAAGACATCGAGACTGTCTCGCCGGCGGTGATCGGGTTGGGCCCCAGACCAGATAGTAAGTCCGTGGCAGCGGAGCCCAGTTCCGTCTCAGCGATCAACCCGCCGCGCACGGCGAGATAGCTGCGCATGCCCACAGTCGGCGCGCCGATGACTACTTCGGCGCCACAGGGCACGATAACCGGCGTGGCCAAAGGCGCGGGGCGCCCTGCCACGGTCACGGTTGTCAACGCGCCGGTGATGCACACAACCGTTTCGGCAAGGGCGGTCAGGGTCATGCCACCTATGTTCTCCAACAATGTGGCGTTGCGTTTATTGCCCACCGCGGCGTTGGCGGTGGCAGCGGCGGCACGGTCGGCAAAGCCGGAGGTAGACACGCCCAGGTTGCCGTTGCCTTGGCGGCCCAAGTCCTGATAGAGCGTTTGCAAGCCGGGGTCGTCGACGGTGAAAACCGGGCGGCGCGGCGGCCGCTGCAGGTGAAAGTGGCTGGGGGAGTGGTTTTCAACAAGCTTATCGACGGCTAAGTAGCGCACCCTGTCCCCAGGAGAAACAAGGGCAGGAGGGGTGGCTTGCGAATCCCACATCGGGGTTCGGGTGGTGCCAATGAGCTGCCAACCTCCCGGGGAGGTGCGGGGGTAGACGGCGGAGAAGTCACCTGCCAATGCCACGGCACCAGCAGGTACCTCTGTGCGCGGGTTGGTGCGGCGCGGAATGTCGCGGGCGTATGCGCAGTCTTTCGGCACACAGTAGGTAAAGCCGGGGGCGAAGCCACCGAAAGCGGCGACCCACGTGGTAGAGGTGTGCCAGTCGATGAGCTCCGCGCGGGAAAGACCGAGGGAAGCGGCTAAGTCAGCGAGGTCGGCGCCGTTGTAAAGCACCTCAATTTCGATATCGC
Source organism: Corynebacterium sp. BD556 (assembly GCF_038452275.1). NCBI lineage: Bacteria > Bacillati > Actinomycetota > Actinomycetes > Mycobacteriales > Corynebacteriaceae > Corynebacterium > Corynebacterium mayonis. The sequence goes on from NZ_CP141643.1 coordinate 256,010, forward strand.
GCGGTTGCGTACGCTGGGCGTGGGCGGGAGAGAAAGCGGCAAGTTTTTCGGCGGCTGTCGTCGCCGCGACGGGAGAATCGAAGGTAAGAAGGACCGTGCGCGCCGCGGCGATGCAGTCGGTTTGGTGCTCCAGTGGCGCGCCATGAAGCGCAGCGTGCCAATCCATCACCGTGTCGAGGTCAGGCAAGTCGACGATCAGTGCGCGTGTACCGACCCTTTTGATGACGGGATGGCTCACAAAAAGCTCCTGATCTCGATGCCTTCGGCGCCAAGACGCTCGACGATGCTGCGGGTCAGCTCCACAGAGCCGGGGGAATCACCATGCACGCAAACGGATTCGGCGTTGACTTTCAGTGTGGTGCCGTCAATGGCGGTAACAGAGCCGGAGGTGGCGACCTGCACCACACGCGCAGCAACCTCGGCTGGGTCATGCATAACGGCGTGGGGTTCGCGGCGCGGCACGAGCGTGCCGTCCGGGTTGTATCCGCGGTCGGCGAAGGCTTCGCGGATTACGCGCAAACCGGCCCTTTCTGCAATGTCAACGGCGACGCTGCCCGGCAGAAGCATGACGGGAAGCTCACCGCTGAAAGCCTTGATGGCGTCAACTACGGCGCGCGCGTGTGCGGCGTGGGTGACGATGGTGTTATACAGCGCGCCGTGCGGTTTGACGTAGCTGACCTTAGTTCCGCGGGCGCGGGCAAGAGCATCAAGAGCGCCGATCTGGTAGAGGATTTCGTCGGCAAGTTCGCCCGGGGTGTAGTCGACGAAGCGGCGCCCGAAGGCGACAGGGTCGTGGTAAGCCGGGTGCGCCCCGACGACGACGTTGGCTGTGGCGGCGTCGGCAAGCGTGCGGGAAATGGAATGCGGATCGCCAGCGTGAAAACCCGTGGCAACGTTGGCACTAGAGACCATGGTTAGCATCGCGGCATCGTCTGCGACGGGGTTGCCGGCGGTGGATTCGCCGAGGTCGGCATTGAGATCAATGGTCATGCTCACAGTTACATACCTCTCATCCGCGCAACTCCGCAGTGACATTTCCCAGCCACATACATCTGAGCCTATATTTATACCGCCCGAGCCTGCCGATACACAGCCGGGTAGCGTAGAAACCATGATCCTGATCAACGTTAAGTTCACGCCGAAGGCCGAGCACGTGGAGAACTTCCGCACACTTGTCGACGCCTTCACTCAGGCGACCCGCGCCGAGGAAGGCTGCCTGTTTTTCGAATGGTTCCGCAGCACCGACAACCCAGCCGAATACATCCTCGTCGAAGGTTTCAACGACGACGCCGCCGAAGCACACGTCAACTCCGAGCACTTCAAGCAAGCCACTGAAATGTTCCCCACGATCCTGCAAAAGACCCCCGAGATCATCAACACCCTCATCGAAGGTAAAACCGAGTGGGACGAGATGGCCGAATTTAAGGTGGACTAACCGACAATGAGCGAGAAAGAACCCGTGAAACTGGCCAAAAAAGCCTACGAAGATGAGCTACGGCGCCTGCAAGCAGAGCTAGTTGAAATGCAGCAGTGGGTCGTTGAAACTGGGGCGCGCCTAGTCATCGTCATGGAAGGCCGTGACGCCGCCGGCAAAGGATCGGCCATTAAGCGCATCACCCAATACCTCAACCCGCGCACCTGCCGAATTGAGGCGCTACCGGCGCCGACCGAGCGGGAGAAAACCCAGTGGTACTTCCAGCGCTACATTGAACGCCTCCCGGCGGCGGGCGAGATCGTGATTTTCGACCGCTCCTGGTACAACCGCGCCGGAGTCGAGCGCGTCATGGGTTTTTGCACCTCCCAGGAGTACCGTCGCTTCTTGCACCAGGCACCAATTTTCGAACGACTCCTCGTCGAGGATGGCATCATGCTGCGCAAATACTGGTTCTCGGTGTCTGACGAGGAGCAGTACCGCCGCTTCGAGTCGCGCCGCCAAGACCCGCTGCGCCGCTGGAAGCTCTCCCCCATGGACCTTGAGTCCATCACCCGCTGGGAAGAATACTCGCGGGCCAAAGACGAGATGTTCGTGCATACCGACATCCCCTCCGCGCCCTGGTACACGGTGGAAAGCGAGGATAAGAAACGTTCGCGAATCAACGTCATCTCGCACCTTTTGTCCACCGTGCCCTACGAGCACATCGAGCAAGACCTGCCTTCCATTCCGAAGCGACCCAGCGGCGAGAGTTACCAACGCCCACCGCGCGCGGAGTTCAACTACGTTCCCGACGCCGCAGCCAAGCTCGAAAACGGCAAGCAGAAAAGCAAGAAGAAAAGCAAAAAAGGCTAAAGGTGACGCCGTGTCGGTCGTCCCCTCGGAGTGGAAACTGACTTCTCGCCGGGTATCCAAAACCGCAGCGGCACAGCGGTGTTTTTGCTGATGCCGATGCGCGGGCCTGCTACCCATTCCGGCTCCGCCTCCCGCACAGTGAGGTTGACGGGGGCGCCGTTGTCCTGGAGAGTCAGCCCGAGGGCCTGACCTACGTTGCCTGGGCCGCGCGCGAGGTTGTGGAAGTCGATCGGTGCCCGGTCCGGACGTTGGCGGCGCTTCCTCGCCACCTTCTCGCCCGTGAGCACCTCGCCGCCGCGCAAAAGGCAGCCCTGCCCCTCGCCTTCAGGTGCGCAGACAATGTTGCTGTTGTAATGGATGCCGTAGGAGACGTACACGTAGAACCGCCCCGGCGGGCCGAACATGGCCGCATTGCGGGCGGTCTTGCCGTTATAGGTGTGGCTTGCCGGGTCGTCTACACCCAGGTAGGCCTCCACCTCGGTGATGCGCAGGCTCACCCCGCCGTGGGTGAGCACACAGCCGAGCAGCTGCGGGGCAACGACATTCGCAGGCTGGGTGAAATCGATGGTTCTCATGACCGCCTTTCGAACCTTTCCACTTCAAAATAAACCGGTGAAAACCCGTGTGTGGTGTGCAACACTGGGCGGTATGAACGAGTCCATGGAAAAACCAGTGAAAACCACGGTAATTAACACAACTGGGGTGATCACCCTCGACCGGCCTAAAGCGTTGAACTCGCTGAACAACGAGATGGTCACCATTATTTCCGAGGCGCTAGAAAAGTGGCGCGACGACGAGGGCGTCGAGCAAGTGGTGATCCGCTCCTCCGGAAAGCATTTCTGCGCCGGCGGAGATGTACGCGAGGCCCGCGACGGAATCCTCAACGGCCGCGCGGGGGACGTCGACAGGTTCTTCGCCGAGGAATACGAACTCAACCTCACTATCGCCAACTACCCCAAGCCCTACATCGCCCTAGTCAGCGGCGTGGACATGGGCGGCGGGCTAGGGGTATCCGCGCACGGCACTCACATGGTCGTCACCGAGGACGCTTTTGCCTCCATGCCGGAGATGAACATTGGCTACATCACTGATGTTGGCATGAGCTGGCGCCTGCAACACTTGCCGAAGCACCCCACTCAAGGGCTGGGTACCTTTTTGGCGCTCACCGGCTACCGGCTCACCGCCGACGACATGCTCGAAACTGGCCTGGCAACACACAAGGTTGAAAGCCTCGACGGTCTCGCTGAGCGCATCGCACAGGAAGGACTAGACGTGTTGGACGAGATTGCGCTTGCGCCGGGCACATCCGATCTGGCTCGCTGGTTCGACGACGCGGACGAGGCATTCCTCGGCTCGTGGGCGCAAATCCGCAAGAACCTGGAGAACTACCCCGAGCTGCGCGATCTCACAAAGAAGCTGACGGAGAAAGCTTCGCCCTCGGCACTGGTTGCGGCAGCGGAGCTCATGGAGGCCAACGCCTCGGGAGAACTCGCGCAAGCCTTGGAAAATGAACGCATTTTGGGCGCGGTAGTGTGCCGCGAACCGGACTTTGCGGAGGGGGTACGAGCAGTGCTGGTGGACAAGACCCACGACGCCTCCTTCACCCCCGAACCACACCCCGCCAAATACCGGGAAGTTCTGAGCCGCCCCCGATAATTGGGCTAAGATGGGGCTGATTGCGCACCTTTTGGGCGCACATTTCCGAGAAGATCGCACAAGCTAAAAGGACGACTGTGACTGAGGCATCCTCGAACCCCCTAAATTGGAACCACAAACTGACTCTGGCTCAGGAAATGGTTCCGTTGATCAGCCAGCTTCACCGCGAAAATAACGTCGCCACCTCCATCTATGGTCGCCTTCTGGTGGGCGTGACCGACATTGACGTGATCAAGGCGCACCGCTACGCACGCCGCATCGTGGAACGGGAGTTGCCGCTGGACGACACTTTGCCGATACTCAAGGAGCTGGTGGAGCTTGACCTCGGCAGCGCGTCGATTGACTTAGGTCGGTTGGCAAAGAACTTTTCCCGCACTGAGGGAAAAGACCTGCGCACCTTCCTGGAGGAGGAGCTTGCCGAGGTCATTGGTGGGGCCCAGCAGCTTGAGCCGCGCGATGTGGTGCTCTACGGCTTCGGTCGCATCGGCCGCCTGCTGGCGCGGATCTTGATTGCCCGCGAGGGGATGTACGGAGGTGTGCGGCTGCGCGCTGTTGTGGTGCGCAAGAAGGGCGACGACGACATTGTCAAACGTGCCTCCCTGCTACGCCGCGACTCCGTCCACGGTGCTTTCAACGGCACGATCACCGTGGATGAGGAGAAGGAAATCATCTGGGCTAACGGCACCCCGATCCAAATGATCTACTCCGATGACCCTTCCAGCATCGATTACTCCGCTTACGGCATCAACGACGCCATCGTGGTGGACAACACTGGCCGCTGGCGTGACCGCGAGGGCCTGTCGCAGCACTTGAAGTCCACGGGTGTTGACCGTGTCGTTCTCACCGCGCCGGGCAAAGGCGATGTGCGCAACATCGTCTACGGAGTTAACCACGGCGACATTACTAATGAAGACTCGGATCGTGTGATCTCCGCGGCGTCGTGCACCACCAACGGCATCACCCCGGTGCTGAAGGTGATCAACGACCGCTACGGAGTGCGTCACGGCCACGTCGAAACGGTCCATGCTTACACCAATGACCAAAACTTGGCGGACAATTACCACAAGGGCCCGCGCCGTGGTCGCGCTGCCGCCCTCAACATGGTTCTCACCGAAACCGGTGCAGCGAAGGCCGTCGCCAAGGCCCTGCCAGAGTTTGAAGGCAAGTTGACCGGCAACGCGATTCGCGTTCCCACCCCTGATGTGTCCATGGCTGTGCTGAACCTCGACCTGGAAAAGGAGGTGGAGAAGGATGAGGTTAACGATTATATGCGTCGCGTGTCCACCGACTCGAACCTGCGCCAACAAATTGACTACATCAATTCGCCGGACATCGTCTCCACGGACCTGCTCGGCACCACTCACGCTGGTGTCGTCGACGGCTTAGCGACGATCGCCTCCGGCAACCACCTGGTGCTCTACGTCTGGTACGACAATGAGTACGGCTACTCCAACCAGGTCATCCGCATTGTTGAGGAGATCGGGGGCGTGCGCCCCAAGATCTACCCAGTGCGCAAAGACCCGCAAGACATTCGCTAAGAAGCGTTAGAGCACGCGCGCCTGGGCCTCGGCGTAAAGCTCGACCAGGCGCTGCGTCGACGCCTGCCAGGACCATTTGCGTGCTTCCTCGCGCGCCGCGCGCGACATCGTGCTTCGCAAGTGCGGTTCGCTGAGCAGGCGCGACAGCGGTCCAGCCCAGGCGGAATCCGGCAGGTCCGGGTCGATCAGGAAGCCGGTGACTGTGTCCTCGACAACATAGGGCAGACCCCCGGCGCGGGCGGCGACAACCGGCACACCGGAGGCGAAAGCCTCTAAAGCCGCGAAGCCGAGGGTTTCTGTCGTCGAGGGAAACAGCAAAGCATCGCCGGAGGCGTAGGCTGCCTGCAACTCGGAACCGGTGAGGTAGCCGGTAAAAGTGATCCAGTCGCGGTTCATCGTTGCACCCAGCTCCTCGGCCTGCGGGCCGTCGCCCACCAGCGCTAGGCGCGCCGTGGGGATACGTTGCCGCACCTGCTCCATGATGCCGAGTGTCCTTGAGGTCGACTTTTCGGCGGAGATCCGACCGACGTAGATAACCAGGGGAGCGTCAGGGTTGCCGCCGCTCAGTGCGGCCCTGGCTTGAGGTGAGGCCTTGGCGGGAGAGAAACCGACCGTGTCGACAGCCTTCGGCCAAATCTCCACACGTGGAATGTCATAATCTTTCGCCTTGTCCAGCATCGGCGCGGAGGTCACCAAGTTGACCTGGGCTTTAGCGTGGAAATGCCGGATGCCCACCTGAGAAGGCTTTTTGAGCCAGCCTGCACCCAAACGCACCGTGTACTCGGGCACGTCGGTGTGGAAGGAAGCGAGGATGGGCAGACCCATCCGGCTGGCGATCAAAGTGGCGAAGCCCGCAAACCACATCGGGTTGACTGCGTGAACCACATCTGGTTTGAACGCCAAAAGCCGGCGGTACACCCTGGGAGTGAAAAACCCAGCCCCGATTTCGGGATAGAGCGGCCAGAACGGAACAGAGGGGACCTTCACCACCTCAAAGCCGGCATAGGTGGGTGGGGGATCGCCGGGAGCGAAGATGAGCACCTCGTGGCCCATGACGGCGAACTGGTCCAAAGTGCGCGTCACGCGGGTGACCACACCGTCGATCTTCGGTAAAAAGACCTCCGTAAACAGGGCGATGCGCATTTACTTCTCGCCGGCGGGGACACCCTCAGACTGGTTTTTGGTCCACAATGAGCGCGCCGGAATCTTCGAGCGGTCTGCCCGGTCAGCGTACTTGCGGGCGACGTCTTCGACCTCAAGCAAAAGGCCCTCGGCAAGGCGGGTCGGCTCAAGACCTAAATCGAGGAAGGTGTCGTTGGACACGTGCAGGTCGTTTTCCGCAGACTCTTTGCGCGGGTTGGGCACCTGGGCAACCTCAGCGCCGGAAATGCGTCCGATGAGCTCAGCGAGGTCACGCACGCGGTGCGTTTCCGTCATCTGGTTGAAAATTTTCACCCGATCACCACGGGCTGGCGGATTGTTCAGCGCGATCTCAATGCACTTGACCATGTCACGGATATGAATGAAGGCGCGTGTCTGGCCTCCCGTGCCGTGAACCGTCAACGGGTAGCCCACAGCCGCCTGCATAAGAAAACGGTTGAGCACCGTGCCGTAGTCACCGTCGTAGTCGAATCGGTTAATGAGGCGTTCGTCGCGCTCAGTTTGCGGGGTGTGGGTGCCCCAAATGATGCCTTGGTGCAGGTCCGTGATGCGCAGCTCGTCGTTTTTCGCATAGTAGGCGAAGAGGTTTTGATCCAGCACCTTCGTCATATGGTAGACCGAGCCCGGGTTCGTCGGGTAGAGAATTTCCTGCTCCACGGTCGTGTTGTTTTCGGTTTTGACCGTAACGTTGAGGTAGCCCTCCGGGATTTTCATTCCGGCGGTGCCGTAGCCGTAGACGCCCATGGTGCCCAAGTGGACGACGTGGACATCCAACCCCGACTCCACGATGGCTACCAGCAGGTTATGTGTGGCATTGACGTTATTGTCGATGGTGTATCGCTTCGTGCGGTGGTTTTTCATCGAATAAGGCGCGGCGCGCTGTTCCGCGAAATGGATGACCGTGTCGGGGCGGTATTCAGTGATGAAAGCGAAAAGGCCATCGAAGTTATGGGCGACGTCGAGGTTGCGGAATTCGATGTCTTTACCGGAGACTTCCCTCCATGCCGCAATCCGCTCGTCGATCGTGGCAATCGGGGTGAGTGATTGCGCTCCAAGCTCCTCGTCGATGCGTCGGCGCGACAAGTTGTCCACGATAGCAACATCGTGGCCGAGGTCGGAGAGGTGCAGAGACGCCGGCCAACCGCAAAATCCATCTCCGCCGAGAACAGCAATCCTCACTTCGGGCCCTTCCTGGAAAACATTGTTTGGGTGCATGTTTAAGGACCGCCCTCAGGTTTCCGGCGGGCCTTCGGTATAGGTTACAACCCGACAGCGCTAAGCGCTGACTAACTCAAATCGGGTTCGCCCAACCTTTTACTCGTGCTGCGGTAGCATTTTCGTGTATGAAAGAAACAATGCGTGCGGGAGGCCAAGCGGACGTCATCGTGGTTGGGTCCGGTTTGTCCGGGATGGTGGCTGGCTACGAAGCGGCACGAGCGGGACGAAAAGTTGTTTTTGTTGAGCAGGAGAGCAAAGCAAATCTTGGGGGACAGGCCTTTTGGTCGCTCGGCGGGCTTTTTCTGGTGGATTCCCCCGAACAGTCCTTGATGAAGGTTAAAGATAGCGAGGAGCTAGCGTGGGTGGATTGGCTGAACTCCGCTGACTACGACGATGAGGAGCACGACAACTGGCCGCGTCGGTGGGGGCGTGAATTTGTGCGCTTTGCAACCCATGAAATGCGTGATTACCTCAAAGGTTTGGGTCTGCGTGTACTACCAACCATCGGTTGGGCTGAGCGTGGCTCCGGTGACGCCTCCGGCCACGGCAATTCCGTGCCGCGCTTCCACGTCACCTGGGGCACCGGCCCGGAAGTGGTGCGAGTCTTCGCGGATCCGCTTCGTGCATTCGAGGCCGAAGGCCGCGTCGAATTTCGCTTCCGGCACCGTGTCGACGACATCATCGTCGAAAATGGCGCGGCAGTAGGAGTACGTGGTGTGCAGCTTGTTGAGGATACTGGGGCGCGCGCGGAGGCGTCGTCAAGCGATGAGCTCGCCGCGTTCGAGCTGCGCGGCGCAGCTATCGTCATCGCAACCGGCGGCATCGGCGGCAACCTTGAGAAGGTGCGCCGTAGCTGGCCGGAGGATCGGTGGGGTCCCTGCCCGGACAACATGGTCACTGGCGTGCCAGCCTACGTTGACGGCCGCGGCATCGACATTGCGTCCGAAGCGGGCGCCCGCCTGGTCAACACCGACCGCATGTGGCACTACCCGGAAGGAATGATTAACTGGGACCCGATTTGGCCGGGCCACGGTATCCGCATCATTCCCGGCCCGAGCGCCTTATGGCTCGACGCGAGCGGAAAGCGCCTGCCTGCGCACCTATTTCCAGGTTCCGACAACCTCGCAGCCCTGTCACATATCGGGCGCACCGGCTACGGTTACTCCTGGTTCATCCTCAACCAGGCCATCGCCGACAAAGAGTTCATCTTCTCCGGCTCGGAGCAAAACCCGGATTTGACTGACAAGTCCCTCAAAAAGCTCGCCGGGAAACTCGGTCCGGGAACTGCAGCGCCCATCAAAGCTTTCCAAAACAACGGTGTCGACTGGGTCACGGCGTCCACCCTCGACGAACTGATCGAGGGCATGAACGCGCTTGGCGAGGTCACACTGGACGCCGAACTGGTCCGCCGCCAAATTATCGACCGCGACGCCCAGATGATGAACCCCTTTTCCAAAGACATCCAAGTCAATTACATCCGCATGGCGCGAAACTTCTTGGGTGACAAAATCGTGCGCGTCCACCCGCCGCACCGCCTCCTCGACGAAACGAAAGGCCCGCTGATCGCAGTACGGCTGCACATTTTGACGCGGAAAACACTCGGCGGGATCGAAACCGACCTTGCCGGCCGTGCCTTAACCGCCGATGGGTCCGTTTTCGAAGGGCTCTACGCCTGCGGGGAAGCCGCCGGCTTCGGCGGCGGCGGAATGCACGGCAAAAACGCGCTGGAAGGTACCTTCCTGGGCGGATGTATCCACTCAGGTAAGCGAGTCGGAGAGACGCTGGGGCGAGGTTAGTTCGCTGCGGGGGCGGGCGGTGGAACCGGGGCTCCCGCCGGCGGAGCGATCTTCGGGTAGCGGCGTTGCCTCGACTGGGAAGCTGTTGCGTCTGCTGCGGTCGGTGCAAAGCTCGTTACCGCTGCAGCGCTGGCGGGGAAGGGCCGGTGTGGGGTGGGATCCCAGTCGGAGTCGACCAGCTTCTTTTGCGACCACAAGCCGAGGGCGAAGACCGCAGCGCCGATCAGCACAAGCAGCGCGAGTCCGCCGACGTTGCCCACGCGGGCCGCAAGGCCCACAAGGATGCCGAACCAGCCGAAGTCGGCGTCGCCAAAGGTTGTGTTCTGCGCCCCGAAGCTTCCGAGTGCTTGCAGGAGAAACGCCGGCAAGAACGTGATGAGCACACCGTTGGTGAACCCGCCGAGGACGGCGCCGCGACGGCCGCCGGTGGCGTTGCCGTACACACCAGCGGCACCGCCCGTGAAGAAGTGAGGGACGAGGCCGGGCAGAATCAAAGCGATCCCAAATGCTGGGTTGAGCCACGCCGCCAGCACAGCCAGTCCCACCAACCCGCCGACGAAGGAGGAGATGAAACCGAGGAGGACGGCGTTTTGTGCGTAGGGGAAAACGATTGGGGCATCAAGCGCCGGGATAGCGCCTGGGACGACCTTGTTGGCGATGCCTTGGAAAGCGGGAATCAGCTCACCGAGGATCGTGCGGACACCGAAAAGGATCACCGCGACCGCGACACCGAACTGCAAACCCTGGGTGACGGCCTGCATGTAGTAGTTGCCGATATTTGCGGCACCGTCGGGGAAAGCGGCGAACGCGGCTTCGCTGCCCACTCGGATGTGGAGGAGCGCGGCGACAGCGACGTACATGATAACCATCGAAAGCGCTGTGGAGACCATCGAGTCACGCAGAAACCGCAACCCCTCGGGCAGACGAAGGTCCTCCGTGGAGTCAGACATTTTATCCCCCTTGCCGCCGACGGCTTTGCCGACGGCACCCGCGGCGACGTACCCGGCGGTGCCGAAGTGACCAATGGCAATCGAGTCATTCCCGGTGATCCTGCGGGTCCAGGGGTGAGCGATGGCCGGCAGTGACACCATGAGGACACCGAGTAGAGCGGCTCCGAGAAGTACGACGACCCATGCGTTGTAGCCTGCCGAGGCCAAAATGATGGTGAGCATTGTGGCCATGAATAAGACGTGGTGGCCGGTGAGAAAAACGTAGCGCAGTGGCGTGAAGCGGGCGAGGATGAGGGAGACTGCAAACCCGAGGATCATCAGCCACGCAACTTGCGCGCCGTATTGTGCCTGAGCGATGCCGGCGATCGCTTCATTCGTTGGGATCACTCCCTGCGCGCCAGTTGCGCCCTGGATCATTTCTCCGAGCGGTTCCAATGAGGCGACGACGAGGGTGGCGCCCGCCCCGATGAGCAAGAAGCCGAGCGTTGCTTTGATGGCGCTGCCGACGACTTGACCTGCCGGTTTTCGCAAAGCGATCAGGCCGACCGCCGTGATGATGCCGATGAGGAAGGCGGGAACAGCGAGAACCTCGTTGACGAGGAACTGCGGGATGGAAAGAAGTGTGTCCATAGTGGTGTCCTAGATGCCGTGGATGTCCTGGATGTCCTAGATGTCGTAGAGTTCGCGGAGGGCGGAGTCAACCTCGCCGGTTGATGTGAAGTCCTCGATGATATAAACCGGCACACCGAGATCACCCAAGGTGCGGGCGATTTCGCCGGAGGTGAGGATGACGTCGGCCTCCTTGGCTTTGCCTTTTGCCGAAATTGTGTCCGTCGCCTCCACATTGATAAACGGCGCCCACCCCCATGTGCCGAGGACGTCTTCGAGGGTGTTTTTGAGAAATAGTGAAGTGCCGAGCCCGTTTCCGCAGACAGTTAAAATCTTGTTCTTAGGCTCCGTGGAGTAAGAGGCTGTGTCTGTGTCTGTGTCCGTGGTGGCTGGGGTGGGTGCGGTGCCGCCAAGAACTTGACGTAGCTGCGCGGGGGTCAAAGCCGCGTCCAGCTCCTCGCGGCGCTTGCTTAAAACGGTGGCAATGTCGGCCATTGCCTGTTGGTGGCTTGTCGAATCCAGCGCTGCCAGCGCGACGACGATTCGGACGGGGTCGTTTTTGGGGTGCCCGAACTCGACAGCTTCGGTGAGGTGTAACCAAGAAACAGTAGTTTTCCGCACTGCGGAGGAGGGGCGGGCGTGAGCGAAAGCGAACCCAGGGGCGACAACTATGTAGGGTCCGTTGTTCTTGACGGACTCCACCATGGCCTCCGTGTAGGAAGGGTCGACGTTTCCGGTGGCGCTAAGGAGGCGACCGGCTTGCCGGATTGCATCTTCCCAGGAGTCGGCAGTGGCGGCGAGATCGATCGACTCATCGGCCAATAGTTCGTTGATGGTAGGCATACTTAAAAGTTTAGTGCCGCACGGCGGCATGGTAACTCCTTAAGCTCCCAACCCGGACAGTTTCGCCTCCCTGCGCAAAAGCGTGCGGTCTTCTTCCGGGATCAATGAGCCTCCTGTTAGCCAAGCTAGGTGGGTGCCTTTTTCTTCGGCGCGTGAAGCGACGAGAGTAGCTACGGCGGCGGAAGGCTCGACTAGCACTCCAGTTGCTTCTTCGAGCTGGGCGGTAGCTCTTAGTGCCTCCGTATCTGTCACCGTGTGGAAACCGGAAAACAAATGCGCCACCTCGCGGCTGACCAGGGGAGAGGGCCGCTGCACCGCGAGCCCGTCGGCGATGGTCACTCCTGATAAACCAATATCCGCGCAAGAGATTTCACAGCCGCGGCCGGTGATTTGGCCGAGCGTCATCGCTGGGCAGGTCACCGGCTCCACCACGTGGCAGCGCACTGCGTCGCCGTAGACCATCTTCACGCCGAAGGTGACTCCGCCAGGCCCGCCGCCGACCCCGCAAGGCAGATAAATGTGCAAGGGATTGGTGGCGGAAAACTTCATTCCCAACGCGTCGAACTGCGCTTTGAGGCGCTCGCCAGCCACGGCGTAGCCGGCGAGCAGGCCGAGGGAGTCCTCGTCGTCGATGAAAAAGGCGCCGGCCTGCGTGGCTGCGTCGCGCGCCGCCGCGATGACATCGGAAAACTGTGCGTCGTGTTCGACTACTTGCGCCCCTTTGTCAACTAAGCGGTTCTTCTTCCACTGCTTCGCATCAGCCGACATGTGGACCTCTGTGTCGAAGCCGAGGGCGGGGCCGACCGTGCCGATGGACAGGCCGAGGTTTCCGGTGGAACACACCACCAGCGGCGGTTTGTCTACCGGGTATTGCTCGGACAGGCGAAAAACTTCATGGATGCCGCCGCGTGCCTTGATGGAACCCGAAATGGGAAGGGCGTCGTCGCGCTTGAGCCACACGTCGCGGTCGTTGACAAGCGCGCGCTGGAGGGCTGATTCGATGACGCCATGTCCGCCGTAGGTCTTTGCCACCCAAGGCTCGAAGCGGGAAAAGCGTGCGGCGGCCTCGTGTACCTTCGCGACGATGTCCGGGTTGAGGTAGTTACTGGTTTCCCCGCGGCGCCAGCTCACCGGTTTGGCCGCGACCAAGGAGTCGACAATGCGCAAGGTTATTCCACCACGATCCCGAGGTGGAGCGAGAGCAGTTCGTGTGCGCCGGGTCCTGGCGGAAGCGCAGCCAGCTCCGCTGCCGTGTCCGCGGTGACGGGGATGATCCACCCAAGGTTCGGATCGAGGGCGGGAGCGGCAGGTGTTTCGACGGGCACGAAGGTGACATCGCGTTCGCCTGGGCTGGTCAGGCGCACAGGGGATTCGATTAGGCGCAGTGGATCGATAGTTGAGGTCGTGATAATCACGAGCATTTCATTGCTATCGGGGGAGAGGTTGGCGGTGTGCACGTTGAGCTTGTCGACGCCGACTTCTCGCCACGACTGTGGATAGTCGATGAGAGGGGCGGAGGCATTCCCGGTGAGGAAAGCGCGCATCCGATCTAGAAATCCCATGTTGGTAGCTTAACGCGGTGTGCAAGCCCCCGACTACGGTAAATGGCATGGAAAACCCCGAGGTTGTCGCGCATCGCGCGGAGATGGTTTTGCCGTACGGTGTGGGCCGCGTTGAGGTTGTCGCACCACCTGGGGTGCGGCCGCATCCTTTGACCACGCCCGGTAATCGGTTGACGCGCGCCGGGTGGGTGTTGGTGCTCAAGCGGCTCGTTGCTGACTTTTCGGTTGATGCAATGGTCGACCGTGCCGCAAGCCTTACCTACTACACGCTGCTCTCGCTTGCTCCGGCGATGGTGGCCACGTACTCTTTCTTGCTTTTGTTGTTGCCCGCTGATGATCGTGAGATCCCGCTGCTTTTTGCTGAATTGGTCGAGCGCTACATTCCCAGCCAGTTCCAGATGCAGGCGCTCGCTGTTGCCGACACCATCGTGGGCACTCCCTCGGAAAATAAGGTGGCTTTGATTGTCTCCGGGTTGCTGTCGCTTTTGTCTGCCTCCGCGTATATGCGCTCCTTTTCGCGCAACGCCAACGTGATTTACGGGCGCGTGGAGGGCCGCAATTTCTTGCTGACGTGGCTGACTATGGGTCTGGCTACGGTCGTGTTGGAAGCCGGCGCGTTGGTGATCATTGTGGCGAGCTTGATGAGGGAGTCGTTGATAGTCAAGGTGCTTGGGCCGGTCGCAGAACCACTCGGTGTGGTGGAGGAGCTGGAGTATATGACCTCCATTTTTCTTCCAGTGTGGAGCTGGTTGCAGATGCCCTTTATCGCTGTGGTTTCTCTTGGGTTAGTCTCGATGCTTTTTTATGTCGCCCCGAATGTGCGCCGTGGACGCTTCCGTGTTTTTACTGTTGGGGCTTTGTTGTCCTTTTTGCTCAGTGCGGTGATTTGGCTGGGTTTTGGTTTGTATACCTCTCTGGTGGGGGTGCGCTCCGCCTACGGGGCCTTTGGCACCGTGCTGACTGTGCTTTTGCTTGTTTGGTTGATGAACGTGGTGCTCCTTGTTGGCGTGAAGGTCGATGCTGAGGTTTTGCGCGCCAAGGAGCTGCAGTTGGGATATGGTTCTGATGTTTTGATCCAGGCGCCGCCGAAGTCGATGGAGGCGGTGAAGTTTCGTATTCAGGTCCAGCGTTGGCTGGATAAGACGGCGGCGCGGGTGAAGGGGCAGCCTGGCGGTTAGGGTGTGGGGAGCGCGTGGTTGTTTCAAGGCTGTGTGTTGGGTTGCGTTGAGTGCGTGCTAGCGTCGTGTCCGTGACAGCATTGAACGGTGTTCAAGAAATAGCCGAGATTGACGCGCAGCATATCTGGCACCCCTACGCCGAGCCCGGACAGTTCAACTACCCCGTGCGCGCCACCAACGGTGCTTTCATCGAGCTTGAGGATGGCCGCACGCTTATCGACGCCATGTCGTCGTGGTGGTCCGCCGTCCACGGCCACGGCCACCCCCGCCTCGTGCGCGCGGCCAAAAACCAAATCGAAAGGTTTAGCCACGTGATGTTCGGCGGGCTCACACACCGACCTGCCGCTGAGCTCACCCGCAACCTCCTCGACCTGACCGGCGGAGAATTTACGCACGTGTTTTATTCCGACTCGGGTTCGGTGTCGGTGGAAGTGGCTATGAAGATGGCCCTGCAGTACGCCCGCGGAATCAACGCCCCCCGAGCGAACCAAGTTTTTGACTTGGCGCGGCGGCTACCACGGCGACACCTTTGCGGCGATGAGCGTGTGCGACCCGCAAGGCGGCATGCACGCGCTGTGGTCGGCAGTGCTTGCACAGCAGGTCTTTGCTCCGGCTCCCCGCTGCCCGGTGCGCCAGCCGAGGACTACCTGGAGCTCATCGACAGCCTCGTCGGAAAGGACGTCGCTGCGATCATCGTGGAGCCCCTCGTGCAGGGCGCGGGCGGTATGCGTTTCCACGACCCGTCACTGCTGCGGGGGCTGCGAAAGATTTGCGACAGTCACGGCATCGTCTTGATCGCCGATGAGATTGCTACCGGTTTCGGGCGCACTGGGCACCTTTTTGCCACTCTCGACAACGGGGTGGTTCCTGACATCATGTGCGTCGGCAAGGCTCTCACCGGCGGGTTTATGACTCTAGCTGCGACGTTGGCGACGAGGAAGGTGGCGCACACGATGCAACCAAGCGCTTTGCTGCACGGGCCGACGTTTATGGCTAACCCGCTGGCCTGCGCGGTAGCCGCCGAGTCCACGGCGATGATCGCGGCGGGTTCATGGCGCGGTCAAGTTCGCACCATTGAACGAGGGCTCAAGGAGGGTTTAGCGCCGCTGATTAATCAGCCTGGCGTTGCAGACGTTCGCGTTAAGGGGGCGATCGGGGTCGTCGAGATGCGCGAAGACGCGCCGCTGCGTGAGGCGACTGAGGCCGCAATGGGCCACGGGGTGTGGATCCGGCCCTTCGGGCGGCTGCTCTACACCATGCCGCCCTATATCTGCGGCGAGGAGGAAGTCGCCAGAATTTGTCGCGCCCTGGGGGCGGCCGCGGAGGTTGCGGCGCGATGATTGTGGCGGTAACCGGAACCGGAACGGATGTGGGAAAAACGATAGCGACCGCAGCCGTGGCTTCGCGTTTGGCCCGCACGGGTCGCGATGTGGTGTTGCTCAAACCCGTGCAGACGGGGGCTGCTCAAGGCGGTGGTGACGCTGAAACGGTGCACCGCCTCACCGGGGTGGAGGCGGTAACTGGGTGGAGTTACCCGGAGCCGCTGGCGCCCAACCTGGCGGCGCGGCGCGCCGGGCAACCGACGCCTTGCCTGGCGCAGCTACGGGACTGGATCCAAGGCTACGAGCGGCCCGATCGAGTGGTCCTTGTCGAGGGAGCTGGCGGTCTTGCCGTGCGCATCGGTGATGATTACACCTTCGCTGAGGTTGCCCACTTCCTCGGCGCACCAGCGCTCGTGGTGACTTCGCTCGGTTTAGGCTCTCTCAACCTCGCCACGCTGACGGTGGAAGCTGCGCGCCGGAGTGGAGTAGTTGTTGCGGGTCTCATCGGTGGGGCGCTCGAGGCCGAGTCGGACCTGGCCACCACGCTTAACCTCGAGGAGTTGCCGGTGGTTACCGGCGTGCCTTTGATTGGTGTGTTACCGGCAGGTGCCGGGGTGCTTGACCCCGAAGACTTCGCGGTGGTTGCGCAAAAGGCTGTGCCCGAGCTTCCCTTTTGAGCTGACCTTTCCTGCCTCGCGGCGGTACCCTGTGGTCATGATCGATGCCGAGAACACAGCGCTGATCTTCGAAGGCGGGGGAATGCGCAACTCTTACACCGCCCCCGCCGTGGTCAAGCTCATCGAAAAGGACGTTCGTTTCGGGTGGGTTGGAGGTGTCTCGGCTGGTGCTAGCCACACGGTGAATTTTTTGTCGGGTGATGCGTGGCGCGCCCGCGAGAGCTTCGTTGAATTCGCGAACAATCCCAGTTTCGGCGGGGTGTCCTCTCTGCTGCGGGGCAACGGTTACTTCAATGCTGAGTTCATCTACGAGCGTGCCGCCGAAAAGGACCTTCCCTTCGATTACGAGGCCTTTAGTGCTAACCCGGCTGCGATGAACATTGCCGCCACGCGCGCTGATACCGGAGAGTCCGTGTACTTCACCCGAAGCGATATCCGTCAGCCTGAAGACATCTACTCTTTCGTTCGGGCATCGTCGACGTTGCCGCTCATCATGCCGATGAGGCTTATCGACGACATCCCTTATGTCGATGGTGCCTTAGGAACCAGCGGGGGTATTGCTATTGAGCAGGCGGAGGCAGCGGGCTGGGAGAAGTTTTTGTTCGTGGGCACCAAACCTCGCGACTATGTTCGCCCTGAGGTTGCTCGTCCCGGGGTGGTGAAAAGGATATTGCGGAAGACCCCAGCGGTGGCGGACGCTTTGATTGCTCGGCCGGCCCGGTACAACGCCTCGAAGCAGCGGCTGTTGGAGTTGGAGCGGCAAGGTCGGGCGCAGTTGTTCTTCCCGACGGATATGCAGGTTTCCTCGACGGAGCGCAATGTGTCCAAGCTGCAGGAGAATTGGGCGGCGGGCGCGCGCCAAGTGGAGGCAGAATGGCCGCGGTGGGAGGAGTTCCTCAGCACTTAGGTAAAGGAAGTGGCGCGCGTCACGCCACGACGGTACGATTGCAGGGAAATACGTACCGTTTTGAAGGGTGGAAACTCGATGACGAGCAACACAAACGACGATGTCGTGATTGTGGGTGCGGCCCGCACCCCATTTGGCAAGCTCCTTGGGGCCTTTGCCACTCTGCAGGCCACGGAACTGGGCAGCCACGCAATACGGGCAGCTCTAACCCAAGGCGGGGTGCCAGCCGATGAGGTGGAAGCGGTCATTATGGGGCAGGTCCTGCAGGCCGGGGTCGGACAAAACCCCGCCAAGCAAGCCGCCCTGGGGGCGGGGATTGCGCGGAGCGCACATACTTCGACGGTCAACAAAGTGTGCCTCTCAGGGCTCACCGCCGTCATTGACGCCGCGCGCCTTGTCCGCTCCGGGGAAGCCACAGTAGTTGTGGCGGGAGGCATGGAGTCCATGACCAACGCTCCGCACCTGTTACCCAAAACCCGTTCCGGAGTGAAATTCGGCGGCTTTGAAGCCCTCGACCACATGGAGTACGACGGGCTGCGCGAAGCGCAGCAGGGCATTTCGATGGGCGTGCTGACTGAACAGCACGACAGTGACTACCCGACCACCCGCGAGGAACAAGACCACGTTGCTGCCTTGTCGCACCAACGCGCTCTCGCCGCCACCCACGACGGCACGCTCGCCCGCGAGATCTCCCCGGTCACGGTACGCAGCCGCCGCGGCGAGGTCACCGTCGAGACCGATGAGGGCATCCGCGAAGGTGTCACGGAAGAATCCCTGGCAAACCTGCGACCGGCGTTTAGCAGCGACGGAACCATCACCGCAGGTAACTCCTCGCCAATTACGGACGGCGCAGCCGCCGTCGTTGTCACTACCCGCCAGCACGCCGCACAACAGGGCTGGACAGTGCTAGCGACCCTGCGCGCCGTCGGACAGGTGGCAGGCCCGGACGCCTCCTTGCAGGCCCAGCCCGCCAACGCCTTGGAGGCAGCGCTCAAGCGCCAGGGTTGGGACGCCCACAAGCTAGACCTCATCGAGATCAACGAAGCTTTCGGTGCAGTCGTCGCCCACTCGATGCGCCAACTGGGGGTGTCCGAGGATGTGGTCAACCCGCACGGCGGGGCCATCGCCATGGGGCATCCGATTGGGGCTTCGGGGGCACGGCTCGTTGTCCACGCCGCACACCAGATCGCCGCGGGCCATGCGACCACCGCCGGAGTCGCCCTCTGCGGCGGCGGCGGCCAGGGCGAAGCACTACTGATGGAGACATAAAGCACCATGACCAACACCACTTCCACTGTTTTAAGCGAGATCCGCGACAAAGCCGGGATCATCACTCTCAACCGCCCGCAAGCCCTCAACGCGCTCGACCTCGAGATGGTGCGTGAGATGCGCCGAGTGCTGGAAAAGTGGGCTTTTGATGATGCAGTGCAGCTCGTCATCCTGCGAGGAGCGGGGGAAAGGGCCCTGTGCGCCGGAGGCGACATCGCTTCCCTCTACCGCGACGCCCGCGAAGGCGGAAACGAAGGCGCGGTGTTCTGGCGCGAAGAATACGAGCTCAATCACCTCATCTCCACCTACCCAAAGCCCTACGTAGCCTTGATGACCGGCATCGTCCTCGGCGGCGGCATCGGAGTCTCAGCGCACGCCTCGCACCGCGTCGTCACCGACGATTCGCGCATCGGAATGCCAGAAACCGGCATCGGTTTCGCCCCGGACGCCGGGGGATCCCACCTTTTGGCGGCATCCCCTGACCGCCTTGGACGCCACCTTGCCTACACATCCCTGCACGTCGGGGCAGCCGAAGCAATAGACACCGGCTTCGCTGACTTCTATGTGCCGCAAGACCAACTAGAAGGACTCGTCGACAAGCTTGCCCACAGCGGCGACCCAGAGCAGATCCACACTTTTGCCGGGGACCCAGGCCAAGGTTTCGGAGCCGACCGCGCCGAAATGGTCGAGGTCTACGCCGCCGATACCGCGGAAGAAACCCTGCGCCGACTCGATGAAGCGAACGGCGAATGGGCCGAAAAAGCCGCAAAAGCCATGCGCCGCAACTCCCCACACAGCATCAAAGTTACGGAAGAAGCACTCAATCGCAACGAGGGCCGCGACCTGGCTGAAGCGCTGAACCAGGAGTTTTGGGTTTCGCTGAACCTGCAGCGCTTCCCGGATTTCGTCGAAGGTGTGCGCGCGCAAATCATTGACAAGGACCGCTCGCCGGCGTGGGAACATGACTGTCTCGAAAACGTTCCCGCCGACACCGTTTCTGCGATGTTTGAACCGATCGAAGGCCAAACCCCGCCGTCATTTACAACCTCTTAGGAGCAACCACCATGAGCACTGACAACATTGTCATCGAAACCCGTGGCCGCGTCGGCCTGATCACCTTGAACCGTCCGAAAGCGCTCAACGCGCTGAACAAAGAAACCATGGAACAAGTCACCTCCGCTGTGAGCGAATTTGACCGCGACGAGGGCATCGGCGCAATCGTCATCACGGGCTCTGAGAAGGCCTTCGCGGCCGGCGCCGACATCAAAGAAATGTCCTCGAAGGGAGCCACGGAGATGTACACCTCCGACTGGTTCGCAGGATGGGATGAGCTGACTTACGCCCGCACTCCGATCATCGCCGCCGTCAACGGCTACGCCTTGGGAGGCGGCTGTGAGCTCGCCATGATGTGCGACTTTATTATTGCTGGCGACGGTGCGAAGTTCGGCCAGCCCGAGGTTAATCTTGGCGTCACCCCGGGGATGGGTGGCTCGCAGCGGCTAACCCGCGCCGTCGGCAAGGCAAAGGCCATGGAAATGTGCCTTACGGGCCGGATGATGGACGCCGCAGAAGCCGAACGCTCAGGTCTTGTCGCCCGCGTTGTGCCAGCAGCAGAGCTTTT
Source organism: Corynebacterium sp. BD556 (assembly GCF_038452275.1). NCBI lineage: Bacteria > Bacillati > Actinomycetota > Actinomycetes > Mycobacteriales > Corynebacteriaceae > Corynebacterium > Corynebacterium mayonis. Next base: position 276,604 of record NZ_CP141643.1, read on the forward strand.
GGACACGGCCCTCGACACAGCCGAGACTATCGCCGCAAAATCTGCGGTGGCCACAACCATGATCAAAGAGCAGATCAACGCGGTTGGTGAGTCCACACTCTCGCAGGGTCTGCTGTTCGAGCGCCGCACCTTCCACTCGATCTTCGCCTCCCACGATCAAAAGGAGGGGATGGCGGCGTTTGTGGACAAACGTGACGCCAACTTCACCCACTCCTAAGGCTCTTCCACGAACTCCCCGGCGGCGCGCCGCAGCGCGGCCGTCGTATCCACGACCTGACGGTGCTGCTGCTCCGTCAGGTCGATTTCTTCGAAGTACCGGCTCAGCACTGGCCCGGCCGAAGCAGCTAAGGCGATGCCCTGATCGGTGATGGAAACCAACGTGGAGCGGCGGTCGTGTTTCGAAGGCGTCCGCGCGACAAGCCCTTCCTTTTCCAGACGGTGAACGGTGTGGGTAAGCGAGGCGGGCGGCACATGCAGACGCGAGCTGATCTTTGACATGGGCAGACCACCCGAACGAGTCCACGCCAATAAGGTCAACAGCTCGAACTGGTTGAAGGTGATGCGGAAGGGCGAAAGCGCATCCTCGGCGCCAGCGCGCAGGAGGTGTGCTGCACGGGCGAGGGACGACACGGTGCTCAGCCCTCGGGCTGCCTTTTCGGAGTAGTGAGTGGCCCACTGGCGGTGGGCCTCTGCCAGGCTGTCGATCCGAGGGGGAGTTTTAGGCATGAACTAAATCTTATTCGCCCGACCCCTTCAGGCTGGGGAAATCGGTGTCGGCAAACTCGGTGGAGGCCGTGGTTTGCCCACCGTCGGCCGAGTGGATTTCATTTTCGCGCTTGCGCAGCTCGACGCGGCGGATTTTGCCCGAGATCGTCTTCGGCAGCTCATAAAACTCGAGGCGCCGGATGCGCTTGTAGGGGGCCAGGTTCTCGCGGCAATGCTTCAGAATCGACTCTGCGACCTCGGCGGTCGGCTCATAGCCAGGAGCAAGCGCGACGTAGGCCTTCGGCACTGCCAGGCGAATTGGGTCGGGGGAGGGCACAACCGCTACCTCAGTCACGGCCGGGTGCTCGATGACCACGGATTCCAACTCGAAGGGAGACAAACGGTAGTCGGAAGCCTTAAACACATCGTCGGCGCGGCCGATGTAGAAGATGTAGCCGTCCTCGTCTCGCTCGGCGGTATCCCCCGTGTGGTAGTAACCGTTGCGAAACACCTCGGCGTTTTTCTCCTCGTCGCCGAAATAGCCTGGGGTCAAGCCAACGGGGCGTGGATCCAGCTTGAGGCAGATCTCACCCGAGTCACCGATTTCGTCGGTGGCCGGGTCAATCAACGCGACTTCCCAGCCCGGCAGCGGCCGGCCCATCGAGCCGGGTTTGACCCGCTGCCCGGGGGTGTTGGCGATCTGCAAAGTAGTCTCGGTCTGGCCGAATCCGTCGCGCACGGAGGTCTGCCAAGCCCTTTCAATGGTGGAGATGAGCTCGGGGTTGAGCGGTTCGCCAGCAGCAACAAGCTTCTTCGGGGGATTTTTCATCCGGGTGAGGTCAGCTTGGATCAGCATGCGCCACACGGTCGGCGGTGCGCAGAAGCTGGTTACGCCCTCCGCTTCCATGGTGTCCATCAGCGCTGGGGCGTCGAAGCGTGAGTAGTTATAAAGAAAGACCGTCGCCCCCGCGATCCACGGCGCGAAAAAGTTCGACCATGCGTGCTTGGCCCAGCCTGGTGCGGCGACGTTGAGATGCACGTCGCCTGGCTCTAATCCAATCCAGTACATAGTGGTCAGATGCCCTACCGGGTAGGACGTGTGGGTGTGCTCTACGAGCTTGGCCTTCGAAGTGGTGCCCGAGGTGAAATAAAGCAGCAGCGGCTCATCAGCGCGGGTCTTTTGCGTCGGCTCGAAGGCGGCGGGACCTTTGAAGGAGTCCGCGTAGAACAAGGTGGGGTGTGCATCTTGGGCGGCAATGTCGCTGCCCACCTGGATCACAGTGAAATCACCGGGTACCTCGCGCAGCTTCTCGGCATCCTCGTCATTAACAATCACCCAAGAAATATTTGCTCGGGTGGTGCGGTCTTCTAGGTCCACCGCTCCCAGCATCGTGGTTGCCGGGTTGAGCACAAATCCGCCTTTGATGCAGGCGAGCATCGACTCCCACAGTTCGACCTGGTTGTTGAGCATGAGCATGACGCGGTCGCCGCGCTTGAGGCCTTGGTCAACCAACCAGGTGGCCAATTGGGAAGAACGCGCAGAGAGCTCTGCGAAGGTGCGTCGCGTGGTTGTACCGTCGGTCTCGCTGATTACTAGAGCTTCGCGGTCCCGGGAAGTGGGATCGGAGCCGAGGTAATCGAACCAGTCGAGGGCGAAGTTGAAGTGCTCGAAGATGGGCCACTCAAAGTTTTCGCGGGCGGCGTCGTAATCGGTTTGGAACGAGACGAGCTTGTCGCGGGCCGCTTTGAATTGTTGTGTTGGCGAAGTCATAGTGCGGAAAAACGCTCCTTCTGGCATTGGGGCGGTCTACACGAGCCATGTGATCAGGCGCGCGTTCCACTCGACTGTAGTTCGAATTCGAAGCAATAACTACGGTTAAAGGAAAAAATTTTTGGGGAGGAAGGTTTGAAGCGCCTTAGTTGCGTGTCACCCCCCGCAGGATCAGCCTTCCAAGCTCCCGGTAGGCGTCGGCGGTAGAGATCGTCTCACTATATGTTCCCCGCTGGATGTCATTCATGGCGCGGTAGATAAAAAGGGAGAGAAACTGCGCGTCGCTGACGCGAAACTCGCCCGAGTCCACGCCGCGAACCAAGATCGTGTGAATTATCTCTGTGGCGGCTTTGGTGTTGATACTAAAGACCTCTTGGGCGACAGTCTCCGCGGTCAAATCGCGCATAAAATCAGGGCTGGCGGGCCGCAAAGCTGCCGTGATGGCCTCGAAGTAAGACTCCAGGGCGTGGGTGGCTGATCCCGTTTTTGTGTGTGCCGGAGGGGTGGTGCGCCGCGCAATTTCGCGAAAGAAGCTCACGAGAACGCGCCGGAGAATTGCGTCGCGCGTTTCCCCGAGGGCGTAGATGGTCGATTTGGAGCACCGATATCGCTTCGCGGCGGCGTCGATGGTGAAGGATTTAAAGCCTTCGGCGAGGAAATCGCGAAGCAAAGAATTGAACAATTCACGCTGGCGGGGAGTGAGCGGCTGGGTCACGGTCGGCTCCGGCTATAGGCGGTCAAGGGAGGCACTTTCAATGCAGGGCGACGAAAAAACGAGACACACCTAACATTTCTGAGTACAGTATTTCCTAAAACCGTACAGTCTTTTTCGAAGGAGAGGCAATGCCCCCCATCCTTGACTCCCCCCACCTGTCCGACATCGCCTACCCGCACACCGACCTACTCGCAGTCGCGGACCGCCTCAACGACAACGAGCAGAAAAAACTCCAAGAGATCCATGAATTCCTCCAAACCGAGATCGCCCCTGCTGTCGGCGAATACTGGGATAGAGAGGAGCTGCCTTTCGACCTTTTGCCCAAGATGGCGGAAAAGGGACTCGGCGAAATCGAGCTGAGCGATTCCTCCCGGCTGTTTCGCGGTTTGGTCTACGCCGAAGTGACCCGGGCTGATGTCTCCCTCTCGGCCCTTGTGGGTATTCACAACGAGCTCATCGTCGGCGTGATTGACAAGTTGGGCTCTGAGGAACAGAAGCAAAAGTGGCTGCCGGGGTTGCGGCAGTTCCACAAAGTCGGGTGCTTCGCGTTGACCGAACCCGAACATGGCTCCGACATCGCTGGTGGTTTGGCCACCACGGCCGAGCGCACCGACAAAGGCTGGGTCATCAACGGCGAGAAACGCTGGATCGGCGCGGGCACCTTCGCTGATTTCGCTATCACCTTCGCCCGTGACACCTCCGACAAGCAGATCCGCGCCTTCATCGTGGAGCTCGACCGCGAGGGCGTAACCACAGCAAAAATCTCGCGCAAAATGGGTCTGCGTATCATGCAAAATGCAGACATTCGCTTCGACAATGTCCTCATACCCCACAGCAACGCGATTCCGGGCGCGCAGTCCTTCGCCAACGTCAACGACTTCCTCTGTTCCTCTCGGGCGTGGGTCGGCTGGCAGGGTGCGGGCTTGCAGCTTGGCATTTTTGACAAGGCGCGCGAGTACGCAGTCACCCGCCAGCAGTTCGGCCGCCCAATTGCGAAATTCCAACTGATCCAGGAGCAGCTAGTGCGCATCCTCGGCAACGCCAACGCATCGCTGTCCATGATGGCGCAGGTGGCGCAATTACAGGAGGAAGGAAAACTGGAGATGCCCTATGCCGCGCTGGCGAAGGCGACGACGACTAGGTTGGCGCGTGAATCCGCCGCCGCCGGGCGGGCCATCGGCGGCGGCAACGGTATTCTCACCGAATACGGTCTGTCGAAGATGATGGCTGACGCCGAGGTGCTGTTTACTTACGAAGGCACCTATGACATCAACTCGCTCATTGTCGGTCGCGCTGTCACGGGCGTGTCCGCCTTCGTCTAAACCTCATCACAGATCAACCGTAAGCCGGCAAACCCCAGTAGGGGAAAATTGCCCGTGAGGTCGCCACCAGTGCCGTATGAGGGCGGGTGGCGATGATCCGGTTGGGGTCGAATTCCTCCACGCAGGGCGAAGCGTCGTCGTCGCCGAGCGTGGGGGAACCCGCCCAGCCCTTGGGCATCGTCGCGCAAGACTCCAATTCCACCCCGGCGACCGCGGCGAGCACCTGAGTCCACGCCCGGGCGACCGAATCGAGGTGGTAGCCGCCGCCACCGAGCGCCACCCACTTACCGCCGGCGTACTGCTGGGCCCACGTAGCCACCGAACGGTAGGCGCGGGCCATTGCATTGACCGAAATGTTTAAATCCGCCAGTGGGTCGCTGCGGTGCGGGTCCGCACCGTGCTGGGAGATGAGAAACTCCGGGCGGAAGACACGCAGAAGCGGGGGAACAAGGGCGTGCAGGACCTGCAGCCAGTCGTCGTCGGACGTTTCTTTCGGCAAAGCGATGTTGACGGCGGTGCCCTGCGCCCCAGGCCCGCCGATGTCGTGGGCGTAGCCCGTGCCGGGGAAAAGATACAGTCCAGATTCGTGGACCGAGATGGTCAACACGCGGGGGTCGGACCAGAAGATTTTCTCCACGCCGTCGCCGTGGTGGGCATCGAGATCAAGATAGACAACGCGGGAAGCGCCGTTTTGCAGCAGCCACTGGATAGCGATCGCCGCGTCGTTATACATACAAAACCCGGACATGCTGTCGGCAAAAGCGTGGTGGAGCCCGCCAGCGAGGTTCACGGCGCGGGGTGCCTCGCCGTTCCACACCTTTGCGACGGCATCGCAGGTCGCGCCCGCAATGCGAGCGGCAACGGTAGACAAACCGTGGGAGATGGGGTTGTCCTCGGTGCCGATGCCGAAGCGGCGCGCGGGCACCTCGGCGCGGGTGGCCGCAATATAGTCCGGGGTGTGAACCAGCTCAAGGGTAGAAGTGCTGGCGGAGGAAGGCACGACGGTGTCGAACAAGTCAGTCACGCCGAAATGTTCAGCGAGGTCGAAAGCCAGGCGCACCCGGTCCGGGCCCATGGGGTGGTCGGGGCCAAGACTGTAGCGGCGCATCTCCTCGGTGTTGTAGAGCAAAGGCCTCACAGCGCTAACCTCCGGGCCAGCGGGTCGCGCTCATCCCCGGCCGGTGCAACCCGCAGCCGCGCACCCACAACCGAGGTTAGCGAGGCCGTAGCGATCAGCGGGCCGAGTTCTACCTCGGCAACGGCGGCGAAGTCGTCGTTGAGTCGCGCAAGCTGCACCAAGATACGTTCCAATTCTTCGGTGTCTGTAGCTGTGGTGCCGCGGTAGCCGGTGAGCAGTTCGGCGGCGCGAAGCTCGGCCAGCATCGCAGCGGCGTCACGGCGGCGAAGGGGAGGAGCGCCCCAGGTGACATCGCCAAGCAGCTCGGAAGGCAAACCGGACATGCCAACGGAAATCAGAGGGCCGAGCACGGGATCTTCCACAGCGCGGGCGGACAATGAGGCGCCGGGGGCGACGGTGCGTTGGACTACTGGGCTCAGCACAGCGGGGTCGTCTCCTAAGCCAAGTTCCCCGGCGAGCGTGGAGATGGTCTGCCAGGCGCGTTGCATCGCGGCTTCGCTGCCGACGTTGCGGATAATGGTGGGAAGCTCCGCGCGCCCGCGCACCTGAGGATTAAGGCATTTGAGCACGACGTCCCAACCGAGGTCGGCTCCGGCAGCGAGGGCCTCGTCGAGGGAGGCTACGGGCACCCACGGCACACTATCGATGCCGTAGGCGGAAAGAATCGCCGCAGTTTCTTCGTCGTTTGCCCAGCGTCCCTCGGGGCAGTCGGTGAGGATATCGGAGATGACCTTGCGGGCGCGCGCCTCGTCGCCCACCCCGATGACATCCTCGGGGGTCGGGCGGGCATGTGCGCGGCGGCGCTCATTGGACACAATGGCCCCCAACGCTTCGAGCGCATCGGCATAAGTCTCCACCACAGGAAGCTGGCCGAGGGTTTCTGCGCCTTCGCGACGCCTATAATCAGGCAGGTTGAAACCAACAAAGGAAGCGACCAGCGGTGTGGAATAACTCACGGCCTCCTCCGCAGCGAGCGCAGCTAGCTGGTTGTACACCAAATCAGCGAAGTCCGCACCGATGTCTACGACAGCGCACAGCACCGCCTCCACGTTTTCATCTTCGAGTGCGGCGTTGACCTCGCGGGCCAGCTCCACTTCGGGTGGGCCGAAGACCGTCGTTGAGGTCGGGTCAAGGCCGAAGCGGCGCGCCGCAGCCTCCATCTGGTCGGTCAAACCCGCAGAGTTAGACACCACCCGCACCCGGGGCCCGCGAGGAACTGGTTGGCGGGCTAAAACTTGGGCGATGTCGAACATTGTGTCGCGTTTGTTCACCACCATGGCGCCGCTGTTGCCAATCACCATGTCGAGGGCGACGGGGTCGCCGCCGGCAAGTGCGCGCGAAGGGAAAAAGACCACCACGTGCTTTTGCAGGGCAAGGCGGCGCAGAATCCGGAAGAACTTGCGTGGGTTGCCAGCCTTGTCCAGCGACAGCAGACAGATCTTGGTGGAGTCGTCGTCGGACCAAAACTGCATGACGTCGTTCGCAGTCACGTCAGCGAAGGCGCCGGAGGCGACGAAGGTGCTCAGCCCGCAGCCGCGGTCGATGGCGTGCGACAACGTCAGCGCCGCCACACCCGCGGACTGGGTGAAAAGCCCGGTGGTGCCGGGCCGCACCGCTGCCGCCGGGGTGGTGTTGAGCCCGTGGGCGGTGTTGAGCACGCCCAGCGAAGCTGGCCCTAGCACCCGCAGCCCGAGATCACGGGCGGCGGCGATGATGGCGGTGGCCTCATCGGCCTCGATACCGGGGTTGGTGCCGCGCGACATGATCACCACGGCCCGTGCGCGCGCCAGAGCCGCTGCCCGCAGCACGGCCTGTACTTCCGCGTGGTCGTACTCGGCGACGACGAGGTCGACAGGTTCGGTGATCTCGGCGGGGGAGGTGGCCCGGTGGGCGTCGATAAGCGCGGGCACATGCGGGGCGCCGATGAGCGCCACCGAACGAGGTGTCACAAGGCCTCGAATCGAGTTGGCTTCGGCGCGCAGCTCGCGGCGGTGCATGACCTCGCGCGAGGTTGCATTGGGGGCGATGAGGAAGTCGACGGTGATGTAGCCGTCGGCAAGTTCGGGTGAAACGGTGTAGCCAGCGCGGAGAAAAACCTGCACCATGGTGCGGTTTTGGGTGAGCATTTCCGCGACGAACCTTTCGACGCCTCCCTCTCGACCTATCTCCGCGAGGTGTTCAAGCAAAATGTTGGCGGCGCCCTTGCCGTGGTGGTCATCTTGAACCAAAAAGGACACGTCGCCGACGCGGGCGGGCAGAAGCTGTGGCACGAGATAATAACCTGCCACCGCAATGATCTCGCCGCGCTGCAGCATCGCGAGGGTGACTTTGTCGTAGCTGCCGGTGTTTGACCAGCGGGCCCAATCCTCGTCGGTGAGCCGGGGGTGACTGCCGAAGAATCGTAGGTACTTCGAGTGTTCGGAGACGCGGCTGAAGAACTTTTCGACGTCCTCACGGTCCCTTTCTTCAATCGCGCGTAGCGTCGCGATCGAACCATCGTTGAGGATGACGTCAGCTTCCCAGCTCGCCGCGGATACCCCAGTCGCCTCGGTGGACACGGCCCACCCCTTCCTGATTCCTGATCCTCAAGTTACGCGGGTCACGTTGCCTACACTGTAGTGCGGTGAACAACATTTACCCCAAGCCGTCAATTCATCCGTGCAGGTAAGCGCTGATCTATAGGGGTAAATAGTGATCTGCATTACTGAATTCCTGTTGTTTATCGTGGCTTCTTCCTAGTCTGAGTACACAAGCGATAACGCTGCCACACTCACTTCTCATACCTGACAAGGAGAAAGACATGCGCACCATCGAGCACTTCGTTGACGGAAGCAGTTTCGCGGGTAATTCCGGATCCACCCAGCCGGTACTCAACCCCTCGACCGGCCAAGCCCAAGCTGAGGTGGTCCTCGCCGACAAGTTGGACGTCGACACGGTCATCGCGGCCGCTGCTGCGGCGCAACCTGCCTGGGCCGCATTTAACCCCCAGAAGCGCATCCGCGTGATCATGGAGTGGATCCAGCTCATCCACGCCAACATGGATGAGCTCGCGCGCACCCTCTCGCTCGAGCACGGCAAGACTTTCGACGACGCCAAAGGCGACATCTTGCGCGGAGTTGATGTCCTGGAGTTCTCTCTTGGTGCCCCGCACCAGCTCAAGGGAGAATTTTCCACCGGCGTTGGCACCGGCATTGACACTTTCTCCCTGCGCCAGCCGCTCGGCGTGGTCGCTGGCATCACCCCTTTTAATTTTCCCGCAATGATTCCGCTGTGGAAGGCAGGCCCGGCCCTGGCCTGCGGCAACGCCTTCGTGCTCAAGCCTTCGGAGCGTGACCCCTCCGTCCCGGTTCGCCTAGCGGAGCTGTTTATTGAAGCTGGTGGCCCGGCCGGAGTATTCAACGTCGTGCACGGCGGCAAGGACGCGGTCGACGCGTTGCTCGATTCTGACACGATCAAAGCCATCGGCTTTGTCGGCTCCACCCCGATCGCGCAGTACATCTACGAGCGTTGCGCCGCCACTGGCAAGCGCGCCCAATGCTTCGGCGGCGCAAAAAACCACGCCATCGTTCTTCCGGACGCCGATATTGAAGCCACCGCCGACACCCTCGTCGGCGCGGCCTATGGCTCAGCCGGTGAGCGCTGCATGGCCCTGTCCGTGGTGGTGCCGGTAGGCAAGGAAACCGCCGATCGCCTGCGCGACGCGCTCGTTGAACGCATCCCTTCGCTCAAGGTGGGCCACAGTCTCGACCCCGAGGCCGACTACGGTCCTTTGGTCACCGCCGACGCCCGCGACCGTGTCCGCCGCCTCATCGGTGAAGGCGTTGAGGCTGGGGCGGACCTGCTCGTCGACGGCCGCGACCTCGATATGTCCTCTCAGTCCTTTGAAGGAGACGATCTGGCGGAAGGGTTCTTCGTTGGCCCGAGCCTGTTCGACAACGTGGACACCTCAATGAGCATCTACACTGAGGAAATTTTCGGCCCGGTGCTGTGCATGGTTCGGGCGCAAACACTGGAGGAAGCCACCGCGCTGCCTAGCGAGCACGTCTACGGCAACGGCGTGGCCATTTTCACCCAAAGTGGCGGCGCGGCCCGCGACTTCTTCACAAGTGTCAACGTCGGCATGGTCGGCATCAACGTGCCGATCCCGGTGCCGATCGCCTACTACACTTTCGGCGGTTGGAAGGCGTCAGGCTTCGGTGACTTGAACCAGCACGGACCGGATGCTTTCCGCTTCTACACCAAGACGAAGACTGTGACGACTCGCTGGCCCGAAGCCGGATCCACCGGCCCGGAGTTCAGCATGCCGGTGATGAACTAACGCCCACGGACCCAAGCGAAAGGAGAAGAAGGACAATGAGCGAGATCGCATTTATCGGACTGGGCAACATGGGTGGGCCCATGGCGGCGAACTTGGTTGAGGCGGGGCACACCGTCCGCGGCTTCGACGTTGTGAAAGAGGCGCAGGACAAAGCCGCAGCGAGCGGGGTTGAGATCGCTGCGACCGCAGAAGATGCGGTGGCCGGTGCCGAATTCGTCTTTACCAGCCTGCCCAACGGGGCGTTGGTGACCCAGGTGCTCGATGCCATCCTCAGCGCCCATCCAGAACCGCGGCTCTACATCGACCTGTCCACCATTTCGGTGGCTGAGGCTCGTGAGCTTGCAACGAAGGTTAATCAGGCCGGTTCGGGCTTTCTCGACGCCCCAGTCTCCGGCGGCATCGCCGGGGCGGCTGCTGGCACGCTTGCTTTTATGGTGGGCGGGGAGGCGGAAGATGTGGCGAAAGCTCGTCCGCTTTTGGAGGTGCTGGGCAAGTCAATCACTCACTGCGGTGACCACGGCAACGGCCAGGCAGTCAAGGCCTGCAACAACATGATCCTTGCGGTCCACCAGATCGTTTTGGCGGAGGCGATGGTGCTCGGCGAGCGCCTCGGGCTGCAACCGCAGGCGTTTTTCGACGTTGTTTCCAACGCCACCGGTAACTCCTGGGCGCTGTCCGTCAATGCGCCCGTGCCCGGCTTGGTGGAAAACTCCCCGGCGAATAGAGATTTCGCCCCTGGCTTTGCCGCCGCACTGATGCTGAAAGATCTGCGGTTGGCGATGCAGGCGGCCGAGGACACCTCCACTGCAACGGTGCTGGGCGCCATTGCCGCTGAGCAGTACGCCGCCTTCGTCGATGAGGGCCACGGTGGGCTGGATTTCTCCGCCATCATCAACGATGTGCGCGCGAAGAAGGAAAAGAAGTAGGTGCCGCGTAGTTATTCTCCGTCCAAAATGGACTGGAGAAGTGGCGCGTAGTAATTAATGAGTGCTTCGGTGCGGAATCTTTTAAATTCCGAATCTCCGAAGCGTCTCATAAACGACAATCCCATGAGAAGCGACAGGGCTGATTGGGCGCGCAGCTCCGGCGAGGGGTTGTCGTGCGGGGCTTCTTTGCGGATGCGTTGCGCCAACACATCCAGGAGGTCGCTTCTGATGCGCGCGCCGATTGTACCGAGGACTTCTTCGTCGCCGTTTGCCACGGAGATGGTTCGGGCCATGGAGTAGGAAGCGGTGTGCGGGGCGGTGAGTGTTTCAACCACGGCGGTGCGACCGAGGGTGGAAAACGGCCCGGCGAATAGCGCCCGGGACGAGGCTGTGAAGTCCACGGTGGCTTCGAACAGCCCGTCTTTATTTGCGAAGTGTTTGACCACCAACGCCACCGACACCCCTGCTGAGGTTGCGATATCTTTGAGCGAGACTTGCGCGTAGCCGCGTTCGCTAAATAGCTGGCGGGAGCACTCGAGGATGCGTTCGCGCGCAGAGGAGTGTTGCTCGGCGGGGTGCAAACCAGGGTCCATGGCGGCGTCCATAACAGGCTAGGCTAGTCCGCGACTAGCGGCTCCATGGTCAGATTCGGCAGCTCCTTTTGGATAAACGCGAGCTTCCATTTGTCTCCAAACAGGGCGATTAATTCGCCGTCGGAGCGGGTGAAGATTTCCACCCCGCGCTGCCGGGCTAACTCGGGTGCGGATGCGGCGTCCGTGCGGCGTGCAACTGTGTAGGGGATCGGTTCGGTGACGGTTTCTACGTTGTATTCGTTTTCCATCCGGGCTTGCATGACCTCGAACTGCATGGGGCCGACGGCCGCCATGACTGGGGCGGCGTCGCCGCGTAGGTCATTGCGCAGGATTTGGACGACGCCCTCGGCGTCGAGCTGGTCGAGCGCTTTGCGGAATTGTTTGTACTTGCCCAAAGATTTGGCGCGCAGGGTGCGGAAGTGCTCGGGGGCGAACTGCGGCATGGGAGGGTATTGCACTTTGCGTCCCGCGTAGATTGTGTCGCCTGGGGCGAGGGCGCCGGCGTTGACCAGGCCGATGATGTCTCCGGGGAAGGCTGTCTCGACGGTGTCGCGGCTGCGGCCGAATACTGTGAGGGCGTATTTGGTGGAGAAGCTGCGCCCAGATTGGGCGTGGGTGACTTGCATACCGCGGTCGAATTCGCCCGAGACGACCCGCATGAAAGCGAGGGTGTCGCGGTGGTTTTTGTCCATGCCGGCTTGCACTTTGAAGACGACGCCGGAGAAGGCGTCGTCAAGCTTGCGTTGAGCATCCATCGCGCTTGTCGACGCCTCCACGGCCGCCGGATCTGACGCGCGGCCTTCGGGTGCAGGGGCGATGGCGCACAGGGTGTCTAAGATTTGGTGCACACCGAAATTCAGCATTGCTGAGGCGAAGATAACCGGCGAGGTGATGCACTGCTCGAATAGCTCCTGGTTGTGGACCGCGCCGTCGGCGGCGAGTAGCTCAGCCTCCTCAACGGCAGTCTCCCACGCCTCACCCTCGCGCGCGGCTGCATCTTCTGGGCGGAAGTGTTCTTCTGGGGCGATGGTGGATCCGCCGGCGGTGCGGATGAAGTGGATGTAGTTGTCGGCCTCTCCGTCTTCGTTGATGTGGGCGAGTCCCCGGAAGTCGCCGGCCTCGCCGACCGGCCAGTACAAAGGTGTGGGTTGAAGGTCAATCTCGTGGACGATTTCGTCGACTAACGCGAGTGGTTCGCGGCCGACGCGGTCCCACTTGTTGATCACGGTGACGATCGGCAGGCCGCGCGCTTTGCACACGCGAAACAGCTTCAACGTCTGTGGCTCAAGGCCCTTAGCGGCGTCAATGAGCATGACGGCGGCGTCGACAGCCGAAAGCACGCGGTAGGTGTCTTCGGAGAAATCAGCGTGGCCGGGGGTGTCGACCAAGTTGATCACGTAGGGTTCTGTGGCGCTGGAGCCTGCGGGCAGGTACTCAAACTGCAGCGCCGAGGAGGCGATGGAGATGCCGCGGTCTTTTTCCATGTCCATCCAGTCGGAGACGGTGGCTTTGCGGCTGCCCTTGCCGTGGACCGCGCCCGCTTCGGAAATGACGTGCGCATGCAGCGCCAAAGCCTCGGTCAGTGTGGATTTGCCGGCGTCCGGGTGGGCGATGACGGCGAAGGTGCGGCGACGTGCGGCTTCGGTCAAGGTGCTCATGGACGTGCAGTGTAGTCGCCTTGTTCAGCACTTCTGAATCGGAAGCGTATACTTACCGGCGACATTGTAGACAGGTCAACGAAAGGTGTCATGTAGCTATGAAAATTGGTGTTATTCTCGGCTCAATCCGCGACGGACGCAATGGCGAACAGGTCGCGAAGTGGGTGATGGAAACCGCACGTAAGCGTTCGGGCGTCGACTACGAGCTCATCGACCTTGCCGAGTTCAACGTGCCGCTGCTCACCTCCGCCACCATGCCTGGTGTAGCTAACAAACAATACGATGATGAGGCTGTGACCGCCTGGTCACGCGCCATCGACAGTTGCGACGGCTACATCTTCGTCACGGCGGAGTACAACCACTCTGTGCCAGGCGGGTTTAAAAACGCCGTCGATTCACTTTCCCCCGAGTGGAACGGCAAGACCGTCGGTTTCGTCGGCTACGGCTCTGAGGGAGCCTCGCGTGCAGTGGAACACTGGCGCCAAATCATCGCGAACTTCTCCATGTTCGGCGTGCGCAACCAAGTCTCCTTGAGCCTTTTCGACGATTTCGACAACGGTGTACTCTCCCCGCGCGAGGTTAAGGTAGCCAGCCTTGAGCGTGTGCTCGAAGATGTGGAAGCTCAGCTAGCCTAAGACTTCGAGTGGATCTCGTTTTGGGCCTTCTCTAAGCCCCGAACTGTGATCATCCTCGCGGCTTCGGCCGCTAGCGAGATCTGTTGACCGATATCGCCCTCGACGGGGCCAAGGACCCAGGCCAGCACCGAGATGTCCTTCGGTGGGCGCCCAATGCCGATGCGCACCCGCAGATAGTCGCGGGTGCCTAAGTGCTCGGAGATGGACTTCAGCCCGTTGTGCCCATTTTCGCTGCCGCCGCGGCGCAGACGCACCCTGCCGGGCGGCAGGTCAAGCTCGTCGTGCAAAACGATGATGTTGCCTGAGTTGACTCCGAGTGCGCGAGCGAGCGGGGCGACCGCCTCGCCGGAGGAGTTCATGTAGGTGGTGGAGCGGGCAAAAGCGACGTCGCCGTGCACGCTCACCTCGGCCTTCATCCCGGGCACGGGTTTGAAAGGGGATGTGCTGAGTTCATCGAGCGCCATGTAGCCCACGTTGTGCCGGGTTGACTCGTATGTGGGCCCTGGGTTGCCCAGGCCGACTACGAGCCACTGGGCGCTGAGCGGCTGCTGCTTTTCTCGCTGTGCCCGCGGCGAACGACCGCGCAGAGGGATGAGTTGTGAAAGAAAGCTAAACACGCCTGTAGCATAGCGCCATGGATTTTCCTGACGTCGTCGCTGCACCCATGGCTGGTGGGCCCAGTACCCCGGAGTTGGTCAACGCCGTTACCTTCGGTTTCCTCGCGCTTGGAACATGCACCGCCGAGGCTGCTCGCGCGCAACTCGCCGCGGCGCAGGCTCCTTTCGGCGTGAACCTTTTTTATCCACAGCCCGAGCCTTCGCTTGGCGACGTCCGGCGCACCGCCGCCCGTTTCCACGCCGACGTCCCCCAAGTCGACGTAACTAGCGGCTTCGCCGCAAAATTCGCGCTAGTCCTCGACGCCGCCCCGGCGGTGGTTTCCACCACCTTCGGGTGCTTCACGCAACAAGAGATTTCGCGCCTGCACGCCTGCGGCAGCGAAGCTTGGGTCACCGTGACCAACGAGTTCGAAGCGCGTGAGGCCGCCCGCCGCGGCGCGGATGGACTTATAGTGCAAGGCCCGCTCGCTGGCGGGCATCGTGGCACATGGGACCAGCGCGACACCCCGGATGAGCGCGAGCTCGGGGACCTGATCACTGCCATCGTGCGTAAGGTGGATCTTCCGCTGATCGCGGCTGGGGGAGTAAGAGATGCGGGCGGTGTCGACAGGCTGCTTGCCCGCGGGGCGTCAAGCGTCGCGTGTGGTTCAGCGTTCCTGCTGGCAGACGAGGCGGGCACCAGTGAACAAAACCGTCAACTGTTGAAAAAGGGCGGCATCTCCGTGAGCTCGCGCGCCTTCTCGGGCCGTTTTGCCCGCGGGTTGGAAACGCCGTTTGTCCGCGAACACCCCGACATCCCGCCGATCTACCCCTACCTTAAACCCATGCTGCCTGACACCCCGTACTGCCTGGTAGGGGCGGACTTTTCCGGACTTGCAGAAGGGCCCGCCAGCGACATTGAGCGGGCTTTGACCCCTTAGTAGACCCGTGTGGTGTTTTCGATGTGGCCCAAACCTTCAATCTCGACGCGCACTGTGTCGCCGCTGAGGATGTAGCGCTGGGGATTGCGCGCGTGGCCCACCCCATCGGGCGTTCCAGTGGCGATGACATCGCCTGGGGCAAGCGGATAGAGGTGCGAAATAAACTCGATGAGCGCCGCTGGGTCGAAAACAAGGTCATCGGTCGGAGCCTGCTGCACCAGCTTGCCATTGAGGTAAGTCGAAAGCTGCGGGCCTGGCTGCCACTGGGTGTCTAACCACGGGCCGAACCCGGCCGTTTTTTCCAGCGACTTGCCCTGGTGCCACTGTTGTGTGCGCTTTTGGAAAGTGCGCTGCGTGTAATCGTTGATGATGCTGTAGCCCGCGATGAAGCGATGCGCTTCGGCGCGTGGCACATGACGCGCAGGCGCGCCAATAATGACAGCCAACTCACCTTCATAGTCGAGGGTGTGGGCGTTAAAACGCGGCACCTCCACGTCGTCCCGGGCGCCGATGAGGGCTTCTGCGAACTTAATGAACAGCGTGGGAACCTCGGGCTTATCATGTCCCATTTCTTCGATGTGCTTCGCATAGTTAAGCCCCACACAAATAATTTTGCGGGGCGCAGGAATAAGCGGGGCTAAATCCGCGTGGGAAAAGGCGACCTCCGCCCCTGGAGCTGCCGCGCGCTGCCGCCAGTTCGGGTCGGCGAGAAGCTCACCGACATCGGCGGCCCCAGGGATGACGACAGCGGTGGTGTCGGTGACAACGCGCGCCGCAACGGTGGAAAGATGATGACGCAGAGTAATCAGTCGCATGAGCAATAAATTACCCGGAGATCGCGCGCAGCAATTCCTCCGCGGCGTCGGCGGCGACGATGGGCAACTCCTGCGTCTCTTTCTTGCTGAAAGGCTTGAGCACATAATCTGCGGGGTTCATGCGCCCCGGCGGTCGGCCGATGCCGACGGCCATTTTGTTGTACTCCTTCGACCCCAAGGACTTACTCACTGAGCGCAGTCCGTTGTGTCCGTGGTCGCCACCGCCGACGCGCAGCTTGACCTCACCTAAGTTGAGATCCATGTCGTCGTAGACGGCGTATATATCACCCAGCGTCACAGCGAAATAATCGGCCAAAGCTTTGACAGCACCGCCCGAAACATTCATGTAGGAGCGGGTGCGTGCCAAAACGATGCGGCGAGAAGGGTGCAGGCGCCCAGCCGCCAGCTCAGCGATCTCAGTGTTGGTTCGCTTGTGGGCTGACAGTGTCGCCGCCGTCGGGGTGGCAAGCTCAAGCAGCTCATCCAGCACAAAAACGCCGGCGTTGTGGCGGGTAGCGGCATACCGGGGGCCGGGATTTCCCAGCCCAACAATCAACACGGGAGAATCAGACACTCCCCAATACTACGAAATCCCGTCTCCCTGCATGAGCAGGGTGAGACGGGATGTAGGGTCAGCGCCTGGGGAAGAAAAGTTACTCCGCGGAGTCGTCCTTCTGATCGGACTCAGCGCTATCCGGCGTCGCCCCTCCCTCGGCGCCACCCTCCTCATTTTCAGCGGCGGCGGCCTCAAGCTCGGCGTCTTCCTCGAAGTAGGTTATGTTGACGATGAGCGACTCCGGATCGGCGGTGAGCTCTGCCCCGGCCGGCAGTACGATGTCGCTGGCCAGGATCTGGTCGCCGATCTGCTTGCCTTCGATGGACACGGTGAGCTCGTCCGGGATCGCCAGAGCATCCACCTCGATTTCGATGACGTCCGCTTCCTGCAAGACGACAGCGTCCGGGTGGGCTTCGCCCTCAGTGACGACCGGGACCTCAACGACGACCTTCTCGCCGCGCTTGATGCCCAGCAGGTCAACGTGGTCGATGTCGAGGGTCAGCATGTTCTGGTCGACATGCTTGACCATGCACAGCAGCTTCTCGCCCTCAAGGTCTAGCTCGAGAACAGCGTTGGTGCCCTCGCTGCGCACCAACGCGGTGAACTCGATGCGGTCGACGGAGAAGTGGTAGTTCTCAACGCCGGACTCGTAGAGGACACCCGGGATCCGGCCTGCGCGGCGCAAACGACGGGACGCGCCCTTGCCGAACTCCTCGCGCTTTTTCGCCGGGATGCTTTGCGGTTCAATAGCCATGTTGTACTCCTTGCAAGACGTGTGTGGAAAATCCGGGCCACAGAAAAAACCTGCGACCACTTATCGTGACATCTCGTCGAGTGATCGCAGGCCCAGCAAAAAGTCTGCATTCATATCGCGTCGATAACGGCTCGTACACGAGCCCTCGCCGAGACAGGACTATCTTAGCGGGGCGAGCGTCTCGCGGCAAAACTTTCTAGCGCTGCGGCAGAAGGGCCTGCGAGAAGTACGCATCCAAGGCCTCCGGATTTTCGAGGGGCACAACCGCACCGACGTACTGATCAGGGCGAACCACCACGACCACGCCATCGCGGCTGATGTTGCGGGCGTCGAAAATGTCCTGGCCGCCGTCCTGGTGAGCTGCCCAAACATTGTCCCACAGTTCCACCATCAGCGAGCCGGTGCGGGGCCGGAAGACGGGGGAGACGTCGGTGATTTCAAAGTCGCGGTAGTACTGCTGGTAAATGACCTGGATGGCAAAGGTGGCGTCGCCCGGGCCGTCGGCGGGGGTGTACTTTTTGAAGAAGGAATCCTCCTTATGCATGTGCTCGGCGAGCTTCGCCACCTTCGAGTCCGCGTCGGCGGGGTGCGCGCGGTCGGCAAAAACGTAGATGCGGTAGCGGCCGTCGGCCAAGTGCGCGTGGCCAAGGTGGCGCAGATTCGCGTCCGCGCGGCGCATCGCTGGGTAGGACTTGAAGCGACGGCCGACGGGAAAGCCCGCCGCCAATGCTTGGTGGGTGGCGTCGCCGGTGATGAGGTTTTCCTCGTACTCTGTGAGAAAGCCCGCGGCGAATTCCTCGGCTGCGACGTAGTAATCCTCAACAGCCGTCGGGTTTTCCAACTCCTCAACTGGGGTGGCCATGAGGGTAGACCATTCCTTGTCGAACTTGATTAGGTTCGCCGCCGCCGGTTGCCTCTCGTTGTGATACGTGCGCAGCAACCTGGCCGGGGCAGTGCCGGAGAGAACCTGGCCGAGCTTCCACGCAATGTTGAAACCGTCTTGCATGGAGACGTTCATGCCCTGACCAGCCTTCGCGGAGTGGGTATGGCAGGCATCACCGGTGAGGAAAACGCGCGGCTGGGCATCTTCGTCGTCGTGGTCGCACTCGTCGAAGCCGTCGACAAGCCTGTGGCCGACCTCATAGATCGAGCTCCACGCCACGTCCTTAACGTCGATGGAATAAGGGTGAAGGATCGCGTTGGCTTTCTCAATGACCTTCTCAACTGGAGTCTCGCGGATCTTGCGGTTGTCATCAGCGGAGACGATTCCGAGATCGACGTAGACGCGAGCGAGGAAACCCCCTTCGCGCGGAATGTGAAGGATGGAGCCATTTTTCGAGTGGATGGAACACTTCGTGCGCCAGTCCGGGAAGTCGGTGTCCACCACCACGTCCATCACGCCCCACGCCTGGTTAGCCTGATCGCCCTTGAGGCTGCGACCGATAGATTTGCGTACCGTCGAACGCGCACCATCGCAGCCGATAACGTACTTCGCGCGGACCTCGCGCTGGGTTCCGTCGGAGTGCACAAGCTGAGCAACGACTGGATACTCCTGCCCCTGTTCAATTCGCAGGCCCGTGACCTCAAAGCCGTAGTCGGGTTCGATGCGCGCCGGGCCGCGCTTGGCAAAACGCAGGAAGTAGTCGAGCACCCGGGCCTGGTTGACAATCAGGTGCGGAAACTCCGAGATTCCCCCCTCGTCGTCGATTGGGCGTGCGCCGCGGACAATGTTGTCTGGGTTGTTCTTGTCTGGGCCCCAGAAGCTCATTTCGGTGATTCGGTAGGCTTCCTCCGTGATCTCGTTGGCAAAGCGGAAGGCCTGGAAAGTTTCGACGGAGCGCGCTTGGATGCCATCAGCCTGGCCGAGTTCAAGGCGGCCGTCGCGGCGTTCGACAATGCGGGTGTGAACATGGGGAAACATTGATAGTTGCGCGGCGGCGATGGCGCCGGCGGGGCCGCTGCCGACAATCAGCACATCCATCGTGTCGGGCAGGTGCGCAGGCCGGTCGATGCCCGTGCCCTTCGGGTCGTGGATGAGCGGATTGCGCGAGACGTAGCCGCTGTTGTGGAAGTGCATGATCCTTGTCCTTTCACGCGGGGAGGGGGAAGTGGCGAGAAGATATACGATTTAGGTGTGTGTCGAATCAGGGGTGGGTGCAGGAACCTCCTGGACTCCGATGCCCTGGGAGGTGACGTTGAAGCGCTGCAAGTGCTCTTGCCACGGCTCCTGCCAGATGAAGTGGCCCGAGGACTGCACCGGCTCATAGTCGTGGCCGAGTGGGATGCCGTTGCGTTCGCGGAGGCAGACTGCGGCGGCCAGGCCAACGAGGGAGGCGGTGACAAGGTAGCCGGTAATTGCCCAGGTTGAACCCGTACCTGCGTAGAGGGCCGCGGCGATTGTCGGGGCGAAGGCACCACCCAAAATGGATCCGAGTGCGTATGTGATAGACGCGCCGGAGGCGCGCACAGACGCCGGGAAGAACTCCGCGTAGGTTGCGCCGGTCTGCCCGTAGGTAAGGCCAAGCCCAATGGTGAGGAAGATCAGTGCCATGTAAACGCGGCCGAGGTCGCCGGAATTGACCAGCGGGAAAAGGAAGAAGGCGCCGACTGCCTGGATGATAAATCCCACGATGAAGGTGGTGCGTCGGCCGATGCGGTCGGAGATGAAGCCGGCGAAGGCCGTGAAGATCATCCAGCTAAAGCCGGAGACTGTCACGGCGAGGAGAATTTCGCCGCGATCCATGCCGAGGGTTTTGGTGGTGTAGTTCTGGATATAGCCGCCGGTGGTCATGTATCCGACGGTGCCGTTCGCCGCGAAAAGTAGTGAGCCCATGAAAACGAGCGGGAAGAATTTGCGCAGCAGGGTGCCAATCGGGTTTGTCACCTCCACCTGTTTGATTTCGGCCATCTCGTCAAAGACGGGGGATTCGTCGACGCCCATGCGAATAAACAAGCCGATGACCACCAAGGCTGCGGAGAAGATAAAGGGGATGCGCCAACCCCAGTCGAGGAAGGCGTCACCTGGGGCAACGGCGTTGACGGCGGCCAAGGCACCGGAGGAGAGCAAAAGGCCTGCTGGCACTCCGACTTGGGGTCCGGCGCCAAAGAGGCCGCGTTTGTTGTCGGGAGCGTGCTCGACAGTGAGCAGGACCGCGGAGCCCCACTCGCCGCCGGCGGAAATACCCTGGATGATGCGCAAAACGATCAGCAGGATGGGTGACCAGATGCCGATGGTCGCGTAGGTGGGTAGCAGGCCGATGAGGGTGGTGGCGCCGCCCATGGCGAAAAGCGTGACCATCAAAACGATGCGTCGGCCCAGTTTGTCCGCATAGTGCCCGGCGAGAAACGCACCTAAGGGGCGAAAGAGAAAAGACAGCCCCACGGTGAGAAAGCTGACGATCGTCGCGGTGCTCGTGCCGAGGCCAGCGAACATTAGTTGGTTGAACACGAGCCCAGCCGTCGCGGCGTAGAGGAAGTAGTCGTACCACTCGATCGCGGTGCCGATGGTCGTGGCGGCGACGACTCTGCCTCGCTCCTTAGTCATCTGTGTAGTGCTCATCTCGAACCCTCGTCTAGTTGTGTGGAGTGTCTCTACAGTGCTTCAACTGTGACGTGAAGCACTTGCGGGTGTGGAGGAAATCATATACGATTCACGGTCAAACGCAAGGCATTGCCAAAAGTTCCCCGTAGCTAAGGATTTCCGGCCAGATGAGCGGCCGGAAAACACGGAAAACACGGAAGACGCCCCTAAAGATCTGGAGAACCTTGTTATGACCAACCCCGCACAACTTCCCGTTGAACCCGGCAAAGTCATCGCCGTCCACGTGGCCTTTGAATCTCGTGCGGCCCAACGCGGCCGCCGCCCCAAGGCGCCGTCCTACTTCCTTAAAGCGGCCAGTTCCCTCGCCCCCTCCGGCGACATTGAAAGGCCCGCTGGGTGCGACCTGCTAGCTTTCGAAGGCGAAATCGCCCTCATCATCGGCCGCAAGGCCCGCCGGGTCACGCTGGAGGACGCCTGGTCTTACGTCGGCTGGGTCACCGCCTCCAACGATTTCGGCATCTACGACTACAAACCACAAGACAAAGGTTCCAACACGCGCTCGAAGTCCCGCGACGGCTACACCCCGATCGGCCCGAACTACATCGAAGCCGCCCAAATCGACCCCGCCGGCCTGCGCCTGCGCACCTGGGTCAACGGGGAGATCGCCCAAGAAGACACGTCCTCCCCCGAGAACATGATTTTCCCGCTTGCCCAGTTCGTCGCGGACCTTTCCCAACACATGACTCTTGAACCCGGCGACATTATTCTAAGCGGCACCCCGCAGGGTTCAACCGTGGTCACAGATGGAGACGTCGTCGAGGTGGAAGTGGACCATCCAGCCACCGGCGCGACCTCCGGCAAGCTAACTACCCGCGTCGTCGAGGGGCCCGGGAACTTCGACGCCTCCTTAGGTCTACTGCCAACCACAAACGATACCCTCCGGGAAGACGCTTATGGCTCCCGCAATCAAGCCGGCCTTCCCGCCAGCCCCTACGCCATCTCTGCGCAATTGCGTGCCAAGCTCATGGAAGCTCCCACCGCCGGGCTGTCCGCCGAGCTGCGCTCGCGGGGGCTCAACCAAGTAGTCATCGAGGGCGTGTACCCGCAGACTCCAGGCACCAAAATGGTCGGGCCCGCACGTACCTTACGCTTCCTCCCGGAGCGCGAAGACCTTTTCGCAACCCACGGTGGCGGCTTCAACGCCCAGAAACGGACCTTCGACGCTGTGGAAGAAGGCGAGGTGATCGTCATCGAGGCGCGCCAGCAGTCCGAGTCCGGAACATTAGGCGATATTTTGGCTCTGCGCGCGCTCAACCGCGGCGCCGCGGGTGTGGTCACCGACGGAAAAGTGCGGGATTACGCCGCCGTCAAGGAGATCGGGCTTCCTGTTTTCACCCAGGGCGCCCACCCGGCAGTGCTGGGGCGCCGCCACGTCCCGTGGGACTTCGACCTCGCCATCGCCTGCGGCAACGTCGCTATTGTCCCGGGCGACATCATCGTCGGCGACGACGACGGCGTGGTGGTTATCCCTCGCGAGATGGCAGAAGAAGTAGTCGATGCGGCACTGGCCAAGGAACGCGAGGACGAGTGGGTCGCCGAGCAAGTCAAAAACGGCCACAAACTTGATGGCATGTTCCCACCCACAGGCGAGATGAGACAAGCCTATGAAAAGTACGCCGCGGAGCACGGCAAGCAGTAGCCCCAGCGCTAACTACCGCAAAGGAGGTGTGTAAGAAGTGGCTGAAACCGCAGTAGGCATCAAGCAGCAATCGAAATCGGCCAGGGCCTACGACTGGATCCGGGAGCGGATCCGCACCCGCGAATACGAACCCGGGCACCGGCTAGTGCTCTCCACCATCGCGGAGGAACTCGATGTCAGTGTCGTTCCCGTGCGAGAGGCGATCCGCATTTTGGAAGCCGAGGGCATGGTTACCTACGAGCACAACGTCGGTGCGAAGGTGTCCACCCTCAACCGGCAGGAGTACGCACAGATCATGGAAACAGTCGCTGTGCTGGAGGCTTCTGCCACGGCTTTGGCCGTGCCCTTCGTCACGCAGGAGGACTTAGACGAGGCCGCGTCGATCAACGCGGAGATGGAGTATTTGACCAACACGGAAGGCAGCTTCGACGCGGTGGCCTTCACCGCGCTCAACCAACAGTTCCACACGTGCATTTTCAGGGCGTGCCCGAACCAGCGCCTGGTGGCGCTGGTGCAGCGCGAATGGGAGGAACTAGACCGCTACCGTGTGTCCACCTTCCGCTACGTACCCGGCCGCGCCGCGGAGTCTGTGCGCGAGCACACCCAGATCATCGACCTGATTCGGGCGGAAGCGTCGCCGGACTACATCGAGTCGGTGGCCCGGCGACACCGCCTGGCCACCCTGAAAACCTACCTCGATCACCTCGCGGAAACTCCGGCCACCGAAACGACCTAAACCACCCCTGACCCTAATTCCTCACACGGCCCCCTACCCTACAAGGAGAAACCAGAGATGAGCTACGACAACAGCGCAGCAAAGCCCGACAACCTGCCCGAGAAAATCCTGCACTACATCAACGGCGAGTACGTCGAGTCGATCGACGGCGACGAGTTCGACGTGATCGACCCAGTGACCAACAAACCCTATATCAAGGCCGCCTCCGGCAAACCGGAAGACATTGACCGCGCCGTTGCTTCGGCAAAGGATGCCTTTGACAACGGCCCGTGGGCGAAGGCGTTGCCGCGCGAGCGTTCCCGTGTCCTGCACAAAATCGCGGACATCGTCGAGTCCCGCGCCGAGACGCTCGCCGCCTGGGAGTCTTTCGATTCCGGCCTGCCGATAACCCAGGCTAAAGGTCAGGCCCATCGCGCGGCGGAGAACTTCCGTTTCTTCGCGGACTTGATCGTCGCCCAGACCGACGACGCCTTTAAAGTTCCCGGCCGCCAAATCAACTACGTCAACCGCAAGCCGATCGGCGTAGCTGGCCTGATCACCCCGTGGAACACACCTTTCATGTTGGAGTCTTGGAAGCTGGCCCCGGCGATCGCCACCGGCAACTCAGTTGTGCTCAAGCCGGCTGAGTTCACCCCGCTGTCGGCGACCCTGTGGGGCGGCATCTTTGAGGAGGCTGGGCTGCCGAAGGGCGTGTTCAATCTTGTCAATGGCTTCGGTGAGGAAGGCTTCGCCGGGGATCCTTTGGTCAAGCACCCGGATGTTGCGTTGATTTCTTTCACCGGCGAGTCCCGCACCGGCCAAATCATCTTCGGCAACGCCGCGCCCTACCTCAAAGGCCTGTCGATGGAGCTCGGTGGCAAGTCCCCAGCCGTCGTCTTTTCTGATGCGGATCTTGAGGCGGCTATCGACGCCACCATCTTCGGCGTGTTCTCCCTAAATGGTGAGCGCTGCACGGCCGGCTCGCGCATCTTGGTTCAGCGCTCGATCTACGACGAGTTCGTCGAGCGCTACGCGGCGCAGGCAGCCAACGTGAAGGTTGGCCTGCCCGCAGATCCGACCACGGAGGTCGGTGCGCTGGTGCACCCGGAGCACTACGAAAAGGTCATGAGCTACGTCGAGATCGGCAAAACTGAGGGCCGCCTCGTCGCTGGCGGTGGCCGCCCGGAAGGCTTCGAGGAGGGCAACTTCGTCCAACCCACCGTGTTTGCAGACGTTGCACCTGAGGCGCGCATTTTCCAGGAGGAGATCTTCGGCCCGGTAGTCGCGATCACCCCGTTCGACACTGAGGAAGAAGCGCTGGAATTGGCCAACAACACCGCCTACGGCCTGGCCGCCTACATCTGGACCGCCGATTTGAAGCGCGCCCACAACTTCGCCCAAAACGTCGATTCAGGGATGGTTTGGCTCAACTCCAATAACGTCCGCGACTTACGCACCCCCTTCGGTGGTGTGAAGGCTTCTGGCCTCGGCCATGAGGGTGGCTACCGTTCGATCGACTTCTACACCGATCAGCAGGCCGTCCACATCAACCTCGGTGAGGTCCACAACCCCGTCTTCGGCAAACAAGGCAAGTAAAGCCTTTGCCTATCCCTCGCACAAGGAGAAAACCATGACTGCTCAAGCACCAGATATTTTGCGCTGCGCCTACATGGAGATCGTCGTGACCGATCTCGCTGAGTCTCGCCGCTTCTACGTTGACACCCTCGGCCTTGTTGTCACGGCCGAGGACGATAATGCGATCTATCTGCGCACTTTCGAGGAGTTCATCCACCACAACTTAGTTCTGCGCAAGGGTGAGACTCCGGCTGTTGCCGCATTTTCCTACCGGGTGCGTTCCCCGGAGGACCTAGACAAGGCCGTCGCCTTCTACGAGGAGCGCGGCTGCCGCGTTCAGCGCCGCAAGGAGGGTTTTGTCAAGGGCATCGGCGACTCGGTGCGCGTGGAGGATCCGCTGGGCTTTCCCTACGAGTTCTTCTACGACGTTGAGCATGTCGAGCGCCTCGCCTGGGCGTATGACGTACATATTCCCGGCGCTTTGGTTCGCCTCGACCATTTCAACCAAATCACCCCGGACGTGCCGCGAGCCGTCGAGTACATGGAGGAGCTGGGATTTCGCATCACAGAGGATATTCGCGATAAGGAGGGCACCGTCTACGCGGCGTGGATGCGCCGCAAGCCGACCGTGCATGACACCGCGATGACCGGCGGTGACGGCCCGCGCATGCACCACATCGCCTTCGCCACGCACGAAAAGCACAACATCATCGCCATCTGCGACAAGCTTGGCGCTTTGCGCGAGTCTGACCGCATTGAGCGTGGTCCGGGACGTCACGGCGTTTCCAACGCCTACTACTTGTACCTGCGCGATCCGGATGGTCACCGGGTGGAGATCTACACTCAGGACTACTACACAGGCGATCCCGATAATCCGGTCGTGACCTGGGATGTCCATGACAATCAGCGCCGCGACTGGTGGGGCACCCCGGTTGTGCCTTCCTGGTATCGTGACGGCTCCCGCGTCTTGGATCTCGACGGCAATCTTGTTGACTTGGTCAGCCGCACCGACTCCTCCGAGATGGAAAAGACGATCGGCGCCGATGGCTTTTCTTACACCCGTGAGG
This sequence comes from Corynebacterium sp. BD556, assembly GCF_038452275.1. NCBI lineage: Bacteria > Bacillati > Actinomycetota > Actinomycetes > Mycobacteriales > Corynebacteriaceae > Corynebacterium > Corynebacterium mayonis. The sequence goes on from NZ_CP141643.1 coordinate 302,644, forward strand.
ACTCCGACGAAAAGTTGCCGGAATGGAAGCAGGGCGAGTACAAGCTGGGGCACAGCCTCTAGGGCAGGAGTGAACAATGCTGGATAAGGACATCCTCGCCTCGATCGCCGACGAGTTGGCGGAGGCGGAGAAAAACCGCACGATGATCCCGCTTCTGACCAAGCGCTACCCGGAGATGAAGGTGGAGGATTCCTACGCGGTCCAAGCCGAGTGGGTGCGTCGTGGACAAGAGGCTGGCCGTCGGCTAGTGGGCCGCAAAATTGGATTGACCTCGAAGGTGATGCAGGAAGCCACCGGCATCACTGAGCCCGATTACGGTGCCATCTTCGACGACATGGTCTTCGAAAATGGTGCGGTCATCGAGCACGGCCAGTTTTCCAATGTGCGCATCGAAGTTGAGTTGGCTTTCGTGCTGGAAAAGGACTTATCGGGGCCGAACGCTAGCATCTTCGATGTCATAGATGCCACGAAATACGTTGTGCCGGCGCTTGAGATCCTTTCGAGTCGCATCGAGATGAAGGGCCGCACCATTGTGGACACCATCTCAGACAACGCAGCGATGGGCGCGATGGTCTACGGCGGCAACCCGGTTGCCCCGGACGCGGTCGATTTGCGCTGGGTTTCCGCGCTTTTGTACCGCAATGAGTCGATCGAGGATACGGGTGTGGCGGCGGCGGTGCTCAACCACCCTGCGATGGGTGTGGCGTGGTTAGCCAACCGGCTGCACGGCCACGGCGACAAGCTCAACGCCGGCGACATCATTCTCGCTGGCTCCTTCACCAAACCCATGTGGGTAGAAAAGGGCGACACGGTCCACGCAGATTACGCAGAATTGGGGGCGATTACATGTCGTTTCGTTTAGAACTCCCGGAAACTTTCGGCGCGCGGCTCGCGCGGGCGCAGTCTCCGCTGGTGGGCGCGTGGGTGACTTCCGGTTCGCCTACCAACGCGGAGATCATCTCCAATGCTGGTTTTAGCTGGGTGCTTATCGACGCCGAACACTCACCCTACGGTTTGGAAACGATCCTCGAGCTTTTGCGGGCGATCGCCGCCTCGCCGGCCACCCCGGTCGTGCGTTTGCCCAAGTTAGATACCGCTTTGATGAAGCAGTATCTGGATTTGGGGGCGCAAAACCTCATGGTTCCGATGGTCAACACCGCTGAGCAAGCGCAGGAGGCAGTTGCCGCGATGCACTATCCGCCGCGCGGTGTGCGCGGCGTCGGAAGCGCACTGGCTCGGTCCTCGCGTTGGAATGGCGTGGAGGATTACCTCAATCGAGCCAGTGAGACGGTGAGCCTAACCGTGCAGATCGAGTCGGTGGAGGCCGTGGAAAATGCTGAGGCCATCTTTGCAGTTGATGGTGTGGATCAGGTCTTTGTGGGGCCTTCTGACCTGGCGGCGTCGATGGGATTGCTCGGCAAGCAGACCCACCCAGAGGTGTTGGAGGCTGTTGCCCGAACCTTCCGCGCCGCCCGGGATGCTGGTAAACCAGTTGGTGTCAACGCATTTGATCTGAATCAGGCGCGCACGTATCTGGATCAGGGTGCGGCGTTTGTACTTGTCGGAGCTGACGTGCAAATGCTTGCCAACTCGGCGCGTAGTTTAGCCGCCGATTTCGTGGGCGACTGATTGAGGTTGAGAGTAGATGAAAGGAGACGTTGGATGCTAAACATCACACAGTTGCTGGACAAAGTGGAAAAGCGCCTTTACATCAACGGTGAGTGGCGTGAGGGATCGTCGGGAGAAACCTTCGATGTTGTCAACCCGGCGACGGAGGAGGTCATCGCCACGATGGCGTCCGGCACCCGTGAGGACTCCATCGCGGCCCTCGATGCCGCCCACGCTGCGCGCCAACAGTGGGAGCGCACTGCCCCTCGCACCCGTGCCGAGATTCTGCGCCGGGGCTACGACCTCATCATGGAGCGCGCCGATGAGTTCGCCGCCATCATGACCCTCGAGATGGGCAAATCCTTCACCGAGGCTAAGGGGGAGGTCGCTTACGGCGCCGATTACCTGCTGTGGTTTTCCGAGGAGGCCAACCACTTTTACGGGCACACAAATAAATACCCGGCGAAGGGCCTGCGGATGGTCACGGTGCGCAAGCCTGTCGGCCCGTGCCTGTTGATCACTCCGTGGAACTTTCCGCTGTCGATGGCCACGCGCAAGATTGCCCCGGCCTTGGCGGCGGGCAACACCGTGATTATTAAACCGGCCAAGCTGACGCCTTTGACCATGCAATACTTTGTGCAGACGATGATTGAGGCAGGTGTGCCCGCTGGGGTGATCAACATTGTCTCCTCCAAGTCGGCTGCGGATGTTTCCGAGCCGATCATGGAGGATCCGCGGCTGCGCAAGATGTCGTTTACCGGCTCCACCCCGGTCGGTTCCTCTTTGATGGAGCTAGCGGCGAAGAACATCATCAAAGTCTCGCTCGAGCTTGGTGGAAACGCCCCGGCGATCGTTTTCGCTGATGCGGACATGGATACCGCGGTGGAGCAGGTTAAGGCCGCGAAACTGCGCAACATTGGTGAGGCTTGCACCGCCGCCAACCGCATTCTTGTCCACGAGTCGGTGGCTGAGGAATTCACCGAGAAGTTTGTCAAGGCCGTCAAGGCCATGAAGATCGGCAACGGTATGGATGAGGGCGTCGAGCTTGGCCCGTTGGTGGAAAAGAAGGCCGTCGAGCGCATGGAGGAGCTTGTTGAGGACGCCGTTGAAAACGGTGGCCGCGTCATCTACGGCGGCAAACGTATCGAGGGGAAGGGCTTCTTCTTCGAGCCGACCGTAATTGTTGGTGCCTCGCGCGAAGCGAAGGTGTTCCGTGAGGAAATCTTCGGCCCCATCGCCCCGATCTTCACCTTCGCCAATGAGGAGGAGGCGTGGGAGATGGCCAACGACACCGAGTACGGTTTGGCTTCCTACGTGTTCTCCGAAAACCCTGATGTTATGTTCCGTGCCTCCGACAACCTGGAGTTCGGCATCGTCGGCTTCAACGCGGGCGTTGTATCCGACGCTTCCATTCCCTTCGGCGGGGTGAAGGCTTCCGGCCTCGGCCGAGAAGGTGCCCAGGAAGGCATGTTTGAATACACCGAGGTCCAACATATCGGTGTGCGCGACCCCTACGCGCGCTAGTGTGAACTGCGTTTAAGTGTCAGCCCCGAGTGCCTGCTTCCGGTAGGCCGAGGGGCTGATGTCGTATTCGGCCTTAAATAGCCGCGACAGGTGGGAAGGGTCGGGAAGGCCAACTTCCGTGCCGAGAGTGACGATGGATTCATCGGCTCGCGCCGGGTCGGCGAGTTTGGCGCGCAGGGCCCGCAGCCGCTTGCTGCGGATGACGGCAGCTACCGTCGTATTGGTGCCGGAGAACAATCCGTGGAGGTGTCGCACCGAGATGTAAAGGCCGTCAGCAATGTGGCGGGGGCTGAGCTGGGGGTCGGCGAGATGAGCGTCGATGAAGCAGTGGGCCCGACGGATGAAAGTGTCCGCACGGTTGGTGCCGTGGTCGGGATCTAGCTCGGCGGCGAGTACTGCCACCAACATGTCGAGGGCGGAATGGATTAAGGCGCTGCCGTGGGGGCCGTCGAGAAGCGAAAAATTGTTGGCAAGCTGCCGCAACAGGGGAACGATGACGGTCCCTAACCCTTGCGAGGAGGAGACGGTGCGGGCGGTGATGGTGCGAATACTTGCCTCCGATAGCTGCACCAGCTTGGCGGGAAAGAGCATGACTAAGCTGCGTTGCGGGCCGACGTAGTCGAGTCTGTAGGGCCGGTTGGTGACGTAGAGCGCGAGGTCGCCGGGTCCAAGTTGGGCGGTCCTGCCGTCTTGGCTGACGCGCACCTCTCCCGCGAGCTGGAGGCTGAGTTTGCACCAGGCGGGCGCCATAACGCAGCGGTTTTCGTCGAGGGAAACCGTGTGGGCGGGGGTATCCAAGTAGAACAGGCTGACCTCGTCGATGTCCATGCGCCGGATGGAGGCACGGAAACCGACGGGGTTGGGGACACGGAAGCGAAGTTCCCCGAACGCGGAGGTGGCGTCTTGCCAAGCGGCGAGGTTTAATGCGGTGCCAGTGCTCACCGTCATGCTGGGCTCCCTGTTTTGTGCTTCTTCCGCAGGATACTTTTAATGCGCTAATTGTGAAGTAGACTACACCAGGTTGAAATATGTGTTCAAGAACTCATGGGAGGATAGGGGGGTCCGAATCAATCCACGAGAAGGAGTCCACTAATGAGCACCCCCACTTTCCCCACCTACGCTTCGTTTGCGGAACTGCTGCAGGCGGTCGACGCAGGTGAGGGTGGCCGCGAGATCCTCAACCCCGCCACGGGCCAACGTGTCGGTTTTGCAGACACCGACACGGTCGCTGACCTAAACGCGGCGGTAGAGACCGCGCGCGCTGCCTTCGAGTCTTTCAGCACCACCACTCATGAACAGCGCTGCGCCATGCTGATGGCCGCGGCCGATGCCGTCGACGCCAACGCCGAGCCTTTGGCGGAGCTTTTGTCCCGCGAGCAGGGCAAGCCGCTCAATGGCCCGAACGCCCGTTTTGAGGTGGGCGCGTGCTCCGCGTGGCTGCGCGCTACCGCCTCCTTCGAGCTTGAGCCGGAGGTAGTGGTGGACGACGGGCAGACTTACTCCACGCTTACTTACCGTCCGCTTGGCGTCGTCGGTGCGATCGGGCCGTGGAACTGGCCGATGATGATCACCGTATGGCAGATTGCGCCGGCGTTGCGGATGGGCAACACTGTGGTGGTCAAGCCCAGTGAGTACACGCCGTTGTCGGTCAAGGCGCTGGTGCATGTGATTAACTCCGCTTTGCCGGAAGGCGTGCTCACCTACGTCTCGGGCGATCGTGAGATTGGTGCGGCGCTGTCCGAGCACGAGGACGTGGACAAGATCATGTTCACAGGTTCCACTGCCACCGGCCAGAAGATCATCGAGGCTTCGGCGCCGACCTACAAGCGCCTGACGCTCGAACTCGGCGGCAACGACGCAGGCATCGTGCTTGACGACGTCGACCCGGCCGCCATCGCCGAAGGACTTTTCTGGGGTGCTTTCATCAACACGGGCCAGACCTGTGCTGCGCTGAAGCGCCTTTACGTGCCGGACTCGATCTACGATGAGGTAGTTGACGCGCTTGCGGAGTTTGCGAAGAACGTGCCTATGGGCGAGGGCCTCGATGAAAACAATGTTCTCGGCCCATTGCAGAACAAGGCACAATACGACATCGTTGCCGACTTGGTGGAAAAGGCCAAAGCCGCGGGGGCGCGGGTCGTTCTCGGTGGCGAGCCGGACCAGGAGCAGAAGGGCTTTTTCTACCCCACGACACTGGTCGCAGACATCGACCCGGACAATGCACTTGTTGTCGAGGAACAGTTCGGCCCGGCTTTGCCGATCGTGCGTTACTCCACGATCGATGAGGCAGTGGAGATGGCGAATTCTTTGGACGTGGGACTTGGTTCGTCGGTGTGGTCTTCTAACCGCGAGCGTGCCCTGCAGGTGGCTGAGCGTCTCAAGGCGGGAACCACGTGGATCAATAACCATGGTGCCGTTGATCCGCGTATCCCCTTCGGTGGTGCGGGTCACTCCGGTTACGGCGTCGAGTTCGGCGTTGACGGCCTGAAGGGCCTCGGCCAGCCGCACGTAATTAGCGGTTAAACACCTGCGACAAGGGGCGCCGGCAGATCTGCCGGCGCCCCTTGTCGCTAGTCCAGCCAGGTGAGGCTAGCTACGTGCCGCTTCCCAGGCTGTCAGGAAAGCATCGGTTTCGGCTGCGTTGGTCACGGTCACGCGCAGGCCTTCGGGGAAGGCACGCACCAAAACGTTGTGGTGGGCCAGGGTTGCTGCGAACTCAACTGGGTCCGCACCAAGGGAGTCTGCGGGCAGCCAAAGGAAGTTGGTTTGCGACTCGGGGCAGCCCAATTCTTCCAGCACTTTGTGCAGTCGCTGACGCTGTTCGGCGGTGGTGTGGATGCGGGCGTGGAGTTCGTCGTGAAGCGGTAGCGAAGCTAGCGCGGCGGCCTGCGCCAGCGAGGTTACGCCGAAGGGAACGGCGACCTTGTTCAGTGCGGCGATGATCCTTTCAGGCCCGAAGGCGTAGCCGATGCGTGCCCCCGCGAGGCCGTAGGCTTTGGAGAAGGTGCGAAGCCCCACCACATTCGGGTATTTGGTGATTTCCTCCGTGGCCACCGGTGAGGTGCCCGCAAGGTTGTATTCAAAATATGCCTCGTCGAGGGCGACGAGCACTCTGTCCGGCACAGCCTCCATGAACTCGTTCCACTCGGTGCGGGTGATCGTGGTGGCGGTGGGATTGTTCGGGTTGCACACGAAGATTAGCTTCGTGTTCTCGGTGATGGCACCGGCCAGTGCTGGTAGGTCGACGCGGTGATCCGCAGTCAGGGGCACCGGCACCGGGTTCGCGCCCGCGATGCGCACAAAAACAGGGTAGGCCTCGAATGAGCGCCACGGGAAGATAACGTCGTCGCCGGGGAGGGAGGTGATGCTCACCAGTTGCTGGCACAGCGCGGAAGAACCCGTTCCAACGGCAACCTGCTCCACATTGACTCCCAGGTGTGCGGCGAGGGCGGTGCGCACCTTAACCGCTCCCATATCGGGGTAGCGGTTAACAGTTTCCAACGAGGCCACCATCGCTTCTTTGACGCTGGGTAAGGGGCCCTCGGCGATTTCATTGGAGGACAGCTTCACGGCTGTTTCATTGCGTGCGCCCGGGACATAGGCGGGCAGATGGTCCAGATCGGGGCGGATCATGGTGAGGTGTTATCTCCTTATTAATTCTCGGGGTTGCGGGGGCCGCGCGGGCCGAAGTCGAAGGTGGCGGTGGCGGGACCGAAGGCCTGGAGCGCTTTCGGCGCGTCGAAGGGGTCGAGGTGCAGCTCGACGAAAGCGCCGTGATCGGCTTCCTCCAGCTCGGCCAGAACTTCCTCCAGTTCGCCTTCGGTGCGTGCGTGGTAGGACTTCATGGACGTGTCGGACTTGAATACTCGCGGCAGCGCACCGAATTGCCAGTTTTGGATATCGTTGTACTCCTGCTCCATGCCTAGGATAAACCTTTCGATGGTGTAGCCGCGGTTGTTGATCAAAAAGATGATCGGTGCGAGGTCTTCACGCAGGATCGTCGATAGTTCCTGGGCGGTGAGTTGGAAAGAACCATCGCCGATGAACAACAGGTGGCGCCGCTGCGGTGCGGCGAACATGGCTCCCATCAGTGCTGGCAGGGTGAAACCGATTGAGCCCCAGATGGGGGAGTTGATGTAGGTGACGCCGTTTGGCATGCGCTGGGGACCCAACCCGATGTTTGAGGTGCCCGCTTCTGCAACGACCACGTCGTCTTCGCGGATGAAGTTGGCCATGCGCGGCCACAGCCGGGCCTGGGTTAAAGGTGCGGAGGCAGTGACGCTGTATTCCGGCGCTGGATGCGCAGGTGCGTCGGTGGCTTTCTTTTCCGGGAGAGAAGCGGCGATGTCCTCGAGGACCTCCAGCGAGTTGATGCCCACGTAGAAATCTTCGCCCATTTTCATGTGCTGGTCACCGAAGTTGATGACGTTGGCTTCGGGCAGGGAGTGTGTGAAGTTGCCGGAGTTGACCTCGATAAAGCGCGGGTTGGTGGTGATGAGGAAATCAGAGCCTTCCACCACGTCTTGGACCCCCGGGGCGGAGGCTGCGCCGTTGTAGGTGCCAATGCACAGCGGGTGGCGCTCGTTGAGCTGCGCCTTGCCCGAGGACATGTGCGCGAAAGGGATCTGGGCCCGGTCGATGATGCGGCGAAACAGTTCAGTAAAACCGTGGCGGTTGGTGTCTTGGTCCAAAAGAAGCACCGGCTTTTTTGCCTTGTCGAAGGCGTGGAGGAAAGATTCGACGGCAGCTTTGCGGCGCTCCCCGTCGCTGCTGGGCAAAGTTACCGTGAAAGGCTCGTCGGGAACCTCCACTTCAAGGTGGGTGATGTCAGAGGGGATTTGGATGTGTACGGGTCGCTTCTCGCGCACGCAGCTACGCAGGGCGCGGTCGACTTCTTCGACGACGTTCATGGGGGAGACGCGGATGGCTACTTCGGTAAAGGGGCGGAAGGCGTCGAGCATGTTGTCGTAGTTGCCGTCGGCAAGCGAGTGGTGCAGGTTCCAGCGGTACTCGGTGGCGTATTGCGGCGGGGCGCCGGCAAGGGAGATGACGGGGACATGCTCCGCTCGGGCACCGGCGATGCCGTTGAGGGCGGATAATTCACCGACTCCGTAGGTGGTCAAAAGAGCCCCGATCCCGTGGAGTCGGGCATAACCGTCGGCGGCGTAAGCGGCGTTGAGTTCGTTGCAGGTGCCCACGAAGCGGAAGTTTTCTGCTTCACTGATCTGCTCGAGAAAGCTCAGGTTGAAATCGCCGGGGACACCGAGGATTTCCGTGATGCCGAGGGCTTTGAGGCGGCTGATGAGGAACTCGCCGATGGTCATGGTTGCCATAATTTTCTCCTTCAGTTAGTTATGTAGGTTTTTGCCGCGGTGTTACGTTGCGTCTCCGGCGGTGGTTGTGTGCGAAGCGCGGCGCGCGTCGTGGGCGAGTTTGCCCTGCCAGATAAGGCCGAGGGTGAAAATCCAGCAGATCAACGCGATGAGGCCCGTGCGAAACTCGGGCAATAAGGCCATCAAGGTGATGACCACGGCGAAGCAGGCAATGCACGCGTAGTTGGCGATGGGGTACAGAGGTGCCCTGAAGCGGGTGGTCGTGCCGGCTTTGTCGAATCGCTGGCGGAATTTTAGGTGAGACAGGGCCACACCAGTCCAGGTGATTAATTCTGCTCCGGTGATGATGGCTAGAAGGACGATGAAGATTTTTCCCTCGAAGAAGTAGTTGAGAATAACCACTATGCCCATGAGGGCGCCGTTGAAAAGCAGGGCGCGCAGTGGCAGGCCGTTGGAGGTGGTGGCGGCGAAAAACGGTGGTGCCTGGCCGTTGTCAGCAAGGTCGCGCAGCATGCGGCTGCCGGAGTAGGTCATCGTGTTGAGGACGGAGGCCACAGCCACCATGATCACCACGTTGAGGGCGGTAGCGCCCGCCTGGATACCTACGGTGGCAAGTACGCGCACGAAGGGGCTTTCGTTGGTTTCCAGTTGATTCCATGGGGTCAGCATGACGATGACGCCGATGCCGCCGATGTAGAACACCAGGATGCGCCAGATGACGGAGTTAATCGCTTTGGGGATAGCTTTTTCTGGGTCTGCTGTTTCGCCAGCGGCGCTGCCAAGTGACATGATGCCGCCGAAGGTAAAGACTACGGCCACGAGCGAGAATAAGATCCCGGATACGCCGTTGGGCATGAAGCCGCCGTGTTCCCACAGATTGGAAAAGCCCACGGCGGGCTCTGGTGTCAAACCAAAGACTAATGCTAGGCCGCCGAGGATCATGAGGATGAGGGCTGCGACTTTGATGAAAGATAGCCAGTATTCGGCTTCGGCGAAGACGCCGACGTGAAGCATGTTGATGGCGATTACCGCTACCAGGGAGACGAGGGCCGTTAACCAATGGGGGATTGTTGGGTACCAGAAGTCAAGGAAGGTGCCCATTGCGGTTAGCTCGAGCATGCCGACGACAACCGAGGTAAACCACCAGTTCCAGCCGGTGATGAACCCGGCGCGTCTGCCTAGGTACTCGCGGGAGTAGGCTGCGAAGGTGCCGGAGACTGGGTGCTCGACGGCCATTTCGCCCAGCATGCGCATGAGGAAGTAGATGATGAAGCCCACCAGGGCGTAGGCCAACACAACTGCGGGCCCGGCGTAGGCGATGGAGGCAGCAGAGCCGAGGAAGAGGCCGGTGCCGATGGCGGAGCCGAAGGCGATCATTTGGAGGTGGCGGTTTTTCACCCGTCGCTTGAGCCCTTCGTCGTAGGCGGGCACCTGTCCGGGTGGTGCGTAGTTGACCTGGCTCATAAAGACCCTCCAGTGTGATGTGCGACATAGGTTAGTGTTAGGAAAGTATTATGCTCATCACACTTGTGCCTGTCATCGAACAAATCTAGGAAGTTTTTCCGACAAATGTCGCAAATACGCCTCATTCAGCAGGCGGCGGACGAACTTGCCGCCGCGATCCAACGCGCCGTCGAAGTTGATTCGCCTAACCTGCACATCATCTGCGCCTCCGCCCAGGCCCTCGACGGAGGTATCGACGAGTTCCGCATCCGCTCCATCCTCGAGCGCACCCCACCCTTAGAGCCGCTGCCGTGGTTGCTCGGGTTTGGTATCCAGCAGTCGAAGGAGCCGGTGCGTATTCCGCCGAACGATAACTACCGCATGCTCGGGCGGGTGTGTATCCCCCTGTGGCACCTCGGGGTGCTGGTGGGGCACTTGTGGCTTATCGACGAACCCCCGCTCGAGCAATCCTGCATCGACACAGCCGCCCGCGCCGCGGTGAAAATTGCTGAGCTGGTCTTTCGCAAAGACGGCGTTTTGTCCGAGATCGCCGCCGAAAACAGCGAATTATTGCGGCTTATCCTCAGCGGTGACGAACCGGCTCTCGCCGAGGCGAAGCAGCGCGACCTGCTGCCGGGTGATGGGCGTTTGACGGTGCGCAAAATTTTGGTGGATGCGCCTCCTGGGCAGGTGAGAAATTTCGGGCGCGAACTGGCGCGGCCCATACTGCACCGGCCGTATCTGGTGCGCGCGGAGTCCAGCACAGTAACGGTAGTCGAGTCGCCGCGTGACCCCGCGGACGCCGCGGCGGTATCGGCCCACGTTTCCCAGGCGGCGCAGGCCTGCGACGTCAAGGTGCGCGCCTGCGGTGCGGCGGAAGCGGTGGGGGACGTCAGTGTGGCCTCAGCGGCAGCGCGGGCTCGCTTCGTAGCACAGGTGGCTTCCTTGACTTCGCAGCCCGCGCTGGAGTGGGCCAACAGTGGGGCGTGGCGGTTGCTGTTCGGCTGGGAGCTCAACGCTCAGACCGTGCGTGCCATCAGCCCGCACGCAGCGCAGCTTCTCGACGCCCCCGCAAACTCCTACTGGGAAACCCTGTTGGTCTATCTCGACGTTGGGCGCAACGTCAGCGCGGCAGCCAACGCGTGCTTCATCCACCGCGCCACCTTGCACTACAGGCTCGACAAGGCGCGCGACATTATCGGCCAAGCCCCGCTCCAAGACGGTTGGGAAACTGCCGCTCTCCACGCCGCGCTCAAACTCCACGCGGCACTGCAAGGCAAGGCTTAGGGCGAAAGCTAGTTCTTCCACTCCGCGTAGGTGGTGTCGACCTTTTCGACGAGGGTGAGCACGTCGTACTGGGCGACGATCTCGTCGTTTTGGTTGTATAGGACGGTATCCCAGGCGACCTCGCCGTAGTCGTCGGTCACGCGCGGGTTGATGCGCTTGGCGGTCAACTCCACACGCACAGAATCGCCGTAGGTCACAGGCTCAATGAAGCGCAAGTTTTCGAGGCCGTAGTTAGCCAGCACGGGGCCGGGTTGCGGCTCGACGAACAAGCCTGCGGCCCAGGAGACAAGCAGGTAGCCGTGTGCGACACGGCGCGGGAAGAAGGGGTTGGCGGTGGCTGCATCTTCATCCACGTGGGCGTAGAAGGTATCCCCAGTTTCTTCGGCGAAAGCGAGGATTTCTTCCAAAGTGACCTCGCGCAGCTCCGAGGCGAACTGGTCGCCGACCTTTAAGGTGGCCAGGTCCTTGCGGAAAGGGTGGAGCGCGCCGCGCTCCACATCGGCGCGGGTGACACGATTTACCTCGGCGCCACGGTGCCACTCGCCGGTGATTGCGGTCAGGTGGTTCGGCGTGCCCTGCACGGCGGTGCGTTGCATGTAGTGCTTGACCGCGCGCACCCCGCCGAGCTCCTCGCCGCCGCCGGCGCGCCCGGGGCCACCGTGGATCAAGTGCGGCAGGGGAGAGCCGTGGCCGGTCGAAGTCTTTGCGTCCTCGCGGTCGAGGAAGTGCAGGCGGCCGTGGTGGGCGGCGATGCCAGCGGCCAAGCGGCGGGCAGTCTCCGAATCGTGGGTGACCGCCGATGCGACCAGGGAGCCTTTGCCTCGGGCGGTGAGCTCGATGGCGTCATCAATGTCGGAGTAACCGAGGATGGACACGACCGGGCCGAAAGCTTCCGTGTCGTGGACGCGCTGCGCGCGGGAGTTAGCGAAAGTGATGATCGTTGGTTGGATGAAAGCGCCGTCGACAGTGTCGGGGCCTCCGGTGACGAGGGTGCCGCCGGCGTCGATCAGCGTGCGGACAGCTTCGGCAACGTCAGCGGCTTGATCCGTGGACACTAGCGGGCCCATCGTGGTGCCTTGTTCACGCGGATCGCCCACAACAATTTTGTCTTCAACGCGCGCCTGGAGAGCCCCGGCGACATCGTCGACAAGGTTGTGCGGCACAATCGCGCGGCGGATGGCGGTGCATTTCTGGCCGGCCTTCGCCGTTAGCTCCGCAAAGAGCATCTTGATATAGGCATCAAACTCGGGTGTGCCCGGGGTGGCGTCCGGGCCGAGCACCGCAGCGTTTAAGGAATCGGCCTCCGCGGTAAAACGCACGCCGCTTTCTTGTACCGACGGGCGGCTGCGCAGGGTGTGGGCGGTGGCGGCGGAGCCTGTGAAAGCGACATGATCGTTGTAGTCGAGGTGGTCGAGCAGCTCACCGAGCGAACCGGAGATCAGCTGCAGGCTCCCCGCCGGCAAAACGCCGGACTCGGCCATGAGGCGCACGCAGGCGGCGGTGACGTAGCCGGAGGCGGTGGCGGGTTTGACAATGGTTGGCACGCCGGCGATAAACGCTGGGGCGAACTTTTCTAACATGCCCCAAACAGGGAAGTTAAAGGCGTTGATTTGGACTGCCACTCCGGTCAGCGGGGTGTAGATGTGTCGGCCCTGGAAGGAGAAGTCCTTGGCAAAAATTTCGGCCGGGCCGTCGACGATCACATTGGCGTTGGGCATCTCGCGCCGTCCCTTGGAGGAGAAGGTAAACAAGGTGGAGATGCCGCCGTCAACGTCAACGAAGTTGTCGCGTGAGGTCGCGCCTGCCTTGTGCGCCTCGTTGTAGAGCTCATCTTTGTGCTCGTGAAGGTACAGGGCGAGCTCCTTGAGCTTTAAGGCGCGCTCGTGGAAGGTGAGATCCTGCAAGCTGCGCTGTCCCGTGGTGCGGGCGTAGTCGAGGGCGCCGAGCAGGTCGAGGCCTTGGGTGGAAACCTCGGCTACCACCTCTCCGGTAGAGGCGTCGCGCACCTCTCGGGCGTCGGTGGGGTTGGTGGGGGCGACCCATTCATCGCGGAGGTAGCTGGAAACAACGGTCATGAGCGGTCCTTTCGGCTTACACTGGTAACCTACCGACCGATCAGTCGGTAATTCATGGAAAGTATAACGAAGATTAGATTCGGGCGGGGAGGATGAGATGAAGGAAATCTGGACAATCACACTGGGTGAACTAGACAAGAAAATGGGCGTTGAAGTGCTCGAAGAATCTGCCCAACGGGTGGTCGCGCGAATGCCTATCAACGGCAACCGGCAATCACTCGGACTCCTGCACGGCGGCGCCATGGTCGCGCTTGCCGAGGCCGTCGGAAGCTGGGCGGCCGTCATCCACGCCTCCACCATGGGCAAAGCCGCAGTGGGGGTAGACATCAACGCCACACACCACGCCTCCGGGCGCGAAGGCTACGTCACCGCAACAGCCCAAGCCATTCGCCTTGGGCGCACGCTGACCAGCCACGAAGTTGTCATCGAGGACGACAGCGGCAAAAGGCTTTGCACCGCGCGCATCACCAACGCGGTTGTGGACAAGACTTAACTATTTCTCCTCGTAGCTATAAAAGCCCTTGCCCGTTTTGCGCCCCAGCTCACCTCGGGCGACCATGTCCCGCATCAGTTGCGGGGGAGCAAAGCGCGGCCCCAAGGTGGACTCCAAGTACTCGGCGATGCCGAGGCGCACATCGAGCCCCACAATATCTGTTAGCGCCAGAGGGCCGATGGGGAACTTATAGCCCAGCACCATCGCGTTGTCGATATCTTCCGGGGAGGCCACGGCATCTTCGACCATGCGGATGGCTTCCAAAGCGATCGCTACTCCCAAACGTGAGGAGGCGAACCCGGGTGCGTCTGCGACCACGATAGGTGTTTTGCCCAAGCCTTCAACCCAGGTGCGCGCGGCGTGGACAAGCGGGGCGGGCGTGGAGTCCGCCACGACGATCTCCACCAGCTTAGAGGCCGGTACCGGGTTGAAAAAATGCAGGCCGATGACGTCATTGTCCACGCTTCTCGCCAGCTCCGAAACCGACAGCGAGGAGGTGTTCGTGGCGATGACGGCCTGCGGCGCGTGCTGACTAATCGACGCAAACGAAGCTCGCTTGAGCTCAAGGGACTCCGGTACAGCCTCGACGACGACCTCGCAGCCGGCAAAGTCAGCAGGTGACGTCGACAAGCTCAGGCGCCCAGCGTAGTCCGCGAAACGCCCCTCCGCACCGCGGGCAACTGAGACCTCAATGTCTTTGTGGATGCGCTCGCGGGCAGCGTTGACAGCCTCATCATGGACATCAACGACGTGGACTTTCGCACCCGCAAGCAGGAAAGCATGGGCGATGCCGCCGCCCATGCGACCGCCCCCAAGAACTCCGACGTTGGCTGGCACGCTCATGGCAGTGAGTCTCCTTAAATAGTTGAAAAATCTTTTGCGTCTACTTCTTCTTGCGGTCAAGGAAGGCCTGCATGCGGTCGAACTTCGCCTCCGACTCGAACAGGATCGCCTGCGCCAAGTTATCCACCTGCGGGTGAGCTCCCTCCGGCATGGCCAACACCGACTTGGTGATACGCACCGCCAGCGGGTCTTGTTTAGCGATGCGCGCCGCCAAAGCCAGTGCTTCATCCTCGAGTGCCGCAGGCTCAGCAACAGCGGTGACAAGTTGATAAGCCAAGGCTTCTGCGCCGCTTAAAATGCGGCCAGCCAAAAGAATCTCACGGGCAAGCGGCTCCCCAACGGCGGCGCGCAACCTCCACGTTCCGCCGGCAGCGGCCATGATGCCCAGGCCAGTTTCCGGCTGCCCGAACTTCGCCCGCGCCGTGGCGACGCGGAAGTCTGCGGCCAAGGCCAACTCAAGGCCGCCGCCCAGCGCGTAGCCGTCAACCGCGGCGATAACCGGCATCGGTAACTGGGAGATGCGGTGGAAGATCGTGTTGTTGATCCCACGCAGAGCATCGGCGCGGCGCCGCTGACGCAGTTGGGCAATGTCTGCCCCGGAAGCGAAAATGCCCTCCGTGCCCACAATGAGCGCCACCTGCGGGTTGTTTTCCAAATGCGAGCACACCTCGTGGAGCTCATCGACCATCGTCTGATCGATGGCGTTTTTTACCTCAGGTCGAGACAGCCGGATGACAAAGAGATCCTCGCGCTGTTCGGTCTCAAGCGCGGTGAAATGGTTGAAACTTGTTGCCATCTAAAGTCCTAGATCCTCTCAATCGCGAGGGCAGTTCCCTGCCCCACCCCGACGCACATGGTGGCGATCCCCCGGTGGCCACCTTCCTGCTCAAGGCGGTTGAGCAACGTGATGGTGATGCGCGAGCCGGATGAACCGAGCGGATGGCCAAGTGCGATTGCCCCGCCCCAGCGGTTGACTTTGGCCATGTCGAGGCCCAGCTTGCGCGCCGAAGCGACCGACTGGGTGGCAAAGGCCTCGTTGATTTCCCAGGCGTCGACTTCCTCGATGTCCCAGCCGATTGCTTCCAAGACCTTGCGGCTTGCGGGGACTGGGCCCATCCCCATAATCTCCGGGGCCAAGCCAGCCGACGCGCAACCGCGCACCCAAGCGCGAGGTTGTAGGCCGTATTTTTCGGCGGCGCGTTCGCTGACCACGATGACGGCGGAGGCACCGTCGTTAAGCGAAGATGCGTTGCCTGCGGTGACCACGCTGCCGCCAGCCACAACTGGGCGCAGCTTGGACAACACTTCAATCGTGGTGCCCGAACGCGGGCCTTCGTCCGTATCGACAACGGTGACGTTGCCCTTGCGGTCCGTGATTTCAACGGCGACGATTTCGTTGGTGAAACGGCCAGCCGCGACTGCCGCGGCGGCTAGGGTTTGGGAGCGCACGGCGAACTCGTCGGCTTCTTGCCTGCTCACACCTTCGACGCGCGCGACTTCTTCGGCGGTTTCCGGCATCGAAAACGTTGTTTTCTCGTGGGCGGCGAAAACAGGGTTGACAAAACGCCAGCCGATCGAGGTGTCAAAAACCTCTCCGGGTTTGGCGAAGGCTTTGTCCGGCTTGGCCATCACCCAGGGCGCGCGCGACATCGATTCCACTCCGCCGGCCACCACTACATCGGCCTGCCCAGACTCAACCATGGCGCTAGCCAGCCCAATTGCGGACATGCCGGAGGCGCACAGGCGGTTAACGGTGATGCCCGGCACCGTGTCCGGGTAGCCCGCGAGTAACCACGCCATGCGCGCGACGTTGCGGTTTTCCTCGCCAGCGCCATTGGCATTTCCGAAGATGACCTCGTCGACGGCTTCGGGCGCTAGGCCCGCATCTTCAATGACGGCCTTGATCACGGTTGCCGCCATGTCGTCGGGGCGAACCGACGACAGCGCGCCGCCGTAGCGACCAACGGGGGTGCGCTTTCCTGACACCAACAGAGCATTCATCAGGCAGGGGTCCTTTCTATTCGCCGGTGAACTTCGGCACGCGCTTTTCGTTAAAGGCCTGGAAGCCTTCCAAATAGTCAGGGGAGGAGCAGAGGCGACCCTGGGCGATGTTTTCATCGCTTATCGACGCCCACAGTCCCGTCCCGTTGTCACGAATGTCGTGCACGAGCGCCCGGCTGGCCATAAAGGCCCGCGTCGCGCCCTGCGCGGCGCGCTCGACTGTCGCGCGGGTGAATTCGACAAGCTCCTGAGCTGGCACAAAGCGGGAAAACAGCCCCGCCTGGACAGCTTCGGCACCGCTCATCATGTCCGCAGTGACAATGAGATCCATTGTGCGGTGCGCCCCGAGACGCTCGACGAACAAGGCGTGACCGCCGGAATCGAGGGTGGCCCCGAGATTGGCGAAGGGAGAGCCGATTGTCGCGTCCTCCGCGACGTAGACAATGTCGGTGGCGATCGCCAAACCCAGCCCGACGCCGAGGCAGGGACCGTGGACAGCAGCAAAAGTCGGGGCCGGAAACTGGCTCATGCGCCGCAGCACTGGAGTGACCTTGTTTGCGAGGTAGTCGGTGGCGTCGTCATCGCGCGGATCGAGCCCCTTGATGTTTCGCCCGGCACAAAAGCCCTTGCCTTCTCCGCGCAAAAACAATGCACGCACGTTGTTGTCAGCGGCTTCGCGGTAGGCCGCGTCGAGCTCTGCGAGGTCCGCCTCCGCCAGCGAATTCATCGCCTTCGGGTTGTTGAGCACCACCTCGGCGTAGAGCGCGTCACCGGCGGTGTGGATGGTCAGGTCGATCATGCACTGGCTCCTTATCAGGCGTCGTAATCGACGGTGATGGACTTACCCGTCGGGCGGGTCTGGCAGGTCAGCACGTAACCCTTTGCCACCTCATCTGGCTCAAGGGCAAAGTTTTCGTCCATCTCGTATTCGCCTTCGACAACCCGTGCGCGGCAGGTGCCGCACACGCCGCCGGCGCAGGCGAAGGGCACGTCCGGGCGCACGCGCAACGCCGCGTTGAGGATGGTTTCCTGCGCGGCCACCGGCGACTGGACCTGGCCGGAGAGCCCGTCGAGCATGAACTCAATGTCAATGTTGTCACCCTTGGGGTCAGCCTTGACCGGCCGGCCCATGTTGCCCTGGTCCGCGGTGGGGGTACCAGTGGTGAAAAGTTCGTAGCGGATCTTGCTGGCGTCGACCCCTCGCTCGGCGAGCGTGTCGCGGCACAACTGCACCAGCTCAAACGGGCCGCAAAGGAACCACTCGTCAATGCGATCGACGTTGATGACTTGGTCGAGAAGGACGCGCAGTTTCTCATCGTCGATCCGGCCCGAAAACAGCGGGTTAATGCGCTGCTCGCGGGTCAGGATGTGGTGCACCGCGAAACGCGCAGGGTACTTATCTTTCAAATCGCCGATCTTGTCGGCGAACATGACGTCGCCGCCGCCGCGATTGGAGTAAATCAGCTCCAGGTGTGCGTCGGGGACTTCCCGCAAAACCGTCGTCGTGATCGCCATAATTGGGGTGATGCCGGAGCCCGCTGCGATAGCAACAACGCGGGGGTTGGCAATGTCGCGCAGCTCCTTTTCCACCGCGGCCGGGTCATTGAGTCCGGTCATGCGAATCTTCGAGGTAAAAGCGCCCTGCGGGTTCATCACGTCAATGCGGTCGCCTGGTTGAAGCTGCTCGTTGGCCCAGGTGGAGAACTTACCGCCGAAATCCTTTTTGATTCCCACGCTGATCATCCCGCCGGCGGGCGCCGAGCACAACGAGTAGGAGCGGCGCAGCTCCTCACCGTCGACGGTGGCGCGGAGGGCGACGTACTGGCCGGGGACGTAATTGTAGTCTTCTCGCAAGTTATCGGGAACGCGGAAGCTGACTTCGACGGCGTTGTCGGTCAGTTTTGTTATGGCTACAACTTCGAGGGAGTTGAACTTTGCCTTTTTGCGCGCGGGGGCAGCGGAAGTGTCAGTTGCAGAAGTCATTTAGTGCACCTTGAAGTAGTCGAAGGGTTCGAAGCATCTGTTGCAGGAGTACAAGGCTTTGCAGGCCGTGGAGCCGAAAGCCGTGATTTCCTTAGTGTCCTCGGAGCCGCACTGGGGGCAAACAATGCTGGCTCGCTTGCCCAAGGTGAGCAGGACGGGGCCGGCTGGCCGCTCGGCTGCGCCCTGCGGCGGGGCGATGCCGTAGTTGCGCAGGTTTTCCCGACCAGTCTCGGTGATCCAGTCGGTGGTCCAGGCGGGGTTGAGCACAGTGTCGATGCGGAAATCCTCGTAACCGGCCTTGACGAGCGCTAGTTCGATGTCGTCAGTGATGTGGCCCATGGCGGGACAACCGGAATAGGTCGGGGTGATGGTGACCACTGCGGTGTCGCCTTCGAAGTGCGCGTCGCGCAAAATGCCGAGGTCGGCAATGGAAATCACAGGGATTTCAGGGTCCGGGACTTGCGCTGCAACGTCCCACAGTTTTCCCTCTTTCTCGGCGGAGGGGCGCAACGCCCGGCCTTCGGTATCCATCGGTCTTTCCTTATCGTGCTCATCGCGGGTGGGTCGGAGGAGAGGGAGGCAGCGATGGCGCGCCCCTACCAGGTGGCCCCCGGGTGCTGGCGTGCCAGGTACTGCATCTCGCCGAGGATGTAGCTGCGGTACTCGGAGAAGCGTCCGGTGCGCTTCCCACTCATCGCCTGGGCTACGTCCGGTACGCCGAGGCTTGCGTGGTCAAGCACCGCCTTGATACGGGCGTCGAACTCCTCACGCAGCGAGGACGGCAAAACGCCGACACCGGAGGCTGCGACCTTTTCGTGGATGGGAAGATCCTCGAACAGCTCACCGACGTAAGGCCACATGTATTCCAAGCCGGCTGTGATACGGCGGGCGGATTCTTCAGTTCCCAGGCCCAGCCGCAAAACCCACTGGTTGGCGTGGTCCACGTGGTATTGCAGTTCCTTGACCGCTTTCGCTGCGATCGCGGCAATCATGTCGTCGGTGGAGTGCTCCAGCGCTGTGTAGAGGCCGTACATGTAATAGGAGACGATTAGCTGGCGCGCGATGGTCTGGCCGAAATCGCCGTTTTCTTGCTCCACGATCGCAGCGGAGCGAAAGTCCTCCTCATCCCGGAAATAAGCCAGGTCGTCTTCGGTTTTGCCGAAGGCGGTGCCAGCGTAGCTGTAGAGGAACCGGGCGTGGCCCACCAGATCGAGCGCGATATTGCCCAGCGCGATGTCTTCTTCCATTTCAGGGGCGCGGGAGATCCACCAGCCCAGGCGCTGGGCGAGGATCAAGGCGTCGTCGCCAAGCTGCACGGCGTAGTGCGCGGTGGTCTCATCAGCGACCTGGCCTGAGGCGACGACATCTTCAGGGGTGAGTGCGTCGCCCTGCGATTGCTTGGTCGCTGAATCTTGGGAAGTAAAACTCATAGGTGGGGCACCCCTTCAGACTTCTCGAAGTAGGTGGCATGGCGGTAAGCCTTGCCGTTGGAGGACTCGAAGAACCCGCCCTTGGAATCGGGGTCGGAGGCGGAGATGAAAGTCGATGGCACAACCCACACGGAGGTGCCTTCGTTGCGTCGCGTGTAAAGGTCGCGCGCGTTGCGAAGGGCCATGGTGTCGTCGGCTGCGTGTAGCGATCCTGCGTGCACGTGCGACAAACCCCGGTTGGAGCGCACGAAAACCTCGTACTGGACCCATTCGTTGCGGTCAGGTGTGGTGCTCATGGATTTTCCTCTTTCTGGAATACGTGCGGGTGGCGGAAATGAGCTAGACAACGAGCGCGTGGTTCGTCTCGGCTTCTCGCTTGGCGTAAGCCGCCGCGGCTTCGCGGACCCAGGCACCATTGTCAAAGGCTTCGCGGCGGCGCTTCATGCGCTGGGAGTTAAGTGGGCCGTTGCCCTTGATGACGGACTTGAACTCGTCCCAGTCGAGCTCGCCGTAGTCGTAGTGTCCGCGCTGTTCGTTCCACTTCAAGTCTGGGTCCTCGAAGTGCAGGCCGAGGGCCTCGGCTTGGGGCACGATCATGTCGACGAAGCGCTGGCGCAGCTCGTCATTGGAAAAGCGTTTGATGTTCCACTCCATGGACTGCTTCGAGTTCGGGGAGTCATCGTCCGGCGGACCAAACATTTGCAAAGCTGGGCCGTAGAAGCGGTTGATTGCCTCCTGTGCCATTTGTTTTTGCTCCGGGGTGCCGTTGGCCAACTCGTAGAGGATTTCCCAGCCCTGGCGTTGGTGGAAGGACTCCTCCTTGCAGATGCGCACCATGGCGCGGCCGTAGGGGGCGTAAGAGGCGCGGCACAAGGGGACCTGATTGCAGATCGCGGCGCCGTCGACAAGCCAGCCGATAGCTCCGATGTCGGCCCAGGTACGAGCCGGGTAGTTAAAGATGGACGAGTATTTCGCGCGGCCTTCGAGCAGCTGCTGGACCATCTCGTCGCGGGAAGTGCCGAGGGTTTCGGCGGCGGAGTACAGGTACAGGCCGTGGCCGGCTTCGTCTTGCACCTTGGCCATCAGGATCGCTTTGCGTTTCAAAGAGGGCGCGCGGGTGATCCAATTGGCCTCCGGCTGCATGCCGATGATCTCCGAGTGGGCGTGCTGAGAGATCTGGCGGGTCAGGGTCTTGCGGTAGGCCTCCGGCATCCAGTCGGTGGGCTCTATGCGCGAATCATCGGCGATGAGTTGGTCGAAAAACGCCTGCCCCTCGGCGGCAACGTGTTGCGCGGACTGGGTATCCGCGACGGGGGAGAGATTGGCGGGGGTCATGGTTTCCTCCTCGGAAGGGAATAACTAACCGATCGGTCGGTAAGTTTATGTGAATATAGTGATCCAGTCAACACTTTCGCCTAAAGGTGCAGGTCCTGACTACTTCTCTGTGGGGAGACGGGCAGTGGTGCGTGACATTCCGCGGAACTCTGCAACGACGCGTTCGCCGTCGAAAATGGTTACATCCGTGATGCCGTTGCGGCCCCAAGTGCGGGTCTGGCGCGCGAGCCCACGCAGCTTTGCCCCCAACTTGCCAGGAGACAAGAAGTGAATACTTACCTGCGAAGCCACAGTCGGAGTCTCGGAGCGTCCATTGCACGCCCCGGCGAACAAGGCATCCGCGAAAGTAAACAAAATCCCCCCCTGTGCGGTATTAAAACCATTACACATTTCCGCGGTGACGGTCATCTCGCCTTCGATAAGGTCCTGTTCCACCCTCGTGATCGTGATGCCCAACAGTCTGAGAGAACGGTCTTGCTCGTACATGGCCTTGACCCCTTCAAGGTCTGGGGTGAAAGTGACATTCGGCCCAAAGATTTCGCTCACAGAACAACCTCCTTTGTGTCGTGGATTACTGCTTGGTTGCGTAAGCATATATTCACCTTGCTCACAGCGTGGAAGTTCACCTAGTCCAGCGATGCCAACCTGTGTCATGCTTCAGGTGATAATCAATGGCAAAGAGACTGATTTTGAAGCTGTAAAAGCTAAGGAGTTGACGTGAGCCGCACCGTGAAGCCGCATGCGGGGAAACAGCAGCCAAGTTCGGGAAGGGGGAGGCCGGGCTACAGCCGAGAAGAAGTGATAGCGGCGGCGATTGATGAGTTTCTCTCTCGCGGCTACGAGGCGACTTCGATGGGTGGGCTCGCCACCCGCTTGGGCATTTCGAAATCAGCGATCTACCACCATGTCTCATCGAAAGAGCAGTTGCTGGAGGAGGCGACGACGGTCGCGCTTGACGCTTTGAGTGACATTGTGGTCAATGCGCAGCAGATGGAAGGCGGAATCGATGAGAAGTTGCGTTTTCTTATCGACGGCGCCGTCGAGGTGGTCGGGCAGCGACAGGCCGAAATTGCCCTCTTGCTGCGACTGCGCGGCAACTCCGAGGTTGAGCAGCGCGCCTTGAAACGGCGCCGTGAGATCACAGTCGCCATGGTTGATCTCGTTGCGCAGGGCCAGCAGGCGGGGGTGCTACGCGACGACATAACGCCCGGTGTGGCAGCGCGACTCATTTTCGGCACCGTCAATTCGATGGTGGATTGGTACCGTCCCGACGGGGTTTCCTCACTTACCCAGGTAGGGGAAATGTTGCAGAAATTCGTGTGGACGGGGCTTTCCGGTACCGCCAACTAAGGGGCACCTACCTGCAAATTTATAAAATTTGCAAAATTTTTCTTTCATTGCCCTGCAAAACAATATGGCAAGAATGTAGCCTATGTCACAAGTTACTGACCGATTGGTCGGTAAGTCTGTGCTGGCCCCACCCCGCGGGTCAAGCACCGAAAGAGCTTGATGTGAGAAAGGTGCATTCGCCCTATGACCGCAAACTACGACATCACCTCAACTAATGAAGGTCCGTCGACCTCCATTGAATACGCCTCGAGGGACGAGCTAACAGCTTTGCAAACGGCCCGCCTGAAAAACACGCTGCGCCACGCCTACTACCACGTCGACCACTACCGCACGGCCTTCGCCGAGGCGGGCGTGCACCCCGACGACTTCAAAGAGCTGTCCGACCTATCGAAATTCCCGATGACCGATAAGTCTGACCTACGCAAGAATTACCCCTTCGGCATGTTCGCGGTCCAGCAACACCAGATCGCACGCGTCCACGCCTCCTCCGGCACAACCGGTCTTCCCACCGTCGTCGCCTACACCAAAAACGACATTGAAACTTGGGCCGAGCTCATGGCTCGCTCACTTCGCGCCGGCGGCGTTCGCCCAGGCGACAAAGTTCAGGTGACCTTCGGGTACGGCCTGTTTACGGGCGGCCTGGGCGCCCACTATGGCGTCGAAAAGCTCGGCGCGACCGCCATTCCCACATCCGGCGGACAAACCGAGCGCCAACTCCAAATCATGCGCGACTTTAAGCCCGACGTCATCCTCGGCACGCCGTCGTACATGCTCAACGTCCTTGACCGCATGCGCGCCGAAGGGCAAGACCCCCGCGAGACATCCTTGCGTGTCGGCATCTTCGGCTCCGAACCCTGGACCGAAGGTATGCGCCAGGAACTCGAAAACGGCTGGGGCATCGACGCCACCGACATCTACGGCCTGTCCGAAGTTATGGGCCCAGGCGTTGCGCAAGAATGCATAGAAACCAAAGATGGCCTGACTTTCTGGGAGGACCACTTCTACCCAGAAATCCTCGACCTGGAAACCGGTGAACCGGTCGAAGACGGCAAGTTCGGCGAACTCGTTGTCACCCCCCTGACTAAGGAAGCCTTCCCCGTCATCCGCTACCGCACCCACGACATCACCCGACTGCTGCCAGGCACCGCCCGCTCCATGCGGCGCATCGACCGCATCTCCGCCCGCAACGACGACATGATCATCCTACGCGGAGTCAACTGCTTCCCGAGCCAGTTCGAGGAGATCATCACCGAAGACTCCAACCTGCGCCCCCGCTACCAATGCGTCCTAGAGCGCAAGGGACGCATGGACAACCTCACACTCGTCGTCGAGCACGCCCCCCACGCAACCAGCGACGACATCGAAAGCTCCGAACGCACCCTGAAAAAAGCGGTCAAGGACCGCATCGGCATCACCATCGACGTGGTGATAAAGCCGCAGGTGGACACCGGAGAAGGCAAGGCAAAACGCCTTGTTGACAACCGACCCACAAGTTGATAACCAGCACGAAACCGCTTTTCGCAGGGCACAACCCGTGAAACCGATCCACAGCAAAGGAAATGTCATGACAAGCTCACACGAAGCAACCAGCGCATACACCCCACCGCCACCGACCAAGCAGGAGCGGCTCACCAATGAGCACAAACGGGTACTTGGAGGGGCGTTAGTCGGAACCACCATCGAATGGTTCGACTTCTTCATCTACGCCCAAGCCGCCGGCATCATCTTCGCCACTCAGTTCTTCAACCCCGTCTCCAACGAGTCACCGGGCCTCGCGCAGATCATCTCCTGGGCATCATTGGGCATTTCCTTCCTCTTTCGCCCATTCGGCGCCATCCTCGCCGGACACCTCGGCGACCGCATGGGACGCAAACCCGTTCTGGTGATCACGCTGATCGGCATGGGATTGGCAACCTTCCTCATGGGCATCCTGCCGACCTACGCCACCCTGGGCATCGCCGCACCGATCCTTCTGGTGATCCTGCGCATCATCCAAGGCATGTCGGCCGGCGGAGAGTGGGGAGGTGCCGCGTTGATCGCGGTCGAACACGCACCGGTGCTGCGCCGCGGCTACTTCGGTGCCTTCCCTCAGCTCGGCGTGCCACTGGGAATGATCCTGGCGACAATTATGATGCTGACACTGACCACAGCGATGACGCCCGAACAATTCGAATCATGGGGCTGGCGTATCCCATTTTTGTCCTCGATCGTGCTCATCTTCGTCGGCTTCCTCATCCGCCGCTCAGTGGAGGAATCTCCAGTGTTCACTGAGATGGAAAACCTGCGCCAGCGCTCCTCGGCACCCCTCAAGGACCTGTTTTCCGGTCATTCCAAACTCGTCGCACTCTGTGCCCTCATCTTCGCCGGAAACAACGCAGCAGGCTATCTGGTCATCGCCTTCTTCGTCTCCTACGGTTCCAAGGTCCTGGGATTTGCACGCCCAACAGTTCTGGCCATCATGCTCATCGCCAGCGGCGCTTGGTTCCTCTCCACCCTCGTCGGTGGTTTAATCTCCGACGTGGTCGGCCGGAAAACCATCTTCATGTGGGGATACATCGCCATGATCCTCTGGTCCATTCCGACCTGGATCCTGGTGGATTCCGGGCAGATCTTCCTGTTCGCCATGGGCACGATCGTGCTGGGCAGCATGCTCGGCTTCACCTACGGCGGACAGCCCGCCCTCTACGCCGAGATGTTCCCCGCCTCTGTGCGCCTGTCCGGAGTCAACATCGGCTATGCCCTCGGCTCCATCATCGGCGGTGCATTCGCACCGATGATCTCACAGTTGATTCTCGAGTCCACAGGAAACGCCATCTACATCGGTGTCTACATCGCAGTGGTCTGCTTCATTTCCCTGCTCGGCGTCCTCGCCGTACCGAAGGGAATCCAGGGGCGCAACCTGAGCGAATAAAAACGCCCGCGCTGTGCCCGCATCCTCCAGCCTCGAGGATGCGGGCACTTTTGTGCTTCCGTGCAAACCTGCTGCTCATTTGGTGCACCGCTTGGCTAAAAGCGTGTTGGACGGGGGCTAAAGCCACATAGTGTTGCCCTCACTGATCATGTGATCTGGGTCAATTTTTCTCAACAAGTGTGGCAATAACACAACTTTGGAGGTGTCTGATGTCAACGCACAAACTTAGCAAACACGCAGTGGGAGAAGCTGACGTCGCCCGGCCGGGAGCAACGCTGTCCACGGCTGGCCTGGTATTTATGATCATCGCGGCTTCAGCGCCGCTGACCGTACTTGCGGGCGGCGCACCAACGAGCTACGCGGTGTCAGGTTTACTCGGGATTCCGTTGGGCTACGTCGCAATCGGATTGGTCCTCATCCTTTTCTCTGTCGGGTACGCCCGCATGTCCAGCGAGATCCAAAATTCCGGCGCCTTCTACGTCTATATTTCCCATGGCTTGGGTTTGCGGCAAGGTATAGCCGCCGCGATTCTGGCACTGGTTTCCTACAACCTCATGCAAATCGGTCTCTACGGCTTGTTCGGGTTCACCTCGCAAATCGCCCTCCTTGAACTCACCGGCATAGACCTGCCGTGGTGGGTGATGGGAGGCATCGGCTGGGTAGTCGTCGCCGTCCTGGGCGTCAACAACATCGACTTCTCCGCGAAAGTCCTCGGGGTCATCGTCGCCTTGGAATTCCTTGTGGTTGGAGCCTTCGCAGTTGCGGGTCTGATAGTCGCTCCAGAGGGAATCACCACCCACGGTTGGCGGGCAAGTGAATTTCTCACGCCCGGGGTCGGAGTGCTGCTGGCATTTACGATGGCCGCCTTCATGGGATTTGAATCCGGCGCAATCTATTCCGAAGAAACCCGCGATCCCGAGCGCACCGTTGCTCGTGCCACCTACATAGCGGTCAGCATTGTCGCTTTGTTCTACGCTTTCAGCTCATGGGCGTTGCAGGTAGCGGTGGGGCACTCGTCGATCGTTGAGAATGCCCAGCAACTCGGCCCGGACCTAGTCTTCGACTGGATAGGTCGGTACAGCCCGGCACTCGCTCTTGTGACCAATCTTCTTTTCATTACAAGCCTCATCGCAGCTCTCATCGCCTTTCACAATGCAGCCGCGCGCTACTTCTTCTCCACCGGACGCGCCGGGGTGTTGCCGGCGGCGTTTTCCCGCATCAACAAAGCCCAAGCCCCAGTAGTGGGATCCGCCTGCCAATCCGTTTTATCCGCGGTCGTAGTCGCAATCTTTGCTTTGGCGGGCCGTGGTTCTGAGCTCGGTGAGCTATTTCCGGTGATGACGCTGTTTACCTGGTTTACTAACGCGGCCGCTCTCGGCCTAACTTTCTTAGTTGGCGTGACCAGTTTCGCTGTGTGTGGGTGGGCGCGCAGAGTGCATCCCGAATGGGGGGCGTTTCCGCGAGTCGTTGCGCCGGTGCTAGCAGGGGTGGGGATGTTCGCGGTCACAGCGCTGATCTTGGTGAACTTCAACCTCATGGTCGATTCGGAAAACCCCGTGGTCGTGTGGGTGATGCCGGCCGTCATCGTCGGATCTGGAGTTATCGGTCTGATCTGGGGAGCACTGCTCATGCGTACCGGTGATTTGGGGCGGCTAATGCCGAAAGACATGCTTTAGGTGGGGCTTTGTCGATGGGTGCACAGCGTTTCGACTTTAGGTGCAGCATCGGAGTTTTCCCCTGTAGCAAAAAACCTAGGCGTTTAATGTGGCGCACAAGCGAAAAGTGATCTGCGCCAAAACGGCGCCAATTTCGTGAAACGGAACACAAGCGGATGAGTCATTTTCCGCACGCTCCTCGCTGACCGAACGAGCAAAGCGAGATCTCCGATCAACGCAGGCAAACCCCGGGCCGCCGACGCGGCTAGGTCGGCCTCCCACACCGAGAAAGGACACAACCATGACAGCCACGCAAAAGACCCCCAAAGTAGTCGTAGTCGGCGCTGGATTCGCAGGCCTTGTCGCCGCACGTGAGTTGCAAACCTGCGGCATCGACTACGAGATCCTCGAAGCGAAGGACCGCATCGGCGGACGCGCCTGGACGGAAAAACGCATGGGCCGCAAACTTGAGCTGGGCGCAACGTGGGTGCACTGGTTCCAAGCACACGTCTGGAGCGAGATCATGCGGTACGGCCAACGCAAGAACATCGAACCTTCCCCCTCTGGCAACGACGCCCATTGGATCACCGAGGGGCGTGTCGTCCGCGGCAGCGAAGACGAGCTCGACGCGAAACTAACCCCGGCGATAGAGGCGACCTTCGAGGACAATGAGGAGTACTTCAACAACCCGTTGGATCCGTTGTGGATTATGTCGGAAAACTACGACGGACCGAAGGAGATCCGAGAGCGTTTTTTGAAAGATGACCAGCGCAGCGCAGTCGACATAGTGCGCGAGAAAGGATTTGGCCAGGAAACCATCGACCTCGTCGAAGCGTTTTGGTGCGCGGGCTACATCGGCGACCCCGACAACGGCTCTAGCCTGATGGCTAAACACTGGGGATCTTTGTCCGATAACCGCTACCGCACCATGGAGGACATCACCCTCAAATACAAGCTGGTCCACGGCATGGAGTCGCTCTACAACTCCATTGCGCAAGATCTGACAGGACCGATCCGCCTCAAGACCCCGGTCACAAAGATCGAGCACCGCGCGGACGGCGCGACAGTCACCACCGAATCCGGCGAGACCATCCAAGCCGACGCTGTCATCTGCACCGTGCCAGTGGGCGCCTTGCCGAATGTTCACTTCGATCCGCCGCTACCGGAGGCCGTGCAAAAAGTCGCAAAGGCGCGCTGGAACTCCGAAGGCGCCAAAATCTGGATTAAGGTCAAGGGCCACCACAAGTTCCTCGGTTACGCGCCGAAGCCCTACAAAATGTCCGTCGTGCGATCCGAATACTTCATGGACGACGACACGACAATCCTCGTTGGCTTCGGTTTCGACGCCTCCAATGTCGACTTGAATTCGGTGCAAGACGCGCAGGAAATCATGAACCAGTGGCGAGATGACATCGAAGTGCTTGACGCTACGGGCCATGACTGGGTGGCAGACAAGTGGGCCGGCCAAGCCTGGGGAACCCTGCGCAAAGGACAATTCACCGAAGGTTGGAGCAAGTTCTCCGAACGCGACACCGCGCTCCACTTCGCCGGCTCAGACTACGCTTTCGGTTGGCGCGGAGTGTGCGTCGACGGCGCCCTTGAAAAAGGCATTAGCACCGCTCGCGATGTTATCGCCGAGCTGCGCGAACACCACACCTAGACCGAAGCCGCCTGGCGCACGAAACGCACCCCCGGGAAACTCTAGCCTTTCTCGGGGGTGCGGGTTTTGTGATCGTCGAAAAGCTTAGGCGTGGCCCTCGAACAGGGTGGTCACCGAACCGTTTTCGAAAATCTCGCGAATCGTGCGGGCGAGCAGCGGAGCAATGGAAAGCACCGTCAGGTTGCTCCAGCCCTCAGTAGACTGCGGCAGCGTATTAGTGGTGATGACTTCCTCCGCGCCACACTCATTTAGACGTTCACGGGCCGGATCGGAAAAGACACCGTGGGTGGTGGCGATAAGCACCGACTTGGCGCCCGCGTCCTTGAGCACTCCGACGGCGCCAGCAATCGTGCCGCCGGTATCAATCATGTCGTCCATGAGGATGCAGTCCTTGCCCTCAACCTCACCGACGACGCGATTCGACACGACCTTGTTCGCCACATCCACGTCGCGGGTCTTGTGAACGAAAGCCATCGGCGCGCCGCCGAGCACATTGGCCCACTTCTCGGCGGACTTTACACGTCCCGCATCAGGGGAGACGACACACAGGTTGTCCATCGGGTACTTCTCGCGGATGTAATCCGTAAGAATCGGCATGGCGTGCATGTGGTCGACCGGGCCGTCGAAAAAACCCTGGATCTGGTCGGTGTGCAGATCAACCGAAACGATACGATCCGCGCCGGCAGTGGTCAAAAGGTCAGCGATCAAGCGGGCAGAGATCGGCTCACGGCCGCGGTGCTTCTTGTCCTGGCGGGCGTAGGGATAAAACGGCAGGATCGCGGTGATGCGTTTGGCGGAGCCGCGTTTGAGAGCATCGATCATGATGAGCTGTTCCATCAGCCACTTGTTCAGCGGCTGGGCATGGGATTGCATAACGAAGCAGTCGGCTCCGCGGACTGACTCCTCAAAGCGCACGAAGATCTCACCGTTGGCGAAGTCGCGCGCTGTAGTGGGTACCAGCTCAATGCCGAGCTCTTTGGCAACAGACTCAGCCAACTCGGGGTGTGCCCGGCCTGAAAAAAGCTTGAGGTCTTTGTGGCTTTCGGTGGAGTATCCGGTCATGGTCATCCTTACTTTTCGCGTGCTTTTTCAGCGGCCTTTGCCGCGTCCGTGCCAGGGCGGTTCTTCTCCACCCAGCCCTCAATGTTGCGCTGGTAGCCCTCCTTGATGGCGAGCGCACCAGCCGGCACATCCTTAGTCACTACTGTACCCGCGCCGGTATATGCGCCGTCACCGACATTGACCGGGGCGACGAACATCGTGTCGGAGCCGGTGCGGCAATAGTCGCCGATGGTGGTGTGATGCTTCCGAACTCCGTCGTAGTTAGCGAAGACACTAGAAGCTCCAATGTTGGATTCGCGTCCGACAGTGGCATCCCCGATATAAGTCAGGTGAGGCACTTTGGAGCCCTCGCCGATCTTTGCGTTCTTCGACTCGACAAAGCCACCGAGCTTGCCACCAGCGCCGAGCTCCGTGCCGGGACGGATGTAGGTAAAAGGGCCGACGGAGGCGCCGGCGCCGATGATCGAGCGCTCGCCCTGAGTGCGCACAACCTTGGCGTCTTCATGGATTTCCATGTCAGTCAAGGTGGTGTCAGGGCCAATCTCGGCGCGGTCGCCCACGGTTGTTAGCCCCCACAACTGCGTGTTCGGGTGGATGATCACATCGCGACCGAGCTCGACATCCACACCGATCCAAGTGGTGGCAGGGTCAACGACGGTGGCGCCGGAGCGCATGGCACGCTCGACAGTGCGGCGGTTTAGTTCCTTGCCGGCGTCCGCGAGTTGGAGACGGTCATTGACACCCGCAAGCTCACGGGCATCCGGGGCCGTAAAAGCATTAACAACTTTGCCGTCGCTGTGGGCAATTCCGACAACGTCGGTGATGTAAAGCTCACCTTGGGCGTTTTTGGTGTCAATGCGTGTCAAGGCGTCGCGAAGTACAGCAGCGTCGAAGGCGAACACGCCTGAGTTGACCTCGGTAATGCGCCTTTGTTGAGCCGTGGCGTCTTTTTCCTCGACGATGGCCTGCACCGCGCCCGCACCATCGCGGATAATGCGACCGTAGCCAGTCGGATCTTCGAGCTCAAGGGACAACACGGTCACAGCCGCGGAGGCGGAGACGTGGGCGTCAATGAGGGTTTGGATGGTTACACCGGTCAAAAGGGGAACGTCGCCGTTGGTGACAACCACGGTCCCGTCGAAACCCGGCAGCACCTCAAGGCCGACCTGAACCGCATGGCCGGTGCCGTTTTGAGATTCCTGCACCGCTTGCAGGATTGGGGTTTGGATCTTCTCTGCGATCTTCTCCACCGCGGGTGAAACCTGATCGCGTTGATGTCCGACCACGGCGACCAAGTGGGAGGGACTAACAGAGGCCGCAGCGTGCAAAGAGTGCGACAACAAACTGCGTCCACCGATCTCGTGCAACGTCTTTTGCTTATCCGACTTCATGCGGGTCCCCGCGCCAGCGGCGAGGACGATTACGGCGCATTCGCAGTGAGACACTCGGCGATTCTCCTTATAAATTTCCGGGTTCTGTTCGCAACAACAATGTGGTTAAAGCGACAATGAAAAACAGCATAACGCCTAGGCTCCACGCTGGGAGACCTCCTCAAGATCAGACGCGCACCACACACCAACTAGCCCCATCACCGCCAAGAAAACCAAGGTCACTGAGGGGCCAAAGAAAGACAGTGCCGAAGTCACCGCCCCCATGACCAAAAGCACCAAGCCCATGACGGTATTTGAAGCGCCCGTAATCATGGTGCGCCGCGTGCCTTCGGCCATGTCGACGAGGTAGGTTTTGCGCGATACGCGCACAGTCGTATGCGCGAGGTTGACGAGGAAGAAACCGAGCGGAATCACCCACGCGTTCACACTTGACGACGCCCACCGGGCACAGACCACCAACAAAAGCAAAACAACAGACGCTGCTGCCGCGCTGAAAGCCATCGTTGTCTTTGCGGACCTGTCGGACCACATACCGGAAACTCTGCCCCCCAAAAGCGCCGCACCGCCAGAAGCGATGACGAAAGCGCCGAGTCCCGTCAAGTCCTGCCCCTGCTGGTGTGCCAGCACAATGATGAAAGGCGTAGACAAGGAGGTCACCAACATGAGCGAGCGAACAACCAGGAACTTCTGCAGGGGTTTATCACCCCGGAGCAAATCAACTGTGGCGCGGAACCAACCCGTGTCCTTTTCCTCCACCTTGTGGCCACCCGCAGGCTCCTTAATACGGGCGAAGGTAGCAGCCGCCACAACCCACGTCGCCGCGCCGCCCGCGAGCAGGGCAACTACAACCCACCGCGGCAAATCATTCGGCAAAACCATCAACCCCAAGCCGATGGCCAAAGTGAACGCTCCAGACAATGCGGTGGCACGCCCGGTAATGAGCCCGCGCCTACCTTTGCTCACCGTGCGCCCCTGCACATCTTTTCCTGTGATCGAGCAGACAGCCCGGAACACAGACAAAACGGCGAGCAAAACAATGACCGTGAGGCCGAGCAAGGGGCCGTCGAAAAGCATCGCGGCCACCGCAATCCCCGCCGCAGCGGCAGCCTGACCGAGCGAACCAATCAACCACAGCTTCTTGCGCTGCGGTTTGGAACTGATCCACGGGCTCAAAGCAGCCTGCGGCAACATGGAACCGGATTCGCGGATAGGAACGAGCATGGCGGTAAAAGCCGGGGGCACTCCGGCGGAGGTGAAAAGCCACGGCAAAACCGTCTTAGAGGCGACGATCTGGTCGCCGATGCCTTGCAAGCCATTGGACCAGATAAAGCGGCGGGCGTTAGCTTCCTCATGCTGTGGAGGTTTATTGGCGTCCGTCATGGGAGAAAATAGTAGGGTCAAGAAAGAAGGTACCCGCAGCTAAGCCAAGGCTAAGCCGGATCTGGAGGTTGGAACGTGAGTCTTACGCGCCGGACATTTTTCAAAGGGATGCTGATCGCCACAGCGGCAGCGGTGGCGGCCTGCACACCAAATCACGGACCAATCCCTGGGCAGGCAACCCCCGCGGGTGCTGACGCAGAACCCCGCGAACTGCCAATCCCACCGCTCTACGAAGGTGAGCTTCGCGGCGATACCCGAGTTTTTAAGCTGACCGCGCAGAGCGGCCAGTTCGAAATTGTTCCCGGACAGAAAACCAAAACCTGGGGATTTAACGGCGCATGGCTTGGTCCGACGCTCTACATGCGCCGCGGCGAAAAAATCGACATGACGGTACACAACGAGCTCGACGAGCCAACCGTAGTGCATTGGCACGGCCTCCATCTGCCGGCCGCCGCCGACGGCGGCCCCGCCCTCGTATTCGACCCCGGGCAGAGCTGGAACCCAACGTGGAGGGTGGAACAAGCAGCGGCAACCTGTTGGTACCATCCCCATCCGCACGGCGTTTCCGCGCTCCACGCCTACCGGGGACTCGCCGGAGGCATCATCGTCGCCGACGAAGCCTCCGACGCCACCGCGCTGCCAAAAAACTACGGCGTCAACGACATCCCCGTCATCATCACCGACGCAAAATTCACCAGCGGCCAACTCGACGAAACAATCGACCCCACCTACGGACTGCTTGGCACCACCCCACTTATCAACGGCATCACCAAACCTTACTTCCAGGCAGAAGAAGGCCAAGTCCGCTTCCGCCTAGTCAACGGCGCCACCATGCGCTTTCACCATCTCTCCTTTGGTGTTCCGATGCAGGTGGTTGCCACCGACCAAGGACTACTGGAAGAACCCGTAGAGGCAGACGCCATCCTGCTCAGCCCAGGCGAGCGAGCCGAAATCATCCTGAACCTGGAGAAGGACAAAACCTACACGCTGCGCTCCATCGGCGTGGCCGACAACGGCGGACTAGAAAAGGGCGCAACCGCTGATGGATTCGGCTTGCGTGAGCGCTTCGACCTGCTTGAAGTTCGAGGGCCAGCGGGAGAGGTCAAAGAGCCAGTTCAACTAGGAAAACTCGTCGAGGTTGATAATCTCGACCCGGCGGGAGCCGTCGAGCGCGAGTTCCGACTCAACGGCTTCCAGATCAATGAGCAAACAATGGACATGGATCGAGTTGACTTCATCGTCGAGCGAAACTCCCCAGAAATCTGGTCCATCACCAACGAAAACCCCGACTGGCCGCACAACTTCCACATCCACAACGCCCGCTTCCAAGTCATGGAAGTCCACAACGGCAACATTGAATTCACCCAAGGCTGGCACGACACCATCAACGTGCCACCACTTTCCACAGTCAAACTCCTCGTAGACATCGGCTGGTATCCTGACCCGACACTGGCATACATGTACCACTGCCACATGCTCTTTCACGAAGACCAAGGAATGATGGGGCAGTTTGTGGTGGCTGCACCCGGCGACGAAGTCAACCTCAAGTTCGCGGGTGAGCACTCACACTAAGGTGGAAGTTATGTAAAAGGGGTGCGAAGAAACCCCCAGCTACCAGGCCCAAAACTCCCACCAACTGCAAGAAAAAGCTTCCCCACCAGGACTCGAACCTAGAATGACGGTACCAAAAACCGTAGTGTTGCCAATTACACCATGGGGAAAGACGGGTTTCATTGTAGCGGAGTCGCCCGTAAAGCCTAATCGCCAGGTCTGGCGTGTGTTTCCGTAAGGTGGAAGGCATGGCTCGACAGCGTATGACTGGTGCCCAACGCAGGGCTCAGCTAATTAAAATTGGTCGCGCGGCTTTTGCTGAGCGCGGCCTTGACGGTGTGTCTGTGGAGGAGATCGCGGCTCGGGCCGGTGTGTCCAAACCTGTCGTTTATGAGCATTTCGGGGGCAAGGATGGGCTATACAAGGCGATTGTTGAGGAGGACACCGCCGAGCTTGAGGTGATGATCCTCGAAGCGATCGCCCATGGGCGGTGGCGCGAGCGCATTGAGGGGGCTATTGTTGCGGTGCTGACGTTTGTGGAGGAAAACACCGACGGTTTTATTCTCCTTGTTCACGGTCAGGTGCCAGGGCAGGAGCGGACGTTTTCGACGATGTTGAATAAGTCGATCGCTCAAGTGTCTCGCTTTTTGGGCGTGGCTTTTAAGCACCGTGGGTTAGATCCGACGATTGCTCCGTTGTATGCGCAGGCGATTGTGGGTACCGCCTCCAATACGGCACTGTGGTGGTTGGATGAGCGTTCACCGGACAAGTTTGCAGTGGCCGCTCACATTTCTAACCTTGCTTGGAACGGGTTGAGCGGGATGGAGGCTGCCCCGAAGATTGATCCGGAGCGTCCGGAGCCGTCTGGGAACCCGTGGCACGTGCCGGATGTTTTTGCGGAGACGCAACAGCGGGAAGATAGTGAACACATACAGTCCAATTCAACGGAGGATGAATGACTGAGACCATTCCCATGCTCAGCGGTCTTTTGGCTGCTGCGCTTAAGGATCCGAAGCTGCAGGGGCTGGTCAACAACGTGGGGGAGGGATCCCTTCACATTACGGGTATCGACCAGGTGCGCAGTTGGGCTGCGGCGGCGCTTGCCCGCGAGAGGTCAGTGCTGTTGGTGACTGCCACCAGTCATGAGGCTGAGGATCTCACTGCGGAGTTAAAGGCTCTGATTGGGTCGGAGAATGTGGCCCAGTTGCCTTCGCTGGAGACGTTGCCGCATGAAAGGTTGTCGCCGGCTGCGGATGTCGTCGGCAAGCGTGCGAAGGTTTTGTGGGAGATGCCGCGCGTGATCGTTGCTGCGGCTCGTGCGGCGTGCCAGCCGGTGTTGCCGCCGGTGAAGCCGGTGAGCATTAAGGTTGATGGGGAGTACGACTTTGAGGAGTTGAGTCGCAGCGCGGTCGATTTAGCTTACAAGCATGTGGATATGGTTGCGCAGCGTGGTGAGTTCGCTACGCGCGGCGGGATCATCGACATCTTTCCGACGACTTTCGCTCACCCTGTCCGCCTCGAGTTTTGGGGCGATGAGGTCACCGACATGCGCACGTTCGCGGTGGCTGACCAGCGCACCATCGCTGATATTGAACGCGTCGATTTGTATCCGGCTCGGCAGTTGCTTATCGACGACGCCGTCGCAGCCCGAGCCAAGCAACTGCTTGAGAATTACCCAGCGAATCCGACACTGGTGCAGATGCTTACCCGCATTTCGGAAAAGACCTACGTTGATGGGATGGAGGCGCTCATCCCAGCGCTGACAGATCAGCCTTTCGCGGCGGTGCCGGAGCTACTTGACAAAGGTTCGATTGTGCTGGTGACTTCCCCGGAAAAGGTGCGCTCACGCATCAAGGATCTGGAAAACACCGACCGGGAGTTTTTGGAGGCGGGATGGGAAGCCGCCGCAATGGGCGCGGCAGGCCCGGTGGCGGTGGAAGGACTTGATGTCTCGGCAAGTTCCTACCGTTCGTACGAGTCCTTGCAGGCCTCCGCCCGTCAAGCAGGCAATGCTTGGTGGACTTTCGCGCCACCAGGTATGTTCAGCGCTGACGACTCGGAGACTTTGCCGTTGGAGTTTGAGGCCGCGCCGGCACCGAAGGGCGACACGAAAGCGATTGAGCAGCTCTACGCCACGTTGAAGCTCCATGTTATGACCAACGGAGCGTCGGCGGCGTTTATCGCCCCAGGCAAGGGCACCGTTGAGCGCATGGCGGAGCGTCTGCGCGAGCACGGCATCTCGGCGCGTCTCGCCTCCGCAGGGATGGAGCCAGTTGAAGGGGCGGTGACTCTTTATCAGGCGCTGTCGCACGCGGGGGTGGTTTTTCCGCATCCGAACCTGGTTGTGGTCACAGAGACGGATATAACCGGCAACCGAGTAGGTGACCTGTCCAACGCGAAACGCCGCGCCCCGCGCCGCCGCAATCGTGTGGATCCACTTGCTCTGAAACCAGGTGATTTCGTGGTGCATGACACGCACGGCATCGGCAAGTTCGTGAAAATGGCGGAGCGCACCGTTAAAGCTGGTGACGAGGACTCGCGCCGAGAATACATCGTGTTGGAATACCAGCCGGCCAAGCGTGGACAACCGAACGACCAACTGTGGGTGCCCATGGAGTCGCTTGATCTTTTGAGTAGATATTCGGGCGGGGAACAGCCGTCGTTAAGCAAAATGGGCGGATCAGACTGGAAGAAAACGAAAAGCAAAGCGCGCGCCGCCGTCCGCGAGATCGCAGGCGAGCTGATCGAGCTCTACGCCAAACGCCAAGCCGCGCCCGGCCACGCTTTCGCCCCCGATACTGCCTGGCAGCAAGAAATGGAGGACGCTTTCCCTTTCGTCGAGACGGAAGACCAGCTCACAGCCATTGAGGCCGTCAAGGAGGACATGGAAAAGCCCACGCCCATGGACCGCGTAATCGTCGGCGATGTGGGCTTCGGCAAAACCGAGGTGGCGGTCCGCGCCGCGTTCAAGGCGGTACAGGATGGCAAACAGGTGGCGGTGCTCGTACCCACTACGCTGCTTGCCCAACAGCACTTCTCCACCTTCAACCAACGCATGGAAGGCTTCGGAGTCACCGTGCGGGAGTTGTCGCGTTTTAGCAGCACGAAAGAGTCGAAGGAGATCTTCGCCGGGCTTGCCGACGGCTCCGTTGACGTCGTCATCGGCACCCACCGCTTGCTGCAAACCGGTGTGCATTGGAAAAACCTCGGGTTGATCGTAGTAGATGAGGAGCAGCGCTTCGGCGTGGAGCACAAAGAGCACATCAAGGCGTTGAAATCGCATGTCGATGTTCTCACGATGACCGCCACTCCCATCCCGCGCACCCTTGAGATGTCACTGACCGGTATCCGCGAGATGACCTCAATTACCACCCCGCCGGAGGACCGCCACCCAGTTCTTACCTACGTGGGCCCGCAGGAGGACAAACAAATCGCGGCAGCGATTCGCCGCGAGCTGCTTCGCGACGGCCAAATTTTCTACATCCACAACAGAGTCTCCGACATCGAAAAAACCGCTCGCCAACTGCGCGAACTCGTGGCGGAGGCGCGGGTGGTGGTCGCCCACGGCCAAATGTCGGAGCAGGTCCTCGAACAGACCGTACAGGGTTTCTGGAACCGTGAATACGACGTGTTGGTGTGCACCACGATCGTGGAAACTGGCCTCGATATCGCCAACGCCAATACCCTAATTGTGGAAAACGCCCAGAACATGGGCTTGAGTCAGTTGCACCAGCTACGCGGCCGCGTGGGACGCTCCCGAGAACGCGCCTACGCGTACTTTCTCTACCCAAAGGACAAAACGCTCACCGAGACCTCCTACGACCGCCTGGCCACCATCGCCCAAAACAACGAGCTGGGCTCAGGCATCGCCGTGGCACAAAAAGACCTGGAGATGCGCGGCGCCGGAAACGTGCTCGGTGCACAACAGTCCGGCCACATCGCCGGAGTCGGTTTCGACATGTATGTTCGCTTGGTAGGTGAGGCTGTAGAGACCTTCAAATCGATGATGACAGGGCAGCCCCTCGACGCCACCGACAAAGGACCGAAGGAAATCCGCATCGATTTGCCTGTCGACGCCCACATTCCCGAAACCTACATCAACTCAGAACGTCTCCGCCTCGAGGTCTACCGCAAACTCGCCGAGGCGCGTGACGACGCTGCCCTCAGCAAAGTCAAGGAGGAAATGACCGACCGTTTCGGACCGCTTCCCACCCCAGTGGACTACCTCATGGCGGTGGCTCGCCTGCGCCACCAGGCCCGCAAAGCCGGGGTGGCGAACATTTTGGTTCAGGGAACCCGCATCAAGTTTCAGCCTGTTGAGCTTCCCGACTCCAAACAGGTCCGCCTCAAACGCCTTTACCCGGGGGCGAACTTCCGCGCCGCCGCCAAGGCTGTGCAAATTCCTTTCCCGCGGGTGGACAAAGGTGTCAACCAGCCCACGCTTCGTGACGTCGACCTGCTTCAATGGGTCGCCGACTTCCTTTCCGACATGTTCGACGTGGAGAAAACTTCCGTAACCGGGGTGGCACCAGGCGAAGAAAAGAAAAAAGTGTTCAGCCTCAGCGAGTAGCAACCCGATTACCTCACAGCACCCGGATGGCCTTAAACTATCTGGGAACGCCCCTATAGCCCAATCGGCAGAGGCAGTCGACTTAAAATCGACCCAGTGTGGGTTCGAGTCCCACTGGGGGCACGGTGTGAAGTCTCGAGACGTAGTTCCGGTTATGTCTCGGGGCTTCTTTTGTTTTTGTTGCCCGGGGTTGGGTTGAGTTTGTTGTCTTTTTGGTTGTAGGAGATCTTGTCGGGGGTCGTTGTGTAGCGGGCGATGCGGTGCCCCGCAGTGTGGTTTTGAAGGCTTTTGTGGTGACGGTTGCGTTGCAAAACGCTGTGCATGCCAGGACGTCGCGTGAGTGGTCGTCGAAAATAGTGAGGAGGGCTCCGCGTCGGTGGCCGGCGATGATCCAGTTGCTGTAATTCTTTTGGCATGTTTCGTTGAGTAAGTCAGCTTGGAATCAGATCCATGAGCTGCGGGGACGCTTGTGTGGCAGGGAGGTGACGTGGCCGTAGTTTGTGAGGATGCGGTGAATTGTTGCTGGCGCAGGGAGCGGATCGCTGTGTTCTTGTTCGAAGTGCCAGCGGATCGTGTGGGTGGTTGGTGAGTTTTCGGCGTAGCTGGAGTATGCGCTCGACGACGTGTGCACTGGTGGCGCGTGGGTTTGTGTGGGGGTCAGTGTTTGCAGCCCGCCGTGTGCGTAGCGTGTTGTGACGCAGCAGTGTTTGGCTGTTTCGGCTTGGGGCATGCCGGTGGCGAGCATGGTTTCAATGATGACTATCGGCGCTGGTTTCTCGATTCGTTCAGTATGGAGGAACAATGTCGCGAGACATCAGTTTCCACGGGTGTGGGACACCCGCGTTTTAAGGGTGGGGCAGCCAGAAGTCCGGCGGAACGATGTGACGAAACCCAGTATCCCTTTGGTGTGGTTGATGGTGCCAGATGGGGTTGGTTGTCGGGCTGGGAGGCGTCGATAAGCAGCATGAGTCTGGCTACTTTGAGGCAGGGGGTGGTGCTTTTGATTCGCGGCTTTTGAAGACGGACGTGGAGAGTGTCCGATAGTTTGTGTGCGGGGGTTTGGTTTACAAGTACTCCGCGAATCGGTTGGGGTATGCCACAGCTAGTTGGTTGATGGCTTGCTTCCAGCCATTGGCCTTTGCTCCTTCAACATACCCGTTGCACTCAACGGCGCGCTTGGCTTGCTTCGCGCGTTTGGCAGCGCGTTTGTCTTCGATGTTGCAAATCATCAGCCAAAGCGTCTTCACAGCCGCTGTATCGTTCGGGAACTGGCCCCGATTCCGGGTAGCTTTGCGCAGCTCAGCGTTAAGTGACTCGATCGAATTTGTGGTGTATAACACCTTGCGCGCTGCTGGCGGGAACTGCAAAAACGGCACGAACCGTTCCCACGCATCACGCCACACCTTCACCGACTGCGGGTATTTCTGGCCAAGCTCAGAGGTTTCGAACGCATCTAAGCTGGCACGGGCGGTATCTTCGTTTGCGGCCGTGTAGATCGCACGTAACGCGCTGGAGACAGCTTTTCGGTCCTGATAGGACACCCACCGGTTCGCCGCCCGGATCAGGTGCACGATGCAGGTCTGCACCATCGAATTCGGCCAGGTCGCCTCCACGGCTTCCGCTAAGCCTTTAAGCCCATCACAGCAGACGATGAAGACATCCTGGACGCCACGGTTGGCCAGATCTGCGCACACCGATGCCCACAAGGCGGCGCCTTCATTATCAGCAATCCACAAGCCCAGGATGCGCTTGATACCGTCGATGTCGATGCCCACCGCCATGTAGCACGCCTTGTTGACTACACGGTGGCCATCGCGGATCTTCACGCGTAGCGCATCAAGGAAGATTACTGGGTAAAACTCGTCGAGCTGACGGTTCTGCCAGATCATGACCTCGTCTAAGACTGCATCGGTAATGGTGCTGATCGTATCCGGGCTCATATCCACCCCCAGGGTGGACCCAAGATGGTGCTGAATATCACGCACTGTCATCCCACCGGCGTACAGCGAGATGATCATGTCATCGAGCTCTGTCAGCCGGCGTGCGCTATTGGGCACCATCTGGGCGTAAACGTGCCGCAACGATCCCTGGGTACAGTTACTTCCAACGTGCCGTAACCAGAGTTGACCGTCTTGGTGTACGACCCGTTGCGGTGGTTACCACCCTGTGTTGGTTCAACCTGGGCCTTCATCTTCCGGTCGGAATGACGGTAGCCCAAATGGGCATCCATTTCCGCCTGCAGACCAGCGTTAATCGACGCCTGCAACAGACCTTTGACCAGGTCACTGGCGTCACCGGTGGACGTCGACAACTCGCCAATCAGCTTGGCGAGCTCAGGATTTTCCATCAGCTTCTCGCTGATCTCGTTGACCTTGTCCTGGTCATGGTTTTTCTTCGTTGTCACCGTTGTCATTATCGGTGAAACTCCTTCTGTATCAGAGCCTCACACACAAACTTCCTGACACCCTCCGGACGTGCAGTAGGTTTGTGCCCTTTCACATCCCAGTGCCCGCCCCTCCGGAGTTTAGAGACAAAAATTGTGATCGAAGTGTTAGTATAAATTATGGGATTTTTTAGAAGAAAGAACGCAAAGTCAAAACCCGTTCCGAATCGTGATGAGATGATCCAACTCGCAGTTGGATATCTAACCAAGGCTTTTCAGGCAGAAGGCATACCGGCCGAGCAGGTGCTAACAGAAAACGGTCATTGTCTACAGATTAACGACGGCAGTCTTGTAAGTCTGGAGAACCTCGCAGACCAAATGCAACAAGTTCCTTCAGACGAATGGGAAAGCCTGTTCGGGCAGTGGTTCCAGTTTGTAATGGACGCTACGCGAAAGCAAGACCCTTCAGATCTTGACCCTGAATCTTTGGCTTCAATGATTCGCAGCCGGATTGTTTCGACTAACGGTCGCGAATACCAGCAGTACGCACGTCCGGTGGCTGAGGGTCTAGCCGAAGTGTTGTGCTTGGACTACCCGCAACATGTTGCGTTCGTTAGCGATGATTCGCTCGGTGAACTCCAACTGCCGGCCGACGAGCTTTTCAATCTTGGCCGTCGTAACACGGAAAATGATCCAGTCGATGAGATCGTAGAGCACGAAGGTGTCCTGATCGTATCCGGCGAGACCGCCTTCACATCTTCGAAGATTTCGAATATGTCGGCCCTCGCCTCTCAGGTTGGAATTGAGGCTCCGGATGGACTGCTATTTGGTCTTTTAGATAAGTCGGTGCTTGTCCTCAAAGCTCCCACGGGCGCCGAAGACCTTTATAACGTCATGAATGTCATGCGTAGTCTTTCTCTAAGCCTCGATGTCGCCCCGATCAGTCCCGAGATTTACTACTGGTCTTCCGACGGTTCGATTGAACTGGCGAGTCAGACCATACCTTCGGAAAGCGGTAACCCCAACGAGGATACGGTTCAGCTCATGCCGGGCGAAGAATTCACCAGGCGGTTTATGCAAGAGTAACTCCGACTTCAGCATCAAATCTCAGCATCAAAACTGAGAAAACCCGAAGTCAAATCCAGATCCACTCCTAGCGCTGCTCGACGCCCGTCGCCTCGACCAAACGCGCGAAGGCGCTGCCGCAGCCGGGCAAGATCCCAGTTGAGCCTTTCGGTAGGGTGGTGTGACCACATCATCATCCACTCCGCGGGGCGTGGGTAGAAATCAAACATTGCGTTGAGGGATCTCTTCAGATGAGTGCGCGACGTGCGCGAACCTCTAGGGGACTTTCACCACAGGCTGTGAGTGGACGCGAAAAGCGAAGACCCACCGCGCGCGTTGAACTGACCCCCGAGAGTTGGATTGGGTTAGTTCTATGCGGCTTGGGGTTTAAGGGCCTGGTTCCGGTATTGCATCGGAGTCAGGCCCTTGAGTCGTTGCTGGAACTTTTCGGTGTTGTACCAGTTGATGTAGTCGTTGATTGCGCCGGTGAGCTCTTCGACGGTGGCGAAGCTTTCGCCGTGGTACATCTCGGCTTTCAAGTGGCCGAAGAAGTTCTCGATGACGGCGTTGTCCCAACAGTTACCCTTTGCGCGACATGGATTGGGTGCCAGCGTTGTCGCTGATCAGTTTGCGCCACGTCGTATGTTGACACTGGAATCCTTGGTCGGTGTGCATCATCCATCCCGGCTCAGGCGTGCAGGCAGAAATCACATCGGTTCTGATGCTCCGTTAGCGTGGTGTATCTGTGACTGCCGGTGCGGGGCCTTATGAATGTGTGAGGCGGCCGGCGCAGAGCCTTTCGAATCAACTCCTACCTATCCTCGAATGGAAAGCATCCGCGAGTGGGCACTGCACCCAATCATCTTGACCCGACCGCCTACCTTGATGATCTACTCGCCCACACCTTTCCGGATCTGGTGCGCCAGATGTTGCAGGACTTCATCAATTAGGTCCTTGTCGGCCGAGGCAGGCAGTGTCTGCGGGGCGGGTTCGCCACCGGCAGTGATACCCGCACCAACCACCGCAACGGCTACCTCCCCCGCGACTTGGACACTTGCGTGGGCACCATCTGCCTAGACATCCCGAAGCTTCGCCACGGCTCGTTCTTTCCTTCACTGGTTGTTGCAGCGCCGCTTACGAGCAGAACGCGCCCTGGCTACCGTTGTAGCGACCTGCTACCTCAAGGGGCTCTCCACTCGCCGCATGAACGACCTTGTCACCTGCGGGATCACCAACCTGTCGACATCGCACGTGTCTGACATGGCCAAAAACTCGACATAATGGTCAAAGACTTCCGCACCCGCCCATTGGACACCAGCCCCTGACTCTATGTTTCCTGTGACGCGCTGACCATAAAGGTGCGTAAAGATGGGCGCGTCGTTAAAACCAGCGTGCTGCTTGACACCGGGGTTAGCGCCGACGGCTACCGGGAGTTGCTTGGCATGCAGGTCGCCACCGCGGAATCGGCCGCGTCGTGGACCGGGTTCTTCCGCGACCTGAAAGCCCAGGGCCTGGATCAGGTGTACCTAGTCACCAGAAACGCCCACCAGGGCATCCAAACCGCTGTGGGGGCCTGCCTGCCGCAGGCCAGCTGGCAACGGTGCCGCATCCATTTCGCGCAGAACCTCCTCATCGATGGTGCCGACAACCCAAGTGGCCGACATTGTCGACGATGTTTCAGACGATCTTCCAGCAACCCGACGCTAACAACGTACGCCACCAGGCCCGGGATGTCGTCGAGTTCTGCCAGCAGAAATTCCCCCATGTGGCCGACTACCTGGAGGAATCCTAAGACGACCTGCTGGCGTTTACGAATGTGCCGAAAGCGGTGTGGACGAAGGTGTGGTCAAACAACCCCACCGAAAGGTTCAACCGGGAGATCAGACGCCGCACCGACGTCGTTGGGATCTTTCCAACCGCGATGCCGTC
Organism: Corynebacterium sp. BD556; assembly: GCF_038452275.1. Classification (NCBI taxonomy): domain Bacteria; kingdom Bacillati; phylum Actinomycetota; class Actinomycetes; order Mycobacteriales; family Corynebacteriaceae; genus Corynebacterium; species Corynebacterium mayonis. The sequence continues at coordinate 346,906 of NZ_CP141643.1, forward strand.
GTCAGGCTGGTCGGGGCGGTACTCGCCGAGCAGAACGAGTGAGAAGGATCCAGCAGAAACGCTACATGTCGCTAACCAGCCTGGAACAGACCGAAACGATGATGACAGCCACCGTCATTGATGCCGGCGACTCCACTCAGGAGGCTGCATGAGTCCACGCCAGCACCGAGCTCGTGACGGTCCCTCACACCGTCATCCTGCTTGTTCACATCGGAAGACAGATACATCACCACCCAGGACTTGCTCCACCTGTTCTGGCGTATCTTGTCCAGATTGCTAAGGTGCGCTCCAGATTCTCCCATCTCCTTAAGCGCAGCAAACCCCGGGTCATGGCCTAAGTCGGTTTCACAGATTGAGTTGAGAAGTTGCGAAAGCTTCGGAGTGCATGGATGATCGGGGAAAGCAGCTATTTGTTTTCCGGGGGTTGATAATGCGCGGTTTTGTCGTTGTGTTGCTCGGGGTCGTGCTCGGGCTTGCCGGGTGTGGTGGGGTTCGACAGGAGCAGCCGGTGGATAGTTCTGTGGTTCCGGTTACGCAATCACAGGTGGAGGAGGCACCGGCTGCTTTCCATTTTCATAGTGGTGATTTGGTGTTGGGGGAATTTGACCCGACTACGGCGGGGGACAATGTTTTCAACCCATGCACTGAGATCTCTAAGGAGGAGTTCGCGTCACTGGGTTTGGTGGTGGGAGAGCCGGTTGAGTCTCCTGAATCTCAATATGTTGGCTGCGGAATAGTTACGCAAAACGACCTCGTGGACACGGGATTTATAACTAGCGCCGTCAAAACGAAGATCGCTGAGGAGAGAACTCCACGTCCCTTGGTTGATGAGTCTGCGATTATCCCTAACTCCTATGAGATTCCACTTTCAGAATGGGATTTCGTGTGTTTTTTTGGGGTGGAAACAACGAGGGGAACGTTGATGGCTTCTGCGGTAGCTTGGGACACGCAACTTTCCTATCAGGAGGTGTGTGCAATAGCGCGGCACAACCTTGAGCTTTTGTATTCCTTGGGTCGGTGAGGTTTCGTTGCTGGGTGTCACTTAAGTGACACAAACTTTGCTGCGCGATGGGAGAGTGTCCGATAGTTTGTGTGCGGGGGTTTGGTTTACAAGTACTCCGCGAATCGGTTGGGGTATGCCACAGCTAGTTGGTTGATGGCTTGCTTCCAGCCATTGGCCTTTGCTCCTTCAACATACCCGTTGCACTCAACGGCGCGCTTGGCTTGCTTCGCGCGTTTGGCAGCGCGTTTGTCTTCGATGTTGCAAATCATCAGCCAAAGCGTCTTCACAGCCGCTGTATCGTTCGGGAACTGGCCCCGATTCCGGGTAGCTTTGCGCAGCTCAGCGTTAAGTGACTCGATCGAATTCGTGGTGTACAACACCTTGCGCGCTGCTGGCGGGAACTGCAAAAACGGCACGAACCGTTCCCACGCATCACGCCACACCTTCACCGACTGCGGGTATTTCTGGCCAAGCTCAGAGGTTTCGAACGCATCTAAGCTGGCACGGGCGGTATCTTCGTTTGCGGCCGTGTAGATCGCACGTAACGCGCTGGAGACAGCTTTTCGGTCCTGATAGGACACCCACCGGTTCGCCGCCCGGATCAGGTGCACGATGCAGGTCTGCACCATCGAATTCGGCCAGGTCGCCTCCACGGCTTCCGCTAAGCCTTTAAGCCCATCACAGCAGACGATGAAGACATCCTGGACGCCACGGTTGGCCAGATCTGCGCACACCGATGCCCACAAGGCGGCGCCTTCATTATCAGCAATCCACAAGCCCAGGATGCGCTTGATACCGTCGATGTCGATGCCCACCGCCATGTAGCACGCCTTGTTGACTACACGGTGGCCATCGCGGATCTTCACGCGTAGCGCATCAAGGAAGATTACTGGGTAAAACTCGTCGAGCTGACGGTTCTGCCAGATCATGACCTCGTCTAAGACTGCATCGGTAATGGTGCTGATCGTATCCGGGCTCATATCCACCCCCAGGGTGGACCCAAGATGGTGCTGAATATCACGCACTGTCATCCCACCGGCGTACAGCGAGATGATTATGTCATCGAGCTCTGTCAGCCGGCGTGCGCTATTGGGCACCATCTGGGGCGTAAACGTGCCGCAACGATCCCTGGGTACAGTTACTTCCAACGTGCCGTAACCAGAGTTAACCGTCTTGGTGTACGACCCGTTGCGGTGGTTACCACCCTGTGTTGGTTCAACCTGGGCCTTCATCTTCCGGTCGGAATGACGGTAGCCCAAATGGGCATCCATTTCCGCCTGCAGACCAGCGTTAATCGACGCCTGCAACAGACCTTTGACCAGGTCACTGGCGTCACCGGTGGACGTCGACAACTCGCCAATCAGCTTGGCGAGCTCAGGATTTTCCATCAGCTTCTCGCTGATCTCGTTGACCTTGTCCTGGTCATGGTTTTTCTTCGTTGTCACCGTTGTCATTATCGGTGAAACTCCTTCTGTATCAGAGCGGGTCTGAACCCCGGAAAGTGGACACGGAGTTTTAATCAGATGCGGTTTTGAGTATAGCTGTTTCGGAAGATTCAAAGGCGTTCGGCGAACGATAGCCGCACCTCGAGTGCAGGCGTTTGGTGTTGTAGCGACTGCACCATTGGAACACGTCCCGGCGACACACCAGCTGACTGGCGAAAACAGGTGCATCTTGAAGGACTTCCCGTTTCAACGTGGCGTTGAACGACTCCGCCAGAGAATTATCCGCGCTGGTACCAATTGCTCCCATCGATTGGGTAACACCGAGACGTTCACATAGTCTTCGGTACCGATCAGAGGTGTATACACTGCCATGATCGGAGTGGAAAATCGCTCCGTCAAGCCCGCCACGGATCCCGTAAGCCATCATCAAAGCCTCTTCAACTAACTCCGTACGCATGTGGACGGCGATCGCGAAACCGGTCAACTGCCGCGAGTAGCAGTCGATGACCGTCGCCAGGTACATATTCGACCCATCTGCAATCGGGAGGTAGGTGATATCGCCGACGTAGACCGTGTTTGGTTTCTCCGCGGTGAAACGGCGTGCGAGCAGATCCGGAAACGTCGGAGCGCGTTTCGCAGACACCGTGGTCTTTACGCGGCGTTTCTTGGTGTAGCCGAACAATTCCATCTGGCGCATCAGCCTGGCGGTGCGCTTGTGATTGAGGCGATCATCGCTGGTCGGATCCGAGTTGATGGCCGCTGTGATGCGTTTCGCCCCGTAACAGCCGTTCTCAGCTGTGAACACGGCCTTGATCCTCGCTCCCAGCGCCGCGTCAGCGACGAGGCGTCGCCGGCGGGCAGGAGCAGCAGATTTCCACTTGTAGTAGGAGGACCGGTTGATCTTCAGGACCTCACATAACCGCTTGACCTCGTAGAAGTCTCGGTGGTCATCAACGAACTGAAAGCGGTTCACCAGTTCGTCTCTTCCGCGAAATATTTGGCCGCCTTGCGCAGGATCTCTCGTTCTTCCCGTAGCGTGGCGTTTTCGCGTTCCAGCATGCGGATGCGTTCGGCATCGGAGAGTCCTTGAGCAGGAGTACGTTCGCTGTTGGCTGCGGCGATCGGGCTGGCGACTTTTTCACCGTTGGCGTTGGTTTTGGTGCCGGTGCCGAAGGCGTCGAGCCAGGTGCGCAGGGAGTTGCGGTTGACCCCGAGATCGGAGGCGATCGCGTTGATCGTGGCTCCAGGGGTCGACTCGTACAACGTCACTGCGTCACGCTTGAACTGCTCGGTGTAGGTCTTGCGTGGCATGGTGGAAAGGTACCTCACTTCCCCAGCGAAATGCTGGTTTCAGCGTGTCCACCACCAAGGGGTCAGGTCCAGCCTCACACACAAACTTCCTGACACCCTCCGCGATGGTCTTGCGGCCTTTAGCGTGGTGTATCTGTGACTGCCGGTGAGGGGTCTTAAGAATGTGTGAGGTGGCCAGCGCAGTACCTTTCGAATCAACTCGTACCTATCCTCGAAAGGAGTAACCGCGAATGGGCGCTGCACCCAATCATATCGACCCGACCGCCTACCTTGATGATCTACTCGCCCATACCTTTCCGGATCTGGTGCGTTAGATGCTGCAGGACTTCATCAATTAGGTCCTTGGCGGACGGGGCAGACAGTGTCTGCGGGGCGGGTTCGCCACCGGCAGTGATACCCGCACCAACCACCGCAACGGCTACCTCCCCCGCGACTTGGACACTTGCGTGGGCACCATCGATGTGAAAATCCCGAAGCTTCGCCACGGCTCGTTCTTCCCTTCACTGGCTTTTGCAGCGCCGCTTTCGAGCAAAACGCTCCCTCACCACCGTTGTAGCGAAGTGCTACCTCAAGGGGCTCCCACCTGCCGCATGAACGACCTTGTCATCTGCGGGATCACCAACCTGTCGACATCGCAGGTGTCCGACATGGCCAAAGACTTCCGTACCCGCCCGTTAGACACAAGCCAGGTGCTTATTGCGTCTCGTGCAATGCGCTGACAGTAAAAGTGCGTAAAGGTCAGTGCGTGATCACAACCAGCGTGTTGCCCGCCACCAGGGAATCTACCGCGTCGTGGACTGGGTTATCTGCGATCTGCTTGCCGGCTGTGTGAACGGGGTATTGCTGTTGACCATTTGTCAGCGCTCTTTGAAAAGTAGCCCAAAACGCTCCTCGAAAAGTAGCCCACCCGGAAAAGATTGGATGGGTGATTTCATTGGAGGAATGGGCGCAGATCCGATACCTGCGTGGGCAGGGTCTGTCATTGAGGAAGATCGCGGCCGAAGTGGGCTGTGCGAAGAAGACGGTGGAGAAGGCTTTGGCTTCAGATTCGCCGCCTTGTTACAAGCCACGGGATGCCAAAGGCACGAGTTTCGATCCGTTTGAACCGCAGGTCAGGGAACTTCTCACGGAAACACCGCAGCTTAATGCCAAGGTGTTGGCTCAGCGAGTGGGCTGGACAGGCTCGGATTCATGGTTTCGCAAACACGTTGCCAGGATCCGGACTGAGTATATGCCCGCCGACCCAGTCGATACCCTTACTCACGCCCCGGGGCGTGAGATCCAATGTGATCTCACTTTTGCACCGGGTGGACTACCTGATGCTGATGGGGTCTACCGCGCGTTGCCGGTGTTGGTGATGGCAGCCTCGCATTCTCGTTTCGCTGCGGCGTGTGTGCTTCCCTCGCGCACGACTGATGACTTGATCGCCGGGATGTGGCAGTTGATAACACGTGATTTCCAAGCGGTACCAGATCGGCTCGTGTGGGATCACGAGTCCGGGATTGGCAAGGCGAAGCTGTGCGAGCCTGTTGCCGCATTCGGCGGGGCGCTGTGCTGCAGAATCGTTCAGACCCCACCGCGGGACCCGGAATCTAAAGGCATCGTCGAGCGCACCAACGGGTACATGAAGCGTTCCTTCTTCCCCGGGCGCCGGTTCAGCGACCCGGTGGATGTGCAAGCCCAACTTGATGAGTGGTTCACCACAATCGCCAACGCACGCGTTCACACCACGTTGAAGGCCACACCGGCGGACTTGTTTGCAGCTGATCAGCGGGCGATGCGCCCCTTGCCACCGTATCCGCCGGTGTTCGGTGTCAGGCCCGCGGTGCGCCTGCCGCGAAACTACTACGTCACCGTTGACACCAACCAGTACAGCGTGGATCCGACATTCATTGACCGACTAGTCACTGTGCGCAGCACGCTTGATGAAATCGCCGTGACCGGGCCACACGGTGAACCCGCCGCGGTGCACCCGCGCCACTGGGGCCAGCACAAGGTCATCACCGACCCCGCCCACGCCCAAACTGCCCGCGCCATGCGCCGCGACCTAGCTACGGCGGGCGAGAGATTCCAGCCAGATACCGCTGTTGACATCGCTGACCTATCCATCTACGACCACATCGCCTAACACGGCCTCAACGCCCCACAAACTTCAAGGAGAGCTCTTTCCTATGACCCGCACCAGCGCCCACGACACCGCGGCGGCAATTAGTCACCTCGCACGGGAGTTGAAAGCCCCACGCATCGACAACGTCTACTCAACCATCGCCGATCAAGCACGTAGCCAATCCTGGACATTCGAGGAGTACCTCGCCGCCGTGCTATCTGTCGAAGCGACCGCCCGCGCGGAATCCGGAGCATCATTACGCGTCAAACGCGCCGGCTTTCCGGCCGTGAAAACCATCGCCGACTTCGACTTCACCGCACAACCCAGTATTGACCGCACTGAAATCGCACGCCTTGAAACCGGGGCCTGGGTCGCCACAGCTGAAAACGTCGTCCTGCTCGGCCCACCCGGAACCGGCAAAACCCACCTCGCCACCGCACTTGGCATCACAGCAGCGCAGCAAGGCTATCGCGTCCTCTTCGACACCGCCGCCGGGTGGGTAAACACCCTCACCGAAGCCCACAACACCGGCAAACTCGAAACGCTGCTGAAACGATTAAACCGCTACCACCTGCTCATCATCGACGAACTCGGCTACATTCCCGTCGAAGCTGACGCGGCGAACCTGTTTTTTCAACTCGTCTCCAGACGCTACGAACACGGCTCCATCATCGTGACCTCAAACCTAGCGTTTTCCCAATGGGCGCAATGCTTCGGCGACATCACAGTAGCCACCGCCATGGTCGACCGCATCGTCCACCACGCCAAAATCTTTCAACACCGAGGAGTAAGCCACCGCATCAAAGGACGCGAAATACCCGCACCAACAACCCCCTCACCAACCCCACATCAGGCACAATAACAACGACCACACTGGGCTACATTTCAAAGAGCGCCAGTGGGCTACATTTCGAAGAGCGCTCACACCATTAAACGCTCCCCCAAGCATTCAAGCCGCTATAAGTGATTATCTGCCCAACGCGACCAGGCAGTGGTGCCGTACGCATTTCGCGCAGAACCTCCTCAGCGATGGTGCCAACAACCCACGTGGCCGATAGTGCTGGCGATGTTTCAGACGATCTTCCAGCAACCCGACGCTAACAGCGCACGCCACCATGCCCGGGATGTCGTTGAGTTCTGCCAGCAGAGGTTCCCGCACGAGGCGGATTACTTGGAGGAATCCTTAGGAGATCTGTTGGCGTTTACCCACGCCCCGAAACCCGAAAACAGTGTGGACGAAAGTCTGATCACACCACCCCACCGACTGATTGAACAGAAAGATACGTCGCCGGAGTCTTGCCCGACCTCGACAACGCCGTCGTGCATTTGCTCAAGGCGCTAAGCGCTGATCAACACGAGTGCAAAGGATCCAACAGAAACGCTACATGTCCGTGATGAGTCTCTAGCAGACCAAAGAACATCGTTGCTGCCGGCACGATCGATGCTGCCCCGGCAAAAGGAAACGAGATCACGAAATGATCGCACCCCCACCCCAGCTTCGAGCCTTGCCCTGACAACAAGCCCCAAAAATCACCAAGATTCGAAACCAAATACACCACCACCCAGGACTTGCTCCACCTGTTCTGGCGTATCTTGTTCAGATTGCTAAGGTGCGCTCCAGATTCTTCCATCTCCTTAAGCGCAGCAAACCCCGGGTCATGGCCTAAGTCGGTTTCACAGATTGAGTTGAGAAGTTGCGAAAGCTTCGGAGTGCATGGATGATCGGGGAAAGCAGCTATTTGTTTTCCGGGGGTTGATAATGCGCGGTTTTGTCGTTGTGTTGCTCGGGGTCGTGCTCGGGCTTGCCGGGTGTGGTGGGGTTCGACAGGAGCAGCCGGTGGATAGTTCTGTGGTTCCGGTTACGCAATCACAGGTGGAGGAGGCGCCGGCTGCTTTCCATTTTCATAGTGGTGATTTGGTGTTGGGGGAGTATGACCCGACTACGATTTGGGACGATATTTTCAATCCATGCACTGAGATCTCTAAGGAGGAGTTCGCGTCACTGGGTTTGGTGGTGGGAGAGCCGGTTGTGCTTCCTAAATCTCAATCTGTTGGCTGCGACATAGTTCCGCAAGACTACCTCGTGGACACGGGATTTTTAACTAGCGCCGTCAAAACGAAGAGCGCTGAGGAAAGAACTCCACGTCCCTTGGTTGATGAGTCTGCGATTATCCCTAACTCCTATGAGATTCCATTTGTAGAAGGGGATTTCATATGTTTTTTTGGGGTGGAAACAACGAGGGGAACGTTGATGGCTTTTGCGGAGGCTTGGGACACGCAACTTTCCTATCAGGAGTTGTGTGCAGTTGCGCGGCACAACCTTGAGCTTTTGTATTCCTTGGGTCGGTGAGGTTTCGTTGCTGGGTGTCACTTAAGTGACACAAACTTTGCTGCACAGTGGTCTTGCGGCCTTTATTGTTTTTCTTGCATCAAGCAGCAGATTTCTTTGGGGGTAAAAACAGAGAGTGTCCGATAGTTTGTGTGCGGGGGTTTGGTTTACAAGTACTCCGCGAATCGGTTGGGGTATGCCACAGCTAGTTGGTTGATGGCTTGCTTCCAGCCATTGGCCTTTGCTCCTTCAACATACCCGTTGCACTCAACGGCGCGCTTGGCTTGCTTCGCGCGTTTGGCAGCGCGTTTGTCTTCGATGTTGCAAATCATCAGCCAAAGCGTCTTCACAGCCGCTGTATCGTTCGGGAACTGGCCCCGATTCCGGGTAGCTTTGCGCAGCTCAGCGTTAAGTGACTCGATCGAATTCGTGGTGTACAACACCTTGCGCGCTGCTGGCGGGAACTGCAAAAACGGCACGAACCGTTCCCACGCATCACGCCACACCTTCACCGACTGCGGGTATTTCTGGCCAAGCTCAGAGGTTTCGAACGCATCTAAGCTGGCACGGGCGGTATCTTCGTTTGCGGCCGTGTAGATCGCACGTAACGCGCTGGAGACAGCTTTTCGGTCCTGATAGGACACCCACCGGTTCGCCGCCCGGATCAGGTGCACGATGCAGGTCTGCACCATCGAATTCGGCCAGGTCGCCTCCACGGCTTCCGCTAAGCCTTTAAGCCCATCACAGCAGACGATGAAGACATCCTGGACGCCACGGTTGGCCAGATCTGCGCACACCGATGCCCACAAGGCGGCGCCTTCATTATCAGCAATCCACAAACCCAGGATGCGCTTGATACCGTCGATGTCGATGCCCACCGCCATGTAGCACGCCTTGTTGACTACACGGTGGCCATCGCGGATCTTCACGCGTAGCGCATCAAGGAAGATTACTGGGTAAAACTCGTCGAGCTGACGGTTCTGCCAGATCATGACCTCGTCTAAGACTGCATCGGTAATGGTGCTGATCGTATCCGGGCTCATATCCACCCCCAGGGTGGACCCAAGATGGTGCTGAATATCACGCACTGTCATCCCACCGGCGTACAGCGAGATGATCATGTCATCGAGCTCTGTCAGCCGGCGTGCGCCCTTGGGCACCATCTGGGGCGTAAACGTGCCGCAACGATCCCTGGGTACAGTCACTTCCAACGTGCCGTAACCAGAGTTAACCGTCTTGGTGTACGACCCGTTGCGGTGGTTACCACCCTGTGTTGGTTCAACCTGGGCCTTCATCTTCCGGTCGGAATGACGGTAGCCCAAATGGGCATCCATTTCCGCCTGCAGACCAGCGTTAATCGACGCCTGCAACAGACCTTTGACCAGGTCACTGGCGTCACCGGTGGACGTCGACAACTCGCCAATCAGCTTGGCGAGCTCAGGATTTTCCATCAGCTTCTCGCTGATCTCGTTGATCTTGTCCTGGTCATGGTTTTTCTTCGTTGTCACCGTTGTCATTATCGGTGAAACTCCTTCTGTATCAGAGCCTCACACACAAACTTCCTGACACCCTCTAAAAACATGTCACAAATCAGCATTGACGTTGAGTCGATTCAATCTGCGATCGACAAACTGCAATCCGTGTCACAGGCGTTCAGTCCATTCGGTCGGGTAGCTTCTCATGTTGACTCTTCTCTTCTTAGGGACTTTTCGCCTGTGTCGGGCCTCGATCACGCGGGGCGCACGCACGAAACAATCATTGGTGAGTATCAGCCTCCGGCGGCGAGAGCATTTGTCATTTACATGAAGAACGCGGCGGCGTTATTGGAATCGAATGTGAATAACACGTTGATGGCGGATGCCGATTTTTCAATGGTGATGTCGGATATCGGTGTGGGAAGCAATGATGTTTTTAAGCAGCGGGTGCAGGATGTGGAGAAGGGTTCTCCTGCGCCGGTGTTGATCAATCCGACGATTGGTCGGTTTGCGAATACGCCTGCGGTGGCGGGTCCGCAGTCGTCGTTGCCGGGGTTGCATTCGCAGATTATGGCGACTTTTCCGGAAATAGCGGTCGATGCTGCTGCACAGTGGGCGAGTGATGCGGAAGCGATTGCTCGGGCTGTTGCGTCCTTAGATGGTGTTAAGGCGTTGTTGGCGTCGTCGGCTGAGACGAGTTGGGTGAGTGAGGCGATTGCTCGGGTGAATCGTATTCAGTGGGTTGGCGGGGATTTTGCGGCTAAGGCTGGTGCGTTGTCGGGTCATACGTCGACGTTGGCGGCTGTGGCGAAGGAGATGCAGATTCACACTACGGTGGCGCATGGGACATGGATGGCGTTGCCGTCTCCGGAGGAGAAGGTGCCGTTTGAGCAAGCGTATTTGGCGTATTTTCCTGCGATGTTGACAGCGCGGTTGGTGCCGGTTACCCCGATGTTTGATCAGTTGTTGCAGCCGTTGTCGGAGATGCCGGGGGATGATTATGTACCCGAGTCGGTCTCGGTGCCGAAAGTTCCTGGGTTTGGTGAGTCTAGGTTGCCGCGTGTGGTGGCAGAGGCGTTTCATCAGCGTGGGTTTGGGGATGTGGCGCAGGCGCAGACTCCGGAGGAAGTGATTGAGCAGTTTGGTGATGTAAACCCGGATGTGTTGGAGGCGTTGTCTGCTGGTGCTTCGCCGACGCAGGCAGCGGCGGTGGCAGCGCCGAGTATGCCGCCTTCGTTGCACCCAGGTGCGGGTATATCAGCGGGTGTGCCAGGTTCGGGTGGGTTAGGTGCAGGTGTGTCGTCTCCGGTGTTTGCGGGGGCTTCCGGGGCGTTCGGCGGGGGTGTTATCGGTGGTGGGCCTGTGGGTGGTGCTGGGTCTGGTCGTGGTGGTGCTGGGGTTTCCCGTGGTTTGGCCTATGGCGCGGCACCGGGCGCGGCGGTGCCGCGTGGTGGGCTGGTATCACCTGGTGTATCTGTTACGCCGGGGGTATCGAGTGGCGCTCACGCTTCGCGTGGGTATCCGGTTGGTGCTCCTGTTGGGCCAGCCGGTGGTGGCCGGGATAATCCGCGGAAGCGGATTAAGGCTGTGACCAGTGCGGTAGAGCGCGACGGTAACCTGCGGGCGTTGTTGGGGGAAGCGCCGGCGCTGCTTCCCGAGGTCATCGGGGACAATGTCCGCCAACCTCGCGACTTCTAGGGGGTGAAACGGGGCGTGCCTAGCAGAATTCATTACTGGAACTAGACCGTCGAAATGATCCGCTCGGAGTCGTTCTGGATTTTCACTTTTGTTGGGAAGCCAGCGTTTCGTATTTGCCTCCGATGATCACTTCGACAGGTCGCTGACGTGAGCACGCTCTTTATGCTGGTCGTGCGAGGCTCGAACAGCGCGGCGACGTTTCGGTGGGCTCATACATAGACAGCGAGAAGGGCTTCTTTTTGGGGGTGGTTTTCGAGATTCAAAGTCCGCGCAGTGCTGGGGGCTAAAAGCCGGTCGTGTTGCTGCACTCTTCGTGCTGGTGAAAGTTCCACCACCGCCGGGTTGTGAGTTGGGCTTTAGCCGGGGAAGACTGCGAAGAGAATGCCGACTGTCACGATCGCGCCGGTGAGGTAGATCAACCAGAGGAACACTCGCCAGGCGCGGTTGACGTTTTCTGCGTTCTCGTCGGTGACGTTGGCGTAGCGCATTGTGTTTACGCCGTAGCTCATGCCCAGCAATGCGACGAGCGGGCCGGGAAAGGGCAACACCGCCACCAAGGTCGCGGCAACAAAATATAGGGTTGCGGCGAGGCGGGTAGTTATTCGGGCTCCGAATTGTGTTGCCACTGAGCGCAGGCCCCCTTCGCGGTCGGCGGTGATGTCTTGTACCGCGCCGAGGGCGTGGCTGGCCATGCCCCACAGGAAGAAAGCAGTCATGGCGAGTGTGGTTTTGGCGTCGATTGAGGCGCCGGTAATTGTCGCTCCCACCATGGCGGGAAGGGTGAAGTGTGAGGAGGAGGTGAGAGAGTCGAGAAGCGGTACCTCTTTGAAGCGAAGCGGAGGCGCGGAGTACGCCACAATGGTGAACAGCGCTAAGGTCAGCCACACTGCGGATGTGGCAGTGCCAGCCGCGTACAGCACCATTGCCGGAGGAATGACGGTGAGGGCGGAGGCGATGAGTAGGGGTCGGTGCATTGTTTTTGGCAGGACAGCACCTTCCGCACCGCCTTTTCGGGGGTTGCGGATGTCTGATTCGTAGTCGAAGACATCGTTGATGCCGTACATCGCAATGTTGTACGGGATGAGGAAGAAGATAAAGCCGACTACGAGCAACCAGTCGACCCTCCCCGCGGCCAAAAGATATGTCAGTGCGTAAGGAACAGCAGTGTTAACCCAGCTTATCGGTCTGGACGCGGCGAGAATTCCCCGGATCATCGTTCTTCTCCGGGCCACAGCGCGGTGACGACAAGGACGACGAAGACCGTGTAGAACAGATCCTCTACAGGGATGCGGCCGAGGAATACACCCACGTTGTTCTCGGCGGAGTATTGCACGAGGTCGGCTGCGACCATGAGGTTGTCGAAGATCACCGTCAAGACAACCAGGACCGTCAAGACTATCAGGGTCACAAGCGTTTGCCGGGTGTGTGCCTTCCGGCGGATACACCATAGCGCTGCAGCCGCGACAAGGAAGGGCGTGCTCAACGCAATGTAGGTCATGCTTTCAGCCCCTTTCGTACGGCGGAGGTGACGTTGATGGTCAGGTAAGTCAAAAAGAACAGGAAGATGGGTTCTTCCAGGGGCATTTCGGGGGCGAGTTCCACACCGGTCATGTAAGGGGATTGCCCGCGGGAAAAGGTGCCGGTGATGATTCCGAGCGCGTCCCAGGCGAGAAATAGAATCACTACTCCAAGCGTCAGTGCCAGCGAGCGCTGGGCGTTGCGGTAGAAAGCGAGGCTCCAGCGGTGGTCGCAGATCACCATTCCGGCCAGGGAGAAGGTGAGGATAAACAGGTAGGTGAAGGGAGTCATAGGTCCTCCGGGAGCGGGCCGGGGGTGGAGTCGTGGCGCAGGCGCTTGAGCACGTTTTCGGCGGAGATCAGACACATGGGCACGCCGACGCCGGGCACCGTGCTCGCGCCGGCGTAGTAGAGGTTGGGAAGTTTTCGCGAACGGTTGGTTCCACGCAGGAACGCGGATTGGCGCAGGGTGTGGGCCGGGCCGATGGAGCCGCCGGACCAAGCGTGGTAGCGTTCGGCGAAATCGGCGGGTCCGAGGCTGCGTGAGATAAGGATACGCTCGCCAAGATCAGGAATGTTGCACCAGTGTGCGATCTGGTCGATGGCGCTTTCGGTGATGCGCCGGACAGCCGGGGATGCGTTGGTGGCGTACATGTCGCCGCGCCCGATGTCGACGGCAGCCGGGGTGGGGATGAGAACGAACAGGTTCTCGTGGCCCTCGGGGGCGGTTGACGGGTCTGTGGCTGAGGGTTTTGAGATGTAGATGGAACGCGAAAAGCGCTCGGGGCGGGTGTTGGTGGGACCGTCGAAGACGGCGGTGAAGTCTTCTTCCCAGTTTTCGCTAAACAGCAGGTTGTGGTGCGCTAGTTGAGGGATCTCACCTGCGACTCCAAGCATGAGCAGTACCGTGCCCAGGCCTGGGTCACGGGCGCCGAACCATTTTTCGTCGTAAGTTCGCAGCTTTGTGGGAAGTAGGCGGGTTTCGGTGAAGTGTAAGTCGGCGCAGGAAACGACGAGATCGGCGGTGATTTCGGTGGCGTCGGCAAGCGTGACGCCCGTGGCGCGTGCGCCGTCGTGGGAGATGGCGGTGACGTCTGCGCCGAAGCGGAATGTGGCGCCGTTTTCTGCCGCGAGGCTGTAGATTGCGTCCATGACTGCCGCGAAGCCGCCCTGCGGATAGCGCACCCCTTGGACAAGGTCGGTGTGGCTCATCAGGTGGTACATCGATGGGGTGCGCGCCGGATGGGAGGAAAGAAAGACCGCGGGGTAGGTCAGGATTTGGCGCAGGCGCGTGTCGTGGAAGCGGCGGGCGACGAACCTGTCTAAGGAAACACTCATGAGCCGAAACAGTTCCAGGTAACGCGAGCGCACTTCCCGCGCGGTAAAGGGGCGCAGCGAGGTGAACGTGGTGTAGAGGAAACGCTCAACGGCCATGTCGTAGACACTGGCTGCCGAATCGAGGTAGTCCTTCAGTCGGGCGCCTGCACCGGGCTCAATGGAATCGAAAAGTCGGACCGCGTTGTCTCGGCCAGACTCGACGTCTACTGCTGCGCGGCCCTCGGGAAATACACGGTAGGCGGGGGAGAGGTCTACCAGGTCCAGCAGGTCTGCGGTGCGTTTGCCGAATAATCCGAAGAAGTGGTCGAAGGCGTCTGGCATGAGGTACCAGGACGGGCCGGTGTCGAAGCGGAAACCGTCGATGGTTTCCTCCCCTGAGCGCCCACCGTAGGTTGCGAGGCGTTCGACGACGGTGACGTCGTAGCCCTCCCGGCTGATCAGGGCTGCGGTGGCCAGCCCGGAAGCACCCGCGCCGATGACGACGGCTGTTGTTTTACTCACGTGGTGCCCCTTTTCTGGCGTTGCGGATTGCACGTGCTGTGACGACGAGTTTGGTGTGAGTGGGGATGGAGACACGTTGGCGAAGCAGAACTCCCGCCGGGGTTTCGTCGACCCGGTCGGTAAGTTCCCGAAATAGTGCCTCGGCTGCGGCGACTCCAAGGCGTGCGCTGCCGGGCAATAAGGGGATGACGCGGCGTGCGTGGTCAAGTTCTAAGCGGATGTTGGCGACGATCTCGGCCTTGGCGGTGTCGTTAAGTGGGGCGTCGCCAAGTTGGGGGAAGTAGGTGCGTCCGAGCTCGCCGTTGTCCTCCGCCATGTCACGCAGAAAATTGATTTTTTGGAAGGCGGAGCCAAGCGCTCGTGCCCCCGCTTCAAGTTCCGGGCGTTGGTTGTGCGGGACCGGGTGGTGGGAAAGAAAAACCGATAGGCACAAAAGGCCGATGACCTCGGCGGAGCCGTAAACGTAGTCAGCGAACTCGGCTTCGTCGTAGGTGGATTGGGCGGTGTCGCGGCGCATGGAAGCGAAAAAGGCGCGGATGTGTGCGGGGTTGAACCCGCAGCGTCGGGCGCTGCGTGCGTAGGCGTGCAGGACGGGGTCAGTGTGGAAGTGTTGGTCGGGTGCGGCCAGGACGGCTTTTTCGTAGGCGTCGATAAGCGCGCGCACGTCTTGGTTGGCTTCGGCTGCGGCGCCGTCGACGATTTCGTCGGCGATGCGCACCATGGCGTAGAGGTTGCGGATGTCTCGGCGCATTGGTGCGCTGAGCACGCGCGTGGCCAGCGAGAAGCTAGATGAGTAGGCGGCGATGACGCGGGCGGCGGCGGCGTCGCAAGTCTTGTCGTAGAGATCCAGGGAGGAAGCAGTGGTGGAGTCCATTATGAGGTCCACCTTTCCACAAGCCGCCGCGGTGGTGCGGAATATGCGAAACCTTTCAGCATTGAGTGCCAGCCGCGCGAGAAGCGGCTGTGTAGTTGCGCAGCACCTTTCAGGGCGCGGGGGTCCATGTGTAGGTTCAGTGTGGGCACGTAGCGGACAGTCTCATTGGGGCGCACTGCGAAAGATAGTTGGATGTCGTCGTGGGATTGTGTGTCGGAAAGGTCGAGGCTGTCGCGTACTTCGCTCCACCATTGGGTGGTGAAGCTGGCGTTGGTGCCGAAAAATGGGGTGTGGCCGAGCGCGGCGCCGACGCTGAGCCGGTACGCGTTGAGGTAGATTGCGCTGGCTAGTTTGCCGCCGGCGACGAGGTCGAAGGTTGCCCGCCCTGTCACTCCGACGACGCGTTTGCTGTTGGGCGCGGGGCGTGCCCATTCGTGGCGCAGCTTATCGACGAACCCCGGTTGCGCCCAAGCATCTGCGTCTGTGCGCAGGATGATGTGGTGGCCGAGCTGGGTGGCTGCGTCGTAGCCTGCGCTGGCGGCCCAGGTGATTCCTACTTGTTGTTCGTAGATGATGTGCGCGCCGAAGCTGCGTGCTACCTCAGATGTGTTGTCCGTGGAAGCGTTGTCGACCACGACGATGTCGTCCGGTGGTGATTTTTGGTCAGTGAAGCTTCGGAGGCAGCGCTCAAGCAGGGCTGCGTCATTGCGGCAGGGAACAACGAGGCAGATAGAGGGAGAGAACACAGTGATTTTAGGTGTTGTTATGGACCCATTCCTTGGCGATCTGCGTTGGTTCGGTGCGTTCCGGGCCCACGTTGCGCAGGTTCATGTGGACGAGGGAATCGGTGGTGAGCTTCGCGCCGACCTTGTTGATGGTTTCAAGCGCGCCGCGGGGAAGTGAGCCGGCCTTGAGCACCGGAACAACATTTTGTGGCGGGATGAGGTTTTCCGGGTCGCTGAGGGTGACCAGGTCAGCCTCGGAGCCGTCGCTAAGCAGCGCAGGTGAGGTGGTAAAAATGTTCGCGGTGTTCGCCGCACCCTGCACCAGGGTTTGGACGGTGAGGGGGCCACCGCCGTCGGAAATGGGAACAACGGTGATTTTGGCAGCGTCGATGCCGTAGGTAGCCGTCAGACCCTGCGGGCCGGCGGGGCGCTCAGCAAACTCTGGGGGAGCGGCGATGGTGATGTGTTCGAGTTTGTCGAGATCCGCGATCGTGGCCAGGCCGAATTCCTCAGCGATCTGCCGGGTGACGCGGTAGGCATCTTTAGATTCTGCAGGGCTGAACTCGCCCGTGCTGAGGGAAGGGGGCAACACACTGGTGAGGGTATCTTTGACCGTTTGCTCATCTGCGCCCGCCGGCAGGTCCCCGAAGAACTGGGCGAGGTTGCCCGAGTACTCCGGGATGAGGGTTACGGAGCCTTCTTCGAGGGCACTGAGGTAGACCTCGCGTGAACCAATGCCGGAGGCGACCTTGACGTCGAAGCCTTCCTGGCGCAACGCCTCCGCCCAAATCTGGCCGATGATTTCGGATTCGGGGAAGTTCGCGGTGCCGATAATTACCGTGTTGGCTTCTGCTGGCGTCGACGGGGCAGTCGAAGCGTCTTCGAAAGGATCGGACGAGCCGCACGCGGATAAAAACAGGGTGGCGATGGCTGCGGTGGAAGCGACGGTGATTTTGTGGGGAGTCATACATCCCCAGGCTAATCGGGCTTCGAGCCTAATGTGGGCTGGATCAGGTGCTGCACCCCCGCCAAGATCACATCGACTGCGAGTGCCACGGTCGTGACCAACACCGCACCCGCGACCATACGCGGGTAATCCTGGACGGCCAGGCCGTCTATGAGGAAGCGTCCCAACCCACCTAAACCTATGTAGGAGACCACCGTGGCGGTGCCGATGACCTGCACGACACACGAGCGGAGCCCGCCGACTATGACTGGTGCGGCTAGTGGCAGCTCGACTCGGGTGAGGATCTGGGTTTCACTGTATCCTGCTGCGCGGGCGGAGTGGACCACATCGCGCTCGACGGAATTGAATCCGGAGACTACCCCCGCAAGAAGCGGCGCGACCGCGAGCAGCACCAGGACAATGGTCGCCGGCACGAGGGGGACGGTCACACCGAAAGGCAAAATGATCGCCAACCAGGTGAGCAAGCCGAGCACAGGCAGTGCGCGCAAGGCGCCTGCAATCGTTTGCACTGTGGTAGCGCCCCGGCGGCTGTGGCCTACTGCGATGCCGACTGGTACTGCGATCAATGCTGCCAGGGCGACAGCCAGCGCGCAGTAGCCGAGGTGCTGAGCCGTGCGCGTCCCGATGCCCGCCGCACCAAACCAGTTCGCGGAGGTCGTGAGGAACTCGAAGGCGGCGAGAAGTTGGTTCATCGGTGCGCCGCCTTTCGGGTCCAGGGCATGAGGATGCGGCTGATGGCGACCAGGGCGGCGTCGAGAAGCACAGCCAGCGCAATCGTGGCGACAAGGCCCGCGATGATCTGGGTGGGGAAGGAGCGCTGGAAACCCTCCGTGAATAAGGTGCCCAACGAATGTACGCCAATTAGCGCACCGACGGAGACAAGACTGACAGTCGATGCGGACACGACGCGCAGCCCGGCGAGCAAACCGGGGCCTGCCAGCGGAAGCTCGACGCGAAGCGCGCGGCTGGCCCGAGTGTATCCGGCGGCTATGGCGGACTGGCGCACAGCTTGAGGGACCGCGGCGAAAGAGTCCGAGGCGGTGCGCACCATCAAAGCGGTGCCGTAGAGAGTCATCGCCACCACCACATTGAGCGGTGAGAGCACGGAGGTGCCCAGCACGAGCGGCAGCAGCACAAAAAGAGCTAACGAGGGGATGACATAAATCAGGCTCGTCGCCATGACAATGACCTCGCGGGCCTTGCCCGAAGAATGTGCGAGCCAGCCCACTGGCACGGCGATCACGAAGGCGGCCACAACTGCTGGCAGGGTGAGCAGCAGGTGATCGAGCGCGAGCGCGCCGATGCGCCCGGTGTTGGCGCCCAACCATTGCCAGTTCATTCGAGGACCCCTTTGATGTTTCCGGCGGCGTCGATCACAAAGGTCTTATCGCCTCGGCGTTCAATGTGAAGGCTGCGGCCTTCCGCGCCGATAAAGTCGCTAACGGCGGCGTTAGCGGGGCAGGAGAGGATGTCGGCGGGAGAGCCGGTCTGTTCGATATGTGCGCCGTGGCCGAGGATGACAACTTCGTCGGCAAGCAGGAAAGCTTCGTCGACGTCGTGGGTGACCATCAACACCGTTGTGTCGAACCTATTGCGCAAGGACATAACTTCTTGTTGCAGGCCGCGGCGCACCACCGGGTCCACGGCAGCGAAAGGCTCGTCCATGATGAGGATGTCTGGGCGCGTGACCATTCCCCGGGCCACGCCGACGCGCTGCGCCTGCCCGCCGGACAGCTCCGCCGGGTAGCGATCAAACAGTTCCGGGCCGAGGTTGACAAGGCGCAGCATCTCTTTGGCGCGTTGTCGCGCCTCGCTTTTCGACGCCCCCGCTAACGCCGCTATATCTGCGACGTTTTCCACTGCGTTGCGGTGTGGCATCAGCCCGGAATGTTGCATGACGTAGCCGATGCTGCGCCGCAATTGCACAGGGTGAGCTTCGCAGACATCTTGTCCGCGTACCACAACCTGACCGGAGTCGGGTTCTACCATGCGGTTAACCATGCGCAGAAGGGTCGTTTTTCCGCACCCCGAAGGCCCGACGAACACAGTGGTCGAACCTTTGCGCACGGTGTGGCTGAAGTGCTTTACGGCGGGCGTGTCCGCACCAGGGTAGGTTTTGCTCACGGCGCGGAATTCAATCATGACGTACCAACCTAGCTTGTTTGCATCAGTGAAAAAACAACGGCAGCAGGAAAAGCATTGAGATGCTCCAGCTCAGATGTGCCGCCAGCGGTGCCCATAGCCGACTGGTGTTGCTTGCGAGCAGGTAACACAGGGCACCTAATGAGGCCGCGCCGAGGAGTAAAAGCGGCACACCCATGGCCACGGTAACTAGCGTGTAGATACCTACGGAGGCAACGCCAAGTGCCACTTTGCCCCGCACCAGGCCGGTTTTTTCCAATTGGCCCGGAACGACGTCTCGGTAGACCAGTTCCTCGCCGATGCCGTTCATTACTAGCACGAGTATGGTCATGGGCAAACCCCCGCGCTGTGAGGCGGTGAGCAGTTGGGTCACAGGGTCAGCCAAAAAGGGAATGTGGCTGACAACCGTCGCTCCGAGGACGAACACGGCCCCGAGCGTGACGCCAAGTCCCACTCCGACAGCGATGTCCCGGCCGACGCGACGGCAGGTGAGCATGTCGCGGCGGCCCCACACCCACCACGCACTCGCGTAGACGGCGGCTGTAAACAATGTGGCGGCGTAGTAGCCTGCGGTGCCATCACCCATGAAGCGCGCGGTGAACAGGCCGAGAAAACCCAGTGCGCAGGGCAGAAAGAAGACGAGGTTTCGGGCCACGGCAGTCACTTTCCTGTGGTTGAGGGGGAGGAAATGGACGCGCCAGACAAGCGCCTCCGCCAAAGTATAGACTTTGGAACATGAATTCGCCGCGCGGCCGTTTCGCCCTCGTCACTGGAGCCACCGGCTTCATTGGCAGCCTCGTTGTAGACCAGTTGCTTCGCGATGGTTGGGCTGTTCGCACCCTTTCGCGCAGCCGCGACAAAGCCCTCGCGCAGCCTTGGGGCAACGCAATCGTGCCGGAAGGAGGCCCCGCCGGGCCCGGCGAGGTAGAAATCATTGAAGGTGATGCCGCCGAGCGTTGCGACCTCGACCGTGCCTTAGATGGTATCGACTGCGCTTGGTACCTCATGCACTCGATGGCTCATGGCAGCGGCTTCGGCGGGCGTGAACAGGACATGGCCCGTAACTTCGGTGCGGCAGCAAAGGACAAAGAGGTGGGGCGCATCGTCTACCTGGGAGGGCTGCACCCGTCTGGCCCCGGATTGTCCGAGCATCTTAGCTCGCGGGTGAAAGTCGGGGAGATCCTGATGAACTCTGGTGTGCCCACTGCAGCACTGCAGGCCGGCGTGGTCATCGGAGCCGGTTCTTTATCTTTCGCGCTGTTGCGCCACTGCGCAGAGCGTGTCCCGCTTTTCGGCGCGCCCGGCTGGATTACCAACGAGATCACCCCAATTTCCGCCCGCGACATCATCTACTATCTCGTTGCTGCGGCCGACCTGGCGCCGGAAGTCAACCGCACCTTCGACGTCGGCGGGCCCGACACCATGAAGTACGTCGACATGTTGGGACGCTACGCCAAAGCAATGGGGTTGCATTACCGCCCATACCTCGTCGCCCCGATCATGACCCGCCGGATCGCTTCTTGGGGCTTGGGGCTACTGACGCCGCTGAGCTACGACGAGATTATGCCAATTTTCGATAGCGTCTCTGCCTCCACGGTGGTCAAGGAGCGAGATCTGGAGAATAAGGTGGGTGTGCCACAGGGCGGCAACATGGGTTTTGAGGAGGCGGTGCGAAGCGCCGCCGAGGGGGTCGATGCTGGCCGCTACGGAAAAATTGCCTCCACCGTCCACGTCGCGGTGCTTCTCGCTGCGGCTGTAGGCAGCCTGCTTACCAACACCTCGGGGGCGAGCTACAAGCGTTTGCGCACACCCGTGTGGCAGCCGCCGAGCTGGGTTTTTCCGATGGTGTGGACGGTCCTGTATACCGACCTCGCCGTGATGAGCACCCTGACCATCGCCGATGCCTTTGAGCGCGGAGAAGATAAACAAGGCCGCGGCAACGCTGTCGCGCTGGGTGTCAACCTCGTTCTCAACGTCGCGTGGTGCGCGCTGTTTTTCCGCACGCAGCGTAGCGCCCTGTCCACCGCGGTCGCCGGGGCACTCGCCGTGTCCTCAGCCGATCTTGTGCGCCGCGCCCACCGCGAGAAACCGCAACGCGCGTGGTGGTTGGCCCCCTACGCGGCCTGGTGCGGTTTTGCCACCTTGCTCAACGTCTGAATCGCCGCGCTCAACGTCCGCAACAACTAAACACCGGGCACTCAAAGAATGGGGGTTGAGTGCGGTGAGGTGGTCGTCGACAAGCGTTAAGCGCACGAACACCAGCATGGCCGGGTCGGGAAAATGCCAAGGCAGCAGCGTGCAGCGAAGCAGATTTCACCAAGCGCACCACGCTTGAATCCCGGCTGTCGGGCACGCCCAATGAGAAACGTGTCCCGAGAACAGGTATTTTTACGATGCAGGGGAACTAATCGGACAACTATGGCGTTAATACCTAGTGAGTGACCCATGACGAAAGGAAACGGGCTCAAAGTGAAAACCAACAACCCTGTGCTGAACTCCCTGCCGGGGGCACAGTCGCAAAACGGATACGGATACCAGCAGGGCCAAGTCGGATACCCACAGTTCGGCTCTGCCGGCTCTGCTACAGACCGCCCAATCACCATCGATGACGTGGTGACCAAATCAGGTATTACCCTGGCGGTCATCGTCGTGTTTGCGGTGCTCAACTTCGGTCTGTACATGGTGGGCTATGAGGGACTGGCCATGGCACTGACCCTGGTCGGCGCCATCGGAGGCTTCATCACCGTTCTCGTCCACGCTTTTGGCAAGAAGTATGGCAGCAAAGCCGTGACCCTGATCTACGCCGTATTTGAAGGACTGTTCGTCGGCGGTTTCTCGCTGATCCTCAGTGGCTACACGGTCGGCGGGGCAGATGCTGGCGCGTTGATTTTCCAGGCGATCCTGGGCACCCTCGGCGTGTTCTTCGGCATGCTGTTCGTGTACAAGACCGGCGCGATCCGCGTCACCCCGCGCTTTAACCGCATCCTCACCGGCGCCATCATTGGCGTCGCTGTAATGGCGCTGGGCAACTTCCTTCTGGCCATCTTCACCACGCAGAACCCGCTGCGAGACGGCGGCATCTTGTCCATCATCTTCGGCCTGGTCTGTGTTGTCCTGGCAGCCCTGAGCTTCCTCCAGGACTTCGACGTGGCAGACCGCCTCGTGCGCACCGGAGCGCCAGCCAACATGGCTTGGGGTGTAGCCCTCGGTTTGGCAGTGACCATCGTTTGGCTCTACACCGAGATCCTGCGCCTGCTGTCCTACTTCAACCGCGACTGACGCCGTTAGACACCACATACGCCCGGCCTTCCACCATGTGGAGACCGGGCGTATCCTTTTTTGTTGTGAGGATCTACTGTGCCTAGCGCAGTTGGCTTTCGGGGTTGATCGTGGCGCCATCGACGGTGACGGTGGCGAACTGTAGCTTTCCGTTGACGACCTCAGGGGAGCCAAGGACGATCTGGGTGTCCGCAACGCGGCGGTTCGGGTCGACGGTGATGCGGGTGCCGGTTCCGATAGCCAGTTGCGAAGTCCACTGCACCCACGTGATGTCCTCGATGAAGTCGTCTTGGTCTTCGCAGGCCAAAATCACGCGCTGTGGTTCGACCAGTCCTGCCTGGCCGCAGTTGCTGAGAACTGGTAGCTCATCGGAGGCGGAGGTTGTGGTCGCAGTGGCGGATTCAGCTTCGGCCACGTTGCTTGCCGTGGAGCTTTGAGTACTGGTAGCACGGGTGGTTGCTGCGGAGCTGGAGCCAGCGTCGGGCAGCGAGTTCGGGTTTTGGCTCGTCGCGGTGTCAATCTTTTGCGTCGAGTCCACCTCGCCGGGAGGGGAGCATGCGGCTAGGCCGAGAGCGGCGACGGCGAAGAAACCTGCTGCAACTGCGGGGCGGGAGGCTGTGAGTTTCACGGATTTAGTCCTTCTAACTAGGTCTTACCAAAAACCTGGTGGCTCGGGCGGGCTTAGTTCGCGCGCGGCGTCGAAGCCTTAACAGAATCATACGGCTCGGCGGCGACGATCGTGACCGAAATTTCGCGGCCGTTCGGGGCGGTGTAGGTGCGGGTTTCGCCCTCCGAGGCGCCGACGACGGCGGCGCCGAGTGAGGAGTGCTCGGAGTATGTTTCCAAGTGCTCGTTGTCGGTGGAGGCAGCGCGAGTACCGATCAGGAATGTTTCCTTATCGTTTTCGTCGCCGTTGTAGTAAACGTGCACCACGGAGCCCACCAACGCCACACCGTCGACAATGCCGGTGCGTTCAGTAGTTGAGTTGGCAAGCAGCTCGGAAATCTGCTTGATGCGGGCTTCTTCCTGGTCCTGCTGCTCACGGGCGGCGTCGTAACCCGCGTTTTCCTTGAGGTCGCCTTCCTCGCGGCGCTCGTTGATCTCGGCGGCGATAATAGGTCGGTTGTCAATGAGCGCCTGCAGCTCGGACTCGAGCTTGGCCTTCATCTCCGGAGTGATGTACTGCTTCTCAGCTTCAGCCATGAGATAGGGAGCCTTCCGTTGGAAAATATGATTGTGTGCGCCGCGTGCACGGCGCGGTCGCCGCACGTCCGACGTGGAAGTGGGGCGACCGGCAGGTGTAACCCGCGCATATACGGTGCAGATTCTAGCACGCCCAACAGCAGCGGTTTAGCGGGCCTCGTAGTTTTCTTGCTCGGTATTTAGATAAAAAGGAATGTCTTGCGAGCAGCCGTAGACGCGACCGGAGACGGCCGGCGAGCGCACCGGCAACTCAACGCCGATGCGAACAAGTTGCTCTCCGCCGGCGGGGACGAGCACCTCGCGGCGCCCGACTTCAGCAAAGCTGTAGTCGACGGCGGTAACGATGCAGTAGGAGACGATGGAGGGGTCTTTGCGGTCCACATCGATCCATAGGCGGGTAGTTGTGTCGTCGATCGCCTCTTGCGTAATGAAGTCCGCGGTGACGGGCACGGACTGGCGTTGCATGACGTTGCGGCCGAATGCCACGGCGACGAGCAGCAACACAGCGACCGTTGCGATGGCGAGGATTTTTCCGCTGAGGCCGCCGGGTACGTTGCGGCGCGACGGGTCGCCGTAGCGGGAGTTGGTGGTGTGCGGGCGGGCGGTTGGAGACACGGCGAAAACCTTAGGGCTAGACGGGGGAGGAAAACAGGAGGTAGGGGTTAGCTACTGATGGTACTAAGATGAGGCAGGTTAAAGAATTACCCCTACTTAAGTTGGAGGATCAGTGAGCGGAAAGCGCCTGCTGGCGGTCCACGCGCACCCGGATGATGAATCATCCAAGGGTGCGGCCACGATGGCGAAGTACGTCGCTGAGGGCAATCGTGTCAAGGTTGTCACCTGCACCGACGGTCGGCGTGGGGACATCCTTAACCCGGCGATGGATCGTCCCGGCGTCCTGGAGAACAT
Source organism: Corynebacterium sp. BD556 (assembly GCF_038452275.1). Taxonomy (NCBI): domain Bacteria; kingdom Bacillati; phylum Actinomycetota; class Actinomycetes; order Mycobacteriales; family Corynebacteriaceae; genus Corynebacterium; species Corynebacterium mayonis. The sequence goes on from NZ_CP141643.1 coordinate 371,729, forward strand.
GATCGCTGTACGTGAGGAGGAGATGGCGCGCGCTGTCGCCGCCCTCGGTGTGGAGCATGAATGGTTGGGCTATGAGGATTCTGGTCTGCCCCAGGGCGATCCGCTGCCGCCTTTGCCCGAGGGCTGCTTTGCCCTGCAAGACAGCGAGAAGGTGTGCCGGGACCTGGTGTCCATCATTCGCAAGTTCCGCCCGCACGTGATTATTACTTACGACGAAAATGGTGGTTACCCGCACCCTGACCATTTGAAAGTTCACGAAGTTTCGATGATGGCTTGGGAGAAGGCCGGTGATCCGGACTACGCCCCAGAAATAGGGGAGCCGTGGACGCCGCTGAAGCTGTATTACACGCACGGTTTCATCCTGCGCCGCATGAAGCTGCTGCAAAAGCTGCTCGTTGACCGCGGGCAAAGAAGCCCCTACGAGATGATGATTAAGCGGTGGGAGGAAAACAAGGCGGACGTGATGGACCGCGTGACCACCCGCGTCGAGTGCAGCAAATACTTCGCTCAGCGAGCCGCGGCTTTGGCTGCGCACGCCACCCAGATTGACCCGGCCGGCGCTTTTTTGGCCAGCCCGGTTGAAGACCAGCAGCGGGTGTGGCCCACTGAGGAGTTTGAGCTGGCGCGCAGCCGTGTGGATAGCGCGCTGCCGGAAACTGACCTTTTCGCCGGCATCACTGGCACTGGCACTTCTACATTTCAAGGAGCTCAGGAATGATTGCTACCACCGTGACACATGTGTCGACCTGGGTGTTGGCCCAGGCGCCGTCCCAAACACCGGTCGGCCCTGAGTTTGGCAAGGCTTCGCCGATAGGTCTGCTGCTTTTGGTTGCCTTAGCCGTTGTCGTGCTCTCGCTTGGTTTTGCTTTTCACCGTCGTTTTTCACGGTTCAATCGTCGCCGTATCTTCGCGGAGGCGCACGGCATCGACCCGTTTGACCATGAGGCGTTGGATAAGGCGATGGAGGAAGCTGGCGTTCTTGATCGTCGGCGCACGACCTTTTTCTAGGCCCTTGCTCCACCTTGGTGCGGGTTGGCGGTCAACTGCGATGGCGCGCGGCGATAAGCTGTAAGGCGTGACTGTGCTGGAGAAGATCCTTTACCCCGTGTACGAGGCGCGCCTCAAGCGTAAGCTGCGGGGCAAAAAGCACCCCAAACACATTGCGGTGATGGCGGACGGTAACCGCCGGTGGGCTCGAGAGTCCGGCTTCGCCGACGTTTCTCTTGGTCATCGGGCGGGCGCGGCCAAGATTGGCGAGTTGGTGCGGTGGTCGGCGGAGATGAACGTCGAAATTGTCACTATTTACTTGTTGTCTACGGAAAACCTGCAGCGCACAACTGAGGAAGTCACTTTGCTTTTTGACATCATCTCAGATGTCATTGACGACCTCGCGGCGGAGAACCATTCTTGCCGCGTCAAGCTTGTCGGCCACCTTAACTTGCTTCCGGAGCATGTTGCGGAGCGGATGCGCAAGTCGGCGGCCATGACGACGGAGAAGCCTGGGCTGAGCGTCAATATTGCGGTGGGCTACGGCGGACGCCAGGAGATCGTCGACGCTGTGCGCGCGCTTATCGACGCTAACCTTGCCAATGGTGTGCCCGCTCACGAGTTGTCCACATCAATCACGATTGATTCGATTTCGAAAAACCTTTACACCTCGGGCCAGCCCGATCCAGATTTAGTTATCCGGACTTCCGGTGAGCAGCGACTGAGCGGCTTTTTATTGTGGCAGGCGGCGTATTCGGAGATTTGGTTCACCGACACGTATTGGCCGGCGTTTCGCAAGATTGATTTTTTGCGCGCCCTGCGTGATTACTCGCAGCGTTCGCGGCGCTTCGGCAAGTAAAGGTGTAGCCCTCGTGCGGCTCTACAGTTTGCGCATACGTACTCGCTGCACTGCGTGATCGGGTCCTTTGCGCAAAACTAGGGAGGCGCGGACCCTGGTAGGCAGGATGTTTTCCACCAGATTTGGCAGGTTGATTGATTGCCAGATCTCTCGTGCCTCGCGGATGGCCTGCTCTTCGTCGATATCTGCAAAGCGGGCGAAGTGCGCGCCTGGTTCGCGGAAAGCGGTGGTGCGTAACTTTAGGAAGCGTTCGATGTACCAGCGTTCGATGTGTTCGGTGGCGGCGTCGACGTAGACGGAGAAGTCGAACAAGTCGGAGACCATGAGGGTGGGTCCGGTCTGTAAGACGTTGAGGCCCTCAAGGATGAGGATGTCCGGTTTGCGCACGACCTGGTATTCGGCGGGCACGATGTCGTAGGCGTTGTGGGAATACACAGGCGCTTTTACCTCGGGCAGCCCCGATTTGACTTCGGTGACAAAGCGCATGAGGTGGCGCCGGTCGTAGGATTCGGGAAAGCCTTTGCGCCCCATGAGTTTGCGTTCCTTAAGCACCTTGCTGGGCCACAGGAATCCGTCGGTGGTGACGAGATCTACCCGCGGGTGGGATTCCCAGCGTTGGAGCAGGACCTGGAGCACGCGGGCTGTGGTGGATTTGCCGACGGCCACTGACCCTGCCACGCCGATGATGTAGGGCACGTGCATGTTGTTGCCCAAAAAGGTTTCAGTGGCGGCGGTGAGTTTTTGCCTGCCCAGCACCTGTAGGTGGATGAGTCGCGACAAAGGCAGGTAGATTCTCGCGACCTCGTCGAGGTCGAGGTTTTCGCCGATGCCGGAAAGCTCCGCGGCCTCTTTTTCGGTCAGTACTTGAGGCCAGGCGGCGCGTCGCTTGTGCCAGGCATCGCGACTGAATTCTAGGTACGGGCTGGAGTCAGCAGCTCGGGACATGGGCCCTATTGTTGCATCAGTGGGTATATAAGGAGGAATCGGTGCTCGCTCGAAGGGTGGTGCCTATACTGCTGTCTAGGCCCCGCGACGCGGGCAAACGCACCGTTTTATCCATCCGAAGGAAAGGACTCGGTCTACGTGTCTGAAGACCTCCGTTACCAGGATCTAGCAAGCTTCGACCCCGAAGTGCACGAGGCAATAGTCAACGAGCTTGGCCGGCAGCGCAACACTTTGGAGATGATTGCCTCGGAGAACTTTGTGCCGCGCTGCGTCCTGCAGGCACAGGGCTCCGTTTTTACGAATAAATACGCCGAGGGCTACCCGGGCCGCCGCTACTACGGTGGCTGCGAGTTCGCCGATGTTGTGGAGGATTTGGCGCGGGAGCGAGGCAAGGAGGTCTTTGGTGCGAAGTTCGCCAACGTCCAGCCCCACTCGGGTGCGTCGGCGAACGCGGCGGTTCTTATGGCACTGGCTAGTCCAGGTGAGACGATCTTGGGGCTGAGCTTGGCCCACGGTGGACACCTCACTCACGGGATGAAGATCAACTTCTCTGGCAGGCTCTACAATGTTGCTGCCTACGAGGTTGAAAAGGACACCCATACGATCGACATGGCGAAACTGCGTGAGCAGGCGCGCGAGGTCAAACCGAAGGTGATCATTGCTGGCTGGTCCGCCTACCCGCGGGAGGAGGACTTCGCTGAGTTTCGTTCCATCGCGGACGAGGTCGGTGCCTACCTTTGGGTCGATATGGCGCATTTCGCGGGCCTAGTTGCTGCGGGCCTGCACCCGAGCCCGGTGCCGCACGCGCACGTGGTGTCCTCCACGGTGCACAAGACGATTGGTGGCCCGCGCTCCGGTTTTATCCTCACTAACGACGAGGAGTTGAGCAAGAAGATTAACTCGGCTGTGTTCCCGGGGCAGCAGGGCGGCCCGCTGATGCACGTCATTGCGGCGAAGGCCACCGCTTTTAAGATTGCCGGTACTGCTGAGTTCAAAGAGAGGCAGGAGCGCACCCTTGAGGGTGCCCGTATTCTCGCTGAGCGCCTGACCCGAGAGGACGCGAAGGCTGCTGGTGTCGATGTTGTCTCCGGTGGTACCGATGTCCATTTGGTGCTCGTCGACTTGCGCAACTCCAGGATGGATGGTCAGCAGGCGGAGGACTTGTTGGACCGCGTTGGCATTACCGTCAACCGCAACGCTGTGCCCTTCGATCCGCGTCCCCCGCAGGTCACTTCCGGTCTGCGCATCGGCACCCCGGCGTTGGCTACCCGTGGTTTCGGTGCTGAGGATTTCCGTGAGGTCGCCGAGATTATCGCCGAGGCTTTGATCAAGGGTGAGGGCGCGGATGTGGATGCGTTGCGCGCCCGCGCGGAGAAGCTGGCACAGAAGTACCCGCTTTATGCGGATCTCGAAGACTGGAAGATGCTTTAGAGGACGGTTTTTTAGTCCTCGGCGGGCCCGCGTTTTTCGGCAAAGGTAGCGCGGGCCTTTTGGAGCCATTCGGGTTGGTCGGCCAGCAGCGCCCTGATTTCTTCGGTGGTCAGTGGTTTGTCCATGCCGTTGTTTTTCAGTGCGGCGATGCTGATGCCAAGCCTGCGGGCAACTTCGGGGCGGGGATGGGGGCCGTTGACTCGCAGTTGGGTCAGCCATTCTGGGGGAGTGTTGTGTAGCTCGCGCAGTTGAGCGTGCGTTACGGCGTTGGACTGGAAGCTTTCTGGGGTGGCGGGTAGGTAGATGCCGAGCTTCTTCGCGGCCGTCGCCGGTTTCATGGCGGTGCCGGAGGGGGTGAGGTTTTCATCGGAGTTCATGCTGTTGACGGTAGCATTGACCCATGCTCAGGCTAAGTTTCGTAACTGGCACCGAACCTGGAAAATGGTTGCGTCGCTTCTCGCAGGCAACCACGCACGGCCTTGATGCGGCGGCTGATGACGATCCTCTGGCTGTGCTCGCCGCGGGAAAGTGCGACCTCACGCTTGTCCGACTCGCCGATGAGCGGGTAACAGGTGAGCACCACGTCGTGCGGCTTTACGACGAAACCCCCGGCGTCGCCGTTTCTAAAGATTCGGTTTTCGCTGAGGTGGGAGAGCCGGTTTTGTTTTCGGACCTGGCCGGGGAAATTGTGAACTTCACCTTCGAGGTGGGCGCGGATTACAACGATCTGCGCGCCGCCTTGCAGGTGGTGGCGGCCAATGTCGGTGTGGCCTACGCCCCGCTGCCTCTTTTGCAGGCGTTGTCCAAAAAGCAGGTGGTTCCTCTCGCATTGAGGGGCGGTGAACCGGTGCCCACCGAGATCGCGTTGGTGTGGAAGAAAAGTGAGGATAGTGATGCGATCCAGGATTTTGTGGGGGTGGCGAAGGGGCGAACCTTGAACTCTTCGCGGGCGCAGGCCCCGAGTGCGAATGTGAAAAAGAAAAATTCTAGGACACAGTCAACGCGGGGTCTACGGCGAACCGGCAAAGTCCCCCATAAAGGGGGCAAGCGTGGGCGGCGGTGAGGCTAGCTTCTCTACCGTGGATGGGTAACAACACTGTAGAGAAAGGTTAAAACGTGAACTTCACACAGAAGGCAGCCGCCGTAGCATCTGCTCTCGTCCTGACCGGCGGCCTTGTCGCCTGCTCCCAGGAAGACGAGGATAAGAACGCTTCTGCCACCGCTACCTCCACGGTCGAACAGACCGCTACCGAGGGCTCGACTGCTGCCGAGACTTCCTCCGAGTCCGTTACTTCCGTGACTACCTCCACGAAAACCGAGGCCGCCGAAGGCGAAACCGTGGAGGTCGCCACCGCTGACGGTCAAACCACCTTGGTTCCGCAAGGTGTAAAGGGCGCGATGGATGAGTATGGTGCCGACTGGGGCATGCCAGCGTCTATCGAGCAGACCGACAATGGGTGGATCGTGTCATACGATGACGAACATTACGTCGCTTGGAATGAGAGCACCGGCGGCGCTCCGACGTGGGGCCAGATCTCCAAGGAGTGGCTGGGCAACTTGCGTTCGGACAACACGCTCGGCTTCCCGACGGCACCGGAGCAGGCTCTGGCCGAGGGCAACGGTTGGACCCAAGAGTTTGAGCACGGCACAATCACCTGGGCTGAGGGCGAGGACGGCACCTTCGGCCCGACCGTTGAGGTGATGTAGCAACACCAGCCCGACTGTAAAGGGATAATGGGGGTCGCAATGGTCAAGGACAAGGTTGCGCGCCCCCAAAAACGTGTGAAAAATGGGCGCTATGCCTTTGAACGGTTTTCACATCCGTCCGATCCACCCCGTTGACTATCCCCAGGTCCGGGCTATCTACGAAATGGGTCTCGATTCAGGCCACGCATCCTACGAAACGAGTGGCCCGACTTGGGGCGAGTTTAGTGCGAAGAAAATCATGGAGACGGTTTTCGTCGCCGTTGACGATACGGACGCGTCCAAGATATTAGGCTGGGTCGCTGCCGCAAAGGCGTCATCGCGCACCGTTTTTCACGGCGTTGTCGAAGATTCGATCTACACCCACCCGGATGCCCGCGGTCGCGGTGTCTCCGGTGCGCTGTTGGACAAGCTGATCGAGACGTGCATTGCCTTGGATAAGTGGGCGATCCATTCCTGGATCTTCCCGGAGAACGAAGGTTCCGCTGGCCTGCACGAGTCACGTGGTTTCAAGAAGGTAGGCACTTTCCACGACATGGCGAAGATGACCTACGGCGACATGGAAGGTGTCTGGCGCGATACCGACATTTACGAGCTTTTGTTGCCTAAGCCGGATGAAAAGGCGCAACGCGCTCAACAGGCTGCACAACAAAGCGGTGAGCCTGCGCTTTGAGCTTCCCCAGGCATTAGGAGATGGCCTCGGCCAAGGCTTCCTCGCGGATCGGCAAAAGGAGGATCAAAGCTGTCATCGCCAACGGCAGCATGAGGAGGAAAACGGGGGTCAGGCCGTCGTTGTAGCTCGACAGGATGGCGTCGCGAAGCGCTGCCGGCAACTGATTGACTATCTGCGGTGTGAGAGACTGACGGGCCGCGCCAGAAGAAAACGCTGCTTCGTAAGGGGCGGCGTCATCGCCCATGGCTTTGAGAGCAGCGGGCAGGCGGTTGTCCAGATTGGTGGACATATTGTGGATGAACAGTGAGCCGACGAGCGAGGCGCCGACGGCGCCACCGATCTGGCGGAAGAAATTGTTCGTCGCGGTGGCGGTACCGACTATGCGCATAGGGAAAGAGTTTTGGACAATGAGGACCAAGACCTGCATCACAAGCCCAAGACCGAAACCGAAAACAAACATGTATCCGCCCAGGGTGGTCAAGGACGTGGTGACCTCGAGGTGGGAAAACAGCCACAGTGCGACGGCGGTAACTCCCATGCCGACAATGGGGTAGAGCTTGTAGCGCCCGCTGCGCGAGATTAAAAAGCCAATGCCGATGCCGGTGCCCAGCATGCCGAGCACCATAGGAAGCATCATCAATCCGGCCCCGGTCGGGGTGAGACGGTGAACCATTTGGAGGTAGGTCGGCAGGTAGCCGACAACACCCATCATGGTGATGCCGAGAACGAGGCCCGCCAGGGTGCTTAGGACCATGTTGCGGTTGCGAAACAGGTGCATTGGAATCAGCGGGTTGCGGGTGTTGAGTTCCTGGACGATAAAAAGCAACCAGGACACGAGCGAGGTCATCACGAGGCCGGTGATGATGGTCGAGCCCCAGTCGTATTGGGTGCCTCCCCACGTTGTGGTGAGGATCAAACTGGTGGTGGCCACCACCAGCAGGAGGGTGCCTAGCCAGTCGAAGTTGAGGCCGTGGCGGGAGCCGACGCGTACATTCAAAACTGCGGCAGAGATACCGATAGCGATGAGGGCCAGCGGAATATTCATCCACAGACCCCATCGCCAGCCGGGGCCGTCGGTGAACCAGCCGCCCAAAACGGGGCCGAGGACGGAGGAGACACCAAAGACAGCGCCCATCGCACCCATGTATTTACCGCGCTTTCGGGCGGGCACGACCTCGGCAATGATTGCTTGGGAAGTGACCATCATTCCGCCGGCCCCGAAGCCTTGGATGGCGCGCCCGACGATGAGTGTTTCCATCGTGGCGGCGAAGCCGCCGAGGGCGGAACCGACGAGGAAAAACACGATGCCGGCGATGTAGAGCCATTTGCGCCCGAGGCCGTCGCCAAGCTTGCCAAAGAGCGGCATGGCGATTGTCATGGTCACCAGGAAGGAGGAGATCACCCAGCTCATGTGGTCGACGCCACCAAGATCGCCAACAATGGTTGGAAGTGCTGTGGCGAAGATCATCTGCCCCAAAGAGCTCATGAGCATCGTTGTCATCAAGGCGGTGAAGATCAACCCGATGCGCGGTGCTGTCTTTTTGGCTGCGTGCTGGTCGATCTCTCCTGGCGCCGGCGGAGAGGTGGTCACCATGTCATCTCCTTTGCGAGGTCGGTGTGAAAGCGGGCAGCGAGGCGTAAGGCTGCGGGGCCGGGTGGTTCAGAGGCGGGAAAATCAGGGTTGGATAAATAGGTGGCGACCGCGACATAAAAAAGGTTGACGATGGCGTTGACCTCGATGCTCACTGGGGCATTTTCAAGTTTGCGGTCCTGCGGGAAGGCCTCGAAGTGGCTGGCCACTGCCTGTGTGAGCCGGGATAAAAGCTCCGCTTTGCGGACATAGGCCGCTCCAGCTAGGGAAGGGTTGTCCGCCAGGATTTCTCTGCGGCGTGCCAGTTGGGTGCGTGACAAAACGTCCGGCCTGATCTCGATGTGGGTAAAGATAAGATCCAGCAGGTTGTCGGACGGCGTTGTGGCGATCGTCTCGATGGTTTTATCGGAGATCTGGTAGGGAAGCGGACCCAGGATTGCTTCGTCTTTGGAGTCCATGTAATTGAAGAAGGTGCGGCGCGAGATGTCAGCAGCAGCACAAATGTTCTCGACGGTTACGGCGTCGAAGCCGCGCTCGTGGACCAGGCGCATCGCCGCATCGACGATGCGCTCGCGTGTGTCACGCCTTTTGCGCTCCCGAAGCCCTTCATTGTTTTCTTGCATGGGGTGCGATTTTACACTCAGTGCAGCAATGCAACAGATTAGCGTGACGAAGTTTACTGCGTGTTCAATTCGCGGGAGAGAACACCCTGGACCCTTTGGTTAGCGCTGGACACCAGCTCCGCTTCCACCACACCCGGTTCAGGTTGGGTCAATTCCCACGCGCCGTCGACCGGGCCGCAGAATTTATTCAGCGTCTTTGTTTCCCAGGTGTCCTCGTCGGAGGGGGTAAGCAATGTGGTGCAGCGATCGTTGAGGAAGGCAAGCATGGCGCTGTCATGCGTGATGGTCAAGGCGACCCTCCAGCCGGATTCTCCTTTCTGTGAACGCGCCGTCATCCACCCGGTGTAGGTGCCGGGTTCGATGGTGCCCTCGGGGGAGATAGGTTGTCCCGCCTGAGATGGCTGGGCGGTAACCGTGACGGTCTGTGGAAGCGCGCGGCGTTCCTCGGCGGGGCGGGTCACGGCCCAGATCGCGGCGGCCGCCGCCGCCACAACCGCGAGACTGAGAAAACCAGCAGCTACGGCGACCCATTTGCGTTCAGTGGATCGCTCGGGACGAAATTGCGAGAAAGAATCGGACATGAAAATACCCCCAGTCGGTGCTGGGGGTAAATCCTAACCGTTGGTGTTAGTTGCGGTTGGTGTTGGCCATGCTCAGCACGTCGAGGCGGCGGTCCAGCTCCTCCTCGGTGAGCTTGTCGCCATCGACGAAGCCCAGGTCGATGACAGCCTGGCGGATTGTCTTGCCCTCGGCCAAAGCGGTCTTTGCAACTTTGGCGGCCGCCTCGTAGCCGATCGCGGAGTTCAGCGGGGTCACAATGGACGGGGAGGACTCGGCCAGCTCCTTCATGCGCTCGACGTTGGGCTCGATGCCGTCGACAAGTTTCGTGGCGAACTGGCGGGCAGTGTTGGCGAGCAGGCGGGCGGACTCAAGCACGTTGCGCGCCATCATTGGGATGAACACGTTGAGCTCGAACTGGCCTTGCGAGCCGCCGAAGGCGACGGCGGCGTCATTGCCGATGACCTGGGCGGAGACTTGGGTGGCGGTCTCGCACAAAACCGGGTTGACTTTGCCCGGCATGATGGAGGAACCCGGCTGCAGGTCCGGCAGGTGAATCTCGGCGAAGCCGGCCAGCGGGCCAGAGCCCATCAGTCGGATGTCGTTGGCGATCTTGTACAGCGACACAGCGATCGTGCGCATCGCGCCGGAGAACTCGACCAAAGCGTCACGGTTGGCTTGAGCCTCGAAGTGGTTCTTCGCCTCGGACAGCTCTTTGATGCCGGTGAGTTTGATCAGTTCCTCGGTGACCTTGCCGCCGAACTCGGCCGGGGTGTTGATGCCGGTGCCCACGGCAGTGCCGCCGATTGGCAGTTCGCCCAGGCGCGGCAGGGTAGCCTCGACGCGCTGGATACCCAGCTCGATTTGGCGGGCGTAGCCGGAAAACTCCTGGCCGAGGGTGACGGGGGTGGCGTCCATCAGGTGGGTGCGGCCAGACTTGACCACGTTGTGCCACTCTTTGGCTTTCTTGTCCAAAGATTCGTGGAGAACCTTTAGGCCCGGGATGAGGTCGTTGACAGCGGCCTCGGTGGCGGCGACGTGGGTGGCCGTCGGAAAAGTATCGTTGGACGACTGTCCCATATTTACATCGTCGTTGGGGTGGACCTCCACGCCGTTGCGCTTCGCAATCGAGGCGATGACCTCGTTCGTATTCATATTGGAGGAAGTGCCGGAGCCGGTTTGGAACACGTCGATCGGGAACTGGTCGTCGTGCTTGCCGTCGGCGATCTCCTGCGCCGCGGAGATAATGGCGTCCGCCTTCGTTGCATCAAGAGCGCCGAGATCCTTGTTGGTCTGGGCGCAGGCTGCCTTGAGCAGACCCAAGGCGCGAATCTGCTGGGACTCCAGGGGGCGGAAAGAAATGGGGAAGTTCTCCACCGCACGCTGGGTCTGAGCGCGCCACAGCGCATCTACCGGCACTTTCACTTCACCCATGGTGTCGTGCTCGATGCGGTATTCCTGTTCAGCCATGTACAAACATCCTTACTTGTCGAGTTAGAGGAACTGATATTTACTGATTATGCCTATTTTCCCACACGCTTTAGCAACGATGGGCCGGAAAAACTGCGGTCTTAGGGCTTACTCGGTTGGGTCTGAATAATCGACGACCGAGTACTCCTGCAGCTTCGACAACTGATGAATTGACTCCACGTAGCGGACAGTGCCGGAGCGGCCACGCATCACTAGGGAGCGCGTGGTCGCGCCGTTTTTGCGGTAGGACACCCCGCGCAACAGATCGCCATTAGTTACACCCGTGGCCGCAAAGTAACAGTTGTCGGACGCGACGAGGTCATCCATGCCAAGGACGCGGTCGATGTCATGTCCGGCGGCCTCTACCGCCGCGCGCTCCTGTTCACTTTGTGGAGCGAGCTGGCCTTGAATTTCACCGCCGAGGCACTTCAGTGCGCAGGCGGTAATGACACCTTCGGGGGTACCGCCGATGCCCATGGCGATGTCGATTGAGTTGGTGTCCTGGGCGGCAGCAATCGCACCTGCGACGTCACCGTCGGAAATGAATCGCACCTTCGCACCCGCCTCACGGATCTGCTTGACCAGATCCACGTGCCGGGGACGGTCGAGGACAACCACGGTCACATCAGAAACCTTGATACCTTTGGCGTCAGCCACGGCTTTAATGTTGTCTGCGACGGATGCGCTGATGTCGATACGGCCAGCGGCTTCGGGGCCGACGGCGATCTTATTCATGTAGAAGGCGTCCTTCGGGTTGAACATCGTGCCGCGGTCGGCGGCGGCGATCACTGCGATCGCGTTCGGGCGGCCCTCTGCCATCAAGGTGGTGCCGTCTACGGGGTCGACAGCGATGTCGACGGCCGCGCCTTGCCCGTTGCCTACGTGCTCACCGTTGTAGAGCATGGGGGCTTCGTCCTTTTCGCCCTCACCGATGACGATGATGCCGTCCATGCTGACGGAGTTGATCATCTTGCGCATCGCGTCGACAGCGGCGCCGTCGCCCTCGTTTTTCATTCCGCGGCCCACCCAGCGGCCGGAAGCTAGCGCCGCCGCCTCGGTCACGCGCACGAGTTCGAGCGCAAGGTTTCGATCCGGGTACTCCTTAGACATCTCCGCCATGAAGGCAGCCTCCTGAGCTGTGTAAATTGTGTTTGGTTGTAGCTTGGTCCCGGCCCGCACAGCACGGGGGTGCCACGCGGCTAGGGCCTTGTGCGATTATTGTTCCACTTTTGTGCCCGATCGCGGGCCTTAGCCACACACTATCGGGGGTGAAGGGGTGCGAGGCGGAGAAATGGCGCGTCCGTGCCATACTTAGGGTCGTGGCTGCCGATAACAAACCCCGCATCTTCCAAGACGGCCGAGACATGCTGATCAATGTCGTGCTGATTGTCGCCATCATGCTTGTCGTCGTCGGTTTCACCGGAATGTGCTCGTTTAATCCGGGCGCTCCCGAGCAAGGGCCGGTGCAAAAGGTCGACGCCGAATCCTTCCTGGGGCTTGAGGCGCGCGGCGTCAACTACCCGGTTCGCTACCCGGAGATGCCACAGGGCTGGACAACGAACTCTGCGCGGCGTTCGATGATTGACAACGCGCCTGCCCCTGTCATCGGTTGGGTCACGCCAAAGAAGGGCTACATCCAGCTCACGCAGACGGGGGCCGCGCTTGCCGACGCCACCGCCAGCGCCGACCACCACCCCCGCGAACTCACCCGCACCGTCGACGTCGAAGGACTTTCCGTGCAGGTTTACACCTCGCAGGACACGGACGTGCGCGACATGTGGGCCGCCGACCTCGGCGATGCGCGCATCCTCGTCACTGGGGCCGGAACGGACGAGGATTTCCTCGAAGTCGTCGCTGCAACTAAAGACGCAAAAGTCCTGCCGAAGGATTAATCGGCTGAACCTGCGTCGCTATCTGCGGCGCGGCCGATGGCTTCCTCGACACGTTTGGCGGCGCCGTCGAGAAGCACCTCGCAGCGCTTCGCCAACGCCTCGCCGCGCTCCCAATAGTGCAAAGACTCGTCAAGGCTCATCTGTCCGAGCTCGAGGATCTTGACGGTTTCGACGAGTTCGTCGCGTGCCTGCTCATAGCTCAAAGTTGAAGGATCCGGCAGGGCGTTGTTGCCCTGCCGACCGGAGCCGAAGGTGTGATCGGTCATTGAGTTTGTCCTTTGTGTGGAAGATGATTCGCTAATTGGCGGGGGTAGTGCCCATAGAGGCGGCGCTAATCGAGCCGTCGCCGACGCGGATGCGCAACTGCGAGCCAGGCGGGGACTGTCCGATACTCGTCACTACCTCATACTCGCTGCCGTCGCGGGGCAGAACCTGGACTACGGCGTAGCCGCGGGCCAGCGTGGCAGAAGGGCCAAGGGCGCAGACCTGGGCGCGCAGGCTTGCAACAGCCGACGATTCCTCTTTAAGCAAGTAGGAAATGTCGCGCCGAATCAAGGTCAAACCACGCTCGATGACCTCGCGGCGCTGCTCGATTGGGGTTAAAGGGTTAGCCAACACCGGCCGGGAACGCACCGACTGCACGTTGGACTGCTCACGTTGCACCCAACCGCGCAACGCCGCGTTCATCCGCGAGCGTGCCTCAGCAAGAAGGGCGTACTCCTGCGCCACGTCGGGCACCACACGCTTCGCGGCGTCCGTCGGGGTGGCGGCCCGCACATCCGCCACGTTGTCTAGCACGGGGTTGTCCGGCTCATGGCCAATCGCGGAGACGATCGGTGTCGCGGCGGCAGAAACCGCGCGCTGCAAAGCTTCCTCGGAAAACGGTAAAAGATCCTCGACGCTGCCGCCACCACGGGCAATGATGATCACGTCTACTGAAGGATCCGTGTCCAGCTCCTGCAGCGCCGCAATGACCTCCGGCACGGTGTTGGGGCCCTGGACGGCGGTATTGCGTACCTTGAAATGTACCGAAGGCCAGCGTCCCTGAGCGACAGAAAGGACGTCGCGTTCAGCGGCGGAGCCCTTGCCAGTGATCAGCCCGACGGTGCGCGGAAGGTAGGGCAGGGGCTTCTTCCGCGCCGGGTCGAACAAACCCTCCGAGGCAAGGAGGTTGCGCAGCCGCTCAATGCGCGCGAGTAGTTCGCCTTCACCAACATGGCGAATGTCGGTAACCCACATCGAAAACTTCCCGCGGGCCTCGTAGAAAGCTGGCTTGCCGTGAATGACCACATGGTCGCCGTCTTTGACAGGGGTGGGCAAAGAACGCAACATCTGCGTACTAGCGGTGATTTCTACGCTGGCCTGATGTTGGGTATCACGCAGCGTCAGATACGACAGCTTCCACGTCGGCTTCATGTTGACCTGTGTGAGCTGACCTTCGACCCAAAGCCACCCAAGTTTTTCAATCCAAACCTTAACTTTGTGATTGAGTTCGGCAACGGCCCACGGATTATCCGCTGTGTTAACCGTCGATTTGCCTTGGTTTGTACTTTCAGTCACGTCGCCGTCCTCACCCTTTCTTGAGCTGCTCGGAGGAATGAAAAATTGTGCGCTGGCCCCAGTGTTGGTGGCGCCTTTGTGAAGCGAATCTACACACGAGTCTCGCCACCTATCCTTTTAGACGTCGATTGGATACCCTAGGTTCCATGACAGATCAGGGTAAAAAGGTTCTTCTCGCTGCGCCGCGCGGATACTGCGCGGGCGTTGACCGTGCCGTTGAGACGGTGGAAAAGGCCCTGGAGAAGTACGGTAAACCCGTGTACGTGCGCAAAGAAATCGTGCACAACAAATATGTGGTGGAAACGCTGCGCGAGCGCGGCGTGATCTTCGTCGACGAAACCGACGAGGTTCCCCAGGGCGCACACCTTGTATTCTCCGCCCACGGTATTTCCCCTGCCGTGCGAGAATCCGCCGATGAGCGTAAGTTGCAGACTCTCGACGCGACCTGTCCGCTGGTGACCAAGGTCCACAACGAAGCTAAGCGTTTCGCCCGCGACGGCTACCAAATTTTGCTGGTCGGCCACGAGGGCCATGAGGAAGTTGAGGGCACCTCCGGTGAGGCTCCAGAAGTCACGCACCTGGTGGACGGGTTAGAGGGCGTAGACAAGCTGCCCGATTTCCCGGACAATCAGAAGCTGGTGTGGCTGTCCCAGACCACCCTGTCGGTCGATGAGACGATGGAGATTGTCAACCGTCTGCACGAGCGTTTCCCCAACCTGGAAAATCCGCCGAGCGACGACATCTGCTACGCCACCCAAAACCGCCAAGTGGCGGTTAAGGCGATCGCGCCCGATGTTGATTTGATGATTGTGGTCGGCTCCCAAAACTCATCGAACTCCAAACGCCTCGTCGAAGTCGCCCTCGAAGCCGGTGCGAAGGACAGCCATCTGGTTGACTACGCCCATCAGATTGAGGAGGGCTGGCTTGAAGGAGTCAAGACCGTCGGGCTGACCTCCGGCGCATCTGTGCCCGAGATCTTGGTGCAGCAAGTTGTCGAGTTTTTAAGGCAACGCGGCTTCAGCGACGTCGAGGAAATCACGACCACCACCGAGACAATTACCTTCGCGCTACCGCGCGTTTTGCGCTCCGCCCGCACTCGTGGCAAGGGCGCGCCAGCGGCAGTAGACGCCTAAAACCAAACGCCGACCATGAAAGCCCGGCACCTATAGGGCTGGGTTGAAATTGAGTTCAATCGACGCGCTTTTAGTTTCCTCATTCTTGGTAGAGGTCGTCGCTGAGGGATCGGCGGGTCCTCGTCGAGCCCCGACCACCCCCGGTTTCAGGTTGCGCCGGGCGACGCAGCTCTTCGGACTGGGCGCGACGCTGGAGCAACTCTTGCACGGTCACAGTCGTGGAACGCTCGCGGGCGCGCCTGTTTTGGTGGGTGGTGCGTCGGTTGCTTTCGGCCTGCCGCACGCGTTGCGTCGCGGCGTTGCGCTGCGCGATCTCGTTGTGTCTCTTAAGCAAACCGATGCGCAAAAGGGCCAGGGCGACAGAACCAACCGTCACCGCGGCGAGCACGGGGAAAAACTCCACCACCGGGTAGCCGATGGATAAAAGGACAGCGCGGGAAGCTACACCCGATTCAGCGGTTCCTTGGGGGCGGGGGGTAAACCACCCCGCCCCCAAGAGCCCCAGAATGTAGAGGATGGGTGCGGAGGCGACCACGAGGTAAAGCCCGCGAGGATTCACGGACGCTGTGACGATGATCGTGGCCAGAGAAAACAGGGTGAAGAAAGGCCACCCGATTGTTTCGTCGTAGATCGACAGCGCGGCTCCCGTGAACAACGCCGCAGCGATCACGGCAATGCCGGAGCCTGTGGGCAAGCCGACGAAGGTGGTCTGCCGGGCAGTGGTTTTCCGGGTAGGCGCGTGTGACACGGCTGTAGAGTCTACTCACTCAAGACGTCGGATTCGTATTCCCAACGCCGTAACACGGCGTCTTGTTCTGCTGAGCCTGTGCCGACGGTGTCCACCTGGCGCGGCGCCACCGAAATCTGCTCGGGTTGGACCGTACGGGAGCGCCTAGTGCGGGGCGCTGCACCCAGCTCATCGAGCTTGCGGGCTGTGACTAAAACGCGTGCATCCAATGAGGCGAGGGTGGAATTATAAGCGTCGACGGCCTTTTCCAGGGACTGGCCCAGCCGCGCGTAATGCTCGCCCATGGTGCCCAACCGTTGGTAAAGCTCAGTGCCGAGGCGTTGGATCTGTTTCGCCTTGTCGTTCATGGCATCGTGGCGCCAGCCCAAAGCCACGGTGCGCAACAGGGCGAACAAGGAGGTGGGGGTGGCAATAACAACATCGCGGTCGAAGGCGTAGTCCAAAAGCTCGGGGTCGATGGCAAGGGAAGCGTCAAGGAAGGGATCCGCGGGCACGAACATCACCACGAACTCGGGTGTGGGCTGGAAAGCCTCAATATAAGGTTTAGCGGACAAGGCGTCTACGTGTTGGCGCAGCAGGTGCGCGTGGCGGCGCAAGTGCGCCTGCTTTTCCTCCGGGTCGTCGGTGTTGAGGGCGTCGAGGTAGGAAGAAAAAGGCGTTTTGGCATCGACGACGATGACGCGGCCGTGGGAAAGACGGATAAGCATGTCGGGGCGCACGCGGGTGTCGTCGACAAGCACGCTCGATTGAACATCAAAGTCGCAATGCTCCATCATGCCGCCGAGTTCGACGACGCGCTCGAGTTGCATCTCCCCCCACCGGCCGCGTGTTTGCGGGGAGCGCAAGGCGGAAATGAGTTGGTCGGTGCGGTCGCTAAGCCGTGTTGAAGTCCGCGTGATGGCCTGGACTTGACTGGCCAGCGCCGAATAGGCCACTGCACGGTCCTCGTCCATGTCATTGAGTTGGCTCGCTAGGCGCTCTAGCGCGCGGGTGACAGGCACCATATCCGTCTGCTGCGTCTGCGGTTGTTGAGATTTCAAATGTCTCCCTAAGACGAAAACCGCGGCGACGGCCCCAAAAAGGAGGCCGCCAATGAAAACAGCGAGAACAGCGACGATCGACATGGCCCGAAGTGTGCCACACGCCGCGGACATGCCCCGCGCCCTACGCCCCGTTACCCCTATTCTTATCGAACATATTGGCGACCTTGTCGGGTTTGAGGGTAAAACGTAGCGGGCGACGCTTCTTCAATTTGCGCCACGGAATCGACAACCCCCCTTCACCTTGAGCAGCAGGTACATCGGCAGGCACCGACGGGGCCTGCCACTCCCGGTCACCACGCCACTGCTGCCTATCGTAGACCGCTTCGCGCTCCTCCAACTCCGCGATTGCCTTGCCCTCCGGAGTGATGAACTCCAACTCAGCGGCGCGCACCTCGCCGGCGTGGATGCGAAGCATATCCAAAAGGTAACGGTAAACCACAGCCACCATCGCGGCAGCCGGGACCGCTAAGAAAGCGCCGACCAGACCAAAAAGACCACCGCCGACAGTGACGGAAACCAACACGACCACCGGGTGAAGGTTCATCGCCCGCGACTGCAGGATGGGGGATAAAACATTGCCCTCCAACTGCTGGACGGCAAGCACCAAACCGAGAACAAACAGGGCCTTAGTGAAACCGAGGGAAACTAGCGCGACTAACACTGCCAAAGCGCCGGCGACGACGGCGCCAACGATCGGGATGAATCCGGCAAAGAAAGTGATTACGGCCAGCGTAAACGCCATGGGCACGCCGAGCAGGGCGAGGCCACCACCGATAAAGACGGCATCGACGAGGGAAACGATCGCTTGCGCGCGAATGAAACCCGACAAGGTGTTCCACCCGCGGGTAAAAAGCTCGGTGAGGTGTAAGCCGGTGCGCCCGCCCGTCGCCGAGCGCAGCCACGGCAGGAAGTGGTGGCCGTCTTTGAGGAAAAAGAAAGTCAAAACGAGCACCACGGTCAAAGTCACGGCAACCCCTGCCGCAGTGCCGATTCCCGCGAACACCCCACCTGCGATTGCTCCGGCCTGGTTTTGCAGCCACTGTGCAATCTCATTGACCGCTTCGTTTAAGTCATCCGGGTTGACGTTTAGCGGTGGGCCCTGCAACCACAGTTGCAGCCTTTGGATTCCTTCCAGGGCCTGCAAGTAGAGGATCTGCGAGTGCGCCGCGATGTCGGGCGCAATGAGGGAGCCCATAAACCCGGTAATGCCAAAAAAGGCCAGCAAGGAAGAAATTGCGGCGAGCGCCGAAGGAAACCTCCAGCGCCGCAGAGTTGTGGCGATGGGGGCAAGGATGGTGCTGACAATGATCGCCAGCACCACCGGGAGAACTCCTGCCCAGAACGTGCCGATGATTTTTGCCAAGGCAAAAAGAAATACTGCGACTGCTAAAAGGCGCAGGGTAAACATCGCCGCTGACTTCAGCCACGCGTTGGCCACGACGCCGCGGTCGACAAGGTCGCGGTGCTCGGTCGCCCCGGACTCGGGTTGGGTGGTAGTGCTCACCCGCCCCATATTGCCCGATGACGCTTCGCTTTGCGACGACCACCCGCGGGCCTTTCCCGACCCAGAAGCCGTGTGAGATAGGATTGGCGCCCGTGAGCCTTACACTTGGAATCGTCGGCTTGCCCAATGTTGGCAAGTCCACCCTGTTCAACGCCTTGACCCGCAATGACGTGCTGGCGGCGAACTACCCCTTTGCCACCATCGAGCCGAACGTGGGTCTGGTGGAGTTGCCGGATCCGCGCCTAAAGCGGTTGGCGGAGATTTTCGGTTCCGAGCGCATATTGCCAGCCACCGTATCCTTCGTGGATATCGCCGGCATTGTCAAAGGTGCCTCCAAGGGTGAAGGTATGGGCAACGCCTTTTTGGCCAACATCCGCGAAGCCGACGCAATTTGTCAGGTCGTGCGAGCTTTTTCCGATGACAACGTCATTCACGTCGACGGCAAGGTGGATCCGGGCAGCGACATTTCGGTGATCAACACCGAGCTGATCCTCGCCGATTTGCAGACGATTGAAAAGGCCCTGCCGCGCCTTGAAAAAGAAGCCCGCACGGCCAAGGACCTAGCCGCCACAGTCGCGGAGGTCAAGAAAGCCCAGGAAATTTTAGAGTCCGACCGCACGCTGTTCGCCGCGGCGAAAGCCGGGGAGATCGACCTCGCTTTGCTGCGCGAACTGCACCTGATGACCGCCAAGCCTTTCCTTTACGTATTTAACTCTGACGAGTCCGTGCTAAGCGACGACACCCGCAAAACCGAGCTACGCAACTTAGTTGCCCCGGCCAAGGCCGTGTTCCTCGACGCCCAAAGCGAAACCGAGCTGCTTGAACTCGACGAGGACGAAGCCGCTGAGCTTCTCGCCGCCGTCGGCCAGGACGAACCGGGCTTGCAGACCTTGGCCAAGGCCGGGTTTGAAACTCTCGGCCTGCAGACTTACCTCACCGCAGGGCCGAAGGAGGCCCGCGCCTGGACTATCCACCAAGGCGACACCGCCCCTAAAGCTGCTGGCGTGATCCACACCGACTTTGAGAAAGGCTTCATCAAAGCCGAGATCGTCAGCTTCACCGACCTCGACGAGCTCGGCTCCATGGCCGAAGCCCGCGCCCACGGCAAAGTCCGCCAAGAAGGCAAAGACTACGTCATGGCCGATGGTGACGTGGTCGAGTTCCGAACGGGGCTGACGTCTAAGAAGTAGACTGGAGGCATGAACCAGCCTCCTTCCTCGCCCGTCCGCGCCGCTATCTACCTGCGTATCTCTCTCGACCGTGAGATGGACGGGCTCGCTATCGAGCGACAGCGGGAAGACTGTGAGAATCTCGCGAAGTACCGCCGCTGGGAGGTCGTGGAGACGAACGTCGATCAGTCAATATCAGCCTCAGATAAGACCAAGAAGCGGCCTGCTTACCTGCGGATGATCTCTGATTACGAGGCTGGTCTCCTTGACGCCATAGTTTGCTACGACCTGGATCGGCTCACTCGCCAGCCTCGGGAACTCGAAGACTGGATAGATAGAGCCGAATCCCGTGGCCTGCTCCTCGTGACCGCGAACGGTGATGCTGATTTCAGCACCGACGGCGGGCGGATGTACGCCCGTATCAAGGCAGCCGTGGCCCGTGCTGAGGTCGAGCGCAAGGGAGCTCGGCAGTCCCGTGCGCACGTCCAGCGTGCTCGCCAGGGACGCCCGCCCAAGGGCGTCCGCCCCCTCGGCTACACGACCGCTGGCGAGCTCATCGAGCACGAGGCGGAGGCTGTCAGGGCCATCTTCGCGGCGTTCCTCCGGGGAGACTCCCTCGCAGGCATTGCGCGCGCTCTGAGCGGAGCGCAGGGCGACGGCGAGGGGTCTGGCGTGCCCCACCTGCCCTTGCACAGCCGGACGATCGTCCTGGAACGCAACGCGCGGCGTGAGGCCGAGGGGAAGAACCCCCGTCCGGTGCCTGAGGACGGCCCATGGAGCGCCTCGACCGTACTCGGGATCCTTCGGAACCCTCGCTACGCGGGCTACTCGGTCTACACCTCGAAGGACACTCGTCGGCAAGAGGCCGGAGAGTCTCGCCGCAAAGCCCTGCGGGATAACCTCGTCAAAGACGAGCACTGGGAGCTCGTCCTCGGGCAGTGGGAGCCCATCGTCGAGGCCGACGAATGGTGGACAGTTCAGAACCTCCTCGACGACCCGGCCCGGGTGACGAACCGCTCGGGCTCCACCGTCCGCAAACACCTGGGAGCAGGGCTCTTCAGGTGTGGTATGTGTGGGGAACCCGTGCGAACTCGTGCTCGCTACTACAGCTGCAAGGCAGGGCACCTCAACAGAACCCGGGACGCGATTGATGACTTCGTTCGGGCTCTTGTTGTCGAGCGGCTCGGGAGGAAGGACCTCAGGCGCCGGAGGAAGCAGGCGGATCCTGAGGTCAAGGACGCGTTCTCGGAGCGGATCGCGGAGCAGCGCGCCCGCATTGCTCGCGCTGAACGTGACTACGACTCCCAGGTCATCGAGGGTCAGGATCTCGCACGAATCCGCAAGGGCGCTCGGGCTGAGATCGCCCGCCTGGAGGCCGAACGTCTCGCCTCTGGCACCGGAACGGTGCTCCAACCGATCCTTGGGACACCAGACCCGGCAGCGGCTTTCCTTGAGGCCCCGATGGCCCTGCAACGTGCCGTCATTGACACGCTCATGACCGTGAGGCTCAGGCGTGCGAAGCAGGGCAAGAAGGGCTTCGATCCCGAGTCTGTTGAGATCGTGTGGAAGCAGTGAGATCCCCCTATCACACACAGACCGCGCCCTAGCGGGCGCGATGAGGCGAAACTGGTCAGCGCCCCTTCGGGGCGCGAGGTCATCCGTACAGGAAGGCGAGCACGTAGGGGAAGCGGGTGGGGTGTGTGTGCAGCGCTGTGTGACGCCGGTTACACATTGCTGCACACATCGCTGCACACATGCACACATCTGCACACATTGGTGTGTGTGCACTAGTTTTCGTTGGAATGCCAGGCGAAACTCGGCCCCTGCACACATGCACACATCTGAACGCATTACGTCCTCTATAGAGCAATTTTTGGGCGCTGTTCTCTCCCTATAGCAATGAGTGAGAAAGATGTGTGCAATGTGTGCATTTAACGAGTTTTCATTGAGATACCAGGCAAAACCACTGCACACATCCCTGCACACATCTCAACAAGGCCCCAACTTGTGTGCATCTCAAGGTGATGCGCCTCACAGAAAACGGCGCCTACCTACCTCGTCACCCTCCTGCTCCCTTGCTCCCTCCGATCCCTACGCAGGATGGGAGGTCTCGCTGATCCGATGAATGTTCCTGCCGCCCCGTAGGGGCGCTGTAGGTGAGGCAGACCCCTGCCGGGGTCCGAGCGACCTCCTGGAGGTCGGGCTGTTCGTGAGCGTCCTTTCCCGAGTGGACTGCCGCAGCCCGGCCTCCACCTAGCTCGGGAGGTCATCGTGAACATGAAGAACACGCAGGAAGTGCTCGAATTGTGGATCGACAGCGGCATGGCCGTGCTCGACGAGGACGGAGCTCCGTCCCTCACGGGCTTCGAGGATGCCTACCGAGGCTGGTGGGAGTCGTTCCGGGATTACCTCGCTGAGGAGGTTGCGGAGTTGCAGCGTGACTGGCCCGAGGAGGCAGTCAGGCACTTCAATTGGGACCTCTATGAGCGAGACGCGCAACACGACTACACCCTCTGCGAGGCTCAGAACGGCGGCGTCCACGTGTTCCTAGATCTGTGAACGACGAGAGACCCCCTAGCCCAGGTGGCTAGGGGGTCTCTCGTTTCTCACTCACAGCTCGGGCCCGTCATCCTCGCGATCATCCGCTGTCAACGACGGCCGAAAAGTGAGCAGGAATCGACGCCTGAAAACTGAGCAGGTCCGGGCGCCGTCCGACTGAGATCACAGGCCAAAAGCGCCTCCTTGGACAAGGATCACGACGCCCAAGATGATCAGGACGAGTGGGAACAGGATGTGTTCGGACTTCTCGAGGACCTCGTTGATACCCGGCCGGGTGGCCACGAACTTCGCAATGGCCACGAGGACTGCGACGAACAGCAGGAAGACTGCGCAGTAGGTCAGGATGCTGGCTGGACTGACACTGAGGAAGACGGGGACGTAGACACCGATGTTGTCCCCGCCATTGGCGAAGGTCACAGCCGCGACGGTCAGCGGCGCGACCTTCTTGCGGTCATCGAGCTCGTCATCGTCCTCGCCCTGCCATGCCTCCCATGCGGCGCGAAGCCCCAAGAGCAGGGGGACCAGACCGAAGTAGGGGATGGCGGATTCCGGCAGGGCCAGGCTCGCGCCCCAAGTAGTCAGGAGAGCCGCGCCAAGGATGCCCAGGAATCCCAGGTACTGACCCACGACGATGCGTCGCGTGGTTCCTGCGCGGCCAGCGCCACGAGCGAAGAACAGCGACAACACGATGACGTCGTCGATGTTGGTCGCGACGAACAGGCCGACGGCTTGGATCATGGTGGCCAACATCAGCGGACCTCCTGGCAGGCGCTATTGCTGCAGGCCGGATCGAGACAGGGTGCGGCGTCGTTCACGGCCAGTGTCACCTCGACCAGCGAAGTGAGAGCGTCGCGCAGGTGATGATCGGCGATGTCGTAGCGGACCTTGCGCCCCTGCATCTCGGCCACAACAATGCCGCAATCACGCAGGCAGGCCAGATGGTTCGACACGTTCGACCGGGTCAGGTCCAGACTCTGGGCGAGTTCGGCGGGATACGAGGGCGCATCCAGCAGGCTCAACAGGATGCGCGCTCTGGTGGGGTCAGCCAGGGCCCGTCCGATGCGGTTCAGGGCGTCAAGACGCGAAGCAATGGTCAGCATATGCTGAATAATACAGCATCAGCTGACGTGTTGATGGGTGAGCCCTGGCGCGAGGTGGGCGCCCCAGCCACGCATCTTCTTCTCTGCCCCTAGTTGTTGCGGTCTTTGGTGAGGAGTTCTCGGTGGGCGCGGGTGCGGATGCGGTCCTTGAGGATGGTCATGGAGTGGCCTGCTGAGCCCTGAGCCTGACCCCGGTCGCCCGGTCAATGAAGGTCTCAAGACGGACCCTCTATCGGGCCTTAAAAATGGCCCTCATTGACCGCCCGCTAGCGCAGATCCCATCTGGCGTTTTCATGCCCCACATCGGCCCCACTTTGGGCCTTCGTTGTCCCTGAGGTCCTCCGGGCCATTACTGGGCCATTACTGGGCCATCAATGGCCAAAGAAAGACCCCGGTCACCTCATCGGTGACCGGGGCTTTCTTGTCTCCTCCTCACAGCTCGGGCTCATCATCGCCCTCCGAGCCCCAGTCCAGGGACTCAATCTGGCCGATCATTCGGCGCTGATAATCAACGACGCTCTCGCGTTCCCGGATCCTGCCGTCGAGGCGCTCGGCTCGCTTTGCGCGCTCTTCGGGCGCCTTAGGCCTTCCGATCTTGAGGCCCTTTCCCATCATTGGCTGGATCATCGTCCTCACCTCCTTCCTCATCGCAGCTCGTCATAGATCCACTGCGAGACCCGCAGGACAAGCCAGACGAACAGCCCAGCTCCACCGAGCGTCCCGACCGCGATCAACGCTTTCGCCCACCACAGTGAGGCAGCAGCGAACGAGTCCCACGCCCAGCCGAAGAGCGGGCCGATGCCGAGCATCGAGCCCAGCCCCCACACGAGGCCGCCCACGAGCAGGAGCGAGGCGAAGAGCGGTAGCAGAGCGAGGCAGAACCTCCCGACCGCCGTCCAGCCGAGACGTCCCTCCAGGGCCTCCAGGCGGCGCTCTGCGCGACCCACAGACGCCACCAGCTCATCTCGGCCTTGTCCGTGACCCTCTCGAGCGCCTGAGCGGCCTCTGAGGCCTTCTGAGTGCCGATCACGGCGACCCGCTGCTCCACCTCATCGAGAGTGCTCTCAACGCGCTGAACAGGGCCCTCAACAGCCTGAGCGAGCCGCTCATCGAGGACTCTGACGGCGTGCTCGCTGAGGCGGTTCACGTCGATACGGACGGTTCGACCGTTGCCGACAGTCTGCTTGAGCTCACCCAAGGCCGTAGTCATCGTCTGCTGCGAGGCTTCGAGCCTCTTCATCATGCTGTGTGCTTCCAGCTCTGAGGCGCTGACTGTGGAGCCGTCGCTCGTTTTCACGACGCGCTTGTCGCTCACGGTCTCGCCGAGCTCGCTCAGCGTCGCGCTCTGCGCGTTCAGCATCTGCTTGATCTCGTTGACGTCGCTCGTGAGCGAGTCTGGCAACGAGACCTCCGAGGTCTGCATCGACGATTTCAACGCGTTCACGCGTGTGATCATCTCCTGCTCGACGCTCGTCACTCGCTTGCTCAACTCCCGCTGAGAGTCCACCAAGGCGAGGAGCGCTTCCTCGATCTTCTTCAGCTGCTCTGAGCTCGCGGAGGGCGGCGTCGAGCTGCTCTCCATCTTCTGCAAGGCCCTGGACATCGTCCATCTCCCGTTCTCGCATGATGCGTTCGTTCATCGTGTTGTGGAGCGAGCTCCACTGGTAATCAGCACCGAGCTTGCGGGCCGTGCAGGCTGCCTTCGATCTGCCGAACCGCCTCACCTCGTCGTTGTCATCGACGAGTGCGTACGTCACGCTCGGGTCTCGTCCCTCGGCCTCGCTCTTTGCGCTCGTCTTCTTCTCGATCGAGACGCCGTGCTCGCGCGCAACCTGACGGAGGCTCTCGAAGTCCACTGAGCGAGGGTCAAGCAGGGCCTCGTCCACGCGATCCGCGAGGAACTCACGCCAGGTGTTCTTGTCGAGCTCATCCACGGTGAGCCCCTGTGCGGTCGCACCGGAACGGGACCGATTGACATCGTGAGCGAGAGCAGCAGGCTCCAAGACCTGCAAGCCCATCTCTTTCATCACCTTGTCGTTGGCTCTCTTGAGCACCCAATGAGCAAGGCCGTTCTCACGAGCTGCCTTCCCCGTCACGAGATCGACGTTCGCGATCGTCACGTGCGCGTGCGGGTTGCCCCCTTCACTATCGAGATGGACCACAACATCACACGGACTGTTGGGCGCGACCTCCTTCGCGAGTGCATAGGCAGCGTCACACACGATCTGAGGCGTTGCCGGATCACTCGGATCGAGCTCGTCGGAAGAGAACGACTGGATCACCATGAGCGCTTGGTTCTTACGACCTGTGCCCTTGAGCATCGACTCGATCTTCGTGATCGCGTCATAGGGGTTGCGGAAGTCAGACCGCCATGCAGCCGCACGAGACTGCTTCACATTGGTGGGCCTCCCGTAGTGCGCGTACATGATCGCCGCTGCCGCCCGCACTGTCGTTGTCTGTTTGGTGATGCTCATGACGACATCTCCTTCGCTATCGCGAGGAGCGTCGCCGTCACACGACGCAGAGCGTCGATGTCCGGCTCCACACCAGCCCACCCTTGCCGGGCGAGCTGGTTGACATTGACGCCCACGGCGTTGACCTCACCGATCAATCGCAACACGTCGCGATTGACCGGCTTCGGCGCGGGCGCACCATCGAGATAGTCGATGGCGGCCCTGATCGCCCCCGACTCTGCGAGCCGGTAGCGTTGCGCAACGCGGGTGAGCTGTGCGCTCTCCTCATCGGAGAGCCGCACCGTCACCCGCGACTCACGAGCCTGTCGGCTCGTGATCCTCCGGTCCCCGCCACGGACTTGCACATTGCTGTGCTCGTCCGTGGCGTGGACCTCCGGCTGGGTGGGCGCGCCCTTGACGCTCGTCTCGTTCCGAGCCGAGCTAAGGGGTGTTAACGCCCACCGGCCAGCAGACGCCCTGTCTGACGACAGGACGTGCTGGCCAAGGGGGTCGGTGCCCGCCCCCTTGGATCCCCCCCAGCAGACTCGCTTCACGACTCGCCACGATAACCACCCCATCCGGTCTGGTTGTCGGTCTCATCGTTACGCTCGGCGTTCTGCTCAGCATCGTTCGCTTCGCTCTCGACCTGAGCAGCAGCGCGACGCTTCGCAGCGGCACGCTGAGCAGCCGCACGCCGCTTCGCGTTCTGCTCGTCGATGCGTGCTCGTGCTCGATCGACGAGCGTTCGTACGCTCACCTGCTCAGCGTTCTCGATCTCGTCGAGAACGCTCATGATCGCCTCAGCGAAACGGGAGCGTTCCTTCTGCTCGGCGTCGCGCTTCTTCTCGCGAAGTCGTTCGACCTTCGCGAGCGCGTCCGCGATTTCCTTGTCGAGGTTAGCCATGATGGTGTCCTTTCCTAGTTGTTGGTTGTGTTGATCGTCTGTCCGGCGAGGAACGCCGTTGCGGCCTGCTCGGCCCCCTCGTGGAGCTCCTCCTGTGTGGCAGTCTCAGCCATCACGATCCGCTCGTCGACGGCACGCACCGGC
Source organism: Corynebacterium sp. BD556 (assembly GCF_038452275.1). Taxonomy (NCBI): domain Bacteria; kingdom Bacillati; phylum Actinomycetota; class Actinomycetes; order Mycobacteriales; family Corynebacteriaceae; genus Corynebacterium; species Corynebacterium mayonis. The sequence goes on from NZ_CP141643.1 coordinate 398,779, forward strand.
TGCTGCTCCTCAGGCTGCACGTCCTCGTCGGTCGTTATCGCCGTCGTCGAGGTCAGCCGCACAAGGCCCCGACCGCGCGGACGATTGTTGAAGAACGTCGGGTTGCCGAAAAAGGTCTCTGCCCACTCCACCGCGATCGTTAACTTGTACTCATTCATCACCGGCTCGCCCGTCCAGTACTGTCCCCAAGAGATTGGGTTCTCATCACGACCCATCAACCTGAACCGCTGCGGGTTCTCGCCGTCCACGATCGACTTGAGACGGTCGCGGAACTTCCGATATGAGATCACGCGGCCCGACGGATTCGTCTTCTTGAACCACGCGCAAAACAGTGCGAAGAGGAACTCGACGGGAAGCACAGATGAAAGCAGTCGATCGCCGACTTCCGACCACCAAGCCCGAACCGGATCGTTATTGAGCTTCACGTCCTCGCCGAGCTCGACGGCCTTCGCTCCGACGATGAAGTCGTCGAAGTCGGGCAGCTCAAGGGCGACCTTGAGGACGTACTCAAGCACCTCGGGATCCCGCATGAACGTGTCCTTGATCGTCGGGTCTCGACGCCCCGTGAAGCACTTGTCGAAGGGGAGGAACGCGAACCGCCGCCACAGCGAATCGGTCTTATCGGCGAACTCAGGAAGATCGTTGAGGCACTGCACCATGACCCCGTGTGGACGCCACTGGACGGCACGCTGGTTCTTCCGGTCGATCGTGATGACCTCATGCGTGATGTACTGCTTCAAGTCGCTCGCAGTCTCGGTGAAGACACTCACCGAATTCTCGTCGGTAAAGACCGCCGACTTGCCGAAGAGCGGCTCGGTGCCGAAGCGGTCAGAGAACTTCTTGAGGGGCACGGACGCCCAATTGCCAGCACCGACGAGCTCCTTGAGGAGCACGAGCAGTGTGCCCTTGCCGCCCTCGCCCTTGGACGAGTAGAAGCACACGGCCTTGTCGTAATTCTTATGGACGCGCAGCGCAGCTGTGATCGTCTGCCAGACGAGTGCAACCCGTTCCAGATCACCCGTGAAAAGGTCCGCCAGCCAGGCGTTGAACTCCCAGGGCGAGCCGTCCTTCAGTGTCCGTGTCGGAGATACGGCGTTCGGGTTGTAGGCGGTCATGCACTTCGTCAGGTACACGCGATCCGGCGAGAACGCCTCAAGCGTGCGCGTCTCGACGTTATAGATGCCGTTGTCCACCGGGACAAGGTGAGGCTCGGTGCACTCGCTGACCATCGGCGCGAGCGAACGCAACTGCGCGTACACCTCGTTCACGAGATACGAGTTCGCCGTCTTCGTGTACGAGCTCAGAAGCTCGCGTACGCCCTCGCGCTCGGTGATCTCGCGGTACGTGCCCTCGAAACGACCCGATGCGTGATACCGCATGAGGGGCATCTTCGCTACCTCGTCAGTCTCCTCGCCGACGAGCACCACACGATGCTCGGCGGCAATGAACTGCGCGAGCATGAACGGCGGTAGGTTCTCCGGCGCGCTCCTGACGACGCAGCTGCCCTTGTTCTTCTTGATGATGGCAAGGAGGTTGCGGATCAGATCGAACGCCTTACGATCCATCCGTCGACCACGATTAGTCCCCGTCAGGCCCTCGGCGTTCGCCCAGCGGATCACCGTCTCAGAGATGAGGCTGTAGAACTCGCTCGGGGTGATGCACACGCCCTTGTCGATGAGGAAGAGGATGCTTTCCCGCACCTCATCTTCGATGGTATGCTCATAACTGAACTGATCGGCCCCCGTGTCCCCCTGGATGCGGGGGTCTTCATTTGTGTTGCTCATGCCGCACCTCCGAGAGCAACTCGAAGGCGGGCGATCTGCTCGTCGTTGAGGCGGGGAGCGGCGTCCACAAGGGCCGTGATGTGACGACTGACCGACTCATCGGAGCTCGTCGTGCCCACGCGATGCTCAGCGACGAACTCACGCAGATCGCCAAGCCTGTAAGCGACACTGCCACGCTGGCGACCGAGCCCATCAATGGCACCCGCGTATTTCACATACGCGGGGCCGCGCCCCTTCACGCGCCAGTTGTTCAGCGTCTTCACTGAGATACCAAGGAACTCGGCGGCCTCGGCTGAGGAGAGCGTGCGATCCGAGTCTGTACCCAGCTCGGAAAGCCTGGTTGCGGAGGACATGAAAAATGCCCCTTTCCCTGAGTAGGAAAGAGGCTTGTCACCGCCGATTCACCGGTCGGAAACCTCTGCTGTCACCCGCACGGGAGTGCTGTCACCCGCACGGGAGGATGACCTGCCCATCTGTGGGCGCGGCTCTATTCTCAGCACCATCCATCCCGTCGAGGATGATGTGAGGGTCAAAAGACCCCCAGACGGCCAATCCCATGCCGCCCCAGGCTCACCATCTCAGCGCGGGGATGTCGCACTGTGCCGAGGTTTTTGGGCTCGGCCCGATGGCTTGATCCGAGCCTAGCACATCTCTCCAAATCACTGCAAGCTCCTGTCATTCCCCCTTGTGACGTACGTTTCCTGCGCAACGCGGTGGAGTTTCGTTTCAACGTGTAGGGCGGCTGGGGCCTTGCGGTACGCCCGGTGTTAGACCCAATATCACTTAGTAAATGGTGAATCTTCGGGTGGTGGAGGATCGTGGTCTTGGGTCTTTGCGGACCGATTGTCGTTTAAAAACGAGTAACTGCCGAATCTGAGGTGGCTGACTGAGCTTATGCGGGCTGCTAGATTGCGGTGGGTGAAATAAAAAACCGGTACTGGAGCATCAAAGCGATACAAAGTTAGCGTCGGCCAGCAGCGTTTCAGATGGCCACTTTGGTGAGCCGCGCCAGGTCGGGGTAGTCCACGACCACACCGTCGGGGTCTAGGCTGAGTACGACGTCGACCTCGCGCGTGATCCACCCCGGAGAGGTGGTGAGCTCCCAGGTGGCGCGGTAGCGGTCGCAACGCTGGGTGCCGTGGGCGCTAAGGTGTGCGTCGTGAAGCGAAATGCTCGCGGTCCATGCGTACATTCCCCCGACCGTGACCAGAGCGCTACAATTTGTCATGCCCACTTCCCGCCTTGAGGCGTTTAGCGACGGTGTACTCGCGATCATCATCACGATCATGGTCTTGTCGTTCAAGGTGCCGGAAGGAAACACATGGCGTGTGTTGGTCGACACCACCGGGGTTTCCTTTCTGACCTATGTGCTGAGCTTCGCCTATGTCGGCATTTATTGGAACAACCACCACCACCTGCTGCATGCGGCGTCAAAACTGAGTGGGCGATCTTTGTGGGCGAATCACCACTGGCTGTTTTGGTTGAGTTTGCTTCCCTTTTCCACAGCGTGGGTAGATCAGGAAAGTTTAGCGAAAGTGCCAGTGATGTGTTACGGCGTTGTGTTGTTGCTGTGCGCGCTGGCCTATTTCATGCTTCAGGCTAGCCTCATGACTGAAGAAGGGCCCGAATCGCTGCTTCGGCAAGCTCTGAAGGTGGGCTGGGCCCGGATGGGAAGAAAAGACGTTCTGTCTTTGGTGCTGTATTTCGCGGGAATTATTCTCGCTGCCTGCGATGGCGTTGTGGCCCCAAGTCCGTACTTTTCCTGGGCGGGGATGGGGTGTTTCGTTATCGTCGCGTTTGTCTGGGTGGTGCCCGACCGCAGACTTGAACGGGCATTGCAGCGCGGAGATTGAGACACACAAAAGTTAGAAATGTTATCGCCTGAGCAGTCTTGGTGCTGTATCTGTCATCGATGTGCGTGACTGCCTGGGCTGTCTAGAGGCGACAGGCGAGGTAGCTCGACTCGTCGGTTGAGCGATTGTCGAGGTGTTGCGACGCGAGTATGCAGCGGCGGGGCGTAGACGTAATTTGTCGCTGCGTCTGTTTTTTGGATCTGCTTCGACTCGAAGTCGTACGTCGCACTTGAACGGTTCACATCAAGCGCAGCGGAGCATGAAGTGCGCGACACCAGGTAGAGCTTCTGGGTGTTTCTTTGAAATGTCTCAGGTTGTGATGCTCCTATATTGTGTCAAGCGCTTTTCAGAAATTTTTCGTAGGCCGATGCTAATTCCGTCAACGGACGTTTTCCAGTCTCGATGTCACTGATCCTCGCCGGGGCACACCCCAAATGCTTCGCTACAACCACCTGGGTGAGATGCTTTGCGATACGCAGTTCTTTCAACTCATCCCGACGAAGATCCCTGGGCTGTGGCGTACGAGAGTGTCCGATAGTTTGTGTGCGGGGGTTTGGTTTACAAGTACTCCGCGAATCGGTTGGGGTATGCCACAGCTAGTTGGTTGATGGCTTGCTTCCAGCCATTGGCCTTTGCTCCTTCAACATACCCGTTGCACTCAACGGCTCGCTTGGCTTGCTTCGCGCGTTTGGCAGCGCGTTTGTCTTCGATGTTGCACATCATCAGCCAAAGCGTCTTCACAGCCGCTGTATCGTTCGGGAACTGGCCCCGATTCCGGGTAGCTTTGCGCAGCTCAGCGTTAAGTGACTCGATCGAATTTGTGGTGTATAACACCTTGCGCGCTGCTGGCGGGAACTGCAAAAACGGCACGAACCGTTCCCACGCATCACGCCACACCTTCACCGACTGCGGGTATTTCTGGCCAAGCTCAGAGGTTTCGAACGCATCTAAGCTGGCACGGGCGGTATCTTCGTTTGCGGCCGTGTAGATCGCACGTAACGCGCTGGAGACAGCTTTTCGGTCCTGATAGGACACCCACCGGTTCGCCGCCCGGATCAGGTGCACGATGCAGGTCTGCACCATCGAATTCGGCCAGGTCGCCTCCACGGCTTCCGCTAAGCCTTTAAGCCCATCACAGCAGACGATGAAGACATCCTGGACGCCACGGTTGGCCAGATCTGCGCACACCGATGCCCACAAGGCGGCGCCTTCATTATCAGCAATTCACAAGCCCAGGATGCGCTTGATACCGTCGATGTCGATGCCCACCGCCATGTAGCACGCCTTGTTGACTACACGGTGGCCATCGCGGATCTTCACGCGTAGCGCATCAAGGAAGATTACTGGGTAAAACTCGTCGAGCTGACGGTTCTGCCAGATCGGACCTGACCCCTTGGTGGTGGACACGCTGAAACCAGCATTTCGCTGGGGAAGTGAGGTACCTTTCCACCATGCCACGCAAGACCTACACCGAGCAGTTCAAGCGTGACGCAGTGACGTTGTACGAGTCGACCCCTGGAGCCACGATCAACGCGATCGCCTCCGATCTCGGGGTCAACCGCAACTCCCTGCGCACCTGGCTCGACGCCTTCGGCACCGGCACCAAAACCAACGCCAACGGTGAAAAAGTCGCCAGCCCGATCGCCGCAGCCAACAGCGAACGTACTCCTGCTCAAGGACTCTCCGATGCCGAACGCATCCGCATGCTGGAACGCGAAAACGCCACGCTACGGGAAGAACGAGAGATCCTGCGCAAGGCGGCCAAATATTTCGCGGAAGAGACGAACTGGTGAACCGCTTTCAGTTCGTTGATGACCACCGAGACTTCTACGAGGTCAAGCGGTTATGTGAGGTCCTGAAGATCAACCGGTCCTCCTACTACAAGTGGAAATCTGCTGCTCCTGCCCGCCGGCGACGCCTCGTCGCTGACGCGGCGCTGGGAGCGAGGATCAAGGCCGTGTTCACAGCTGAGAACGGCTGTTACGGGGCGAAACGCATCACAGCGGCCATCAACTCGGATCCGACCAGCGATGATCGCCTCAATCACAAGCGCACCGCCAGGCTGATGCGCCAGATGGAATTGTTCGGCTACACCAAGAAACGCCGCGTAAAGACCACGGTGTCTGCGAAACGCGCTCCGACGTTTCCGGATCTGCTCGCACGCCGTTTCACCGCGGAGAAACCAAACACGGTCTACGTCGGCGATATCACCTACCTCCCGATTGCAGATGGGTCGAATATGTACCTGGCGACGGTCATCGACTGCTACTCGCGGCAGTTGACCGGTTTCGCGATCGCCGTCCACATGCGTACGGAGTTAGTTGAAGAGGCTTTGATGATGGCTTACGGGATCCGTGGCGGGCTTGACGGAGCGATTTTCCACTCCGATCATGGCAGTGTATACACCTCTGATCGGTACCGAAGACTATGTGAACGTCTCGGTGTTACCCAATCGATGGGAGCAATTGGTACCAGCGCGGATAATTCTCTGGCGGAGTCGTTCAACGCCACGTTGAAACGGGAAGTCCTTCAAGATGCACCTGTTTTCGCCAGTCAGCTGGTGTGTCGCCGGGACGTGTTCCAATGGTGCAGTCGCTACAACACCAAACGCCTGCACTCGAGGTGCGGCTATCGTTCGCCGAACGCCTTTGAATCTTCCGAAACAGCTATACTCAAAACCGCATCTGATTAAAACTCCGTGTCCACTTTCCGGGGTTCAGACCCATCATGACCTCGTCTAAGACTGCATCGGTAATGGTGCTGATCGTATCCGGGCTCATATCCACCCCCAGGGTGGACCCAAGATGGTGCTGAATATCACGCACTGTCATCCCACCGGCGTACAGCGAGATGATTATGTCATCGAGCTCTGTCAGCCGGCGTGCGCCCTTGGGCACCATCTGGGGAGTAAACGTGCCGCAACGATCCCTGGGTACAGTCACTTCCAACGTGCCGTAACCAGAGTTAACCGTCTTGGTGTACGACCCGTTGCGGTGGTTACCACCCTGTGTTGGTTCAACCTGGGCCTTCATCTTCCGGTCGGAATGACGGTAGCCCAAATGGGCATCCATTTCCGCCTGCAGACCAGCGTTAATCGACGCCTGCAACAGACCTTTGACCAGGTCACTGGCGTCACCGGTGGACGTCGACAACTCGCCAATCAGCTTGGCGAGCTCAGGATTTTCCATCAGCTTCTCGCTGATCTCGTTGACCTTGTCCTGGTCATGGTTTTTCTTCGTTGTCACCGTTGTCATTATCGGTGAAACTCCTTCTGTATCAGAGCCTCACACACAAACTTCCTGACACCCTCTGGCGTACTGCGCCTGGTGCATATGACCCGGTAGATCTCCCGGACGATCGCGCGCTTCAGGCAGCGAATAATCTCCCTTTTCGACAACCCCTCCTCGGTACGCCGGGCGACGTACTCCCTGGTGCGCTGGTCACACTTCATCCTCACCATAACGATTCGGTCCAACGCTGAGTTCGCCCGCCGGTCACCACCACGATTGAGCCGGTGCCGGTTGGTTCGCCCAGAGCTTGCCGGCAGTGGAGCCACTCCACATAAGTGCGCCAGCGCTGCTTCGGAGTGGATGCGCTCCGGATTATCGCCGATGCTGATCAGCAGATCAGCGGAAACAAGAGCCCCACATCCCACGATGTTGCTGACATGGGGATTGATCACTGACACCAGGGCAGCGATCCGGGTTTCCAGCTCATCGCACTGCACCCGCAATGCGCGGTAGGTCGTGGCCAGAATCTTCAGGCTGGTCAGCACACCATTTCGCGGATCAGTACCATCCGACGACGGTCGGCAGTACACCAACGCGTTGACCAGAGCGTGGTTGGTCATCGTGGCGTAGCGGGTGCGGATGTCATCAGGGGCTGTGACCAGCAACGACTTCATCGTTGTGATGAGTTTCGCGGTGGTGGACACCAGCTGTTTCCGGGTGATCTGTAACGCTCGTAACGACTCCACCGGGCCCGTGGAATCTTTAGGCGTGCTCAGCCCTTCCCCGGTCAGGACCTGTCGCGCGGCGGCAAGGGCATCCACCGGATCATTTCCCGTCCCGGCGTCGAATGCTGCGGGCCGGGCGCAGGACTTCAACGACCGTGTAGCCACGGTCTATGAGGTGCCGGGTTAATCCGGCACCGAAGGAGATGGTTCCTTCTACTCCGACGGCGCCGACACCGTGCTTGCTGAGGAACTCGGCGAGGTGTGTGTAGCCGGGCCTGGTGGTGGGGAAGGTTTCGGTGGCCAGGTGCCGGCCGGTTGGGGTCACCGCGGCGACGGTGTGGGTGTCGGTGTGGGTGTCGGTGTGGGTGTCGACCCCGGCGACGGGGCTTGCGGAGAGGTCGATGTCTGTGGTCATGGCTGTCAACGCTTTCGCATAGGGAAGTGATGAAGGTAGCCGCTGATCCGAGGGTTCGAGCAGACAGGACACTGATGGGACTACTACTATGGCACCTGCCGGGGTGCTCACGGTGAGAGGTCACGCTCCTATGAGGTCATGACCGAATCGCCGGATCGCGGTGCGGGGCGAGAACCAGCCCGGAAGACAGATCGCAACGAAGGCACACAATCAGATTGTGGCCAGTCCGTTAGTGGGTCATTCCGGATGGTTCTTGTCCCGCACTCCCATTATCAGTGTCCTAGTTAGTGGTGTATCTGTCCTTTCGATCTGATGCGGTTTAGCGAAAATACAGAAACGAAGGCAAGGAATGTAAAAGCGAAGACTAGCCCTGCAAGCAGTGGATATCCGATCATGGTCACTAAGATGCCAGACAGGATAGAGCTCACGCCCGCTGCAATGTTTATGGTCAGATCCAGTCTGCCCTGGAGCGCCATTCGTTGGTTTGTGTCATTAATCTTAGAGGCAAGGGTGGAGGAAATTATCATACCTACCGACCAAAATACTCCGACTCCAAAGAGACCCACAGTAAACAGGATAAAAGAGTTATGCAGAAAAACTAAGAGGAAAATCGAGATTAGAAAGGCGGTTGCTCCCCACGTAAGCGTCTTTCTGAGTCCGAACCGATTAAGGCTAGAGCTCACAAAAGGTCCGGTAGCATACATGCCGAGTAGGTGAGCTGTCATCACGATTCCAGATCTAGATGGACCAAAAACTCTATCTGTGTAAATGGGTGCCATTGTCATCAGGCTAATCATCGATGCGTGGGCAATGATTCCGGCGGCGAATATAAAAACATAAGATTGCTTCCATATGAGACGTCCTGATTCTGAAGAGGCAGTCGAGCGTGGGGTCCCCGATGTGTAGCTCTGGCGCCTTTCAAAAGATAGGACCAGTAGTCCAACCATGAAGGTTAGAGCAGACCCGACGAATGCCCACTCCATCGGTGATTCGATGTTTAGAGAGATGAGGCCATATATATTTGGTCCTATTACAGAGCCTATCGCGGAGCCGAAAAGTACTATGCCAATTGCAGATGTGGCCTGTTGATTTTGCCCGACTTTCTCAGTGGCTGTAAAGCGAGAGATAAGTGCGCTTACCGTGCCTCCCCCAAGGAGAAATAATCCAACGAAGAGAAGCCATCCGCTGGAGCCTTTAGTAGAGATGGCAAAGTGTGCAACGAGGGATCCCAGTGCAGCCACACCAATGGTGCATCGTAGTGCAAACAGCCTATCCTTGAGGATGCTGATTCTCGTTGCCGTTATGGTAATGAATGTGGCGCCCAAGATGGTGCTTGTCTGGGCTAGTCCGCCCAATGATTCCTTGCCTGTAACCTCAACGGCTGCAAGTGCGGTGATAGTAAGATTTAGTCCCACCGCGGCGGATATGCAGATTTGGGTGGCAACTATCGGCCAGATTAACCCAAGGGTGCTTTTCGTCGAACTTTTCGGAGGTTTGATCAAGGCAGTTTGATTTCTTCATAGAAGAAGGGAGCTTCATCGCCCCTTACAAACCATGCTTTATAGCGCTCTGGCTCTTGAAAAACAATAGCCTCATACTCCGTTACAATGGAGCCATCTAGACGGACGATCGCGGTGCCCTGCCAGGGGGAAATCACAGTTTTGGCATCGCGCATAATGGGAGAGTATTGATCTGGCTTAGGGTGGACTGTTCCGCGGATAGCATCTGGGAATGCGATCATCACCAGACCGAGTCTACGCATAATAGTCAAAAGCACGGTGTATTCGAACGCGGCGTGCTCTGCCCTCTTGAGAAGGGCCTTTTCTGCGCGAATGAAGAAACTATCTAGGTCAACATTCTTGTAAGACCCACTCTTGTACATCTCAATCAGAGCTACAGTTATGGGAGTGGTTTCAACCCCCTGGCGAAGAGCGGCAATTAGATCTTGCCTGGAGGGAAGATCGTGATCATTCCACTGACTCGAAACGTGCTCTCTTACTTCTGCTTCGATCGCAGCGACTTCATCCTTTCGTTCTTGGTAGATGGGCCACATATCGATAGTTCGCAGAGAATTTTCTGCTTCAAGTGCCGAAATCTGCCGGTTTAGGTTCTCCTCGTAGGGGACAGCTTCATTGTGGGCGTACCCGTAGAAAGGTCGATAAATTGTTCCGTCAAGAATGAGCGTAAACAGTAGTCCCGGTGGATACACTTCCCTCACGGTATCTGAAATATCTAAGAGATGGAGAAGAGCATACATTTCACCTAAGTCGGGAGCTACTCGCTTATGAGCTGCAGGATTATGTGGGCGACCCGCAAATGAAGGGATGACAATTTCTATGGGGACCCCATTGCTTATTGCAGTTTCGATTTTGGCACGGTTCGTTACTCCATCATGGAGAAGGTTGCCTTTCGGCCCTTTTAGAAACCTTTCGTGCTCCATGATCATAATGATGTCGTCGACAGTATTTCCTGAAAAACTGCTTCTTACATCCGAAAGGACAGCTGCCTTTCGGGAGTAGTTCTCCTTGAATTTCTCAGTGTCGAATGTTTCGAGCACGGCCGAGTCGGGTCGGGTCCATCTCTCAGTCGCTTCGATGCACTTCCAGGGGTCCGTAAGCCAATTGGTGGGGGTGAAAGAAATATGAAAAAACTCTTCAGAGAGTTTCACATTAGAGAAGTTTGACTTATCCATTCGGTAGCCTCCCGCATATGGAGTTGTGGCGTGATTTTTGCTTGGGAAAATTGGGGTCATGTGCTATTCTACGAAGTCCCGCAGTCGGTCGTCGACCTCCCCGGATCTGTGGGATTGTGCCAGTTTTCTTTGGGTTGGAGAGATTTAGTGCCAGATCCCGTTGCTCACTAGGTGAAACGAAGCTCCCAGGTTGGCAGCAAATACGCCGTCCACATTTGGGTTGTCACCTATGACTATTGTTTGTTTCCCTGCGGGTATCCCAAGAACGTCTGCGAATAAGGAGAGTGTCCGATAGTTTGTGTGCGGGGGTTTGGTTTACAAGTACTCCGCGAATCGGTTGGGGTATGCCACAGCTAGTTGGTTGATGGCTTGCTTCCAGCCATTGGCCTTTGCTCCTTCAACATACCCGTTGCACTCAACGGCGCGCTTGGCTTGCTTCGCGCGTTTGGCAGCGCGTTTGTCTTCGATGTTGCAAATCATCAGCCAAAGCGTCTTCACAGCCGCTGTATCGTTCGGGAACTGGCCCCGATTCCGGGTAGCTTTGCGCAGCTCAGCGTTAAGTGACTCGATCGAATTCGTGGTGTACAACACCTTGCGCGCTGCTGGCGGGAACTGCAAAAACGGCACGAACCGTTCCCACGCATCACGCCACACCTTCACCGACTGCGGGTATTTCTGGCCAAGCTCAGAGGTTTCGAACGCATCTAAGCTGGCACGGGCGGTATCTTCGTTTGCGGCCGTGTAGATCGCACGTAACGCGCTGGAGACAGCTTTTCGGTCCTGATAGGACACCCACCGGTTCGCCGCCCGGATCAGGTGCACGATGCAGGTCTGCACCATCGAATTCGGCCAGGTCGCCTCCACGGCTTCCGCTAAGCCTTTAAGCCCATCACAGCAGACGATGAAGACATCCTGGACGCCACGGTTGGCCAGATCTGCGCACACCGATGCCCACAAGGCGGCGCCTTCATTATCAGCAATCCACAAGCCCAGGATGCGCTTGATACCGTCGATGTCGATGCCCACCGCCATGTAGCACGCCTTGTTGACTACACGGTGGCCATCGCGGATCTTCACGCGTAGCGCATCAAGGAAGATTACTGGGTAAAACTCGTCGAGCTGACGGTTCTGCCAGATCATGACCTCGTCTAAGACTGCATCGGTAATGGTGCTGATCGTATCCGGGCTCATATCCACCGGACCTGACCCCTTGGTGGTGGACACGCTGAAACCAGCATTTCGCTGGGGAAGTGAGGTACCTTTCCACCATGCCACGCAAGACCTACACCGAGCAGTTCAAGCGTGACGCAGTGACGTTGTACGAGTCGACCCCTGGAGCCACGATCAACGCGATCGCCTCCGATCTCGGGGTCAACCGCAACTCCCTGCGCACCTGGCTCGACGCCTTCGGCACCGGCACCAAAACCAACGCCAACGGTGAAAAAGTCGCCAGCCCGATCGCCGCAGCCAACAGCGAACGTACTCCTGCTCAAGGACTCTCCGATGCCGAACGCATCCGCATGCTGGAACGCGAAAACGCCACGCTACGGGAAGAACGAGAGATCCTGCGCAAGGCGGCCAAATATTTCGCGGAAGAGACGAACTGGTGAACCGCTTTCAGTTCGTTGATGACCACCGAGACTTCTACGAGGTCAAGCGGTTATGTGAGGTCCTGAAGATCAACCGGTCCTCCTACTACAAGTGGAAATCTGCTGCTCCTGCCCGCCGGCGACGCCTCGTCGCTGACGCGGCGCTGGGAGCGAGGATCAAGGCCGTGTTCACAGCTGAGAACGGCTGTTACGGGGCGAAACGCATCACAGCGGCCATCAACTCGGATCCGACCAGCGATGATCGCCTCAATCACAAGCGCACCGCCAGGCTGATGCGCCAGATGGAATTGTTCGGCTACACCAAGAAACGCCGCGTAAAGACCACGGTGTCTGCGAAACGCGCTCCGACGTTTCCGGATCTGCTCGCACGCCGTTTCACCGCGGAGAAACCAAACACGGTCTACGTCGGCGATATCACCTACCTCCCGATTGCAGATGGGTCGAATATGTACCTGGCGACGGTCATCGACTGCTACTCGCGGCAGTTGACCGGTTTCGCGATCGCCGTCCACATGCGTACGGAGTTAGTTGAAGAGGCTTTGATGATGGCTTACGGGATCCGTGGTGGGCTTGACGGAGCGATTTTCCACTCCGATCATGGCAGTGTATACACCTCTGATCGGTACCGAAGACTATGTGAACGTCTCGGTGTTACCCAATCGATGGGAGCAATTGGTACCAGCGCGGATAATTCTCTGGCGGAGTCGTTCAACGCCACGTTGAAACGGGAAGTCCTTCAAGATGCACCTGTTTTCGCCAGTCAGCTGGTGTGTCGCCGGGACGTGTTCCAATGGTGCAGTCGCTACAACACCAAACGCCTGCACTCGAGGTGCGGCTATCGTTCGCCGAACGCCTTTGAATCTTCCGAAACAGCTATACTCAAAACCGCATCTGATTAAAACTCCGTGTCCACTTTCCGGGGTTCAGACCCTCGCAATCAAGCGCAGGCTACTGGCTCAAAGCACTACCCAACCGGGTAGGAGCCGACTGCCTAGTCAGCAGAATCAGCAGCGGTCGCCACCTCGAAATCGGAGACTTCGACATGCGCAAGCATCTCGCAACAATCCGCAACACCACAGAAACCTAACCCCAACAACCAGCCCGTCCAAGCAAGGACGGGCTCCCCCTACCAACAAGCCGGAATACCACCCCGACCACCTTCGTGGAACACCCCTACCAAAAACCCGCACTTGGCATTTACAAAGCGTTGGACTATGCCAACCCACAGGAAAGAGAAACCAAGAACTATCTCACCCAGCTCATCAACACTGGGCCGTAAAAGAAGCGGAACTAAACCCAGGACGCTTCACTGGCCACCTCACACATCCTTAAGGCCCCTCACCGGCAGTCGCAGATACACCACGCTAGAGGACACTGATAATGGGAGTGCGGGACAAGAACCATCCGGAATGACCCACTAACGGACTGGCCACAATCTGATTGTGTGCCTTCGTTGCGATCTGTCTTCCGGGCTGGTTCTCGCCCCGCACCGCGATCCGGCGATTCGGTCATGACCTCATAGGAGCGTGACCTCTCACCGTGAGCACCCCGGCAGGTGCCATAGTAGTAGTCCCATCAGTGTCCTGTCTGCTCGAACCCTCGGATCAGCGGCTACCTTCATCACTTCCCTATGCGAAAGCGTTGACAGCCATGACCACAGACATCGACCTCTCCGCAAGCCCCGTCGCCGGGGTCGACACCCACACCGACACCCACACCGACACCCACACCGTCGCCGCGGTGACCCCAACCGGCCGGCACCTGGCCACCGAAACCTTCCCCACCACTAGGCCCGGCTACACACACCTCGCCGAGTTCCTCAGCAAGCACGGTGTCGGCGCCGTCGGAGTAGAAGGAACCATCTCCTTCGGTGCCGGATTAACCCGGCACCTCATAGACCGTGGCTACACGGTCGTTGAAGTCCTGCGCCCGGCCCGCAGCATTCGACGCCGGGATGGGAAATCAGATCCGGTGGATGCCCTTGCCGCCGCGCGACAGGTCCTGACCGGGGAAGGGCTGAGCACGCCTAAAGATTCCACGGGCCCGGTGGAGTCGTTACGAGCGTTACAGATCACCCGGAAACAGCTGGTGTCCACCACCGCGAAACTCATCACAACGATGAAGTCGTTGCTGGTCACAGCCCCTGATGACATCCGCACCCGCTACGCCACGATGACCAACCACGCTCTGGTCAACGCGTTGGTGTACTGCCGACCGTCGTCGGATGGTACTGATCCGCGAAATGGTGTGCTGACCAGCCTGAAGATTCTGGCCACGACCTACCGCGCATTGCGGGTGCAGTGCGATGAGCTGGAAACCCGGATCGCTGCCCTGGTGTCAGTGATCAATCCCCATGTCAGCAACATCGTGGGATGTGGGGCTCTTGTTTCCGCTGATCTGCTGATCAGCATCGGCGATAATCCGGAGCGCATCCACTCCGAAGCAGCGCTGGCGCACTTATGTGGAGTGGCTCCACTGCCGGCAAGCTCTGGGCGAACCAACCGGCACCGGCTCAATCGTGGTGGTGACCGGCGGGCGAACTCAGCGTTGTACCGAATCGCTATGGTGAGGATGAAGTGTGACCAGCGCACCAGGGAGTACGTCGCCCGGCGTACCGAGGAGGGGTTGTCGAAAAGGGAGATTATTCGCTGCCTGAAGCGCGCGATCGTCCGGGAGATCTACCGGGTCATATGCACCAGGCGCAGTACGCCACAGCCCAGGGATCTTCGTCGGGATGAGTTGAAAGAACTGCGTATCGCGAAGCATCTCACCCAGGTGGTTGTAGCGAAGCATTTGGGGTGTGCCCCGGCGAGGATCAGTGACATCGAGACTGGAAAACGTCCGTTGACGGAATTAGCATCGGCCTACGAAAAATTTCTGAAAAGCGCTTGACACAATATAGGAGCATCACAACCCTGAGCCTGCGTGGAGGTTCCTCATCTTTGGGAGAAGCGCCGTCAAGAAGTCATGGAAATTCTTTTTAAACTTCATGTCGAGGACATGTTTTTATGGTGGAATTGCCAGGTTGGTATCCGTCGACACCAAGGTTAGGCTTGTCATGCTGAAAAATATCGCTCTGGTTACGGCCGTTTCGCTCACTCTGTCCGTCGTGCCGGTCGCTTTCGCCCCGAACTCTTTTGCCGCTGAGAATCCCATTTACCGGGCCGCCACTGGTGTCGGCGCCGATGCGACGAGCGTGAACTTCACCTGGCGTTCGTATCACCGTGGACCTGAAGTGGTGCGCTTCGCGCCGGTGGATTCGCCGCAGCGGGTTCGTGAGGTTCAGTCGAGCATTGCTGATTTCGGGGCGATTGGATACGTTTCGAAGTTCGCTGAAGCTACCGGCCTTGAACCGGGCAAGACGTACAGCTATCAGATTGGATCTGAGCAGGGAGGATGGAGTGAGCCGGAGCAGTTTAGCATCGACGACGGTGACGGCACCTGGGAGGCCATCGCGATAGCCGATGCTCAGATTGGGGTGGGTGCCAGGGTTTCGCAGCAGGCCGCGACGTGGCGCGCCACGGCTGCCGCCGCGGCGAAGGCTTCCCCTCGTGCCTCGGTGTTTATTAGTCTCGGCGACCAGGTTGAGGGGTGGGGGGATATGATTGGCCCGTTAGGGCAGTACAACGCCTTTTTCTCGGCTCCGCAGTTGCGGCAGTACCGCGTTAGCGTTCTTGAAGGTAACCACGAGACGTATCCTTCTTCGCTTTCCACCCGCCACTTTAAGGAACATTGGCGGCTTCCAAACGAGTTGGGTTCCACCTCGAACTACTTTTTTGAGCAGAACAACGCGCTGATCATTGGGCTTAATTCCAATCGTAAGGACGATGCGGGGCTTAGTGAGCAGGCGCAGTTTGTCCGCGACACTGTCGCGGCCCATGGTGCTGGTAAGGATTGGATTATTGTGGCGAGTCACTTCGCTTTCCATTCCCAGGGTGGGCGCTACTCGACGTCGGATATTCAGCGCATGCGCGCGAAGCTAAGCCCGGTCTTTTCTGAGGTTGGCGTTGACTTGGTGCTCAACGGTCACGATCACATGTATAACCGTTCCCATTTGATGAATGGTCTGGAGCCTACTGTGCCCACGGCGCAGGCGGGGCCGGGTGATGTTTTGGCTAAGCGTGAAGGGGAGGTCCTTTACCTCACCTTGAGTACTGCCGGTGGTGGAAAGTTTTACGATTTTACCGGCAACGATGGTAAGAGCTACCCCGGTATCACGTTTGAGGAGGCTCGTGAGCGGAACCTGAACGAGGACACGGTCGCTTTTTGGAACCAGGATTACACCCCGGATTATTCCGTGATGAAGGTCAGTCCCACGGCGATCAATGTGCGCAGCATGAACGCTGCGGATGATTCGCTTGTCGACGATATCACTCTCACCCGTTTCGGGAGCGCGACTGACCCGGCGGAGGCCGGATCGGCGGAATCATCATCAAGCAGTTCATCGGCAGATGGCTCATCGGAAGACGGTTCGTCGGAAAACGGTTCGTCGGAAAATGGTTCGTCGACGGGCGTTATCGTGGCGGCCGCGGTGCTTGGCATTCTTGGTGGCCTGGCCGCGCTGTTGGTGAACTTGCCGCAGGTGCGTTCCTTTGCGGAGCAGTTCGGGTTGACGATCCCGCAGTTGTAAGCGGCGGAGCTTCGGCTGGCTCAAGCAACGAGCGCACCAAAATCCACACCTTCGAACAGGTAAGTTCAAGGCTATGAAAAAAGGTGAAAAATTGTTATCTTGAATGGGCATTACTCGCCACTGAGCGAGCCTTCTCCAAGGAGTTTCAATGTCATTCAAGATTTCTGTCCTCGTGGGATCCTTGCGCACTGGTTCCTTCGCCCGAAGAATCGCAAACGAAGCGCTGCGCATGTTTCCCAAGGGTTTTGCTGCCGAGATCGTGGAAATCGGCCACCTTCCCCTTTACAACTTTGACTATGACGACCCTCAACAGATTGATACCCCCACGCCGCAGGTGTACACGCACTTCCGCGAAACCATCAAGGCTTCCGACGGCATCTTGTTTATCACCCCCGAAAACAACCGAACCATCCCAGCCGTGCTGAAAAACGCGGTGGACATCGGGTCGAAGCCGAACTCCGATGTTGCCTGGAAGAATCACCCGGCGGGCATCATCTCCCACTCGGTTGGTGCGATGGGCGGCTATTCTGCGCAAAAGAATCTGCGCCTGGCACTGTCCTACTTCGACATGCCGTTTCCAGGCCAGCCGGAAGTGTTTTTGGGCACATCGCCGGAAGTGTTCACCGACAACGGCAACCTGGTTGAGCGAACGGAGAACTTCGTGCGCGACTACATCGAGCGCTTCGCGCAAATCGTCGAAAAGAGCAACGTTAACGGCAAATAGGCGTCGAAACGAAGCGAAAAAACCAAACCGGATCAACCAAGGCCGCACTTTCGCTCACTGTTTCATAACCCCGCTGACCCGAGGCAGAAACGTCACCTCACGCCAAGGGCGGACATGGAAATGGAAGGAGACGTGCGAAAAGTTAAGCTCATTGCCTATGGCGCCGGCGCGTCGCGGCGTGGCGTGCCGCCGAGCGCACGAACCCAATCAGTGCTGCGGAACTCGGCCTCGCCCGACCAAGAAAGTGGGGAGTGGGACGCCGCGACAACGACGTTGCCGTAGCCACTTCCATTTAACATCTCCTGGGTAGTTATGACGCCGAGGTGGGAAAAGACCTCAGCGAGGCCTGCGGTTTCCGCGCGAGTCTCCGGCAAGCCAGCGCGGTCGCCGATATTTAAGACAAAGATTCCCCCCGGCCGTAAAGCGTCCTGCGCTGCCCGGTAGAACTCCACCGTGGTTAGCGGGGTTGGGGTGACGGGCCCGGCGAAGACGTCGCGCACGATGAGGTCGACGGATGCCGGCGCGAGCGCGTGGGTGAAGGCGCGGGCCTCGGCCACCACGATGTCTACAGGGGGAGCGAAGATGTCACGTACGAGTCGGGCAAGGCCGCGGTCGAACTCGACGGCGGTGTTGGAGCTTTCCCAACGGTGCGCCACATAAGAAGGCAGCGCGCAACCAGCCGCGCCGAGGTGCACCGCGGCGAAAGGTTCAGGCAGGTGGATGAGCCCTGCGATCCAGCGCATGTAGTCGTACTCAAGAACTTCGGGTGCGCCCGGGACAACGTAGGAGCTGGGCACGTTATTGACTTCGAGGATGTAGGCGCCGTCGCGAAGCGGGTCGGCAACAATAGTGGCAGTGCCGGTGTCGATGGGGTAGCGCCCCTCAATGCGCCGCTTCGCGTGCCTTTGCTTGCCTTTGCTCATCACCGACTATTCTTGTCTGCCATGCTCACTGTGCGCGAAGCAACCCCCGAGGACAAGCAGACGGCCATCGACATTTGGGACGCCTCCGGCATCACAGCGCCGTGGAACGACCCCCCGAACGACTTCGACCGGGCGTTGGCGGCGCCGAGCTCGACGATTCTCGTGGTCGAATCCGAGGAAAACATCGAAGGCCTCGCCATGACAGGTTTCGATGGCCACCTCGGCTGGATTCACATGGTTGGTGTGCGGCCCGAAAGCCAAGGCAAAGGCATCGGCGCCACTCTCGCCGCCGCCTGCAAGGACTTTCTGCGCGAGAAAGGCGCGCCGGGAGCCTACCTGATGACGGATCCGCTCAACGAGCGCGGCCAGGAGTTCTGGCGGCGCCACGGCTTCGTCGAAATCGACGCCGTCGTCTACACCGCACGATTGTCTTAAAAGCACGGATGCTTTACGACGCCCACGATTGCGTCTGAGAAAACAACGTCGCTACCGCCGCACCCACCAAGATCACCACGGCGGGCAACCACAGTGAATTCGACATTGCCTGGGCGAAAGGTGCGTGCAAGACCTCGGGCAGTGTCCCCGCCTGCGGCGGGATCTTTCCGGCACCGGCACCTAGCTGGGCGTTGAGCTGCGCTGTCATCAGCGCTGCGATGGAAGCGGAGCCGACCACCGCTCCCATCTGACGCACCGTGTTATATACCGAGGAGCCGGTGCCGGCCAGCTCCGGGGTGAGATTGCGAGTGGCAATCATCGACAGCGGGCCCCACACCAAAGAGTTGGCTACGCCGGCTACCACAGAGGCCACGAGCATCCAGCGCGGATCAACCTGCGGGTTGGCCAAAAAGGCCGTGATCGCCACCGATAAGGCGAAAAGGAGCAGCCCGCCGATGGCGAAAGGTTTAGGTGAGCGGGTGTTAGTCATTGTGCCCACGCGCGGCGCCAACAGCCCCGACACTAACCCGGCTGGCAGAAGGAGCAGAGCGGCGCGGGTAGGGGAGTAACCCTGGACCGACTGGATGTAAATCATCCACGGGATGATGTAGATGGAGACAGTAAAGCCCACCGTCGCGATCGTCAGCGAGGCGAGCGAGAAGTTGCGGTCGGCGAAAAGCCGCAAAGGAACCAGCGGATCGCGGGTGGTGCGGGACTGCCACCAGACAAAAATGCCGAGCAGGGCCAGACCGGCGAGGATCAGGGCCATCGCACGCCAAGCCCAGTTCAGACGCTCACCCTCCTGGATGCCGAAGATCAGGCTGAACATGCCGAAGGTACTCAGCGCCACGCCCACCCAGTCAAAGCGGCGGGCAAACCTTTGCAGGCGCGGAACGTGGATCCAGGCGAGGACCAAGCCAATAAGGCCGAAGGGGACGTTGACGAAAAAGATCCACTGCCAACCAGCGGCGTCGACAAGCAAACCCCCGAGGAGGGGGCCAACGATAGTAGCCACGCCAGCCGTAGCACCCCAAACACCCATGGCGGAGCCACGCTGCTCCGGGCGGAAAGTGCGGATCATCATCGACATCGTCTGCGGGGTCACCATCGCCCCGCCTAAACCTTGGAAGGCGCGGGCGACGATCAACGCCGAGATGCTGCCAGCCAAACCGCACGCCAGTGAGGACACCGTAAACACAGCCAGGCCAAGCAGATACATGGTGCGCGGGCCGAAGCGGTCACCGAGGCGGCCCGTGACAAGAAGCGGCACCGCATAGGCGAGAAGATAAGAACTGTTGACCCAGATCACCTCGTTGTAGCTTGCCTCCAATCCCGAGGTGATGGCTGGAATGGCCACCGAAACGATCGTGGAGTCGACGAGGATCATGAAAAAGCCCAACATCATGGCCAGTAATGCTGGCCACGGGGACTTAGTTGTTGAGTCGGTCACGCTTGGACTCTACCCCTCAACCGAGACGTGGTCGACAATGACCAAGGGCCCGGGTGGTGCCGGGCCCGAGAAACAACCTTGTGATGCTTAGCGGAAGCGAGCTAGTTCACCCAAAAGCTTTTCCATCTGGGGGGCCAGAAAAGCTACGAGAGAGCCAAAACCAATCAGGCTGACCAAAGCCACCAAAATGGCCTGGGCTGGGGAGAGGGAAGATGAGGAGGAGTTCTCGGCGCCGGGAGAGGGCTCAGGACTCGGGTTTTGAGGCTTAGCGCCGTCGACAGTGACCGGCAGCCACACATCCGTGCCGGCGTCGGTAGTGATGCGTAGCCTTTCCTCCCGTTTGCTGTCAGCGGGAACCTTGAGAGTGACACTGGCCTTGCCGGCCTCTCCAACGCCGTCGGGGATGTAGGAGGTGTCGATGTCGGCGGTAGCCTTTTCGGAACCGATCTCGACGGTGACCTGCTTCGCGGTCTCGCCGAGGGAGTAAATCAGGGAGCTGAGCTCTATGGTGGTGTTCTCGCCGGCCTTGAGTGGCTCATTGAGGTGGACAGCCACGTTGGACTGGCCAGTACGCGGGCCGGCAACGGAGCCTTCCTTCAGGTAAGCCGTGAGGTACTCAGTCCATGCCTGGATGTCGAGGAAGCCGAAGTTGGCCAGCTCAGTGCCCTTGGTTAAGGCGGTGAAGCTGTCACCGCCACCGAGCAGGAAGGTAGAGCCGGCGACAACGTAGTCGCGCGCCGGATCGAGCGGCTCGCCGTCGACAAGCACGCTGGTGATGCGATCGCCCAGCGGGCGGGTCTCGTCGTAGGTGTAGGAAACGTTGTCCGACACGCCGAGGGAAAGCACAGCATGTCGCGCCCCGGGCTCTTTCCACTGCTGCTCAAGCGCCTCTTTGAAGTCAGCGCCCTTTAAGGTGGTGTAAGTCAACTCATTGCCGAAAGGTTGCACATCAAAGGCATCCTTGAACGTCACGGTGCCCTTGGAAAGGTCGGCGCGTACACCGCCCGCGTTCATTACACCGATGTCTGCCTTGACAGAACTGTTGTTAGTCACGCCCCATTTCGCGGCCTCGGCCAGCAAATTGTTCACCTGGGACTCAACGCCGCGGTTGCTGCCCGGCGCGCCGGAAGTGCCGGCGCCACGGTAAATGGACTCGTTGAGTTCACCGAGGACCTGTTGGCCCTCTTTCTCAGCAGCCTCAAGTGCTGCATTGATGGTGGCTGCGATCTCCGGGTAGCGCTCCTCAAGATTTTGCTGCGTATCGCAGGCCATCAGATCTTCCGTCTTGAGCAGCTCGACTTTCTCGGCGGTGAGCTTTTTGCTGGCTTTGTCGAAGGAAAAGGTGACATTGGCCAGCCCCTTGGAGTAAGAGCCGGTTTGCAAAATGAGCGGGGAGCTTTCAGAAGGGTCAACGAATTCGTGGGAGTGACCCATGAAAACGACATCGACGTTGTTAGACCAGGCTTCTGCCGGAATGTGGCCCTCGTGCACCAAGGCGACAACCGCATCGGCCTTGCCGGAAGAGGTCAGCTCGTCAGCGGTCTTGTTAATCGCCTCCGCTGGATTGGCCCAGGTGATGCCCTCGATGCCGGAGGGGGAGACTAGGTTCGGCATGTCCTGGGTCACAGCGCCGATGAAGGCGACCTTGACGCCGCCGAGTTCCCGGATTTCGTAGTCTTTGATGTCTGTCTTATCCAAACTCTCTACTCCGGCGGCGAGGTAGGTCCACTTCGCCGCCGGTGCGACACGTTTGACCAAGTCCTGAGCCCCCCTGTCGAATTCGTGGTTGCCCAGCGCGGAGATGTCCAGACCCATCTGGTTGAGAACCTCAATGGTCGGTTCATCGTCGAGAATCATAGCGGCGTACGGGGAGGCGCCGATGTTATCGCCGGAGGAGGTGAAAACGAAGTTGTCTGCGCCTGCAGCTTCCTCGGCCTTGTCCACCGCGCAACGCAGATTCAAGGCGCCGGGAACCTCGTTTCTCTCGTCATACTGCCAACGGCCATGGAAGTCGGTGATGTTAGAGATGGTGAAACTGCCGGGGGCGCTTTGGGCAGTCGCCACGGGTAGACCAGCAACAGCCAAAGCGGAAATCGAAGTAGTGACAACAGTTAAGCGTGAAAGCGCGCGCAAACGCATTGCAAAAGGATCCTTTCGAGTGCAACTTCACAGAATGTGATGTGCCCGAAAGGTTAGGCCCGCCAGGTGACGTCAATCTTTTGCCCAGCTTAAAACTAAGTGAAGCCTGGGCGGGGCGCACCTAGGGTGCCGTGTGGCTCAGTGCCGCGTCTTCCGCCGCCTGCTCCGGGGTAGAAGTGCCCGGCAGTTTCGTGACCTGCAGCTCACCAGGCTCGGTGGCGCTAAACGGGACGGAGCGCAACATGGAGCGGTTGACGGCGCGAACGCCAAAGAAGGCGTCTAAGCCCTTGACGTTGAACTGAGTGGAGTTATAGCGCCGGTTCGTGGAAGTGTTCCACTGCGAGACAACGATGTCCATGTTCGCCAGGGTGGAGCCCGGAACGATGTAGCCGCCGTAAGGCTGGGAGAAGTTGGCGGGGGTCTGCTCATTGCTCCATAAACCATGCTTGGCAATGACTGCTACCGGCACATCGTTCCAGTCGCGGGCCAGCGTGTCGGAGATGCGGACCTCGATTTGCAGGGTCGCTTCGTTGAACATCACGAGGACCCAGTGGCCGTCGATGAGCCGCAAATTCATCTCACCAGCCTCAACATTGCCTGACAAGATGGGGTTGCCGGCACTCGACCAGGAGCCGGTAGCCGGGTTGAAAAGCTCCCACTTCGAGCGGTCATTCATGTGGTTTTCCCGGAAGCGCGACAAAAAGACGGGATGGTCGCGTTTGAAGCTGGAAGACACGGCGTAGATGTAGCCGTCGTCGCCGCGCTCCCAAGAAATAAGGTTGCCCAAGCCATTCATGTAGGACGAGCTAGTTTTGCCCACGGAGGCCCAAGAGGTGCCGTTGTCCGTGGACTTCCAAATTTCGGTGTATTCGACATTGCCAATGCCGCGGTTCCACATGCCCTGCATGTAGAGAGTGCCGTCGATGTTGAGAACGTCGGAGGGAATGAGGGTGAGGTTGTCTCCTTCGGCGCGGAAGTAGCGGATCAAAGGGTTGACCTTCTCCCCAATGTTGAGGGGGCGGATAATTTTGATCACACCGTCGACCATCCTGGCGACCACTCCCACTGGGCTCATCCACTCGCCCTGCCCCAAGGTGTTGCCCCGGAAGGAGTCACCGAAGATAATGGCGAACTCCTCGCCGTTGCCCAGAGGGGTCATGATGCCTAGGTCTCCGGCCTTGAAACCGACATGGTCGGATTTGTTGTTGCCCAGCAAATCGCCCATGATCTGCACGATAATGTCACCGGGCATGGCGATAGGTGTGCCTGGCGCGTCCTGGATTGGGGAGGGATCTTTCTGGCGGCCGCCTCCGGAGCTGCCCGAGCTTAAAGAACTTAAGGAACTCGCAGAGCTCAAAGAGCTCAAAGAGCTTTGGGCGTCGGCGACGGGCGAGGCCACACCTGGGGTGAGGGTGACAGTGAGAGCGGCGGTCAGGGCAAGGGGGCGAAGGCGCATAGCGGCGAAGAACCTTTTCAAAAATACAAGCGGAGGTGCTTGAAAAATCAGCGGTGTGCAAAAACAGCACGACTATACCAAGCAGAAGGCTAAAAGGTCATTCTTACCGGCGGTGGTGTCCGGCTGTACCTTCCCGGCGGTGGTGTCCGGCTGTACCTTCCCGGCGACGCTGACGGCGCAGGCGAACCTTTTCAACTTCGGTGAGGTAGTTTCCGGCGGAGATGTGCCAGGTTTTCGTCGGGGTGAAATCGACGCTTGGTTCCTGCGGCGCGCCCAGTTCGTCACGTAAGCTCAGTTCGTCACGTTCGTCATAGACCCCTTTGACTCGGCGGGCGTTAGCCCGCGGCGTGGACATGTCCGCGCCGCTAACGGCGTTTTCCGCCGCGACGGTGACGGCCCATGAGCCGTCTGGAAAGGTGGTCACAGCTTCTATGTCTTTGCTGGCGGAGGTCAAAGTGTCGGCGTGTTCAGCGTTGCGCAGCGCGGGAACACGCTCGGCGTTGCCTTCAACGGCGAGGTCAAGGCCCACCATTTGCTCGATAATGTAGGCACGCGCGGTGGCTGCCTCGAGGTTTTTTCCGGCGTGGATCAGGTAGTGGCTTTCAGTTGGAGATAGGCTGCCCACGACGCGCCCGTCGAGGCTTACCACGACGATGCCGTCTAACACGCTGAGTGTGACAAACCATTGGCCGGGGGAAGCGGCGTTTAACTCGCCGGCGGTCATTTCGCCGGTGGAGGTGTCCACCACGTACATATCTCCGGGGGGCATCACCGTTTCCGGGGTGGCGGCGTTGTTGCGTGGCACGGCGAGTTCGGCGGGGGGCAAAAAGACGGTGGCGCTGTAGCGGCCGTCGGCGTCCATTTTGATTCCGGCCATGGTGTGTGGGGTCAGCGCCGTTTCGTGGACGCGGTTGATGTGGGGGAATGTGGCGCGCTGTGCGGCGTCGATGACGCCGAGGATGCCGCCGTCGTAGCGCACCCGCCACGAGTTTTCGATGGGGTCCGGTTCGAGCGCGACCTCGATGAAGTGCATGCTTGTCGACGCCCCCAAGTCCGAGTACAGGAAGGCCTGCACGGGCTTGTCGACGCCCACCTCAACTGCTGTTCCCCAGGCGGAGGGGGACAGCGGGTAGCGTGCTGGGGCCATGAACACTCCTTGAGAGTCTATTGCGGGGCGGCGCGGGAATGGACGTCATTCTAGGTGCTCGTTGTGGGAATCTGCCGCATGCCGTATCCATGCGTTAGTCTTGTGGCATGTCTCGAATCAGCCCACTCAACTGGCCCGTGGTGCGCCAATTGCAGGAAGGTGATGTGTTCGCGCGAGACCGCAGCACCGAATCCCGCAAGAGCGCCACCATGCAGGGTCGCACGGTCGAGGCGGACCGTGTGGTCAAAAGCGTTTGCCCGTACTGCGCGGTCGGCTGCGGTCAGAATGTTTTTGTCAAAGACGGCAAAGTCATTCAGATTGAGGGCGACCCGGATTCGCCTCACTCGCGCGGGCGGTTGTGCCCCAAGGGCGCGGCCTCTGAGCAACTAGTCAACGCCACCAACCGTGTGACGGACATTCTGTATCGGGCGCCGCGTTCTACTGAGTGGCAGGTTCTTGACCGCGAGACGGCCATGGAAATGGTGGTTGACCGTTTCCTTGAGGCGCGCCGCAACGGCTGGCAGGACCGCAATGATGAAGGGTTGCCGCTCAACCGGACGCTTGGCATTGCCGGTCTTGGTGGCGCGGCGATGGACAACGAGGAAAACTACCTGATTAAGAAGTTGTTCACCGCCGCCGGTGCGATCCAGTTGGAAAACCAAGCCCGTATATGACACTCGTCTACGGTTCCCAGTTTGGGATCCTCGTTTGGACGTGGCGGCGCGACGCAGCCGCTGCAGGATATGGCGAATGCGGACTGCATTGTCATTCAGGGCTCTAATATGGCCGAGGCGCACCCGGTGGGCTTCCAGTGGGTGATGGAGGCGAAGGCGCGTGGCGCCCGCATTATCCACGTTGACCCGCGGTTTACTCGCACTTCGGCTGTGGCGCACAAGCATGTGCCGATCCGTGGTGGCTCCGACATCATCTTGCTTGGTGCCTTGATTAACCATGTGCTGAGCAACGACCTGTACTTCGATGAGTATGTGCGCACCTTCACCAACGCCTCGGCCATCATTGATCCGAACTTCAAAGACACCGAGGATTTGGACGGGCTGTTTTCCGGCTACGACCCACAAACCGGCACGTATGACGATTCGACTTGGCAGTACGTGCTTGAAGATGACGCGCAGACACCCTGGGACATCAAGAAGGATGACACGCTAAAGGACCCGAACTGCGTGTTCCAGATCCTCAAGCGCCACTATGCGCGCTACACCCCGGAGGTAGTCGAGAAGTCGTGCGGCATCTCGAGGAAGGATTTCGAATACCTCGCGGATGCGATTGTGTCCAATTCCGGGCGCGAGCGCACAACGTGTTTCGCTTATGCTTTGGGCTGGACACAGCACACGTTGGGTGCGCAGTTCATCCGCACCTGCGCGATCTTGCAGTTGTTGATGGGCAATGTGGGACGTCCCGGCTCCGGCATTATGGCTTTGCGTGGGCACGCCTCGATTCAGGGGTCGACCGATGTGCCGACGCTTTTCCACCTGCTGCCGGGCTATTTGCCGATGCCCCAGGTGGAGACGCAGACGTGGCCGGCGTACCTGGATACGATCCGCGACGAGAACCAAAAGGGCTTTTGGAACAACGGTGACAAGTACGCCGTGAGCCTGATGAAGACCTATTGGGGCGAGCACGCCACCAAGGACAACAATTGGGGCCTGGATCTCATGCCTCGCCTAACTGGTGCGCATTCGACGTATCACACGCTGCAGATGATGCACTCCGGCGATGTTGACGGCTATTTCGTCTTCGGGCAGAACCCGGCGGTGGCGCAGTCGAATGGGCGTATGCAGCGCATGGGTCTGGCTAAGCTGAAATGGCTGGTGGTCCGGGATTTCCAGGAGATCGAAACCGCGACGTTTTGGAAGGATTCACCGGAGATTAAGTCCGGCGAGCTGGTCACCGAGGAGATCGATACGGAGGTCTTTCTCTTTCCTGCTGCCAACCATGTTGAGAAGGCTGGAACCTTCACCCAAACGTCGAGGATCTTGCAGTGGCGCTTTAAAGCTAATGAAGCACCGGGTGCGGCGGAGTCTGATTTGCAGTTCTTCTACGACCTGGGTCTGCGTATCAAGGAGCGCCTGAAGGACTCCACCGATCCGCGCGATGTGCCGCTCCAGGCGATTACTTGGGACTACGAGGTCGATTCCACAGGTGAGATTGAGCCGGAGTCGGTGCTCAAGGAAATCAACGGCTACTTCCTCGACGGCCCGCGCAAGGGCGAGTTGGTGGACAATTTCAACGATTTGAAGGCCGACGGAACTACTGCTTCGGGCTGTTGGATTTACGCGGGTGTCTACGCCGGCGGTGTGAACCGTTCGGCAAAGAAGGAACCTGCC
The DNA here is from genome assembly GCF_038452275.1 of Corynebacterium sp. BD556. Taxonomy (NCBI): domain Bacteria; kingdom Bacillati; phylum Actinomycetota; class Actinomycetes; order Mycobacteriales; family Corynebacteriaceae; genus Corynebacterium; species Corynebacterium mayonis. Next base: position 426,337 of record NZ_CP141643.1, read on the forward strand.
AATCCAGACAGCGCGATTGCGCTTGATTGGGGGTTCGCGTGGCCCGCGAACCGCCGTGTCCTTTACAATCGTGCTTCTGCCGATGGGCAGGGTGTGCCGTGGTCGGAGCGTAAGAAGCTCGCTTGGTGGGACGCGGAGCAGGGCACGTGGGTTTCGGACGATGTGGTCGATTTCCCGGCCGACCGTGACCCGGCGTACGTGCCGCCGCGTGATGCTTCCGGCCCAGCGGCATTGGCCGGCACTGACGCTTTCATCATGCAGGCTGATGGCAAAGGATGGTTGTTCGCGCCGAAGGGAATGGTAGACGGGCCACTGCCGACGCACTATGAGCCGCAGGAGTCGCAATTCCCGAACCCGCTGTACGCGCAGCAGCAGTCGCCGTCGCGTGTCGTGATGAAAAGCCCCGATAACCTTTCAGCCCCGAACTATGGTGAGGCGGGGCTGGGGGTGTACCCGTACATGCTGAACACGTACCGGTTGACGGAAATGTACACCTCGGGCGCGATGACGCGTACCCTGCCGTTTCTCGCGGAGTTGCAGCCCGAGCTGTTTTGCGAGGTTTCGGAGGAGTTGGCGGCGAAACTTGGCCTGGAAAACGGCGGGTGGGCCACAATCATCTCGCCGCGTAACGCCATTGAGGCCCGGGTCTTGGTCACCGACCGGCTTAAAACTCTCGTTGTGGATGGGCGCGAGTTCGAGCAAATCGGCATGCCTTTCCATTACGGCAAGGGCAACTACGCCGAGGTTGAGGGCGATAGCCCGAACGACCTTTTGGGCATCATGTTGGATCCGAACGTCAACATTCAGGCCTCGAAAGTCTCCGCTGTCGATATCGTTGCTGGCCGCAGGCCGCGTGGCGCCGAGCGCGACCGGTTGGTGCGCGAGTACCAGCGTCGCGCGAAGCTGACGGAAAAGACGGGCACGACGCTTGTCGACGACGCCGGTACTGCACGGCAGGATTCGACGAAGCGGCACATGTCGGAGAAGGAAGGCTAAATGCACACCACGAATTTTTTGACCGAGTCGCCGTCACACATCGGCTACGACCGGGCGGAGCGCATGTCGTTTTTCACCGACACCTCTATTTGTATTGGTTGTAAAGCCTGCGAGGTGGCGTGCAAGGAGTGGAACCGTAACCCGGAGGATGGCTATGAGCTGTCCGGTAATTCCTACGACAACACCGGCTCGCTCGGCGCGAACACTTGGCGCCATGTCGCTTTCGTCGAGCAGAAAGAGCAGCGCATTGAACAGGCCCGGCAGGAAGGTGCGAAGCTGATTTCCTTGGGCATGCCCGGCGTGGGCCCTGCCGAGGTGCGCTCCGAGTTGCCCAGCCACCCGGACACCCCGGATTTCCGTTGGTTGATGTCGTCGGATGTGTGCAAGCACTGCACTAATGCGGGTTGTTTGGATGTGTGCCCGACGGGTGCGTTATTTCGCACGGAGCACGGCACGGTGGTCGTGCAAGACGACGTGTGCAACGGTTGCGGGACGTGCGTGGCCGGTTGTCCTTTTGGGGTAATTGAGCGCCGTTCGGACGGCGGTGTCACCAAGCGCAATGAGCGCGAAGGCCAGGACTTCACGCCGGGGGAGAAGGCCCCGATTAAGAACTTGGGTTTGGCTCAGAAGTGCACGATGTGTTTTGACCGTCAGGCTATCGGGGAGATCCCTGCCTGCGCAAAGACGTGCCCGACGCAGTCGATCAAGTACGGCACCCACCAGGAGATGCTTGCGACTGCGAAAAAGAGGGTGGCTCAGTTGCATGCGCAAGGCATGACGGAGGCGCGTTTGTATGGCGCTAACCCGCATGATGGTGTGGGCGGGACAGGGTCGATCTTTTTGCTTCTTGACGCCCCCGAGGTCTACGGCCTTCCGCCGGATCCGGAGGTGCCCACCCTTAACCTGCCGCAGCTTGCGCAGCGTGCCGCCGTGGCAGCGGCTGGTTTAGTCGGCACGGTCGTGGCGGCGTTTGTGATTGGGGGTCGCAGTTAAAATGGCCGGCAGCAACAGCTTTGATCAGTACCGCCCGCAGGAGCCGCCGCGGCGCCCGAAGCGCCGTCAATCAGGCAAGCAAAAAGGCAGGGGTCGTCGCGGCGAGGAGCTGATGGTCCCCGAGGCCCAGTTCGAGCAGTTCGACTCTTACTACGGCAAGCCGATAGTGAAGTTCCCGCCGTGGGAGTGGCCGATCGCAGGTTACCTTTTCCTCGGGGGGTTGGCTGGGGGCTCGTCGATGCTTTCCGTTGGCAGCCGTGTGACCGGCAACGCTGAACTTGCCCGCAACGCCAGCCTGGTCGCCTTTTCTGCCGCATCGGTGGGTTCGGCGTTTCTTGTGGTGGACCTGGGTCGCCCCGAGCGTTTGCTCAACATGTTCCGCGTGTTCAAGCTGTCCTCGCCGATGAACGTCGGCGCCTGGATTTTGGGTGCGTTTTCTTCGCTGGCGGCGTTTCCCGCCGCAGCCGAGCTCGACGAGTTAAGCAACCGTGCTGTGCCTGTGCCCAAGGTGCTGCGTCACCTGCTGCACGGGCTTGCCACACCCGCCGCGATGGGGGCGGGGCTGTTGGGCTCGCCGCTGGCCGCCTACACCGCGGTGCTGCTTGGGGATACGTCGGTGCCTGCCTGGCAGGCGGCGCGCCGAGCGCTTCCGGAGTTGTTTGTTTCCTCCGCGGCGTGCGCTTCAGGCGGCGCCGGGATGCTAACTACCTCCACCGCCAACAACGCCCCGGCCCGCGTCCTGGCCGTAGCGGGTGCGGCTGCGGATGTGGTCTCGATGCACCGGCTCAAAGATAGCGTCGGCGAGGTCATGCGCGAAGCTTTTGAGACAGGCAAGGCGGGGCGCCTGCTGAAAGCGGCTGAGGTGTGCACTCTCAGCGGCGGTGTTGTGGCGGTGCTTGCTGGGCGCAAGCGGGCGGCAGCCGCAGCGGCCGGGGCGGCGCTTTTGGCTGGGTCCTGCCTGACCCGTTTCGGCATCATGGAGGCGGGCAGGCAGTCGGTGGCGGACCCGAAGTACGTCGTTGAACCTCAGCGCGAGCGGTTGAACAAGCGGGTCAGCCAGGGAATTATCGGCGATTCGATCACGACCGCCGAGTAACCCCCACTCGCCTTATTTGACGTGGACCCGCCCTGTTCCGGGGCGGGTTTCGCCGATCACGGGGTAGCCGGGGACTTCACCGACGATGAGCAAACCGCCGGAAGTTTGGGCGTCGGCAAGCATCAGCAGTTCGTCCTCATCGAGGGTGGAGTCGAGGTGGTCCCGAACCCAATCCAGGTTGCGGCGGGTCCCGCCGGAGACGAAGCCGTCTTTGAGGGCTTGCTGGGCACCGTCGATAAGCGGCACCGTACGGTGGTCGATGATGGCGTCAATGCCGGAGGCGCGCGCCATCTTAAACAGGTGGCCGAGCAGCCCGAAACCGGTGACGTCGGTGGCGGCCTTCGCTCCGGCAGCGAGGGCGGCGCGGGAGGCATCGCGGTTGAGGGTGGTCATGACCTGCACGGCGTGGTCGAATACCTCGCCAGTGGTTTTGTGGCGGTTGTTGAGCAGCCCCGAGCCGATCGGCTTGGTCAGGGTGATGGGCAGCCCGGGCTCGGCGGCGTCGTTGCGCATCAGCCGCGTCGGGTCGGCGGTGCCGGTGGCGGCCATGCCGTAGATCGGTTCAGGTGCGGTGATGGAGTGGCCACCGGTGACGGTAATTCCAGCTTCGGTTGCGGCGTCGAGACCGCCGCGCAGGACTTCCCGAATTAGCTCGGCGGGCAGCACCTCGCGGGGCCAACCAAGCAAGTTGATGGCGGTGATGGGTGTGCCGCCCATCGCGTAGACATCGGACAAGGCGTTGACCGCTGCGATCTTTCCCCAGGTGTAGGCGTCGTTGACCACGGGGGTGAAAAAGTCAGCGGTGGAGATCACAGCAAGATCATCGCGCACGCGGATGGCGGAGGCGTCATCACCGTCATCAAGGCCCACGATGACGTTGGGGTCGGAAAACCCGATGAGTCCCTTGACGGCGTCCTCCAACTCACCCGGCGGGATTTTGCAGGCGCAGCCGCCTCCTGATGCATACTCAGTGAGTCTAATTTCAGTCATGGCGACCATGGTATCGTTGCCCGGCGGAGGCGTACGTGTCCTGGTGGGCGCCCCAGTCTTCAAAACTGGTGAGGCCGAGCATCTCGGTCTGGCAGGTTCGATTCCTGTCCGTCTCCGCCACTGAAGTTGCAAGGAGGCCCCGGTGTCAGATCCGCGCCGTCACATCCCCAGAACCGATGCGCTGTGTGCGCTGGTGGACAACCGGCAGCTCGCACCCGAGGCCGCAAAGGCTCTGGCGAAGCGCTTTCAAGACATGGCGCGCCGCGGGGAAATCCCGGTCGATGAGGTAGAAACACGTTTCCTGCAGGCCGCGCGGAAGCCTCTGGCAACCATGACGCCGGTGATCAACGCCACCGGGGTGGTCGTACACACCAATATCGGCCGCGCCCCGCTTTCACAGGCCGCCACGCGGGAACTGACCCGCGCCGCAGCCTATGTCGACGTGGAGATGGACCTCGCTGCCGGAACCCGCTCACGCACCAGGGGAGAAGGTGCACGACGCGCACTGGTTGAAGCCTGCCCAGCCGCAGAAGCCGCCCTCGTGGTCAACAACGCAGCGGCCGCGTTGCTTTTGGCCACCACGGCTCTGGCTGAAGGCGGCCGCGTGCTCATCTCCCGCGGCGAGATGATCGAAATCGGCGCCGGTTTCCGCCTGCCCGAGCTGATCGAATCGGCCCGAGTTGAACTTGAAGAAGTCGGTGCAACCAACCGCACCCACCCGCAGGACTACGCCGCCAAAGCCGGGCAAGCAGCAGCGATTCTCAAGGTGCACCCCTCCAACTACCGGGTGCAGGGTTTTACCGCCGAGGCCACAGTCGAGCAGTTGCGAAAGATCGCCAACGAGCACAGCCTCGCGCTGATTGTCGATACTGGTTCGGGCCTGCTGCACCCCGATCCGGCGTTGCCCGGGGAGCCGGATGCGACCACGGCGCTCGAAGCGGGCGCGGACATCGTTTTGTTTTCCGGCGACAAGCTGCTGGGTGGGCCGCAGGCTGGTGTGATCTTGGGCAAGCGAGAAAGTGTGGACACACTTGCAAAGCACCCCCTGGCACGCGCGCTTCGCATTGACAAGCTTCGCCTTGCCGCGCTGGAAGCGAGCGTGCGGGAGCGCACCACACCCACCCACGACTACTTGCACGCTGACCCAGACAGCTTGAGGCGCCGCGCCGAGCGCCTGGCGCACAGCGTGGGAGCTACCGTGGTCGCCCATGATGGCCGGGTAGGCGGCGGGGGAGCGCCTGGGCACAGGCTGCCGGGGTGGGCGGTGAAACTTCCCGCCTCCGTGGCGGAGCCTTTGAGAACCGGCCAACCGGCGATTGTTGGGCGTGTCCACGATGGACACCTCCTTATCGACCTGCGATGCGTTCCCCAAACATGCGACGGCGACGTAGCCGAAAGGATCAAGCAGTGTATGTCGTAGCCACCGCGGGCCACGTCGACCACGGCAAATCCACTCTGGTTAAGGCGTTGACCGGAATGGAGCCGGACCGCTGGGAGGAGGAACGCCGCCGGGGGCTGACCATCGACTTAGGTTTCGTGTGGGCAGATATACACGGCGACAATGTCGCTTTCGTGGACGTGCCGGGGCATGAAAAATTCATCGCCAACATGCTAGCCGGGGTCGGCCCGGCACCCGTGGTGATGCTCGTCGTTGCCGCCGATGAGGGGTGGATGCGCCAATCCACCGACCACCGCGACGCCATTGACGCCTTCGGTATTCGTCACGGCGTGGTGGCGCTGACTCGCGCCGATAAAGCATCCGCGCCGCGCCGGACCCAGGTGCGTGCTGAGGTCGCCGCGAAACTACAGGGCACCACACTGGAAAAGTGGCCGGTGGTGGAAGTCTCGGCGAAAACTGGCGAGGGCCTAGATGAGCTACGGGAACAACTCATCGCCGTGCTGCGCGGCGCACCAAAGTCCGACAAAACCACCAGGGTGCGCCTGTGGGTCGACCGCGCGTTTTCCATCAAGGGTGCCGGAACGGTAGTTACCGGCACATTAAGCGCCGGAGAAGTCGCCCCCGGCGACGTCATGCAATTGGGTTCACGAAAAGTCAGCGTGCGTGGCATTCACTCCGAAAACCGCGCCATCGAGCGCGCCACCCCGGCCATGCGCCTTGCCATAAACCTACGCGACGTGACAACTGATGACGTCCGCCGCGGCAGCGCTTTGACCACACCTGACGTTTGGCAGATGAGTTCGCTTGTCGACGTCCGCCGGAGCACCGGCACGGCCTTAAACAAGTTGCCACACGAACTGGTCGTGCACATCGGCACAGCCGCCGTGCCGGCAAAGGTCCGCCCCTTCGGCCCCGATCACGCCCGACTCATCCTGTCAGCCGAGTTGCCGTTGACGCTTGAAGACGCCTTAGTGCTGCGCGGTTCCGGCTCCGAACACATCCTGGCGGGGGTGCGAGCGCTCGACGTCGATCCGCCCGCCTTGGACAAGCGCGGCGACGGGCGCCGCCGTCTGTCTGCCCTGGAGCACCTGCCGGACGTCACCGCAGAGATCGCCCGGCGCGTCGCCGTGACCCCGGAGCACCTTCGGCGACTGGGTTACCGTGTGGAAGCTAAACCTCCCCAGGGATCCGTCGCCTTCGCCGGCTACTGGATCACCGCAACCCAGGTGATGCGGTGGAAAGAAGCACTGCTGACCGCGGCGCGGCAGCACGAAGCCGACCAGCCCCTCTCGCCCGGCATGAGCACCCACGAGGCGGCAAAAAAGCTTGATCTTCCCGATCCGGCTGTGCTGCCCCTGGTAGCTGCCGCGGCGAAACTCCACCTCGCAGGCGGCGTTGTCTCCAGCGGCGCGCGGGATGGCCTCGGGGAGGCCGAAGCAGGTATCCGCGAGTTGGAAAAGCACCTCGCCGCCACGCCTCTTATCGCCCCTGAAGCCCGTGACCTGGAGCGCTGGGGCTTGGGTACGAAGGAGTTGGCAGCGGCGGAGCGCGCCGGGCGGGTGATTCGCGTCGGCGAGACAGTTCTGCTGCCGAGCGCACCCAAAACGGCGGCGCGCCTGCTTGCTGACCTGCCGGAGCCCTTCTCCGCCTCAGAGGCACGCAAGGCGTGGGGCACCACCCGGCGAGTGGCCATACCGCTTCTTGAGCTGTTGGACGCACAAGGTATTACGCGCCGGGTTGACGCAACCTCGCGCGTGTTGCGCTAGCGCGCAGGCCAGCAAAAACCACAGCCCCGACCCTTCCCGGGTGCGGGGCTTTCGGACGGGTCAAAAGCGGAGGTTTAGACCCCGTCCGTCTCCTGCGGGTCGTTGTCCGCCTCGTCTTTGGTTTTGTGGAAGGTGCCGGGTTTGTGCTCCGGCGGAGCGTAAATGGAGTAGACCTTGGCGGTCTCGGTGCCCTCGTTGACGAAGTTGTGCCACTTGCCGGAGGGCACGAAAATGGCGTCGTCGTGCTTGACTACCTGGTCGACCTCGAGGTTGTCCTCGCTCTCGCCGATCATTGCGTGCAACTCGCCCGCCTCGACGCGGAGGAACTGGTCGTGGCCGTCGTGGATTTCGGCGCCGATTTCGCCGCCTGGTTCGATTGACATGACGGTTAGCTGGAGGTACTTGCCGGTCCAGAGAGTGTCACGAAAGGCATCATTGTTGACGGTTGCCGTCTCAATGTTTGTGACGAAGGGATGAGGTCCGTGATCGGTGCGCAATGCGTCAGACATGAGATACTCCTCAAAAAATTAGCGGGTGTTTAACTGTCCACCACCCACCGTAGTGCACAACTGCGTCGCATGCTGGCTCCTGCCGGCACGATAAATCCCTGGTAGGCAAGCCTAAGCAGGCTTTGTTGCACCCACAACGGTCTTTTTGACAAGGCTGACAACGGCGAGGACCGCGAAACCTGTGATAAGTCCCGCGACAAGGGAGATCCCGGTGTCGACGAGCCAGCCGGCGAATCCACCGCCGACGGCCCCGGCTGCGCGTTCAATCAAATCGTGCGGCCAGTGCCAGCCGATCACCTCGTGCATCCCGCGGATGATGAGGTGCCCGCCGACCCACAGCATGGCGACGGTGCCGATGATGCCGATTGCGCTGAGTACATACGGCATGCCTTTGACCAGTCCGCGGCCCAGCTTTGGCGCGGTGCCGCGGCGGACCATGCCGTGGCCGATATCGTCAATTTTGACCAACAGACCTACCGCGCCGTAGACGGCGACGGTGATGAAGATACCCACCGAAATTAAAACGGCTGCCTCCATGGCGATCGGTTCTTCTTTGACTTCGTCGAGGGCAATAATCATGATTTCGGCGGACAAAATCAAGTCAGTCACAATAGCGCTTTTGACGAGGGAATCTTCGTCACTGTCAGTGCGGTGAAGCGCCTCATGCTGCGCGGCATCTTCGTCGCGGCGCACCTTGTGGGCGATCTTTTCCGCACCCTCGAAGCACAAATAGGCCCCGCCAACCATGAGGATGGGCACCAGCGCCCAAGGTGCTACCGCGTTGAGGATCAACGCAACGGGCAAGATGAAAAGCAGCTTGTTGCGGATCGAGCCTTTGGCGATCCGCCAAATCATCGGTAGTTCGCGCGCCGGGGTGACATTAGTGACGTACTGCGGGGTCACCGCAGCGTCATCGATGACAACTCCCGCCGCCTTCGCGGAAGTCTTGGCGGTCATGCCGGCAACGTCGTCAGCGGAGGCTGCTGCGGTGCGCGCGATCAAGGCGACGTCGTCAAGCAATGCTAAAAGGCCACCGGACACTTGGTAACTCCCCTTAGTTTTGTGGATAACACGAAAAAGACCACTTCAGTGTAGCGGGCTGTGTGCACTCAAGCAGCAAGCAAAAATTCGACTGAGCTGGCAAAAAACTGCGAACAGGGGAGGAGGCTTTGAGCAAAATTACATATTCTCGCGTCTCGTGTGGTGGAATGTTCTCTACGTGCTCGTTGTGATGCAATGCACTAGACGGCCGTCCATTGAACGACCTAACTACAAAGGAGATGCTGTGGAAATCAAGAAGACAGCAGCCGTAATTGCGGCAGGCGCCCTGACCCTGGGCCTGGCGGCATGCGGAGATTCCGGATCGAGCGACGCCACTGGCGCAGACTCCGGATCCACCGGCGGAGACAACTACGTCCTCGTCAACGGCTCCGAGCCGCAGAACCCGCTGGTGCCGGGCGACACTAACGAAGTTGGTGGCGGCCGCATCGTCGACAACATCTACGCGGGCCTGAAGTACTACGACGCCGAAGGCAACGCTCACAACGAGATGGCCGAATCCATCGAGCTGGAAGGCGAAAAGACCTTCAAAGTTGTGCTCAAAGACGACGTGAAGTGGTCTGACGGCACCCCGGTCAAGGCCGAGGACTTCGTCAACGCGTGGAACCTCACCATGAAAGAAGCCCTCCTGTCCGCCTCCTTCTACGAACCAATCATGGGCTTCGAGGAAGGCAAGGAGTCTATGGAAGGCCTGAAGGTCATCGACGACAAGACCTTCACCATCGAGCTCGACCAGCCGGAAGCCGACTTCCCGGAGCAGCTCGGCTACTCCGCTTTCTTCCCGCTCCACCCCTCCGCGATGGACGACCTCAAAGCCTACGGTGAAAACCCGATCACCAACGGCCCGTACAAGCTGGCTGAGTGGAACCACAACCAGGACGCCACCATCGTGCCGAACGAGGAGTACACCGGCGACCGCAAGCCGCAAAACGACGGCGTGACCTTCGTCTTCTATGCCCAGCAGTCCGCGGCCTACGCTGACCTTTTGGCGGGCAACCTTGATGTTCTCGACGCCATCCCGGACTCCGCGTTTTCCACCTACGAAGATGAACTGGGCGACCGCGCCATCAACCAGCCGGCCGCGGTTTTCCAGTCCTTCACCATCCCGGAAAACCTCGAGCACTTCAGCGGTGAGGAAGGCAACCTGCGCCGCCAGGCGCTGTCTAAGGCAATCAACCGCCAGGAAATCACCGGCACCATCTTCCAGGGCACCCGCACCCCGGCCACCGACTTCACCTCCCCGGTCATCCCAGGCCACTCGGACAACCTCAACGGCGCCGAGGTGTTGGACTACGACCCGGAGGAAGCTAAGCGTCTGTGGGACGCAGCCGACGAGATCGCCCCGTTCCAAGGAGAGTTCACCATCGGCTACAACGCTGACGGTGGCCACCAGCCGTGGGTTGATGCGGTGACGAACTCCATCCGCAACACCCTCGGCATCGACGCTGTGGGCAACGCCTACCCGGACTTCAAGTCGCTGCGCGACGACGTGACCAAGCGCAACATCAAGGGAGCTTTCCGGACCGGTTGGCAAGGTGACTTCCCGTTGTTGAGCAACTTCCTGGTTCCGCTCTACACCACCAACGCCAGCTCCAACGACGGTGACTACTCTAACGCCGAGTTCGATGCGCTGCTTAAGAGGGCTGCTGGTGCGAGCGATGCTGAGGAGGCAACCCCGCTCTACAACGAGGCGCAGGAGATCTTGCTTCGGGAACTGCCGGTTATTCCGCTGTGGTACTCCAACGTCACCGGTGGCTCCTCGGAAAACGTCGACAACGTGGTCTTCTCCTGGAAGTCCCAGCCGGTCTACTACGAGATCACCAAGAAGTAACACCTCCACAACCACATACATAGCTCGAAGGAGAGCTCCCGAACATGTTGCGATACATCGGGCGACGGCTCCTCCAGATGATCCCTGTCTTCTTCGGCGCGACGCTTCTGCTGTACGCGTTGGTGTTTCTCATGCCAGGTGATCCAGTAGAAGCTCTCGGCGGAGACCGGGGCTTGTCGGAGGCAGCGCGCGCACGAATCGAGGCAGAGTACAACCTCGATAAGCCTTTCATCGTCCAATACTTGCTCTATATCAAAGGTATCTTCGTCGGAGACTTCGGAACGACTTTCTCCGGCCAACCCGTGAGCAAGGTGATGGCAAACGCTTTCCCGGTCACCCTCAAACTCGCCGTGATGGCGTTGGCCATTGAGGCAGTGCTGGGCATCATCTTGGGCGTGATAGCCGGTGTTCGCCGCGGCGGAATCTTCGATTCCACCATTTTGGTGGCAACGCTGTTCGTCATCGCGGTGCCCTCCTTCGTCATCGGTTTCGTGCTGCAATACCTCGTCGGCGTGAAATGGGGACTTTTGCCCGTCACCGTGGGACGCAACGAAACTTTCACCGCGTTGCTCATGCCCGCGATCGTGCTGGGCTTGCTATCAACGGCGTATGTGGTCAGACTCACGCGACAGTCAGTCAGTGAGAACCTGCGCGCGGACTACGTGCGCACCGCCCGCGCGAAAGGGCTCGGCAACGGCCGTGTCATGTCGCACCATGTGCTGCGCAACTCGTTGATCCCGGTGGTTACCTTCCTGGGCGCCGACCTCGGCGCCTTGATGAGTGGCGCGATCGTTACCGAAGGGATCTTCGGCATCAACGGCGTCGGCGGCACGATCTACCAGGCCATCATTAAAGGTGAGCCCGCCACGGTGGTGTCTTTTACCACCGTGCTCGTCATCGTCTATATCGTGGCTAACCTAGTAGTCGACCTCCTCTACGCAGTTCTCGACCCAAGGATCCGCTATGCATAGAAACGATCAAGCACAAGCTGTCCTTGCCGGCCAGGAGTACTTCATCGCGGAGACAGACGAAACTGGCCTAGGCGCAGTCGACGCCGTCGCCGACGATTCCGCTCCTTCCAGCCAGTGGGGGGAAGCGTGGCGCTACCTGCGCCGCCGCCCACTTTTTTGGATCTCCGGATTCCTCATTCTGGTCACTGTTGCGCTGGCTATCGCCCCGGGCTTATTCACCAGCGTCGATCCTCGCTCCTGCCAACTGGCTGACTCCCTGAAGGGGCCGACCTCCGGGCACCCCTTCGGCTTTGACCGCCAAGGCTGCGATATTTTCTCTCGCACGATTTACGGTGCGCGAGCCTCCGTGACCGTTGGTGTGCTCACCACTTTGGTGGTTTCCGTCTTAGGGGCGATCATCGGAGCAATCGCCGGTTTTTACGGCGGGGTGTGGGACACCATCTTGTCGCGCCTGACGGACATCTTTTTCGCCGTGCCACTGGTGCTCGCTGCGATCGTGGTCATGTCCATGTTCCAAAACCAGCGCTCAATCTGGATGGTGGTCTTCGCCCTGTCCATGTTCGGCTGGACCCAAATCGCCCGTATCACCCGCGGCGCCGTGATGGGAGTGAAAAACGACGAGTTCGTCACCGCGGCCCGCGCGCTCGGCGCCTCCGACTTGCGGATCATCACTTCCCACATCATGCCGAACGCGGCAGCACCAATTATTGTCTACGCCACCGTTGCCTTGGGTACCTTTATCGTGGCGGAAGCTACCCTGTCCTTCCTCGGGATCGGCCTGCCCTCGACCGTCGTGTCCTGGGGCGGCGACATCTCTGCTGCTCAAGCTTCGTTGCGTACCCAGCCGATGGTGTTGTTCTACCCGGCGATTGCACTGGCGATGACCGTTTTGAGCTTCATCATGATGGGCGACGCCGTGCGTGACGCCCTTGACCCGAAGGCGAGGAAGCGATGAGTAAAGAGATGACGACTGATGCTCCGCAGCCGCTTCTAGACGTTAAGGGTCTAAAGATCACCTTCGAGTCGACCACGGGCACCGTGGAGGCCGTACGTGATTTCGACTTGACCATTTACCCCGGCCAATCTGTGGCGATCGTGGGCGAGTCAGGCTCCGGTAAATCGACCGCCGCCATGTCAATTTTGGGTCTTTTGCCAGGCACCGGCAAGGTTCAAAACGGCTCCATCAAGCTCGAAGGCGAGGAGCTAACGGGTCTCAACGCGAAGGGTTGGCAGGCGGTGCGCGGCAACCGCATCGGTTTGGTTCCGCAGGACCCAATGAGCAACCTCAACCCGGTGTGGCGCATTGGCACCCAGGTGGAGGAGTCCCTGCGTGCGAACAATGTTGTGGAAGGCACGAAACGTCACGAGCGCGTGGTGCAGCTTCTCGAGGAAGCAGGGCTTCCCGATGCTGAGCGTCGCGCCAAGCAATTCCCTCATGAGTTTTCCGGAGGTATGCGCCAGCGCGCTTTGATCGCCATTGGTTTGGCGGCTCGCCCGAAACTTCTGATTGCTGACGAGCCAACCTCGGCGCTCGACGTAACGGTGCAAAAGAAGATCCTCGACCACCTCGACGGGCTGACCGCCGAGCTCGGTACCGCGTTGTTGTTTATCACCCACGACCTGGGCCTGGCGGCTGAACGTGCCGACTTTTTGGTGGTCATGCACCGCGGCCGCATCGTGGAGAAGGGCCCCAGCCTGAAAATCCTGCGCAACCCGCAGCACCCCTACACGAAGCGTTTGGTCAAAGCTGCTCCCTCATTGGCTTCTGCACGCATCCAGTCCGCCAAGGAGCAGGGCATCGAGTCCAGCGAGCGGCTGGTGGGCGAGCACCACAGCGATGAGGTTGTGGTGCGCGTGGAGAACTTGGTCAAGGAGTTCGACATCCGTGGTCAACGTGGCAGCCAAAAGAAGCTGCGCGCGGTTGACGACGTCTCCTTTGACCTTCGCCGGGGCTCCACCCTCGCCTTGGTGGGCGAGTCGGGTTCGGGAAAGTCCACCGTTGCCAACATGGTTCTCTCCCTCCTTGAGCCAACTAGCGGCAAGGTCATGTTCGAGGGGCGCAACGTGGCGGAGTTAAAAGGCCGTGAGCTTTTTAACATGCGCCGCAAGATGCAGGTTGTTTTTCAAAACCCTTATGGTTCTCTCGACCCGATGTACTCGATCTACCGCTGTATTGAGGAACCGCTGACCTTACATAAGGTTGGCAACCGTAAGGAGCGCGAGGCCCGAGTGGCGCAACTTCTCGACATGGTGCAGATGCCGCGCTCTGCGATGCGCCGCTACCCCAATGAGCTGTCGGGTGGGCAGCGTCAGCGCATCGCGATCGCGCGCGCGATGGCTTTGCACCCAGAAGTCATCGTCCTCGACGAAGCTGTTTCCGCCCTCGATGTGCTGGTGCAAAACCAGATCCTCAACCTTCTGACGCAGCTCCAGGAGGAGCTCAAACTGTCCTATTTGTTCATCACCCACGATTTGGCGGTGGTGCGCCAAACCGCCGACGATATTGTGGTGATGCGCCAGGGCCAGGCGGTAGAGTCGGGCACAGCCGACGACATTTTCGACAACCCGCAGCACGAGTACACGCAGAACCTCATTAACTCGGTTCCCGGCTTGAACATTGAGTTAGGCACGGGCGAGGAGCTCGGCATCGAACTTCGCTAAGAGGTGCGCAAGGAAGGCGCATGGTCAGTTGGCCTCCGGCGCCTTCTTTTGTGCTTCAAAAAGTGGCGGGTATGAGTCGCCCCTTGGGTAAAACCCCAAGTGTTAAAAAATGGGGCATACCGAACATGACATGACGGTGGGTGGGCAACCACCACATATTGAGTTGTTGTTAAACTCCCCGCCGCACTTCGCGGCTGGGAAGGAAAACTCCTGCACTTTAGCTACTTTGGTGCAGACCATGAAAAAGGCCAGCGGGGTGAAGCTGGAGGTTAGGCGAAAAAGAGTTGTTGCTAAACTGCCTAATCGTCTCATGAACACGGGTGCTCCACAGTAGAGCTGAGATGCCGCTTGCGGCGAACCGTTGAACCTGATCCGGGTAATGCCGGCGCTTAGGAAGGATACACATGACCAACGCAACACCGACCCGCACTTCGCAGTGGAGGGTTATTGACATTGTCACCGCGGCTGTTCTCGGTGTCGCCGTCGGATTGATCTTTTGGGGGTGGAACACCATAGGCTACGCCGGGTTCAGCGCCCTTGATGCGCTCACCCCGGGCTTTGGTGGCCTATTCGCCGGCATTTGGTTCCTCGGTGGCCCGTTGGGTGCGCTTATTATCCGCAAGCCGGGCGCCGCCATCTTCGTCGAGGTTATCGCCGCCAGCGTCTCCACACTGATCGGCAGCCAGTGGGGCATTGAGACGTTGTATTCCGGTTTGGCTCAGGGGCTGGGAGCAGAAATCGTCTTTATGCTTTTTGTCTACTCGCGTTTCACCCCCGTGGTCGCCGCCCTCTCCGGCGTCGGCTCTGCACTAGGTGCGTTCATTGTGGAGCTGTTTACCGCCGAAAACCTGGCAAAGACTCTGGAGTATAACCTCATCTACTTGGGGTGCATGTCAATTTCCGGCATTGTGCTTGCCGGCCTGCTCAGCTACTGGCTGGTCAAGGCTTTGGCCCAAACTGGTGCCTTGGACCGTTTCGCGGCGGGGCGGGGTCTGAACCCCGGAAAGTGGACACGGAGTTTTAATCAGATGCGGTTTTGAGTATAGCTGTTTCGGAAGATTCAAAGGCGTTCGGCGAACGATAGCCGCACCTCGAGTGCAGGCGTTTGGTGTTGTAGCGACTGCACCATTGGAACACGTCCCGGCGACACACCAGCTGACTGGCGAAAACAGGTGCATCTTGAAGGACTTCCCGTTTCAACGTGGCGTTGAACGACTCCGCCAGAGAATTATCCGCGCTGGTACCAATTGCTCCCATCGATTGGGTAACACCGAGACGTTCACATAGTCTTCGGTACCGATCAGAGGTGTATACACTGCCATGATCGGAGTGGAAAATCGCTCCGTCAAGCCCGCCACGGATCCCGTAAGCCATCATCAAAGCCTCTTCAACTAACTCCGTACGCATGTGGACGGCGATCGCGAAACCGGTCAACTGCCGCGAGTAGCAGTCGATGACCGTCGCCAGGTACATATTCGACCCATCTGCAATCGGGAGGTAGGTGATATCGCCGACGTAGACCGTGTTTGGTTTCTCCGCGGTGAAACGGCGTGCGAGCAGATCCGGAAACGTCGGAGCGCGTTTCGCAGACACCGTGGTCTTTACGCGGCGTTTCTTGGTGTAGCCGAACAATTCCATCTGGCGCATCAGCCTGGCGGTGCGCTTGTGATTGAGGCGATCATCGCTGGTCGGATCCGAGTTGATGGCCGCTGTGATGCGTTTCGCCCCGTAACAGCCGTTCTCAGCTGTGAACACGGCCTTGATCCTCGCTCCCAGCGCCGCGTCAGCGACGAGGCGTCGCCGGCGGGCAGGAGCAGCAGATTTCCACTTGTAGTAGGAGGACCGGTTGATCTTCAGGACCTCACATAACCGCTTGACCTCGTAGAAGTCTCGGTGGTCATCAACGAACTGAAAGCGGTTCACCAGTTCGTCTCTTCCGCGAAATATTTGGCCGCCTTGCGCAGGATCTCTCGTTCTTCCCGTAGCGTGGCGTTTTCGCGTTCCAGCATGCGGATGCGTTCGGCATCGGAGAGTCCTTGAGCAGGAGTACGTTCGCTGTTGGCTGCGGCGATCGGGCTGGCGACTTTTTCACCGTTGGCGTTGGTTTTGGTGCCGGTGCCGAAGGCGTCGAGCCAGGTGCGCAGGGAGTTGCGGTTGACCCCGAGATCGGAGGCGATCGCGTTGATCGTGGCTCCAGGGGTCGACTCGTACAACGTCACTGCGTCACGCTTAAACTGCTCGGTGTAGGTCTTGCGTGGCATGGTGGAAAGGTACCTCACTTCCCCAGCGAAATGCTGGTTTCAGCGTGTCCACCACCAAGGGGTCAGGTCCGCGTGAGCGCTTTGCCAGCAACGAAGCTTAGGGCAGCAGGTGGCTAAAACTGTCGTTTCCGCCCGCGGGCTGGGCTACCACCACGCCACACGCAAAACCCCGGCCTTCACAGGTGTGGATTTCGATGTGGCGGCGGGAGAGCGCGTACTCATCACGGGTGACTCCGGTTCCGGAAAATCCACCCTTGTCTCCGTCATAGCGGGGTTGGCCGCAGATGGAGAAGATGGCCGCCGCCTCGGCACGATCGAGGTCGACGGAAGCGTCGGCATGGTCATGCAGGACCCGGAGGCGCAGACGATTCTTACTCGCGTCGGTGATGACGTTGCCTTCGGGGCGGAAAACCTCGGTGTGCCCCGTGATGAAATTTGGCAGCGTGTGCGTGAAGCGCTCGACGCCGTCGGCTTGGACGTGCCTTTAGAGCACAACACCTCCAAGCTTTCCGGCGGGCAGAAGCAGCGCCTTGCTTTAGCTGGGGTAATTGCGATGGGCGCGTCGATCATCGTGTTGGATGAGCCGACGGCGAACCTGGACCCTCAAGGCCGCGCCGACATCATTGGTGCAGTGGATCAGGTCTGCCGCCGCACGGGGGCGAGTTTGATCGTGGTGGAGCACCGCCCGAAGCCCTGGGCCGGCATCGTGGATGCGTTCTACCGCCTCGACTCTGAGGGCCTTCACCTCGTTTCTGTCATGGATCTGCCGGGTGCGCCCGAGTTGCCGCCCGCGCGGAAGGTTCCGGTGGGCACGCAGTTGGCGGTGCGCACGAGTGAGCTGGAATTGGTGTGGGGGCCGTCGAGAAGCGTGAAGGTGCCGGAGGGCTTTTCTACCGTCATCACGGGCGCTAACGGCACGGGTAAAACGACGCTCGCGCTCGCGCTGGCGGGTCTGACTAAGACCAAGCGAGGGCAGGTCGAGTATTCGCAGGCCGTGCGCCAGGGGCTGGCAGGCGCGCCGCTGACGTGGAAGTCGAAGCAGCTCGCGCAGCGCATCGGCTACGTCTTCCAAGACCCGGAGCACCAATTTGTCACCAGCACTGTTGAAGCGGAGATGGAATTATCTGGGGCGCCGAAAGAACGCGTTGACTCGTTGCTTCAGCGACTCAGGCTGGATCATTTGCGCCGCGCCAACCCCTTCACCCTCTCCGGCGGGGAAAAGAGGCGTTTGTCTGTGGCGACAGCGCTGGTCAACGCACCGCGCCTGCTGTTTCTCGACGAGCCCACCTTCGGGCAAGACGACCGCACCTTCGTGGAGTTGGTCGGGCTGATCCGTGAGCTTACCGACGACGGAGTTACCGTGGTGTCCATCACCCACGACGAAGCCTTCATTGCATCACTCGGTGACCACCAGGAGGTGCTGGGATGAGCTCGGTTAACCCGGTGACGAGGATTCTTGGTTTGGCGTTGTTCACCACGCCGCTGATGGTCACGTTGGACTGGGTTTCGGCTACCGTCGCGATTGCACTTACCGTGCTGGCAGCGCCCGTGTGTGGGGTGAGCTGGGTGCGCCTGTTGCGCCGCGCCTGGCCACTTATGTTGGTCGCGCCGATCTCGGGGATCCCCATGGCTCTCTACGGCCAAAGCGGCGGTGACGTCTACGTGAACTGGGGGCTGGTGGAGGTCTCTGAGCTCTCGCTCAGCCTCGCCTTCGCCGTGGTGTTGCGCGTGCTTGCGGTGGCGCTTCCCGTCGTGGTGCTTTCGGCGGAGGTGGATCCAACAGATCTCGGTGACGGGCTTTCGCAGGTGCTGAAGCTTCCCGAACGATTCGTTATCGGCACCGTGGCTGCCTTCCGCATGCTCACGTTGCTTCGCAGTGACTTGGAAGCGATGCGCCGCTCCCGCCGCGCCCGCGGGATTGCCGATACTGGTCGGGTCCGTTACTGGTTTTCGCTTGCCTTCGGGTTGTTGGTAATGAGTCTGCGACGCGCCGGAAAACTCGCTACCGCCATGGAGGCGCGTGGTTTCGGCCGCTACCGCGGGCGCAGTCACGCCCGCATCTCCCGTTTGCACCGCATTGATTTCGCCGTCATGGTGGTTTGCGCTGCGGGTGCTGCGGCCTCGCTCGGCATCGCGTGGTACACCGGCTATTTCCGGCCGTTGTGGAGCGTGCGCTAGATGGCTTTCACCGTGCTTATCGACGGCCCTTCCGGCGCGGGCAAAACCACCCTCGCTGTCGTCATGGGCCAGGCGTTGGGGATGGAGGTGGTCCACCTTGACGATTTCTACCCTGGGTGGGCAGGGCTGGCAGAAGGGGCACGCATGGTGGCCGAGGATGTGTTGCACCCGACCAGGCCCGGCTTTTGGAGATGGGACTGGCGCTGCGACCGGCGCGGTGCATGGGTGGCCCTGGATCCTGCCGCGGACCTGATCGTGGAGGGAGTCGGGGCGGTGACGGGGGCGTCGCTTAGCGCGGCGCAGGCGAGAGGCCATGTGGTGGCGATCAGGGTGACTGCGCCTCCCGCGACCCGAAAGCAGCGAGCTTTAAAGCGCGACCCCGGCTACGCGGAATATTGGGACATGTGGGCAGCGCAGGAGGCGAAGCTTCAGCCCGCGCCCGTCGACGTCACTGTCCGGATGGGGTGAGAGCTTCCGGGTTAAACGTTAAACGTTAAACGTTAAACGTTGAACACAGTGCGCTTTCTCGTACGCTCAACCTTCGGATCAGGAATCGGGATCGCCGACAACAACGCTTTGGTGTAAGGGTGCTGAGGATTGTCGAAGATCTCGTCTGCATCACCAAACTCCACGAAATCGCCCTTGTACATCACTGCCACGCGGTCCGACAGGTGGCGCACCACCGACAAATCGTGGGCGACAAAGAGGTACGACAAGCCCAACTCGCGCTTGAGGGATTCCAGCAGGTTGATCACACCTGCCTGGATAGAGACGTCGAGGGCTGAAACCGGTTCGTCGAGCACGATGACCCGCGGGTTTGTGGCCAAGGCGCGAGCCAAACCGATGCGTTGGCGCTGACCGCCCGAGAAGTGGCCTGGGAAACGGTCAATGTGGGTCGCATCCAGTCCCACAGTGCGCATCAGTTCCGCGATGCGCGCGTCAAAGTCGCCCTCGTAGCCGAGCGACTCAAGCGGCTCAAGCAGGATCTCGCGAACCGTCATGCGCGGGTTGAGCGAACTCATCGGATCCTGGAACACCATTTGCACATCCCGCCGTGCGCTTTGGCGCTGTGCCCGACTAAAAGTCGAAGCGTCGCGGCCGCACAACACAATGCGGCTGCCTTCGGCGGGGTCGAGGTCCATGATTTCCAGCAAGGTGGTGGTCTTGCCGGAGCCGGATTCTCCGACAATCGCCATGCATTCGCCGGCGCGCAGGTCGAAAGAAACATTTTTGACCGCGTGGACTTCGCCTACCTTGCGTTTGACCAAAGCACCTTTGGTCAAGGGGAAAACCTTGTTTAAGTTTTCCACCTCAAGGGTTATTTCGCGCTCATCGCGTGGAATGTGGGCGAGCGAATCCTCCGGCAACACCGGAGCGGGGTAGAGGGGTTGGCCGTTGATGGTGCCGTCGTCGATCTCGTTCGCCCGGATGCAGGCGACCTTGTGTGAGGCATCGCCGTCATGGGGCACGAGGGCAGGCTCGCCCGCGAGGCAGTCGTGGGTGGCGATGGGGCAGCGCGGGGCGAACTGGCAGCGGTTTTCAATCCCGATCAGTCGCGGCGGGTTGCCTTCGATGTAGGTCAGCGGCTCTGTCGAAGGCTGGTCGACGCGCGGCGTCGAGCCCAGCAACCCGATGGAATAGGGCATGCGTGGGGCGGTGAAAAGGGTGTTTACATCAGCCATCTCGACGGGGCGACCACCGTACATGACTAGCACGTCGTCTGCGATGTTGGCTACCACACCCATGTCGTGGGTGATCATGATGCAGGCCGCGCCGGTCTCACGCTGGGCGAGTTTGATCAAATCGAGGATCTGCGCCTGGATTGTCACGTCGAGAGCTGTGGTCGGCTCATCAGCGATGATCAAACTCGGGTTGTTGGCAATCGCGATGGCGATCACCACCCGCTGGCGCATACCGCCCGAGAACTCGTGCGGAAATGACTTCAGGCGCTTGCGCGGCTCGGGAATACCCACCAGGTCCAGCAGCTCCGCGGCGCGGTCGAGGGCCTTCGCTTTCGGTATCTTCTGGTGGGCTTGAATTGCCTCCACGAGTTGGCTGCCAATATCGAACACTGGAGTCAGAGCCGACAGGGGGTCCTGGAAGATCATGGAGATTCCGGAGCCGCGGATCGCGGACATTTCTTTGTCAGATTTGCCGAGAAGTTCCTCACCTTTGAACTTCACAGAACCGGAAATCTTTGCATACTCGGGAAGCAGCCCCATAACGGCCATCGAAGTGACAGACTTACCAGAACCGGACTCACCGACGATGCTCAACGTGCGTCCCGCGTTCAGGTCGAAGTCCACGCCGCGGACAGCCTCGACGGTGCCGGCTTCTGAGGGGAAGGACACTGTGAGGTCGCGCACCTGAAGCAAGGGGGTTTCGTGTGTCATGCTTTACCTCCGGAATTCGAGTTTGGATCCAGTGCATCGCGCAAGCCGTCGGCGATGAAAGCCATTGAGGTGGTCAGAAGCGTCAGGATCAGGGCGGGCACGTAGAACTGCCAGGGTGCTGTGCCCAAGGTGGTGGTGCCTACCTGCAAAAGGGTGCCTAGGGAGACGTCGGGAAGCTTCACGCCCAAGCCGAGGAAGGACAGGGCTGTTTCTGACATGATGGTGGACACCAGCCCCATCATGAACTGGATGATCAACAGCGAGGCGACGTTCGGGATGATGTGGCGCACAAGCGTGCGGGGGCGCGAGACACCCATGAAGCGGGCGGCGCGCACATAGTCGTTTTCGCGCACCGACAGGGCGAGTGACCAGATCACGCGGGCTGGATACATCCAGCCGAACAAAACGAGCACGACTGTGAGCACCTTCCAGTCGCCGCCTGAGCCCGCAACGAGCAGGGCGATCATGAGGAAGGTGGGAACTGCCAGCATGAAGTGGATCACGGCCAACACCGCCTTTTCCATCCACCCGCCGTACAGCGCGGCTCCCGCACCTAGCAGTGCAGAAAGGATGGAGATTAAAAGTGAGGCAGGGACCGCGATGCTCAGCGAGCGGCCCAGTCCGTGAACAGCCTGGGTGAACAAGTCGTGGCCGGAGTCGGTGGTGCCAAACCAGTGCTGTGCCGAGGGCGGGGTGGAAAGGTTGAGAAAGTCCGGCTCGTCGAAGGCCCAGGGGCTAAAAATTTTACCGGTCAGCGCCAGAAGAACCAGCAAAGCGAAGATGATTAGCCCGACCACGGCCATCCGGTTGCGCATGAAGCGGCGCCGGTAGATGGTCATTTTGCTTGTGCCCCGCGGCGTGGAGGCCGAGGGCTGCGCTTCATTGGTGGCCACACCGTAGGCTTGGCTGCCTGTCTCCGAGTGCAGCGTCATGTCGTTGACAGGGATCGCGGCGGTCGGAGCGTAGCGCCCAGGTGAGGAGTGGGATTCGGAGTGGGTGGGTTTGTCAACCATTTTTCAAGCCTCCTTAGCTCACGCGCACGCGCGGGTCGAGAGCGACGACGAATAAGTCCGCCAAAATCGCGGAGATAGCGGTCATCGCCGCGCCGAAAGCGGCGACGGCGACGGTGCCGTGGACGTCGTTGCGTGAGATGGTCTGCAGGAAATACTGGCCCATGCCTTGCCAGGCGAAGATTTTCTCAGTCATCACCGCGCCGGTGAAGATACCGGGAACGGAGAAAGCCACTGATGTCGCCACCGGGATCAGCGAGGTGCGCAGCGCGTGTTTGCGCACGGCCTGGGACTTAGTCAGGCCTTTCGCGCGGGCGGTGCGCACGTAGTCCGCGTTGAGGTTGTCCAAAAGCAGTGTGCGTTGGAGGAAGTGGTATCCGGCGTAGGAGATGATCAACAAAGAGACGGTGGGCAGGACTAGGTGCTGCGCCGAATCGACCAAATAGGCGACGGGGTTACCTGGGTTGGGGGAGGCCGAGCCGGTGACGTAAAAGACTCGCTTTCCCGTCCATTCGTTGATTTTTAGGCCCAGCCAGACCACTGCGATCGAGGCGACGACGACGTGGGTGTTCATCGTGATGATGGACACCGCCTGCCACGCGCGGTCAGCGCGCTTATATTGGCGTGAAGCCGTGTAGACGCCGATGGCCACACCGATGACGATGGACATCAGCGTTGCCACGAGTGTGAGCTGCGCGGAGACCCAGATGCGAAACGAGATCTGCTCGTTGACGGAGTCACCTAAAGGTGACAGGCCCCAATCCCATCGGGTGATGATGCCCGTGAGCCATGTCCACCAGCGCTCCACCACCGGGATGTTCGGGCTCAAGTTGAGGGACAGAAGGAGGTTGTCGATTTCCTCCGCCGACAGGGGAGGGCGCCGCCCGGCGTAGTTGGAGCGGGGGTCAAGGAAGAAGCTGGCCAAAAAGAACGTCAGGTTGGTGGCCAAGAAGATAATTAGCGTCCAGCTAAGTAACTTTCGCAACAGGTATCGAAACATCTGGGTCTCTCATATATTCACGGGGCTGAAATAGCACAGAATAAAGAACCGCCCGGTTGTGGTGCGGGCGGTTCTTCACGTCTACGTGGAAGCGGTCACTTCTCGGCGGGGAATTACTTCGCCCAGCCGATGTTTTCTAGCGGCACAACGCCGAAGGACATGGCGCCGAAATTGGCCAGACCCTTCTTGGTAGCCACCATGTCCGGGCCGTTGGCGTACGGCATGATGCCGAACTCCTGGAGAGCTTCCTTCTCCAATTCATTTGCGCGCTTGATCTGCTCGTCCGGATCCGCGATCTGCTGCAACTGCTCAATCTTTGCATCCATCTCCGGGCTGCCGGTGCCGGACTTGTTTAGTTCGGAGTCGGAGGAGTAGATCTGGCCGAAGTAGGCCACGCCGAACGGGTCGGAGCTGGAGAAGCCGCTCATGAACAGGTCGAAGTCGCGGTTGGCCGTGACCTTCGAGAAGTCGGAGGACGGGCGCTCCTCAATTTTGACGTCCACGCCGACCTGCTTGAGCATTGCCTGGATCGCTGAGGTGGTCGCCTGAACCATCGGCGAGTCACCGAGGGTGACGTAGCGCACCGACAGTGACTGGCCGTCCTTGGCGTAGATGCCGTCATCGCCCATGGTGTAGCCAGCTTCCTCAAAGAGGGCCTTCGACTTTTCCTGGTCGTACTGGATCACGGAGCCGAAGCTGTCCTGGTAGCCGTCCTGGGTCTGGAACAGGGTGAAGGAACCGGGCAGGTCCTCGGTGTAGTCGAGGCCCTGGAAGCGGATCGCGGCGAGCTGCTCGCGGTCGATGCCGCGCATGATCGCCTCGCGAACCTTCTTGTCCTCCAACCCGGGGGCGGTGGAGTTGATGGTCATGAGGAAGGTCGAGGGGCGCAAGGCGGCGCGCAGATCTACGGCGTCACCCATCTCCTTGGCGGTGTTGTAGCGGTCGCGGGAGCCGATGCCGGTTGCGTCGATCTCGCCGGCGCGGAAGGCGTTGAGCGAGGCTTGGTCCTCCATGGCGCGCAGCGTGATCTTGTCCAGCTTGGCTGGCTCACCCCACCACTTTTCGTTGCGCACGAAAGTGACGGTGCCGCCGTTCGGGTCGAAGTTTTCAACCTTCATCGGGCCGGCGCCCCACTCGGGGTGGACTTGCTTGATGTAGGCGTTCATGAAGGTGTCAGCGTCTTGGATTTGCGGCGGAACCAGCTCGCCGAACAATCCCTGCCACCAGGGGTAGCCCTGCTTGAAAGTGACTACAGCGGTTTTGTCGTCGTCGCCCATTTCCACAGACTCGATTAGCTCGTAGCCGTCGGTGGAGTTGACCTGGACGCCTTCCATGGTGCCGTTGTTGAACTTCCAGGTGTTCTCGAAGGCCTTCCAGTCGATGGGGGTGCCGTCGTTGTAGGTGGCGTCCGGGTGGATGGTGTAGGTCACCTGGGTTTTGCCGTCGACTTCTTCGTCCGATACCTCAGTGAGGTAGGCGGGGTTGGGGTGCCAGGTTCCGTCGCCGTCGAAAAGCGAAAGCTGCGGATTGTACTTCGTCCACACGTCGCGCGTGTAGCGGTTCATGTTGGCGTGGAAGATGTTTTGCTGCTCGGCCATCTCGGTGGTGGCCAGGGTCAGCTCGCCGCCGTCTTGGATCTGATCGCGCTCCAGTGGGTTGTAGTCACCGGCTGGTTTGACCTCGAGACCGCCGCTTGCCTGTGAGTTTTTGGCGTCGCTGGAGTTTGCCTGCGACCCTGCGTTCGAGCTTGCATCGGAGCTGCCGTCGTTGGCGCAGGAGGCAAGGGTCAAAGACAAGGCGGAGATACCAACCAGGGCGGCGGTCCTGAGACGGTGTTTCATAAACGGATCCTTTCTGATTGAGCGTTTCATAAGAAACTTAGCTTATTTGTGTCAACCGTCACGAAGAAATCGACGTGGAATTGACGAAGAGGTTAAAACTTGGTGAATTTTTTAGTGCGAAAAATTGCATAAAAATACGACCACCAGTGAGGCAGGTGGCCGAAGTGGCGTAAGGTGTGGAGGTCAACCATCGGGGTTAACCGACGGGGGTAAGCTCCACTTCCTTCGCCCAAGTAAGTTCGATGCCTAGGGTGCGCAGCCACTCCATCGCGTCATCGTCATGGCGGGTGATGCCCTCAACGGCGTTGAGGGTCACGTCAATGGCCTTTTCGGCCTCCTCTGCGCTGATCAATCCGGCGGACGTGGCGGCGGCCAGTTCGTCGATATCGAGGACGTCGATGGGAGAGCCGGTCAAAGAGACGAGATCGACGTAGAGATCGCGGGTGCGCCACACGTCGCCTTCGACGTCGATGTCAGCGACATCGAAGTAGAAGTCTTGGGCCACCTCGACACCCTCGCGAAAGTGGAAGATGTTGGCGCGAAGGCCCAGCTCGGGTAGCAACCAACTCTCCAGGTAGCCAAACTTCTCGTGATTTGCCCCGCGCGCCATGTAAAGGCCGAAGTCGGTGATTTTGAACGTGTCGACTTCGCGCAGGAATCCCTTGGGGTCGGTGTTGATGTTCGACGTTGTGTCAAAAGTCTCCTGCTTCACCGGGTGCAGATCAGGGCTCATGATTACCTCACGTTGAAACTAGCGGCGGTCGGGGCGAAGGAACAGACTTTCGCAGTGGTGCGCACGTTTCCGCCGATGACGGCGATGACGTGGCCCGGCCCAGTGTTGGCTACACCGGACAGGGTTGCTGGTCCTGTCGGGTTTATCCCTTTGTTATCTAAAGGCGTTACGCCGGCGCGTCCATTGGATAGATTGAGCCAGTATGCGTGCATCCTCCCTTGCTTCTTCGCGGCACCGGGGGTGCCCAGTGCGGTGAAAACGAAACCGGCGTGGCCTGCGGGAACGCCGGGCAGGGGGATGTCTGCCGGTCCGGGCACGGCGATGGCGGAGCCGGTTGAATGCTGTGTAGGGCCGATGCAGTTGAGGGCGACGGTAGGCCAGATGAATTGATTGATCGCGGGCCCGTTTTCCGGCAGGGCGGGACCGCCGAGTGCTCCGCGGCCAGCGTAGAAATCGACCGCGGTGCGCAGTGCCTGGGAAATTTCTGGCGGTACCCACGGCTGGTGGGTGAAGGTGTCTAGCTGTTGCATCACCATGGGGGTGGGGCGGCCGAGGTGGTCGGCGAAGTCGGAGGACTGTGCAGATTGGGCGGTGGCGGTCGGTGCAGCAAGTGCTGCGAAGGTAAGGGGTGCGATGGTCACGGCGAGTGCCGCGGCTTTCTTCAGGCGGGTGAGGCTGAGGGGCACGGTGTAGTCCTTGCTTGTCCGGGTGTGTTCGGTGACACAAAAATAGGCTTGATTCACTTAAGTTGACCTAATTAACTCTTGTCACATTAGTCGCAGTTTTGAAAGCGTCAAGTGAAATAACTTCAGCTGCGACCGCGTGGACAAGAGCGTACGCACGAAAGTGCGTGTAGGTCCTCTAAAGGGTAGGGTTTAGACGTTCTTAACCCCCAATGCAATAGATGCTTAAAGGAGCAGCGAATCAGTGTCGCATCCTGAATTTCGCAACGTGGCCATTGTGGCGCACGTTGACCACGGAAAAACCACCCTCGTCAACGCCATGCTGGAGCAGTCAGGTGTGTTCAGCGACCACGGCGAACACGGTGACCGTGTCATGGACTCCGGCGAGCTTGAATCCGAACGCGGCATCACCATCCTTGCCAAAAACACCGCCATCCGCCGCGCTGGCCAGGGCAAGGACGGCCGCGATCTAGTCATCAACGTCATCGACACCCCCGGCCACGCCGACTTCGGCGGCGAGGTCGAGCGCGGTCTGTCCATGGTCGACGGCGTCGTGCTGCTTATCGACGCTTCCGAAGGCCCCCTTCCCCAAACCCGCTTTGTCCTGGGCAAAGCCCTCGAGGCGAAAAAGCCCGTCATCATCTGCGTGAACAAG
This sequence comes from Corynebacterium sp. BD556, assembly GCF_038452275.1. Classification (NCBI taxonomy): domain Bacteria; kingdom Bacillati; phylum Actinomycetota; class Actinomycetes; order Mycobacteriales; family Corynebacteriaceae; genus Corynebacterium; species Corynebacterium mayonis. Next base: position 453,362 of record NZ_CP141643.1, read on the forward strand.
ACCGACCGTCCCGATGCCCGCATCGACGCTGTCGTCGAAGAAGCTCAAGACTTGCTTTTGGAGCTCGGCGCCAGCCTGGAAGACCCGGAGGCTGCGGAGGCCGCGGAGAACCTGTTGGAGCTGCCGGTGCTCTACACCTCCGGTCGCGCTGGCCGCGCCTCCCTGGAAAACCCCGGCGACGGCGAGCTGCCAGACAACGAGGACCTGCAGGCGCTGTTCGATGTCATCTATGAGGTTTTGCCCGAGCCTTCCGCCGACATCGATGCGCCTTTCCAGGCGCAGGTGACCAACCTGGACTCCTCGTCCTTCCTTGGTCGCATCGCGTTGATTCGCGTCTACCGCGGTGCGGTGAAAAAGGGTGACAATGTCGCTTGGGTGCATTACGACGCCGAGGGCGAGCAGCACGTCAAAAACGTCAAGATTGCCGAATTGCTTGTCACGCAGGGCCTTGACCGCGTACCGGCCACAGGTGAGGTCATCGCCGGCGATATCGCAGCAGTCTCCGGTATCGACGAAATTATGATCGGCGATACCCTCACTCACCCGGACAATGTGGAGCCGCTGCCGCGCATTACGGTCGATGACCCGGCAATTTCCATGACTATCGGCGTCAACACTTCCCCGATGGCTGGCCGCAACGGCGGAGACAAACTCACCGCCCGCATGATTAAGGCCCGCTTGGACCAGGAGTTAATCGGCAACGTGTCAATCAAGGTTCTGCCGACCGAGCGCCCCGATGCCTGGGAGGTGCAGGGGCGCGGCGAGATGGCGCTGACCGTCTTGATTGAGACGATGCGCCGTGAGGGCTTCGAACTGACCGTGGGCAAACCCCAGGTGGTGACCAAGGAGATCGACGGGAAAACTTACGAGCCTTTTGATCACATGGTCATCGACGTGCCTTCCGAACACCAAGGTGCTGTCACGCAACTGCTGGCCAACCGCAAGGGTCAAATGACCGCGATGAGCAACGCTGGCTCTGGAGACTGGGTGCGGATGGAATTTGATGTGCCCTCCCGCGGCCTGATCGGTTTCCGCACAACCTTCCTCACCGAAACCCGTGGCGCGGGAATTGCCAACTCCTACTCAATTGAGCACCGTTTATGGGCCGGCGAAATCAAGGGCCGTCCAACAGGCTCGTTGGTGGCCGACCGCTCCGGCCAAGTCACCGCTTATGCGCTGCAGCAGTTGTCTGATCGCGGCGAGTTCTTCGTCGAGCCAGGCGCAGAGACTTACGAGGGCATGGTCGTCGGAGCTAACAGCCGTGACGAGGACATGGATGTCAACATCACTAAGGAAAAGAAGCTGACCAACATGCGTGCAGCTTCGGCTGACACCACGGTTACTTTGTCGAAGGCCCGCACGCTGTCTCTCGATGAAGCCATCGAGTTCTGCGACGAAGATGAGTGTGTCGAGGTCGCCCCCGAGGCAATGCGTGTGCGCAAAATCATCCTCAACTCCACGGAACGTGGCCGGGCCCGCTCTCGGCAGAAGCAGAAGAATAAGTAATATTCCAGGGGATGATTCCCCGATTGACAAAGTCGCGCACCCGCCGCACCGCTATGGTGCGTCGGCGTTTCGCGGCTTTGCTTGCTTCCTGCGCTCTAGTTGCCTCGTGTGCGGCTAATCCCGGGCCTCCACCTTTGGTGGAGGAGCAGCCGGAGGAAACCTCCACCGAGGCCACGCGGCCACTTGCTCCTTCCGGCGGCACCCGCACCCAGGTGCAGGTGGGTGTGGATCCGTTGCGCAACGGGCTCAACCCGCACTTGGCCGCCGATGAGTCGGAGGTCGTGGAGTCTATCGCCGATCTCGTGCTTCCCAGCGCTTTCGTGGATGGCAAGCGTAATGCCGACGTGATCGAGGTGGCCACGGTTCTTCCCACCTCACCGTCGGAGGACGTTGCGATGACAGTGCGTTATGTCATCGCGGATGAAGCGCAGTGGTCTGACGGCACCCCGATTACGGGGGCGGATTTCACCTATCTGTGGCGCGGTATGTCGGCCACCCCTTCTGTGGTGGATCCTTCCGGTTACCGTGCGATAAGCAACGTGCGTGTCTCCGGTCCCGGGGGCAAGGTTGTCGACGTGGACTTTCGGGCCTTGGTCGCCGAGTGGCGCGTGTTGTTTTCCCACCTTCTTCCGGCACACCTTTTTAGCCCGGACGCAGCCGATTTCGCCACGGCTCTCAGCGATGACATTCCGGCCTCGGCAGGTCGGTTCATGGTGGTCAACGTCGATCGCGGCCGCAGCACGATCACTTTGAACCGCAACGACCGTTTTTGGGGCGCTAACCCGGCCAAGCTAGACATTTTGACCCTTGTTGGGGTTCAAGACACTACCCAGATCGCGGGGCAGTTGCGTGTGGGCCAGCTTTCCTTCGTCGATATGGTGCCACAGGAGACTACCTCGACTGTGGTCGGTCTGGTGCCGGGTGTGCAAACGCAGCTTTACGACGCCCCCCGCGACCTTGGCATCACTTTGTCCACTACCTCACCGCTGCTGGGCACCGTCGAGGCGCGCGAGGAGCTGCGCTCGCTTATCGACGTCGCCTTGCTCGCCCGCGTTGCCGCGCGCCGCAGCACTGATGTGACTATCGCGCCTCACCGTCCGGCGAGTGCTGCGGCCCCGGCAACACTCGCCGCCGCCTCCCATGAGATTCGGCCCCTGCGCGTCGGCGTCGATCCGGCCGACCCGCACGCTGCTGCGGCGGCGCGCTCATTGGTGGATCTGCTTGCTTCACGCGGCGTGTCCGCGCAGGTAATTACCACCGATTTTTACCGTATTAGCGCTCAAGATTTGCCCGCTGGCGAGCTCGACATGGTGGTGAACTGGCGGGTGCGCCGCGGTGCGTCACCTGCGATCGCCGGCGAATTGTACTGCCAGCCAGACACCTACCGCGCCGGGAACCTCTCCGGTTTGTGTACCCCGGAGACAGAAGAACTCGCGGAGCGGATCCTCACTGGTGAGATACCGGGGGGCAAAGCGCGTGAGGAAGCTGATGCCGCCTTGGAAGCGAACGTGGTGTGGGTGGCGCTGTTGACTGAGAAGCGTCTGCGCGCTTTGACAGACGGTATCGTTGGCCCCCACCCCATGTTGACCGCGTGGCCTGGGGGAGTGTCTACGGCGGCGACTTGGCGCAGTGCCATCATCCCCGACAGGAAAGGACGCGAAGTGAAATGACGCGGCAAAGCGATTTAAGCGGCTACCGGGTCGTGGCTGTCCACGCCCACCCCGACGACGAGGCGATCTCGACGGGAGGCGCCTTGGCGGACATGGCGCGTCGAGGGGCCGATGTCCTCGTGGTTACCTGCACCCTTGGTGAGGAAGGTGAGGTAATTGGGCAGCGCTACCAGCAACTCGTGGTGGATCAGGCCGATCAGCTCGGCGGTTACCGGATCAGTGAGCTCGCCCGCTCCCTCGAAATACTTGGGGTGCGGGGTGTTTTCCTGGGCGGGGCGGGCCACTACCGCGACAGCGGCATGGCCGGTTCCACCGCCAGTGCGAACCCGCGAGCTTTCGTCAACGGGGGCCAGGAAAGCGTCGATGAGCTTGTGAGCATCTTTGAAGCCGAACGCCCGCACCTGGTGATCACCTATGACCCTCACGGTGGTTATGGGCACCCCGATCACATCCGGGCGCATGAGATCGCGCATCTGGCTGCCGAGAAAACTGGCGTGCCGCGCCTGGTGTGGGCGGCGCGGCTGCGCAGCGAGCTTGAAGGCAACCTGCCTCCTGTCGCGCCTGAAGGTTGGAGCATGCCTGCCCCGGGAGAACTCGATGCTGTCGACGCGACCGACACTTTCGTCGCACTCGACGATGAAGCCTACAGCGCTAAGGTTGAGGCCATGCGGGCGCACGCGACCCAAGTCATCATTGGTGGGGGCGATCCCACCACTTATGCCTTGTCGAACCTGATTACGCAGGTAATTACGCGACGTGAGCACTACCGCAGCGGGGCAGGGCAACCGCTTCGCCCGGGCGCGGGGCTTTTGGACGGGATCGCTTTATGAGCACACCGGTCGTGCGCGATGACTTCTCCCGCGCGGAAGCTGTCGGCGGCATCGTATGGTTGAGCATTGGGGCGGCGGTGTCGATTCTTTTAGAGCTGGTGTATCTCAACGCGACGTTGTTCGGCATGCCTTTTCCTGTCACGATTGCGGCGGCGGCGATTTTCAACCTCGTTTTGACACGCACGGCGCGGCTGTGGAGCCCTAACCCGGCCGTTGCGCTTATCCCTGTTGCGGTGTGGAGCTCCTTGTTTTTTATTCTGATGTTCGCCCTGCCCTCCACCGGTTTCATGCTGGTGCCGGTACATATTTTCACCGTTATGTTGTTCATCGCCGGGGTAATGGGTGGTATGTGGCCAGCCTTTTCGTCCAAGTGACATAATGACGATCATGACTTACGTGATTGCCCAACCCTGCGTGGACGTACTGGACCGAAGCTGTGTAGAGGAATGTCCGGTCGACTGCATCTACGAGGGCAAGCGCATGCTCTACATCCACCCCGACGAGTGTGTGGACTGCGGTGCCTGCGAGCCCGCCTGCCCCGTGGAGGCTATCTTTTACGAAGACGACACGCCCGACGAGTGGAGTGAATACTACGACGCGAACGTCGGCTTTTTCGATGATCTTGGCTCCCCGGGCGGGGCCGCTAAGACCGGCCCGCTCGACTTTGACCACCCATTTGTCGCTGCATTGCCGCCGCAGAACCAAGACTAGACCGAAAAGACGCGACACGAGGAGGCAAGCTTCATGTCGGCAAGTTTTAACCGGACGCCGCTGGGGCAGCAGCTACCCGATTTTCCGTGGGACACCATCGCGGATATCAAGGCCAAGGCCGCGCAGCACCCCGACGGTCTGATCGACCTGTCGGTGGGCACACCTGTCGATGCTGTTGACCCGTCAATTCAACTCGCCCTCGCTGAAAACGGTTCGGCGCCCGGCTACCCGCAGACCGCAGGAACGCCCGAGCTTCGCAGCGCCATCGTGACCGCCCTCGAGCGCCGCTACAACGCGGCGGGCCTCAGCGAGCAATGCGTGCTGCCAGTGGTGGGCACCAAGGAAGCAATCGCTTGGTTGCCCACCACCTTGGGCGTGCGGGGCAGCGAAGCCACCGTGGTGATTCCTGAGGTGGCGTACCCGACATACGAGGTCGGCGCCATGATCGCCGGGGCGGAAGTGGTACGCTCCGACGAACCCGTCGAAGGCGCAAACCTTGTTTTTCTAAACTCGCCGTCGAACCCGACCGGGCGGGTGCGCACCATCGATGAGATGCGTCGCTGGGTTGAGTTTGCGCGCGAGACGGGCGCGATCATCGCCTCCGACGAGTGCTACATGGGGCTACACTGGTCAGCGCAGCCGGTATCCATTTTGGATCCGCGCGTGACCGATGGAGACAACACGAACCTGTTGTGCTTGCAGTCGCTGTCCAAAACGTCGAATTTGGCTTCGTACCGCGCAGGGTTCATCGCCGGCGACGAAGATCTCATCCAAGAGCTGCTTTTGGCCCGCAAACATGCCGGACTCATGGTCCCTGGCCCGGTGCAGCACGCTATGGTCGCCGCTTTAGCTGCAGACACGCACGAACAGCTCCAACGTCTTACCTACGCCAACCGCCGCGCCGTGATGCTTAAAGCACTGCTTGCCGCCGGCTTTGCCATCGACGACTCTGAGGCCGGTTTGTATTTGTGGGCGCGGCGCGAGGAGACGAACACCTCCCGCGAAATCATGCTGTGGCTCGCTGAGCGCGGCATCCTCGCCGCCCCCGGAGACTTCTACGGCCCAGCAGGCGAGGGGTACGTGCGCATTGCTCTGACAGCCACCGACGCACACATCGCAGCCGCCGCCGAGCGGCTAGCTGTTTAGGCTCTGACCCGTTGTGCGACTAAACTCGGCTGTCCGTAGTCGTTGAAGGCCCGAGCGAGGAAGTGGCGTGTGAGCTCAACTGGTCCGACCCCCGATGTCGCCCGGAAAACCGTGGTGGGGCTGCAGCAGCTTGCCGCTCCCTCCCTTTCCGCGAGGATTTTCATCGGATTCCGTGAGTTCATCAAGTTCGGCATCGTTGGCGGCTCCGGGGTCGTGGTCAATCTCCTGGTGTTTTTGTTGGTGAAGAAACTGCTCGACTACAGTTTCTCCCTCCACGAAGCGGACGTGTTTTTTAACCTTTTGAACACCCGCTTCAACGTGAGGTGGTACCACGTCATGGCCACGGTCGCCTTTTTGCTGGCGAACGTGTGGAACTACCAACTCAACCGCTCCTGGACTTTCCGCCGGATTCCGCAGAAACCTTGGTTGAAGGGTTTTCTCCCCTTCCTCGCCACAGGCTTAGCTGCCTTCGTCGTTTCGTTGGTTTTCCTCACTCTATTTATGAACGAGACTTCTCCGCTTTCTTTGCCGGAGCATATCTTCGATGGTTCGACGGGGCTTCGCACCAAGTCTTATTGGGCGCAGCTTTTGTCCACGCTCATCGCTATGCCGGTGAACTTTTTGGTGAACAAGTTTTGGGCCTTTTCCAAACCGAAGGTCCCACCCCTGGAAACACGCCAGCAATAAATCTGCGCTGCCAAAACCCGCACTCTCCAGTTGAACAAACAAACAGGCGCGACCCCTGGTTAAGGTAAGGTCGCGCCTTTCGCCGTTGGTCGCGGCCCTAGTTTTTGTGCAAAGCCTCGTTGAGCTCAATGCCCTTGGCGGCGACGACTTCCACCGCGCCAGTGAGAGAGTTGCGGCGGTACTGCAAGCCATTGACGCCGGAGAGTTCAACAGCTTTGATCTCAGCGCCGGGTGTTTTCCCTAAAACAGCGGCGACTTCGGGGGTAAGGGTGACTTTGGTGCCGGCAGTGACGTAGAGGCCGGCCTCGACAATGGAGTCGTCGCCAAGCGAAATGCCGATGCCTGAGTTGGCGCCGAGGAGGCAGCGTTTGCCCAAGGAGATAGTCTCCTTACCGCCACCGGAGAGAGTGCCCATGATTGAGGCGCCGCCGCCGATGTCCGTACCGTCTCCCACGGTGACACCGGCGGAAATGCGACCTTCGACCATGCTGGAGCCCAAGGTGCCCGCGTTGAAATTGACGAAACCTTCGTGCATGACGGTCGTGCCCTCAGCAAGGTAGGCGCCGAGGCGGATGCGGTCAGCGTCACCAATGCGCACACCGGAGGGCACAACATAGTCGACCATCCGGGGAAACTTATCCACCGAAAAGACCACGACCGGGCCCTTGGCGGCAAGCTTGCTGCGGGTCATCTGGAAATCAGAAACAGCACACGGGCCGTAATTGGTCCACACCACGTTGGCCAAAAGTCCGAACACGCCGTCCATGTTGGCGTCGTGCGGCTTAATCAACCGGTGGGACAAAAGGTGCAGGCGCAAGTAGACGTCGTAGGCGTCGATCGCCGGCTGATCCAAATCCGCGATCGATGTCTCAACTGCGACCCGGGCGACGCCACGGTCCTCGTCGGGGCCGACAAGGTGCGCAAAGCGGGAATCAGCCTCCTCCAAACGATTAGTTCCGTTGGCGCTGACCGGCTCCCCCAGTTTCGGAGCGGGGAACCAAACGTCAAGAACAGTACCGTCGTGAGTAACAGTGGCAATGCCACGGGCGATCGCAGTTGTCATGCCCGTTAGCCTAGACGATCCGACCGGTTAGCACCGGAGAGGCCTCGTGTGAGGAATGATACAAAGATCAGCACCGCAGACAGGGCAACAACGGAAAAGATCTGGTTGCGGGTGGAGGCGTCACTAAGCATCAAAAGCGTCAACCCAAGCAAAGCGGCCAGCGTGGCCCACGGAATCCACCTTGAGCTCACTTTCAAAGCCTTGTTTTCTCCGCCCGCCTGCAGCTCTGGGTGCAGTTTGATGAAGCTAAGCACGGTCATGATCCACATCACAACAAGGCAGCCACCCACTGCGTTCATGAGGAAGTCGATGAGCCCCGGCGGGTTCCAGGACTGCAAGCCGACGGCGACGAAGGCGAAAAAGACCGACACAAGCACGGCGTTGCGCGGAACAGCGTCTTTGCCCACCTTGCCCAGCCACGCCGGGGCATCGCCGTCCTTGGCGAGCTGGTACGCCATCCGGGAGGTGCCGTAGATTTGCGCATTGAAGGCTGACAAAAGAGCGAGCACAATAATGACCTCCATGAAGGCCGCCGCACCCGGGATGTTCGCAGATTCCAACACATGAGAAAACGGGGAATCGGCGGCGGTATCAGCCCCAGAGATCGTCTCATAAGGCATGAGCAAAATGATGATCAGCACGGAACCGATGTAGAAAACGGCGATGCGCCAAATAATCGAATTGACCGCGCGCAGCACAGCCTTGGCCGGGTTGGCGGACTCCGCCGCCGCGATAGTGACCACCTCGATACCGCCGAAGGCGAAGGCGACAGCAAGCAACCCCGCACCGATGCCGGTAATGCCATGAGGTGCAAAGCCAGAGTCCTGAATGTTGGTAAACCCGACGAAGTCGGAGGCCGGCAGCACACCGAGCCACAACAGCGAACCAATCACCAAAAAACCAATAATGACCACAATTTTGATCATCGCGAACCAATACTCAAACTCACCGAAGCCCTTGACCTGGGCGAGGTTGATCGCAGCGAAGAAAACTACGCTCACCAAAGCCGGGATCCACGGAGAGATATTGAACCATCCGGCAATGATCTGCGAGGAGCCGGTGATCTCAACGCCACCAACCATGATGAGCAAAAACCAGTAAAGCCAACCCAGCAAAAAACCAGCCCAATGGCCAAAGGCCTGCCGGCCGTAGGTGGCGAAGGAACCCGAGGAGGGTCGCGCGGCGGCCATTTCGCCGAGCATTCGCATCACGGCGATGACCACGAGACCAGCAATAGCGTAAGCGAGGATGATCGCAGGCCCGGCGGCACGGATGCCCGCACCAACGCCGAGAAAGAGACCAGCGCCGACCGACATGCCCAGGCCCATCAGTGTCAGGTGTCGGTCTTTCAAACCGGTCCCCAGGGAGGCGTCGCCTGCCTGCGTCCGGGAGGAGGCTGCGGAGCTCATTTAAGCTTTCCTTTCTGAAACAGTGTTGAAAGTTGTGGTGTCAGAAGCTGCGGTATGACCAGCGGCTCGGCGCGTGAAGATGACACCGAGCGCGGTAATCACGCCGACAACCACGGTAACGGCCAGGATCTGATCGCGGCCGCTTTCAGTGGTGGCCATCAAAGCAACAAGGGCCACAATCAGGCCGATTGTTACCCACGGCAGGTATTGCGGCGCCCACATCCGCACGTGCGTGAGCTCACCGCCGCGAACCAGGTGCGGATGTAAACGCAGGAAGGAAAAGGACACAACCAGCCAAATCACGACCAGGCAGCCTCCGACTGCGTTAAGGAGGAAGGCAAGAAGGCCCGGCGGGTTCCAATACTGCAAAGCAACCGCAATGAAACCAAAGATCACGGACACAACAACACCGCGCAGCGGCACGCCGCGGGAGTCGGTGGCCCGGAAGAAGCCGGGCGCGTCGCCACGCTCAGCGAGATTGTGCAAGAAACGTGAGGTGCCGTAGATCTGCGTATTGCACGCCGAGAGCAGCGCGACGACGATGACGGCCTCCATGACGCCGACCGCGCCAGGGATGTTCGCCAGATGCAATACCGCGGTAAACGGGGAGCCGGAGGCGTCTGCCGCTCCACCGATTTGCTCATAGGGCAAAAGCAAGGCGATTAGCACCACAGAGCCGACGTAGAAGATGCCAATACGCCACAAGATCGAGCGGATTGCTGAGTGGACCGCAGTCTCAGGGTGCTCAGATTCAGCCGCGGCGATAGTGACCATTTCTATGCCGCCGAAGGCGAAAGCGACAGCGAGCAAGGCGGTAGCCACGCCACCCCAGCCGTTCGGGATGAAGCCGACTTCGGAGACGTTGCTCAAGCCCACAAAGCCCGAGGCGGGAAGCAGCCCCAGCCATAAAAGGGTGCCGAGAACTAGGAAGCCGATAATGACGGCGACCTTGATGAGAGCAAACCAGAACTCAAACTCGCCGTAGTTGCGCACCGCAGCAAAGTTGATAACGGTAAAGACCACAATCGCCGCCAAGGCGGGAATCCACGGGGAAAGACCGAACCAGCCGGCGATAATGCCGGAGGCGCCGGTGATCTCCACCGCCATGATCATCACCATCATAAACCAGTACAGCCAGCCGACGGCGAAGCCCGCCCAACGGCCAAAGGCCTGCTCAGCATAGGTCGAAAAGGTGCCGGAGGAGGGTCGGGCTGCGACCATCTCGGCGAGCATCTGCATGACGCACACGGTGATGAAACCCGCGACGAGATAGGCGAGAACGACGGCCGGGCCAGCGGCTTGAATACCCACACCAGTGCCAAGAAACAGGCCGGCGCCGATGGCGGAGCCAAGACCCATCATGGTCAAGTGGCGAGTTTTGAGGTCTTGGCGCAGGCCGGGCGAAGCCTGGACTGCGGCTGCGGGGGGAAAAGACATGGCTTTACTGTAATAACCGCCACAATACAAAGACTCATCGGTGGCGCAAAGTGCTTATCCCCTCAACGAGAGCGCACGACCGGGCAGGCAAAATGCGGCTCATTAGCCACAGAAATGTCGCTTTGACCTGCAATGTCACGGGCGTGGACAATGTCGCCGCTGCGGGCGTCGAAAAGCGCAGTGCCGGGCTCTAGCATGACATTCATCCCAATTTCGCAGCGATCACCCAAATCAACCCCAATGAGGCCGGAAGACGGGTGCAAAATGCAGTCACGGCCGATTCTCAGCGCGACCCGATTATGCCCGTCTTCGCGCCCCGCCATAACAGTGGCGGACAGGGCAACGTCGGTTCCCTCACCGATGGTCACCGCGGAAGACAAACGTCCCTCAATGCGCGCCGGGCCAAGCGAGCCGCTGTTCCACGACACATAGCCTTCACGCATCACCGAGGTACCCGGTGCCAGGTAGGCACCTAAACGCACACGCTCAGCCTCGGCAATAGTCACGCCGGTGGGCACGACGTAGTCAACCATGCGCGGCAAACGCTCGATCCCGTAGACGTGAATTTGGCCGCGGGCACGCAAAGTGCCACGCAACCACTCGAAATTATCGGGCAGGCACGGGCCTTTATTGGTCCACACCACCGGCACTAACCTGTCGAGGCAGTCGTCCATGTTTACCTCATGGGGGCGCACCAGCCGGTGCGACAGAAGGTGCAAACGCAAAAAGACGTCGTGCGCGTCGCGCGGCGGAACCGACAGGTCGGTAATGGTGGTGCGAACTGGAACCAACTCGACCTGACGGTCGCGGTCCATGCCGATCAAGCTGAGGAACTTGTCGTCGAGGTCGCGGGCGGAGACTCGCTCGGTGGCGTCGACAAGCAAAGATGCGTCCTCCACCAATTCGGGCGCGGGATACCAAGAGTCCAACACCGTGCCGTCCGCCGCGATGTTCGCGATACCTGTGGCCACGGCTGCAAGCGTAAGAAGCTGCGTCATGCGCTCATCATAACGGGCGGGTCTGGTTAGGATTGGCCGTGTGGCTACCTTAGATTTGTTTGCAGATCCAGTTGATCTCACCGCGGCGCTGATCGACATTGAATCGCCCTCGCACCACGAAAAAGAAATCGCCGACGCGATCTATGACGCGCTGGGCGCTCTCGACGCCGCAGGCGAGATTGAGCTGATCCGCAAAAACAACACGATCGTCGCACGCACCCACTTCGGGCGTGAGCGCCGCGTCGTGCTTGCCGGCCACATCGACACCGTGCCGCTGGCAGAAAACACCCCGCACCACTTCGTCGGAGACATCCTCTACGGCTGCGGGGCAGTGGACATGAAATCTGGACTGGCCTGCTACCTGTCGGCTTTCGCGCGCTTCGCTTCATCTGGGGCCAGCCCCTTCGATCTGACCATGATCGCGTACGAGGCCGAGGAAGTCTCCTCAGAGTACAACGGCCTGTATCTGCTTGAGCGTGACCACCCAGCGCTGCTACAAGGCGACATTGCGCTTCTGGGGGAGCCCTCCGGCGCGATGATCGAAGCGGGCTGCCAGGGCTCCATCCGCGTATTAGTCAACGCCCACGGCACCCGCGCCCACTCGGCACGCAGTTGGCTAGGAGACAACGCCGCCCACCACCTCGCCGGAGTCATGACCAGGGTCGCAGCCTACGAACCCCGCAGCGTTGAAATAGCCGGCTGTAAATACCGCGAAGGCCTCAATGTCGTCGGCCTCAGCGGTTTCGTGGCCACCAACACAATCCCGGATAAAGCGCAGCTAATCATCAACTTCCGCTACGCGCCCGACCGCAGTATTGACAAGGCCAAGGCACACCTGGAAGAAACCCTCGCGCTGGAGGAAGGCCTTGAACTGGTTTACGACGATATTGCACCGGCGGCGATGCCGGGCCTAGATAACCCCGTCGCCGCAGGCCTCGTGGCGGCCGTGGGCGGTGACTACCGTGGCAAGTTCGGATGGACGGACGTGGCCCGGTTTTCTAGCCTGGGAATTCCGGCCGTCAACTTCGGGGCTGGTGACCCCGGCTTTGCCCATAAGAAAGATGAGCAGTGCCCCGTCGACCAGATCCGCACGGTTGCGCACATCCTCAATGCCTACCTGGCCGGCGAGGACAACGACGCATAAACACAAGCCAACAAACCCCGACCAACACTACAGAGAAAGAAAGCACGGAAATCACTTTGGCGCTTCACAAATCACCCCGGCCCGACCGCGACCGCAAACTGCGAGGCCCGCTGATGCTTCGTTCGGAAAAGAAGCAGACCTCCACGCACGACCAACGACTGCTTGAGTCTTTGGGAAGCAGCGACCACGATTGGAAGCACGCCGACCCATGGCGGGTAATGCGCATCCAGTCGGAGTTCGTCGCCGGCTTCGACGCTTTAAGTGACTTGCCCAAGGCAGTCACCGTCTTTGGTTCGGCGCGGCTGGGCGAAGGCACCCCTGAGTACGACCTGGCATGCGAACTCGGGGAGGCACTGGTCAAAGCCGGCTACGCGGTGATTACTGGCGGCGGGCCCGGTTTGATGGAAGGGCCGAACCGCGGCGCGCATAACGCCGGTGGCATCTCGGTTGGTTTGGGCATCGAGCTGCCCTTCGAGCAGGGCCTCAACGAGTGGGTCGATCTGGGATTGAACTTTCGCTACTTCTTCGCCCGTAAAACAATGTTTTTGAAGTACTCACAGGCTTTCATTTCTCTGCCCGGCGGTTTCGGCACCCTCGATGAGGTTTTTGAGATGCTGGTCATGGTGCAAACAGGCAAGGTAACAAATTTTCCGATGGTGCTGATCGGTGCCGAGTTCTGGGGCGGATTAGTAGCTTGGATCCGCAGCGAGCTGCTCGGCCGTGGACTTATCTCCCCGGGCGACGATGAGCTGTTTTTGGTCACCGACTCCGTTGCGGAAGCGGTCGACTACATCATGGAAAAGCACCGCGTGATGACGGACCAACGCTTGAACAGCCGCCGCGCTGAAGGGGACGTCAATTAAGTGCCTGCCCACGTCATGGCGATAGTCAACCGCACCCCAGATTCTTTCTACGACAAGGGAGCGACCTTCGCCGCGCAAAAGGCGCTTGAGCGGGCGGGGCAGGTCATCGCCCAAGGCGCGCAAATCGTCGACATCGGCGGAGTCAAAGCGGGCCCGGGCGAGCACGTCAGCCCGGAAGAAGAAATCGAGCGGGTTGTTCCGCTGATCCGCGCCCTGCGTCAGCGCCATCCTCATGTGAGTATTTCCGTAGATACCTGGCGCGCCAGCGTGGCCGATGAAGCCATCGCGGCTGGCGCCGACTTAATCAACGACACGTGGGCGGGCTACGACCCGGAGTTGGTTGAGGTTGCCGGCCACTACGGGGTGGGTTACGTTTGCTCGCACACAGGCGGCATCTCCCCACGTACCAGGCCCTACAGGGTGCATTTCGACGACGTTGTCGCCGACATCATCCGCGAGACCACGGCTTTGGCGGAACGGGCGGTGTCTCTCGGGGCACGTCAGGACATGGTTTTTATCGACCCGGCCCACGACTTCGGCAAAAACACTTTTCACGGCCTCGAAATTCTGCGCCGTGTCGACGAGCTCGTGGCCACCGGCTGGCCGGTGCTGATGGCGCTGAGCAACAAGGATTTTGTCGGTGAAACACTCAACCGGCCGGTGGACGGGCGTGTCCCCGGCACGCTCGCAGCCACGGCGTGGTGCGCTGCGCGCGGTGTAGCGCTGTTTCGCGCCCACGAAGTGGAAGAAACTATCGACGTCATCCGTATGACCGCAGCCATCGCTGGGCAGTGGGCACCGGCCGACACAACCCGGGGGTTGGCGTGAGCGGAACTGTTTCCGTGGTGGTTCCGGCCCTTAACGAGGAATCGACGGTGGGAGGTGTCGTCGAAGCTTGCCTTCAATCGTGCGCCGACGAAGTCATCGTGGTCGATTCCGACTCCGCCGACGACACAACGCGGGTTGCTGGTGCCGCGGGAGCGCGCGTTTTTAACTGGCGCGAGATAGCCCCGGCTATTGCGGTGCGTCCCGGCAAGGGTGAGGCTTTGTGGCGCGGGGTAAAAGTGGCGCGCGGCGAAGTGGTTGTTTTCCTCGACGCCGATGTCACCTCCCTGGAACCGACGTGGGTTGACCGACTGGCGAAACCTTTAGACGATCCCACCATTCACCTGGTCAAGGCGGATTACTGCCGGGGCATTGACGGTGCCGCCACCGGCGGCGGCCGCGTCACAGAATTGACGGCCAAGCCCCTGATCCGGGCTCTTTTCCCCGAGCTGTCCCATATCAACCAGCCGCTGGCAGGCGAGTACGCCATCCGTCGCGCCACCGCTATGTCGCTTCCTTTCGTCGACGGATATGGCGTGGAGGCGGGACTTCTTATCGATGTTTCTCGTGCCCACGGCCCCCGCTCGATCGCCCAAGTGGAGCTGGGCATCCGCCGCCACCGCAACCGTCCCCTGAAAGAACTTGCCCCGATGGCTGAGATTGTGGCTGCGACGCTGCTTGCGCGCGCCGGGGTGGGCCAGCCGGTGCCGCAGCGCGAACCGTGGTCTTGAATTCGCGCGCGATAGTATGTAGTGCATGTCTTCCTGGATCCTTTTGATCGTCATTATTGCGCTCGTCAGCGTCATCGGTTTTCTTTTGTCTTCCAAGATTTTCGGCAGGGGAGAAGAACTTGCGCCGATGCCACCGAGCCGTGAAGTCATCGCCCACAACCACCGTGCCCTTGCGGAGGGGCGTGTGGCAGACATCGAGTTGGAGGTTGTGCACCGCGGCTACCGCATGGACCAGGTTGATGCTTTGGTGGAGGATTTGTTGCGGGCGCGGGGTCACACCCGGGGCCCGGAGGGGCAAAAGAGCGTAGACTAGGGGCAATTCTTTTTCATTATCAGGAGGACCCCAGATGGCAGCTATGAAGCCGAGGACCGGCAACGGACCCATGGAAGCAGTGGAGGAGAGCCGCAAGATCGTCATGCGCATCCCCTCCGACGGCGGTGGACGCCTCGTGGTTGAGATGAGCAAGGAAGAAGCGGCAGAACTCGGCGAGCTTCTCACCGCGGCTGCAGGGCAGTAAAAGCACCGCTGGCCGCGAGGCGAGGGTGGACGCGGTAGTATCGCGACATGCTCAAAGACATCGTTGACGTCCTCGCTGACCCCATTGACCGTACCCCGCTCCGGGGTGTTGACGATTTTTCTCGTCTCCTCTCGGAGTCGGGGCATTCTTATGACGTGGCACGGCAGGGCTACGTCACCCTCGCCGGCGGCAAGGGGTTAAACCACAAGGGTGACAGCGCGGAGATGGTCACCGCGCGCGAGATTTTCCTCGCCCAGGGGCACTTCGCTCCCTTTGTGGAGACGGTGACTGAACACGTTTGCGATGTTGTGGAAAATAGCCGGGCTGAAGATCCGGTTGTTCTCGAGGTCGGCGCCGGCACCGGCTATTATCTGTCCCACACTCTCGACAGTATTGCTGGTTCCCGCGGCGTGGGTATTGACATTTCTGCACCGGCGGCGAAGCATTTGGCCAAGGCGCATCCGCGCCTTGGGGCTGTTGTCGCTGATGTGTGGGATGGCCTGCCGCTTCTCGACGCTTCCGTCGACGCCCTAACCGTGGTTTTCGCGCCCCGCAATCCGGCAGAGTTCGCCCGCGTGCTGACAGACAACGGGGAGGCTGTCATCTTGGTCGCAGACACCGGCCACCTCGACGAGCTGCGCCAGCCACTGGGTATTCTCGGCGTGGAGGAGGGCAAGCTCAACCGACTTTTTGAGCAGGCTGAGGGCCACTTGGAGCAAGTTGGTGAGGCTGAGCTGGTGGAGTTTCCGATCAGCCTTGACCGCGAGTCGATCGCCGCGCAGGTTGGCATGAGCCCCTCGGCGCGCCATCTTGACCCGGCCGTGTTGATGGACAATGTGGCGAAGCTGCCGGAAACCCTCGATGTGACGGCGCGTGCCCGCCTCGTGCGCTTCCGCAAAGCCCGCTTAAGCGCATAAAGGGCTTTAATGGCCCCTGCGCCACTCGCTGTAAATCTCGGCGTCACCGTGGCTGCGCACGCGGATGCCCGAGCACCCGTCGGCGGGCCAAAAACGTGAGGACAGCACGACGGCGCCGCCCCCAGCGAAAACCTCGATGGTGGAACTGTCCACCACGATGGTGATGTTGTCCTCGTCGGCCTCAGCAAGCTCCGCGCGAGCTGGTGTGCCGTCGAAGCGATCCAGCTCGATTGCGTCTCCGCAATGGGTGATGACGGCGGCGGGTTCCCCGTGGGCGTCGAGAAGCTCGGCGACAACCTTGGAGCCCACCGGGATGTCGCAGATGCCGGTCCACATTTTTGCGCGGCGAGTTTCCTCGACGGCGTCGGGAAGGCCCGGTGCAGGGGTTTGATAGATATGCCCGTTTTGCAGCGTCACCCGGCGCGGCAGGGACAGCACACCAGCCCAACCGCCCGTCTCCCAGTTCTTCTCCTCCGTCAAATCCGCGTCACGCCCGGAACTGCGCAGCGGGCCGTAAATGTAGGTACGGTTGAAACGCTGGTCCAGCGAGCGGGCGCTTTCGGTCCAGGTTGTGGTGCGCGGGCGGGAAAAATCGTGGCCTTGGTCGACCGGCTGAGCGGAAGTGACCACGGTAAAAACATTGTCTTTTAAGGTGCCCACCAAGTAAAAAGTTTCGTCGCGGCCGCCACGCTCCAGGGTAATGAGCAACACGTCGTAGATGACGGCGTCGACTTCGTCGCGCAGCCGGGCGAGTCGGGGTGCGACGATGCTTTCAGATGCCGCATCGAAACCCGGCTCACCATGAAATTCAAGCTCGCCAAGCGCCTTCCAGGAATCGCCATCCCCGGAACGCAACACCACTACTTGTGGGTTGTCGCTCTCGCCGGCCACCGCCAGCATCAGCCACCCGGCTGAACCCTGGTCACGGTCCTCGTTGTGGAGCCAACCTGGCACCACACAAGGGGAGCGGAAGCGGTTGAAATCGGCGGCGTCGGAGACTACGTCACCGCGGCGCTGAAAAGCGGAGGAAACAGAAAAATCATCGTCAATGTCCTCACATAGCTCGCTCAAATCCTCCGCGCGGGTGACCTGAATTGATGTACCTGCCTGAGTCACTGACGTGAAGTAAAGATCCACGCCGCCACGCGCCGCCACGACCGAGCCCGCGCGCACCTGGGTTTCGCCGCCGGTGGCAACGACCGCGTCGTTGCACTCCACCCAGTCGAAGGGGTTGCCCTCCGACATTGCATGGCCCCAGCGGCTCGGCTCATCAGGGGAAAACTTGTACTGGTAGAACATGTGCCAGACGGGCAAGTCGGGGGTGAGGGAGTCGTCGCAAAGCGTGCCTGCGGCGGCCTCAAGAATGCCTGTATCCGCGGTGAAATGTAGCTCCGGCCTGTAAATACTCATAGATCTAAAAAAGGTCCTTACTGGTTTTGCGGCTAAAAAACTCTAGATCAGATGCTTGTACACATCGATGGTCTGCTGGGCGATGGTGGCCCAAGAAAACTCATCGCGAGCGCGGGCCAGACCCGCCTCGCCCATTTGTACGCAACGCTGCCGGTCGCCAACGACTGCGTTGACGGCCGCGGCGATTCCCGCCTCGAAACTTGCCGGATCTTCCTCGTCGTAGTCGACCAAGATGCCAGTCTCCCCGTCGATCACGACCTCAGGAATGCCGCCCACGCGGGAGGCAACCACCGCAGTGGCGCAGGCCATCGCCTCCAAGTTGACAATGCCTAAAGGTTCGTAAATAGAGGGGCAGACGAACACGTCGGCCGCCGCGTAAACCTCACGGATCTTTTCCGGCGGCAGCATATCTTTGACCCAGAACACGCCGTCGCGCTCCGCGCGCAAAGTGTCCACGAGCTGTTCAGTCTCCGCGGCTATCTCCGGGGTGTCCGGCGCGCCGGCACACAAAATGAGCTGGACGTCCTCGTCGAAGCGGCGCGCCGCCTTAAGCAGGTGCGGCACGCCCTTTTGCCGAGTGATGCGACCGACAAACGCGGCGATCGGCTTGGATCGATCCACCCCAAGGACCTCAGTTACTGATTCGCCGCCAGTGGCAGCACCCGGGAACCAGCGGGCGGTGTCGATGCCGTTGAGCACCACGTGCACCTTGTCCGGCTCAATGCGCGGGTAGGCGCGCAAAATTGCCTCTTTCATGCCGGACGATACCGCGATGACCGCGTCGGCGTTTTCCATCGCGTTTTTCTCCGACCAAGACGACACGTCGTAGCCCCCGCCGAGCTGCTCGCGCTTCCACGGCCGGTCCGGTTCGAGGGAGTGGGCAGTAACCACGTGGGGAATGTTGTAAAGCAGGCCAGTTAGGTGACCGCCAAGGCCCGCGTACCACGTGTGGGAGTGGACTACGTCCAAGTTGTTCGCGGCGTGCGCCATACGCAGGCCCGTGGAGAGGGTTTTGATGGCTCCGTTGGCCCCATCAAGATCGGGGTCAACGCCGTGAACGAAAACACCCTCCTCCTTGCGGGGTGCCCCCATGCAATGGACGTGAACCTGGGTAATCTCCCGCATGAAGCGGGTCAATTCCGCGACATGGACACCGGCTCCGCCGTAGACCTCCGGCGGATACTCTCGGGTCATCATTCCGACTCTCATATCCGCCGAGCCTAGTGGCGTTTGCCCAACGGTGCAGGAACCCCAGGAACCCCCTGCACAGGTGCTTTAAGGTGGCTAAGCTGAAGTGGTGTGAGAAGCCAGCCGAGAGTTCTAGCCATTGTCCTAGCGGGCGGAGAGGGAAAGCGCCTATTCCCGCTGACCGCCGACCGCGCGAAACCCGCCGTCCCCTTTGGCGGTACCTACCGCCTTATCGATTTCGTCCTGTCCAACTTGGTCAACGCAGGCTACACCCGCATCGCCGTGTTGACCCAATACAAGTCCCACTCGCTCGACCGCCACGTGGCCACCGCGTGGAACATGTCGGGGCCGACCCCGCAGTACATTGCTTCCGTGCCGGCGCAGCAGCGCCGTGGCAAACGTTGGTACAGCGGCTCTGCCGACGCGATTGTCCAGTCGCTGAACCTGATCTACGACGACAAACCGGACTACGTCCTCGTCTTCGGCGCCGACCACGTCTACCGCATGGACCCATCCCAGATGGTTCACGACCACATTCGATCCGGCAAGGCCGCCACCGTCGCCGGCATTCGTGTGCCGCGGTCGGAGGCCAGCGCCTTCGGCTGTATTCAGGCGGACCCGGACGGAACCGTCACCGAGTTTTTGGAAAAGCCGGCTGACCCGCCCGGCACCCCGGACGACCCAGACGTCACCTTCGCCTCCATGGGCAACTACGTTTTCACCACGGAAGCTTTGGTGAAGGCACTTCTAGAAGATGAGCAAAACGACGATTCTTCCCACGACATGGGAGGCGACATCATCCCGTACTTCGTGGGCAAAGGTGACGCCAACGTCTATGACTTCTCGCAGAACGAAGTGCCGGGTGCGACGGATCGCGACAAAGGATATTGGCGCGATGTGGGCACCATCGACTCCTTCTACGAGGCTCACATGGATTTGATTTCCTCGCACCCGATCTTCAACCTTTACAACAAGGCGTGGCCGATTCACTCCACAGAGGACGGCAACTTGCCGCCGGCGAAGTTCGTCATGGGAGGCATTTCGCAGGAGTCGATCGTGGCCTCCGGCTCGATTGTCTCAGGAGCAACAGTGCGCAACTCGGTGCTGTCGACAGATGTGCGCATTGAGGAGGGTGCGACGGTGGAAGGTTCGGTTCTCATGCCAGGAGTGCGCGTGGGCAAAGGTGCCGTGGTGCGCCACGCAATCCTCGACAAAAACGTCTTTGTTTCCGAAGGGGAGATCATCGGCGTCGATGCCGGGCGTGACCGGCAACGCTACACAGTCTCTGAAAATGGTGTTGTCGTGGTGGGCAAAAACGAAGTTGTTTAGCGCTTCGTCACTAAGGTGATCCCGCCGTCGAGAGGCAGGCGGGTGACCACAGCGGCCTCATCGCCTAGCTTGTCAGCGTCTTCCCACAGCGCCCGGACTGCCTCCGTGTCGCGGTCGCGGCGGGTCGGGTCGGCAATGGTTCCGTCGAGAAGCGAATCTGCGATGAGGAGTGTTCCGCCGCGGGCAAGCAGCGGCCACGCGGCGGCAAGCATGGAGGAAAGCTCCACCGGCGCGACGTCGGCGTAGACGAGGTGGTAGGACTCCGGAGCCAACCGCCCCATCACATCGAGTGGCCGCGCGGTGAGGAAGCGAGCGCGCGCCGGGGCGAAACCTGCGGTACGGAAAGCCTCGCGCGCCCCCGTTTGGTGTTCGGCTTCAGGCTCGATGCAGGTCAGCGTAGCTTTCTCCGACAGTCCGTGGAGGATGTGTAGGCCCACAACGCCGGCGGCGGGGGTCACGGCAACCGCACCATTGGGGGAGGCGCCGGCGGCAGCCAGGGTGGTCAGAAGTTGGCCGAGAGCGGTGCCGGGGGCGGGCAAAAAGCTTTCCTCGGCATCGGTGCGGGCCTGCTCTAGGCCGCGGGCGAACTCACCGTGGGCAGCCGACGCCGACTCGCGGCAGCGCTGCACGATGTAGTCGTTCATAGTGGAAAAGGCGGAGTCGTTCACGCCTTTTACTATAGGGGGTCAATGAGGCGGTTCAGGGCGGCAGCACGCTGCGGGGCCGCAGGGAGAACCATTTAGGTAACTGTTATGTCGCCACGGGAGAATTTTAAGGGTTATTCAATGGCCTTTGGGGACGGAGTTTGGAAAAATACACGGTATGCGAAGCGACCTTCCGTCTGTGGGCGAGACGCCCGAGAATTTTGTCTCACCGGCTGCTGAGCGTTTAGCGGGCGAACAGCTCAGTGGCACGGCGGCGTTCGACGCAGGCGAAGGGGACATGCCTTCTTGGTCGGAGCTGGTGGCGGAGCACGCCGACAGCGTTTACCGCCTTGCCTTCCGCTTGGCTGGCAACCAGCACGATGCGGAAGATTTGACGCAGGAAACATTCATGCGTGTCTTTCGCAGCTTGAAGCGCTACCAGCCTGGAACTTTTGAGGGCTGGTTGCACCGGATCACTACGAACCTGTTTTTGGATATGGTGCGCCACCGCGCGAAGATTCGCATGGAAGCGCTGCCGGAGGATTACGAGCGTGTTCCTGGCACCGACATGACCCCTGAACAGGTGTATAACGCCTCTAACCTCGATCCCGCTTTGCAGCGCGCACTTGATGAGCTCGGCCCCGATTTCCGTGTCGCGGTGGTGTTGTGTGATGTGGTGGGGATGAGCTACGAGGAAATCGCCGAGACTCTCGGTGTGAAGATGGGCACAGTGCGCTCGCGGATTCACCGTGGTCGGACGCAGTTGCGCCTCAGCCTTGAGGAGCAGGCGCTTGACGACGCCGCCGCGCACGAACTCATTCGCGCCCGCTAGCCCTTCGCTCTGCCCGGTATAAAGTGGGTGAAGAAAACACGCACGTACACGCCCACGGGGTCGAAGGAGGTTAGGCGCCATCAACATTCATGCGACTGATCCATCCGGCTTTCCGCGCTTTCGCTCTACTGAGCATTTGAGCACTGAGGCGGTCGCCGCCTTCGTGGATGGGGAACTGTCTGACACCGCAGCGCACCGTGCCCGCACCCACATGCTGCGCTGCGAGGAATGTCGCAACGAGGTGAGTATTCAGCGGGCCGCAGCGGAGCGGCTGCGCTCATCGAAGGCAGATCCATCGATCCGCGCCCCGCAAAACCTCCTCGAGCGGCTTAACCGGGTGCAGGACGACTGCTGTGGTGAGGAGCGGGGTGCAGGGCGCTCTAAGGGTGAGGCGGTTTTCGGGGATGTCGCTGACTTCGTGGAGACTGCCCTGCGAGCAATTAAACGCCGCGGGTAAGGTGTGAGCCGTGTTCTCCAGCATCGGGTGGGGCGAGATTTTCTTCGTCCTGATTATCGGACTTATTGTTATTGGCCCTGAGCGGCTACCTGGTGTTATCCAGGATGTCCGGGCGGCGATTTACGCCGCCCGCAAGGCGATCGACAACGCGAAGAAAGAACTCGAGTTAGACAGCGGTTTAGCGGAGTTCGAGGAGTTTCGCAAACCCTTGGACACGGTGACGAAGTACGCTTCGATGGGGCCGCGCCGCGCCATTACCAAGGCGCTTTTCGACGATGAACCTTTCGACGTCGAAACCAGCCCCGATCCGCGGGACCGGATGGAAAGCCCGCAGCCCCCGGAGACTTACAAACCTCCCCACCGCGATAAAGGCGCGGGGTTTTCCTGGGAGGATGTTCTCTAGCTTTGCGGGTGCACGCCGAGCGAGAGGTTTTTGCCAGCCAGGGAGTTGCGCCGGATTTTCAGCGCGGACGCGATCTTTTGCAGCGCCTGGGCGGAGGGGGATTCCGGCTCCGATAAAACGACAGGTGTGCCGTCGTCTCCGTGCTCGCGCAGTTTTGGATCCAGCGGAATGGAACCCAGCAGTTTGACCTCGCCGCTATCGCTCAACGCGGTGAGGCGTTGCGCGACATTTTTGCCGCCCCCGTCGCCAAAAATGTTCATCACGGTGCCGTCCGGCATAATCATCCCCGACATGTTTTCCACCACGCCGGCGATGCGTTGGCCGGTCTGCTGGGAAATAGTGCCGGCGCGCTCAGCGACCTGGGCCGCGGCGGCCTGCGGGGTGGTCACCACAATCAGTTCAGCGTGTGGGATTAGTTGAGCAACAGTGATGGCTACGTCACCGGTTCCGGGCGGCAGGTCCATGAACAAAACGTCGAGATCGCCCCAGTAAACATCGGAAAGGAACTGCTGGATTGCGCGGGTAAGCATCGGTCCGCGCCACACGACGGGGGCGTTGCCTTCGACGAACTGGCCTACGGAGATGTGTCGGACGTTGTGGGTGATCGGCGGCATGATCATGTCGTCGACGACGGTGGGAGACAAATCCGTCGACCCCATCAGACCTGGAATGGAATGGCCGTATATGTCGGCGTCGAGGATGCCCACGCTGAGGCCTTCGGCGGCGAGAGCAGTGGCCAAGTTGACGGTGACAGAGGATTTTCCCACACCACCTTTGCCGGAAGCCACCGCGAACACGCGGGTGGTGGAGTCCTTGTCCGCAAACGGGATCTCCGGGGTGGTCTGCGCACCGCGCAGCTTCTCGCGCAGTGCGCGACGCTGCTGTTCGGACATGGTGTGCATGGTCACGGTCGCGGAATCTACGCCGTCGAGTTCTTCGACAACGGCGCGAACATTGTCCTGGATGGTCTCGCGCATGGGGCATCCGGCGATGGTGAGATAGACCCCGACGGTGACATCCGCGCCGTTGATCGCAACCGATTCGATCATGTCGAGCTCGGTCAGTGGTTTGCCGATTTCCGGGTCCTCGACGCGGCTCAGTGCCTGCATGACGAGGTCGTGGGTAAGTGCAGTGGAGTTAGACATTTGGGCATAAGTATATGCGTCATCACCTGATCTAGGCGACAGGCTACCGTGGTAGAGGAACTCAAGAAGATGCCGACAACCACAAAGGAATCAACGCCATGGCCTTTCAGCCACGCCCCAACGACTTAGGTATGAACCCGACAAACGCCCGCCAGCGCCCATCCGGGTGGCCGGTGGGCCGGTTTGACACCTACGCTGATGCGCAGCGCGCTGTCGACTCCTTAGCCGACAGCGACTTCCCCGTGCAGCACCTGACTATCGTGGGCGTCGATTTGATGCAGGTTGAAAACGTCACAGGCCGGGGGTCTGAACCCCGGAAAGTGGACACGGAGTTTTAATCAGATGCGGTTTTGAGTATAGCTGTTTCGGAAGATTCAAAGGCGTTCGGCGAACGATAGCCGCACCTCGAGTGCAGGCGTTTGGTGTTGTAGCGACTGCACCATTGGAACACGTCCCGGCGACACACCAGCTGACTGGCGAAAACAGGTGCATCTTGAAGGACTTCCCGTTTCAACGTGGCGTTGAACGACTCCGCCAGAGAATTATCCGCGCTGGTACCAATTGCTCCCATCGATTGGGTAACACCGAGACGTTCACATAGTCTTCGGTACCGATCAGAGGTGTATACACTGCCATGATCGGAGTGGAAAATCGCTCCGTCAAGCCCGCCACGGATCCCGTAAGCCATCATCAAAGCCTCTTCAACTAACTCCGTACGCATGTGGACGGCGATCGCGAAACCGGTCAACTGCCGCGAGTAGCAGTCGATGACCGTCGCCAGGTACATATTCGACCCATCTGCAATCGGGAGGTAGGTGATATCGCCGACGTAGACCATGTTTGGTTTCTCCGCGGTGAAACGGCGTGCGAGCAGATCCGGAAACGTCGGAGCGCGTTTCGCAGACACCGTGGTCTTTACGCGGCGTTTCTTGGTGTAGCCGAACAATTCCATCTGGCGCATCAGCCTGGCGGTGCGCTTGTGATTGAGGCGATCATCGCTGGTCGGATCCGAGTTGATGGCCGCTGTGATGCGTTTCGCCCCGTAACAGCCGTTCTCAGCTGTGAACACGGCCTTGATCCTCGCTCCCAGCGCCGCGTCAGCGACGAGGCGTCGCCGGCGGGCAGGAGCAGCAGATTTCCACTTGTAGTAGGAGGACCGGTTGATCTTCAGGACCTCACATAACCGCTTGACCTCGTAGAAGTCTCGGTGGTCATCAACGAACTGAAAGCGGTTCACCAGTTCGTCTCTTCCGCGAAATATTTGGCCGCCTTGCGCAGGATCTCTCGTTCTTCCCGTAGCGTGGCGTTTTCGCGTTCCAGCATGCGGATGCGTTCGGCATCGGAGAGTCCTTGAGCAGGAGTACGTTCGCTGTTGGCTGCGGCGATCGGGCTGGCGACTTTTTCACCGTTGGCGTTGGTTTTGGTGCCGGTGCCGAAGGCGTCGAGCCAGGTGCGCAGGGAGTTGCGGTTGACCCCGAGATCGGAGGCGATCGCGTTGATCGTGGCTCCAGGGGTCGACTCGTACAACGTCACTGCGTCACGCTTGAACTGCTCGGTGTAGGTCTTGCGTGGCATGGTGGAAAGGTACCTCACTTCCCCAGCGAAATGCTGGTTTCAGCGTGTCCACCACCAAGGGGTCAGGTCCCGGCTCACATGGCCGCGGGTTCTGGCAGGTGGAGCAGTCTCCGGCGGCTGGATGGGCATTTTCATCGGTCTTTTGCTGGCCCTTTTCGCCCCGTCCTCGGGCGGGTGGGCAGTTGTGGTGTCCTCTCTCGGCATCGGTGTTATCTTCGGGTTGGTTTTCGCCGCCGTAAGTTACGCCTTCACGGGTGGAAAGCGTGATTTTTCCTCTGCGACCAACATCGTGGCAGGCCATTACGACATCCTGTGTGAACCGGAAAGCGCCCCGCGGGCCCGTGACGCGATCGGCCGGATGGATTTCACCTCCGAATAGCACATTAGAATGATTCAGGTGAGACACTTTCGACGCCGCGCCGTCGGTGCTCTTGGCGCCGGCTGCCTCATCCTCGCGGGATGCACCTCCGACAGGCCGGGTCTACCCGATCGCCCCGGCGAAAAGGATACGGTCACAATCGCGGTGAACCCGTACGAGCCGGAGCAGGTGGTGCTCGCGGAGATTTTCCACCAAGTTCTCACGGCGCTCGGACGCAATTCCTCCGTCACCGAAGCCGAACTAGATTCGCGCACTAGCGCGGTGGATATCATCACCACCCAAAACGCCAACTTCACCTTCGCTTGCACCGGGGTTTTGTTGCACAAGTTGAATCCGGGCGCCGCCGTGAGATTGGCAGAAGAACACACAGGGCAAGCCTTCGCTTCGGGCAGTGACGAAGCTTCGGTGGCAACCTACGACGCTGTCGTCGGGGCGTTTCCCGGCACCGTGATGACTGTCGATCCTTCGCCGGCGCAAGGCTGCGACGAAAACACTGGTGGTGTTCCGCATTTGCCCCACAACATCATCCCGGTGTTTAGCAAGAACATGTTTACGCGTGCTCAGGTTCAGCGCATCAATTTCATCACCCGTGTGCTCAACACGAAAGACCTCATGGAGATGTCGGAGCACGTTCGCGCCGGCGATCCCGTCAACGAGGTCGTCGCCGACTGGTTGCTTGAATACGCCAGTATCGATCCGAACGTGCGCATTGAAGATCCCGAAGATATATCCCAACAGCAGGCCCCAATCTAGCCTGCGGCAAGCGGCAAAGACTTCCGGCCCTAACGCGCCCGCGCTTTGAGTTCGCTAAGGCCAGGTTGTCGGGGGTGGCAAAGCTAGTCAAGCAATAAGCGCTGCGGGCGCGTCGCTGTGCGCCACAGCAAACACCACGAGCGCACAAAAGAAGACCGGCTTGTTGCCAAACGCAAAAGCCGGTCTTTGTGTAGCGGGGCCTACTTCTTGAAGGCCTCGTCTAGCAACTGCTTTTCCTCTTGCTGGTGCACCTTCGCCACGCCGGTGGCGGTGGTGGACTGGGAGCGGCGGGAAATGCGGACCATTTCCGGCATCTCCGGGATTAGGTTGCGCAGGTGCTCATTGTAGAACGGCCATGCGCCCTGATTAGCCGGTTCGTCCTGGACCCAGCGGATCTCCGTGGCATTCGGGTAGTTAGCGAAGGCATCTCGCAGACGGTTGAAGGGGATCGGGTGGAGCATCTCCACGCGCACGATGGCGACGTCGTCGCGGTTGTCATCCTTGCGGCGCTTATCCAGCTCGTAGTAAATCTTGCCGGAGCACAGCATGATTGTTTCAACCTTGGAGTGGTCCGCACCGTCGATCTTCTCATTGCCGCGCTGGACGAAGTTCGGGTCGTCGATCACGGACTGGAAGCGGTTGACCTCGATGAAGTCGCTCGGCTGGGACACAGCCGCCTTGTTACGCAGCATCGACTTGGGGGTGAACACAACCAGGGGACGCTTCATCTCCCCGAGGCCTTGGCGGCGCAACAGGTGGAAGTGGTTCGCTGGGGTGGACGGCTGAGCGATCGTCATCGAACCTTCAGCGACGAGCTGCAAGAAACGTTCGATGCGGGCGGAGGAGTGGTCCGGGCCCTGGCCCTCGTAGCCGTGCGGCAGAAGGGAAATCAGGGAGGACAGCTCGCCCCACTTGGTTTCACCGGAGGAAACGTACTCGTCGATGATGGTTTGGGCGCCGTTGGCGAAGTCTCCGAACTGCGCCTCCCATGCCACGACGGCATCGCGGTTGCCCACGGTGTAGCCATACTCGAAGCCCATTCCCGCGAACTCGGTCAGTGCGGAGTTATACACCTCGAAGCGGCCATTGTTGCCAGCCTTGTGCGCGTTTGCGTCTAGAGGGTTGTAGGACTCGCCGTTTTCCGGGTTGTAGAGCACTGCGTGACGTTGGGTGAAGGTGCCGCGCTGTGAGTCCTCGCCGGCGAGGCGAACGTACTTGCCTTCCTCGGCGAGCGAGCCGAAGGCGAGCAGCTCACCCCAACCCCAGTCAATGTCTCCCTCGGTAAAGGAGCTGCCGCGCTTTTTCAAAACCGCCTTCAAGCGCTTGTTCGGGGTGAACTCCTCCGGCAAGGTGGCGAAGGCCTCCGCGAGGCGATTGAACACGTCCTCGGAAATGTTGGTGTCCAGGCCCCGGGTGAGCTTTTGGGCTTCGGTGATGCCTGTCTGTTCGCTCGGCTTGCCTGCATGCGACTTGACGTCGGAGAAAACGGAGTCGAGCTGGTCCACGAAGTCCTGTGCTGCAATCTCCGCCTCCTCCTCGGTAATGTCGCCGCGGCCGATGAGGTCATTGGTGTAGCGGGTGCGCACCGAGGGGTGGCTTTGAATCTGCTCGTACATGAGAGGCTGAGTCACGGTCGGATCATCAGCTTCGTTATGGCCGCGCAAACGGTAGCAGATCAAGTCAATGAAAACATCCTTGCCGAACTCGCGGCGGTATTCGGTGGCCAACTGCGCCACCCAAGCGGCTGCTTCCGGGTCGTCGCCGTTGACGTGGAAGACTGGGCAGTCGAAGCCTTTGGCCAGGTCGGTGGCGTAGTAGGTGGAGCGGCCAGCGTCCGGGGTGGTGGTGAAACCGATTTGGTTGTTGACCACGATGTGGACGGTGCCGCCGACGGTGTATCCGTTGAGGTTGGACAGGTTTAGCGTCTCTTGCACCACTCCCAGGCCAGCGAAGGAGGCGTCGCCGTGAAGCATGAGGGGAACGATTGGGTGGTCGTTGCGGCCCTCGGTGTGCTTCAGGTGGTCGTCCTTCGCACGGGCGATACCCACCAGAACCGGGTCGACGGCCTCGAGGTGGGAGGGGTTGGCGGCCAAAGACACTTTGATCTCGCCGTCGCCGAACATCTGGATGTGCTCTCCCTGAAAACCAAGGTGGTACTTCACATCGCCGGAGCCGCCCTGCTGGGCGGACTGCATATTGCCTTCAAACTCGGTGAAAATAGTGGCAACCGGCTTGCCCACAATGTTGAACAAGACGTTCAGACGGCCGCGGTGCGGCATACCAATGACAACTTCGTCTAGGCCTTGGCCGGCGGCGGTGTCGATGACGGCGTCCATCAGCGGAATGAGAGTCTCGGCGCCTTCCAGGGAGAAACGTTTCTGGCCCAGGTACTTGGTCTGCAGGAAGTTCTCAAAGGCCTCGGCGGCGTTGAGCTTTTGCAAAATGTATTTCTGTTCCGCGTTGGTCGGCTTGGGCATGCCAGCTTCCATGCGGTCGCGCAGCCATTCACGTTCGTCGCGGTCGAGGATGTGCGTGAACTCAGCGCCGACGTGGAGGGTGTAAGCGGCGCGCAGGCGGGACATGACCTCGCGTAGGGTCATGGTTTCCTTGCCGCCGAAACCACCGACGTGGAAGGTGCGGTCAAGGTCCCACAAGGTCAGTCCGTGGGTTTCCATGAGGAGGTCGCGAGCGTCCGGCTTGGGCAGGCCCGGCTGCTGCCAGCGCAGCGGGTTCGTGTCGGCAATGAGGTGGCCGCGGGAACGGTAAGCCTCGATGAGCTGCATGACCCGGGTGTCCTTGTTAATGCCGGAGTTCGGCAAATCCTGGGCCCAGCGCAGCGGAGCGTAAGGAATTTCGAGGGACTCAAAGACTTCGTCCCAGAATGTGTCGTCGATGATGAGCTGCGAGATATCGCGCAAAAACTCACCCGATTCGGCACCCTGAATCACGCGGTGATCGTAGGTAGAGGTCAACGTGACCAATTTGCCCACGCCTAGTTCGGCGAGGCGGTCCTCGGAGGCGCCGGCGAATTCAGCCGGGTAATCCATGGCGCCGACGCCGACGATGGTGCCTTGGCCCTTCATCAAACGTGGGATGGAGTGGCGGGTACCGATGCCGCCAGGGTTGGTCAGTTGAATGGTCACACCCTGGAAGTCGTCCATGGTGAGCTTGCCCACGCGGGCGCGGGCCACGATGTCTTCGTAAGCGTCGACGAACTCGTTGAAGGAGAGCCGTTCGCACTCTTTGATAGCGGCGACGACGAGGGAGCGGGAGCCGTCCTTTTGGGGCAGGTCGATGGCCAGGCCCAGGTTAATGTGATCCGGCTGTACCGCGAAGGACTTGTTGCCTTCCTCGCGGTAGTTCTTGTTCATGTCCGGGTGCAGCTTGGTGGACTGGACGATGGCGTAGCCGAGGATGTGGGTAAACGAGATCTTGCCGCCGCGCGTGCGCTTGAGGTGGTCGTTGATCAGGGCACGGTTTTCAAACATGAGCTTGACCGGCATGTCACGCACCGTGGTGGCGGTGGGCACGCTGAGGGACTCGTTCATGTTTTTCGCGATGGCCCGAAACGCTCCCTTGAGCTGGATTTCACCCGGTTCGGTGGTGATGGAACTGAGCTTGTCCAGCGGGGAAACCTTCGGCTTCGGAAGCGTTTTGGAGGGCTTCTTCACCGCGTTTTCGGCGGCTTGATCCACCTTCGTTTGGCGACCGTCCTGGCTCGGTGCGGCCGTGCTCTTGGCCACCTTGGGGGAGGTTTTAGCCTCAGAGACACCCTCCGCGGACTTCGCCGGGGAGACCGACGGAGTGCCCTGAGCAGTAGCGGGGGATCCCTGTTTGTCAAACAGTTCGCGCCATTCCTGGTCGACTGAGTTGGGATCTTCCTTGTACTGCTGGAACATCTGATCTACCAGCCAGTCGTTCTGGCCGAAAGTCTTGTCGCTGCTCACGGCAGGTGTTCGCCTCTCTTCTTGGGTATATAAAGCGGTAACTTTATTGACTCTAATTGTCATCGCCGAGTGAGTGCTAACTCACTTGGCAGTTTTTCTTCGGTATGGGGTGTGCTCACCCCCGTTAGCGGTTAATAGACCACATTCGCGCGTAAGCACCTCCTTGCTTAAGGAGGTCCCCGTGCGCACCGTCTTCCATGATACGTCCTTTATTGAGGACAAGTACACGGTCTGCCCGTGCCGCTGTGGCCAATCGGTGGGCGACGATTACGGAGGTGCGCCCCACGGTGGTGTGCTCGGCGGCGTCGAGGACGGCCTTTTCGGTTGCGGGGTCGAGGGTGGCTGTGGCTTCGTCGAGAAGCACAATGTTGGGATGTAGCATCTCTGCGCGCGCTAGGGCGATGATTTGGCGCTGCCCGGAGCTTAAACCTCGGCCGCGTTCTCCGACCGTGTGGTTGAACCCGCCGGGAATCGTCGCAATGACGTTGAGTGCTCCGATGGCGCGCACGGCGTTTTCGATCTCGGCCTCGGTTGCATTGTCGACGCCGTAGGCGATGTTGTCGGCCACGGTTCCGGGGAAGATGTAGGTTTCTTGCGGCACCTGGGCCACGGCGCGGCGCCAGTCGGACAGCGGGAAAGATGCGATGTCGCGGCCCGAGGCGCGTACGGTGCCCTCGATGGGGTCGTAGAAGCGCGCCAAAAGCTTGACGACGGTCGATTTACCTGCCCCGGTGGAGCCGACAAGTGCCACGGTTTCGCCGCTGCGCAGGGTGAGGTTGAGATCTTCGATGACTGTCTCTCCCGGCTCATCTCCGTCGCGGCCCCCGTAGCTGAAGGTGACGTTTTCAAAGGTGACGTCTCCGCGTGCCTTGTCGGCGGCATCCGAATCGGTGCCATCGTCGGGCACCGTCGTGGTGGTGTTTAACAGGTCCTGGATGCGACCGAAGGAAATGGTGGCCTGCTGCCAGGAGTCGAAGATCTGGCCGAGTTCCTGGATCGGGCCGTAAAGCTGCGCCAGATACATAGTAAAAGCGACGAGGACGCCGACGGAGAGCTCACCCGCGGCCACGCGCTGGCCCCCGACGAGAATGATCACGGCCGTCATGATCTGGGAGATCGCCTGCATACCGGGGAAGTACGTGGCCATCAGCGTCGCCGAGCGCATGCTGTAGCGGCGGTATGTGTCGGCTTCTTTTTCGAAGTGAGCTTCGGTGGCAGCTTCCCCCAGGTGCATCTGGGTGGAGCGGATCCCACCGATCAGCTCGGCGAATTCGCCGTTGACGGCGGAGACTTGGGTCCGCATGGCGGAGTACCAACGCTTGGAGTAGATACGGAAGAAATACGTTGCCAAGGCGATGACCGGCACAGCCGCCAAGGCCACCACGGTCAGCCCAGCGTCGGTGGCAAAAAGCATAACCACCACGCCGAGCAGTGTTCCGGAGGAAACGATCGCTTGGGCCAAACCGGTCTGCAAAAAGCTTGACAAAGCATCGATATCGGTGGTCATGCGGGTCATGATGCGGCCTGAGAGGTGGCGCTCGAAATAGGACATTCCGAGACGTTGCAGGTGGGCGTAGCTACGAATACGCAGGCCGTAAAGCAAACGCTCACCGGAGCGGGCGCTGAGCACCGTCATGAGAGTTTCGCTGGCCCACCCGATCACCACCACACCCAAGGCGAGGGAGCCGACAGTCCACAAAGCGCGAGGGTCACCGGGGGTGATGCCGTCGTCAATGCCGGAGCGGATCAGGGTAGGGAAGGCCAACTGCGCCAAAACACCCACGATGAGGAGGGCGACAGTGGCCGCGATGAGCCAGCGCACCGCGCCGAACAAGCTGGAGACCGCAAAGTCTTGGCCAGGCTCGCGCAGGCGGGTGGTATCAATGTTCGGCATTTCTTTGGGCGGCGGGAGGTGCGCCACCCGCTCACGCAGCTCAGGTGTAGCCACTATCGAACGGTTGTCGCGCCCGCCGCCCACCTCGGTGAGAACATGTTCTTTGTCGGCAGGGGAGATATCTGGCCACAGCTTCGCCGGGCTTGGCTCGGCAGGCTCAGGGGTGACGGCGTCGGGGGAGGGGTCCATCAAAGCGCGGTAAATGTCGGTCGTGGTGGCGTGGTCGCGGGGGGCGTCGACAAGCACACGGCCCTGGTCGACAACCACGACGCGGTCCGAGTGATCCACGGTGGACTGGCGGTGCGCCACGGCAATGACAGCGACATCTTTGAGGTGTTCACGCAGATTCGCCAAGATGACAGCCTCATTTTCGGCGTCGATGGCACTGGTGGCGTCGTCAAGCACAAGCACAGCAGGGCGCGAAATAAGCGCGCGAGCCAAAGCGACACGCTGGCGCTGGCCGCCGGACAACGTCAAACCGCGCTCACCGACGAGCGTGTCATAGCCGTTTGGGAGGCTTTCGATGAACTCGTCGGCGCGCGCGAGGCGCGCAGCCTCGCGCACCTCGGCGTCTGTCACCTCGCGCGGGGCACCCATGGCGATGTTGTCGCGCAGGCTGGAAGAAAAAAGGAAAGCCTCGTCGAACACGCAGGTGACCTTCTCGCGGATCTGCGCGGTCGTTAAATCGGCAAAGTTGGTTGAACCGGAATCGCTCACTAATGAGACACTGCCCTGCTCGGGCTCGTAAAAAGCGCCGGCGAGCTGCACCGCCATGGTCTTGCCGGCGCCGGCCGGGCCGACAACGGAGACAAACTCACCAGGGCGCACACTCAAATCAAAACCGTCGAGTACCCTGTGTCCGCCGCTGGAAAAACGCACGTTGTCGAAGCGGATACCAACGGGGCCTGGTGGGGTGGGCGCAGGCAAAATCGGATCCTCGCGTTGCGGGCGAAGGCTGAGCACCTCGTCAAGGCGATCGAAAGAGCTCATGCCCATCTGCAAGCGCACGTACTGGTTGGTGAGCATGCTGAGCATGCTCGTCATGGAGGTCAGGTACGCAGTAAAGGAAACAAAGCCTCCCAGCGAGATGCGTCCATCAATAGCGGCGAGGCCGCCGGCCACGATAGTGATGACGAGAGCGAGCTGGGGAAGCTGGCTCAACAGCGGCTGAAAGCGAGCCATCAGCTTCGCCGAGCGCATCTTCACCGCATACAGCGAGCGGCTCAGCCGGTCAAGCTCATCAATGGCGCGTTCCTCGCGACCAAAAGCCTTGACCACGCGCACACCGGAGACGGTTTGTTCCACATGCGCGGCCATGTCTGCGGTGGCCTGCTGCGCCACCCAAGTCGCCGCGTAAAGCGCCTTGCGGGAGCGATTCGCCTCCCACAAGATCGCAGGCAAAAGGCACAAAGACAACGCTGTCAGGCGCACATCCACAACGGCCATGGCCACGATGGTGAACACCAACTGCAAAAAGCGGGTGAAAAACATCGACATTGGGCCAAGCACCGTGTTCAGTTGGCTTAAGTCCGCAATGGAACGGGCGACGATCTGGCCGGTGACAATGTTGTCCTGGCCGGGCCCGTCGAGGCGTTGCAGCGCGCGCAAAAGCGCCGTGCGCACCCACAGTTGGGTTGAGGACGCCAACCGCCCCGCCGACCAGCGCCTCAACCAGGACAGCGCATAGGTCACCAGGGCGATTGCGACCATCGACCACGCCAAATAGGTCACAGAGCCCGGCACCACCCCAGTGGCTACGTCAATGGCGCGGCCGGTCAGCGCGGGCAGCGAAACCTGCGCCACGGCTGCAAGGCCCGCCGTTGCAAAAGCGAGGATTGTGGCTGGCTTGTTCGCGGCCATGGCACGCACCAGCAGATTTGGTTTACGGCCACCAAAGTGGGTCAATGTGGGGTGGGCCAAGGTTGTCGCTCCGCCTCTCTCGTGGTGTTAGTTGGTGGCGTTGTTGCGGTCCTTGCCTGTATCCCTATCTCGGGAAAATGCCCGGGTAACAAACTCCATCAAGCCCTTCTTTTCATCGGTGGGGGTTTGATCGGGGGAAGGATCGGCTGGCGGCTCAGCTGGGAAGCGGGCCGGGATCGGGCCGAGGCCGGGTGCCACGTTGGAAATGACGGCGGCCGCCAGTTTACGGTTCGCGCCTGCACCGGCGACGGCTCCTAGTCCAAGTGGGAGCAGTTTGCCGATCCACGCGCGGCGCATGCGGCGCGTGATCTGCTTCATCGCGGCGCGGGTGAGAATGTTGTTTGCCTCGGCCAGCTTCGGGCCGGAAAACCGCGCCAGGGTCGCGGCGGTAGGGATCTTTTTCGCCTCCGGGCCGAGCAGCGCATCCACCACGGCCAACCCCTTCGCGCCCGTGAGTACGACCAAGACGATGGAGCGGCGGTGCTCCGAGTCCGTGATGTCCACGCCGCGCAGGTAGGCGCTGGCCATGGTGTAAAAGGCGGCCAGATCGAGGAAGACGACGGACTCGCCTGCAATTGCGGCGGAACCGGTGACCAAGCCCACCCCTGGAACTGCCGCTGCGACGCCAACGCCTACCCCGGTGCCAGTGACAGTGTTGCGAAAGTGCTTGTCCATCAGCCCCTGGATCTCTGCCGGGGACATCTTAGGGTTCTGGCGGCGCAACCAGTTGACGTAGCCGTGAATGGAGCTCGCCTGCAGGTGCACAGCCTTGTCTACGGTGCTGATAAACGCGCGGCCGATCGGGCCGGCCTCTTTTTCCAGGGTGGCTAGATCGGAGTTCATCGCATCGGTGATGATGTGTTGAACTGCAGGATCCTGTGTTGTAGTCCCTGAGAATTTCCTTCGAGTGAACATGAATCGAGTCCTTGTAAAATTTGGTGTGCGCCTGTTGCTATCGCTTCCTTAGTTAACACCTCGGCCGCAAAGACCATTCCCCGCGTAAGGGCGGTGGCCGCTGGCAGTTTTTGTGCAGAGAACAAATTCTACTGGCCCGCTATGCTGGGGTGCATGGAATCAGCGGCAGGGCCCGTTGTTCGCACGACGGCGGGGCAGGTCATGGGGGTCGTGGACGAGCACACACGTGTGCGCACCTGGCGCGGCGTTCCTTTTGGGGCAGACACCTCGGGCACGCGCCGCTTTCGCCCCCCGCGGCCCGTTGAACACTGGGAAGGTGTGCGCGACTGCACCCAATACGCGCCGCCCGCACTGCAAGGTTCTTTCGGCTGGATGGACGCTGTCGTGGGAACTGAGGACTGTTTAAGGCTCGATGTGGTACGTCCCGACACCGACGACACCTTGCCCGTCGTGGTCTACTTCCATGGCGGCACCTTCGTTACTGGGGCCAGCCACGAAAAAGTCCTCCAGGGGCACAACTTGGCTGTAGCCACCGACGTGGTCTACGTTTCGGTGAATTTCCGCCTCGGCGTGCTGGGCTACCTTGATTTTCGCTCCGTCGGAGAGGACTGCGTGGCCAACCCGGCGCTGCTCGATCAGATCCTGGCTTTGCATTGGGTGCGCGCCAACATCGCCGCCTTCGGCGGGGATCCGGACAACGTGACAATCATGGGCGAATCTGCAGGCGGAGCTGCCGTAACGCACCTGATGTGCGCGCCCGCCGCGCAGGGGCTGTTTCACCGCGGCATCGCCCAGTCCCCGCCGGGCGCCAGCGTTCACTCACGTGTGCAGGCCGCGATGTGGGTGCGCAAGCTTATCGACGGCATGGGGTTGTCCCGCTTGACCACCCTTGACCAGTTGCGCGCCGAGGACGCCCGCGAACTAGTGCGCGTGGGGCAAAGCATGCTCCTCAACGGCCGCGAGGCCCTGCAGTTGAACACTGCTTTCATGCCGACTGTCGACGGCACCACACTGCCCGCGCACCCCTTGGACGTTTTTGAACGTGGCGAGCAGGCACCGGTGCCGCTGATCATTGGCACCAACGAGGACGAGGCCAGCTTTGCCAAAGCCATGTACGCCACCGCCCGTGCGCGGCAGCGCGCCGCTGAACGCGCCCTATCCGTTTTCGATGCCGACAATGCCGGGCGGGTATTGGCCACTTATGACCACGCCGGCGGGCGCCGGGACTTCGCCGAACTCATCGCCGATGCAGTGTTTTGGGCCCCGTCAGTTGCCTTAGCCACCGCGCACCGCTGGGTCGCACCGACGTGGATGTACCGCTTTTCTTGGGCCTCCACCACCATGCGCCGCTTAGGGCTAGGGGCGATGCACACTGCGGACCTCGGCGTGGTCTTTGGCGATCCGGATGCGACGAGAGCTTCGCGTATCGACAGGCTGGGAAGCCGTGCCGGGCTGGGATCTCGCGATGCCTTCGACGATGTCAGCCGCGTAATGCAGTACCACTGGGGTAGGTTTTTTCACACCGGCACGCCGGGGGAACAGTGGCCGCGCTACGGCTTTCGCAGCGACGACCGGCCAGGGCGGGCCACGGCGGTGTTTCACGACGAATTTCGGGTGGTATTCGATCCGAAGTCGGCGCAGCGTCGGGCGTGGGAGCGCTTTGACATGCGTGAGTGGGGAAACAACCGCACGGACCTGTTCGATAGCTTTGGCCTTGAAGCAGGCGCCGAACGCTGAGTCTGCACGGGCGGAGTGGGCGTTGCGTGGCTAGGCTGGAGCGAGTCGCCGCCCCGTCGACTGATCCTCCGCCGGATGGATTTTCAACTCAACCACTTTGGAAGGAAATGGTGCGCTGTGAGCTTTTTCGAGGACATTGCCGCCGCCCTTGACCGTGAAGGAATCGAATCGCGGGTGCATGGCGCGACGATGTTCGTGCCGATCACCGCGGACGTGGAGATCCAGTTTGAGGAAATTGATGCCCACCTGCCTGCGGCGAACGTTTATATCGCCGCCGCAGATGTGGACGAGGATGACGATGAGTTTGAGGCTGTGCTGGTTTCCGTGGTGTTTTCGGTCGAGACGGCCGTGGCGACCGTCTCCGAACACATCGCTACCGACGAGGTGGTCACGGTTCTGCGCGACCTGCTTGAAAGCACCGATGAGCGCATCTCTGACCTTGAGTTTTTCCCTGATCGGGTGAACAATCAATTGGTGCGCGCCGAGGTTGGCGACAACGCGGAGATCCAGGTTCTAGTGGAGGTACGTGACAATCAGGCTACCGCCTCGGTGGCTTTCATCGCGCTGACTGACAATTACGAGGACCTCATGGATGACGCCATAGGTGAGCTGTGGGAATCCGACGGTGATGGTGAGCTTACCGACCGGGACCGCCAGCACCTTTTCGAGACTATCCATAATGAGGCCGTTGCCGAGGCGGAGCTTTTAGAGCTTGGCTCCTACACCGACTTCGACAGGCTTTTTGACATTCTCTCCCTGGCTGCCGACCAAGCGGAGGAGTGGGAGGCGCAGCTTGTCCCCGTCGAGGACGACTTCGACGAGCCAGATATCTACGACATCTTCGGCGAGGACGATCCAGAGCTTAATGAGGAATCGGGTTCGCTGTCGGCGTCCTTGGACACCGACCCTGACACCGACCCTTTGGCCGTCGAGGTCGAGGCAGAAGATTTCTAACTGGCCTGGGGCTGCGCCGGTGTGATCCCTTCGAACAGGGAGGGAGGGGATTTGACGGGGGTGTAGGAAAAATCGGCGAGCCACACGTAGTTGATGGCCCGCGGCGAGGAGATTTCGTGGACCGCGGCCACCTGTTTGCCGGGCAACAGAGCGCGGATCCATGCCTCGGTGATCACCGGGTCCGCGCTAAGCCCGGTCCGGCTCGTGATACGCAGCTCTATGAGGTACGCGGGCACGTTTTCCTCCCCGAATCCCTGGATTCGTGCCCGGGCGCGCGGGCCGACGCGGCGCCGGATGACAGCGACGGTCAGCTCCTCGCCGTGGCCGATCCGGGGGAGTGTCTTAAGAGGTGGCCGCCACGCGGCTGTTGCGCGCGCCAGCGAGCGGGGATGCCGGATGATGCTGCGCAGCGCCGCGACGGTGGTGGGGTAACGGGCGGTGATGTGCTCGGTGAGATCGGTGGACGTGGGCGTGATGAAGGCGGTGCTGTCTGTAGTCATGCCGTGAACCTTAGAACATAGGGTCGACACACCCCGGACATATATAGAAAATATGTTCGACCGGATGGAGATTTGACACAAGGGTCTAGGCTGTTAAAAGAAATGTCACCAAAAACTGTCACCGATCACCTGGAACCGAAAATCCCCGCCACCATCAAGGTCCTGGCTGGGGCCGCGTTCATTATTGCCCTGGGCTACGGCTTCATCGCTCCGATCCTGCCGCAGTTCACCACCAGCTTTGGCGTCTCCATGGCCGCAGCCGGAGCCGTTGTGTCCATCTTCGCCGCCGCCCGAGTCATCGGCGCGCCGGGAGCCGGATTATTGGTGGATAAGCTGGGCTCGCGCCCCATCTACCTCACCGGTTTATTCATCGTGGCAGGCGCAACGTTTATGGTGGCATTCGCGCAAAGCTACTGGCAGGTCCTCGCGTTACGTTTCATCGCAGGCTTCGGCTCAACGATGTTTACATTGTCCGCCCAAGCACTGATCGTGCGCGTCACACACCCCAACATCCGCGGGCACGCCAACGCGCTGTACGCTTCCGCGTTTCTGCTCGGCAACATCTTCGGCCCCATCATCGGCGCGGCCCTGTCGTATTTAGGGCTTCGCATCCCCTTCGCCATCTACGGCATCGTGGTAGCAGCCGCAGCCGCCATGGTCTGGATTGTCACTTCCAGCCCGCGAGGTCGCGCGCAACTACCCCCAAACTTACCCCCCATGGGGTTGCGCGCCGCGTTGTCCATGCCGACCTATCACAGTCTCCTCGCTGCCGGTTTTGCTAATGGGTGGGCAAATTTCGGTGTCCGCACCGCCGTGCTGCCACTATTTGCCGCAGCCGTCTTCGCCAACGGCGGCGCCGCTTCAGGTCTCGCGCTGACCTCCTTCGCGGTGGGAACCGCGATCACACTGCAGTTTTCCGGCCGGCTCGCCGACCGACTCGGCCGCAAGCCACTGATCATTGCGGGCCTTGTCACCATCGCGGTGTTCACGGGGATGATGGGCTTTTCGACGCGCTTTTGGCCACTGATGATCACCTCCGCGCTCGCCGGCGTAGGCGGCGGCCTGATGAACCCCGCCCAACAGGCATCATTGGCCGACATCATCGGCAACCACCGCTCCGGCGGCAAAGTGCTGTCCACCTTTCAAATGACCCAGGACGCCGGCGCAATCTTCGCCCCCATCATCGTGGGATTTATCGCTGAGACCTTCGGCTTCCCCGTAGCTTTTCTCTCCACCAGCGTCATCGCCCTGCTCGCCCTCACGATGTGGTTAATCCACGGCAAGGAAACCAAACCGGGCACATATCCCGATGCCAAAAACCCGATCCAAACAGAACCAAAGGAGTAAAACAATGCGCGTAATTTTGGACTGCGACCCGGGCATCGACGACACCATAGCCTTGATCTACCTAAGTGCTCTGCACCATGAGGGCCGCATCGAAATTGACGCGGTAACCACCACCGCCGGAAACATTGACGCCGACCAAGGCGCCGTCAACGCCGCCTGGGTGTTAGGGCAGTGCGCGCTGCGCACCACCCCGCTGGCCGCTGGGGTAACAACCCCACTGAAATACGAGCTGACCACCACCCCGGAAACTCACGGGCCAACCGGGCTCGGTTACATCACCGCACCACAACGCTTCGTTGAGAGCGATTGGGACGCGCTGTGGATCGACTCCATCGAACGCGGCACTCAGGACCTGCACCTGATCATCACCGGCCCGATGACCAACCTCGCGACATTTAAGCGGCTCCACCCGCACCACTACGCGCGCCTTCAACACATCACAGTGATGGGCGGAGCATTTAATTACCCTGGCAACACCACGCCGAGCGCAGAGTGGAACTTCTGGGTTGACCCGCACGCAGCCAAGGAAGTATTCGCCGCCGCACCAGCGCCACTGACAGTATGTTCACTGGAAGTGACGGAAAAGATGCTGCTGGAACCGGAGCGGCTAGAAGGGATCGTCGACAAGCTTGGAGCCTTTCCAATGGCGAAGAAGCTGCCGGAAATCATGCGCTTCTACTTCGAATTCCACGAGGAAGTCGGGGAAGGCTACCGGGCACAGATCCACGACCTGCTCGCCTGCGAAATAGCGTTGGGCACAGTGCTTTTCGACGCCCCACTGACCACCATCGACATCGAAGCCGACTCCGAGCTCATGCGCGGCACCTCCGTGATCGACACACGCGGCATCTGGGAGCGCGAAAACAACGCGCACGTCGTCACAACCGCCGACATTGACGCCGCCTGGGCCGAATTCGAACGCGCCTGCGGCGTCCACGCCCGCTTCACCAACGGCGGCCTCGCCGCAATCCGACACGCCCGCGCCGAAGACTAACCACCCCGAAACCGCACCCAGCTACTCCGGCAAATCAAGCGAATCGATCACGCCACGCAACGTGGCAGCAGAAGCATCAAAACGCTCAAACTCCTCCGGGTCAAGACGCAACTCCACAACATTGCGCACCCCGCCACGGTTCAAAATCGTCGGGGTGCCAATGAAAACGTCATCGCGGGCATACTCGCCATTGAGCTTCACCGACACCGGCAAAGCCACATCCTCATTGCGCAAAATCGCGCGGGTAATACGCGCGAGCGCCGAACCAATGCCATAAGACGTGTTGCCCTTGCGCTGGATGATCCCATAAGCCGCATCACGGGTTTTGCGGAACATCTCCTCAAACTCATCATGGATCTGCGGATTCGACTCCGCCTCCTTCGCCAGGATGCGTGGCAAAGGGACACCCGCGACGCTGCCCGACGACAACACCGCCAACTCAGAATCACCGTGCTCACCAATGACATAGGAATGAACCGCAGAAGCCGCGACGTCGAAGTGACGGCCCAAATTGTGCCGCCACCGAGCAGTGTCAAGCACCGTGCCAGAACCAATGACCTGATTCCACGGCAGGCGGGTTTGCGTCCACGTCGCATAAGTCAACACGTCCACAGGGTTCGTGGCCACCAGGTAAATCCCGTTGAAACCATGACCCATGACCTCGCGATTGATCGACTCGAAAATCTTCACATTGCGCGCCACCAAGTCAAGGCGAGACTCGCCGTCACGCTGGGCCACACCCGCGCAATTGACAACCAACGCCGCATCCCGACAATCCTCATACGAGCCGACGCTTACCTGCGCGTTATGGCCCGAATAAGGAATCGCATGCGATAAGTCCTCCACCTGCGCCCACGTCATGGCCTCGTCGAGATCAATGATGGCCAAATGATCCGTGAGCCCCTGGTTAAGCAGCGCATAAGCATAGGCAATACCCACAGCGCCTGCGCCAATGAGAACGATCTTGTTACCTTGAGTAACGGTCATGGTTGAATCCCCTTAAAAATCCCCGGAAAAGTACCAACCACAAGGGTACGGCGTGGGGCGCAGTGCTGCTAGTGATTACTACTGCAAGGGAAAGCGGGGGAGTCCTTAACCTGAAATCTCGGTTGGCACGCGCGAGCCCTGAATCAGCATCAAAAAGGTTCATCCGGAGCTTATCAAGCCATAGGAATAAGGGGAGCTTGCTCCACCGGGTCGTCTGCTTGGGCAATGCGCCAGAGCTTACCTTCTATTTCAGTTTTCGGCCCGGTGAAGTCATCGGCGGTTGACACCACGCGAATGGCGAGACTGTCCCCGTTTTTGCAGATTGGAAGCTCGAGATCCCGTGCGATTCGTTGGTGTCGCTGATAATCCCCGAGAATCAAGATTCCTTCGGGAGCGAGGGTGGTACGCGCACCTCCGTTAGCTCTAATTCTTTTCATGGGATCTTTTTGCTGAGCCACTGTGTAGATGACTCCACGGGGAATCAACTCGCCCTGTACCTTGCGAAAAAGGTTGTTGAGCCTTCTTTGCCCTGAAGTATCTGACATGATTTCAGAGGCATCCTTCGGGTCTAGATGCAAAAGTGTGTTTTTCGGATAGGACTGATCTAGCCACGCCCATTGAATGGAGCTTCGCCCGATGCGGTTGAGAGTTTTCTTTTGATCCCGATTCTGCCCCTGATTTAAAACCTCAGGACTAATTTTCAAAAAACCCACGCGAAATGTCGAAAACTCCTCACTCGCATGGCACAGCATGGCGTGATGACCTATCGTCTCGTTGGGGATCATCCATCCGTACATTTGCTTCGAGTATTTACAGTCAACCTCGTTTCCCAAAATCTTATAGTCCATGAAGTCGCCGTCAGAGATGAACGAGCTGAAAGCCCTCCGAATGTTGATCTCCAGAAGTGACCCGATGTGGGCCAACTCGGTTTTGCTGAGTTCAGATGGACGAAACCGTCCGGTGTGCTGCCCATCGTAGGCTTGGTCAAAAGTTTGCCTAAAGACCCTTCCCATTTCTTCGCCAGCGGGAATTCGGTAACGGAAATGTTCAGCCAAGGCTTTCGCAACCGTATCATCTGGTAGTTGGCCCAGGACCAACTCTGCTTTGCTATCAGGCACCAGCAACCCTCGGAAGATCGGATTCCACTAGGAGGCGGGATTGTTCCGTTTTTGAACGTGAAAGCGCCTCGCGGATTTTAACCCCAATTGCTTCCGCGACTGGCGGTGGGAACGCGTTCCCCACCTGCCTCCACTGTGCGGTTTTCCCTCCAGCCCATAGCCAATTCTCCGGGAATCCTTGAATAACGCCTCCCATCTTCACCGTCAAACGTGGCAGATTCTCCGGATCATTAACGGGAAACTCTGGTCCCGGTGCTTCCTCTGCAATCGACGTGCCTTTCACGCCCAGTTTCTTCCACGCTGCTTTGGCCCGCGTCGGACCGACGTCAGGACCACCATGCTTCTTTGAACCACCAACCAGAGTCGGTGCAACTGTTCGTGCATTCTCTGCCCATGCGTCTGCTCCCGGCCAACCACGCTCCTCCATCAGGTGGTGCAGCGCTTCTCCCACTGAAAGCTGACGATGTATTGGTTCCGGCCAGCGAAAATGCGGGGAAACCTCCGGTTTCAGGGCGATAAGAATAAATCGTGGCCTTAACTGCGGAACACCGAAGTCCGCGGCTTGAAAGATCTTCCACTGCGTTTCATAGCCCAAATCGCTGAAAGCTTTGAGAAGTTGCCCCCGGTAAGAATCGAAACGCTTTTGGGCTAACCCCTTTACGTTTTCGATCATTACAGCCCGAGGATCAATTTCTTCGACTAGACGCAGTGCTTGAGGGAAGAGATCGCGCTCATCTTCTGCGCCTAATTGTTTACCGGCGATAGAGAATGGGGGGCAGGGCACTCCACCGGCAAAAAGATCGACCTGATCTTTCCATTGAGTGCCGTCCAAATCATGCACGTCCATTTCCAAGACATTCCAATTGACGTCGCATTCCGAACCGCGATTGAGGCGCAGTGTCTCGGCTGCCCAACCATCAAGCTCAACTACAGCATTGTGCCTAAAACCAGCCCTCTCAAGGCCGAGCGCCTGCCCTCCAGCTCCTGCGCAGATTTCAAGCGACGTAAATTCCTCGGTGCGGGATATAGACAACTCTTTGGAAATCACAGCCAACCCTTTTGCTCAATGTACTCAATGCTGACGATACTAAAGGCGCTACCGACACTGGGAATCTAATATAGTACATATGTTTGCATTCCTGTGCTAACTGGAAATGATAATGATTATGGTGAACCCGATGCGACTTCTCTTTCATCCTCACCTTTTTTAGTCGCCGCTACCCGTTAATCAGGGTGACGAAGCAGAGATAAATTAGAGCATTTTCCTAGAGCGGGGTTCCGGACTAGAATGCCTCAGCCTTCCCCTCTAGATGATCGCAAGCAAGAGTTAGATAGCGGGAATTCTCACATCGAACCAGGCCGGCGTCGTCAAGCGAAAAGGCCTCAAATAGTATTCTTGCCGCTGCTGGCGTAGGGTGAGGGGCAATGAGCAATTCCGAAAACGCTACCGGCAGCGAGTTTGAGCCGGATATGAACTTGTCGGAAACTCAGGAAAACCCGCAGGATGTCGCAGTGTTTAGCGCTGCAGATAACGACACCAGGGAAGCGGGCACTTCTGAGGAAACCGGCGCTTCGGAGAATACCGAGGCCACTGTTGAAACTGATAACTCTGACGCAGACTTCACCTCAGAAGATGCCGCTGACCTGAGCCACGGGTTTGATCACCTTGGCCTGCCGTCCCGCGTCGTC
Organism: Corynebacterium sp. BD556; assembly: GCF_038452275.1. Lineage (NCBI taxonomy): Bacteria > Bacillati > Actinomycetota > Actinomycetes > Mycobacteriales > Corynebacteriaceae > Corynebacterium > Corynebacterium mayonis. The sequence goes on from NZ_CP141643.1 coordinate 497,934, forward strand.
GACGCGGTGAAGAAGGTTGGTTTTGAAAAACCGTCTGCCATCCAGGAAGAAACCATCCCGCTGCTGATGGAAGGCCGCGACGTTGTCGGCCTTGCGCAGACGGGTACCGGCAAGACGGCGGCGTTCGCGTTGCCGATTTTGTCGCAGATCGATGTTGATGAGCGTTACCCGCAGGCGCTGATTCTTGCGCCGACACGTGAGCTGGCGCTGCAGGTGTCGGACTCCTTCCAGTCCTTTGCCGATCATCTGGGCAAGATTTCGGTGCTGCCGATCTACGGCGGCCAAGCCTATGGCATCCAATTATCTGGTCTGCGCCGTGGAGCCCAGATCATCGTGGGTACGCCGGGTCGTGTCATCGACCATTTGGAGAAAGGCTCCCTGGACATCTCCAGTTTGCGTTTCCTCGTGCTCGATGAGGCAGATGAGATGCTCAATATGGGTTTTCAGGAGGATGTTGAACGCATCCTGGAAGACACCCCTGAGGCGAAGCAGGTTGCGCTTTTTTCGGCGACAATGCCCAACGGTATCCGCCGGATTTCCAAGCAGTATTTGAACAATCCTGCCGAGGTCACGGTTAAGTCCGAGACTCGCACTAACACGAATATCACGCAGCGTTACTTGTTTACGGCGCACCGCAACAAGCTGGACGCTATCACCCGTATTCTTGAGGTGACTGAGTTCGAGGCCATGATTGTGTTTGTGCGTACCAAGCAGGCGACCGAGGAGGTCGCCGAGAAGTTACGCGCTCGCGGTTTTTCTGCCGCGGCCATCAACGGTGATATTGCGCAGCAGCAACGTGAGCGCACTGTGGATCAGCTTCGCGACGGGCGCCTCGACATCTTGGTTGCTACCGATGTTGCGGCCCGTGGTTTGGATGTTGAGCGCATCAGCCACGTGCTCAACTATGACATTCCGAACGACACGGAAAGCTACGTTCACCGCATCGGTCGTACTGGGCGTGCCGGTCGCACGGGTGAGGCGATCTTGTTTGTCACTCCGCGTGAGCGTCGCATGCTGCGCTCCATTGAGCGGGTGACCAATGCGCGGATAGATGAAATGGACTTGCCTACTGTTGACGAGGTCAACGAGAGCCGCAAGGTGAGCTTTATGGATTCGATCACCGAGTCTTTGGAGTCGAGCCAGTTGCAGACCTTCAAGCAGATGGTGCGTGAGTATTCCTCGACCAATGATGTGCCGATGGATGACATTGCGGCTGCCCTTGCCGCTCAGGCGCATGCCGGTGAGGAGTTCCTGATGAAGGAGCCGCCAAAGGAGAAGCGGGGCCGGGACCGTGACCGTTTCGACCGCGATGAGCGCGGCGGGCGATTCGGCCGGGATCGTAGGGATCGCTTTGACCGCGATGATCGTGGCGATCGTGGGGACCGTTTTGACCGTGGTGGGCGTCGTAGCCGTTTTGAGGGCGACAATGAAAACTTTGATACTTACCGTCTTGATGTTGGTAAGCGTCAACACGTCCGCCCAGGTGCGATCGTCGGTGCTTTAGCTAACGAAGGTGGGCTGAACTCTCGTGACTTTGGCCGCATCACCATCGGTGGAGACTTCTCTTTGGTGGAGCTGCCGAAGAACCTGGACCGTGGCGTGCTTGATCGCCTGAGTGATACGCGCATCTCAGGCCAGTTGATCAATATTCAACCGGATAAGGGTTCCCCGCATCGTGGTGGTCGCGGCGGTGGATACCGCGGTGGTGGATACCGCGGCGGACGCGGGGGCCGTGACTTCGATGACCGCGGCGGACGCCGCGGCCGCGGGGGCCGCGAGTGGCGCGATTAACCACCAGCTCACAACCCCCGACTACTGAAGTGCATTGATGCTTAACTGAAGGCGAGATGCAGTTCAGTAGTCGGGGGTTTCGGCTTGCCACTAGAATCATCAACGCATCGCGTGTGCAAGATTGGTTGGGTGGAAGGCGCAGTTAAGCGTCGTCCCTGCGCGCGAGATATTTTGCGCCACCGAGAAAGAAGGAAGATGGAGATGAAGGCATTTCGCCCCGTCGCTGCGTTTGCGGCTGCAATTCTTGTCACCCTAGGGGCGGGAGGTCTCGCGCCGGTGCAAGTCCAGGCGCAGTCCGTCTCGGAAGCTCGCCAGGGTGGTGCCATCTATGTTGAAGGCACCGGTTTTTGCACGATCGGCTTCAACGAGGCTGGTAGGCAACGCAGCTTCACCGCCGCCCACTGCGGAGAAGAGGGGGCGCGTGTTCACCTGCTCGATTTAAACACGGGTACCCAGTCCGGGGCAGTGGGCACCTTCTTCCGCTCCAAGGTTTATGACGAACATCTGGGCAATGACTGGGCCGCCATCCAATGGGATAACGGTGTACGTATCGCCCCAAATTATTTCTCCGGCGACGCCTGGGTCAACCCAGGCAGCATTCGGCCCGGCGAGAGGGTTTGCTATTACGGGCAAATCACCAACCGCCGCACTAGCGAACCGACCTGTGGAACTTTTGAAGGTGCTGTGGGCAACACTTATTTCGTCGACGCGCGTTTGACTCAGCCGGGTGATTCTGGTGGGCCCATGTGGGTGCCCGGCCGCGGCTTCGTCGGCGTGGTTTCTAGCATGTGGACTGCAGCTCCCTTGCCTTTGATTGGCAAGCGTGACTTCATCATCGGTGTGCATCCGGTTGACGGCCCTGGCGTGTCAGAGACGAATCTTTTCGCCCTGTACGTGCAGAATCTGCTGCTTGTTGCCACTGGCTCATCTCGGGGCCCAGGAGCCGATCTGATTCGTGGGGCTTTCGCTCAGTTCATGAGCATCTTCAATAGCCTTGGGCTGCGTATCCCCGGCCTTATCAACTATTCCTAGGCGCAGGCTGGGCTGTGGGGCCTTTGCTTTCCTCGCGGCGCAAAGAAACCGCAGCCACGCTGCGTGCCCACGTCACTCTTGAACTCCACACAAAGAGGGTGTCACCGCGCAACCTGGTGCGTGCGGGTGACACCCTCTTTATGCGTGTGGGGGAGTGTTTACATTCCTGGGGCTGGCAGGAACATGAGAATGAGGGCCAAAAACCACATCAGGTTGAAGATGCCCGCGCCGGCGGCAGCCTTAGCCTTGGCGCCTTCGAAGTTGGATGTGCGGTCGGCGGGGTCTGCTTCGGCGGCGTCGAGTGCCCCGAGGTTGCCCATGATTTTGCGCTGCTGCGGGATGACCATGAAAAACAGGATGGCCCACGCAATCGCGGTCAGGATGATCGCGGTGTGCAGCAGGAAGTTGCTCTTGTAGTTTACCCAGCCGGAGATCAGCACAGCGGCGCCGAGTAGTGGCACCAGCAGGGACAAAACGCCGTAGCGGTTGGTAAGGCTGTGGAGGATGGAGGCGCGGCCGATGGCCTCCTCATTGCCTGTGGTGGCTTTGACGGCCACACCCGGGAACATGGAGGTCGCAACCATGACCGGGCCGAGCAGCAGGATTGCTGCTGCAACGTGGGCGAAGATAAGAATTTGAGTCATGAGCTCCACCTTACGGCACGCCGCTGAGTTTGCCAGTCTCCGGGACGCGCACAGGTGCAAGGTGTTCGCGGCCGAGGATTCCGGCGGTGCCGGCGCAGGCGCGTTTCGCGGCGCGGAGGTCGGGTTGAGGCAAAACAAGATCGTAGGCGTAGGCTACGGCGGTGAGCTGTCGGGCGTAGGCGCACCGTGCTCGCCAATTTGACGGCATCCATTCGCTAGGAAGTTGGTCCGATTTTTCCCGGTTTACGGCCGCCGCAACGACGATAAGGTTGCGTGGATCGTTGGCGAAGGCTTCGCGGCGTTTTCTCGGCCAAGCGTGCGCTCCCATATCCCACGCCGCCGAGAGCGGCACCAGGTGGTCGACCTCCACATCGGTCGGCGCGATTTGCTCGCCGGTGTAGGGATCCGAAATGGAATCCACTGGCCAGTCGGGGTAGGCGGTGGAACATTCGGTGGCTGCGAAGGCTTTAGCCATGACAAAAGTGCGGGTGGTGCAGCCTTCACTTAGGTGTGCCCAGCCTGGTCCGAAGGCCTCGCGGTCGTAGCCGGTGACGGTTACGCGCAGCGGCGGCGCGTGGTCGGCCGCCGGTATGGAGCGTGACAGCCCAGTGGGAAACGGGGAGAAAGCGATTGTCAGGACCGTCAAAAGGGCGAGGTAGTAGCGCACACCCTTGTTAGACGCCGGCGGGCCCTTTCCGGTTCCCCTTCGGTTTGCCGCTGGAATCGTAGCGCTGCGGTTGAGCGTGAAAAGCTGCAGCGGTGGCGGCGGTGGCTTTTTCCGGGGCGATTTTTTGTATCACCTCGTTGAAGGAGGTTTTCGGGTTGTCCATGGCGTATTCGTTGACAGCGATGGCGGTGTCGAAGTCCTTTTCCACCTCAGACGGGTTCGTGGTGAAAAGGGAGACGATGACCATGGCGGCGGTGGCGAAAATGACACCGGGGACGATCTCATAAATGATGCCGGACAGGGCGTCAACGGAGCCCCAGACGAACACGGTGACTGCGCCAACAACCATGCCTACCAATGCACCCGTGGAAGTCAGGCGACGCCAGTAAAGCGACGCGATAACGACGGGGCCGAAGGCCGCGCCGAAGCCTGCCCATGCGAAGCCAACGAGCCCGAGGATCGTGTCGGAGGGGTTGATGGCCATGAGCATGGACACAACCGCGACTAGGACGACCATGGCGCGCGACAGGAGGATTAAGGTTGCGTGCGTTGGTTTCTTCTTGGACACGATGCGGTAGAGGTCTTCAACTAAGGCGGTGGAGGCAATGAGAAGTTGTGAGGACATCGTGGACATGATCGCCGCGAGTACAGCCGTCAGGATGATGCCGGCTATCAGCGGGTGGAACATGATCCGGGTGAGGTCCAAAAATATCGTTTCGTAGTTCGTTTGGTCGGTCACGTTCGCCGATTTCTGCGCGAAGTAGACGGTGGAGACTAAGGCGGTGAGGATCGAGCCGAGGAAGCAGAAGAAGACCCAGATGGTGGCGGAGCGGCGGGCGGCTTTTGCTTGAGCTGGGGTGCGCAGCGCCATGAAGCGGGTCACGATGTGTGGCTGGCCGAAGTAGCCCAGGCCCCACGCCAAGTTGCCCACGATGGTGGCCATAGACACACCAGCGACCAAGTTGAAGTAGGTCGGGTTGCCGTCCGGGTGCGGGCCGTAGGCGTTGTTGGTGGGGAAGGAGAAGATGTCGCTGGGGTGAGAAAGGGTCACCATTGCTATTACCGGCACAGTCAGGAGGGCTAAAAACATCAAGGTGCCCTGCACCACGTCGGTGTAGGACACAGCAAGGAACCCGCCGATGAACACGTAAAGTACGGTCACCGCACCGATGATTAGCATGCCGGTGGTGTAGCTGCCGTCGAAGGTTGATTCGAAGTAGCGCCCGCCGGTAACCATGCCCGAGGAGACGTAGAAGGTAAAAAAGACGATGATGATCAAGGCGGCGACGATGCGCAGCAGGCGCGAGGTATCGTGGGTGCGGTTTTCAAAGAAGGACGGCAAAGTGATGGAGTTGTTGTCCACCTGGCTGAAGGAACGCAGCCGAGGCGCAATCCACTTCCAGTTCGCCCAGGTGCCGAGGAACAAGCCGATGACGATCCACACTTCGCTCATTCCGGCGAGGTAAATGGCACCTGGCAGGCCCATGAGCAACCAGCCGGACATGTCGGAGGCGCCGGCGGACAGCGCCGCGACGAAGGGGTGCAGACCGCGGTCACCCAAAACATAATCGTCGTATTTGCTGGTGTGGCGCCACGAATAGACCCCGATGGCGAGCATGACACCGAAGTACAAGACGATGGCTAGAATTAGCCAAGCACTTTCAGACATAAACTGGATGACTCCTTTTGAGAAAACTTGGAAACACGAAAAAGCGCCACGAGCCTAACGCGTTGCTTAGGTATTTACAGCTTGCGGCACGCGGCTTTGTTCATCGTATAAGGATGGTATAAGGGAAGTTATGCCTGAATTCCTCCTGCACGGCCTTTGGTTGCCGGATTCCGGGCTCAATTTGTGGGTTGAGCAGGTGGAAGGGCACAGGATCGTGGTGCCCTCGCAGGTGCCGGCGGGCACTTTTCCTCCGTCGGTGGAGGCCATGCTCAAAGATGTTGACTTTCGCCCACGTGCCCGGATCCGTTTGCAAACGCCACGTGGCCGCCATGTGGATCTCAACGTGCCCACTGCCGCTTTCGGCCCGGAGCAGGCTGTGGAGTGCCTGGCGGCGATGGCTTTTCTCGACGGTTCCTCCCCGGCCGTTTCGGCGCAGCACAAGGCATCGATCGCCCCGGATATGTATTGGCTTCTCCGCGCGTACAACGGAGTGACCCGGTTCATCCGGGCGGGACGGGTGAGTATTCATGTGCCGTACCGTGATGGACAGTGGTTCGCGGAGTGGCAGTTGGGCACTGGGGTCGATGAGCGGGGTTGGCTGGCGGAGATGGTTGCGGCAGCGCCTGGGGTGCTTAGCGTCAACAACCCGAATCTTAGTGAGAGCATTGCGCAGACTTTCGTACATTGGGTGTGCTCGGCACATTTGCGGGAGGTGCAGGAAAACGCCCGCCCGTATCCCTGGCATGACTTTGTCAATTCGCTTTTGCATTCGACGCCGCTGCGCCGTGGTGGTGCGCAGTTGTCACAGCGTATTAGCCAGTGGAATGGTTCGATTACGGCGGTCAATCTGCAGTTGGTGTTCATTGTGGAGCAGCCTCACGAGTTAGCCGGGGTTGGGGAGGGCAGTGAGGCGCAAGACGAGGATGCGGTGCAGTGGCCTGTGCGTGTGCAGGTGCGCTCCGGTACGGACGCGCCGCGGCCGATTTATCTCAATGATTATGATGCGCAGACGATCCAGACTTTGCGTCGTGAATTGTCGCGCGCCCAGGAAGTTACCGACCTGTTGGATCCTGGGGTGTACACGCGTCGGCCCTGGACGGATGTGAGCGGCACCGAGGGGGAGTGGGATGTGTATTTGTCCACTGATGAAATTGTCCGCTTCGTCACCGTTGATGCGCTTCGTTTGAGGGCCCGCCATTTCGCGGTCATGTTGCCGAAGGCTTGGTCGAACGCTGAGACTTCCGCGAGCATTAAGGTCTCAAGGCTTGATGATCCTTATGATTCTTCGACGGCGACCAATTTCAGCTTCGACACGTTGGTCAATTATGACTGGCGCATTTCTGTCGGCGGCCAGGAACTTACCGACGCAGAGATGAACGCCTTGGTCAATTCCAAGTCGGGCTTGGTAAAGCTGCGTGGGCAATGGGTGCTGGCGGATAATGCATCGTTGGCCAAGACCAAAAAGTACATGGCGCAGCTCACCGAGCGTGCCGAGGACTCGGCCAAAGACCTTTCTTCCGGCACTGTGACCGCCGCTGAGTTGCGGCGTTTGGCGGTGGAAGCCAGTGTGGATGAGCCGGTCGAGTTCACCGGATCGAAGTGGTTTACTGCGCTGGTCGGTGGTATGGATCGTCCCGCTCCCGAGCGTGTGGAGATCCCGGATGCGGTCGTGGCCGAGTTGCGCGAGTATCAGCGTCGTGGAGTGGACTGGCTGTATTACATGTCCCGCAATCAGTTGGGCGCGGTGCTTGCCGACGACATGGGGCTCGGCAAGACGCTCCAGTTGCTCACCTTGCTTGCGGTGGAGCACGCCGAGGGCCGCGTGACGGGTCCTACTCTTGTGGTGGCGCCGACATCGGTGGTGGGTAATTGGGCGCGGGAGGTGGCGCGTTTCGTGCCGGGGCTGAAGGCGGTGGTTCACCATGGTGCGCAGCGGCGCAAAGGTGAAGATTTAGAACAGTTGATCGCCGGGACGGATCTCGTCATCACCTCTTACGGGGTGGTGGCGCGCGATGCTCGCGAGTTGGGCGCAATCACGTGGGACCATGTCGTGCTGGATGAGGCGCAGGCGATTAAGAACACGGGCACGTTGGCGTCGAAAAGCGTGCGCACGATACCGGCACGCCACCGCATTGCGCTTACTGGCACGCCGATTGAAAATAAGCTCAGCGAGCTGCGCAGCATCCTCGACTTCGTCAACCCTGGCATGCTTGGCTCGCAGAGTTTCTTCCGCAACCATTTCGCGAAAGTCATCGAAACTCGTCGTGACACAGAACTTGCCGAAGTTATGGGCGAGCGCCTCCAACGCTTGACCGCTCCGTTTATTTTGCGGCGGCTCAAGACAGACCCGACGATCATTGATGATCTGCCGGAAAAACAGGAGACGGTGCGCATCGTTGAGATGACCGCGGAGCAGGCCGCGTTATACAAGGCGCTTGTCGACGACCTCACAGCCGAACTGGAAAGGCGCAAAGGCATTGCCCGGAAAGGCCTCGTGTTGGCGTCGATCACGCGCATCAAGCAGATTTGCAACCACCCGGCGCATTTCCTTGGTGATGGCTCCTCGGTGATGATCAACGGCAAACACCGCTCGGGCAAGGTCGCACTGCTCATGGAGCTTGTCGAGGAAGCCGTAGCTGCAGATAAACGCATGCTGATCTTCACCCAGTACAAGGCTTTTGGCGACATCTTGCAGCCCTTTTTAAGTCAGCGCCTCGGTGAGAAGGTGCCCTTCCTTCACGGCGGGGTAGGCAAATCAGCCCGCGATAGCATGGTGGAGCAATTCCAGGCCCCCGACGGGCCGCGCGCGATGATTCTTTCGCTCAAGGCGGGCGGCACGGGGCTGAACCTAACCGCGGCCTCTGTGGTTGTCCACATGGATCGCTGGTGGAACCCGGCAGTGGAAAACCAGGCGACGGATAGGGCGTTTCGCATCGGGCAACGCAAGGATGTCTCGGTGTACAAAATGGTGACCCGTGGCACCTTGGAAGAATCTATCCAGGATGTGCTTGAAGGCAAGATGCACTTGGCCGGTACGGTCGTCGGTGAGGGAGAAGGATGGATCACGGAGCTTGACGCTGATGATCTGGCGCAGCTTTTGAGCTACAAGGGGCAAGAGTAAATGAGTGGCACACAGCGCCCACGCAAAGACAACGTCATTTATGCGAACTTCGGGGCGCGGCGGCGTGAAGCCCCGCCGAAGGAACAGACGGGTTCACCTGTGGCGCGTTTTCCCACGGCGCGCGCTCGAGTGGAAACGCCGACCAGCCAGGGCCCTGCCGCGCGTCGCTTGTTGGCGGCCGCGTTGAACAACGCCGACGAAGGTCGGATCGCGCGTGGGAAGAAATACGCCGAACAGGGCCATGTTATTGAGCTTCTGGCGCGCCAGGCGGGTTTCGATGCGTTGGTGGCTGGCAGCCAAAACGACCCGTTTACTGTGGTAGTGCAGTTGCCCAGGCGCAGCGCGGGCGACATTCAGGAAATGCTGACGTTTTTGGCCAGCCAGGCGGGGGCGGTGGATAAAGCCAGGCGTGGAGAGCTCAGCCCCCGGGTGCTCTCTGCGCTCCTTGCGCCTGATTCAGACAGCATTCGCTTCTTCTGCGACTGCCCTGACGACGCGCGGGTGTGCAAACATGCCGTGGCGGTAGCGGTCAAGGCCGCCGAGCTTGTCGACGCCCACCCGGCCACCGTTTTCTCCCTGCGCTCCCTGACCCTCGACATGGTTGAAAAAGGGGTGCAGCGCCAGGCGAGCGAGGTGGCGAAGGAAAACGCCAAGGAAGGTTCTGACTTCTTCTGGGCGGGCCGGGAGTTGCCCAAGTTGCCGAAACCGAAGGTGGCCCCGATGATCGACGACTCCGATCTCGAGCTTTTGCACCGGGCGGTGGCGTCGGTGTCTTTCACAAACATTGACCAGATGCGGGCGGTGGCCGACGTCGAGGACCTTTACGACGAGTTGATTCGCGAGGACTAACCAAGGTGGCCAGGTCGGTGAGCTGGTCTTTTTCTGTGGGAGTAGTCGTGTCGCAGGAGCGTGCTAAACATTGTGTTCATGAGCGCCGTGACTTTTATCCACACCTCAGATTTGCAGTTGGGCATGACCCGGAAGTTCCTGTCGGCGGAAGCGCAGTCGCGCTTCGACGATGCCCGCCTGGCCGCCGTGGCTGCCCTGGGCCGTCTTGCGACATCGCGTGGCGCTGAGTTCATCGTCGTCGCGGGAGATGTCTTTGAGCATAACTCTTTGGAAAAACAAACCCGCGGGCGCGCATTGGAGGCGCTCAAGGCGCTGCCGGTGCCGGTCTATCTTTTGCCCGGCAACCATGATCCGCTTGTGGCGGATTCGATGTTTATGGACACCCAGGTTGTTGACTCCGTTCACGTGCTGGATAGTTTCGAGCCGGTCACAGTCCGCGAGGGAGTCGAGATCGTCGGCGCGCCGCTGACCGCGAAGTTCGCCTCGGAGGATCTGGTGGCCAAAGCGCTTCGCCCACTCGGGCCAACGGAGGCGGTGCGCATCGCAGTGGGCCACGGGCAGGTCGAAACCCGCATGGGAGAGCCCGCGGTTGACACCATCGACTTAACCAACGTGGAGGCCAAACTTGCCGACGCGACAATCGACTATCTAGCTTTGGGTGATACCCATTCCACCCGGCAGCTCGGCGCAAGCGGCAAGGTGTGGTTTTCCGGTTCCCCGGAAACTACCGATTTCCACGACCGGCGCCTCGGAGCGGCCGGCAATGAGACAGATTCTGGCAACGCGCTTGTGGTGACTCTGGACAAAGGTCAGGTCGAGGTGGAGAAGGTTCACGTGGGCACGTGGGTTTTCGACGCGTTGCACTGGGAGGTCACAGAGGATGCGGACGTGGATCGGATTCTTGAGCAGCTTCAGGCTTACCCCGACAAGGCGCGCACCGTGGTGAAGTATTCCATCGACGGAACCTTGGGTTTGGCAGCGACGCAACGCCTTGAACAGGGAATTGCCGATGTGGAACCGGTTTTTGCCGCCCTTTACGAGCGGGATCGTTTGATGAACTTACATCTGGAACCTAGCGAGGAGGAACTGGCTGATTTACCGCTTTCCGGCTTCGCCCGCGCCACCTTGGACGAGCTTTTATCCACCGCGGATTCCCAACCCTCCCGTGACGCCATTAACCTGCTGTTTCGCCTCTCTAAGGAGGACTAATCCAATGCAGATCCACGACCTGATCCTCGACAATGTGCGCGGCATTGAGCACCTTGAACTGCGCGATCTTCCCGCCACGGGAGTCATCATCATCGACGGCGACAACGAGACAGGAAAATCCACCATTTTGGACGCACTTGACGCGGTGCTGTACGAAAAATCAAGTTTTGGCAACGCCAAGGTGAAGTCACTGCAGCCCATCGGACGCGATGTGGGCCCCGCCATCACCCTGACGGCCTCGGTGGGGCCCTACCGTTTCACCATCTTCAAAAAGTTCCTGCGCTCTAAGCGCAGTGAGTTAAATATCACCGCCCCCGAGGCGCAGCAGCTTTCTGGCCGCGAGGCAGACGACAAACTGTTGGCGATTGTAGGGGAGCACTTGGAGCAGGAACTGGCCCAAACCCTGTTCTTGCGTCAGGGTGCGATCGATCCTGGCATTGCCGCGGTGGGAATCCCCTCGATTACCCGCGCGCTTGATTCCAGCAGCGGCGAGGCCGAGGCGGGGTTGGAGGACACGGAGTTGACCACGCGCGTTGCCAAAGAGTACCACCGCTACTTCGACGCCAACGGCAAGGAAAAAATCACCCTGAAAAGGCTCCGCGACCAGGTAGACAAGCTGGCGCAGGTGGAAAAGGACAAACGCGCCGAAGTGGCGGAGCTTGCCGCGGCGGTGGAGGAAGTCCACCGCAGAAGCGCCGAGATCGCCGGCATTGACAAGGAGCTACCCGCAGCACGCGATGAGCTTGCGCAAAAAGAAGCGGAGGCCGCCGCGGCGTTGGCTGTGCGCGCCGAGGCGGCTGCTGCCCTGGAGCAGGTGCAGCGCGCCGAGGTTGATGTGAACCGGGCGAGAGAAGATGTGGCGGCACGCGACGAACAGGAACACCGCCTTTCCCATCTGCGTGAGGACGCTGCGGCACTGGCGGAAAAGATTGCGGCTGCGCGCCTGAAAGCCACTGAGGAGGCCGAAGCCGTGGATGATCTTGTTGCGGCTCGTGATGATGCGCGGCGAGTTTTCGACTCCGCACGCAAGGCCGCTGCCGCAGCGCGCGCCGGACGAGAGGTCGCTTTGGCTGCCCAGCGATTCCGGGAGTTGACACAGCAGCTAGCCAGGATCGACACGGCGGAAGCCGCGCTGTCCGCGCTGCTGCGGGACACACCCGCGCGCCCCGTTACCCCCGAGGACGTGCGCCGGGTGGAAAACGCAGCCAACCAGGTCGCGCTTTACCGGAAGTTGGCGGAGGCCACAGCCGCCAAATTGGATGTCACCCCCGGTGAGGACACCTCGATCACCATCGACGGTGTCCGCCGCGACCTCACCGCCGGAACAACCACACCGCTGACGCTTCGTGAGGGCACCGAGATCACCTTAGAAGGCATCACTGCTGTCTACCGCGCGGGCGGGGCTGATTCTTGCACCGAGGAAGATTTGCTCGCCGCTGAGCAGGAGTTAAACAAGGTCCTGGAGGAAACCGGTTGCGCCAATGTGGACGAGGCGCGCGCGACGCGCGATAACCACGCCAGGCACACCGCCGAAGTTGCCGCAGCGCGCGCCAAGTTGGACGAGCTGACCGAGGGACACGATGTCCACGCGCTGCGTGCCGAGCACGACCTGCTGGCCAAAGATGAAACTCTTGCTGCAGCAGGCGAACTCGACGCCGCCGAAGCAGCGGTGGAGGAGGCAGAAAACGCACGTGAAGAAGCCGAGGCGAAGCAGGCCCAAGCTGAAGCGGCACTCAAGCCGTGGGAGGAGAGGAAAGCCGCGACAGCCCTGGTGCGCTTGGAGACAGAAAAAGAGCTTAAGGACGCGGAGATTGACCATTCCGCGGCAGTGTTGGCAGCGGCGGGAGAAAAAGCCACCAGTGAGCAACTGCGCACAAACCTTATGAAGGCTGAGGTTGACCAGCGGGAAGCAAAGAAAGTTTCCGTTGAGCTGGAGGACAAGCTAGCGCAGGCAAACCCGGAGCTTGCCGAGGAACTTTTGCGCGGCGCGGAAACTAGGCTGACGAGCCTGAAACAGCGCCGCGAAGCCGCCGAGCGCCGCATCCTGGAGCTAGGCAGCTACATTAACGTCGCTACTGGCGTGGCTGAGCAAGCTGACCGCGCCGAAGCTGAATTGGACACCGCTCGTGCGCGGCTGCAGCGCACCCTGCGTCGCGCCGACGCGGCCCGCCTTTTGTGGGACACCATGCGCCGCCACCGCGACGAAGCCAGGGCCCGCTACGCCCAACCTTTTGCCAAGGCGCTCGCCGGACACGCCTCCGTAGTCTTTGGCCACGGGGTGGAGTTCAACCTGGATGAGGAATTGCGGGTCACCGGGCGCACCATCAACGGCACCACGGTCCCTCTTGAGGAACTTTCGGGCGGCGCGAAGGAACAAATGGCCATCTTAACTAGGTTCGCCATCGCGGAATTAGCTGGGCAGACGCAAAAAGGACACACTCCTGCGCCGGTGGTCGTCGACGATGCACTAGGCGCCACCGACCCGCGGCGGATAGCCTTGATGAACTCCCTGTTCACCCGGGCAGGCAAGACAGCGCAGGTTTTCGTGTTCACCTGTGACCCGCAGCGTTTCGACCGGGTGGACGCGGTGCGCAGGGCGTCGATAAGCGAGCTGAAAAGCGAAGTTATTTAGGTATCGCTTAACAACGTAGTAACGTGCGTTTTATGAGCACTGGACCACGCTGGCTTAACGACGAAGAACAAGCGCTGTGGCGGGCGCTGCTGGCCGCATCCCGTAAAGTCAACCGTGTGGTCGACGAGACCCTGCAAAGAGGATGCGCCCTGTCGGCTTCTGAGTTCTCCGTGCTCGTCGCCCTGAGCGAAGCGCAAGACCACCAACTGCGCCTGCGCGATCTGTGTGCGAACCTCGATTGGGACCGCTCCCGCACCTCGCACCAAGTTACTCGCATGCAGCGCCGAGGCCTGGTCAGCAAATGCAAAAGCCCAGGTGATGCCCGCGGCGTGCTCGTGATCCTCACAGACGAAGGTCAAGCGCGTCTGCGCCAGGCTGCCCCCGACCACGTCGAAAGCGTACGGCGCGTCATCTTTGACCACCTCAGCATGGAAGACGCCGAGGCGCTCAAGCGCTTCGCCCAGGGCATCGCGGAAGTCGACAACGTGCCAGGGGTTCCGGGGTTCAACAGCACGCTCACGGCGGAGCCACCCGAACACTAGGACCCTTGCTGGCACTGCGGCGTCAGGGTTATATCAGGGTAGAAATCAGGGTTGTCCCCGTTGCCACACAACCACTCTGGCGGGTTGGATTGAACTAGTCGGAAAAAACGAGGAAAGGACCCCGAAATGACCTATCAACCCAATCCCCACAAGCGCCTGACGCGGTCGTTGACGCAGCGGTGGATCGCAGGTGTGTGCGGCGGCATCGCCGAGCGTTTCAACTTAGATCCCACGATCGTGCGCCTCGGCTTTGTCGCTTTGTCGCTGACCGGGTTTTTCCCCGGCATCATCGCCTACATCATTGCGTGGGTAATTATGCCCGAGGGCCTTTAGCCCACTTGCCGCCTGCAGCTTGGACGCCGAGACCGAAGCGAAGCGCCCCCACCGCCTGCCACATCGCCTCATTGGCTTCTTGCCAAACGTAAAAGGCGTTGACAAACGGGTGTACCAACCCTTGGTGTACCACCAAGGTGGTGTGGGTGCCGGCTGCAGAGAGAGCTTCGGCGTAGGCAATGCCTTCGTCGCGGAGCGGATCGAAACCCGCCACCGCAATGTATGCTGGCGCAACCTTGGCGAGTAGTTCCCGCGGGGCGAAAAGGGGAGAGACGCGCCATTCGCGCCTGTTTCGCTCAGTGCCGAGGTAATGGTCGTAGTACCAGTCGAGTTGCTTCCGGGTCAAATAGTGCCCGCTAGCGAATTCGCGGTGAGAGGCCGTAGATATCTCCGCAAGGTTTGTCGCCGGGACGAACAACATCTGCATCGCCGGTTGGGTTTCGTTGCGAGCAGCCCGCTCGAGGCAGGCAACGGCCGACAAGGTGGCCCCGGCGGAATCGCCAGCAACCGCTACGCGATGCTTGTCGACGCCCCCAACCCCGCCGCCCAGCACCTCGTCGACAACCGCACCCACCGCGTTGTGGGCGTGGGGGAACGGGTATTCGGGCGCGAGCGGGTAATCCACCTGGATGACTTGCACCTGCGCGCCCCGGCACAAAAAGCGGGCAGTGTTGTCGTGGGTGTCAGGTGAGCCGGTCACCCACCCACCGCCGTGCATGTAGAGCACCGTGGGAAGATCCTGTGCGCGATCGGTATATCCGGCGGGGCGGTAGAAACGCACCGGTATGTCCGCGATCGTGTCCTCCCACACCGCACCGACGTCGATTCTGGGGCCCGCGCCCATGCGGGCGTCGGCTTCGATGATCTCGCGGGCCCTGACGGGGGATAACCCGGCGAAATCCTCGCTGAGTAAGTTGACGGCGACTTCGGAGACGCGCACATCCGCCGCCAAGGTCCACCCATCGGCGCAACGGGTAGTGCCGAATAACGCCAGGACCTTGTTTGGGGTGGCCTTGAGCGCGGCCGCCGCCGCGGAGGTAAGGGCTTCATGCAGGTTCATGGAGCAATCGTAGGGTGTTCACGTGCCGCGGTGTGCGGGAATTTAGAAAGAAATGTGCGGTGCCACATGTTGAGCGCAAGCGACGGTGGTGCGGGAAGTTCATGGGCTGGCTGTAACGCGCGAGACGAAAAAGCAGTCGGCCTCAACGCGCTGTGTCTTGCGTTTTGATCCAGGGCAGGCAATCGCGCCGCTAAAGGGGGCCGAGTTGTCAACAAGAACCCTAGTTTTCCCGCAGCTTATCGATGTTGAATCGGTATGGCGGGTGAAAGCACAAAACCGGCGCCTGAAGAAAACCCGAAGCGCCGGTTTGTCCATCATGTCGCGACTGATGGCACATGGTGTCCCCGACAGGATTCGAACCTGCGACCTTCGGTACCGGAAACCGATGCTCTAATCCACTGAGCTACGGAGACAATCTGTTGCCCTAGTTGCAGGGCAACGAGTAATAACCCTAGCACCCCTTGCGAGCGTGGCGAAAAAGCCTGATTGTGCGCTTAGTAGCTGAGTGCTTCGAAGTAGCCGGGGGCGTGTGCGGAGGTGACCTTTCCGGTGCGCAGGTAGTCAACGACCATGCGGTCAACGACCTTGTTGCCCAGCGCGACATGACCGTGTCCTGGGCCGTGGACGGTGACGAGCTGGGAGTTCATGGCGTTGGCGATGGTGCCGTGTCCGGCGTAGATGGTCTGTGGGTCGTTGATGGCGTTGATTTGCATCGGGCGGGTTTTCAACCCCGCTGCGCTCAGGGCCACCTTGCCGGTGACGGGAGCGGCACCATTGCAGTACGCGCCCGAGCCGATCATCGCGTTGGGTGCGGTGAAGATGTCGCCGGTGACGAAGTTCGACCACACATAGGCGGGGATGAGAAGGGGGTTGGCGGGGGAGACGTTCTCGTTGCACAGTTGCGCGCCTTGGAGTTGCACGAGAGCGATCTGCTGTGCCTGAAACTCCTCAAGAACCTCCTTCGAGGGGTCCGGAATCGGCTCGCCGGCGAGCGGGGTTTGAAGGGTTCCGTTGGTCAACCGCGCCAGGGTGTCCCAATTCATTGCTTGGGGCAGCATGAAACGAGTGGCTGAGAGAAGCTTCGAGTTGACTTGGTTAGCGCCGGGGTTGAGCAGGCGGGAGACGATACCTTCGCTTTCGACACGTGCTTTGCCGGTGGCGGTCATCGCGTCAGCTCCGGCTTGGCCGACGAAGGCCAGTCCCGGCGGCAGGTCGCCGACTCGGGCAGGCGGCGGGGTCACAGTCGGGTTGGTGCCGGTTTCCGCGACGATTTTGTTTGACCAGTACTGGTATGCCTTCAGTGGGGTGTTACCCATCTGGTAGCGCTCGTCATTGCGTGCCACGTAGTCGAAGTATTCGTTGAGGACCCGTTCGTATCCTGCTTGCTGGTCGGACATGAGCTTTTGCCACTGGGCGTTGGGGTCCATGGCGGAGTCAAGAACGACTTTGTCCGTCGTGTTGGGGAACAAGGTGGCGTAAGCGGAGCCGAGGTAGGTGCCGTAGGACAACCCCATGATGGAGATGGTGTCGTAGCCCAAAGCTTTGCGTGCGGCTTCCCAATCTCGCGCGTTGTTTTCGGTGGTTAGGGTTTGTGCGTAGCCGGGGATGGGGCCTTGGCATAGCTGGCGGGTGGCCGCGCCGGTGTTCAGCAACATGTCTGCCTGCAATTTGGCCGCGGAGGACAGGTCGCCGGATTCCGGGAAGGAACATTCAAGTGGTGTGGAGTGCAGCAGGCCCCGCGGTTGGACGGCGATGAGGTCCCATTCGTCGCGGATTTCCTGCGGCCATTGAAAACCGGCTTGTGATGTGCCGAAGTAGGTGTAGGCGTCGCCGCCAGGGCCACCAGGGTTGCCGTAGAGGGCGCCGCGGCGTGCCGCGGGGTTGGCAGCCGGAATCTTCATTACGCCGATGGATATCTTCGCGCCTGCTGGATTGGAGTAATCCATCGGGGTGGCGAAACGTCCGCACTGCGCGGTCGGGGCGTCGACGTGTACCGGGCACGGTTCCCACTGGATTTCAGGGGTAGCTTGCGCGTTTGCCGTCGGCATCATGGCGAGGACACCACCGAGCGTCATCGCGGCAGCGCCAACAAGTGAAGCAAAGCGGTTTTTCGGGGACTTCCGTGCCAAAATATCGGTCCTTTCCAGGATTGATTCATGGATTTTTATAGTGTTTGCCTCATACTATGTCATGCGCGCGATGGAAAGCGTTGCACGGGAAACAATGACAGCAATTTGGCCGGTCGCTCCAATGGTCTAGGGGCGACCGGCCAAATTGCGTGCTGAAGTGCAGCTATGGTTGTGGGTCCGCTGAACTGACAAGGAACACGATGAGGTCGCGCGGGCCGTGGACGCCCTCGACGCGCACCAGTTCGATGTCGGAGGTGGCGGACGGCCCCGAGATCATGGTGGCGGGTGTGTCGGGGTTGAGCCGGGCGATCATCTCGGGCACCCCGTAGACGACGGTTTTATC
The DNA here is from genome assembly GCF_038452275.1 of Corynebacterium sp. BD556. Classification (NCBI taxonomy): domain Bacteria; kingdom Bacillati; phylum Actinomycetota; class Actinomycetes; order Mycobacteriales; family Corynebacteriaceae; genus Corynebacterium; species Corynebacterium mayonis. The sequence goes on from NZ_CP141643.1 coordinate 515,955, forward strand.
ACGCACGATCACGACGTGGCGATCAGGCACCAGGCTGAGGGCCCGCCGCCCGCACTGCGGCCCAGATTCGAGGGTGATGGTGCCGGTCAGTGCGCAGGTGACGTGCGAGTCGGTGACAACTGCGTCGACCTCCCCGAGCATGCGGGGATCGTCAGAAGTATTGTCGGGGCGCGCGTTGCCAGTGAAGTCAGCAAACAAGGATGTGGGCAGCCCCGGGGCATACACCACGTGGGAACAATCGCGTTCGTGCAGCACCGCCGCAATTCTGGCTGACAGTTCGTCCTCGGTGGTTTCGACGACCGTTGCCTTGTAATCCTCCAGCCTGTCGACGAGCAACGCCCGCAGCTCGGCGGAACCACGCTCGACGGTGCTGCGGCGGGCCTGCGCGTGCTCGACGCTGGCGGGAGCACCTGACAGCGTCAAGGCGTTGTGTACCCGTTGGAGGATTTCCTTTTTTGCTGCTTCGTTTCGGGTCGTGGACATGTCAGTTGTCCTCACTGTTTTTGTTCTGGGCGTTGCTATAGGCCTCGGCAAGCAAGCTTTGTGCTTCCTCAGATTCCCACCACTGCCGAAAAGACTTCTTCGGCGGGATGGCAACGTCGCGGTAGTTCGTCCACGTCGACATGGGTGCGGGAAGTGTTGTGATCTGTTTGTTGACGCCGCCAAAAAGGCGCCCCAACGCTAGCGTGCGCACTACCTTGTCCCACAGGCCAGGTTTGCCCCACAGCAGACTGATCGCGCCGAAGGCAAAAGATTCCAAGCGGGCAGTGTGGTCTTCTACCTTGCGGTGGCGCAACTCAAGGAGGATGTCCGTGATGGGGATTTTAACCGGGCATACCTCGTCGCAGCGCCCGCACAGGGAAGAAGCGTAAGGCAAAGAGGAGTTCGGGTCATCAGCCGAGTCCATGCCGGTCAATTGCGGGGTGAGGATCGCGCCGATGGGGCCGGGATAGGTCGAGCCGTAGGAGTGCCCGCCGGCACGCTCGTAGACTGGGCAGACGTTCAAGCAGGCGGAGCAACGGATACATTTGAGGGCTTCGCGCCCAATTTCGTCTGCGAGCGCGGCGGTGCGGCCGTTGTCTAACAACACGATGTGAAAGTTTTGCGGGCCGTCGCCTTCGGTCACGCCCGACCACAAGGAAGTATAAGGGTTCATCCGCTCACCGGTAGATGAGCGCGGCAGAAGCTGCAGGAACACGCCGAGGTCGTCGAAAGAGGGAAGGAGCTTTTCCACCCCCATCACGCTGATGAGAGTTTCCGGAAGTGTCAGACACATCCGGCCATTGCCCTCAGATTCGACGATGGAGACAGTACCTGTTTCTGCAATGCCGAAATTCGCGCCCGAGATGGCCACCTTCGCCTTCATAAACTGCTCGCGCAGGTGTGCGCGGGCCGCTTCCGCCAAGTCCGCCGGTTCGGCGGACAAAGAAGCATCCACGTTTGGCATGGTGCGGGTGAAAATATCGCGGATCTCCGCGCGGTTGCGGTGGATGGCCGGCACCAAGATATGCGAGGGGAAGTCCTCCCCAAGCTGGACTATCAGCTCCGCCAGGTCGGTTTCCTGCGCGTGGATACCTGCCTTTTCAAGCTCCTCGTTGAGGGCGATTTCCTGGGTGGCCATGGATTTGATCTTGACTACCTCTGTCTCTCCGGTGGCCTGGATCAAATCGCGGATAATGTCGTTGGCCTCGCGGGAATCGCGCGCCCAATGGACATGCCCGCCGCGGGCGGTAACGGCGGCCTCGAACTGCTCGAGCAGTTCCGGCAGGCGCGCCAGCACATCGCGTTTAATGGTCGAGCCAGCTTCGCGCAGCGCCTCCCAGTCGTCGAGTTCATCAACGACGCCCTGGCGCTTGGTGCGGATGGTGGTGGTTGCGTAGTGCAGGTTGCGGCGCTTTGTGGCGTCGTCAAGCTCGATGTGCGCACGTTTTTGAAACTTCACGTCACCGCGCAGGTGGCTGGGGCCGTGCGCGTGAGGGGGCATGGGGGGTGTGCCGAGGGAAACCTTCACAGCATTGACTCCTTCGAGTAAGCGGCCGATCTCGGCGTCCACGGGTGTTCCTTGGTGGAAGCGAGGATCTCGGCGATGTGCAAGGCGCGGATGCCCAGGTGCTGGCGGCTTAAGGCCCCCGCAATGTTCATCAAACATGAGGAGTCACCAGCGGTGACGTACTCGGCCTGGGTGTCTTTGATGTGGCGGGTTTTGTCCGCGACCATCGCGGCGGAGACTTCGCTCATCTTTACAGCGAAGGTGCCTCCGAATCCGCAACACTCCTCCTTGTTGGGCAGATCGACTAAGTCCAGGCCCTCGACATTGCGCAACAAGTCGTAGGGTCGCTCGCCCACCCCCAGCACCCGCTTCGAGTGGCAAGACTCGTGGTAGGTCACCCGGTGCGGGAAAAACGCCCCGAGGTTGTGAGTGCCTGCCACGTCGGTGATGAACTCAGTGAGCTCATAGGTTTTTGCAGCGGTGTGTCGCGCTTCTTGGGCCAGCGAGGCTGAGCCGTAGCGCTCGGCGAGGGTGGCGTGCTGGTGGCGCACGGCTCCGGCGCAGGAGCCGGAGGGGGCGACCACGTAGTCGATGGAAGGATCGGAAAAGGCCTCGACATAGCTTTCAATGATCGGCACCGCCTGACGCTGGTAGCCGGTGTTGACGTGCATTTGCCCGCAGCACGTCTGCCCTTGCGGGAACACAACCTCGTAACCGAGGCGCGAGAGCACCAGGGCTGAGGCCTTGTGGGCGTCTGGGAAAAGTGCGTCGCCGATACAGGTGGAAAACAAAGCGACCCGCATACTTGTTTACGTCTCCTTCGCGCAGTGGAGGGGTAGTGTCGACTCCGATGCTACGCCTGGAGCTCACCTGAAACTTATGGATGTCCGGGTACTGAATTAGACTTGGGCCCCATGACTCCAGCAGACCTTGCCGCCGCGATCCAGGCGGCCACCCGCGCTGTACTTTCTGCCCACGAGCTGGACGCATCCGTCGTCCCGGACACCGTCACCGTGGAACGACCCCGCAACCCCGAGCACGGCGACTACGCCACCAACATTGCTCTCCAGGTGGCCAAGAAAGCGGGCACCAACCCGCGTGAGCTCGCCGGTTGGCTGGTCGAGGCCCTGGCAGACAACGGCGCCTTCGCCAGCGCTGAGGTGGCCGGCCCGGGCTTTATTAACCTGCGCCTGGCCGCCGATGCTCAGGGCAAGATCGTCACCGACATCCTCGCCGCGGCTGACACCTACGGCGGGTCGAATATCTATGCTGGCCAGAAAATCAACTTGGAGTTCGTCTCCGCGAACCCGACCGGCCCCGTCCACCTGGGCGGCACACGCTGGGCGGCGGTGGGCGACTCGCTTGGCCGTGTCTTGGAGGCGGTGGGCGCGGAAGTAACCCGTGAATACTATTTCAACGACCACGGCGGGCAAATCGACAGGTTCGCGCGCTCCCTGGTGGCAGCGGCCAAGGGAGAGCCGGCCCCGGAGGACGGCTATGGTGGCGCCTATATCTCCGAGATCGCTGAAAAGGTCGTAGTCATACGCCCGGACGCTCTCGACGGCACCGACGCTGAGGTGCAGGAGAATTTTCGCGCCGCAGGTGTGGAGATGATGTTCGCTCACATCAAGGACTCCCTGGAGCAGTTCGGTGTGAACTTCGATGTGTTCTTCCACGAAAACTCTCTGTTTGAATCCGGTGCGGTGGACCAAGCTATCGCCACCTTGAAAGACAACGGCAATCTGTACGAGCAGGACGGCGCGTGGTGGTTGCGTTCGAGCGACTTCGGCGATGACAAAGACCGCGTTGTGATCAAATCCGACGGCAACGCCGCCTACATCGCCGGCGACATCGCCTATGTGGCCGACAAATTCAGCCGCGGACACACACTTGCCATCTACATGCTGGGGGCCGACCACCACGGCTATATTGCACGCTTGCGTGCCGCCGCGGCCGCACTGGGGTACAACCCGGAGGCGGTGGAGGTGCTCATCGGGCAAATGGTTAACCTGGTGCGCGAAGGCACACCGGTGAAGATGTCGAAGCGGGCCGGCACCATCATCACCCTCGACGACCTGGTTGAGGCGATCGGCGTCGATGGGGCGCGCTACGCGCTGGTGCGCTCGTCGGTGGACCAAAGCCTCGATATCGACCTGGATCTGTGGACAAAAGCATCTTCCGATAATCCTGTCTACTACGTGCAGTATGGGCACGCGCGGCTGTGCTCCATCGCGCGACGGGCCGATGAGGCGGCAGTGGCCATCGGAGATCCGGACGTTTCCTTGCTCGTGCACGACAAGGAGGGTGATTTGATCCGCACCCTTGGCGAGTTTCCAGCCGTGGTCACAGCCGCCGCCGAGCTGCGCGAGCCGCACCGCATCGCCCGCTACGCCGAGGAACTGGCCAGCTCTTTCCACAAGTTCTACGACTCGTGCCAGATCCTGCCGAAGGCGGGGGAGGACCCGGCTGCGATCCACTCCGCGCGTCTTGCTCTCGCTATGGCGACCCGCCAGGTGCTGTCTAACGCCCTCAACCTGGTGGGCGTGAGCGCGCCGGAGAGGATGTAAGTCCTGTGAGCCCGGCCCAGCATTATTCGGAGCACTTCAACGACCTGCCGGGGCATGTGTGGCCGCGCGGCGCCGCCCGACAAGACGACGGCGTGGTCACCATCGCTGGGGTGCCCTTGCCAGAAATTGTCGAGGAATACGACACGCCCGTCATGGTGGTGGACGAGGACGATTTCCGTTCCCGCTGCCGCGATATGGCGCGCGCCTTTGAGGGGGCGGAAAACGTCCACTACGCCTCGAAGGCTTTTTTGACCCGGCGCATCGCGCGCTGGGTGGATGAGGAGGGCCTCGCCCTTGACGTTGCCAGTGAAAACGAGCTGCGTATCGCGCTGGCCGCGGGTTTTCCGGCGGAGCGAATTACCGTCCACGGCAACAACAAGTCTGTTTCTTTTCTGCGTTTGTGTGTTGAGTCGCAGGTGGGCCACGTGGTCATCGACTCCCACCAGGAACTCGCCTCGCTTAACGCGGTGGCAGGTGAGCTAGGGGCAATCCAGGACGTTTTCGTGCGCGTCAAGCCCGGCGTGGATGCGCACACCCACGAGTTCGTCGCCACCAGCCACGAAGACCAAAAGTTTGGGCTTTCGCTTGCCTCGGGGTCTGCTTTCGCCGCGGCTGTGGACGCGATCGAAGCGGCACACCTGAGGCTGACGGGCCTGCATTGCCACGTCGGATCGCAGGTTTTCGACGCGGAAGGCTTCAAGTTGGCTGCCGAGCGTGTTCTCCAGCTCTACCGCCAGATCCACGAGGAGCGTTCAGTGGCGTTGGACTACCTTGATTTAGGCGGCGGCTATGGCATCGCCTACCTGCCGCAGGAAGAACCCCTCGATGTCACTGCGGTGGCGCAGGATTTGTTGCGTGCGGTTCGGCAGGTCGCTGCGGAGGTGGGGATCGCCGCGCCGACGGTGGTGGTGGAGCCGGGCCGGGCGATTGCTGGTCCTTCGACGGTGACTGTCTACACTGCGGGCACTATCAAAGACGTCCACACCTCCTACACGCACACTCGACGCTACATCGCCGTCGACGGCGGCATGAGCGATAACATTCGCCCTGCCCTCTACCAGTCGGAGTACGACGCGCGTGTGGTTAACCGTTTCGTTGAGGGCAAGGAAATCGACACTCGGCTGGTGGGCTCGCACTGCGAGTCCGGCGACATTTTGATCCAGGATGCGGTGTGGCCAGAGGGAATCGAAAGCGGCGACCTTATAGCGCTGGCGGCCACGGGCGCCTACTGCTACTCCATGGCGTCGAATTACAACGCTTTCGCCCGTCCTGCTGTGGTGTCTGTCCGTGCGGGCCGCACCACTTTGATGATCCGCCGCGAAACGCTCGAGGACCTGCTTGCACGGGAGGTTTGAGCCATTGGTTAAGGTCGAACTAAACTTCCGGCTAATTTAGACTAATCGGTACACTCGCCCCAGAAAGTAACACCCAAGACAGGAGCTTTCGAGCACTATGACGGCAGCACATGTGGAAAATCGCAACGGTAACTTCCCTGGTAAAGGAATCGGCGAGGCGGTCGGTGTGGCCATTTTGGGCAAAGGCACCGTTGGCTCCGAAGTGCTGCGCTTAATCGGTGAATTTAGCGACAACCTCGAGCACCGCATCGGCGGACGCATCGAAGTCCGTGGCGTGGCGGTCAGCGATGTGACCAAGCATGCCGGCGCGCCAGGTCTGGAAGGCATCGAGCTTACCGACGACGCCCGCTCGCTCATTTCCCGCGACGATATTGACATTGTTGTCGAGCTTATCGGCGGTATCGATTACCCGCGCGAGCTGGTTCTGCAGGCGTTGAAGAACGGCAAATCAGTCGTCACCGCCAACAAAGCTCTTGTGGCGGCGCACGCCGACGAGCTGTCCACGGCGGCTAATGAGGCCGGGGTGGACTTGTATTATGAGGCGGCCGTGGCCGCAGCCATCCCCGTCGTGGGCATGTTGCGCCGCTCCTTGGCCGGTGACCAGGTGCAGCGCATCTCCGGCATCGTCAACGGCACTACTAACTTCATCCTCGACGCCATGACCACCACCGGCATGGGCTACGACGAGGCTTTGGCCGAGGCGACTCGTTTAGGCTACGCCGAGGCGGATCCGACGGCTGATGTCGAGGGCCACGACGCTGCTTCCAAGGCCGCGATTCTTGCTTCCATGGGTTTTCACACCCGCGTGAACTTCGCGGACGTCTACTGCGAGGGCATCACCAAGATCACCGCGGACGATATCAACGCGGCCACGGAATCCGGCCACACGATCAAATTGCTTGCCATCTGCGAAAGGCTTGTCGACGCCGCCGGCAACACCACGGGCGTCAACGCGCGTGTCCACCCGACTTTGGTGCCGAATGAGCACCCGTTGGCCAGCGTGGACAAGTCCTACAACGCGATCTTTGTGGAGGCCGAGGCCGCCGGGCGTCTCATGTTCTACGGCAACGGTGCTGGTGGTGCCCCCACTGCCTCCGCGGTACTGGGGGACTTAGTCGGTGCTGCGCGCAACAAGGTCCACGGCGGTCGCGCCCCAGCCGACAACCCTTATGCCGACTACCCAGTGGTGGACTTCGGTGAGGTCACCAGCCGCTACCACATCAATATGACGGTCAATGATCGCGTTGGGGTGCTCTCTGACTTGGCGCGTACCTTTGCGGAGGCAGGGGTGTCCCTGTCCGCGGTGCGCCAGGAGGAATCCGGTAAAGAGGCCCACCTAATTGTGGTGACCCACTCGGCGAGTGAGAAGAACCTGCGCGGCATCGTCGACAAGCTCAGCGAGCACGAGGACGTGCGCGCGGTCAACTCCGTCATCCGCCTCGACGCGTAAAGGCCGGCGCTATGGCGAACGAGCTTCCCCTCGGCCTGAAGGCCACCGTCACCGTCCCGGGCTCCTCGGCGAACCTCGGGCCCGGCTTCGACACCCTCGGCTTGGCCTTGGGCATCTACGACACCGTCGAGGTGGAGGTCACCGCCTCCGGCCTCGAGATCGACATCTTCGGTGAGGGCGCCGACGAGCTGCCCCGCGACTCGTCCCACCTCGTGGTCAAAGCGATCCGCTCCACGCTGAAAGCCGCCGACGTCTTAGCGCCCGGGCTGAAAGTCACCTGCACCAACGCTATTCCGCAGTCGCGCGGGCTGGGATCTTCCGCCTCCGCTGCCGTCGCCGGCGTCGTGGCCGCGAACACCCTGGCGGGGTCCCCGCTTGATACCGAGACGGTGGTGCAACTGGCGTCGGCCTTCGAGGGCCACCCCGACAACGCCGCCGCCTCCGTGCTCGGCGGGGCCGTGGTGTCCTGGACCGATGTGCCTGTCGACGGCGTTTCCCACCCCTCCTACCGGGCGGTGGGCATCGACGTGCACCCCTCGATCCGCGCGACCGCCCTCGTGCCCGACTTCCACGCCTCCACCAACGCGGTGCGCAAGGTGCTGCCCAGCCACGTCACGCATACCGACGCCCGCTTCAACGTTTCGCGCACGGCCGTGATGACGGTGGCTATCCAGCACCACCCGGAGCTGCTGTGGGAAGGCACGCGCGACCGGCTGCACCAGCCGTACCGCGCCGACGTGCTGCCGGTGACCTCGGAGTGGGTCAACCATCTGCGCAACCGCGGTTACGCCGCTTTCCTGTCGGGCGCGGGCCCGACCGCGCTGGTGCTGAGTACCGAGCCGGTGCCGGGGAAGATCCTCGACGCCGCCCGCGAGGCCGGGCTGCGCGTGATCGACTTGGACATCGCCGGGCCTGCCACGGCTGAATTAACCCGGGGCTGAGTCGCTTCGGTAGCGCTGCAGCCCGCCGCGCAGGCTGGCGAGGCCGCGCACGCCGCGCGCCTCGAGCGCGGCGACGGCCTGCGCCGAACGCGCCCCGCGCGCGCAGACGACCACCGCGCCGTTCTCCGCCTCCGCTGGGGTGCGCCCGGCGAGAATCTCGTCGAGGGGGACGTTGACGGCGCCTTCGAGGTGGGAGCGGGCGAACTCCTCCGGGGTGCGCACGTCGATGACTGTGGCGCCGGGGGCGGGGGCGTCGACTTCGGCCGGGCCGTGGGGTGGGGCGTCGACAAGCACGCGGCGCGTGACTTCGGCGTCGGCGAGGACGGGGACGAACTCCCAGTTCATGGTGAGCGAATCGAGGTAGGCAAGGCGACCGAAAAGCGGCTCGCCGAGGCCCGTGATGATTTTGACGGCCTCCATCGCCATTGCGGAGCCGACCATGCCGACCAGCGGGCCGAGCACCCCGGCCTGGGCGCAGGAGGGCACGCTGCCCGGCGGGGGCGGGGCGGGAAAGAGGTCCTCGTAGACCGGGCCGCGGCCGGCCCAGAAAACGGAGAGCTGCGCCTCGTGGCCGAGGATCGAGGCCCAGACGTGCGGGATGTCCAGGCGCGCGGCGGCGTGGCTAGCTACGTGGCGGGCGTCGAAATTGTCGGAACCGTCGAGCACCACGTCCGCGCCGCGGAGCAGATCGAGCGCGTTTTCCCAGGTGAGGCGCTGCGCAACAGCGTTGACGCGAACCTGCGGGTTGAGCTGCGTCATCCGTTGCTTTGCTGAGCCCGCCTTGGATTTTCCAAGCGTGGACGTGGAGTGGATGACCTGGCGGTGCAGGTTTGTCACATCGACGGTGTCGTCGTCGATGACGGTGATGGTGCCGACGCCCGCGGCGGCGAGGTAGAGCAGGGCAGGCGAACCCAGACCCCCGGCCCCGAGCACCGCCACATGCGCCGCGGCCAGCTTTTCCTGTGCGGCGGGGCCGATGAGCGCGACCTGGCGCTCGTAGCGGCTACTCAATGCCCACCCACTGCGTGGTGCCGTCCGCGAGGTTCTGCTCCTTCCAGATGGGCACCTCGGCCTTGACGCGGTCGGCGATTTCCGCGCACGCCGTGAACGCTTCACGACGGTGCGCCCCGGCCACCAACACCACAAACGCCATCTCACCGATCGGCACTAGCCCGGTGCGGTGGGCGGCGAAAACGCGCACGGGGTGGGCACCCGCGACCTCGCCCGCGACGCGCTCGAGCTCGGCGGCAGCGCTCGGGTGGGCCTCGTAGCTTAAGGCGGCGACTACCGCGCCGCCGTCGTGGTTGCGCACCACCCCCTCGAAGCGCACGAGGGCGCCCATCGCCTCGGTCATGGTGGCGGCCGCGGCGGCGTCGAGAAGCTGCTCAAGGGGCTGCTCCGTGATGGCTGTTCCCGTGACCTGCGAGGTTTGGGCGGCGACAAAGTCGGGGTCGTTAGGTGTGGTCACGGCTGCCCTCCGTGAGCTCAAGGATGTGGTCGATAAGCGGGTCGAGCACCGCGCAGCCGTCCTTGACGCCGCCGCGGGAGCCGGGCAGCGTCATCACGAAGGTGCGCCCGGTGATACCCGCGACCGCGCGGGAGAGCACGGCGGTCGGGGTGGTCTCCAGGCCCCTCGCCCAGAAGGCGGAGACGATGCCGGGCAACTGCTTGTCCAGCAGTGGCTCGACAATCTCGACGGTGAGGTCGTCTGCCGTGATGCCCGTGCCCCCGGAGGTCAGCAGGACCGCAGGCTGCGCGGCCAAGGCCTCGTGTACGGCCTGGGCGATGCCCGCGTCGGGCACGATCACCGCGTCCGGGGTGTCAAATCCCCGGGAGCGCAGGAACTCGACGGCGTACGCGCCCGAGGTGTCCTCGTAGGTGCCCGCGGCGGCGCGGGTGGAGGCGACGATCACTGAAGCTTTTCGCATAGCGGTGACCACTCTACAGCGGGTAGACGCGCGCGAGGTCCCCGGCTGACAGCGTCGCACCCGCGGGCACCCGGATCAGGCACTGCGCCGGCGCCGCCTGGGCCAGCAGGTGGGACCCGGCTCCGCCGACGGGGGTGGCGCGGCCGTTGTCGAAGCGGCCCCTGAAAAACTGCGCGCGCCCCTCGATGCCGGTGACGGACTCAGCGAGCGGCACGAGGACAGGCTCGGGGGCATGGCCGAGCACGGGCGCGACATAGAGACGGAAGCTGACCAGCGTGGACACCGGGTTGCCGGGCAGGCTGATCACGGGCACGCCGCGGAAGGTGGACAGCCCCTGCGGCCCGCCGGGCTGCTGGTCCACGTGGCCGTACCAGCCGTCGGTGAACACCTGGCGTACCACCTCGAACTTCCCGTGGCTGATGCCGCCCGAGGTGACCACGGCGTCCGGGGCGAAGCGCTCAACCGCCTCCTCCACGGCACGGTTGAGCGCCGCCGGGTCGTCGTCGGTGCTGATTCGTCCCGCCACCGCGATGCCGTGGCGCTGGGCGAGCAGCTCGATGAGCGGACCGTTGGTGTCGCGCACGGACGCCGCGCCCACCCTTGACCCCGGCGCGCCGACCTCCGCGCCGCCGGTGATGATGAGGATGCGCGCCTGGCGGACCACCTCGACGGCCTCGATGCCCTGGGCGACGAGCGCCCCGTAGAGCGCCGCGGTGACCTCGGCGCCGGCGCGAGCGAGCACCTCGCCCGCACCGATGTCCGAGCCCGCCCGGCGGCAGAACTGGCCCGCCGACGCCTGCGGCAGCCCGACCTGCTCGCCCTCGGCCACGAACTCGGCGGGAGAGCAGCGCTCGACGGGAACCACGGCGAGCGTACCCGCGGGCAGCCGCGCGCCTGTCATGATCGGGGCGGCGAGCGCGCCCAAGCCAACGGGGTAGAGGGAGGCAGGGTCGGTGCCCGCCGGGATGGTGGGGCCGGACGTCGCTAAGCGGGGCTCGAGCGAGGCGACCGCGTAGCCGTCCATCTGCGAATTGTCGAAGCCGGGCTGATCCTCGCGCGCGTGAACATCGGCGGCGAGCCGCGCCCGCAGGCGCGCTGCCTCCGCTACATTCATCGGCGCGGCGGGGCGCAGCGGGAACAGAGCGCGGATGGCCGCAGCGTGCTGCTCGGGCGTTCTACTCATGGCTTAAGCGTAAACATGCTGCCCTAGGATGGGCCCATGCGTATCCACTACTTCGCCGCCGCCCGCGCCGCCGCCGGGGTCCGCGAGGAGGAGGTCGGGCAGTTCCCCACCCTCGGGCACCTGCTTGACGACGCCACCTCCCGCCACACCGGCACCACCGATTCGGGCCTGAGCCTGGCGGATATTGTGCAGCGCTGCACTTTCCTCGTCGACGGCGCCCGCGCCGGGCGGGACCGGTCGCTGGAGGGCGCCACGCGAGTCGATGTGCTGCCACCGTTTGCGGGGGGTTAGGTGGGAGAAGCAAACGAGGTAGACCCGCGCGTTGACATGCGGCTTCTTCCTGGGGCAGCGCGATTCGCGCGGTGAAAAACTCAAGGCTAAGAATCCCCCGATTCGGCCTCCGCGGGCGGATTCTTCCCCTTTGATTCCATGTCCTGTGCACGCCAGATGTGCAGGAAGTGGCGTAAGCGTGTTCTGTTGATGCGCTGGCGTCAAACGTGTGAACTGTCCTAGATTCCTTCTTCCACGGAAGCGCAACGATACATGGGTTGGTCCGGCACCGACCTCAACGCCGGAGCGTGCGAACAGGGAAAATCAGGACCGCGGCGGCTGGCACGTGGACGCCGACCCACGCCCCCGGTTCGAGCGCGTGAGCTTCGTTACGCCCTGTGGGGCACACGAGAACTCCGTCTCCGGCGTCGAGTTCGACGTCCACTCCGCCCGAGGCCGTCGGGGTCAGAGAGACCACCCGTGCCCGCAAATCGCTGCTGGCCGGGTCCGTCAGGCGCACGTCGGTAGGGGAGAAGACGGCCACCACCGCCCCGCCGTCTTCGCTAACTGGCGCGGCCGTCGCCCGCAGGGGGCCACACGGCGTGTGCGCGACGACCGGCTGTCCGGGACCGGCACCGCTTATCAGGGTGACGGGCAGGAGGTTGCGCCCAGCCAGGCGCGCGGAAAACGCGGTGCTCGGGGCGCGCAGCTCCTCGTCCGTGGGTCGCAGCGCAACGACGTCTCCCCGCTCCATCACCGCGGTGTGCTGGGAAAGCGCGGCGATGTCGAGGGGGTTGTGCGTGACCACGATGGCGGTGCGGCCGGAAGCGGTTGCGCGCAGGATGTGGTGCCAGCGGCGGGCGGAGTGGACGTCGATGGCGGCGAGGGGCTCGTCGAGAAGCAGGACGCGGGGGCGCGCAGCTAGTGCCCGGACGAGGGCCACCTGGGCAGCCTGGCCGCCAGAAAGGGCGCGCACGGGGACGTCGGCAAGCTCGGCAAGCCCGGCGGCGTCAAGCAGCGAACGCGCCGCGCTTACCTCGCCGATCACCATCGCCACCGCCTTCAGCGGGGTGGAGGTGGGCGGCAGTCCGGGGGTTTGGGTGAGCATGACCACCCCGCGCCGGTGGGCGGGCAGGCCGTCGACGCGGCGCCCAGCGATGTGGACCTCCGGGCCCGTGAGCCGCCCGGCGATCTGGCCCAGCAAGGTTGTCTTGCCCGAGCCGTTCGGGCCGATTAGCGCCGTGGTCGTCCCGGCCGGGAAGGTGGCGCCGCCGACCGAGACCTCCGGCCCGTCGCCCGCAGGGCGGCAAAGGGGCTCCAGTGCGGCGGCGTCGATCGAGCCCGTCACTCGCGGGCGCGGCGCAGGCCCGCGGCCCGACAGAGCAGACGGAACGAGGGCGAGGGCGAGCGTGGCAACCGCCAGGCCTGTCAGCACCGCGGCCAGCGCGTATGCGAGCGGCTGGTCGATCTCTCGGGCGATGTAGATACCCAGCGGCATCGTGCGCGTCACCCCCGGCAGGGAGCCGGCGAAGGTCAGCGTGGTACCGAACTCGCCCAGCGAGCGCGCGCACGCCAGCCCCGCGGCGGAGACGAGCGCCGGGGCGACGGCGGGCAGGATGATGCGCAGCATCGCCCGGGACGGGGAGATGCCCACCCCGGCGGCGGAATCGAGGACCTCACCGTCGAGCTGGCGCAGCGCGGAGTCAAGGGTGATCACCACGAAAGGCAGCGCCACGAAGACGTGCGAGGCCACCACCCCGGAAAACGCGAAGGCGAACTGGACCCCGAGCAGGTCAAGGACTGGGGCGGCGAGGCCGCGGCGCCCAATGAGGGCTGTCAGCGCCAGGCCCGCGACCACCGGGGGCAGGGCGAGCGGGACCAGGACGAGCAGGCGCGCAACCTGCGCCCCGCGGCGCAGGTTGCGCATCCACAGAGCCAGCGGCGTGCCGATGAGCACTGTGATCAAGCAGGAAAGCAAAGAGGAGGCCACGGTAACGCGCAAAAGTTGTGCCGTCTCCTCCGCGGCGAGGACGGTGCCGATCCGGCCCCACGGCACCCGCGTGCCCAGTGCGGCAACCGGTGCGAGGATGGTGGCCAGGGCAACCACACCCAGCACGCGCACGGCCGCGGGGGTGGGGCGCGGGGCCGGGTACGGCGGTCTTGCGGTTGCCTGGGGCGGGCCGGTCACTGGTGCCTACTCCGCCGGGGTGAAGCCGTGGCGGGCCCAGACCTTTGCCATCTCCTCGCCGCTGAGCGTATCCAGCAGCCGCTCGGCCTCGTCTCGTTGTTGCGTACCTGTGGTCACGGCGGCGACCAGCGAGTTCGGGTATTCCTCGGCGTGGGGGATTTCGATGACCTCGACGGCGTCGCCTGCGGCCGCGGCGTCGGTGCGGTAGACGAAGCCTGCGTCTGCCTCCCCCGAAACGACCTTGCCCAGCGTGTCCGCCACGTTGTGCTCGAGCGACACTGGGGCCAGGGCCAGCCCGTTGGCCTCCGCGAGCTGGCCGGTCACCGCGCCGCAGGGCACCTGGGCATCGCAGGTGACTAGGTGGACGTCCTCGCGCTGCACGTCCTCGACCCGGGTGATGCCGGCGGGGTTGCCCCGGGGCACGACGAGAACCATCGAGTTGGTGGCCAGCACGCGGGGATTGTCGGCCACGCCGTCGGCGACGGCGGTGTCCATGGTTTTCTGGTCGGCGGTGATGAGGAGATCGCCGGGGGAGCCGTCGCGAAGCTGCTGGACCAGGTCGGAGGAGCCCGCGTTGACGAAGGTCAGTGTGTTGGGGGAGAGGCGCTGGATGTCCTCGTTGAGCACGCGTGTCGACGCCGCCCCGAGGACCACCAGCCCGTCGGGCTCGCCCTGCCCGGTCGGGCCGGACGGTGAGCAGCCGGCAAGCGCGGCGGCGGCGAGCAGCGCGGCGGCAGCACGGATCACACGCATGGTTTCCTCCTGTGGGTCGGTTCTGTGGTGAACGTTACCTGGTGCAGACGGCGGTCACGGCTTTCAGTCCCCGAGGTCGACCTCACCGAGTTCCAACAGATCGTCGGGGGTGTCGAAGTCGCGCTCCCGGCCGTCGCCGTCGACGAGCGCGACGCAGCCCGCGGCGCGCAGCAGCTTCATTGCCGGCGCGTTGCGCGCGCTGACGGACTCCAGCGCGACGAGCAGGCTGCTGCGCCGCCACAGGGCACACAGTGGCTGCACGGTGCCGTCGGCGGAGACGATCGCGGCGCAGTCGCGGCAGCCCAGGGCCGCAGATAGCGCGGGAAGCAGGCCGGGCGAGTGCGGGGCGTCCACCGCCACGACGGCCACAAACGGGGTGTCCAGGGCGCGCGCCCCGGCCGCGATGCCCGCCACCGGGCCGCCGTAGGGCGGGTCCTCGCTGACCGTCGGCACCCCCAGGTCCTCCGGGGAGACGACGATGACGGGGTGAGCGGCGGGGAGGGCGTCGAGAAGCTTGTCGACGAGCCGCCTGCCCCCCACCCTGACCTGGGCCTTGTCCGTGCCCATGCGCGTCGAGCGGCCCCCGGCGAGGACGATCACCCCGATCTCTGCGGGGCTAGGGCAGCTCACGCGACCAGTCCCCAGAGCGCCCACCCGATTTTGCGGTAATGCCCATCCTCCGAATGTAGGCGCTGCGGTCGACGCCTTTGACCATGTCCACCACGCTCAGCGCGGCGACGCTGACGGCGGTAAGCGCCTCCATCTCCACACCAGTGCGATCCGCGGTACGCACAGTGGCTGAAATGAAAAGGTGGTCCTCGCGCAACTCCAGGTCAACCGAGCACCCATGGACGCCGATCGTGTGTGCCAAAGGCAACAGCTCCGGAACCCGCTTCGCTGCACTAATCCCCGCGACCCGGGCCACAGCGAAAACGTCGCCTTTGGGCACAGTGCCCTCACGAAGCGCCGAGATTACCTCAGGCGAACAGGCGACCTCGCCCTGGGCGCTAGCCTCACGCACCGTCGGCTGCTTCGCTGTGACATCGACCATGTAGGCCTCGCCGGAGGAGTTCAGGTGGGTAAATTGCATTGCGTTTCCTCTAAGTATTCAACTACGGGTCAGGTAGACCTTAAGGCTTTCAGGCACCGCGTTGGAAGCCATCGCCTCCGGGTCTAAAACAACATAGCCATCTATATTGCCCAAAGCCCCGACATCGCTTGCCGAGTGCACATTGGCCGAAAAAGGGGTCGCGGTGGGTTGCTCTCCGGAAAAGTCCAAGCGCACGGGCACGACCCGAGGCACAGCGCTTCGCGAAGGCCGAAAACCCTCGCCGGTGCGCGCGGTGATCACGGGGAAAGGAGCCGATAGGCCCCGGAAAGAAGCGAGCAGGGGCACGATATAGAGGTGGAAAGACACGTAGGCGGCAACCGGGTTGCCCGGCAAACACACCACGGGAGTCCCACCCCACAGCGCCACTCCCTGCGGACCGCCGGGGCGCTGCGCCACCTCGCCGAACCAGGCGCCGTCAGTGGGCTCCAACACCTCGCGCACTACATCAAAAGCCCCGGCGCTGATACCGCCGGTAGTTAGGACCAGATCACACTCGCGCGCGGCGTGATCAAGAAGCGAAGCGAAAAAGGCAGGGTTATCGCCAGAGCGCAACCGCTCAACTGAAGCCGCACCGTTTTGTTCACAAAGCGCGGCAATCATCGGCTGATTCGAATCACTGAGCTGGCCTTCTGCCGGCACCAATGGCCAGGCCACCAACTCATCACCAGTGGAGACCACAGCCACTCGGGGCCGCGCCCACACATCAACATGGCGCACACCAGCGGAGATCAAGGCGGCAAGCAGTCCCGCGTCGACAAGCGAGCCGGCTGGGGCAGCAACAGAACCGACAGCGAGGGAACTGCCCGCCTGGCGCACGTGGCTGCGCGCCGGGTCAACACGGATAATCCTCACCGTCGCTGGCAGCGGCTGCGGGCCGCGCGCAACATTGGTCTGCTCGACCGGCACCACCACGATATCTTCGCCCTCAGGCACGGGCGCACCCGTCATCACCCGCACCGCAGCGCCGACAGGGCACGCGAGCGCAGCCGCACCCGCCGCAACATCACCGACAACCGGAAAAGTCCACGGGCCGGGACCGACCAGCGACGCCGCATGCACCGCAAAGCCATCCATCGCAGAATTGGCAAAAGGCGGCACAGGCCGGGCAGTCACAGCATCGGCAGCAAGCACTAAGCCGCGAGCCGTTTCCACCGCCACCTTTTCAACTTCAACCCGGCGCGACGCGGCGAGTCCCTGCACCCTTTCAAGGTGTTGCCCGATGGTGGGCCGTGACATCTTTTAGCCCCCGATCTCACTCATCGTACGCTCCGGCTGAAGGAAACCTTCATCATCAATGCCGTGGCCCGGTTTCTTCAACCACATCGCCTCAGCCCACGCACGGGCAAGCTCCTCATCAGTGGCGCCGTCGCGCATCATGTCGCGCAGCGAAACTTCATCGGCCGCAGCAGAGAACAGACACGACCTAATAGCCCCATCCGTGGTCAAACGGGTGCGATCACACGCACCACAGAAGGGGTGGGTCACACTGGCAATGATGCCAACTTGGCCCTCCAGGGTGCCATCGGTTACATCCCACAGCGCCGCAGGCGCAGAGCCACGAGGCTCAGCAGCCGGACGAAGACTAAACTCCTGACGCAACCGCTCCACCAGCATTTCTGCAGTGACCATACCTGTACGCGTCCATTGGCCCTTCGGGCCCAGAGGCATCTGCTCAATGAAACGTAGCTGCAGCCCGCGGCTCAAACTAAAACGCAAGAGGTCACACACCCCGTCAAAGTTCACCCCAGGCATAACCACCGAATTGACCTTAATGGGGCTCAGACCCGCTTCAAGGGCAGCATCGATACCACGCAAAACGTCGCCCAACCTGTCGCGGCGGGTTAAGGCGGCAAAAGAGTTACGGTCCACAGAATCTAGCGAAATGTTGATGCGCTCCAAACCAGCTTCGGCCAACGCCGCGGCACGCTTATCTAAGCCCAAAGCATTCGTGGTGATCGCAGTGCGCGGGGCGCGCCCCTCGTCGGTTCGCAGCGTCATGGTTTCGGCGATGATGTCCTCCAAGGACTTGCGCATCAGCGGCTCGCCGCCCGTAAAACGAACCGCCCGGATACCGAGCCTTTCCACACCAATACCAATCAAGCGGAGCACCTCAGTGCGGTTTAGGGTGTGCTCGGTCGGCAACCACTCCAGACCATCAGGAGGCATGCAGTACGTGCAGCGCAAATTGCAGCGGTCCGTCAGGCTAACGCGCAGGTCGCGCGCGATGCGCCCGTACTGGTCGACGAGTTGAAGAGGTGCAAAGGTGGACATAATGCGCCCATTGTACGAGTGGGGCCAAATCAGCCCCTTCCGGCAACGGATTTAAGGGCTATGGGAAAAACCGCTGTCCCGGCGCGCGGCTGCCTCATCACCTCCGTGTGACGTCGGATTGCCGCGTGAGCGGTTGCCCGGCCCGGGCAGCGCGATGATGTCGAACTCGTCGTTGGCCAGGTGCTTGCGCAAGTCCTTTTTGTCGAACTTACCCACCGAAGTCTTGTCGATCGAAGTGACAAACGTCCAGTATTCCGGCGCCATCCACGTCGGTAAAGCGCCGGACAAGCCTTCGCGCAGCCGGGCGGCAGTATCTGCAGTGGGCTCGATACCGCCGTGCAAAACCGTCACCGCCAAAGGCCGCTCGCCCCACTTTTTGTCCGGGTAGCCAATTACTGCACATTCAACGACATCTGGGGCTTCCATAATTAGGTTTTCCACCTGGGCAGAGTAGATCCACTCCCCGCCGGAGCGGATAACGTCGCGGGCACGGTCATAGAGCGTCATGAAACCGTCGTTGGTCACCGTGCCCACATCACCGGTGCGCAGCCAACCATCCGCCGTGAAAAACTCGCGCACATCCGTGACTTCCTCACCCCGGAAAGAACTGGCAATCTCGCCTGGCTCCTGAGTGGGTGAGTGGTAATAAGACGCCGCAACCATGTTGCCGCGCACTTGAATTTCGCCTTCCGTGCGGTCTGTCGAAGCCATCACTTCGCCTTCGTGAACAACGCGGTACTCCAACCAGGGGGCGAAACGACCTTGGGAAATTCGGTAGGCCCAGCGCGCTTCACCGGAAACCCCCGAGGGGGGCCGGGCGATGGAGCCTACTGTCGACGTCTCCGTCATCCCCCAAACGTGAACCACGTCCACGCCGTAGCGTTCCTCCCACACCTTGATCAGCGCAGGCGGGGCAGGGGAACCTCCCACATAAATCTCCGTCAGGCTCATGCGCTCCGGCGGATTATTCAGGTAGTGCACCATCAGTTGGATCCACAACGTGGGCACACCGTGGGCAACGCGGGGGTGCGTTGCGGCGATCAGCCGCGCCAAAGTAGGCGCAGACATATCTGAATCTGGCAGCACCAACGGGGCGCCGACGAGGAAAGCTGCGAAAGGCACACCCCAGCTCAACACGTGATAGACGGGAATACAGCACAGGAAGGACTCACCGTGAGACACCGCCAGCGAGTCCGTGGAGCGCAAACTCATCGCCTCAAGCCAAATAGAGCGGTGAGAATAGGCCACACCTTTCGGCGCGCCCGTGGTGGCGGTGGAATACACCAGCGCGGCAGCGGTATTTTCGGGCAGCTCCGGCCAGTTGTAGGTGGTGGAGCGGCCGTCGAGAAGCATCTCGTAGCGCTTGATCTCCACCCCGGGAGGGAACGTGGCGTCGGCAGGCACAGGCTGCAAACCTGTAAAAACAACGGCGCGCACCGCGGGGCACCGCGCAACAATCGCGCTTAAGCGCACCGCCAGGCGCGGATCGGCCACGATCACCTCAGCTTCTGAATGGTTGATCACGTAGGCCACTTGATCCTCCATGAGCTGCACATTCAGCGGGGTAAACACTGCGCCTTTCGACGCCACCGCGAACATCACCTCAAGGTGCTCTGCGCAGTTATACATGAAGGTGGCTACCCGCTGATCCGAGTCGATCCCCAAATCGTCGTGGAGAGCATGGGCAAGCGCAGCGGCGCGCGCACCGATAGCCGCGAAGTTTGACTCCTCCGCCTCACCCGCGCGCCACGTCGTCACCTTCGTCGTCGCATGAACGGACTCGCCGTGAGAGAGAATGCGGCCGACGGAAAAAGGCACTTCCTGCATGGTCGAGAGCATGCGTTCCACTCTAGCGCGACGCGCGAGGCAGTCCCGACAACTACAAAATTTTAAACATGGGTTACAATAGCGCGCGGGAGTCCAAACGTGTCAGGTTCGCATGACGTCGGCATGGCGCCGCGACAGCACGACAGGTCTCTTTTTGGACAACCCGCACCACAGCCCGGAGGGGACAAATCCCACCGAAGGGCCCGCGGGCAGGTGTTTCACCCCACGATCGGCTCTACACCGCACTCCACGCCCCTTGCGTTCTCAGCAGAAGCCGCAAAACGGGATCGTGCGACGGTGGGTTCCGCAGCAGGGGAGGCAGACGCAAGCGCTCCCCGAAGGGGTAACACTGACACATAAATTGCACACGAACGCTTCCGGCACGGTTTCGCACTGAGACAAAATCACAGTGCCCCGAACCCCAACCAGGGAAGAAGCCGCCACGCACCGCCGGTAAAGCGACGAAAGGACATCCGTGACCGAATCGGGCACCAACGCGCAGGGGCAAAACCTCGCTGCGCTCAAGATCCCAGAACTGCGTAAAATCGCCGCGGAGAAAGGCATCAAAGGCCTGTCTGGACTCCGCAAAGGCGAATTGATCGAAGCGATCAACACCGGGGTCGCACCGCGCCGAGGTGCGGCCACCCCCACCGGCCGCACCTCCTCCCACGAGGCCGCGGCCGATCCCGCCACCAGCACAGGCGAGTCGGGGCGACAAGCCGAGGCCCCAGCGGGCGAGCAGCCCCGCCGCCGCGCCACCCGCCGCCGCGGGGCACCCGCCGCCGATTACGCACCTGCCGCACATGCACGCGATGAGGCGAACCGCGGCGATAACGCCGATAACGCCGATAACGGCACCCCCGCCGGCAAGGCAGATAATGTTGAGCACTCCGGAGTGGAGGATCAGCAACGCTACGAATCGCGCTCTGCTGCCCGCCGCGCGCGCCGAAACCGCGCTCGCCAAAACCACGACGACAACGACCAGCGCGACAACGACCAGCGCGACAACGACCAGCGCGATAACGACCAGCGCGATAACAAAGACAACCCCGAGGACACCGGCGGCTTCGATAAGGACGCTCACCGCAGCAACCGCAGTCAGCGTGACAACCGGGAAGATCGTGACAACCGTGGGGGCAAGGGCGGGCGCAACAACCGCGACGAGCTAGACGGCGGTGGCCGCCGCGGACGTCGGGGGCGGCGCAACCGCAACCGCAATCGTGGTGACAACAGCACCAGCACCGGCACAGATAACGGTGGAAACGCTGGAAATAACCAGGACTTCGACCCGTCTGAACTGCAGGAAGTCGCCGGCATCATTGATGTGGTGGACAATAACTCCGCGTTTATCCGCACAACCGGCTACCGCCAAAACCAAGCGGACGTTTTTGTTAACAACAAGTTGGTTCGCCACAATGGCCTGCGCTCCGGCGACGCCGTGATTGGTCAGGTTCGCGCCAACGGCCAGGGCCACTCCCACGGCAACGGCCGCAACCGCCAGCGCTACAACCAGCTAGTGCGCGTCGATACGGTCAACGGGATGAGCCCGGAGGAGGCGAAGCAGCGCAAGGAGTTCCACAAACTCACTCCGCTGTATCCGAACAAGCGCTTGCGCCTGGAGACGGAGCCGAACATCTTGACCACCCGTGTCATCGATCTGGTGATGCCGATTGGCAAGGGGCAGCGCGCCCTCATCGTCTCTCCTCCGAAGGCCGGTAAGACAACGATCTTGCAAAACATCGCTAATGCGATTGCGACGAATAATCCGGAGTGCTACCTCATGGTCGTGCTTGTCGACGAGCGTCCCGAGGAAGTCACCGACATGCAGCGCAGCGTCAAAGGTGAGGTCATCGCTTCGACCTTCGACCGCCCGCCGAGTGAGCACACCGCTGTGGCGGAGCTGGCCATTGAACGAGCGAAGCGTCTTGTGGAGATGGGCCAAGACGTGGTGGTCTTGCTCGATTCCATTACCCGATTGGGCCGCGCCTACAACAACTCCTCGCCGGCTTCCGGCCGTATCCTCTCCGGCGGTGTGGACTCTAATGCGCTGTACCCACCGAAGCGTTTCTTGGGTGCGGCCCGCAACATCGAGGAGGGCGGTTCGTTGACGATCATCGCGACCGCCATGGTGGAGACTGGTTCTGCCGGTGACACTGTCATTTTCGAGGAGTTCAAGGGCACGGGCAACGCTGAGCTCAAACTGGACCGGAAGATCGCCGAGCGTCGTGTGTTCCCGGCGGTCGATGTTAACCCTTCCGGCACGCGCAAGGATGAGCTTTTGATGAGCCCGGAGGAAGCCCGCGTGATGCATAAGCTGCGCCGTATCCTCTCGGCGCTTGACCCGCAGCAGTCGATTGACATGCTGATCAAGCAGTTGAAGAAGACGAAGAGCAACGGGGAATTCCTCATGGGCGTGGCTAACTCCGCCCCGATGGCGGCGGCTGAGAACGAAGAGGAGTACAGCTAATGGCCACACCTTCTCAGTCGGGCTCGCATGTCTCGCTTGTCGACGACTACGTGTCCGAATACCAGGGCATCCAGGCGCAGATGGGTGATCCGGAAATCGCCGGCGACCAGGAGCAGTTCCGCAAGTTGTCGAAGCGCTACGCGCAGTTGCAGCCGATCATCAAAGTCAACGACGCGCTTGTCCAGGCCCGGGAGGACTACGAGGCCGCGTCTGAGATGGCCAGCGAGGATAAGGAGTTCGCGGAAGAAGCGACCCGCCTCGAAGGTGAGATTGTGCGCCTGGAGGAGGAGCTGGCTGATCTGCTTGCGCCGCGCGACGAGCACGACGGTGATGACATCATCATGGAAATCAAGGCTGGTGCTGGTGGTGAAGAAGCCGCACTTTTCGCCGCCGATTTGGCTCGCATGTACCAGAAGTATTGTGAAAAACACGATCTTGTTTGGGGCGTGTTGGATCTCGCGGAGTCCGATCTTGGCGGGGCAAAGGACATGACTGTGTCTGTCAAGTCGAAGAACCCTTCGCGTGATGGTGCGTGGAGCAAGCTGAAGTTTGAAGGAGGCGTTCACCGCGTCCAGCGCGTCCCCGTCACGGAGTCCCAGGGACGCATCCAGACCTCCGCGGCTGGTGTATTGGTCTACCCGGAACCTGAGGAGATTGGGTCTGTAAACATCGACGAGAAGGATCTGCGAGTCGACGTCTACCGATCCTCCGGCAAGGGCGGGCAGGGCGTCAACACCACGGATTCGGCCGTGCGTATCACCCACCTGCCCACAAATATCGTCGTGACTTGCCAAAACGAGCGTTCCCAGATTCAGAACCGAGCGCGTGCTATGCAGGTGCTGCAGGCCCGCCTGGATCAGTTGGAAAGGGACAAGGCGGATGCCGAGGCGGCGGAGGGCCGCGCCTCCCAGGTGCGCACAATGGACCGCTCCGAGCGCATCCGTACCTATAACTGGCCGGAGAACCGCATTTCCGACCACCGCATCAACTACAAGGCGAACAACCTTGATTCGGTACTCGACGGCAACATGGACGAGTTGATCGCAGCTCTCCAAGACCACGAGCGCCAGGAACGCCTTGAAGCGGAATAATCTGCGCGAAATGATCGCCCGCGCCGCCGAGGAATTGGCTGGTGCGGGCGTTGCCACGCCTGAGGTCGACGCCCGTCTCATCGCCGCGTGGCTTCTCGACGTCCCCCCGACCCAGCTCATCTTCGCTAAGCCCTCCCCAACTTTTGCAGATGACTACGTTTCAGCAATTGCCCGGCGGGCGCAGCGCGAACCGTTGCAACACATCACGGGTCGAGCTGCGTTCGGCCCCTTGGAGCTGCGAGTCGGGCCCGGGGTGTTTATCCCGCGGCCTGAAACGGAGGTGTTGGGGCAGTGGGCGGTTGAGGCTATAGAAGATGTGGCTGAACCTGTGGTCGTGGACTTGGGCACGGGCACGGGGGCATTGGCGTTGTTTATTGCGCACCATCGTCCTGACGCGCACGTTACCGCTGTGGAACTTTCAGCTAAGGCGCGCGCCTACGCGGAGGACAACGTCCGCGCCCACGGTGCGCGGCTGACTGTGGTGGCGGGGGACATGACGGATCCGGGGCTGTTGGCTCAGTTGCGCGGAACAGTAGATCTGGTTGTTTCTAACCCGCCGTATGTGCCCGAAGACCCCAATTTGTCCGCAGAGGTGTATTTCGACCCGAGTGAGGCTGTTTTTTCTGGAGGCGACGGAATGGATGCTATCCGTGGGCTCGTACCGGTGGCGGCTGGCCTTTTAAAACCTGGCGGCGCGATCGGCATTGAGCATGATGACACCACGTCGGGGGCAGTTCGTGAGGTGCTTCTAGCCGACGCCCGCTTTACCGCCGTGCAGGCTGTCAAGGACTTAGCCGACCGGGATCGGTTTGTCACCGCGAGTAAAGTGGAAGGCTGATCGTAGTGTGCCGCCAACTGAAGGAGAGCTATGTCGAGGCCGAGCCAGATTTACAACTGTCTGGATCCTGAGGGGCGTCAAGCCGGCCTGTCTGCGGCAGTCGAGGCTGTGCGCGCCGGGCAATGCGTGGTCATGCCCACCGATACTGTTTACGGCATTGGTGCTGATGCCTTCAACAATGACGCCATCGCGAGGCTTTTGGCCACCAAAAGGCGTGGCCCCGATATGCCCGTGCCGGTCCTTGTTGGTTCCTGGCTCACAGTGCAAGGACTCGTGCGTGAAATGACCGACACCGCTCAGACCCTCATCGAGGCGTTCTGGCCGGGGGGATTGTCTATTATCATGCCGGAGGCTCCGAGTTTGCCGTGGAACCTGGGAGATACGCGGGGCACGGTGCTGCTGCGGATGCCTAATCAGCCCCTTGCCCTTGAGCTTTTGCGTGAGGTGGGCCCGATGGGTGTCTCTAGCGCGAACCTGACCGGCCACGAGCCGCCGACTACCGCCATTGGGGCGAAGCAGCAGTTCGGTGATGCCATTTCCGTCTACCTCGATGGGGGAGTCTCGGAGGTGGGCGAACCCTCAACCATCATCGACATCTCGCGGCCCACGCCGGTCATTTTGCGGCACGGCGCCACCAGCGCCGAACACATCGGTGAAGTTCTCAACCTTGACCCTGAGGCACTGCGGAGGAAGTAGATGTCGGGCGCTGGAGTCCCGCTGCGCGAATTAGGCCTTGTTCTGCTCGTCGCCGCCGCTATTACATACATCGCTACAGGTGTCGTGCGCTCCCTCTTGGTGCGTACGGGCCGTGTAGCGGAGATCCGCCAGCGCGATGTGCATACCCAGCCCACGCCCTCGGTGGGTGGGTTGGCAATGTTTAGCGGTTTTGCCTCCGCTTACTTTCTTGCCCAACAGTTGCCTGCGCTGACCCGCGGTTTCGCTCCGGTCACCCCAGAGATGGATGCCGTGCTCGCCGGGGCTTTTGCCATCGTTGTCATTGGTGTGATGGATGATCTCTACGAGCTGGGGGCGGTGACAAAACTCATTGGGCAATTTGTCGCTGCGGTGTTGATGAGCCTGCTGGGCTTGGTGTTCACCGTTTTCTACGTCCCCGTTGACGGGGGCACTACGCTTATTTTGGACCATATCCAAGGGGTTACTGCGAGCGCGATTTTCACGGTGATGCTCATTAACGCCATCAATTTTGTCGACGGCATTGATGGGCTCGCTGCTGGACTCGGCATGATTGCGGGCACCGCCATCTTGGTTTTCTCGCTCACGGTACTCCATGATCAGGGCGGGGCAGTCTCGGCGTACCCCCCGGCGATCATCTGCGCAGCATTGGTGGGCATTTGTGCTGGGTTTTTACCGCACAACTTTGAGCCGGCGCGGATTTTCATGGGGGATTCCGGGGCGATGCTTATTGGCCTTTTGCTGGCGGCGGCGTCGGTGTCTGCCTCCGGAAAGATTAACCTCGCGCTTTATGGGGCTGCCGACTTCGTGGCTTTAATGAGCCCGATTGTCGTCGTAGCCGCCGCCATTTCCTTTCCGATTGTGGATCTGGTGTGGGCCGTTGTGCGCCGCACGGCCAGGGGGCAAAGCCCCTTTGTTGCCGACGCCGGCCACATCCATCACCGTTTGTTGCGCCTAGGACACACGCACCGGCGAACGGTGTTGGTGTTGTATATGTGGGTGTGCGCAGTCGCTTTCGGGGCTGTGAGCTTTTCTGTCGTTCCCCTTGAGTGGGCGGTGG
Source organism: Corynebacterium sp. BD556 (assembly GCF_038452275.1). Classification (NCBI taxonomy): domain Bacteria; kingdom Bacillati; phylum Actinomycetota; class Actinomycetes; order Mycobacteriales; family Corynebacteriaceae; genus Corynebacterium; species Corynebacterium mayonis. Next base: position 541,938 of record NZ_CP141643.1, read on the forward strand.
GATTGACGGCTGCAGCGGTGTGCGGTGCTGTGGTTTTGACGGCTGTGCCGCTCATCCGGGGTAAAATTGGTCCCCGCGGTCTACACCCTGACGGTGCCGCTATCGGAGAGTAATCGTGAGCGGAGGAGACGACATGCCGGCCGATGGTGAGGCGTTTTCGGACGTTGTGGTAATTGGTGCCGGGCAGGCTGGATTGTCGGCTGCTTACCATTTACGCCACCGCGGTTTCGTGCCCTTTGCTCAGGCCCGCAATGGTGAGCGCAGCTTCCTCATCGTGGATAAAAACCCTGCCCCTGGCGGGGCCTGGCAGCACCGCTGGGACAGTCTGACCATGGAAACGGTTAACGGCATTTTCGACCTGCCGGGCATGAAGTTAGAAGCGCCAGCTCCGACGGAGCGTTCAAACGTGGCGGTGCCAGATTACTTCGCCCGCTTTGAGGAAAAATTTGATCTGCACGTTCAACGGCCTGTGACGGTGCGTGAGGTCACGCGAGATTCTTCTGAGCCCTCCTTGCGTGAGGATGGCCGCTTGCACGTCCATCTTGACGACGGACGCCGGTTCACCGCCGACTTTGTCATCAACGCCACCGGCACCTGGGACCAACCCCATTGGCCGATGTACCCCGGCCAGCACAGCTTCAAAGGCAAGCAGCTCCACACCCGCGATTACGTCAGGGCGGAGGATTTCGCCGGGCAGCGGGTGGTGGTAGTCGGTGGCGGAATTTCAGCCACGCAACTGCTCAACGAGATTTCTAAGGTCACCGAGACGTTCTGGGTCAGCCGGACCGAACCGGTCTGGGAGGAGCTGGGCAGTGATCGCCTTGCGCGGGGAGTGGAGGAAGTCGCAAAGAGAACCCGTCTGGGGCTGGCACCGAAAAGCGTCGTCAGCGCTACGGGGATGGGGCGCCAGCAGTGGGTTATCGAGGCTGAAAAGCGCGGCGTACTGAAGTGGCACCCGATGTTTAGTGCTGTGGTTCCCGAGGGAGTGAAAATGCCCGACGGGTCAGTGGAGTTAGCCGACGTGATTTTGTGGGCGACAGGTTTCCGCCCGTCGATTCGCCACCTTTCTGCGCTGCGCCTGCGCACTAAACATGGAGGCATGCGCGTGGACCAGTCGCGCAGCCTGGATGAGCCACGCTTGTTCATGATCGGCTACGGGCCCTCGCAGTCCACCGTCGGCGCGAACCGGGCGGGCCGAGAGGCCGTGGTGGCGATTACGCAAACACCTTTGTAAGTGGGGTGCTGCCGTTGATGAACCCGACTAGGCGACGCATCTGCACCCCGGCGCTTTTACAGCAGGCGTGACATTGTTTGAATTAGCTGTGGGATGCTGCACTCGGGGATCGGTTGGCCTCGAAGTAAGCGGTGTTGGGTGAAGGTATCGCACTCGTGAGTCCTTGCAGTCGATAGCACAGGGCGCGACTTCGCCATGTGTGCCGGTTTTTGCCACTGTGAGAGCCCTCGTCCTTGGCGGGCGTGCTGCAATCTGGTATGGAGATGGCGAGGTCTCAAGCGATTGTGGTGGGTGGAGACCAGGGCGCGTGAAAAAAATTTATTGACGAATCACCAACAAAGGCGTACAAAGGGGAACACGGGAGCGTTGATGCACAACCCAAGCGAAAACGCCCCGGTGGATACACGAGAAATAAGAAGCGAGAGTGATGAGGAGAATGAAGATGAAGAGTATCGCACACACCGTCGTTCGTACCGCTAGCGCCGTCGCCGTTGCCGGAGGGTTGACCTTCGCCGGTGCTGGCCTCGCAAACGCCGAAGACGAGCCGACCAACGCAGAGCTGCGCGAGCAGTACTCCGACGTGCTCTACCAGTACTACGGCGTCTAAGACACAGACCAGAGATTTTCTTGAAGGCCCCATCCCACGCGCGGAAAGCCTGCCGGCGTTAGAGGAAACGCTGGTTCCGCAGCTAGGATGGGGCCTTGTGAACTCTCAGTCATCTCAGCCCGAGTCAGCCCGTATGTCAGATTCGACGGGAGGTGGCAAGGCAGCGTCGGCAAGCAATAGCGATCTCGTGGTCGCGGATGCGACCAACTTCGATGACCCGCGGCGCCCCCTTGTGCGGGCCCTTCAACTCGGCGGATGGATCCTTGTTGCCTTCACGATTGTGTCGCTGATTGTGTGGGGCAAAGTTGGCGGATTGCCTGGACTGTGGGCTGTTGTGATGGGGGCACTGATCGGCGGGGGTTTTGTTTTGTTGACCGCAGCAAGCGTTCTCGCAACCTCGGGATCAACACCAGCGACAACAATGGCGATCGTGCTCGGCGGTTGGCTCATCAAAATGGTGGTCCTTATTATCATCCTTTTATTCATCCGCAACCGCGATTTCTATGACCACACCGCCTTCGCGGTGACTACCATCGTGGCTTTGATTGTGGTGCTCTCTGCCGAAGCCTGGGGAATTTTGACCTCGCGTGTGTCCTACGTCGGAAGCTGAAAATGCGGGCTCAGGGGGCCGCGGGCTAAGGGGGCCAAGGTGTGACAAAGCCCATTCGTTCAATCGGTTTGCCCAGGTTGGTTTGCTCGGCAGCTAGCTAAGAGCTGCTGCAACGGGTGAAAAATCGGCTATCAAGCGGCGCTTAAGCGTACACAGGCAAGAAAAAATGGCCCCCTTTTCAGGGAGCCATTTTTAAGTACGCGGCGCGATTTACTGCTTGATGCCGGAGCCGTCGATCGAAATCACGATTTGCTCGGAGATCAGCACGCCGCCGGATCCCATCGGAGCCTGGAAATCGATGCCGAAGTCCTTACGGTTGATCTTGGTGGAAGCCTCGAAACCGATACGGGTTGCACCGAAGGGGTCCTCGTCCACGCCGAAGATTTCGACGTCCAAGGTAACCGGCTTGGTGACACCCTTGATGGTCAGATCGCCGCTGACGGTGCCGGATGTGCCTTCGACGCTGAAGCCGGTCGATTCAAAGGTCATCTCGGGGAACTCGTCGACAGCAAAGAAATCGGCGCCGCGGACGTGACCGTCACGGTCAGCGTTGTTGGTGTTAACCGAGCCAGTCTTGATGACGGCGGAGGCGTGGGACTTGCTGGGGTCTTCCGCGTCGACGATTACCTTTGCGTCGAACTCCTCGAACTTACCGCGAACTTTGGTGACCATAGCGTGGCGCGCGGTGAAGCCGATGTTGGTGTGAGCCGGATCGATAACCCAGGTACCTGCGAATTCCTGCATGATGAAAGTCCTTTTCTAATTGGCTGATTCAGTGCAATGTCAACAATACACCATCTTGATGACTTGTCAACAAGGTCAGTGGGCTCTAGTTTGACACACCTTTCGACACCGAAAGGAAAATCCGAGCTAAAGGCCCGCCCCCAAGCCTAATGTGACACGTTTAATACCGCCCTGCGGCACCGCAAAACCCCAGTACAGCGGCGCTTTGGGGGGAAACGGGCCGCCCCCACGCGGACGAATGTGCCGCGAAAGCCCCCTAAAGCCCCCAAGATGCCACAGACCTGTTAGGCTATCCGCTGGGTTTGCTTGAGGTAGATATAGGCCTGCTTGAAGGTTGGCGTTGAACTGCCTGAAGAAACATCCCCTGCTTCGCGGTCGCTGATGTGCGACGGAGTCCGCCGCGGATGCAGTGTTTTGAAGACGTCCATCGCACCGCGTCCGCCTTGCGGGTGCGGCCCGAGAACGGGAGAGAACGCTGAGCGTTACAACTTTGGCCGAGGGCATGAAGGGTACCTTCCACGCGCCCGCACTTGGTCCAGAATTTTTCCCGGGGCATACGTATGGCCAGATCGTTGGTGAAGACTTCGCTAACGGGTGGTTCGCACTGGACCGCATCATGATTGTCCGGCTTTTTGTGGCGGCGATTTTGGTGCTCCTTTTTGCTATAGCGTTTAGGAAACCGCAGTTGGTCCCTAAAGGCATGCAAAACCTGGCGGAGATGGGTGTGGACTTTGTCCGCATTCACATCGCAGAAGACACGTTGGGAAAGAAGGACGGCAAGCGATTCCTGCCGGTAATCGCGACAATCTTCTTCACGATCTTGTTTATGAACGCCGCAACGATCATTCCGGGGCTTAACATCTCACCAAGTTCGCGCATCGGCCTGCCGATCGTGCTTGCAGGTGTTGCCTACATCGCGATGATCTACGCCGGTGTTCAGCGCTACGGCGCGAGCTATTTCAAGCACTCGGTCGTGATTCCTGGGCTGCCGCCCCTCCTTCACCTTTTGGTGATCCCGATCGAGATCTTCTCGACGTTCATTCTCCGCCCGGTCACGCTGGCGCTTCGTCTCATGGCGAACTTCCTGGCTGGCCACATCATTCTTGTCCTGCTGTACTCTGCCACGAACTTCTTCTTCTGGCAGCTCAACGCCTGGACCGGATTGAGTGGTCTGACCCTCGTCGCAGCGCTGCTGTTCACCCTGTACGAGTTGATTATCATCTTCCTGCAGGCGTACATCTTCGCCCTTCTAACGGCGGTGTACATCGAGCTGTCGCTACACGCTGATGCGCACTAGCGAGCCGCGAAACAATCAGGCCAAACTACATACCCCACATATTTCGTCACTCGCCCGCCACAACCACAGAAATCGGCGGGCACCAAGAAAGGGAACGACTTTCACATGAACGACATCATCCTCGCCCAGGCAAACGAAACCGTCACCGCCTTCGACGGCCTGCAGTCCATCGGCTACGGCATTGCCACCATCGGCCCGGGCATCGGCATCGGTATGCTGGTCGGCAAGACCGTCGAGGGTATGGCACGCCAGCCGGAGATGGCCGGCCAGCTCCGCACCACCATGTTCCTGGGTATCGCCTTCGTTGAGGCACTTGCCCTGATCGGCCTCGTTGCCGGCTTCCTGTTCTAAAAAACCAGCGCACACACGTAAACCTTTTAGATCAGGAGCAACCCATGACAAGCGTCACTAATTTTGTTGTGGCGGCAGAAGGAGAGACCCTGCCCCTCGAGGGCGAGCCCTCCATCCTTTTGCCTCCCATGTACGACGTGGTTTGGTCGTTGGTCGTCTTCATCGTCATCTTCCTCCTCTTTTGGAAGTTCGTTCTTCCGAAGTTCCAGGAAGTGCTCGCGGAGCGCGAAGACCGAATCAAGGGCGGCATCGAGCGTGCTCAGGTCGCCCAGGCTGAAGCCAAGGCTGCTCTGGAGAAGAACAACGCTGAACTGGCTGAGGCCCGTGCTGAAGCCGCCGAGATCCGTGAAGCTGCGCGCGAGCGTGGCAAGGAGATCGAGGCGCAGGCCCGCGCCAACGCCGAGGTTGAGGCTGCCCGAATCCTCGAGGCTGGCGAGAAGCAACTGCAAGCATCGCGCGAGCAGGTTGTCTCGGAGCTGCGCAACGAGATGGGACAGAACTCGATCAACCTGGCTGAGCGTTTGCTCGGTACCGAGCTGTCGGACTCTACCCGCCGCTCGAACACGATCGACGACTTCCTGGCCGAGCTGGACCACGTCTCGACAAGGAAGTAGGCGAGATGAAGGCAACAAGTCGAGAAGCACTGGCGCGAGTTGAAAAAGAGCTCGGTGAGATCATCCGTTCCTCCGGGGAGGGTGAATCCTCCGTCGCGGCTGCGGCCCAAATTGGCACCGAGCTTCTCCTCATCGCCGATGAACTCGATCGGGAGCGAGCCCTGCGAGTCGCCCTGACTGATCCCTCCCTTGAGGTCGCCGCCCGAGAGGGCATCCTCAATGAAGTTTTTAGTGGGAAAGTCGCCGAGCCGACCCTTGCTGTTTTGCGTTCGATCGCAAACCAAGAGTGGTCGTCGTCGCGTGAGATGCGCACCGGGGTTGTCAACCTGGGTCGTTTCGCGCTCATGCTTGCAGCGAAGGCCAATGGCCAGTTGGAGCAAATTGAAAGTGAGCTTTTTCAGCTTTCCGTACTCCTCGAGAACAATGCGGAACTGACCCAGCTCCTTTCGGACCGCAAGGCACCAGCCAAGCAGAGGCGCAGCCTTTTGGCCAACGTCATCTACGGCAAGGTGAGCATGTTCACCGAAGCCATCGCACTTCAGGTCATCGGCCGCCCTGTACGCAACCCGATCGACGATCTTGCGGCAGTGTCCGAAGAAGTCGCGCAGATGCGGGGCAAGACAGTGGCTCGCATTTCTGCCGCTGAGGAGCTTAGCTCCGGGCAACGCGAGGCACTATCCGCAAAGCTGGAATCCATTTACGGCCGCGAGATAGCTATTCACACCGAGGTAGACCCCAGCCTCCTCGGCGGAATGGTGATCCGAGTAGGCGACGAGGAAATCGACGGTTCGACCCGAGGTAAACTCTCGCGTCTGCGCGCCGACCTAGCCGCAAACACGGCCTATTAATACTGAATACATGCTGGAACAAACAACCGAGAGCAGGAAGAACATGGCGGAGCTGACGATCTCCTCCGATGAGATCCGTAGCGCGATAGCGAACTACACCTCGAGCTACTCTGCGGAGGCCTCCCGTGAGGAGGTCGGCGTGGTGATTTCGGCTGCCGACGGCATTGCCCAGGTCTCTGGGCTGCCGGGCTGCATGACGAATGAGCTGCTCGAGTTCCCCAACGGTGTCATCGGTGTTGCACAGAACCTTGATACGGACACTATCGGTGTCGTCGTCTTGGGCAACTTCGAGACCCTCACCGAGGGCGACAAAGTCAAAAGGACCGGCGAGGTCCTGTCCATCCCGGTCGGGGAGAACTTCCTCGGCCGAGTGATCAACCCCCTGGGCCAGCCGATCGACGGCCTGGGCCCGATCGAATCCACCGATGAGCGCGCACTTGAGCTGCAGGCCGCAGGCGTTCTCGACCGTCAGCCGGTCGAGGAACCGATGGCCACCGGCATCAAGGCGATCGACGCCATGACGCCGATCGGCCGTGGCCAGCGTCAGCTCATCATCGGTGACCGCAAGACCGGCAAAACGGCGGTCTGCATCGACACAATTTTGAACCAGAAGTCCTACTGGGAAACTGGTGACCCGAGCCAGCAAGTTCGCTGCATTTACGTGGCAGTGGGGCAGAAGGGCTCCACTATTGCTGGTGTGCGTGCCACCTTGGAGCAGCATGGTGCGTTGGAATACACCACCATTGTGGCTGCTCCCGCCTCCGACTCTGCAGGCTTTAAGTGGCTCGCGCCTTTCTCCGGTGCGGCTTTGGGTCAGCACTGGATGTACCAGGGCAAGCACGTTTTGGTTATCTACGATGACCTGACTAAGCAGGCCGAGGCCTACCGTGCGATTTCCTTGCTGCTGCGCCGCCCGCCGGGCCGCGAAGCATACCCGGGCGACGTGTTTTACCTGCACTCGCGTTTGCTGGAGCGTGCCGCCAAGCTTAACGACGAGCTCGGTGCTGGCTCCTTGACCGCGTTGCCGATCATTGAGACGAAGGCAAATGACGTCGGTGCGTTCATTCCGACGAACGTCATCTCGATTACCGACGGCCAGGTATTCCTCCAGTCCGACCTGTTTAACCAGGGCGTCCGCCCGGCCATCGACGTTGGTATCTCCGTTTCCCGTGTCGGTGGTGCCGCGCAGACCAAGGGGATGAAGAAGGTCGCCGGAAACCTGCGTTTGGACTTGGCTGCGTACCGCGACCTCGAGGCCTTCGCTGCGTTCGCCTCCGACCTTGACTCCGCCTCGAAGCGCCAGCTTGAGCGTGGTCAGCGTCTCGTTGAGCTGCTGAAGCAGTCGGAGAACTCGCCACAGCCGGTGGAGTACCAGATCATCTCGATCTGGCTTGCCAACGAGGGCGCCTTCGACGTCGTTCCCGTTGCGGACGTCCGTCGTTACGAATCTGAGCTGCAAGACTACATTCGCTCCAACGCCCCGCAGGTCTACGAGCAGATCGCCGGAGGCAAGGCTTTGGATGAGGATTCCCAGCAGGCTTTGCTTCGCGCCAACGAGGAGTTCGCCCGCGGCTTCCAGGCCTCGGACGGACAGCGTGTGGTGCGCGAACCCGAGGCTGAGCCTTTGGATGCCAGCGAGGTTTCCAAGCACCAGCTCAACGTCAACCGCTCCAAGTAGTGAAAACTCTTGGATTACCACTACGAAAGGAAGGGAGGAGAGTAAACCATGGCAACACTTCGCGAACTGCGTGACCGCATCCGGTCCGTGAACTCCACGAAGAAGATCACCAAAGCACAGGAATTGATCGCGACCTCGCAGATCACCAAGGCGCAGCAGCGTGTTCAAGCCGCTAAGCCTTACGCTGATGAGATTCAAGACGTCATGGAGCGCCTCGCGGCCGCGACTACCCTCGACCACCCCATGCTCCGTGAGCGTGCAAACGGTCGTGTCGCGGCAATCCTTGTGGTCACCTCCGACCGCGGTATGGCTGGCGGTTACAACCACAACGTTCTCAAAAAGACGGCTGAGCTTGAGAAGATGCTCATCCAAGCCGGCTACGAGGTTGTGCGCTACGTGACTGGTGGCAAGGGCGTCACCCATTTCCGGTTCCGCGAAATGGATGTCGCGGGTGCATGGACCGGCTGGTCCCAGAAGCCGACGTGGGAGGCGACGCACGATGTGCGCCACCACCTCATCAATGGCTTCCTTGCCGGCTCTGAAGGCGAAGTTGAATGGCGCGAGGGACTGACCGGCCCGGAGGGCCAAGCGGTGCGTGGTTTCGACCAGCTCCACGTGGTCTACACCGAGTTCGTCTCGATGCTGAGCCAGGAAGCTCGTGTTCAGCAGGTTTTGCCGATCGAGCCCGTCTTGCACGAGATCGAATACAAGCAGGAAGACATGCTGACCACGGACGCTAACGTCCAGCCCGACATGGAGTTCGAGCCGGACCCCGACACGCTCATGGCGGACCTGCTTCCGGCTTACGTTTCGAGGTACCTGTACTCGCTGTTCATGGAGTCTTCGGCGTCCGAGTCCGCCTCGCGGCGCACGGCTATGAAGAATGCGACGGATAACGCGACGGACCTGGCTAACAACCTGTCGCGTGAGGCAAACCAAGCCCGTCAGGCTAAAATTACCCAGGAAATCACCGAGATCATCGGCGGCGCTGGTGCGCTGTCCGGTAGCGGAGAAAGCGACTAAAACATGACTACTGCTCACTCTTTCGAGGAGCGCAACGACGAGGCGGCTGGTGGTGCTGAGGTTACCCAGACCGAGGCACGCCCCGCCCCGGCCGAGAACACGCAGAAGCCTGCAGGTTCCGAAAATGGCCGTGTCGTGCGCGTCATTGGCGCAGTCGTCGACGTGGAGTTCCCACGTGGCGAACTGCCTGAACTTTACAACGCCGTGCATGTCGACATTGAGCTCGGCGAGCTGTCCAAAACCATCACCCTTGAGGTTGCCCAGTTCTTGGGCGATAACCTGGTGCGCACCATTGCCATGGCCCCGACCGACGGTCTTGTCCGTGGCGCCCAGGTCCGCGACTCCGGTAACCCCATTTCTGTTCCGGTCGGCGACCAGGTCAAGGGTCACGTCTTCAACGCGCTCGGCGAGTGCCTTGATGACCCGTCGGTAGGCAAGGATGGTGAGCGCTGGGGGATCCACCGCGAGCCTCCGGCCTTTAAGGATCTCGAAGGCAAGACTGAGATTCTTGAAACCGGTATTAAGGTCATCGATCTTTTGACCCCGTACGTCAAGGGTGGAAAGATCGGCCTGTTTGGCGGAGCTGGTGTGGGCAAGACTGTCCTTATCCAGGAGATGATTACTCGTATTGCCCGCGAGTTTTCTGGTACTTCGGTCTTCGCCGGCGTCGGCGAGCGCACCCGTGAAGGCACCGATCTGTTCCTGGAGATGGAAGACATGGGTGTGCTTCCAGATACCGCTCTTGTCTTCGGCCAGATGGACGAGCCGCCGGGAGTGCGTATGCGTGTCGCCCTGTCTGGTTTGACTATGGCGGAGTATTTCCGTGACGAGCAGAACCAGGACGTTTTGCTCTTCATTGACAATATCTTCCGTTTCACCCAGGCTGGTTCTGAGGTTTCGACCCTTCTCGGCCGCATGCCGTCCGCTGTGGGTTACCAGCCGACGCTGGCCGATGAGATGGGTGTTCTTCAGGAACGCATTACCTCGACCAAGGGCCGTTCGATTACTTCGCTGCAGGCTGTTTACGTGCCGGCGGATGACTACACCGACCCGGCTCCGGCGACGACCTTTGCCCACCTGGATGCGACCACTGAGCTGTCGCGCTCTATCGCATCGAAGGGCATTTACCCCGCTGTGGACCCGCTGACGTCGACCTCTCGTATTCTTGAGCCGGGCATCGTCGGTGAGCGCCACTACGCGGTGGCCCAGAAAGTCATTGGCATCTTGCAGAAGAACAAGGAACTGCAGGACATCATCGCCATTCTCGGTATGGACGAGCTGTCTGAAGAAGACAAGATCACCGTTATGCGTGCCCGTAAGTTGGAGCGTTTCCTTGGCCAGAACTTCTTTGTGGCAAAGAAGTTCACCGGCGATGAGGGCTCCTACGTGCCGCTCGAGGAGACTATCGAGGCCTTTGACAAGCTGTGCGAGGGTGAGTTTGACGCTTACCCGGAGCAGGCATTCTCCAACCTTGGCGGTCTCGACGACGTCGAGGCTCAGTACAAGAAGCTGCAGGAGAAGTAGGAGGGCCGACATGGCTGAAATCACCGTACAACTCGTCTCGGTCGACCGCATGCTGTGGTCGGGTCAGGCTAGCATCCTCACAGCCCAGACCACCGAGGGTGAGATCGGTATTCTGCCCGGCCATGAGCCGTTCCTCGGGCGTCTCAAGGACTACGGCGTTGTGACGATCCGCCCGATCGACGGCGAGCGCATCGTCGCTGCCGTGCAGGGAGGTTTCCTTTCTGTGCAAGGCAACAAGGTCACCGTCCTCGCTGACTTTGCTGTTTTCGCTGATGAGGTTAATTCCCGCGACGCTGAAAGCGAGCTTTCCAGTGGCGACGCGGAGCAAAAAGCTCGCGCCATGGCCGAGCTTGCTGCCGTGCGCCGCAGCGGCGCTAATAGCTAGTCCGGCAGAGTACTCTGACGAAAACCCCGCTTCGGCGGGGTTTTCGCTTTTCTGCGTGAAGGTATTTGAACGGCAAAAACAGTGGGATTGGTGCGCTGTGGCTGTGCGGGGCTAGACTTAACCCATTATTTATCTCCCTTCTCGCAGTGACTAGGAGTGGTTGATGGAGGTCGTGGTCTACGCCGTCGTTCTGCTCGTTGTTTTTGCTTCGTTTGTGGCGGCGTGGCGGTTCATGCGGTTTCGCAATGCTGGCGCACAGGGAATGTTTCGCCGCTTGCCTGCTCGGGGTGTGCACGGGTGGCGTCATGGAATTTTGCATTATAAGGGTGAGGTGCTGCAGTTTTATAAGCTGAGGTCGTTGTCTTTGACGAATGATTTGAGTTTGGAACGACGCAGTATCACCATCGATGGGGTAAGGCAATTAAGCGCTGATGAGCGTGAGTTCATGCCGCAGGTGGCAGAGATCCTCCAGTTGAGTAGCCCATTTGGCGCTTTGGAGTTTGCGGCCCCGCTGCACGCTCAGATGGCGTTGGTGTCCTGGATCGAGGCAGCCCCGGATCAAAGGCAGCAACGCCGCGATTTGAATTTTTTGGCGCACCAGCGCCACAACGGCAACCGCAAGGGCGCCTAAGGCCTGTGCGCATGCGGGGCTCTGTTGTCAGTCCACGCCCTGTAATCTGTTGCTTATGCGTTTGCTTATTGCCGAGTGCACTGTGGACTATGTGGGCCGTTTGGATGCTCACCTGCCGTTGGCAAAGCGTCTGATTATGGTGAAGGCCGACGGTTCGGTGTCGATTCATGCGGATGACCGAGCTTACAAGCCTTTGAACTGGATGACTCCGCCGTGCACGATCAGGACCGAAGCTGTGGTGGATATCGACGGTGAGGATACTGGTGATGAGCTGTGGATCGTGGAAAACAACAAGGGTGATCAGTTGCGTATCACTATTGGGGAGGTGCTCTCCGATAATGAGATCGAGCTGGGGCAAGACCCGGGCTTGGTAAAAGATGGCGTCGAAGCGCACCTGCAGGAGTTGCTGGCCGAGCACATCACCGTACTGGGGGAAGGATTTACACTCGTGCGCCGCGAGTATCCGACGGCGATCGGTCCGGTGGATATCCTCGCGCGTAATTCTGAGGGGGCGACTTTCGCGGTGGAAATTAAACGCCGCGGTGGACTAGATGGGGTGGAGCAGCTTTCACGCTACGTTGAGCTTCTGAACCGTGACACACTGCTGGCCCCTGTTTACGGGGTTCTCGCGGCCCAGGAGTTTAAGCCTCAGGCCCGCACGTTGGCCGCTGATCGGGGTTTTCGCTGCTTGACTCTCGACTACGACGAACTGCGCGGAATCGAGTCCGACGAGCTGCGTTTGTTTTAGCGGCCGTTGTCGCGCATTTCACAATCCGCATTTCACAAGCTCTGGGAAGGAAAAATTTGCCATGCTGCGGCGCAACCGGCGCGATCGAATTACTCCCTCTTACCGGCTGCCGCAGGACGGCTCCACCTTTTTGGGAACTAGGCAAGAAGAAGGACCTTCGTGGACTCGCGGGGAAATTTACATGGTGCGCAGCATGGGTTCGGCGGCGGCGAGTAAGTTCTACGTTTGCCCTGGGTGCAACCAGAACATTCCGCCTGGGGTGGCGCACATTGTGGTTTGGCCGAGGGATAGTGGCCGTGGGGTAGATGACCGCAGGCATTGGCACAAGAACTGTTGGCAGCGTCGCTAAGCTGGGACGCATGATTGCAGCTTTTTCCATTGCTCCGACGGTTACTGATAATGCTGTCAGCGCTCTTTGAAAAGTAGCCCAAAACGCTCCTCGAAAAGTAGCCCACCCGGAAAAGATTGGATGGGTGATTTCATTGGAGGAATGGGCGCAGATCCGATACCTGCGTGGGCAGGGTCTGTCATTGAGGAAGATCGCGGCCGAAGTGGGCTGTGCGAAGAAGACGGTGGAGAAGGCTTTGGCTTCAGATTCGCCGCCTTGTTACAAGCCACGGGATGCCAAAGGCACGAGTTTCGATCCGTTTGAACCGCAGGTCAGGGAACTTCTCACGGAAACACCGCAGCTTAATGCCAAGGTGTTGGCTCAGCGAGTGGGCTGGACAGGCTCGGATTCATGGTTTCGCAAACACGTTGCCAGGATCCGGACTGAGTATATGCCCGCCGACCCAGTCGATACCCTTACTCACGCCCCGGGGCGTGAGATCCAATGTGATCTCACTTTTGCACCGGGTGGACTACCTGATGCTGATGGGGTCTACCGCGCGTTGCCGGTGTTGGTGATGGCAGCCTCGCATTCTCGTTTCGCTGCGGCGTGTGTGCTTCCCTCGCGCACGACTGATGACTTGATCGCCGGGATGTGGCAGTTGATAACACGTGATTTCCAAGCGGTACCAGATCGGCTCGTGTGGGATCACGAGTCCGGGATTGGCAAGGCGAAGCTGTGCGAGCCTGTTGCCGCATTCGGCGGGGCGCTGTGCTGCAGAATCGTTCAGACCCCACCGCGGGACCCGGAATCTAAAGGCATCGTCGAGCGCACCAACGGGTACATGAAGCGTTCCTTCTTCCCCGGGCGCCGGTTCAGCGACCCGGTGGATGTGCAAGCCCAACTTGATGAGTGGTTCACCACAATCGCCAACGCACGCGTTCACACCACGTTGAAGGCCACACCGGCGGACTTGTTTGCAGCTGATCAGCGGGCGATGCGCCCCTTGCCACCGTATCCGCCGGTGTTCGGTGTCAGGCCCGCGGTGCGCCTGCCGCGAAACTACTACGTCACCGTTGACACCAACCAGTACAGCGTGGATCCGACATTCATTGACCGACTAGTCACTGTGCGCAGCACGCTTGATGAAATCGCCGTGACCGGGCCACACGGTGAACCCGCCGCGGTGCACCCGCGCCACTGGGGCCAGCACAAGGTCATCACCGACCCCGCCCACGCCCAAACTGCCCGCGCCATGCGCCGCGACCTAGCTACGGCGGGCGAGAGATTCCAGCCAGATACCGCTGTTGACATCGCTGACCTATCCATCTACGACCACATCGCCTAACACGGCCTCAACGCCCCACAAACTTCAAGGAGAGCTCTTTCCTATGACCCGCACCAGCGCCCACGACACCGCGGCGGCAATTAGTCACCTCGCACGGGAGTTGAAAGCCCCACGCATCGACAACGTCTACTCAACCATCGCCGATCAAGCACGTAGCCAATCCTGGACATTCGAGGAGTACCTCGCCGCCGTGCTATCTGTCGAAGCGACCGCCCGCGCAGAATCCGGAGCATCATTACGCGTCAAACGCGCCGGCTTTCCGGCCGTGAAAACCATCGCCGACTTCGACTTCACCGCACAACCCAGTATTGACCGCACTGAAATCGCACGCCTTGAAACCGGGGCCTGGGTCGCCACAGCTGAAAACGTCGTCCTGCTCGGCCCACCCGGAACCGGCAAAACCCACCTCGCCACCGCACTTGGCATCACAGCAGCGCAGCAAGGCTATCGCGTCCTCTTCGACACCGCCGCCGGGTGGGTAAACACCCTCACTGAAGCCCACAACACCGGCAAACTCGAAACGCTGCTGAAACGATTAAACCGCTACCACCTGCTCATCATCGACGAACTCGGCTACATTCCCGTCGAAGCTGACGCGGCGAACCTGTTTTTTCAACTCGTCTCCAGACGCTACGAACACGGCTCCATCATCGTGACCTCAAACCTAGCGTTTTCCCAATGGGCGCAATGCTTCGGCGACATCACAGTAGCCACCGCCATGGTCGACCGCATCGTCCACCACGCCAAAATCTTTCAACACCGAGGAGTAAGCCACCGCATCAAAGGACGCGAAATACCCGCACCAACAACCCCCTCACCAACCCCACATCAGGCACAATAACAACGACCACACTGGGCTACTTTTCAAAGAGCGCCAGTGGGCTACATTTCGAAGAGCGCTCACAAATGCGAACGCGGAGATGTCCGAGGCGGTTGCGCGTGCGGTGCGCATTGTGCGTGCTTCTGGGCTGCCAAACGAAACCACGGCGATGTTTACCACCATCGAGGGGGAGTGGGACGAGGTGATGGAGGTGATCAAACGGGCCACGGAGGCAGTCGAGGAGGTTTCGCCGCGTGTTTCGCTGGTGATCAAGGCCGATATTCGCCCCGGCTATACCGATATGCTCCATCAGAAAATGGAGTCTTTGAACAAGCACCTTGAGGGATAAGAGTAAACCATGGCTGATTTCGTTTCGGGCGCCGTTGACCTGTCGGCGTTGAAAAATAAGGCTGGTGGTGGCGCTGTGCAAGGCGGCAGCACCGCCGCCTTTACTGCTCAGGAGGACGGTTTCGAGCCTTTCATCACCGCCACCCAGGACAGTTTTGAAGATGAGGTGCTGCGCCGCTCTGCGCAGGTGCCGGTGATTGTGTTGGTTGGCTCGGAGCACTCCGGTGAATCGGGGGAGCTGAAGACAACTTTTGCACAGCTTGCGGCCGGGCAGCGGGCCTTTAGGGTTGCTTACGTCAACGCTGAAGATTCGCCTTTGCTCGCCCAGATGCTGGGCGTGCAGGTGGTGCCCACGGTCATTGCGTTGGCTGCGGCGCGGCCAGTGGCGAGTTTTGAAGGCAACCAGCCGCGAGAGGAGTTGAAGGCGTGGGTTGAGGCCGTTGTTGCGCAGCTTGGGCCTCAGCTTGAGGGCCTGCCCGACGAGAAGAGGCCCCAGGATACGGATTTTGTGCACGACCCTCGCTTAGCGGATGCCACGGCGTCGCTCAACCGGGGTGATTTCGACGCCGCAAGCACCATCTACGACGCGGTGCTTGCCGACGACCCCTCGAACACCGAGGTCAGACAGGCCAAGGCGACCGTGGCGGTACTGAAGCGTTTGGATCTCAAGGGGCGCACCACCGATCCGGTTGCGGAGGCGGAAGCGGATCCGGGCGACGTCGACAAGCAACTTGCTGCCGCCGATGCCGAAGTTGTCGCTGGTGCGCCGGAGAAGGCCTTTACGCGCCTTGTGGCGCTGGTGAAAACTTCCCCGCGCGCCAAAGAACGTCTCCTCGACCTGTTTACGCTGTTTGAGCCTGGGGATCCGCGCGTGATTGAGGCCCGCACAAAGTTGGCTTCGGCGCTGTTTTAGGTCGCTCCTTTTAGCGCTCCAGCTTGTAGAGCTGGGTGCTCATCGCCGGCAGGTGCAAGGCGAGCGACTGCTCAAAGTGGTCCCACTGCGTCGGCTCGGTCGAGACCGTGCCGGCGAGGTCGTTTCCGGCGCCGCCGTAGACGGCGTCATCGGTGTTGATCACTAGCTGCCACGTGCCGGCGATGGGCAGCCCGAGCCGGTAGTCAAGGTGGGATGTTCCCGAGAGGTTAACCACCGCGAGCACTGGGTTGCCGTCGGAGCCCCACCGAAGGTAAGCGAGGACATTTCGCTGTGCGTCGTCGCTTTTGATCCATTGGAAGCCCATCGGCGTGTTGTCCTGCGAGAACAGGGCGGGGGTGTCGCGGTAGACCACGTTGAGGTCGCGCACGAGGCGCTGGATGCCGCGGTGGTAGCCGTGGCTCCAGTTCTCGGAGACATTGTCCCAGTTGATCGAGTGGGCCTCGTCCCATTCGGTGGTTTGACCCCACTCGCAACCCATGAACATGAGCTGTTTGCCGGGGTGCGAGAACATGTATCCGTAGAGCGAACGAAGCCCAGCGGCTTTGTTCCAGTCGTCGCCGGGCAGACGTTGCCACAGAGATCCTTTGCCGTGGACCACCTCGTCGTGTGAAAAAGGCAGGACGTACTTTTCTGAAAAGGCGTAGACCAGTGAGAAAGTGATTTCGTTGTGGTGGTGGAAGCGGTGTACGGGGTCGAGGGAGAAGTACTCGAGGGTGTCATTCATCCAGCCCATGTTCCACTTCAGGCTAAATCCCAGGCCTCCGGAGGATGTTTGGGCGGTCACGCCGGGCCACGCTGTAGATTCTTCGGCGATGGTGACCACACCAGGGTGGGTGCGGTGGACGGTCGCGTTCATCTCCTGCAGGAACTGCACCGCGTCCCAGTTCTCGCGCCCGCCGTGTTGGTTGGGCAGCCATTCACCAGGGTTGCGGGAGTAGTCCAGGTAGAGCATGGAGGCTACGGCGTCGACGCGCAGGCCGTCGAGGTGGAATTCCTCGCACCAGTACAAGGCGTTGGCGACGAGGAAGTTGCGCACCTCGTTGCGGCCGAAGTCGAAGACGTAGGTGCCCCAGTCTTTTTGTTCGCCGCGTCGCCAGTCGGGATGTTCGTAAAGGGCGGTGCCGTCGAAGCGTGCTAATGCCCAATCGTCTTTGGGGAAGTGCGCCGGCACCCAGTCGACGAACACCCCGATGCCGTGGGCATGAAGCTTGTCGACGAGCTCCCGGAACTCATCCGGGCTGCCCCAGCGCGCGGTAGGGGCGTAGTAGCCGGTGACTTGGTATCCCCATGATCCGCCGAAGGGGTGCTCCGCGACCGGGAGGAATTCGACGTGAGTGAAGCCGTTGTCGACGAGATAAGGCACGAGCTCGTCTATGAGTGTGCGGTAGGTCGCGCCTTGTTTCCAGGACCCGATGTGGCACTCGTAGACGCTCATGGGGGCTTCGGCGGTATCGATTTCTTGGCGTTTGGACAGCCATTTCTCGTCGCTCCACTGGAAGCTGGAGGGCCCGGCGACCACCGAAACTGTCTCCGGTGGGGCGAGGGTCTGCTTGGCCATGGGGTCAGCTTTGTCGATGCGTTGGCCCTGCGCGGTCTGCACCGCGTATTTGTAGGTCGCGCCAGGGAGGATGCCGGGGATGAAAATTTCCCATACGCCGGTCGAGCCGAGGGTGCGCATGGGGTACTGGTTTGGGTTCCAGCCGCAGAAGTCGCCGACGACGGCAACGCCTTGGGCGTTCGGCGCCCACACGGCGAAGGATGTGCCAGTGACCTCGCCGAGGGTGGTGGAGTAGGTGCGGACGTTGGCGCCGAGCACCTCCCACAGCCTTTCGTGGCGTCCTTCGCTGATCAGGTGCAGGTCGAGCGCGCCGAGGGTGGGCAGGAAGTGGTAGGGGTCGGCTTGGATGAGCGGTTCAGCGTCCGGGTAGGTTACGCGGAAGCGGTAGTCGGGGGCGTGTTTGTCTGCGAGGCCGGTAACCCAGATGTCGTCTCCCATCGGCTGCATCTCCACGGTGGTGTTGTGGATGAGCAGCTCCACGCGAAGTGCGCCGAGAAGACGGGCCCGCACGACAGAGCCCGTCGGTGTTGGGTGCCAACCATAGAAGTCATGCGGTGCGTGGTGTTTGCACTCCAATAAGCGTTGTCGGTCGTGCTCGGGGATCAAGAGGGTCGAGTCGATGCCCGTCATGTGGTGTCCTTATTAAAAGCCTGGGTCGGGTGGAGGAAGTTTTCCTAGTGACGCTACCGCAGCGCGCCCCTACGGCCTGTAATCGTGGTCGGGGATCTGCCGGAACGCGAGGATTTCTCGGCTCTGCGGGCTCGCCTCCGGCAGCCGGAAGATGTGGGCGACGTGGCCCTGTGGCCAGAGGCGCACGTAGTTGTCTTCACCGGCGGTCCACACGTAGGTCGCCCCCGTGATCAGGTCGTGAACTGGGAGGGATTCGCCTGGGTGCCGACCAATGGCTTCGGCGTTGACTGCGACCATACCTTCTTGGGTTGAGTGCGGATCCAAGTTGACCACCACCAGCACCGTGTTGCCGGTGACGGCGTCGACCTTGGAATAAGCAATAATCTGGTCGTTGCCTACCTCGTGGAAGCGGATTTGCCGCAGTTGCTGCAGGGCGGGGTTTTCGCGGCGAATTGTGTTGAGCAAAGTGATGTAGGGTTCTAAGGATTCGCCGCGCTGCGCCGCGGCTGCAAAGTCGCGCGGGCGCAGCTCGTATTTCTCCGAGTCGAGGTATTCTTCGCTGCCCGGTTTGACCGGCTCGGACTCGTAGAGTTCGTAGCCGGAGTACACACCCCACAAGGGGCTTAAAGTTGCGGCCAAGGTGGCTCGGATGGCGAAGGCGGCGGGGCCACCGTTTTGCAAAGAGGCATGCAAAATGTCAGGGGTGTTGACAAAAAGGTTGGGGCGGGAGACGTCGGCGACGGTGACAAGCATCTGTGTAAAGTCGGTGAGCTCATCTTTGCTTGTTTTCCACGTGAAGTGGGTGTAGGACTGCGAAAAGCCTGCCTTGGCCAGCCCGTACATGCGCGGCGGGCGGGTGAAAGCCTCAGCGAGGAAGATCACCTCGGGATGGGTTGTATGGACCTTCGCAATGAGCCAGTGCCAGAAGTTGACGGGTTTGGTGTGTGGGTTGTCCACCCGGAAGGTGGTAATTCCCAGGTTCACCCAGTACATGAGGACGCGGTAGATCTCGTCGTACAAAGCCTCAGGCGCGTTGTCAAAGTTGATTGGGTAAATGTCTTGGTACTTCTTCGGCGGGTTTTCGGCGTAGGCGATGGTGCCGTCGGCTAAAACGGTGAAGAACTCGGGGTGCTCGTGTGCCCATGGGTGATCCGGTGCGGCCTGCAGGGCAAAATCGAGGGCGATTTCAAGGCCCAACTCCTTGGCGTGCTCCAGCATGCTGAGGAACTCTTTTTCGCCGCCGAGCTCAGGGTGGAAAGCGTCGTGGCCGCCATCTTCGGACCCCACTGCCCACGGCGAGCCTACATCGCCAACCTCGGGGGTCAACGTGTTGTTGCGCCCCTTGCGGTTAAGCGTGCCAATTGGGTGAATAGGCGGAAAATAGACAGTGTCGAAACCCATCTCGGCAACGCGGTCTAGGGCCTTGGCGGTGCTGTCCCAGGTGCCGTGGACGGGGGCGCCGTTGGCGTCGACCCCTCCGGTGGAGCGGGGGAAAAGCTCATACCAGGAGTTGACCAGTGCCTCCCGGCGCTCCACCAGAATGTCGCAGACGGGGCCCTGGGTTACTTGTTCGCGTAGCGGATAGGCCTCCAACACCTCGATGACCTCCTCGCTTAAGGCTGGGGTAATGCGCTCGGCGAGTCCACGCGAGTCATCGGCGAGGGCTGTAGCGGCCGCGTGGAGAAGTCCTCGCTCGGTGGCCGGGGTTTGCGCTGCCGCCGCCTCAAACAGCTCCACGCCGTGAGCGATGTCGTTGGCCAGCTCTGCGTCGGACTGGCCGGCGTTGAGCTTTTTGGTGATGGCGTTGCGCCACGTCGCCATGACGTCGCTCCAGGCGTCGACGCGGAATCTCCACAGGCCTTCGGTGTCCGGCACGAACACCGCGTGGACGTAGTCGGGGCGGTGGCGTTCTTGCTGCATATGCACCGAGAACTGCTCGCCGTCGGGCTGCATGATCACTAGGGTGGCGGCGACGGCATCGTGGCCTTCGCGCCAGACCAGCGCCGAGATGGGGACGACCTCTCCCACAACTGCCTTGGAGGGAAGGGTGCGCCCGGAGACCTGTGGGCGAACGTCGTCAATGCCAAATCGTCCAATCATCAGGGGAAGGTGTCCTTACCGGAAGCGGGGGCCATGTACTCCCTCTAATTTAGCCACTTGGGCACCGGCGCGCCGGGGTCCACCGCAGCAAGAAATTTTGCGCCAAGATAGAGGGCGTGAGTGCGAACGAGACCAAGACCCAGAAACCTTCGACTGACCCGGATCTTATGATCGATTTCCAGGGCGTCGAGTTTATCCGCGGCGGCAACACGCTGGTGGGTCCGGTCGACTGGCAGGTCGAGCTGGATGAGCGCTGGGTGGTCATTGGCCCCAATGGGGCGGGCAAGACGACCCTGATCCGGATGGCTGCTGCGCAGGAGTTTCCTTCCGCTGGGGTTGCTTTCGTGTTGGGCGAGCAGCTCGGGCGAACTGACATGCGTGATTTGCGGCTAGCCATTGGCGTGACCTCCTCGGCGCTTGCCCAGCGTGTACCGGGCAACGAGAAGGTGAAAGACCTCGTTGTTTCCGCCGGTTACGCCATCGTGGGTCGGTGGCGCGAGGAGTACGATGAGGTGGATTATGAGCAAGCCCTCGATGTGCTTGAGCAAGTCGGTGCGATGCACCTGATGGAGCGTACGTGGGGCACGCTTTCCGACGGCGAACGCAAACGCGTCTTGATAGCGCGGGCCATTATGACCAACCCGGAGTTGCTCATTATGGATGAGCCTGCCGCCGGTATGGACTTGGGCGGGCGTGAGGATTTGGTGGGCTACCTGGGCGATCTTGCGCTTGATCCTGATGCCCCGGCGATCGTCATGATCACCCACCACTTGGAGGAGATCCCGCTCGGCTTTACCCACGCGATGCTTCTCGACGAAGGGGCAGTCGTCGCCCAGGGCCTGATCGAAGATGTGTTGACCTCCGATAACGTTTCGAAGGCCTACCACCAGCCCATTGAGGTCACCTACAGCGATGGACGTTTCGCCGCGCGCCGGGCGCGACGCGGCGGTTCGCATCGGCGTTAGGGCAACTGTGCGCCAGCCGGTGAAGCAAAAGCGATAGCCTGTGAGGTGGGCCCGCGCAGCGCGGGTGCCGCCGAAACGGTATGTGGTTGGGGAGGTGAGCACCCATGGTTGCTTATCGCCGTGACACGAAGGACGAGATTGATCCCTTCGACATGGCGGGGTATCAAGGTGCCCGCCTGGCTAGCACGGTGATCCTCACCAGGGATGGATCTGGCGGCCTAGAAGTCTGGATGCAAGAGCGAGTTTTGACCATGCGCAACTTTCCCGGAATGACCGTCTTTCCTGGAGGTGGGGTAGACAGCCGCGATTTTCCGGGCAGGGTCTGGGACGACGGTGAGTTGTGGGTTGGTCGCTCCGCAATTTCATTGGCTCGCCAGTTGGGGGTGACTAAGTACAAAGCACATGCGTTGCTTTTTGCGGCGGTGCGCGAACTTTTCGAGGAAACAGGCACACTGTTCGCCGTCGACGACGACGGCAACTTGCTTCGCGACGCCAGCGATTACCACAAAGAGCGCCTCAAGCTGGAGTCCCACGAGCTGTCTTTGACCGACGTGCTTCGGGCGTTTAACCTCAACGTCCACGCCGACCTCATTTACCCTTATGCGCGGTGGGTGGGCCGTTCTGAGAGGGGCACGCTTTTCGACGTCTTTTCGTGGCTTGCTGTCGCCCCCGATGGTCAGGAACCTGATGGTGCGACAGGGGAGGCGGATGACGCGAACTGGTTTTCGCCTCAGTTGCTAATCGATGGCTGGCGCGCAGGTCTGGTGCGCTTAGCGCCGGCTACCTGGGCGCAGTTGGTGGATTTGAGCGCTTATTTAAGCGTTGCTGATTTGTTAGATGCCGTCCGCGACGCGAGCATCAGCCCGATCGTGGGTGATCCAGTCAACCACCCGCGCTTCCGGGAGTATTTCCTGAACCCTCCCATCGACAGGATCGGTCGCCCTCATGGCATTTAGTGTCACTGAAGTCGATCAGCTTTTTGCACGGGCCGAAGAAATCGCTGACATGCAGCATCAGTTCACTTTGAGCAAGGGGAGACTTTTTGCTGACCGCGCGCTCGCCCAGGAACATTTCGGCGATTTGGCCCGGGCCGTGCTGGAACTCGTCGGGGCGCGGCGCAGTGCGGAAAGTAAATTTCCCGCCCACTGGCTCGCCGACTCGGATTCTGCCCAGCAGGCCACCCCGGCCGCCGTTGCTGAGGTGCGCGTTGAAAGGCTGCACCAAGCAGGTATCGCTTTCATCCACGACGTGACCTGCTCTATTGGCACGGAAGCGCGGGCCGCGATTTCCCGAGGCATGAGCTGGTTGGGCTCCGACCTGGACGCAGCGCGACTGCGTATGGCGAGGTACAACCTCGGCGCTGGTGCTTGGCTGGCGCGGGCGGACGCGCTCGCCCCGGTTACTTCGCTGCGCACCGGCACCGCCGTGGTGGCCGATCCTGCGCGCCGGGTCGAGGGACGCCGCATCACCGACCCCGCCAAGCTCAACCCACCCCTGCCCGCACTGATCGAGGCCTGCAACGGGCGCGAACTAGCGGTCAAATGCGCCCCCGGCATCGATTACTCTCAGTGGGAAGGCCTGGTCAGTGTTGTTTCCCTGCGCGGCGGGGTGAAAGAGGCTTGCCTGTATAGCCCCGGTCTTTCCGCGGGGCTGCGGCGCGAGGCTGTGGTTCTCGGTGCCCACCAGGAGCGGATAACCGATGCCGAGCCAGAAGATGTGGAGGTAGCGCCACCGGATAGTTTTATCGTTGAACCCGACGGCGCGGTCATCCGCGCCGGGCTGGTGCGCCATTGGGCGCATCGCCACGGTTTGAGCATGCTTGATAAACATATTGCTTTCCTTACCGGGCCAGCCATACCGGCGGGCTATTCGGGCTTTGCCTTCAAAGAGGCTGTGCCGTTGAAAAAACTGCGGGGCGCATTGAAGCAGCGCGGCGTGGGGGCGATTGAGATCCTTGTGCGGGGAGTGGATCTTAATCCCGACGTGCTGCGAACCCAGTTAAGGTTGAAGGGGCCTAATCAGGCAGCAGTAGTCATCGCGCGTGTCGGCGGCGGAGCAACTGCCTATGTATGCGGGCCGCGTGAATGGGGCTAGAACTCGCGGTATGCCGGTGCCGCTAAACTCCTTCGCATGGCATATTTCGATCACGCCGCGACCACTCCGATGAGGCAAAGCGCCATCGACGCTTGGGTGGAGCACGCAGGAGCCCTCAACCCCGGTGGGCAGTACAAATCGGGCCGTGCTGCGAACTGCGCACTGACGGACGCTCGCGAATCAATCGCCGCGGCGCTGGGAGCGCAACCAACAGAAGTGATCTTTGTTAGCTCCGGCACTGAGGCCGACAATGTGGCTATCCGCGGCCTTTATCGCACAGCGGTCAAGTCCAGTGGCCTGACCCGGGTGGTGTCCTCACCGATTGAGCACGCTGCCGTGCTGGAAACGGTGAAGTCCCTCGGTGCCGAGGAAGGCGCAGAGGTGAAGTGGCTTCCGGTGGGTTCCGACGGTGTCGTCGCGGATGCCGCCGTCCTTGATGAGCCGGCGGCGGTAGCGACGTGCATGCTGGCTAACAATGAGACGGGTGTGGTGCAGCCGGTGGCTGAGCTTGCGGAGCGCGCTTCGCGGGTAGGCACAGCCTTCCACGTCGACGCCGTCCAGGCCGTGGGGAAAATCCCCGTCGATTTCCACGCCCTTGGGGTGACCACGCTCGCTGCTTCGGCACATAAGTTCGGTGGGCCGCGTGGCACCGGCATCCTTTTGGCCAAACGATCCCCGGCCCCACTGCCGTTGATTATTGGGGGCGGGCAGGAGCGCGGCATTCGCTCGGGCACCGTCGATGTCGCTTCGGCGGTGGCGACAGCGGTGGCTTTGGCGGAGGCAGTAGAGGAGATGGAGGGGGAGCGGGAGGTCGTCGACAAGCTTCGCACGAAGCTGATTCGCGGCATCATTGAGAACGTGCCGGAGACTACCGTGACCGTTGACGGCAACGTGCTGCCAGGCCACGTGCACTTTTTGTTCCCTGGGGCGAGCGGCGACGCAATGATCATGCTGCTCGACAGCAAAGGAATCGAAGCCTCAACGGGCTCTGCATGCTCGGCTGGGGTAAGCCGAATGAGTCACGTGCTTGATGCGATGGGGGTAGGCACGCGCGAGGGGATGGGGGCGCTGCGTTTAACGCTGGGCCGCACGACGACCGAAGAGGAGGTGGACTTTCTCATCCGCGAGCTGCCCGCGATTGTTGAACGGGCTCGGGTCGCCGGCGCCCTCTAGCACCCCATGTTACTAGTGTGATTTATGTTGTTTGTGTGTTAGGTGTTGTTTAAGTTGAAAACTGGGTTACACTGCCTACCATGCACATGAACCACAAAGTTCAGACCATCACCGCCGCCCTCGTTGCGGCCCTTGTAGCAACCGCCTTGGCAGTCGCCGTTCCCTTCAGCCCAACCCGTAACACCAACGCCGGAGCACAACCCATCGCCGACCTCGTCCAAGGCGTTGATGTCGCAGGACACCAGCGCCCAGACGGACGCCAGATCGACTGGCGGACCGTCGCCGGGCCCGGCGGCCAGCACTTCGCCTTCGTCAAGGCGACGGAAGGAGTGGGCTGGAAAAACGTCTACTACGACGAAGACGCCCGCCTTGCCCGCGAGGCAGGACTCGCCGTAGGCGCCTACCACTATGCCCGCCCCGCCAAGGATCCGGTGGCCCAAGCTCACGACTTCGCCGCCGCAATCAACGCAGGCCCAGAGCTCAATCTCCCACCCGTTCTCGACCTCGAAGTCGACGAAGGTCTCAACCCCGCGGCCCTCGCCGTATGGACACAGACCTTCCTGACCGAAGTCGAGCGCGCCACAGGCAAAAAGCCCATGGTGTATACCTACCGCTACTTCTGGTACGAGCGCATGAACAACACCAACGCTTTCACCGGCTACCCGTTGTGGCTGGCCGCCTACCAAAACCAAGCTCCGCGCCCAGTCGGCGGCTGGGACAAAGTTTCGGTATGGCAGCGCAGCGACGCCGGACGCATCGCCGGAGTCAGCACCCCGGTTGACCACAACATCTTCAACGGCGACATCAGCGCCTTCCACAACTTCGTCGGTGGCGACCTCACCGCCGGTGGCGGAGTCCTCGAGAGCTTCCAGGCACCCGAGTCGGGAGAACTGGCAGTTTTGGCCCAAGATAACACCGCCCTGGTGGTGGCCATCCTCGCTCTTGCAGCCGGTATCCTCGCCGCGCCGCAACTTGCTCAGGCGGCCGAGCAGGTGGGATTTAACAACTTTGACGCTGAGAACATCACCAACTCCGTGCGCGATTTGGTTGCCAGCGGTGAGCTGCCCGTCGAGGACCTGCGCACGATGATGATCGGCGACTACTCCGTCGGTGACCTGCTAATCCTGCTTCACAACGCCTCCGCCTAACTTTGTGGCAACCGCGAGATAAGCCCCGAGGGGGATTATCTCGCGGCGTTGACGTGCTCGCCTGAAATCCTCGGGCTATTTCCCATCCACGAGTGAAGTTGCACATGGTTGTACCGGTAGCGCCCGCGTCTGTTTGCTCCCCGGCTGCGCGGGTGTTGCTGTAGCGATGGCGCAGTTCAGCGTCGCAGATCTCGGCCTTACTTAGCTCAACTGCCAACCCACAAAGCGCAAGAGCGCATCTTATCGTTCATGGCAGAGTTGGCTTGCCAACCTCCACACTGGTTGGCGTGGGGCGCAGATCCTGCCGCTTTTTTCACAGCGCAGCCCACGTGCCCACCGAAGTAGCGCTGCGATTTAGCGACGTCAACCGCGCGCAGTTCAGAATCGAGCCCGACGTCCGTACGCTGCGGTGAATAATCCGCAACGACAGCTCTGAAGACGTATCTCGCCCACAAATCCAGCGCGGCGTCGAATCGAGACCGCACCGTCAACCACGTCGCTCGCGGCTCCTATCGGGTCAGCTTTCCAACCGCAGCCGCCTTCCAAACCACGGAATTGTTAAGGATCGTGGCGTGCTAGCGCCGGTGCCCGGCGCAAAAGATCGCGCACCCACTGCATGGACTTGAGATGAGCGGGCACAGCCCCTTTAAGCAGGTCACGGGTCAGTGGGGGGCTCGCTTCTACCGGGTGGTTGGCACCGATGAGCACAAGGTTTCCATAACGGCGACCTTTTAGCATGGGAGGATCTGCGATGACACCCACGTACGGCCACACTTCAACCATTCCCGCCAATTCCTCACGCGCTTCCTTCAGGTCGCTGTGCGAGCCACAGTTGGCCACGTAGACGCCGTTGTTGCTCAAACTCAACTTCGCCGCCGCGTAAAACTCCACTGTGGTTAGGCTCCGCGGGGTCAGCGCGGAGCTGAACACGTCCCGGATTATCACATCGCGGGTGGCGGGTTTAAACCCGAAGGTTTCTTCGCGGGCGTCGCCGACCCTAATTTTGACAGCCGGGGCCCGAGGAACGTCGAACAGCTCGCGTGCAAGAACGGCAAGCTTAGAGTCGATTTCAACCACCGTGTTCCGGCTGCCAGTCCACGCTGCCGCAAAGTAGCGCGCCAGTGTGCAGGCGCCGCCGCCGAGATGCGTCAGGCGCGGTTTGTCGAAGGTGGTTTCGTGGTCGAGGAAAGAGGCAATCCAGCGCATGTACTCAAAATCGAGGCGAAGCGGGTCGCCTGGCACAACGTGCGAGCTTGGCACCCCGTTGACCAGTAGAACCATGGAGCCGTCGGGTTCAGTGAAGATTTCGGCGACACCTGTGTCGATCTCATGGAACTCGCTTTGTGAGGCCATGGACAGCGAGAGTACACTGCCGCGGTATGCGCGTTTTGGTTGCTATGAGCGGGGGAGTCGACAGTTCCGTGGCGGCCGCTCGACTTGTCGAAGCCGGCCACGACGTCGTCGGTGTCCACCTAGCCCTGTCGCGCGACGCCCAAGCCACCCGGGAAACAGCGCGCGGCTGCTGCTCCTTGGAGGACTCAGCTGACGCACGGCGCGTCTGCGACAAGTTGGGCATTCCCTTCTACGTGTGGGACTTCTCAGAGCGCTTCCAAGAAGAAGTCATTGACAACTTCGTCTGGTCCTACCAACACGGCGAAACCCCCAACCCATGTTTGAGGTGCAACGAGAAAATTAAGTTTGCAGCCTTGTTGGAACGCGCTCTAGCCCTGGGTTTCGACGCAGTAGCCACCGGCCACTACGCCATCGTCGACAGCGAAGGCAACTTACGGCGCTCCACAGACCCGAACAAAGACCAGTCCTACGTCCTCGGAGTGCTCAACCGCCGCGAGCTCGACTCCTGCATATTCCCAGTCGGCGACACCGAAAAGCCCCAGATCCGCGCGGAGGCAGCCCGCCACGGCTTCGCCACGGCCCACAAGCCCGATTCCTACGACATCTGTTTCATTCCTGACGGCAACACCCAGGCGTTTTTGGGCAAAAGTATCGGCATGCGTCCGGGCCTCATCCGCGATCAAGACGGCACGACACTCAAAACCCACGACGGGGCGTTCCAGTACACGATCGGGCAACGCCGCGGCCTGGACTTGCGTGAACCCGCCGCCGACGGCAAACCGCGCTACGTCACTGCCATCGACGCCGAAACAGGGGATGTGACCGTAGGTCCGCGCGAGGCGCTGAAAGTCCATGAGATCCGCGCCGACCGGCTCAAGGTCTTGCATGAGGCGATGAGCGGCACCTTTGAAGCGCTCGTGCAGGTGCGCGCCCACGGTGGTGTGGTGGGCTGTCGCGCCACGATCGAAGGCGATGAGATGGTGCTTGCCTTGCATGAGCCGCTCGAAGGTGTCGCTCCCGGCCAGGCCGCAGTGATCTACCTGCCGGACCCGGATGGGCGCGGAGACATAGTGCTCGGATCTGGAACCATTCTCGCGCGACGAGACAACAAAGCACACGGGTAATCTGCAGTCATGGCGTCAATACCCACGTCAGGTTCCACCGCATTCGGCTTAGGGGAGCTGCCCGGAACGGACCTGCGGCAGGCCGCGGACGTGGTCATTAGCGAATCCCCGTTGCCGCATCTCCCGCAGCTACCCGCCCGCGGAATCGGCTTCGATGCGATCGGACGCACCGCCGCGCTTGTCCCCATCCCCATCGACCGCGGCCCCCGCGGGTGGCGCGTGTCCAGCCAGCACCGCACGGTGCGCGACCACATGCCACGAGACTTGGACGAGTTAGAAGGCTACTGGGGCAAGGTGGATACGTTGAAGGTGCAGGTGGTGGGGCCGTGGACGCTCGCTGCAGAGGTGGAGATGAAAAACGGCCACCGCATGATCACGGACCCGGGAGCGTTGCGCGACATCACCGAAGCGCTGGCCGAGGCCGTCAATGAGCACCTTCAGGACGTGGCCCGCCGCTTCAGCGCACGAACCGTGCTCCAGCTCGACGAGCCGAGACTTGGCCAAGTGATGCGCGGCGAGCTGCGCGGCGCCACCCGTTACCACGACATTCCGGCAGTTCCGGAGCCATTGGAGCGCCTCGAACCGTTCGGCGATTTCCTCCTACACACCGATGCACTGGTGGAAACTGACTGGCTCACTGTCGATGTGGCGGCAGCCACCCAGACCCAGCAAAAGGATGCCCTGGCACGACTTATCGAAGGCGGTACTCGCTTGGCGGTGGCCCCAGTTGAGCCGTCGCAGTTGTGGCGCTTTTTCGATGACGTCCAGATCGATCCCGCCAGCGTCAACATCGATGTGTGGGCGCGGCCCGCCACCACTCTTGTCGGCGCCGCCAGCAACTACAAACAGGCCCGCGAGATGTCCGAGGGCTTGCTGTGAACACGAACCTAACCAATCATGGGCCAGGACAGGTTGAAGTCGCTCACGTCCCGGCCCTGGCCCTGAAAATACTTCTTTAACCCTAAAGCGTTGTTGTAGAACTCGACGGCCTGATACTCCATCAGCTCCCCGACGTCCATCTGCGCTAACTCCGGCCACACACGCACCTGCTTCCAGGCGATACGGGCTGCCGCCATCGCATCGGCGGTCGCCTCGTGTGCGTTGTCCAAGCGCACCCCGTAGTGGGCAGCCATATCGGTCAGGGTGCGCTTACCGCGGCGGCGGCGGTCCTTGGCGCGGTCGATTACCAAGGGGTCGTAGACGGGGCCGGTGACAGTGAAATCGCCCGTTAGGGCGCGCAGCACCGAAAGATCGTAGGGAGCGTTGAACACGATTAAGGTCAGGCCGTCATCCCACCCCTTTTTGATGCTGTCGACCGTTTTGTTCAGCACCTCCTCGTGCGGGCGGCCCTCAGCGCGGGCTTTCTGCGTGGTGATCCCGTGGATCTTCGCGGCAGCTTCGGGGATGTCCACACCGGGATCGGCGAGGTCTTCGGTGAAGGAAACCTCGGGGCCGTCGATAAGCACGAGCGCCGAGGTGACGATGCGCGCTGTGGCGGGATCAGTAGAGGTTGTCTCGAGGTCGAAAGAAAGCATGCGTGAGGCGTCGAAGGTGGCCATGAGCCGTATTTTAGTTGGTGGGGTACACATGTCGGGCGGGTCGCTAAGCTTTAAAGGCATGACTGACATCTCGCCTGATCTTCGACGCCAGTGGGAAGAACTTGCCGACAAGGTGCGCCATCACAGAAACCTTTACTACAACGCTCAGCCGGTGATTTCGGACGCCGAATTCGACTTGCTGTACCAGTCTTTGCAAAAGCTGGAAAAGGACCACCCGGAATTGGTGGTACCGGATTCACCGACCTTGCAGGTAGGTGCACCAACGTCGAGTGCGTTCGCGGACGTGGCTCACCTTGAGCGCATGATGAGTCTCGATAATGTCTTTTCCCGCGAGGAGCTTGCGCATTGGTTGGACAAAACTCCCGGTCCTTATTTGACGGAGCTTAAAATTGATGGGCTTTCGATTGACTTGGTTTTTGAAAATGGCTTGCTCATCCGCGCCGCGACGCGCGGTGACGGCACGGTGGGCGAGGACATCACCGACAACGCCAGGGTCATTCCAGACATCCCGCACAAGCTAAAGGGTGATTTCCCGCCGCTTCTTGAGGTGCGCGGCGAGGTGTTTATTCGCCCCGAGGATTTCCCTGCGCTCAACGAGCTGCGCCAGAAGGAAGGCGGCAAACCTTTCGCTAACCCTCGCAATACCGCGGCGGGAGGTTTGCGTCAGAAGAACCCGGAGGATGTAAAGAAGCGCAAGCTGCGCATGATTTGCCACGGCATCGGTGCCCGCGAGGGTTTTGAGCCGCAGACTCAGTATGAGGCTTATGAAAAGCTCAAGAGTTGGGGGTTGCCCGTCTCGGAGTACACCCGCCGCGCTGAGACCGCGGACGAGGTCCACGAGGCGGTTGCTTATTGGGCGGAGCACCGCCATGATGCTATCCACGAAACGGATGGGCTGGTGATAAAGGTAGACAACGTCGAGCAGCAGCGCCGCCTCGGCGCGACATCGCGGGCGCCGCGATGGGCGATCGCCTACAAGTACCCGCCGGAGGAGGTCACCACGACCTTGCTTGACATCCAGGTATCTGTGGGGCGCACGGGGCGCGCAACTCCGTTTGCGATTCTCAAGCCAGTGCTGGTGTCAGGGTCAACAGTGTCCTTGGCTACTTTGCATAATCCAGACGAGGTCAAGCGCAAGGGTGTGCTCATTGGTGACACTGTGGTTGTGCGCAAGGCTGGTGAGATCATCCCCGAGGTGTTGGGTCCTGTCGCTGACCTTCGCGACGGCACCGAGCGTGAATTCATTTTTCCGGACAACTGCCCGAGTTGTGGAACGAAACTTGCGCCGGCACGCGAGGGTGACGCCGACTGGCGCTGCCCCAATACCCGTTCCTGCCCGGCGCAGCTAGCGCAACGGCTGAAGTACCTTGCTGGTCGTGGAGCTTTCGATATTGAGGCGCTCGGTGAGAAGGGTGCGATTGATTTGACGAGCCGGGGCATCCTTGCTGACGAGGGTGATCTTTTTGACCTGACGGAGGATCGACTTGAGCTCTCGGAGTTGTATACGAATAAGGCAGGCAAAGTGAACTCCAGCGGGCGCAAGCTTTTGGATAACCTCGCTACTGTCCGTGAGACCGATTTGTGGCGTGTGATCGTCGCTTTGTCGATCCGCCACGTTGGGCCCACTGCCGCTCGCGCGCTCGCTGCGCGCTACAAGAGCATGGACGCGCTTGTCGACGCCCCCGTTAACGATTTGGCCGAAACTGATGGCGTCGGTATGGTTATTGCCGAGTCTTTTAAGGACTGGTTCGAGGTGGATTGGCACCGAGAAATCGTGCGTAAGTGGCGTGAGGCTGGGGTGAGCATGCAGGATTCCAACGAGCAAGCAACTTCGCTTACTTTGGAGGGTTTGACGGTGGTTGCGACTGGAAAACTCGAAAATTTCACCCGCGATGAGGTGAAAGAAGCGATCCTGTCGCGCGGCGGGAAGGCTGCCGGGTCGGTGTCGAAAAACACCGACTATGTTGTTGTGGGTGAAAAGCCCGGGTCCAAGGCAGCCAAAGCCGAGGAGTTGGGCGTGCGCGTCTTGAATGAGCAGGAGTTCATTCAGCTTCTGGAAACGGGCACGGTGTAGAACGGGCACGGTGTAGAACGGGCACGGTGTAGAGCGGGCCCTGGTGTTAGGCGGAGGCGAGTCGCGCTGCGCTGATGCCCACCAGCACTGCTGCCGCGGCGGCTATGGCCAGCCACAGGAGGTAAGGAAGCGCCGTGTTCCACGGGGTTGTCTGGGAGACGAGGATTAATACTCCCGCGGTCACGGCTGTGTTGAACAGTTCCTTGCCTGGTGTGAGTTTCCGGCGCGCAACGGTTACTGCAGTGAGCGTGAGCATGAGCAGCATGATTATCACTTGGATCATGGTTTGTTTTCCTTCCCTGTGCCTGGGGTGCGAAGCAAGGCTGCACCGATAACCTCCACACCCAAGGGTGTATTGCCGGCGACGAAAGCCGCGCGCTTCGGGTCTGCCGGATCCCACACGATGACTGTGCTAAAGCCCCCGGTCCCGCCGTTGTGGTAGGGGTATTCTGTGCCGTCAATTTCCCGCTCGAGCCAGCCGTCGTCGGGCCTGCCGTGGTCTGCGACCCACGCAACGTACTTTGCCATGTCGGTGGCTGTGGAGCGGATCGCGCCGGCCGGCGCCCAACCGTCCATGTCCCAGGGCTTTGCTGCACGCCCATCGGTTCTGCGGCCGCGCGGGGCGTCGTCGACAGTGCCCGGTGCGGCAAGGTAAGTCTCGCTCATCCCGGCGGGCTCGAAGATCCGGGTGCGCAGCATCGCTTCGTAGGAGCTGCCGGTGTGCAAGGCGAGCAACTGGCCGAGCAACGCTTGGCTGTAATTCGAGTAGTTGTACTCGCCACGGCCTTTGAGCGTTGCGTCCTTGGCGGAGTCCAAGATTTGTTGTGGGGTGTCGCGGCGGTAGGGGTTGCCGCCGTCGCGCACTCGGGCGGTGAGCAGTTCGACTGTGGTGATGGATTCGATGGTGTCAAGGCCCGCGGTGTGGTTTAGCAGTTCGCCGATGGTGACGTCGGCGATGGGGGTGTCGTTGACCTCGTAGAGTTCACCGACGGTGGTTTCAACAGTGAGCTGTTTTTCCTCCACGAGTTGGCGCACGAGCTCCGCGTTGAACGTCTTTGTCAGCGAGCCGATCTCGACTTCGGTGTGTTCATCGGCGCCCAGCCCGCCGAAGGTGACCTCGCCGTTGTCGTAGATGAATGCAGTAAGGTCGTGGTGGCCTTTGGCGGCTTCGTCGGTGAGGGTAGCCGAGATTGTTTCTGAGCCGGTGGATTCGCTAGATAGGTTAAGGGGAAGTGGCCCGAAAGCGAGGAGTATGCCAGCGGTGGCCAGGCCGGCCGCGGCGCCGATGATTGCCTGTTTCATCAGTGTGCCTCCGCTGCGGTGATGATTGTCATTAGGGCGATCACGCGGGATGGGGGCACGGAGTATGCGCCGTTGGCTTTGGTTACCCAGCCGCCGGCTTGCAGCTCGTTGAGGTGGTGGTAGGCGGTTCCCATTGAGGAGACTACTCCGGCTGAGACTAGTTTGGCTGCTGTCGCGGGATCGCACAGTACGTACCGCAGGATTTCGCCGCGGACGGGGTGGGCGAGGGCAGCGATGCGGCCGATTTGTTCTTCCCATGTGTTGTCGGTGATCCAGTGGGTGGGTCGTGCCCATTGGTACGTGGCGATCTGTTTGCCCACGGCCACGGATCCGCCGAAGGTTACGGCGCCGTCTGGCAGTTCGGGGTTGTTATTGATGGGGGAGATGATGTCGGGCAGACCCTCGACGAGGGAGGGAGGGGAGTGGAGGAGTTGTTTTTCTAGCTTGTCGACGCGTTCTTCGAGCGTGCTCAGGCGATCAAGGAGTGTAAGATCCATACACTCTATAATTCCAGAATTTTAAAAAGTTGACAATGGTGGGGTGTTGTCAAATTTCATTTCCGCAGCATCGCCCCGATGATCGTTCCCAAATCGCCCACTTGCTTGACCTCGGAAGCCAAAAAATCCGGGCCGCCGATCCTTCCGACGATCAGCACCATGTTCGTGCCGGTCAAAGGGCACGCAGCAAGGGTTGTGTCCAGCAGCCACCACGGCTGAGGCACCCAGTCATCAGACTCAGGTTGCAAAATACGAGCGGCGTCGACACCGTGCATGACCGGCGAGGATCCGTCGTCGCCCGGAGCTGCCTGGGAGGCGGCGACGCGCACCAAACCTTCTCCGGTGTCTTCCAATGCAACAGCCCACGAGGAGGTCATCGCCTGGGGCATGACGGAGACAAGCTCCTCCATCGCGGAGTGGACGTTTTTTGTCTGCGAAGCGATCCGGGCGAGCATCTCGATCTGCCCGCGTCGATCCACCCGCCCGGTGAAGGGACGGATGCTGTCTACTTCCACGCCGTCGACGCTGGCGGCGGCGGTAATGAGGGCGTCGACAAGCGTGCCGGTAGGAAGCTCGACCACGATGTCGTCCGTGACCTCGCCGTTGCTGTCCGATTGTACGATGTCCACGGAGCGGATGTCAGCATCGATCATTCCCAGTGCCTCAGCGAGCTCGCCGAGGCTGCCCGGGGTATCGGGAAGGGTCACGCGGATCAAATAGGACATGAGCTATTTATATCACCGGGGGCTACGCGCACTCGCCCCCACTCGCTGCCCGTCACGCCCGGCGCGCGGAGGCCGTGGTTTAAGATGGTGTCGTTTTTAGGTTGCACACCGCCGAAGATTGGATTTGCATTGTCTGAAACTTCAGGGATCTCCCGCGATGAGGTCGCCCACATCGCACGACTTGCCAGGATCTCTATGGCCGAAAGTGAGCTCGACCAGCTCGCGGCCCAACTCGATGAGATCGTCGACGCGGTCTCCAAGGTCCAAAGCGTCAACACCGAAGGTGTCGAACCGATGAGCCACCCGCACTCCATCGACGCCGGCATGCGCCCCGACGTGGAAAAGAAGACCCTGACACAACAACAAGCGCTCGACCAGGCTCCCGCAGTGGAAGACGAACGTTTTGTTGTGCCGCAGATTCTAGGAGAAGGCGAGTAAATCATGACCGGTTACACGATGCCCGCCGAAGGACTCATCAGTTTGCCTGCCCACGTCCTCGCCGAGAAGATTCAAACCGGCGAGTTAACCTCACGCGAGGTCACTCAGGCATTCCTCGACCGGATCGCGGCGACAGACCAAACGCTCGGCGCTTTCCTCCATGTCGGCGCCGAAGCGGCTCTCGCCGCAGCCGATGAGGTCGACGCTCAGGTCAAGGCGGGAAACAAGCCCGCCTCCGCCCTAGCAGGAGTGCCCCTCGCGCTGAAAGATCTGCTAGTTACTACCGACGCCCCCACCACGGCCGCCTCGAAGATTCTCGAAGGCTACATGAGCCCCTACGACGCCACGGTGGTTACTCGTCTGCGTGAAGCTGGTATCCCCATTTTGGGCAAGACGAACCTTGACGAGTTCGCCATGGGATCTTCGACGGAGAACTCCGCATACAAGAACACCAAAAACCCGCACGATCTTGAAAGAACCCCGGGTGGCTCCGGTGGCGGTACCGCCGCAGCCCTCGCCTCCGGTCAAGCACCGCTCGGTATCGGCACAGATACGGGTGGTTCCATCCGCCAACCCGCGTCGTTGACCGGCACCGTCGGTGTTAAGCCGACCTACGGCGCCGTCTCGCGCTACGGCGTGATCGCCTGCGCTTCCTCCCTCGATCAGGTAGGCCCCTGCGCCAACAACGTCTTGGACACGGCGCTGCTCCACGAGATCATCGCTGGGCACGATGAATTTGACGCGACCTCCGTCGAGCGTGAGGTTGCCCCTGTTGTTGCCGCGGCGCGCGAGGGTGCTTCGGGCGACCTCAGCGGTGTGCGAATCGGTCGCATTAAGCAGTTCGACCGTCCGGGCACCCAAGAGGGTGTGAGCAAAGTTATCAACGCCGCCTTTGCTCAGCTCCAGCGCCAGGGAGCGGAGATTGTCGAGGTTGATTGTCCGAGTTTCGACGACGTGATGGGCGCTTATTACATCATCCAGATGTCCGAGGTTTCCTCTAACTTGGCCCGCTTCGATGGCATGCGTTACGGCCTGCGCGTAGGAGACGACGGCACTCGTTCCGCCGAGCAGGTCATGGCCCAAACCCGCGGCACAGGTTTCGGCTCCGAAGCCAAGCGTCGTATCCTGCTGGGCACCTATGCGCTGTCTGTTGGCTACTACGATGCCTACTACTTGCAGGCCCAGCGCGTACGCACGCTTATCGCCCGCGACTTCGAGCGTGCCTTCGAAAAAGTGGATGTGATTGCTGGGCCGACAGCTCCGCAAACCGCCTTTAAGCTCGGTGAGAAGGTCGATGACCCCTTGGCTATGTATAACTTCGACCTGTTTACTTTGCCGTTAAACCTTGCCGGCCTGCCTGGCATGTCGGTGCCTGCGGGTCAGGCCGAGGACACAAATATGCCGGTGGGTTTGCAGCTCATCGCACCGGCATTCGCGGACGACCGTTTGTACCGTGTCGGCGCGGCCTTCGAGGCGGGTCTGAACGCATAAGGGGCAGGATAGGTTAGGCTTACCTGCATGACCAATCCGTCCCGACCCGTCCGACGTGCCAGCGAAGCGAGGGTGACTAATAAAGTCCAGCTCTCCCCGGAAATGATCCGGCTGTCGCTCAACGCTCCAGGCCTCAAAGGTCAGAAGCTGGCGCACACGGACCACTACATCAAGTTTCTGTTCGTCCCCGAAGAAGCCGACTACTCGTGGCCCTTCGACTTAGCCGACATCCGCGCGACCCGGCCGCGCCATCTCCACCCCGTCACTAGGACGTACACTTTGCGCCGGGTGGACGTGGAAAGCGGGGACATGGACATAGACTTCGTCGTCCACTCAACCACCGGACTGGCCAGCTCGTGGGCGAGCCGTGCCGAAATCGGAGACGTCATCGCCTTTGTTGGACCAGGAGGCGCATGGCACCCCGAAAAGATCTACTCCCACTTCGTTTTTGTGGGTGATGAGACTGCAGCACCAGCGATTGCAGCGGGTGTTGAGAAGCTTCCGCCGGGCGCGACCGCAGATGTTTACGTGGAAATCTCCGGCGCCGGAGCCGAATTTGAGATGCCGCACGGCGAGGGGGTGAACATGCGCTGGATCTACCGCGACAATGCGCTACACGGCACGGCCTTGGCGCAGGCTGTGCGCGACGCAGGGATCCCCGACAAGCCAACCGGCTGGTTCATCCACGGTGTCGCGGAAATGGTCAAGGAAATGCGCCGCTTCCTCTTTATTGAAAACGAAGTGGAGAAAAAGGACGTCTCCATTTCCGGGTACTGGCGTTTGGGGATGACCGAAGACGACTGGCAAGCGTCGAAACGCGAGTTCGTTGCGGAGATGGAGTTACTCGAAGCCCGGGAAGGTCTGTGAGCACCTTCCGTGGAAGGTGGCCGAGAGCGAGGATAAAGTGGTGTCCATGCGACTTGCCACTTTGACCTCTGGCGGCGACTGCCCAGGACTCAACGCCGTCATCCGGGGGATCGTCCGCACCTCCAGCGCCGAGTTCGGCTCAACCGTCGTGGGCTACCTCGACGGCTGGGTTGGGCTGATGGAAGACCGCAGGATGGACCTTTACGACGACGCATTCATCGACTCCATCCTCCTGAGGGGCGGAACGATCCTCGGCACGGGGCGGCTGCACCCAGATAAGTTCAAAGCTGGCCTAGAGCAGATTAAGGAAAATCTGGCCGACGCTGAAGTCGATGCCCTCATTGCGATCGGCGGAGAAGGCACCCTCAAGGGCGCGAAGTGGCTTTCTGACAACGGTATCCCGGTCGTCGGCGTGCCAAAGACTATCGACAACGATGTCGACGCCACCGATTACACCTTTGGGTTCGACACGGCTGTGTCCGTGGCCACCGACGCGATCGACAGGCTCCACACCACAGCCGAGTCCCACAACCGTATCCTCATCGTCGAGGTCATGGGCCGACATGTCGGGTGGATCGCGCTGCACGCCGGCATGGCCGGGGGAGCGCACTATACCGTGATCCCGGAGGAGCCTTTCGACATCGCTGATATTTGCAAGGCGATGGAGCGCCGCTTTCAGATGGGAGAGAAATACGGCATTGTCGTCGTCGCTGAGGGTGCCGTGCCACGGGAAGGGACGATGGACGCAAGCCTTGGTGAGGAAGATCAGTTCGGCCATGTCACATTTAACGGAATGGGACAGATCATCGCCGACGAGATCAAAGAGCGCCTAGGCTACGACGTGCGTACCACTGTGCTCGGACACATTCAGCGCGGCGGTACTCCCACTGCTTACGACCGTGTTTTGGCCACACGTTACGGCCTGCATGCGGCCCGCGCAGCGCACGCGGGGCAATTCGGCACCTGTGTTGCCTTGCGCGGCGAGGACATTGAGCTAGTTACTTTGGAGGAATCCGTCGAACACCTAAAGCGTGTCCCGCAGCGGCGTATTGACGCCGCGCGGATCATGTTCGGTTAAGTGTGCTACTAAGACGCGAGGCCCACCCCAGCACACGCCGAAAAAGCTCGCCTCTCATCGCGCAATGGACGGCTGAAAAGCGCAGGAAACTGTCGAAGCGTAGTTTGTGCCGGATGCCACGCAGGCATCGTCCATCTTCTCCCCACCTCCCACCCGGTGAATGTGCGCCGACGAACCCCCATCGACGACGCGCACCGGATACCGGTCTGCGCTGCTTATGTGAGTATCAGCAGTGGACCGGGCGCCGGGGCCCATCCCCGAAAGACACCCTACCGAGTACGTGCAACGCGAGCAGTCCAAGGCGCAAGAAACTGCACTCATGTCCAACTATCCTGAATTACATTAGGAAAAACTATTCAACAGTTTTTCGGATAGTTTTGGCCAGATCTCGGGTGAATGGATAGGCCGGGGAGTGCTACGTCCCGGTGTGGCGGGCACTAGACTGGTGCGCATGACTGCCTATGACGTAATGGATTACGACGAGGTGCTGGAAAAATTCGACCCCGTTATGGGGCTTGAAGTGCACGTCGAACTCGCCACGGAAACGAAAATGTTCTCCACGTCTTCCGCTCACTTCGGCGCTCAACCGAACACCAATATCGATCCAGTTTCGTTGGGCTTGCCTGGTGCGCTGCCTGTGGTCAACGCGAAGGGCGTCGAGTGGGCCATCAAGATCGGCCTAGCCCTCAACTGCAGCATCGCGGAGCGTTCCCGCTTCGCACGCAAGAACTACTTTTACCCGGATCAGCCGAAGAACTACCAGATTTCACAGTATGACGAGCCAATTGCTTACGACGGCTACCTGGACGTCCAACTCGAAGACGGCACTGAGTGGCGCGTCGAGATCGAGCGGGCACACATGGAGGAGGACACGGGCAAGCTCACACACCTGGGCTCCGCCTCCGGTCGGATTTCCGGCGCTACGGCTTCATTGGTTGACTGCAACCGGGCTGGTGTACCGCTTATCGAAATTGTGACTAAGCCCATCATCGGGGCAAAAGAGCGTGCTCCCGAGGTGGCGAAGGCTTACGTCGCGGCACTTCGCGAGTTAGTCAAGGCCCTCGGAGTCTCTGATGCGCGCATGGATCAAGGCTCCATGCGTTGCGACGCCAACGTTTCCCTTCGCCCCATCGGGCAAAAGGAGTTTGGCACTCGCACCGAGACGAAGAACATCAACTCGCTGAAGTCCGTCGAGCAGGCGGTGCGATTTGAGATGATGCGCCAGGCGCAGGTCTTGGTTGAAGGCGGGGAAATTGTTCAAGAGACTCGCCATTACCAGGAAAAGGACGGCACCACGTCGAAGGGACGGCCGAAGGAGGAGGCGAGCGACTACCGCTACTTCAACGATCCGGATCTTCCTCCGGTGATTGCGAAGAAGGAGTGGGTCGAGGAAATCCGCCAGACTCTGCCGGAGCTGCCGTGGGTGCGTCGCGCGCGCATCCAAAAGGAGTGGCAACTTCCGGAAAAGGAGTTCCGTGACCTGGTAAACGCTGGTGCGCTCGACTTGGTTGCCGATACCGTCGAGGCGGGCACGACGCCCGATGAGGCCCGCGCGTGGTGGGTGTCCTACATCATGGCCAAAGCTAACGAGTTGGGCAAGGAACTCGACGCCGTAGGCATTGAGCCGGTAGATGTCGCGCGTGTGGTTGAGTTGGTTAAAGAGGGCAAGCTGACAACAAAGTTGGGGCGCCAGGCCATTGACGGCGTCATCGCCGGAGAAGGAAATGTCGACGAGGTTGTCGCGAACCGGGGCCTTGAGGTCGTGCGCGACGACGGCGCTCTTGAGAAAGCCGTCGACGAGGCGCTGGCGGCCAACCCGGATATCGTCGAGAAGTATCGTGCGGGCAACACCAAGGTCACCGGAGCTATCGTTGGTGCCGTGATGAAGGCGACGCAGGGCAAGGCCGATCCGGGCCAGGTGAACAAATTGATCGCGCAGAAGCTGTCTTAGCGGCACCCGAAAGACTCTCTTTTAGGTTCCTCCCCTGTGGGGAAGGAACCTTTTTTGGAGATCGTTTTGTTGGCCTTGCAGTCGCCCGGGTGCTTTGTGCAGGGAAAACCACTTTCGGGATTTGCTTCTAGTGCGGCACAGACCCCCTTGCTGCACGCGGTAGCAGGCGAGACTCGTCCAGGTCGGATTCGCCTCTGAGGTTTTTCGGGCGCGGGCGGGGTGCGGGAGGTTTCTGCATGGTCCGGGAGTCGGTCATGGCGTTCGGCTTGCTTGAAGTTTTCTCCTTGAGCCAAGAGCCCACCATTGCTACGATGAGCGCCATTTCGAGGTAGCCGAGCCCTGGATGGAATCAACTGATAGGGCTGTCCCAAAACAGCGTTGATTTCGTGGATTAGTGCGCTGATTTCGACACGTTCGGGCGTCAGGCGCGCTGTGTCCGTCGGCGTGGCACCACGATCCGAGTTGCAACGGCGAGGCGCCGACGAGGATTATCATTCCGGCGCTTATCGAGCAGATTTTTCCCAGGTCCCCTAGGCAAGGACGTGTCACATTG
The DNA here is from genome assembly GCF_038452275.1 of Corynebacterium sp. BD556. NCBI lineage: Bacteria > Bacillati > Actinomycetota > Actinomycetes > Mycobacteriales > Corynebacteriaceae > Corynebacterium > Corynebacterium mayonis. Next base: position 582,690 of record NZ_CP141643.1, read on the forward strand.
TTTCCTGCCCGGAGGCGAAGCCCGCGCCGAAAAAGAGCGCGACGAAGGCGAGGGAAACTGTGGTGGATCGTTCTATCTTGCGTCTTTTTAGGGGGGACAAGAGGTTAGGTCCACCAAGTTTTCCGGACCAGGGAGGGCCTTTCGCTGCGAAAAGTTAGCCTTTAGAAACCCGCCGGGTTTTTGACTTCTTCGCCGGGGCGTACCGGGTTCGGTGCTGTGACGTTTTCCGCGTAGGGTGCCCCGCCGAAGCGGTCACGGTCATGCGGTTGGGCCAGCCACGCCATGTCGGGGCCAGCAGGCACGACTCCGGTGGGGTTAATCTCGTGGTGCGTGATGTAGTAATGCTGCTTGATCTCCGTGAAGTCGGTGGTGTCGCCGAAGCCGGGGAGCTGATAGAGCTCTTGCAGGTACCCGCGCAGGTTGGGCATCTGCTCGATGCGGTTGCGGGAGGTCTTGAAGTGGCCGACGTAGACGGGGTCGAAGCGGATCAAGGTGGGGTAGAGATAGATATCGGCCAGCGTGATGTGCTCTCCGACGAGGTAGCGTTGCTTGCCCAGGCGCTCCTCAAGCCAGTCGAGAGCGGTCCACAGCTCGGTGTAGGCCTTTTCGTACTCCGCTTGGTCGCTGGTGAATCCGCAGCGGTACACGCCGTTGTTGACGTATTTGTAAATGTAGGAAGACACCTCGTCGATTTCCTCGCGTAGGTCCTCCGGGTAGAGGTCCGGGGCTCCTTCGCGGTGGAACTGGCGCCACTCGTCGTTGAAGTCGACAGGGATGTAACGGAAGTAGTTGGTGGCCACGCGCGAATCTTTGCCGTCCACCTCGACGATGGCTGGGACGGTGATTCCTCGCGGGTAGTCGGGGATGCGGTTTTCGTAGGCGTCCTTCAGGCGGTGCAGGCCGGTGACAGGGTCGACTTCGCCCGGGTCAACGTCAAAGACCCACGAGTCCTTGTCGTGGGTGGGCCCGGCTAGGCCCAGGGAGATTGCGTCTTCTAGTCCGAGTAGGCGGCGGGAGATGATGGTGCGGTGTGCCCATGGGCAGGCGCGGGCTGCCATGAGGCGGTAGCGGCCGGCCTCGACGGGCCAGTCGTAGGTGCCGTCGCCACGCGGGGCGGGGTCGGAGCCGGCTTCGACCTTGTGGCTAAACCGGTCCTCAATATAGTTTGTGTCACGTTCGAAGGCGCCGTCGGTGGAGGCATTTTGCGGGGCTTGGTTCCATTTGCTTTTATCCATGTCTCCTAGCATGGCGAAGAAATGATGAAGTGTCAACAACTAATGTTGGGCTTGCCCGGGGGACACGCCGAAGCAGAACCCCGTGGAACGTCTTTGCCTCGCATAGATTCAACTGTATGAATGACACAAACAGGCGAGACGTGACACCCGACGACTTCGGCGTGGAAAAGGACATCCCCGCGTACCAGCCAGCCGGAGATGCAACACAGCAAGACATCTACCAGCGCACAGGCAAGGCCGCGCCGACCGAGGTCTTTGCCTCCTCCGGGGCTCAGATCTCACCAGGTGTGTCCCAACCCGCGAACGAGACGGTGGCTATCGCGCGCGATGCAACCCAAAGCGCTGTTTCGCAAGAACCCGCCACCGTCGGTGCCTACCCGCAGTCCGCGGCGGCGCCCGACCCGAGCCTCGTTGAGCCCACGGACACTGGGTTTGAGCAATCCGCTAGCGTTGCCTCTGCGCCCCCGGCTCGCCGTGGCACGATCGATTTAGGGTTGTTGTTGCTGCGCCTCTTGCTCGGTGGTTTTTTAATCCTCGACTCCGTCAAGGTTTTCTTCCGTCTCGGCGGCTCCGAGGGCATTAATGGTTTGGAAGACGCCTTCAGGTCATACCCGGCAGGGGATGTTTTGGCCGTTGTTCTTCCCACGCTCGAACTGGCCGCTGGAGTGTTTTTGCTGCTCGGCTTGCTGTTGCCCGTCGCGGCGATGGTGGCAACAGCCGTGACAGGGTTTCTCGCCGCTCATGCTGTTGTTCAGTCGGGTCAGGCCGCAAGCGTGTTCAACTGGGATCCCTCCGTCTGGTTGGCGGTCATGCTTGTCGGTGCCAGCCTTGTTGTGCAGTTCACCGGTCCCGGCTTCTACGCGGTCGATGCTGGCCGCAGTTGGGCGCGCCGACCGCTGGCCAGCTCCTGGATTTTCGCCGTTCTCGGCATCGCCGCCGCGGTGCTGCTGTGGTGGTTCGGGGCGGGGCCAGAAAGCGCCCGGGGTGCGTAAAAGACCCTTAAGCAAAGGCTAAGCCTCGGGGTTTAGCCTTTGCTCAAGGCAGCGCCGCGTTTTCTTTGTGCCCTAGTCAACTTTCCTGACTGCACCTTTGTCGGCGCTGGTAGTCATCTTGGCATAGGCCCGCAACGCCTTGGAGACTGTGCGGTTACGGTTCGGGGTCCACGGCCGCTCGGAGGCGTTCATTGCTTGACGACGCCTCTCAATCTCATCTTCTGGAACATCGAGACGCAGCTCCCGGTTTGCCACCGAGATGCTGATGGTGTCGCCGTTTTCGATCAGTCCGATCAGTCCGCCGTGCGCGGCTTCGGGGGAGATGTGGCCGATAGACAGCCCCGAGGTGCCGCCGGAGAAACGTCCGTCGGTGATCAAGGCGCACTTTTTGCCCAGACCTGCGCCCTTGAGGAAGGACGTGGGGTGCAGCATTTCCTGCATACCGGGCCCGCCAGCGGGGCCTTCGTAGCGGATAACCACCACCTCGCCTTCCTGGACTTCGCGGGCCAAGATGGTGGAGACAGCCTGTTCCTGCGAGTCCACCACGCGGGCGGGTCCGGAGAACTCCCACAGGCCCTCCTCCACGCCCGCGGTTTTCAAAATTGCCCCATCAGGGGCGAGGTTGCCACGCAAAACAACCAAGCCACCGTCGGAGGTGAAGGGGTGTTCAACGTCGTGGATGACGCCGTTGGCTGCGTCGGTGTCAAGTTGTGACCAGCGCGCGGATTGGGAAAAAGCTTCCGTGGTCCGGCGTCCGCCGGGGGCGGCGTGGTAGAGCTCTATCGCTTCTTCGGTGGCGCTGCCGCCGCGGATGTCCCAATCAGCGAGCCAGGCGTCAAGGGTTGGGTAGGCCACCGAGTGGACGTCGGTATGCAGCAGTCCGGCACGGTTGAGCTCACCCAAAATGGCGGGAATCCCGCCAGCGCGGTGGACATCCTCAACGTGGGCGTTGCCATTGGGCGCGACTTTAGACAAGCAGGGAATGCGGTGCGAAAGCTCGTCGATATCGTCTAAGTCGAAGTCAATTTCTCCTTCTTGCGCGGCCGCGAGGATGTGCAAGATGGTGTTGGTGGATCCGCCCATCGCCATATCTAAAGCCATCGCGTTGCGGAAGGCCTTCTCGGAGGCGATACTGCGCGGGAGGACCGACTCGTCGCCCTCACCGTAGTAGCGCTGGCACAGCTCCACAATGGCCTCGCCGGCGCGGTCGAACAGGGCGCGGCGCGCGGTGTGGGTAGCCAAGGTGGTGCCGTTTCCGGGCAAGGATAGGCCAAGCGCCTCCGTCAGGCAGTTCATCGAGTTCGCTGTGAACATTCCGGAGCAGGAGCCGCAGGTCGGGCAGGCGTTGTTGGCAATCTCGTCGAGTTCAGCGTCGCTGACTCGCTCATCGGCGGACAGGGCGATCGCATCAACGAGATCCGACTTCGGCTTGGTAACTCCGTCGACGGCGATGGCTTTACCAGCTTCCATTGGGCCGCCGGAGACGAACACTGCTGGGATGTTCAAACGCAGCGCGGCGTTGAGCATGCCGGGGGTGATTTTGTCGCAGTTGGAGATGCACACCATCGCATCGACGGTGTGGGCGTTGACCATGTACTCGACCGAATCCGAAATGATCTCCCGTGAGGGAAGGGAGTAAAGCATGCCGGAGTGGCCCATCGCGATACCGTCATCAACGGCGATCGTGTTGAACTCTTTCGGGATTCCCCCCGCCGCGCGCACGGCCTCAGCGACGATGTCGCCGACGTTTTTGAGGTGAACGTGGCCTGGAACGAACTGGGTATAGGAGTTGACGATCGCCACGATCGGTTTGCCGAACTCGTTTTCCTTAGTGCCGGTGGCGAGCCACAGGGCGCGGGCGCCAGCCGCCTGGCGGCCAACTGTCGTCACACGGGAGCGAAGCGGGATCTTCATAGCTTAGTCCTTCCTATTTTCTGGCGTGTTTTCTGGCCTAGGCTCTGCTTTGTTGGGGCGCGGGCCGGGCAGATCCGGGTGCTCGACCAAGTATTGGTCGTATTCCTCGCGGGTGAGCAGGACTTTACGCCCGTGCCTGTCGATAATCTCGTATTTGCCGTCGGCGGCTTCCGCGGATCGGGTGATCACGTCGGTGATGCGGCCACGCGAGGCTGCGGAGAGTTCAGGGAGGGAATTAAACGTCACCCCTGGCATGAGGTGTTCGGTCCCGCCGGTGGTCGTGGCCAACGCGCGGGTGCCTTTGAAGGCGATGCCCGCGAAGTCCTCCCATGGGATCTCGTGGGTTTTTCTCGCCGGGTATTTCATCGTTATGCCGCGCTCGTCGACGCGGGTTGAGGCGGTAGATATCCAGGTAATCCAGGCGACGGGGACAAGGAGGATCCAGCCGAGCTTCAGCGGGGCCCAGGAAATGCCGATGAGGGCGATGCCTGTCATCAACACGATGGCGATGATGTGTTCGCGGCTGGGGCGAAACACCTTCGCCCCAGTAGTCGGCGTGTCAGTCATGCAAGACATGCTAGTAAACCCTACAGACACGCCGGTCGGAAGGGCTGTGGGCCCGAACTACTGGGCGGCGTCAGCCGGCGTCTCAACAGTTGGGGGCTGTGCGGGTTGCGGGGCGTTCGCTCGGCCAGCATCCGTTTGCGGGGCCGGAGGTGCCTGGGTGCTGTCGTTGTTCTGTGGTTCCTGTGGGTTGTCGGGCGTGGCGGGAGTAGAGCTTACTGTCCCGGTGGGGGACTGCTCGACGGTGGGCAAAGTTGACGTCGGGGCAGGGTAGGCCGTCGGCTTGGGGGCAGGCTGCGGGGCGGGGTTGTGAGTAGAGGTCACCGCTGGGCGTGGCGGCGGGGCGAGGACGCCACCTTTGCCTTCCGATCCTTCGGCGGGCCCTAAGGTGAGGCCGCGAATGATGAGCAACACGAGGAAAGCGCCGAGTAACACACCGGTGGACAGGCGCATGGTGCCGCCGAAAAGGGTGCGGGGGGCGAAGGTGCCGCTGGTGTCGTCGGAAAGCGAATCTGTCGCTGGGTCGTGTTCGGCCTCCGCGGCGCGTGTGGCTTCGCTGTTGTCGGAGCTTGCCCCCGGCGCGCCCTCGCCGGGGATGGGCAACAGTCGGGTGCTGTGCGGGCCGACAATGCCGGCGGCGGTTGCTTCCGGCAGCTCCGGCGCCAACACCTCGGTGGGGGCGTTAGCGGAGGGCGATGTCATTGCCCCAAGCACATGAGTGTGGTCGACGACGTGGTCGAGGCGGGTACCGGAGACAGTTGGGGCGGAGCCGTACTCCGACCAGAACTCGTCGAGGACCTGAATGCGGATGGCGCGCTCCACCATCCACTGGCTCAGTGGCTCGACGCGGATCAAAAAACGCATGTCCATTGTCCACGGCATCCCCACGGTGGTTGGTGGGTTGACCCCAACCGCCGGGTGGACATCTAGATCTCCTAAAAGGTTCTTTGCCACCTCCGGCTGGGCGATGGCGCGACGGGCCGCTCTTTCGGCGCGTTGAATTACCTCGGCGGTGTTTTGGGAACTAAGCAGCGGCACCGGGATAACTACCTTTGCTGAGGACCAGTAGTTGGAGTAGTTAATGCACACGCGCGCGGTGGAGTTCGGCACGGACACGGTCGCGTCCTCGAGGGTGCGGATGTAAGTCGAGCGCATGGTGATTTGGATGACGGTGCCCTCGACATCCGTTCCGGAGATGTCGAAAGAAACCCAGTCGCCTACGCCGTACTGCTTTTCCGTCAGGATGAAAAAACCGGCGAGGAAGTCTGCGATGATGCTTTGTGCGCCAAAACCGATGGCGGCGGAGACAACGGTGGCGGGGATGGCGGCGCCGGCGAGCGAAAACCCGACTTGCTGGAGGAAGAACACCAAAAGCAAGAAAAATGCGAGGATCTGCGCGATGTTGATGCCGACATTGGCGAGGGCGAGGTGGGTCTTACCTTCGTCGTTGTCCATGCTTTGGGTGATTTTCTTCTCCACGATCCGGTTTGCAAAACGTCCGGCTCTGGGGATGAGCAAGGCCAACAAAATGAGCAGGGCAAGGTTGATTCCCGTGTGGGCTAACCAGCGCCATAGTTCTTCAAAGATGTATCCGAAAGGCATAGTGAGTCCCAGATTAGACAGGGTTTGCCTGGGATTGCTGAAATAAAACTAAGGGTTTGAAGTGCGTTACATAGCTCTCTGTGTATGATGAGCAACATGATCATCTCGCGACTCGTACTAATTATTCCGATGCGGCGCTTGCCGTAGCGGACTGAAGTTGTACTCAGTCGCAACAACAAGCGCCCCCGAGCAGCACGCAAGTGAAGCTGCGCGGGGGATTTGTTTTTGGTCATCCGCCGTACACCACCCACAATGAAGGAGTTCTCACCCGTGGCTGCTGCTCACGCGCCTGCGAAACAGGTGGAGAAGGACAATAAGGACACCTCGGGCTCGGCCGAGCGCGCCCCCGAACGCATCTCGGGCGCCACCGCGGTCGTGCGCAGCCTGGAGGAAGCCGGAGTCGATATCGTCTTCGGGCTTCCTGGGGGTGCAGTCCTGCCGCTTTACGACGCCCTCTATAACGCCGAAAAACTCCGCCACGTCTTGGTGCGCCACGAACAGGGCGCCGGACACGCTGCGGAAGGTTATGCTCAGGCCACCGGGAAGGTCGGCGTTTGTGTCGCCACCTCCGGGCCGGGCGCGACCAACTTGGTTACCGCGCTTGCCGACGCCTACCTTGATTCTGTCCCAATTGTTGCGATTACCGGCCAGGTTGGCTCGCCGCTGATCGGCACTGATGCTTTCCAGGAAGCAGACATTCGAGGCGTGACCATGCCGGTGACTAAACACAACCTCATGGTTGGACGTGCTGAGGAGATCCCGCAGGCGATTGCGACTGCGCTGCACCTGGCGGCGACGGGACGGCCCGGCCCGGTGTTGGTGGACATCCCGAAGGATTTGCAGGCGGAGGAGATCGAGTTTTCCTGGCCGCCGGAGCTTGATCTGCCTGGCTACAAGCCGAACACCAAGCCGCACTCGCGCCAGATCATGCAGGCGGCGAAGTTAATTTCGGAGGCGAAGAAGCCGGTTCTTTATATCGGTGGCGGCGTGATTAAGGCGGAGGCGCACCGCGAGTTGCGTGAGTTCGCGGAGTTAACCGGCGTGCCCGTGGTGACCACCTTGATGGCGCTTGGTTCTTTCCCGCACCACCACCCGCTGTATATGGGTATGCCGGGTATGCACGGCTGCGTTCCGGCTGTGGGCGCGCTGCAGGAGTCTGACTTGCTCATCGCCGTCGGTGCGCGCTTCGATGATCGGGTCACCGGAGATGTCGAGACTTTTGCGCCTCACGCCAAGACTATTCACGCCGATATTGACCCGGCCGAGGTGGGAAAGATTCGTGAGGTTGATGTCCCGATCGTTGGCGATGCGAAGCGTGTTTTGGGCAAGCTTGCCGACGCCTTCCGGGATAAGGGCATTGAGGTGCCGTCGACAAGCGAATGGTTGAAGCGGCTGCGCGACCTCAAAGAGCGCTTCCCGCGGGGCTACGACCCGCAGTCCGATGGCAAGCTTGCGCCGCAATTTGTCATCGAGACGCTCTCGCGTGAGGTTGGCCCGGAGGCGATTTATGTCGCTGGGGTGGGCCAGCACCAGATGTGGTCGGCGCAGTTTATTGACTTCGAGCACCCGCGCACCTGGCTGAACTCCGGTGGCCTCGGGACGATGGGCTACGCGATCCCGGCGGCGATGGGTGCGAAGGCTGGTCGGCCCGACAAGGAAGTGTGGGCGATTGACGGCGATGGTTGTTTCCAAATGACCAACCAGGAAATCACTACCGCGGCACTGGAAGGCTTCCCAATTAAGATCGCGCTGATTAACAACGGCAATCTTGGCATGGTGCGCCAGTGGCAAACCCTGTTTTACGAAGGTAATTATTCGCACACGAAACTCGGCGGAGAGGTCTATGTGCCGGACTTTCTCAAGCTAGGGGAGGCCCTCGGCGCCGTGTCCTTCCGGGTGACGAAGGAAGAAGATGTCCTTCCCACCATTCAAAAGGCCCGGGAGATCAACGATCGGCCGGTGCTCATCGAGTTCATTGTTGGTGAGGACGCGCAGGTCTGGCCGATGGTCGCCGCAGGATCGAGCAACTCCGATATGCAGTACGCCTTGAACATCCGGCCGTTTTTCGATTTGGAGGAGTCCGCCGCTGAGACTCCCGAAGCCATCCATAACGCCAGCAAGGCGGTCCAGTCCGTGCAGGAGGAGAAGTAGAAATGAATAGGGACGAATCCACCCGTAACATCCTCTCCGTGCTGGTGCTTGACCTCGATGGCATCATCACACGAGTCACTGCGTTGTTTACCAGGCGCGGTTATAACCTCGTGTCGCTGGTGTCCGCGCAAACCGAAAACGAGGGCATTAACCGTTTGACTATTGTCGTTGATGCTTCGGAGTATCACATTGAGCAGATCACTAAGCAGCTTCACAAATTGATCCAGGTGCTGAAAGTTGTGCGCCTTGACGACGAGACGACGATCGCGCGTTCGCTCATGTTGGTCAAGGTGACGGCGGACAATTCCAATCGACCGCACGTTGTCGACGCGGCGAATATCTTTCGTGCCCGCGTGGTCGATGTTGCGCCTGAGTCGGTGGTGGTGGAGGCGACTGGTACGCCGGAGAAGTTGCGCGCTTTTCTTGACGTGATGGAAACCTTTGGAGTCAAAGAGCTTGTGCAGTCGGGGCAGGTGGCGCTAAACCGCGGCCCGAAAACTTTCGCACCTTCGAAGTAGTTTCTTTTCAAGTCGGTGCCCCGTTTATCCCACGGCACACCAAGCATGTGTCATAATGTGGAATCAGAGTCTCATATATTAGGAAAGGATCCAAGAATGGCCATTGATGTTTACTACGACGACGACGCGGACCTGTCGCTGATCCAGGGCAAGAAAGTTGCCGTCATCGGCTACGGCTCCCAGGGCCATGCCCACGCACAGAACCTCCGTGAGTCCGGCGTCGAGGTCGTCATCGGCCTGCGCGAAGGCTCCAAATCCGCCGAAAAAGCGGCAGAGGCAGGCTTCGAGGTCAAAAGCAACGCCGACGCCGCGAAGTGGGCCGACGTGATCATGCTGCTGACCCCGGATACCTCCCAAGCAGAGATCTTCACCCGCGACATTGAGCCGAACCTGAGCCCAGGCGACGCCCTGTTTTTCGGACATGGCCTGAACATCCATTTCAAACTGATCAAGCCCTCCGATGACATCACCGTCGCGATGGTCGCCCCGAAAGGCCCGGGGCACTTGGTGCGCCGCACCTTTGTCGACGGCAAGGGAGTCCCCGCCCTCATCGCTGTTGAGCAGGACCCGCAGGGCAACGGCAAGCAGCTCGCACTGTCCTACGCCGCCGCTATCGGTGGCGCCCGCGCCGGCGTCATCCCCACGACCTTCGAGGCGGAGACTGTCACCGATCTCTTTGGTGAGCAGGCTGTTTTGTGCGGTGGCATGGAGGACCTCATCATGAAGGGCTTTGAGGTGCTCACTGAGGCAGGCTACGAGCCGGAGATGGCTTATTTCGAGTGCCTGCACGAACTGAAGCTGATTGTCGATCTCATTTACGAGGGCGGCCTGGGCAACATGAACTACTCCGTGTCCGACACGGCTGAGTTCGGCGGTTACCTTTCCGGCCCGCGCGTCATCGACGAGGGTGCCAAGGAGCGCATGCGCGACATTTTGAAGGACATCCAATCCGGCGAGTTCACCAAGCGCCTCGTCGCCAACGTCGAAAATGGCAACAAGGAACTTGAGGGCCTACGCGCCGCAGTCGCCGCACACCCAATTGAGAAAACCGGGGCAAAGCTGCGCGACATGATGAGCTGGGTAAAAAACCCGCTCACCGACACCGCGCGCTAAAGCACTCCGGATAACCACAAGCTCCCCTTTCACCCCCAACGCAGCCGTGGAGTGAGGGGAGCTTTGGCATGTCAGGGAATTGTTTGCTCAGTTTCCGGCAGGAGGGGTCGAGATGCGCTCGGCCCCACCTTCTCAGCCGCGACGCTGGCGGCGTCGGTGCTGGCGGTGGCGAATTCGCCGTCCGTGTCGCCGCCAATGAGGCTCCACACGATCCAGGTGAGTAGCAAAAACCCCAGGATGCCCAATAGCCACTTCCACCAGCCGTTTTCGGAGTCGGGCGTAGAGATGGCGGTTGGGCTGTCCTCGGCGCCAGGAGCTGTTGCGGAGGGTGTGATCTGGTGGGAAAGGTTAACGGGTGCGGTGTCCGCGGCGTTATTCCAGACTTCTTGGTCTTTCGGGTGGGTCATGTTTCCTTCTTCTTGCCAGGTCAGGGGTAAAGCCGTTTGCGCGCACATAGTTGTGCTGTGTCCGACGCTAACAACTACTTCGCGGGTAGTGCATGGTGAGTTTTGTTGCTTTATTGCGTTCAGGCAGTGAAACTCCAGGGCAGGAGGGGCGGCTTCCTGTTGGCTTGCGTTTTCATTAGATTGCCAATAAGTGCGGTGGGGGCTACAGTCAGGATCATGTCGCACCGTCACATGCAGAAACATCACCACCAGCACAGCCACAGCCACGCGCCACCCTCAGCCGCGCCGATGCGCGCGCTCGTTGCGGCTTTGACAATTACCTCCACGGTCTTTTTCGCGGAACTCGTCGGTGGCTGGCTTACCGGCTCGGTGGCGTTGATGGCCGACGCCATGCACATGCTTTCCGACGCCGCCGGGCTCATCATCGCCGTTGTTGCCATTGCCATCGGGCGCCGGGCGTTTACCCGCCAGGCGACGTATGGCTACCGCCGCGTCGAGGTGCTTGCGGCCTTGGTCAACGCCGTGACTGTCCTTGTTGTCTCTGTGTGGATTGTCATCGAGGCGATCCATCGCCTAAGTTCCCCCGTGGAGATTTTGGCGGGCCCGATGATGATCATTGCGGTCATCGGTTTGGTAGCTAACGCGGCTTCCGCCTGGGTCTTGCACAGCCAGCGTGAGCACTCTGTCAATATGGAGGGCGCATTTCTTCATGTGCTGTCTGACATGCTGGGTTCCGTGGCGGTTCTGATCGCTGGCGCGGTGATCATGATCACCGGTTGGACCTACGCCGATGTGATTGCCTCTTTGATTATCGCCGCTTTGGTTCTGCCGCGTGCCTGGCAGCTTCTGAAGCACTGTCTCAGTGTCCTGCTTGAGCAGGTTCCCCCGAGTTTTGATGCGAGGGAGGTGGAGCCGGTGCTGCGCTCACTTGACGGTGTTACGGAGCTGCACGATCTTCACCTGTGGTCGCTCAACGGTACGGACGTGTTGGCTTCGGTTCATCTTGTGGTGCCTGAAACGCACGAGGCGACGAGCGTGATGTGTCGCGCGCAAGAGGCACTGCGGAGCATTAACATCAGCCATTCCACGATTCAGATTGAGCGCCCTGGGCACGTGAAGCATGAAGCTGCCGAGAATGTTTGTTGATCCTGGCTTAGAGTGAGCCGCATGGGGTTCACCACGCCGAGTTATTCTTTGTCCGACTTGTTTGCCCGCACCGAGCGCGGGGAATTGCAGGTGCCTGATTTCCAGCGTGATTACGTGTGGGATATCGACCGTGTGCGCACGCTGGTCACCTCGGTGCTGCGCGGCTATCCCATCGGTTCACTTCTCGCTTTGGACACACGCAACGTTGAGGTGCGTTTCAAATCGCGCGCCATCCACGGCCTGCCGGCGGCGGATGTGAGTCCGGGCCTTGTGCTTCTCGACGGCCAACAGCGCCTGACCTCCCTCTACCACGCCTTGTGCGGTGACGGTGTGGTGCCTGCCCGCGACTTTTTGGGCCGGGAGATTAAACGTCGCTTCTTTGTCGATGTGGTCAAGGCGTCCTCGGCCGACCCCATGCCGGTCGAGGCGGTTTTCCCCGTCGACGATCAGGGGCGGGTGGCTTCTCACTTCGGCCCGCAGATTCCTGGGGGAATCACCAGCCGCGAGGATATGGTCGCGGCTGGGGTGATGCCGGTGTCCGAGCTGCTGCGTCCGGAGAGTGTGGACTTGTTGTTCGACATGGTGGTGGCGGCCGAGGGTGAGGCCACGGGGCGTCGTGAAGCGGTCAAGGCCTTCCACTTTCGGGTGATGGGGCCGCTGCCTGCCTACACTGTGCCGGTGATTCGTGTGGATCGCACCACTTCACTGACCGGCATAGGGCAGATCTTCGCCCACGCGAACTCAGCGGGCGTGCAGATGGACGTTTTCGAGCTTCTCACCTCCCTTTTCGCCGTTCAGGATCCGGGGTTTTCCTTGGTGGGCAGTTGGGAGAAGGTAAAGAAGGGGCTGCGTGAATACCCGGTGCTCGACGGCATTGGCAGGATCGAGTTTCTGCGCGCCATGTCGCTGGTAGTCACCAGCCGCACTGGGGGTGCAGTCGGGCACCGCGGCGACATCCTCAACCTTAGCGTGGAGGATTACCAAGCCAGTGTCGACGAGCTGGGGCGCGCCTTCACCGCGGCAGCGCACTTCCTGCAAAAGCGCTGTTTCTTCTCCCGCGATCAGGTGCCGTATCCAGCGCAGATCGTCTCATTGGCTGCGATCCTTGCCCGTTTGGAGGAAAGTGGCCGCGACCTCGACCAGCGGGGCACTGACCGGCTCAACCAGTGGTTTTGGTGCGGAATGTTCGGTGAGCTCTATGGTGGTCTGGCCCCCACCATCCGTTCGGGCGGCGACGTCGACGAGGTCACCCCGTGGGTGCTGGGGCAGCGCGAAGAATGGCCGCGCTCCGTAGCCGACGCGCAGTTCGCCCAGTCCCGGCTTCTGACCGCGGACGCTACCAGCGGGGTTTTCCGTGGCATGTACGCGCTTCTCATGGGCCGTGGCGCCAGGGATTGGCGCACCGGACAAGAATTCACGGCGGCGGACTATCGCCGTCTTGAAGTGCGTTTCAACAAAATCTTCCCGGCGGCCTACTGTGAGATGCACAATGTTGCCCCTCTCCTTGCGGAGTCGGTGCTCAACCGCACACCGATGGGTATTCGCACCAAGATACTTATTGAAAGCAACAGTCCCAAACGCTACTTGCCCCGCCTGCAATCGAAGTCGATCATGGAAGACGCCGAGTTCGACGCGATGCTTGCCCAACACCACACCGACCCGGCTTTGCTGTTTGCCTCCGAGCATGAGGCTTTCTTCCGTGACCGGCTGCAGCGCTTCACGGAGATCATCGAATACTCGATGGGTAAGCAAGTCAGCCACGACCTCGACGGTAGCGAGGATACGATAGGGCTCTTAAGCGGTGCGCCAATGCAAGCGGATGCGACAAAGAGGCAGGGAAGCGATGAAGGCAAAGCTGCTCAACGGGCAGGTGAGACTGCGCAGGATGTGGCGGGTCACGGCGGGTAGCGTGGCTGTTATCGCGGTGGCCTGCGAGCTTGCCGCGTGCCAGAACACCACCGCCTCTGACCCGGTGGCGGAGGCGCGCACCGCCAACCAGTCGCGTCACGTCTCGGAACGCTTCGAGCCCCATCCGGTCGTCATTGATGACCCTTATGGTTTTCAAACAGCTCAACTTCTGTTTGACACTTCCGAGATTCTCGTGGTCTCCGATGAAACGCCGGAGGCCCAGTTGCGGGCGGCGTCGATAGCTGTCGTGGCGCATGCCCCGTTGCTTGTTCACACCCAAGACAACCACAATGAGGTTCTTGCCCATCTGCAGCGGATGAAGGTGTTGACTGTGCTTACCGTCGGCAATGTCGGGCTGGCGCAATCTACTGGAGTGGTACGCATTTTCCGTGATCCCGGTGGTTATCAAGCGCTGGGGGATATGACTACCTTAAGTTTTGCGGTCACGGAGGTTGATACCCCTGGTGAGGGTGCTGCGGCGGTGGCAGAGATGCGCTCGGTGGAGCCGACCTGGGTTAAGGCGACGTGGGCGGATCCGGTTGTGATGCCGAAGGCGGCGGCGCGTCCTTTTCCGGTACATTCGCGCCGGGATGCGGATATGGCGCCGGTGGTGGTGGCAACGCAACACAGCTCAATTGCGGCGATTGCGAACCTGCGCGGCTTCGGGGCGCGGATCAGAATGGTCGAGGAGACGGACCCGACGGAGTCCGTCGAAACTTTCAAGGCGATGGCCGGGTTGGCGGATTCGCCGTTGATTGCCTTGGGTGGGCAGTTTGGTTCTGCGGCACACTTGAGATCGCAAATTATCCGCGCTGAGGCATTTTATTAAGACCCTGAGTGTGTGCGGGGACAGAGGCGGGTTTATGCTGTGTGCGTCCGGTAACTCACCTCACCCAGATGTGGGATTCCACCCTTTTTTGAGTAACCCCAAGGAGACATCTCGTGAACGCACCCGTCGTGCTCATCGCTGACAAGCTGTCCTCAACAACCGTCGACGCACTGGGCGATACCGTGGAGGTCCGTTGGGTTGACGGCCCGAACCGGAAGGAGCTTCTCGCTGCCGTTGCCGAAGCTGAGGCCCTTCTTGTGCGTTCCGCGACCACCGTAGACCGTGAGGTTATCGAAGCTGCGCCGAAGCTGAAGATCATCGGTCGCGCTGGTGTCGGCCTTGATAACGTCGACATTGATGCCGCCACTGAGCGCGGCATCATGGTGGTCAACGCGCCGACTTCCAACATTCATTCCGCGTGCGAGCACGCAATTGCCCTGCTGCTGTCCACCGCGCGTCAGATCCCGGCGGCGGACAAGACCCTGCGCGACGCTGAGTGGAAGCGTTCGGCTTTTAAGGGTGTGGAGATCTACAACAAGACCGTCGGCATCGTGGGTTTTGGTCACATCGGTCAGCTTTTCGCCCAGCGGCTGCAGGCTTTTGAAACCGAGATCATCGCTTACGACCCTTATGCCAACCCGGCCCGCGCCGCTCAGCTCGGCGTTGAGTTGGTGGAGTTAGAGGAGCTTATGGGCCGCGCTGACTTTGTCACCATTCACTTGCCAAAGACGAAGGAGACCGCGGGCATGTTCGGTGCGCAGCTTCTGTCGAAGGCGAAGGAGGGCCAGATCATCATTAATGCTGCGCGTGGTGGGCTTGTTGATGAGCAGGCGCTTGCTGAGGCTATCGTGGCGGGCAAGATTCGCGGGGCCGGCTTCGATGTTTTTGCCACCGAGCCGTGCACTGACTCCCCGCTTTTCGGTCTGGATCAAGTTGTGGTGACCCCGCACTTGGGTGCGTCGACGGTGGAGGCGCAGGACCGCGCTGGTACTGATGTGGCTGCTTCCGTCCTTAAAGCTCTGGCAGGGGAGTTCGTGGCGGATGCTGTCAACGTCTCCGGTGGCCGCGCCGGGGAGGAGACGTCGCGTTGGTTGGAGCTGGCCCGCAAGTTGGGTCTTATTGCGGGCAAGTTGCTTGACGACGCCCCAGTTTCCCTCAAGGTCACCGCCTCCGGTGAGCTGTCCACCGAGGACGTGTCTGTGCTTGGTTTGTCGGCTGTGCGTGGGTTGTTCTCCGGTATTACTAGCCAACCCGTCACCTTTGTCAACGCCCCGCAGTTTGCCAAAGATCGCGGCCTTGAGTACAGCGTGCAGACTAAGTCCGAGGCGCGTATTCACCGCAGTGAGCTGGAGGTCCAGGTTGTTTCGGCCTCCGGTGATGTTCAAACGATTACCGGCGCGCTGACCGGGCTGGAAAATGTTGAAAAGATTGTGCGCATTAACGGCCGTGGTTTGGATCTGCGTGCGCAGGGCCGAAACATCTTCTTGCGTTACACGGACCAGCCGGGCGCGCTGGGCAAGGTGGGCACCAGGCTGGGCGATGCTGACATCAACATTGAGGCTGCCGCGATGACTCCGGTGAGCAAGGGCGATGGGGTCGTGTTGATCCTGCGTGTGGAAAAAGAGGTGCCGGAGGAGCTTGAGGCGGCTGTTGCCGAGTCGATTCAGGCTAGCTCTGTTCAGGTGTTGTTGGACTAGGGCTGCGTTCGTCTTTGGTGGCAGGGTCCGTGGGTGGTTTATCTGCGGGCCCTTTGTGCTGCCTGCTAGGATGACGCAAAAGTTCATCAGGTGAGAAAGGAATCTCAAAAATGAAGATCGCTGTGATCGCGGGAGACGGCATCGGCACCGAGGTGATGGAGCAAGGACTCAAGGTCCTCCACCGCGTGCGCTCCGACGTTGAGATCACCGACTACGACCTCGGTGCGCGCCGCTACCTGCGCAACGGCGAACTACTCACCGACGAGGACCTAGCCAGCCTGCGAGAACACGACGCGATCCTGCTTGGCGCGATCGGTGACCCAGACAAAGTACCAGCCGGAGTCCTCGAACGCGGCCTGCTTTTGCCGCTGCGTTTCAAATTGGACCATTTTGTCAACCTGCGCCCATCGCGGTTGTACCCGTCGTCGATAAGCCCCCTGGCAAACCCCGGCGAGATCGACTTCGTGGTGGTGCGCGAGGGAACCGAAAGCCTCTACGCCGGCAACGGCGGGACCCTGCGTCAGGGCACCCCACACGAAATCGCGTGCGAAGTCTCGCAAAACACCCGCTTTGGTGTGGAACGCCTCGTGCGCCACGCCTTTGAAACCGCCGCGTCGCGGCGCCGCAAACTCACCCTGGTTCACAAAACGAACGTCCTGGTCAACGCCGGCGGCCTGTGGGCGCGCACCGTCGAGGAAGTGGGCCGCGAGTTTCCACAGGTCGCGGTGGACTACAACCACATCGACGCCGCAACCATCTACATGGTCACCGATCCTCAACGCTACGACGTCATCGTCACCGACAACCTCTTTGGCGACATCCTCACCGACCTTGCGGGCGCGGTCACCGGCGGCGTGGGGCAGGCCTGCTCCGGAAACATCGACGCCTCACGCACCAACCCCTCCATGTTTGAGCCGGTTCACGGCTCGGCCCCCGACATCGCAGGCAAAGGCATCGCTGATCCCACCGCGATGATCCTATCGGTGGCCATGATGCTGCGCTGGCTCGGCGATGAGGCAGTAGCAACGCGCATCGAGGACGCGGTGGAAAAAGATGTAGCCGCCCGCGCAGACGCCCCGGTTCGAACCCAGGAGGTCGGCGAGCGCATAGCGGCCATGTGTGCGACCGGGTAGCAGTGAAGTAGGGTGGGTACGGTCCATGCGCGCCGCTAAAAGGCAAGCTCAACCCGAGGTGCTTTCGCCCCTTTTTTTATCATTGCAGAATCCCTGGCCCTCATCCGGGGCCCGAGGAGGAAAACCGCATGAGCCTACCTGCCGCTTCTTTCCGCCCGCTTTCTCTTTGCGCACTCGCCGCAGCGGCAACCCTGGTGCTCGCCGGGTGCAGCAATAGTTTCGTAGGCGGTGCGGGCCAGGTGAAAGAACTTGAGATGCAAGGCCCGGAAGTTCTCGCGGACGCCAACGGCTCCGGCGTGGACGTCTCCGCCCGCCTCTTCGACTCCTCCGATTCCGTGGTGGTGGCGGTCAACGACCGCGACGCCCAGTTGCGTGCGGTGGCGCTGGCCAACGACATTGGAGCGCCGCTTCTGGTGCGCACCCCGGGCTCGCAAGAAGCCGTCGACGCCGAAATTTCCCGCCTCGGCGCCTCCGAAGTCATCGAAGTCACCGCGGATTCACACCAAGAGGTTGAGCCGCTGGACGTGCCCGGCCCTGGCCGGGAGGCAGAAGCAATCGCAAAGCTGCAACCAGCACACCCGCTCGACATTGCATTGCCGCCGATGCTGGCAACCGAAGAGACGTCTGTGGCGGCTGCTGGCACCGCCAAAGCCGCGGGAGCTCACGTGAGCGTGGTTTTTACCGCAGACCCGCGCGCCACCGCCGAATCTATGCGTACCGTCAGCGAAAAAGACGCGATAGCGCTTGGACAGCAATGGGGCACAAGCGAGGAGTTTTCCAAGCGCGTCGAGCTAGCCGGAAACGGCGAGTTGCCAGGCGGCGGGGGTTTGCTCTTTCCAGGTCGACGCATGATCGCGCTCTACGGTCATCCTTCCGGCCCGGCGCTGGGCGTGCTGGGGGAGCAGCCACCGGCAGAGGCCGCGCAACGAGCCAAGGAATACGCCGAGAAGTATCAGGCGCTAGATACGCAGCCGATCATCCCGGCCTTTGAGATCATTGTCACGGTCGCCTCCAACAGCCCAGGCGACGACGGCGACTTTTCCAACGAGACTGATCCCACGCAGGTCGTGCCCTATATCGATGCGATCACCGAAATCGGCGGCTACGCCGTGTTAGACCTGCAGCCTGGCCAGGGTGATTTCCTCCGCCAGGCTAAGCTCTACAAAGAACTGCTCAAACGCCCCAACGTAGGTCTCGCCTTGGACGCCGAGTGGAAACTTCACCCAGGTGAGCAACCATTGTCGCGCGTGGGTTCTGCCACCGCCGAGGAAATCAACGTCGTCGCTGATTGGTTGGCGCAGCTAACCCGCGACAATAACCTGCCCCAGAAGGTCTTTGTGCTGCACCAGTTCCAGGTAGCCATGTTCCCGGATAGGGAAAATATCCGCACCGAACACCCCGAGTTGGCTTACGTTTTGCACGCCGATGGACACGGCACCCCGGGGCAAAAGTTCGACACTTTCAACGTCTTGCGCCAAGGGCTCGATCCGAACTTCCACCTGGCGTGGAAAAACTTTATCGACGAAGACACCCCCATGTTCACCCCGGAGCAGACCTTTCACGAGGTTGAGCCGCGCCCCTGGTTTGTCAGCTACCAATAATGTGCGGGCCTGAAGACGCCCGTTCAACGGGTTGCGCCGGGTTAGAGTTGGGGTATGAATGTTGAATTGGTCGAGATCGCGGCCTTTCTTGCCAACCACGAGCCTTTCGCCCGCCTGCCTGAGGACGTTCTCAACCAGCTACCAGCACAGATGGGCATAACCTATGTGCGCCGTGGCGAGGTGATCATTCGCGCCGGCGAGGACAACAGCTCCCTGTATGTGATCCGCTCTGGTGCGGTAGACGTCTCCGATAGCCAGGAGATCTTGTTGGACCGCCGCGACGCGGGCCGCAACTTCGGCTATTCTTCGCTTTTCGACGACCCCGTCTCCCGCTACACCATGACCGCGGTAGAAGACAGCCTTTTGCTGATGCTTCCGCGGGAGCATTTCCGCGAACTCCTCGCGCAGCACCCGTTCCTTGAGCGATACTTCTTGTCGCAGTCGAGGCGGATTCGCGCGGCTGCCGACGAACTGCGCAAAGAGCACGAAGAAGCCAACGTCATGCGCACCCCCGTCAGGGAGCTGCTCTCCGGTAAAGGAGTGGTCAGCATTGGGGCGTCGGCAAGCATTGCGCAAGCCGCGCAGCACATGGTGGAAAACCACGTCTCCTCCATCGTGATCGAAGGCGGCGAAGAACTAGGTATCCTCACCGACCGCGACCTGCGCTCGCGGGTCGTTGCCCGCAAGATCGACCCAGACACCCCCGTCGCGCAGGTGATGACTTCCCCGGTCCTTACGGTCAGCGAAGAAACCCTCGTGTTCGAGGTGATGCTGCTGATGAGCGAGCGTGGAGTACACCACCTACCAGTGCAAGGCGGCGACGGGCTCGTCGGCGTTGTCACCGGAACAGACATTATGCGCCCGTTGCGGGCCAACCCGATCTTCCTCGCCGCCGCAGTCGACCGGGCCAGCTTGGAAGATCTCAAAGACGCCTACGTGCGTGCGGCGGAGATCGCCAGCCGCTTTATGGAACGTGGCGCCTCCGCCTTCGAAACTCAACGGCTGCTGACCAGCATCGCCGATGCCGTGGCGCGGCGCCTGTTCGTGCTCGGCCAAGAGAAGTTCGGCCCGGCCCCAATTCCTTTCGCCTTCGTGGCGGTCGGCTCGCAGGCCCGCCACGAAATGGGTCCCGCGTCCGACCAGGACAACGCTTTGGTGCTAGACAACTCCTACGACGAGGAGAAACACGGGGAGTACTTCGCGCAGTTAACTGAATTTGTCTGCCGGGGGCTCGATGCGGCCGGTCAGGTGCTGTGCCCGGGTGACATGATGGCGATGAACCCGCAGTGGCGCATGACCGTCGACGAGTGGGACCGCACCTTCCACGGCTGGGTCACCGCCCCGAAACCGGATGCTTTGCTCTACGCCCAAGTCTTTTTCGACTTTCGCTGCATGGTCGGCGACAAACAAATGTCTGAGCGC
This sequence comes from Corynebacterium sp. BD556, assembly GCF_038452275.1. Lineage (NCBI taxonomy): Bacteria > Bacillati > Actinomycetota > Actinomycetes > Mycobacteriales > Corynebacteriaceae > Corynebacterium > Corynebacterium mayonis. Next base: position 602,922 of record NZ_CP141643.1, read on the forward strand.
GTCCACCAGGCGGCGCTGACGGCAGCGCGAGGTTCCAAGCGCCTCCACACCCACCTGGCGGCCTTGGCCACCTTCCGCGAACCACCCCTGGGATTTTTTCGGGGTCTGGTGGTGGAACGCAGCGGAGAATACGCCGACACCCTTGATGTCAAACGCGGCGGCACCGCGGCGGTGGTGCAAATGGCGCGCCTTTACGCAATCACCACAGGTGTCTCCGAGGTGGACACTTTGTCGCGGATCCGCGCCTCGGCAGGCAGCAGTTTGTCCCAACGTGGAGCAGATGATCTCATCGGCGCCTACGAGTACCTGTCCAACCTGGCTCTCCAGCAGCAGTCCAAGCAGGTACGCGAAGGGACACGCCCGAATTACCACATCGATCCGAAGCAGTTATCCGGCAGCGACCGTGACGCGCTGCGCGACGCTTTCGGGGTGATTAAGTCCCTGCAGTCTGCTTTAAGCAGCCAATACCCGGTGAGGGCGGTGTAGATGTTTAACTTGTTTTCTGCACGCGGTGCGGCTGATCCCACCCGCCTGCTCGCCGTCGACGTGGAAACAACCGGGCTGAAACCGGAGCGCGACCAACTAATTTCGGTGGGTTGGGTGCCCGTCAACGGTCGCGTGATCGACCTGTCCGGGGCACGGCACTTCCTCGTGGCTGGCGCCCAGGTAGGGGAGTCAGCGACCTTGCACGGTGTGACCGATGCAGACATCGAAAAAGATGGTGTGGAACTTGCGCACATCCTCGAAGAGTTCGAAAAAGACCTCGCCAACCGGCGCCTGCTTGCGCACTTTGCGCAGATGGAGTTGGGCTTTCTTGGCGCGGCAATGAAGCGGACCTACGGCAAGAAATGGAAAATCCGCGAGGCCGATGTGGCAGACACCTTCGTGATGGAGCGGCGTCACATGGAGCGGATGGGCACCTACCCACGTGGTGAGGACCTGCGCCTGGCGCGTGTGCGGGAGCGCTACGGACTTCCTTGGTACGGCAACCACAATGCGTTAAACGACGCCATCGCGTGCGCTGAGCTGTATCTTGCGCTAAGCAGCTCGCCTTACTGATACACGACTGTGAAGAATAGGTAAGCTCATCTCCATGCGTTTTGGAAGAATTGCGACACCCGAAGGGATGACCTTCGCAGTCATCAGTGATGAGGCAACCACGGCGAAGGCGATCGCGGGCACGCCTTTTACTGAACCGGAGTACACGGGCAAACAGTGGTCTTTGGATCAGGTACGTCTGCTTGCCCCCATGCTGCCGTCGAAGGTGGTGGCCATCGGCCGCAACTACGCCGACCACGTGGCGGAGGTATTCAAGCAGTCTTCCGAGCACCTCCCACCGACCCTGTTTCTCAAACCGCCCACGGCGGTCATTGGCCCGCACGCCCCGATCAAGATCCCGGAGTTTGCCACACGGGTGGAGTTCGAAGGTGAACTGGCCTTAGTTATCGGCAAGCCTTGCAAAAATGTCAAGGCCGCAGACTGGAGGTCGGTTGTGCGTGGAGTGACAATCGTCAACGATGTCTCCTCGCGTGACCTGCAGTTCGCCGACGGTCAGTGGGCGCGTGCGAAGGGCATCGACACTTTCTGCCCGCTCGGCCCTTGGATTGAGACTGACTTAGACAAGTTCGATTTCTCCGACCTGCCCATCAAAGCCCACCTCACCCACGACGGCACCAGAGAAACTAAGCAAAACTCCAATTCGGATCAAATGATCATGGATTTGGGCGAGATCATTGAATTCATCACCGCCTCCTTTACGTTGCTGCCCGGCGACGTGATTTGCACAGGATCGCCCGCAGGCACCGCCCCCATGGTCCCGGGCGACTACATTGAGGTGGAAATCCCCGGCATCGGCTCCCTGGGCAACCCGGTCGAGCGCGCCTAGCCGGGCAGTGCGGGCAACAGCGTCGCCCCTGTCGGCGTGGCGGTCGTTGCGCTAAAGGTGCCGCTGGAGCCCGAGCGCACGCATGATGGTGCGCAGTTTCGCGGTGGTTTCATCGAGCTCTGCTTGCGGGTCGGAGTCGGCGACTATGCCGCCTCCCGCCCACGCGCGTGCCGAGGCCCCGTCGCCTGCGACTTCTGCGCAGCGAATGGCAACCATGTATTCGCCGTCACCGCTGGCGTCGGTGTAGCCCACCGCCCCGGCGTAGAAACCGCGGTCGGATTCCGCGGTCGTAATGAGAGCTTCAGCAGCGTGCGTCGGCGTGCCACAAATCGCCGGTGTCGGGTGAACATGCACCGCGAGCTCCAAAGCGGTCATTTCCGGGTTCTTCAGCGTGCCCACCACCGGGGTAGCCAGGTGCCACATTTCGTTGGTGCGCGTAATCTGCGGCCGCGGTGCGATATCGAGCTTTTCGCAGTAGGGTTCGAGCTTCTCGCGCAGATGGTCGACGACAAACTGGTGTTCCTCAAGATCCTTGGCGCTGCTTAAAAGCTTCTCGACGGCTTCGCGGTCAGCGGCTTCTACTCCTGTGCGCGGGGCAGATCCGGCCATCGGGTAGGAGGACACGGTCCGGCCGTGGCGGCGCACAAGAACTTCGGGGGAGGAGCCGACCAGCATGTTGCCGGGGCGACCAGCAGGGGTGAGATCAGCGATGAAGCCATCGCGGTGGTAGGAGTTGTCAATGAGACGCGCCGCGACTAAAAGCGGGTCGACGGGCGGGTCGAAGCTGAGGTCGACGGCGCGGGCGAGGACGACCTTGCCCAGTCTTGAGGCTTGGATTGTCCCTACGGCGGCTTCTACTCGGCGCAAATGTTCTTCCGGCTCCGGGTCGTAGCCGGTGATGCTGGCGTGCAGAACTGAACCTTCACCTTGCCGGTAGTAGGAGTGGGGTTCAAGGGGGCCGTCTTCGCGGATTATTCTTTCCGGCACGGTCAGTGCCGCGGGCGCCCCCGTTTCAAAAGGCAACGCGCCGACAATCATGTCGACGCGGCCTTTTTCTAGGGCGTCAATGGCTGTGAAAACATCGGTAAATGTCTCGCGGGAGCCCTGGGTGCGTACAGAACCGTGCGCCCGGGACAAAAGGAAGTCCGGGGCGCTCGCGGGACGGTAGGCACACATGGGGAGACAGTGTAATACCTCGCCCCGGCCGCCTTAATCTAAGCACCGCTTCCACTTTTTCTGCGTCTTGTGGTGTGGCTAAGAGGAAGGCAGCAATCTGCGGGCGAAGGCGAGCAGGGCCACACCACCGATGAACGTGGTGATGCCGATTCCTGTGCTAAGCCCAGCCCACCAGTTCTGCGAGCGCCACCCGCCTGCCTGCGCCGCCTCAATGGATGCCGGCTGTGCAGGAGGCGATCCTGCCTGCTGCAAAACAGAGGGGGCAGGGGTTGGTGTGGAGTCCCGCTTCGTTGCCTGTGCGGCGGCAGCAGCGGAGCGTTTCGCTGCCGTGTTCTTTGCGGATGTATTTTCCGTTTTCTTCGCAACGCGCGACGGGCCCGCCGCACCCCGCATTGTTTCTCGCGGAGGGTTGCCCTGGGGCGCAGGCGTCGAGGTGGTGGGCTGTGCGCTTGGTGGGATAGTGTTTTTTGCCGCAGCGCGCTGGGTGGGGGTGGGTTGGGCGGTGCTGGTGCTCGTCGATGCGCTGAGGATCTCGTCGATATGGCGGTTGAAAGTGCCCCATTGTTTGTCCAACGCCGTAAATTCGCGTCCGATGTCGTTGATTTCGGCGGCGAGGCGTTCGGGCCCCTCGTCCGGGAGGCGCTGAGAGGAACAGGGGATACTTACCTGCCCGTTTGCGGCGTCGTTGATGGTTTTGTCCCCGACGAGGGCGAAAAACTCAATCTCGGCGGTTGTGTCGGTTTCGACCTTCATGACAATGCGGTAGGCGCCGGGTTGGGTAAACGCCCAGTTGACATGGTCGTGGCGCCCCGCGGCAAGTGTGTAGGCCGAAGCCGGATCGGCACTGTCAAGCAGAAAATCAATTGTGGTGCTGAGCTTGGTATGCCAGGCAAGGACGCGGCCCGGGCCTTGGACTGAGGCGAAAGAGAAGGTGGCGGGGGTGGAGATGTCCTCGGTTGAAAAGCCGAGCCACGGCACCCCGGCGGTTTGTGCCTGGTCGATGGCGTGAAAGGCTGCGCCGAGGGGTGCCGGTCCGCCTGCGCGCAGGGTGGTGTCGGGCACGGCGATACTGAAGCTACCGGAGGTGCGGTCGGTGCCTTCGTCACGGACTACCACGTCGTTGCCTGCGAGCACGTGGATGTCTTGGTGTCCGCTGCGGATGATGTGGCCGACGTTGACAGTGTGGTCAGCGGTGCAGGTTTCAGCGGCGAGTGCTGCGGGGACGTTGAGAAGCGGAAAGCTCAGTGCTGCGACGGTTAGTGCGGCAGCGAGGCGGGTCATGGGGTTCCTTTCCGGTTGTGGCGCGCGGGTGCGATAAGCCACGCGGCGAGAAAGACAGCGGTGACGCTCAGCACGATGGTGGCGCCGGTGGGCAGGTCGAGTGCCCACGATAGGTAGATGCCCACCACCGCGGAGACTGCGCCGATCGCGGCGGCCAGCGCCGTCATGGTGTGTAAGTGGTCGGTGAGAAGGCGGGCGGCGGCCGCTGGGGTAATCAACAGTGCGAGCACGAGAATGTTGCCGATGGTGCGCACCGAAATCACCACCGCTGCGGTCACGGCGAGGTAGAGCACGAGGTCAAGCGCAAAGACAGGCAAGTTCATGGCGCGGGCGGTTTCGCGGTCCAGCGCGACCGCGGTGAGCTGCGGGGTCAGGGCAAAAAGCAGCCCGCTTATCGACGCCCCCACAACCGCCGCCACCATTATGTCGCGCTCTGTGACACCGGTAATTGAGCCGAAAAGCACGTTTGTCAGCGACGCGGTGTAGCCCTGTACGCGAGAAATGAGGATGATTCCGAGGGCGAAGCTGGCGGCGAAGAAGATCCCGATGACGGTGTCCTCTTTAATGCGGCGGCGTTGGGAGAACACGGCGATGAGCACCGCTACTGCCGCGCCGGCGAGTGCGCCCCCGGCAAGAAGGGAAAACTGTAGTGCGAAGGCGACCGCGATGCCGGGAAAGACGGCATGTGCCACGGCGTCGCCGATAAAGGCCATGCCGCGCAGCACCACATGGGTTCCAACTACGGCGCACACAATTGCGGAAATCAATGACACTAACAACGCGCGGGGCAGAAAGCTCAGCGAGGGGTTGGTGAGGTCGTGGAGGAAATCAGCGATGGACAGCATTAGGAGCTCACCCCCACGGACGCCAAAAGAGGGGAGCCGGGACGCACACCGAAGGTGTCCATCCAGGGGGAAGGCTCGCTAAGATCATCTGTGGCGCTGTCGGCGATCACGGTGCGGTTGAAAAGTACGATCCTGCTGCAGGTGTGGACTGCCTCGGCAAGGTTGTGGGTGGACATGACTATTGCGGTGCCTTGCGCGGCGAGTGCGCCGAACAGGTCAAGAAGCTGCTCGGTGCTGGGGATGTCGAGTCCGGTGAAGGGTTCGTCGAGAAGCAAAAGGCGAGGGCGAGTGGCCAGGGCCCGGGCAACAAGCACCCGTTGGCGTTGCCCGCCGGACAACTCGCCGATGGGGCGGTGGTCTAGCTCCGTCAAGCGCACCCGCGCAAGAGCGTCATCGACGGCCTCGTGATCTGCGGCGCTGGGCCGGCGCAGCCACCCGATTAACCCCGTGCGACCGCCGAGCACAGCCGCGCGAACGTCGATGGGGAAGTCCCAGGCCACATCGTGGCGTTGCGGAACGTAACCAACCAGGCGCCTTAGCGCCTTGCCGGTGTGGCCCGCAATATCAACCCCACCCTCAGTGGCTGGCACCAGGCCGAGAACGGCGCGCAAAAGGGTGGTTTTGCCTGCACCGTTGGGGCCCAAAAGGCCCACAAACTCGCCCTTAGCCACCCGCAGGCTGGTGTTGCTGACCACCGGACGGCCCGAAAGCGAAACGCTGACCTTATCTATGCGCAACAAGCTCATCGGCGCGCCGCCTTCTGGCGTAGAGCCACCAAAGGTCCGCCGATGACGACGGCCAGCAGCAGCCCAGCTACGGCGAAAAACACCACTGTGCCAGCGCCGGATTTAGAAGAGGTTTCCTCGGCTGCGGCAGTCTCAGGCAGAGCACCTTCCCATTCAGTAAAGTGCGCGGCGGCCGGATCGGTGTTTTCGCCCACGGCGAAGGTGAGGATTTGGGTGTCGGTGAACTCAGTGCCGTCGTTGAGTGGTGCGGTGATAGTAAGCGCCACCTTATGTATGCCGGGTTCAGTAAACACCCAGTTGGCGTGGGTGTGTGTGTTGAGCTGCGCCCAAAACGTCTGGGTTGAATCAGCGGAGCTTAACCACAGCACCTGGGGTGGTTCGAAACCGCCGTTTTGCAAAAACAGGCTGAAATCACCCGGGCCCTGGTGGCCAGCAAATTCAAAAGTCACGCCCTGATCGGCGGCGTTAAGCAGCGACGGCGACTGCGTGTTCCACCCAAGCCACGGCACCCCGGCGACCTCCGTTTGCGGCACAACCCACACGGTTTCACCGGGCGCGGCGCCGACGAAAGCGAACTCATCGCCTGCGGGTAACTGCTGGGCAGCGGCGTTTGAGACGTAAAAAACCACGTCGTCGAGGTGGCGCCACACAGGTGAGGTGGCGGTATCATCGCGGGCGAACAGCCCCTTGGAAGGGGCGAGCATTGGGCCTAAGTCCACGTGACCCGAGTCGATGGTGGTTAACTCGCCCGGGGGTGCGACATGCTCGGCGGCGTCGACGTGTTGGGTCAGTGCCGGGTCGATGGGTGCCTGTTGGCCTGCGGCCCAAGGAGCTACCCCCAAAGGTGCTGAACCCACGAGCAGTCCCGCGGCGGCAATTATTGCAAGTGGCGTGCGCATCTTCATCATGTCCTTTCTCACCGTTTGCTCAGGCATAAAGCCAAGCTGTCGGCGTTAGTTGTCATCAATTCGAGGTATGTCGGGGCGCTGTCATCGAGGGTGTCTCCGTGAATGGGGCAGACCTCAACTCCGTGTGTTGCGGCGGACTGCGTCAGGGTAGTGGGCGTGTGGGCCAGTGTCGGCTCCACAAAAACAGCCGGAACCTGTAGGTTTTCCAAGGTGCGAGAGAGTGCCATGACATCGCGTGGAGTCGGCTCCACGGAAGGGTTGGGGCTGACAAAACCCGCGATCTTTATTCCGTAGGCACGCCCGAGGTAGGCGTAGCCGTGGTGGGTAGTCACCAGGTAGCGTTTTTCTTTCGGAATTGAGTTGATTTTGTCGCGCACGTAGGTGTCTGCTGCGGCAACGCGCCTTAAGTAGGCTTCGGCGTTGTTGCGGTAGTGGGCGGCGCCGGCGGGGTCCACACGGATCAGCTCGTCGCGGATTTCTTCCACCATGGCGGCAGCCGCTGCGGCGTCGTGCCACACGTGGGGGTCTATCTCGCCGTGGATGTGTTTGCCCAACACTGCCTGCGGCAGCAGGTATGTCTCCGTGCCGGGCCTGCCTAGGAAGCGAAACTGCGGGTCGCCTGGGATCGGCTGCAAGGTGGTGGAGGGCACCGCGATGATGGCGGAGTCCGGTGAGAGTTCTTCGCGCCCACCCAGCGGGGTATCGCGCACCAGGGTGATGCGCTTGCCGGCGGTAATGTCGACGTGCCCGGAGTCAATCACGTCGGCGTTGGTGTTTGCTGCAATCGTGTTTGCGTCCACCCCGACAGCGATTGTCACATCTGCCTTCGCGGCACCGCTTTCAAAGCGCAGTGTGTATTTGCCGGGGCGGGAAAAAGCCCAGGAAACGTGGGTGTGTGCCCCGGCAGGCAACTGCACTGAATCTGACTGGTTTATTCCGTCTGCAGTGTTAAACAGCACCTCCGGGCGGCCGAAGGTGGTGGTGATATAGGCGGCGGCGTCGCCTGGCCCGTCGGCTTGGCTGAGGCGAAGGTCGACGGGGGTGGTTGCGGCTAAGTCAGTGGCGCTGCGCAGCCCCAGCCACACCGTATCAAGGGAGGCGTTTTCTACCAGGGGAATCAACTCGCCGCCGTGGTTGGTAATTTTCTCAGCCACCGGAACAACCGGGGTGTTGTCTTGTGCGGTGCTAGACACCGTGGCTGCGAGCGACGTCGGCTCGAGTAGCAGCCCATTGGTCAGCACCAGGGCGGCGTTTGCGATGTCGCGTACCGCCCGCAGCCCCGGTTCGAAGGTGTGCGGGTCCGCGCTCGGCGGCATCAACCCGCGCACGTGGGCGCGCTCGCCTGCGACGTTGCGCGCCAGATCCGTGATAATTGGCGTGGTGGCGACCACTAGCGGGGTGTCCGGAGCTGGATCAGCGGCGGGCGCTGCAGTTTGAGACAGGCCAAAGGCCGCCGCGCTGATGATAGCGACGGCGGCAGCGAGGCCGGGTAAAACAGTGCGAAGCCTCACTTTTTCGCCCTGCCTGTCAGCACGGCCAGGCGCACCACACCGGCTCCGAGCGCAATCATGCCCAGCCCGAGTGCGGCGTAGGGAAGGGTCATGAAGGTGGAACCAGTCTGCGCCAAAGTGCCCTTCGCGTTTTGGGAGGCGTTGGACGATCCGCCCACACCTGCGGCGCCGCAGTCGCCGCCAGCCGCGTTAAATTCTGCGCCGAGGTCGAAGTGTCCATCGTTTGCTGCGCTGGCGCCGCCGCCGACGTGGAAGGTCAGCACCCCAGCGCCGGAATAGGTTTTTCCGTCTTTGCTTGCCGACTGTTTGATGCCCACCTTGTAGGTACCGGGCGCGCTAAACAGCCACACGGGATGGACGTGTGAGTTTGGGGCGATGGTGTGGGTTCCAAAGCCACGGCCGTTGTCGGCGTTGAACCATTCTTCGCCGACTATTTGGCCTAACCCCCCTTGGGTGTAAACGCTCATCGCGCCGGGGCCGTCGAAAGAGACAAGCTCCCAGGTGACGGGACCTAGACCTGCTTCCAGCATGCTGGGGTGTTGGGTGTTTGCGCCAAGCCACGGCACGCCGGGCTCCTGGGTTGCGCCGATCATCCATACTTCACCGGCGGGCACGGGCCCTACGGCGGAGGGCAGCGATTTCTTCGCCGTAGGGCCGAGGGAGAACTCTAGGGATTGAGGGCTGGCCCACGTTGCAGGCACGCGGCGGTCGTCTTTGATCAGTGGCACCAAACCTGGCACGCAGGCATTATCAGGTGCGGCTTGCTTTTCGACGTCCACCTGCCCCTGCCCGCCTGCATCGCGCGCTTGCACGGAGTGGCTAGGGGTAAGTGCGGCGTTGCTCTCAGTGCTGGATCGTGCACTGGCGTCTGGGCCGTTGTTCTCGTTGGTGCTGCTTTTCGCACTGGTGTTGGCGGTGGTTGTGGCGTTGTCGTTGCCCACCGTCCAGGTGTAGGTGGCGGTGTTGCTTTCCACTGAAGTGCCCCAGGTTTTGTTCCGTTTGAGTAGATGGGAAAATCTGGAACATGCCGAGGAAATTTGACCAGGATGCGAAGGACCGCGTTGTCCGTCTCGTTGAAGACCGTATCGTGGCGGAAAATCTTTCGATGCAAGACGCATGTCAGGCTGTCGCACCCAAACTGGGTGTCTCGTGGCACACAGCCCGACAGTGGACGCAGGCTGCTCGCCGCGACGGACGAGTCCCTGATCATTTGCCTGAAGACTTGGCTGCTGAAAACGCCAGGCTACGGCGCGAAGTTCAGGAGCTACGTGACACCAACGAGCTGTTGAAAGCTGCCTCGGCTTTTTTCGCATCGGAACTCGGCCCAACACGTCGGAAATGATCCGGTTCGTCGACGACTATCGGGATCGTTTCACGGTCGAGTTCATCTGTGCGACGTTAAAGAATAATCGTGAAGGTGGCTTCATTACCTCGCGTGGTTACAGGCAGTCGAAAGCCCGGGGCTTAAGTGCCCGCGCACTTCGTGACGCAGCTGTCATGGAGCATGTTCGCCAGGTTCACGCAAACAATTACGGCGTTTACGGCGTGCGGAAAATGTGGCGTGCCCTTCGACGTGAAGGCATTCATATCGGCCGCGAGCAGACCGCCCGCCTGATGCGCCTGGCCGGTCTGTCCGGCAAAGGCAAAGGAGGTGCACCTCGCACGACCCGCAAGCCGAAGGGGCCGGATGTGCGACCTGATCTGGTCAATCGTGAATTCAGAGCGCCAAGCCCCAACCGACTGTGGGTGGCTGACATCACCTATGTGCGCACGCGGAAAGGCTTCGTCTACACCGCATTTGTCACTGATGTGTATTCCCGCAGGATTGTCGGGTGGGCGTTGTCAGACTCGATGCGTACCGAGGCGTTGCCTCTGCAGGCGCTGAACCAAGCGATTGTGTGTGCGAAGAAAACCGAAGGTCTAGTTCACCATTCGGACCACGGCTCGCAATACGTCAGCATCATCTACAACGAGCGTCTGGGTGAGCACGGGATCGCTGCGTCTACTGGGACGGTCGGTGACTCCTACGACAATGCTCTGGCTGAAAACGTTAACGGTTCCTACAAGAATGAACTCATTCAAACTCGGAGGTGGGCGGACGTTGTCGAGGTGGAAATCGCGACGTTTGAATGGGTGAATTGGTGGAACGAATCACGGCTCCACCAGTCCCTAGACTACCGCACGCCGGCGGAGGTTGAATCAGAATTTTGGAGCAAAAGCTCAGCTCAGGACATAATGGAAATCAAGGCACATGCCTAGGAACAAAACCCGGGGCACTTCACACCGTGGTACCGGAAGTGTTCGTGCCGGAGGCGGAGACCTCCATGGTGTATTGGCCGGGTTCGGTAAATGCCCAGTTGATGTGGCGGTGCGCCGGGTTAGCTTGGGTGATTGTGGTGCCGGAGGAAAGGTGGAGGGATCCGTCTGCCACGACAGAGTTGATGCCTCCTAAACCGCCGGTTTCGAAAATGTAGATCTCGCCGGGGCCGCTGACCCGCTTGAAGTTGAGGTCGATGGTGCTAAACCCCGCACCGGCGACAGATTGGGTATCCCACCCGGGCCAAATCAGATCCGCTTGTTGCGTTTGCGGAAGGTAGTAGGTGGCCCGGTCGATTCCAGGCACCGCGGAAGTCTCCTCCGACCAGGCGGCCTCAGCTACGTGGAGGATCACGGACTCTGGTGAGCGGCGTACCGCAGACCCGGTGACGTCCTCTTTCATGTCCAGCTCGAGGGCATTCCCGGGTGCAGTGACGTGGAAGGCGTCGACGTGTCCGGTGTCGAACACGACAGTGTCTGCTTGTGCAGGCGAGGCGGCACCGAAAACGATTGTGGGGATTAACGCGAGGATGAAAGCAGCGACCGCAGGCAGACGGCGGGTGCTAAGCATGTAAAACCTTTCTGTTCTCTGCGAACGGATGCTTGGCTAGAAGCGGGGCAGGTAGGGGCGGATCAGCTCCTGAAGGGCGGGGGCTTTATTGATCAGGAAGTAGACCACGGCACCGGCGAAGGCGGCGCTCATCAGCCACGCGAGCACGACGAGTACATCGGAGGGCTCGCCTGACAGTTCCGGCATCTTCGGAGGTTGTGGTTTCTCCGAGGGCTTCGGCTCGGTCGGCTTGGTGCTCGGCTCGGTCGGCTTGGTGCTCGGCTCGGTCGGCTTCGTGCTCGGCTCGGACGGCTTCGTGCTCGGCTCGGACGGCTTAGTGCTCGGCTCGGACGGCTTCGTGCTCGGCTCGGACGGCTTCGTGCTCGGCTCGGTCGGCTTCGTGCTCGGCTCGGTCGGGTTCTGGCAGTCTTTTACTGCGGCGTCTCCGATGGCGATGGTGAGGGTTTGCTTCGCGGAGGTCAGTGCGGTGCCGTTTTTGGCTTTTGCCGAGTACCACGTGTCGAAGGTGTAGATGCCCGGTTTGGTAAATGCCCAGTTGGTGTGGGTGTGGGTGGCGTAGGCCGTTTCGATGACGGTGTCGCCGTCTTTGGTGCTGAGCAGGTTCTCAATCTCGTTGCCCAGCCCCTTGACTAGGAACATGCCCATGTGGCCGCCTGTCGGGGCGCTGGTTGGTTCGATGTGGAGATCGACGGTGCCGTCGATCAGCGAATAGTCGATGTCTTGGGTGTTGTAGCCCGGCCAAATCACGTCGGGGTTTTGCGTCATCGGCAGCAGGTAAAACTCGGAGCCCTCTTTGCCCAGGTAATCCAGGGCAGGGTCGAGCAGGAGGGAGCCCTTGCGGGTCTGGCGGGAGTTGTCGTGGGCGCCGAGGACGACGTCGGAAAGCGCGCGATCGTGCGCGCCGCGTTCGATCAGCCCCGTCTCGTCTTTGAGCACCAGACCGAAACTGTCTTTACTGCCGGTGGCTTTAATGTCCACGTGGCCGCGGTCGAGGACATAAGCGCCGTGGCAGGTCAGCGGCTTGGGGGCGTCCGCGCTCGTCGAAGCCTCTTTGCGTTCCAGCTTTGCGCGTAGCGTCTGTTTCACCCCCGCCTCGTGCGGCTTTTCCATTGCCACGGTGTGTGCGGTTGCGTTCATCGTGGGGTGGGGCAAAACAATCAGGCGTACCTGCCTGGTGTCGAGGTCGCCGTCGTCTTCAAAGAGAAACTCAGCATGGCCGTTTTCGATGGTGGCTTCAAAGGCTTCATCAGAATAGGTGGAATCGGCGTCCGTATAGATCCCACCGCGCAAAAAGCCGCGGAAAGTCGAGTCATCGAAGTCGAGCGTGACACGGGTGTAGCCGTCTTCTTCCGCCGGGGTGATCTCCGCGGTAAAGGAAGTGTCTACCAGTTCGTGAGGCTCAAGGGCCAAATCTGTGTTGATCTCAGGCTGTGTCGGTTCCATGATCGCGGCTTCGCCCGCGCTGGAACTTACAGAGGACTCTCGGCCCGTCTCGACGGTAAGGGCCGGTGAGGACCAGCGCGCACCTTCACCTGCCGGGGTGAACACGGCCTGCAATTGGGAGGTTTCGGGGACCAGCATCTCATCCCAGGTGGCCTCGCCGTTGTCGACTGGGAGGTCGGTGAGGAAGTGGCCGTCGATAAGCAAAGTCAGCGTGCCTTTTAACGTGCTGTCCTTCGAAGTAAAACTCAGGCGGGTGAGGTTGTTATCGCCGTCGCGTGAAGGTTGAGGCAGCGCGGCGGCGGAGAAAGTGTAGTCCGCGTCGGTGAGGTTGCCGGCGGGAGCGGCCTCGTAGCGTTGCTGGGTGGACGGGGTCGGAGTCTCTCGCGGCTGCTGCCCGCCGACCTGGATGGCGAGCGTGGAAAGCTGCGAGGAAATGAGCTTGCCGTGGGTGTCGCGCGCAACCGTGCGAAACGTCAAAGCGTAGCGGCCAGGTTTGGTGAAGGTGGTGTAGTTGTGGGTGTGCGTGCCGGCGGTTAAAAGAGCTGAGCGGGGTCCGTCACTGGCCGAGGAAAGCATGTGGCGGAAACCAGCCGGATCGTCGTACCAGGTGAACATGTCTACTCGGCCCGGGCCGTCGACGGATACCAAGTCGAGTGTGGCGTAGCCGTCGCGGAAGGTGTCAACGGGAATGTCGGTGTCCGCGCCGAAGCCGAGCCAGACCGGGTCGTGGTTGCCTGAGCTGACAGCGGGGGCGGAGTAGACGGTGTCGCCGGGGGCGCCCAAGAAGGACATTTTCGGGTTTTCGGGCACGGTGAACTGGTACTGGCTTTGGCCTGCTCGGCCCCAGCCTTTACCAATCCACACCACGGATTCGTTGAGGCCGACGGTGGTGTCCCTGAAGGAGGTTTTCAGGTCGAAGGTGTCGCCTTGCCAGTAGGTTTTGGGGGCGTCGACATGCGATTTGGTGGCGACTGTCTTGCCGTCGTCGGGCCCGGCTGTGGCGACGGCTGCGGTGATGGGGGAGATAAGCGCGGCGGTAGTCAGCGCGGCGATGGCGACGCGGAGGTGGCGAGGCACGGACATGGTCCCTTTCTTTGTCGGGTCGGGTGGTCAGCTATGGGCCTTAAGATAGCTAATGGAAATAGATTCCATTAAGCCTTTACCCCCGTGACCTCGCCCAAGCTGCACTGATGAAAACTATTTTCATTACCCCCGCCGGCGAGACTCCCAAACCAGCACGCGGCAGGCAGGAAAGTAACATGGCCTACATGACTGACGTACGAGTTCGCTTCTGCCCATCGCCCACCGGCACCCCACACGTGGGCATGGTGCGCACAGCCCTATTCAACTGGGCCTATGCGCGCCACACCAAAGGAACCCTGGTGTTTCGCATCGAAGACACCGACGCCGCCCGCGATTCCGAGGAGTCCTACCAAGCGATCATCGATTCGCTGACCTGGCTCGGCCTCGACTGGGACGAAGGAGTAGTCAAGGGAGGCCCACACGAGCCCTACCGCCAGTCCCAACGCATGGACATCTACAAAGAAGTCCTGGACAAGCTCATCGAAGCCGGTGAGGTCTACCCGGCCTACTCCACCAACGAGGAAGTCCAAGAACGCCACAAAGCGGCAGGCCGCGACCCGCAACTTGGATACGACAACTACGACCGCGAACTTTCCGAGGCCCAAATCGCCGCCTTCGAGGCCGAAGGCCGCAAACCCGTCTGGCGCCTGCGCATGCCGGATCAAGACTGGACCTGGACCGATCTGGTTCGCGGCGAGGTGACCTTCAAGTCCGACACGCAGCCCGACTACGTGGTGGCCCGCTCCAACGGCGCACCCCTCTACACCCTGGTCAACCCGGTCGACGACGCCCTTATGCAAATCACCCACGTATTGCGCGGCGAAGACCTCCTTTCTTCCACCCCGCGCCAGATGGCCATGTACGAAGCGCTCAAGCGCATCGGCGTGACAGACTTCACCCCGCAATTTGGCCACCTGCCCTTCGTAATGGGCCAAGGAAACAAAAAGCTGTCCAAGCGCGACCCCGAATCCAACTTGTTTAACCACCGCGACAACGGCATCATCCCCGAGGGGATGATCAACTACCTTGCCTTGCTGGGCTGGTCGCTATCCGCCGACAAAGACATCTTCACCGCAGACGAGCTCGTCGCCGCCTTCGACGTCTCCGACGTACTGGGCAACCCGGCACGCTTCGACCAGAAAAAACTCGAGGCGATCAACGCCGACCAGATCCGCCTGCTTGAAGCAGCAGACTTCGCCGCGCGCCTGCGCGACTACCTCACCGAGTTCACGGACTTTCCCGCGGACTACCCAGCCGACAAATTCGCCGTCGCAGCCGACCTCGTACAAACACGCATCAAAGTGCTTTCCGACGCCTACAGCCTGCTCAAGTTCCTCGTCACCGCCGACGTCGACCTCGAACTCAACGACAAAGCCGCGCGCAAAAACCTCAAGGAGGCCGCGATCCAGCCTCTCGACGCCGGCATTGTCGCCCTCGAGGTGCTCGGCGAAGGGGAGTGGACCACCGCCAAGATCGAGGCCGCGCTGAACAAAGCGCTCATCGAGGACCTCGACCTCAAACCGCGTACCGCCTTCGGGGCGCTTCGCGTGGGCATCTCCGGCGAAGCCATCTCCCCGCCGCTGTTTGAGTCCATGGAGCTTCTCGGCCGGGAATCCACCCTGGCCCGCCTGCGCGCAGCGCGCGCAGCGACGCCGTACGCCCCAGCGGCACAATAGCAACGCGCGTGACATTAGCAGATGACGCCCAACGACACTGAGCTGGCGATTTGTCTCCCCGCCAGTGTGGTGGCTATAGTAATCCACGTTGTTCAGAAAGGGCAGCGCGAGCCGAAAAGCCCGAGCTGCAGGATCTAAAACACGATGGCCTATGGTGTAATTGGCAACACAACGGTTTCTGGTACCGTCATTCTTGGTTCGAGTCCAGGTAGGCCAGCTGCAGAACTTAGTTCTGTGTCCTCATGCCCCGTTCGTCTAGCGGCCTAGGACGTCGCCCTCTCACGGCGGTAACACGGGTTCAAATCCCGTACGGGGTACAAAGAAAGCGCCCAATCCGGTCCTCCGGGTTGGGCGCTTTAGCGTCACCGGGTGAACCCACCACACGGCAAGTTTTGCGGAAGCGGCAAGTAGTTTCCAAGGTGGTTATTAGGTAAAGTTTTGGGGGTGAAAACGCCTCAGCCTCATCGCCGCGGCGTGGCCCTGTGCGTGGCAGCAGCCCTCACAGCTTCCACCCTGACCGCACCCGACGCTAACGCTTTGTCCTCGCTCTCCTCCGGCGAGGTTGTCGAGACCGGCTCCACACTGCTTGACGCCTCCTCGATCGCCGCCGCGTTTTCCAGTTTCCGCTCCGACATCCACCCGGTGGCACTTCCCGCGCTGCTCATCTCGGCGCTCATGGGCGGGCTCGTCGGTTACCTCTCCTTCGAGCGCTTCGCTTTCGAGACCAGCTCGAAGCTGGGCTCTAGCGACGTGGATCTCGCCGACACCTTCCCCGATCCGGACGCTCCGCCGGCGGAGTTTGTCAGCCTTGAGCACGTGCGCGATAACTTGTGGGAGCTTACGGTGTACTCGCCGTCGATGCAGCGCAGCATCACCAACGACCTCGTCCTGCCGGAGGGAGGGCCGGACAACACCGCGCCGCGCCCGACCTTTTACCTCCTCGGCGGCGCGGGCGGCGGCGGGTGGACGGGCGCAGGCGGCGCGCCTGATTTTTTCCGCGATAAGTTGATCAACGTGGTCACGCCCCGTGGCGCGATTGGTTCGCAGCAGGCGGACTGGGCGCGGGAGGATCCGAAGTTCGGGCGGTACAAGTGGTCGACCTACTTGGCTAAGGAGCTTCCTGCGCTTATCGACGCCCACTTTTACGGCACCGGCAATGATGCTATTGCGGGCATGTCGATGTCGGGTGGGCCCGCTTTGCTTATCGCCACGCTTGATGATCGTTTCAAGGTGGCCGGAACCTATTCGAGCTGCCCGTCAACTACGGGTGTGTTTGGTCAAGCGTTTGCATCATCTACTGTGCGCTTTTATGGGGCGGACCCGACAAACATGTGGGGCAGCTCGGCGGACCCGGCGTGGGCTGCCCATTCGCCGGTGTTGCGTGTGGAGGACATGCGGGGCTTGAAGGTTTTCGCCGCTGCTTCGCGGGGTGTTCCCGCTGAAAGTGACGAGCCGGTGAAAGATTCCCCGGCGCCGCTATTGGTTGTTGATGAGCAGTTCGCGTACACCTGTACTCGCTATTTTGTTGATAGGTCGCGCGAAGCAGGTCTTGACGTCGATTTTTATGAGTTTAACGAGGGCACCCATAACTGGGGGCTGTTTCGCCGTCAGCTCCCAGCAACGTGGAAAACGATCGGCCCGGCTTTGGGCGTCGATTAGTGAAACTAAGGGTGCGGTGGATGTCTAGTGCTCGCACCAGTGGCCGTCGTGAAGCGCGTGGCGATGTCCGTCGTGGATGTAGTCAACGTGGTCGCCGTGGGCAATAGCGTCGTGGCCGCAGCCTTCACCGTGGGTATGGGGATGATCGGTGTGGATGTGGTGTTGCGTTGGTTCGCACTCGTCCCAGTGTCCGTCATGCTCACGGTGGATATGTCCGTCGTGGACGTAGTCGACGTGATCGCGGTGCAGGACGGCGACGTGGCCGCAGTTCTCACCGTGGGTGTGGTCGTGGTTGTCGTGAGGGTTGTGCTCAGTCATGGGTGCTCCTTTAAAGCGATAGCGTTTTCATTCCACTTTCATTAAAGGCAAAGAACCGGGCATTTTCAATACGTTTTCAGTGTGGGTGTTTAATCTCACACCGGCGCTGTACGCTGTATTCTGACTTCCTTCCTGCCTGCGCCAAACCCACAGCGTGAAGCATTGCGACCTCAAGTGCGTAAAGGGAATTTGAAAAGCAAGTGGAATCTCCTCCTGGGTGCAGTACCGGTCCCGCAACTTCAAGTGCTTGCTGGAGGCGAACTCACCGAAACCGTGGACGCATAAGAAGAGGCCTACCACCGGCGCGCGAAAAACTTCCTATTTCTCAAGCGAGATCAAGGAATAAAAATGGCCTCAACTAGCCCCCTTATCCCCACTGCCTTCCACAAATGCGGAGAAAACAAGCCACGCACAGCCTCCGACCCAGCCCCGGCAACCGTACCTTGGGCTCCGTGTTTTCCATCGACGGCCAGGTTGTCCCTTTCGCCTTAGCCACAGTGCGAGGCTGCGCCGCGACACAGACGCCAGCACATCGCAGCCAAAAGCGATGATCCGCGGCAACTTCGACCAACGCACCTTTGAGGCGGTGCAAAGCGAGGTGCTGGGAAACGTGAATTTCAGGCAGGGGATTGAAGAAAGCACGGATGCAGCAAGCAGCCCTGATCACGCTGCCTTATCAAAGGTGCTCACAGCCCGAAAGCGAGAAGGCTTTTTGCTTTCCTCACACAATAGGTCAGACATTTCTATGGTCTGAGAGCACAAGGCGGGCGAGCAAGGTCAACATTGTTAGTGCCCTTTAGACAGTCAGCATCATCGCGTGGTGGGGCCGATCCCCGAGGCAGTTAGAAAGGCAGATTTATGCTGCGTGGTCATGCGCGGTGTGCGATTCTTTTTAGGTGTCAGACAGCGAATCCTTATCCGTACCGCCCCAAGCCGGTAAGTGGGGGCGCCTGTGGGAGGTCTTTTGGGTTTTCCTCCGCCTCGGCGTGACCTCCTTTGGCGGGCCGGTGGCCCACTTGGGTTATTTCCGCGAGGAGTTTGTTACCCGCCGCAAATGGCTGGGGGAGCGCGAGTACGCAGATTTGGTTGCTCTGTGTCAGTTTTTGCCCGGGCCCGCTTCGAGCCAAGTAGGTATGGCGGTGGGGCTTCGCCGCGCGGGTTATGCGGGTCTGGCTGCGGCGTGGTTCGCCTTCACCATGCCCTCGGTGGTGGCTTTGGTGGCCTTCGCGTTAGGCGTTGGATACCTGGGTGATGTTGAAGGTGCGGGTTGGATTGTGGGGTTGAAGGCGGCGGCGGTGGCCGTGGTGGCCCACGCTGTTTTCGGCATGGCGAAAAATTTGCTCACGGATAAATGGCGGGCGCTAATTGCGGCGGCGGCAGCGGCGGTAGTGCTTCTCATCGCGCACCCGGCGGCCCAGGTAGCGGCGATTGCTTGTGGCGCTGCGGCGGGGTTAGCGCTGAAAACAAAACCGCAGGCCCAACAAGAACCCGCCGCGGCCTCGCCAGTACCTAAGGCAGTCGGGCTTGCCAGCCTTGTGCTCTTTGGGTTGCTGTTGGTTGGTTTGCCGTGGCTCGCTGGCGCAACAGGTGGTGTGGGTGCGGCTATTATGGCCACCTTCTACCGTTCAGGTGCGTTGGTTTTCGGCGGGGGTCACGTGGTGCTGCCGCTTTTGGAGCAGGCGACCGTGCCCACCGACCTGGTCAGCCGCGATGTTTTCCTCGCTGGTTATGGTGCTGCCCAGGCCGTGCCCGGCCCGCTGTTTACTTTTGCTTCGTATCTGGGGGCCAGCTCGCAGGGCATTAGTTGGTGGTGGGGTGCGACCCTGGCCACCGTCTCGATCTTCTTGCCGGCGGCGCTGTTGGTGTTGGGGGCGCTGCCTTATTGGGAAAGGCTGCGCCACCACCGCGCAGCCGCCGGGGTGCTTGCTGGTGCGAATGCTGCGGTGGTGGGCCTTTTGGGTGCGGCGCTGTACAGTCCGGTCTTTACCGCGGGTGTGACGGGGCCTGCGACTATGGCGCTGGCCATTGCCGCGTTTGCTGCTTTGCAGGCGTTTCGAACCCCTGCGTGGGCTGTGGTCGTTGCTGCTGCGGTCGCAGGTTGGGCAGGTGCTGGCTTGGGCATGCAGTAGCGTGTGCCCAATGGGCACTATTTCCCGCCCGCTTTCCATCGCTCTTGCCGCTGGAGTAGCGCTTAGCCCCGGGCTTGTCTCTGCTGGCGCTCAGGCGCTGCCGCCGCAAAACCACAGTTTGTCGTCGGTCAACCCACTGTCCTCGGTGATCACGGGGTTGCCCAGCTAAACAGGTTCCACGGTGTTGGATTGGGCGAGTGTGCCCTTGGCTCACTTAAGCGTGTTTTCGCAGGTTCCCCTGCTGGCGGTGCCCGCCCTGCTGTTGGCCATTCTTGGCCGCGGCATCTTCGGTTCCTCGCTGTACCAGGGCGTTGGCGTGGTGGGCAGCTCGTTGAGCTTGAACACATCCGCGGCGATCTCTATGAGCTCACAGGTTTTACCGTCGATGGGCCGTGAGGTAAAAAACGACATCCTTTTGCCCGGCGGCACAGACAGCACCGAACCGCGGCCCACCTTCTACTTGATGATGGGTGCCGACGGCGCTGGCGGCGGTTTTACGTGGCACAATTCCTCGGATTACGAGTCTTTCTTCGCCACCAAACATGTCAACGTGGTCACTCCGAAGGGTTCCATATCCTCCATGCAGGCCGATTGGTACCGCGAAGACCCGAAAACGGGTCTCAACAAATGGTTGACGTATATGACTAAAGAGCTGCCGCCGCTTATCGACGCCACCTTCCACGGCACTAGCCGCGACGCAATCGCCGGGATTTCCATGTCGGGCGGCCCAGCCATCTCTATCGCGGGATTCGACCCGTAACGCTTCGTCGCCGCTGGATCCTACTCAGGCTGCCCCGCCACCACCGGCCTGCTTGGTGGAGCATGGACCTCCGCAGCCGTAGACATGAACGGAGGAAACCCGCTCAACATGTGGGGACTTCCAGGCAACGAAGCGTGGGTGAAACACTCCGCAGTACTCAACCTGAAAAATGTAGCCTTCTTTGTCGGCGCCTCCATGGGAGTGCCCGGAAAAATCGACGGTGGGGCAGGATTGTCCTGACGCACCAAACGTCTCGGTGCCCCCAGGGTTATCGAAGGATCCTCCTACGCCAGCTCGGCACACTTCGCCTCTGAAGCGCGCCGGGCAGGCCTTGACGTCGACTGGTTCGAAACCCCGGAAGGCACCCACACCTGGGGCCTGTTCGAATTGGAAATGCGCACCAGTTGGCGCACCATCGGACCCGCCATTGGAGTGCAATAAAGAAACGTAACTGGCCTGATGATTTGTAGATTTCAGGCACGGTGCTTTAAGTTTAACGAGTCGCAAACGACAAAGGAACAAGCCCCGTTCGTCTAGCGGCCTAGGACGTCGCCCTCTCACGGCGGTAACACGGGTTCAAATCCCGTACGGGGTACCACTTCGTGGTTAGATGCCACGCTGACTAACGGGGCAGCCGGTGAGGATTCGCTGGGTGTATCTTTTTGCTTTTGTTGCGGTGGAATGGAAGCTGGGGGTGTGCGGCACTCGGCTACGCGCCTAGACTTATTCCGCTCGAACACGGCGGCTGAATCCATATCGTCTGCCGTGTTGGAGTTAAAGCCCCCGTTGTGCTTCTTCGCCCCCAAGGTGAGCGCGCCCAAGCCGGGCGGGGCTCTAGCCGGTCGGGCCCACGTTGGCGCTGCGCTGTTTTTGCCCCAGGATGTCTACTTTGGTCGTGGGGGTGAAGGTGGCGTCGACAAGCTCTGTTTTGTTGACGCAAATATCTCACAGCGCGCGCCGCGTTGCCGGCGATGAAAGTGTCCAAGCGGGCTGCCACCACGGGTCCCGCGCAACCACTACGTCATCATCACCTTCGTTTTCGCCACCGCGCCGTCCATTTTGGCTATCGCCGGGCGCAGCTTTTCGCGCAGCACCAGGCCGAGCAAAAGGAAGGGCAAGGCAAAGAGCAACAGCATGCCGAGGGCTGTGAGGAAGTCTCCTTCGTAGGTGCCGAAGATCGCCGCGCGCATAGCCGCAATTGAGTAGGTAGCGGGCAGCCAGGGGCTGAGTGCTTGCACCCAGCCAGGAAGAAGCGGCAATGGGTAGGCACCTCCCGCCGCGGAGACTTGCAACACAAGAATCAATACGCCGATGGCTTTCCCGGCGTTGCTCAACGCCAACACAAGCGAATAACAGATGAGGTGATAGACCAGCGAGGACACCCATGCCGCAACATACAGCAGGAAACTGTGGGCAGGTTCAAGCTCCACGTAGGCAATAAGTCCGGCCACGATCAGTGTCGATTGGATCAGCCCTGTTGCGGCGAAGGTGAGGTAGCGGCCGAAGTAGATCTGCGCCCGGTGAAGGTTCTCATTTGCCGTCACGTTTTGCTCGATGGAGTCCTCGTCGAAGCGCAGGGCGACGGCGGTGAGAAGTGCACCGACCCACAAAGCAAGCATGGTGTAGAGCGGGGCCATGCCCGCTCCGAAGCTCACCCGCGGAAACACGGCGTTGCGCTCGACCTTGATGGGGTGAACGAAGGCGTCGGCAAGCTCTTGCGGCCGCTGAGAAACCAAATCGGCGAGTTCGCTTAAATCTCCGCCGTCGCGAGCTGCGGCGATTTTTTGCTGCGCGCTGTTCATCGTCGCCGCACTACTGCGCAAAGAATCAGCCATGGTGCGCAGATTCGCGCTGGTTGTGGACAATGACTCGCGCAGCGAGCCGGGCCTGTCATCCAAAGCGCGGGCAACCCCGCCCATGTCGGCGCGGGCTTTGTCGACGCTGCCTTGAATCATGCTCACCGAGCCCGACAATGTTTCCAATTGTGGTGTGATGCGCGTGTCGAAGGTGGTGCGTGCCGCGTCTAACGATTCACGGGCACTCGCGATAGAGTCCTTGATCTCCTGGCGGTCGCCGCTGTCGCCGGTGCCGGCTGTGAGGTTTGCGGCGGCGTCGTTAAGCCTGTCGCGCACCCCGGTTTGCCGGGCGATCGCCTCGTCGAGGGCGGCGGTGACTTCAGTGAGCTGCGGGCGGGCCGGCAGCGGCAGGACCGGGGCAAGATCACGGTCGAGCTGGTCACGCAGCGCCGTGTACTGCCGAATTTGGACATCAACGCGGCCGGCGGCCTGCGTCAATGCGGCGGCAGTGGATTCCGAGGCGGCGCCTGTGTTGGCCAGCAACTGGTCAACACGCTCACCGACGGCAGCGTAACTATCGGCGGTAGCGGCAAGAGTTGCCCCTAACGCATCGGCGCCAGCACCAAGCTCAGTGCCGGAAACGCCCGAAGGGCTCAAGCCGGTGAGTTGGACTTGCCCCAAGTTAGCCCCGACGGAGGACGCGAGACGCTCAGCGCCCTCAACAAGCGGCACACTTGACTCGGTCAGTGCTGCAAGAGCATCTACCGTGGATGCCCCAGAGAGAAGTTGGTCGCGCACGTTGCCCACCCGCGTTTCAAGATTGCCCAAGGCGCGGGTGGTCTCCCCGTCGGTGATGACTTCGCCCGCCGACTCAATCAGCCCGAAGGAAACCTCGGACAGTGTGCGGGTAAACGAGGCGTTGATTTGCGCGCTGACGTCATTAGTGCCGGAGGAAACCAGCAGGGGAGAAATCGGGTTCTTCTTCTCGTTGACGTAAAGATGGATAGTGCTGGGTTGCGCATTGGTGGCGTAGAAGTTGAACATGTCCTCGCTGAGCGTTTCTGGAAGCACGATCGCGGCGTAGTATTCGCCGGATTTGGCCCCTTCAACCGCACGCTGCGGGTCAGTAATTACCCAATCCATTTCCCGGTCGCGGTAAAGCTTAGACAAAACCATATCGCCGACGTTGACGTTTAAAGGCGTCAGCTCGCTGGTGTGGCCGCGGTCGGCGTTAGCCACCGCGACCTTCAACCGCTCAGTGTTGCCGAAAGGATCCCAGGTTGCCAGCACGTTGAACCAAACAAAGAAACAAGGCAGGGCGATGAGCCCGATCATGACAATCGCCGCCATGACGTTGGTGTAAAGACGCCGCAGATCATTTGCGGCAATGGAAAGTGCTGCCCTCATTACTGCTTGCCTCCTGCGGTTTCAGCCCTAGCGGGGCCGGAATCGTGACTGTGGACCACTACGTCACGCAGCTCACTGTCTTTCAACCGCGACACTTCCTCCGAGTCCGTCAGGCTGCGCATGAGGTACTCCACCGACCCCAAGTAGAAAATAGTCAGAAGTGTCCAGCCGACGGCCACCGCCAGCATGACTGATTTGTCGGTGGGCAAAATCTGCGCCATGAGAGTGATGATGCAAATTCCCACGACACCCGCGCCGAGGCCCGCAGCGATGAGCGTGTGGTAGTGCTCCCGCAGGAAATGGGAGCGGCGTGTGACCCCGGCGTTGAACTCCTCACGGTCCGCCAGCGCAGCGACGATATCTGAAATTCGATAAGGGGAGCCCATGACTTCAACGTTTTCATTGCTGATCAGGTTGGTGCGCTCCAATTCCCGGTTGAAAAGGTGATTTGCGTGTGAGGAGGTGCGCCGGAACAACCAGCCGAGGGTCAAAGCTACCAGCGACATCACCGCCAGCGCACCCATGCACTTCATGTAGGAGCCGCCGGAGAAACCTGCGATGGTCTCGCGCATGGCGTCGATTCCGTAGCGAAACGGCAAGAAGGGGTAGATGCGCTGGAAAAAGCCAGGCATGAGTTCGATGGGGTAGAGCCCGGAGGCGCCAGGGATTTGGATGAGCACAAGGAAAACTGTTAGTCCGCGCCCGATGTGCCCCAACGCCGAGACGAGTGCGTAGATGATGCCGGTGTAGGCCACGCTGGTGGCTACGGCGGTGAGCAAAAATGCGGGGGCGGAAATCATTTGCACACCGAAGGCCATGTTTCCCACAGAGACCACCACGGCCTGGGCGACGGCGAGAGTGGCAAAAAGCATGAAGCGGCCCATGTAAGCCTGGCCGACGGTGAGGCGCCGGAAGCCTTCCAGGTCGACTTCGACGCGGAAAATGATGGTGAGCACGAACACGCCGATCCACAGGGCCAAGTTGGTAAAAAACGCAGCCATGGAACTGCCGTAGTTGTCGGTGGGGAAAAGCGGCTGCTGCTCAACGTTGATGGGCGATGCGATGTATTCGCCGATCTTTAGGGAGTTGAGCCCGGTGACGGTGTTGAGGGCGTCCGAGTCGGAGGTGGACAACAGCAAGGCCACGTCGCTTTGTGCGTCGCGGGCGCCGTTAGCAAGTGTGTTGAGGTTTCCTGCAACTTCGTCGAGCACGCTTGTCGACGCCCCAAGTTGGCGATCCACCCCAGCCAACAACTCGGTCGTTTCATCCGTCAGGGCCTGCTGGCTTCGCACGGCGCCTTGGACGGTAGCCAGGTTGCCGGAAAGCCTTGCCAAGGAGGCGTTGACGGCGGGCACGGTAGAGGCGAGCTGGCGGCTGGCGGCGCGGGCAGTTTCGCTCGATTCGGCGGTGGCCTTTTGCAAGGATTGGCCGAGCGCTTCAAGCGAGCCCAGTGCGGCGGTGGAGTTGGCGTCGAGCTGATTGAGGCTGTCTAACACCGCCCGGGAAGCGTCTGTGCGTTGATCAAGCACCCCGATTGCAGCGTCAATATTGCCTTTGATCTGCGGCGATAAAGGAGCAACCGTTGACAAGGCGCGCAATTGCGCGGAGGCGGCCTCGCCCTGGGTGACTACGCCGTCGATCTCGTTCGCCAGAACCTGAGCGCGACGCTTAACCGTATAGAGTTGGTCGGTCGCTCCCGCGATGGAGGCCTGAGCAGCGGCGGCACCCGTGCTCACCGCATTGGCGGATTCGATGAAAGCGGTGGAGTTCGCGGCGGCGAAATCAGCGGAGGTGGCCTCCAGCTCCCGCACGAGCGCCTCGCTGTCACCGAGTGCGGTGCCTATTTCGCCGAGGGCGGTGTCAACGGAGGTGACAACATTGTTGAGCTCAGTGACGACGGGGCGGGCACTTTCGACGGAGCCACGCATCGCAGAAACCCGCTCGCTGGCGGCGTCCAAATCGGCGGCGACCTGACCGAGGCCGCCTCCAGTCTCGTCGCGCACCTCCTGCGCATTGGCGCGCAAACTCACCCCGGCGTCGCGCAGTTCAGCGGCGGCGGCCTCGCCAACCTTCTTCTTAAATGCTTCGGTTACTGAAGTCTCCACCGCAGTAGCACCCGTGTCGGTGATGGCGGGGGAGACTCCGTTAGTTTTTTCGTTGACGTAGTATTCCAACACCGGCTGGGTGTAGGTGCCGCTGGTCAGGCTTAAAAAATCCTCACTAAATGAAGGCGGGATGAGGAACACGGCGTAGAACTCACCGCGTTTGAGGCCCTCGTGAGCACGGCTTTCGTCGACGAACTCCCAACCGATCGCGTCGTTTTCTTTGAGTTCTTCGACAATTTGGCCGCCCACATCAACATCCCCGATTTGCTCGGTGGAAGCGCCGCGGTCTTGGTTGACCACGGCAATGTGAATGTTTCGCGTTTGCTCGTAGGGGTCCCAAAAGGCGTTGATGTTGAACCAGGCGTAGAGTGCCGGGGTGACCAGCACGCCGATAATGATGATGATGGCGCGCGGCACACGCATCAGCCGTCGGATGTCCCTTGCCAGAATTTCGCCGCTTTTAACCACGCGTCGATAGTACTCCCTTTGGGTACCTTCTCACCCACCCGCTACACCGCCTGCCGGTTTGCTGCCTTACATCGCCATAAGATGAAGGCCATGCTTTATGACACAGGGTCGGATCTGCTCTCGGCCGTTGGACACACACCTCTCGTGCGGCTGTATTCGCTGGAGGGCGAACAAGGCTGCCGCGTGTGGGCGAAGCTGGAGAGTTTCAATCCGGGCGGCAGTGCCAAGGATCGCACTGCCCGCGCTCTTGTCAGCGATGCCATCCAGCGCGGGGTGCTCACCCCCGGGGCGGTGATGGTTGAATCTAGTTCCGGAAACCTAGGTGTGGCCCTCGCCCGCGAGGCCGCCCTGGGCGGCTACGACTTCCACTGCGTCGTTGATCCGCGCGCCAACCGTGTCACCTTGGCCCACATGAGCGCCCTCGGCGCGACCATCCACAAGGTCACTGCCCCCGACCCGAGCACCGGGGACTGGCTGCAGGCACGCCGCATGAAAGCCGCCGCCCTCGTCAAAGAACTCGGCGCGGTCAACCTCGACCAGTACTCCAACCAGGCGGCGTTTGTCGCCCATAGCGAAGGCACCATGCGTGAGATTGTTGAGCAACTTGGCCACGCCCCAGATTTTGTGGTCGCGGCCGTTAGCACCACGGGCACCATTGGGGGCTGCCAACGCTTCGCTAAAGAACACGGCTTAGGCACCCGCATTGTCGCCGTCGACGCTGAAGGCTCGGTGCTTTTCAACGGCGCCCGCGGACAGCGCGTCCTGCCCGGCTATGGGGCCGGTGTGGTAACGGATCTTTCACGCCACGTCACCCCCGATGACATCATCCGTGTCTGCGCCGCCGACGCCGTTGCGGCCGCGCGGAAAACCGCCCGCACGACAGGTTTTTTGCCGGGGGCTTCGGGTGGGGCGGTGTGCGTGGGCGTCGACAAGCTGGTGCGCAACAACCCGGGCGCGGAAATAGCCGCCATTTTTCACGATGACGGCCGCGCCTACCTCGATACGGTATACAACGACGAATGGGTCGAAAGGAACGTCCAAAAATGAAGGCAGCCCTCGCCGTAGCAATAGTCGGAGCGGGACCGCGCGGACTGTGGGCAGCCGAGGAACTGCTCTCGCGCGCCCGCGAACGCGGAGCCCACCTCGACATCAGTGTGTTTAACGACGGGCCCCTTCCCACTGCGAGCGCCACCGGCGCCTTTCAACCTGACCTGCCGGAAAAGTGGCTGCTCAACGTGCCCGCAGAAGTGATACAGACGCAACTCGGCTCCTTCAACAAGTGGCGAGGAAAACACGACTCTTTCCCGCCGCGCCGCGAAGTCGGCCGATTCATCGCCGCGTCTTGGGCTGCGCTGAGCAAAAACGTGCCGGTGGGCTGCACGCTTGAGTTTTTCAACCACCGCGTCGACAAGCTGGAAGTTGTCGCAAACGGTGTACGCATCGCTGGGCAACTTTTCGCGGAGGTGCTCATCACCACAGGCCACAGCCAGACCTGGCCGGGTGCGCTCAACACCGACATTTTGGGCGTAGAGCGCGTCATTTCTGCGTATGAGGCGGAAAAGTTAGCTGCGCTGACGGAAAAAGACACCGTGATAGTGCGTGGCGCTGCTTTGACCTTCATTGACGTGGTACGCCACGCAAAGGCGGGCGTTTTTTATCCGCTCAACCGCACGGGCCGGTTCATGGACGTCAAAGCGCTGCCCAGCGCAGAGGAGGAGGAGCAACTGGCAGGCGCGCGGGAGCAGGCAATGTGCGAGATCCGCACCACCGAGAACCTCCAAGGTTTGCGCAGCGCCCTGGAGGTGTACGCCGCCGAGGTGTTGGCGTTGTTGGGCGAGGGTGAGCCCGACCCGGCAGCTATCCGCGCGGTGCTAAACGGCAGCGACGGAGCCGACCCGGTGGAGGATTTGCGCCGCTCCCTGGCTGTGGCGCAGCGCGTCGCGCCGTGGACCCCGGCGGCGGCTGTGGGCTACGCCTTTCGCAGCGCCTACGACGCCATTGTCGACCGTGCATCTTTCGGCGGGCGCGATAGCCTCGGCGGTGCATCCTTCGGTGCGTTGACTCGTCGTTTGGAGCGTGTCGCTTTCGGCCCGCCCGCCGAGACAGCGCGGGAGGTGCTGGAAATGATTGACGCCAACCGGATCCGTACTGACCTTTTGGGGCGCGGCGAAGATGACCTTTCCTCCTTGGCGGCGCAGGTGGGGGCCAATGTGGTTATCGATGCGGTCAACGCCGCACCTGGCGCCGTGCCGGGAACCCTTGTTGGGTGGTTGGCTGAAAGTGGCATCGCTCGGATACATGAGGAGACGAACTCCATCATGGTCGGCCGCGACGGCACTCTGGTGGAGTGTGAACACATTGCGGCGGCTGGGCGGATGAGTGAAGGGTGGATTGTGGGACACGATACGCTGCGCCGCGGCGCCCACGAGGTCATTCCCGGTTGGGCACGCCGCGTTAGCCGGGCGGCACTCGATGACGCGGAGCGGGTCCACGGGATGCCTCCTTTGCAAGCGCGTTTGGAGCCGTGGGCGGAAGAACTGGTGGCGGATGCGCAGGCGTGCCTTAGCCTTGTCGAGGACTTCTCAAGCCCCGTTAACGTGCTGGATCCTTCGCCTATGTTGCGCAATGTCGATGAGCTTGTGGGTGCTGCGGCCGAGGCGGGGGTGGAGCTGAAGATCTTCTACGCGCGTAAGGCGAACAAGGCTTTGACCTTTGTGGACACGGTGCGAGACGCCGGGCACGGTGTGGATGTGGCCAGTGAAAATGAGCTGCGGCAAGTGCTGGGCCGTGATGTGCCGGGTGAGCGCATTATTCTGTCTGCTGCCATGAAGCCGGATGCGCTGCTGCGGCTGGCCATTGATAACGGTGTGGTGATCTCCGTAGACAGCCTTGAGGAATACGATCGGATTCGGGCGCTGGCCGGAAATCGGGTCGCTGTCGTTGCGCCGCGCCTTGCCCCTGATCCGACGCGCATGATGCCCACCCGTTTTGGGGAGTTGTCCCACCGCTGGGCACGCCACCTTGCGCGGCCTGATTCCAATGTGCGCGTTGTCGGTGTGCATGTTCATTTGCATGGTTACGCGGCCAAGGAGCGCAGTGCGGCGCTGCGGGAGTGTTTCGGGCTCATCGACATTTTGCGCGAGGCAGGTCATAGCCCTGCGTTTATTGACCTTGGTGGGGGAGTGCCGATGAGCTACATCGCCCGCAAAGAGCAGTGGGAGGCCTACCACGAGGCGATTGAGGCGCAGCGAAGCGGCTTCGCTGAGCCGTTTACGTGGAAGGCTGATCCGCTGAGCACTACCTATCCTTATTGGCAAGAGCCTACGCGCGGGCAGTGGCTTCGGCACGTGCTTGATGACGGCATCGCGGAGGGTCTCATTGGCCGCAATTTGCGCTTGCACCTTGAGCCGGGCCGCTCGCTTCTCGACGGCTGTGGGCTGATCCTCGCCCAAGTCGCTTTCGTTAAAACCCGCAGCGATGGTGTCCCCTTGGTGGGGGTGCACATGAACCGCACTCAGTGCCGTACCACGTCGGATGACTACCTCATCGATCCGATCCTGGTGCAACGAAGTGAGCCTTCTGCGGAGGTGGAGGCGTTTTTGGTGGGTGCTTACTGTATTGAAGACGAGTTGATTTTGCGCCGCAAGATCCGTTTCCCGCGCGGGGTGGCGGCTGGTGACATCGTGGCGATCCCGAACACCGCTGGCTATTTCATGCACATCTTGGAGTCGGCTTCGCACCAAATTCCGTTGGCGAAAAACGTGGTGTGGCCCGAGCGCACCCTTGATTTGATTGACCGGAGGGAAGGTTAGAGCTGCGTGTTGAGTTTCTTGGCTGCCGCGCGCAGCACTTTGCCCCATTTGGCAATGGGGCTTGGGTGGAGGCGTTCGGTGGGCCCGGAGATGGAAAGGACAGCCACAACCTTTCCGGTGGAGTCCACAATGGCGGTGGACACGCTTGCAAGGCCTACTTCGCGCTCCGCGACTGATTCGGCCAGTCCTGTTTCGCGGACCGGGGCGAGTTCCTCCTCGGGGAAGGAAACGGAGTCGTCGAGGAGACCGTGTGCGGCGAAGACGCGCGCGGCAGAGCCTGCGGTCAGCGGTAGCTGTGACCCGACCGGCACTGTGTAGGTCAATCCGCTGGTGGGTTCCTCGGCGGCGATGCAGGTGCGTGTGTTGCCGGTGAGCTGGTAGAGCTGCACCGATTCACCTGTTTGTGCCACGAGGTCGCGCATCAGGGAAGCGGCGGCCGATAAAAGCTGCGGGGAGGTTTGCGTGACGTAGCTGGCCAGTGCGGGCCCGATCGTCCAGGCGCCGGATTCGGTGCGGGCGAGAATGTGGTGGACTTCGAGTGCGGTCGCGATGCGGTGTGTCGTGGCTCGGGGTAGCCCAGTGTCGCTGCTGAGTTCCGCAAGCATTTTCTCGCCTGCGGAAATGGAGCGCATGATTGCGATTGCGCGGTCCAATACTTTGATCCCGGAATCTTCGCTATACTGTCTCACACAATGAACCTTACCATCTCACACGATGGGAAGACTGGAAGGAGAAGCGGATGTCGGACAAACCGATGACCTTGGCGGAGAAAGTCTGGCGCGATCACATCGTGACCAAGGGGGAGGGCGCAGACCCCGACCTTATCTACATTGACTTCCAGCTCCTCCACGAGGTGACCTCCCCGCAGGCTTTCGACGGCCTGCGCCTGGCCGGGCGCACCCTGCGCCACCCGGAGCTACACCTCGCCACCGAAGACCACAACGTCCCCACCCTCGGCGTCAAATCCGGCAACCTGCTCGAAATCCAAGACCCGACATCTCGAACCCAAGTGGAGACGCTGCGCAAAAACTGCGCCGAGTTCGGCGTCAAACTGCACCAAATGGGGGACGTGAAACAAGGCATCGTCCACACCGTGGGGCCACAGTTAGGAATCACCCAGCCGGGCATGACCATCGTGTGCGGGGATTCCCACACCTCCACCCACGGCGCCTTCGGTTCCATCGCCATGGGCATTGGCACCTCCGAAGTCGAGCACGTCATGGCCACCCAGACCCTGCCGCTGCGCCCCTTTAAAACAATGGCCATCAACGTCAGCGGCGAGTTGCGTCAAGGTGTGACGGCCAAAGACCTGATCTTGGCAATCATCGCGAAGATCGGCACCAACGGCGGGCAAGGCCACATCATCGAGTACCGCGGCGAAGCGATCCGGAAACTGTCAATGGAAGCCCGCATGACCATCTGCAACATGTCCATCGAGGCGGGAGCGCGCGCCGGTATGGTCGCCCCCGACCAGACGACCTTCGACTACCTCAAGGGCCGCGAGTACGCGCCAACCGGCGCGGATTGGGACGAAGCGGTTGCCTACTGGTCAACACTGCCCACCGATGAAGGCGCCACATTCGACACCGTCGTCGATATCGACGGCTCCGCGCTCACTCCCTTCGTCACCTGGGGCACCAACCCCGGCCAAGGACTGCCCTTGGGCGAGAAAGTCCCCAACCCGGAATCTTTCGGAGATGAGACATCCAAAGCGGCGGCGGAAAAAGCCTTGCGTTACATGGATTTGACCCCTGGCACCCCACTGCGCGACATCCCCATCGACTCAGTCTTTTTGGGTTCGTGTACCAACGCCCGCATCGAGGACTTGCGCGCCGCCGCCGCAGTGCTCAAAGGCCGCCGCATCGCCAAAGGGGTGCGCATGATGGTCGTGCCATCTTCAACCATGGTGAAAAACCAGGCCGAAGAAGAAGGCCTGCACACCATCTTCAAAGAATTCGGTGCAGAGTGGCGCACCGCCGGCTGCTCGATGTGCCTCGGCATGAACCCTGACCAGCTTCGCCCCGGCGAGCGCTGCGCATCAACCTCCAACCGCAATTTCGAGGGACGCCAAGGCCCGGGCGGGCGCACCCACCTCGTCTCGCCCCTAGTTGCCGCCGCGACAGCCGTCGCCGGCCACCTCGCCAGCCCAGCCGATTTGAACTAAGGAGCGCACAGCAATGGAGAAATTCATCACCCACACCGGCATCGGCGTGCCACTGAAACGCTCGAATGTGGACACTGACCAAATCATCCCCGCGCACTTTCTCAAATCCGTCTCCCGCACCGGCTTCGAAGACGCCCTGTTTTCCAACTGGCGCAACAACGAGCCGGACTTTGTGCTCAACCGCAAAGAGTTCGCCGGCGGATCCGTGCTGTTTACCGGGCCGGACTTCGGCACCGGATCATCGCGCGAACACGCCGTGTGGGCACTCAACGACTACGGTTTCCGCGCCGTTTTCAGCCCGCGTTTTGCAGACATCTTCCGCGGCAACTCCGGCAAAGCAGGCCTATTGGCCGGAGTGATGAGCGAAG
This sequence comes from Corynebacterium sp. BD556, assembly GCF_038452275.1. Taxonomy (NCBI): domain Bacteria; kingdom Bacillati; phylum Actinomycetota; class Actinomycetes; order Mycobacteriales; family Corynebacteriaceae; genus Corynebacterium; species Corynebacterium mayonis. The sequence continues at coordinate 635,349 of NZ_CP141643.1, forward strand.
CCGACATCGAGTTGGTGTGGAAGCAACTCGAACAAAACCCAGGCCTTGAAGTCACGGTTTCTTTGGTGGATCGCACCGTCACCGTCGGGGAAAACACCTTCACCTTCGACGTGGACGACTACGTGCGCTACCGCCTCATGGAAGGTCTCGACGACATCGGCATCACGCTTCGTGAGGCGCCCTCCATCGAAAACTTCGAAAAAACCCGCCCCGCCTACAAGCCGCGCGTTTAATCCCCAGCCCCGCCCGGCAGATCGAGTTGCTGGAGCACGGCTGGGGCGAACTCCGCCAAAAACTCGGTCACCGCCGTGATGATGCCTTGAATACCGGTGGAGACGTGGTCGGCGAACTGCTTGTCGCTGTACTCCCAGTAGCCGGGCAGCGCGTAAGACACCCCCAGCGCCGCCTTATCCCGCGCGGGGTCTTTCAAAGCGAACACGCTGGGGAAGGTATGGCTGGCGTTAAAGCCCTCCGCCCAGCTAAGGACGTCGGGAAAGCGATCAACGCCAATTACATCGACAGCCACCGTAGTTACCATGTTCACGTTCGGCGCGGCGTAGTGCACCTCCAAGGTGACACCGTAAAAACCCGTGTAGAACGTGTGGGGGCTGTCGGACTCCTGGAACTTCCACCCGTTGGCGCGAAAGAGCTCCCGGGCGCGATCCAAGGTCACAGGCGAGGTCTCACTCATGCCTTAGAACTCCTTTTCCTTCGCGTCGTCATCGCTGGTGTCCTCCGTTACTGCGGCATCGAGGATGTGCGGCAGCTTCGCCTCAAGGGCCTTGCCAAGCTCGCGGATGACAGTGAAATAAAAACTCAGCATGCCACGCAGTTGCGTGTCGCTGACCCCGCCGGAGGTGAAAAAAGGAGCCTCAAAAAGGGCAAGCGTGGAGCCGTCGTCGCGCGGCACTGCATGCACCCGCACCAATGGCGTTGTGCGATTCAACTCGTTGGCGGCAATACGCAAATTGAGCACGTCCTTCGGCTTTCGGGCGGTGGCCAACCACCGGGTCGTGACCTTAAAGCCGACACTGTCGAGTTGGAAGAAGCACACCAAACCAGGAAAAGCGGTGCGAATCTCGCCGTCGGCGTCGCCACGGAAGTGGCTAAGGCCAGCCTCAGTAAGCAGCGCCTCAATGCGTTGGTGAGTAACTGGGGTGAAAGCCATGGGAAACAATGGCTCCTTTCGAGGAAGCAACCGCCTACTGGACCGGCAAGGGAGAGGGCATGTAATCCGCGCCGGTGAGCTCGCCGCCGTGGAAGGACAACGACCACACGCCGGACTTTTTCACCTCGATAGCGGAGTCGATGGGGAGGCGACCCTCGGCAGACAACCACCCAATCATCTGGGGCATAATCGTGCCCTGCCCACAGATCACGCTGATTCCGCCCTGCTGAACAACCTCCATAAAGGCCTTCTTCGCCTCCACCTGACTTTCGGCCCAGCCCTCGTCGCCGAAGCGTTTATCCACGGTGACGTCCAAGCTGAGTTCGTCGGCAAGCGGGGCGACCGTGGCCTGGCAACGATCCGGCAACGCGGAGTAGATCCGCGTCGGCTCAAAAGGCGAAAGCATCGGCACGAGCATCTCGGACTGGCGCCGGCCCTTCTTATCCAGCGGGCGCAAATCGTCGTTGCCCGCCCACTTCTCCCGGTCATGGGCGCGGGCGTGGCGCACGTAGAGGATACGTGCATCGGCGGGCATGCTGAAGCGCTTTTGGGCCTTGCGAAGCACCTGGCGGTCAAGATCGTAAGTCAACAGATCACAGGCAGCATCTATCGGAAGCCAGCGGATCTCATCAACCTCCCCGTTTTTTTCAAACTCGCCGCCGATAACCTCACCTGTCCAGTAGTAAACAACCTTAGTTGTCCTTTTCACCGGGTAAATCGTCTTGCCCAAAAGCTTGCCCAAACGCACCCGGTAGCCCGTCTCCTCCAGGATCTCACGCACCGCCGTCGTCGGAAGTGACTCGCCTGGGTCAACCTTGCCCTTGGCCAGCGACCAATCGTCGTAATGCGGGCGGTGGATGCAGGCGACCTCCACGCCGGACGTATCCCCGTCGGGCCCGATGCTGCCGCGCCACAGCACAGCGCCAGCAGCAAGCGTCGTTCGTTCAAACTCCTTCGCCGGGTGCCGGGGGATCTCCTGGTGGCGCCCGGTGAGAAACATTTCTCCGTGGGCATCTTTGTCCTGCTCGTGCGGAGTGGACTTCTTCTCCGAGCCGTGCAAGCCCGGATCTTCGTGGTGTTGTGCCTGAGATGCCATAGAAACTATTGTGACCTACTTCAAGCAAGCGTGCTAACTGTTCTAAACTTGCCAGGCACACAGCCGCCCCAGGGAGAGGAGTTGAGCGATGGTGAAAGTGGCCGTTATGGGTGCCGGTTCGTGGGGAACCACCCTGGCGAAAGTCTTTGCCGACGGCGGCAACACCGTAACCCTGTGGGCGCGACGCCCCGAACTTGCACAAGCCATCCAAAAAACGCGGGAAAACACCGACTATTTGCCCGGCATCACTTTGCCGCAAGCCATCACCGCCACCGCGGACCCCGAAGCCGCCTGCACCGGCGCCGATATCGTAGTCATCGGTGTTCCAAGCCAAACCGTGCGCGAAAACCTCACAGCCTGGGCAGGGTTTTTGCCAAGTGAGGCCACCTTGCTGTCCATCTCCAAAGGCATCGAGACTGGGACCTTCATGCGGATGAGTGAAATCGTCGCCGAGGTCACCCTGGCGCCAGCGGAGCGCATCGCGGTGCTCTCAGGGCCAAACCTGGCGCGCGAGATCGCCGAGGAGCAACCCGCGGCCACCGTCATCGCCTGCCGCGACCTTAACCGGGCAAAACTCGTGCAGGCGGCCTGTGCGAGCTGGTACCTGCGGCCCTACACCAACACGGACGTCATCGGCTGCGAAATCGGCGGGGCCTGCAAAAACGTGATCGCGCTAGCCTGCGGCATGGCGGCTGGGCAAGGTCTGGGGGAAAACACCTTGGCCACCCTTATCACGCGCGGATTGGCAGAAATCACCCGGTTGGGAACGGAGCTTGGAGCCGACCCGAAGACCTTTGCCGGCTTGGCCGGGATGGGCGATTTGGTCGCCACCTGCGCCTCCCCGCTGTCGCGCAACCGGACCTTCGGTGCGGCCTTGGGCAAGGGCGCCACGGTGGCGGAAGCCAAAAAGGCTACCAAGGGGCAAGTCGCGGAAGGGGTAATTTCCTCCCAAAGCATCCACGACCTGGCGCTTGCCAACGGCGTTGACATGCCGATTACGGAGTGCGTGCGCGCCGTGTGCCACGAGGGGCAATCCGTCGACGAGAGCATCCGGGCGCTGATGGGGCGCTCCCGGAAGTCGGAGTGAGACGGGCCGGCGGTAGGATCAAGCGCGTGATTCGCATAGCTGTCATCTACGGTGGCCGGTCCACTGAGCACTCCATCTCCTGCATTTCCGCGGGCTCCGTCATGGCGCATCTCGACCCCGAGCGCTACGAGATTTACCCCGTCGGCATCACCCGCGACGGCGCGTGGGTTGAAGGAGACGTCGACCCCGTCAAAGGGGAGAAACTGCCAGAGGTACGCGACGGCCGTGAGATCACGCTGTCTTTAAACCCCGCCCGCCGCGGGGAGTTCGTCGACGCCTTCACCGGCGAATCCCTCACGAACGTCGACGTGATCTTTCCCGTCCTGCACGGCAAATACGGCGAGGACGGCACGATCCAAGGAATCTTCGAGCTCTCCGGCATCCCTTATGTCGGCCCGGGTGTTCTAGCCTCCGCGTGCGCGATGGACAAGGAATACACCAAAAAACTCGCCACCTTAGCCAACATCGCAATCACCCGCGAAGTGGTGCTTAGCGGCGGGCGAACCCTCACGGAGGCAGAGCGCGACTATGTGGGCCTGCCAGTTTTTGTCAAGCCCGCCAACGGAGGTTCGTCGATAGGCGTGTCCAAGGTTGAAACCTGGGAGGAGCTCGACGCCGCCGTTGAAAGGGCGGCCGAAACGGACAACAAGATCATCGTCGAAGCTGAGCTTGTCGGCGAGGAAGTGGAAGTCGGCGTCCTCGAGTACCCAGACGGAAGCGTGGTCGCCTCCGTGCCCGGCAAACTTGAAGGCACCAGCGATAGCGAGGAAGGCTTCTACGGTTTCGAAACAAAATACCTCGAAGACGGCGTCACCGCGACGATCCCGGCGCCCTACGACGAAGAAATCATCGAGCGTCTGCGTGAACTGGCGGTGCGCACCTACCGTGCGCTTGACTGCAAGGGTCTGGCGCGGGTGGACTTTTTCCTCACCGAGGACGGCCCGGTGCTCAACGAGATCAACACCATGCCGGGTTTTACCCCCATCTCGATGTACCCGCAGTTGTGGATCGCCTCCGGGCTGACCTACGGCCAGCTTCTCGACGCCCTCGTGACTACCGCAGTGGGACAGTCTGCGCGATAACCTCCGAAAGGCGAGTCACCGCCTCGTTGCCCTCCGCCTGCGGCAGACTCGCCGCAATGTTGGTCGCCCGGCCAAGGGCGAACCAAGTAGAGGAGGTCGTGCCGTTGGCCAGGGTGGTGTCCTCGAACCAGGTCACCTCATTGACTTGGTAAAGCTGAATACCCATCTCGTAGTTGTCAGGGTCGGCCACCGCGCAGCGCACTACGAGCGGCTCACGACCCGCCGCCACCCAGACAACGGTCTGCGGGTCGTTGGCGGTGGTGCGCTCGAAGCCTTCCGCAAGATGCTGCGGCAAAGCGGCGAGGAAGTCATCACAGTGTTCGCCGGAGCCAGAAGCTAGCTGACTTAAAGGCGCTGGCGCCAGCGGGAGCTGCTGTTGCGGCAGCATCGCCACATTAAGCTCGTCGAGCGGGTTGTTTGAGCCCAAGCTTTCCTTGTCGGCGGTCACGGCGACAATAGGCAAACGATCAACGCTAAACCAGGTGGACAGGGTGGATCCGGGGGTGGAGTCGTCGATGCGCATCCATTGCGCCCCCGCGGCGTTTTCGGTGATGGAGTACTCGTTGTACTGGGCGGGTGCATCCACCCCGCAACGCAAAGTCACCCGCTGAGTTGAAGATGTCTGCCAGGCCGCCGCGCCCTGCGGGGCGGGCTCGGCAAGCTTTGCGCGGCGGTGGCCGGCGAGGTTGTCAGGAAGCGAGCTGATGAGCGATGCGCACTCCGGCGAATCTGCTAGCGGGGAGGGAAGCTGCGTCAGCGCCACCGGCTGCTGCGCCACTCGGGTGAAAATGAGCTTCGCGCCAACGAGAACCCCGCTGACAAGAGCGAGGGCCAAAGCGAGACTGATCCAGACGAAGGTGCCGTTAAAGGGGGGTGGCTGGAAAGCCACGGCTGTAGTATTCCTAGAGTCGGTGGTGTCCCTGAAATCCTCAGTCATGCCGTCAAAGTCTACTGAAAGGCCGTCTACCCTCGTGATTCGCACTGGTTTCCCCACCGAGGGCCCGACACTTGGTGAGGTGGGCGAAGCAGAGATCATCCGCGCCATTGTGGCCGCCGCCCCGTCCTCTCTCAACGGCGACGATGCAGCCGTTTTTCGCCCCTCCGCGCCGAACTCGCGGGTGGTTGCGGCAACGGACATGCTCGTGTGGGGTCAGCATTTCCTGCCCTCCTACACCACGCCGCGCCAACTCGGGCGCAAAGCAGTGGTGCAAAACTTCGCGGACATTGAGGCGATGGGGGCGCGCCCTATCGCAGCACTTCTAGGTATCTCCGCGCCTGAATCTTTGCCGGTTGCGGTGGTTGCGCAGCTCGCCGAAGGCATCTTCTCCACCACGGAGGAATACGCCGCCGAGCTTGTCGGTGGCGACGTAACCAAAGGTGAGCAACTGGTTATTTCGGTCACCGCCATCGGTTCGCTCGGCGGCAACCGGGCGCCCTTGAGCCTCGACCGTGCCAGAGCCGGCCAAAGTTTGGTCGCGCACGGCCGCATTGGTTATTCGGCGGCAGGGCTCGACCTTCTTCGCTCGGGGCGAAAGATTCCGCTTGAGTTCGCTGAGCTGGTCGACGCCCACCAAGCCCCCCGGCTGACCCCAGGGCGCGGCGTTGTGGCGCGCGCGGCTGGGGCAAGCGCCATGACCGACAACTCCGACGGCCTGGTTGCGGATGTGAGCACTATGGCCGAGCGCTCCGGCGTGCAGATCGACCTAGACCGCGAGGCTTTAGAGCCCGACGACCTGCAGATTGCGGCGGGCGCCTTCCTCGGTGTCGACCCGTGGAGCTGGGTGTTAGGTGGGGGAGAGGACCATACCCTGCTGGGCACTATCGACGCAGACGCCCCCGCCGGTTTTCGCCGCATCGGGACCGTGTGCAAAGGCTCCGGCGTAACCCTCGGGGGCCGAAAGCCGCAAAGCGGGAGCGGATGGGAAAGCTTTTGAGATGAACGTGCCGGTTCATGAATCCTGGAAGCAGCCTTTGGCGCCGGTGGAAGACCAAATCCACGCCATGGGCGACTTTTTGCGGGCACAACCCGAGTACCTGCCGCGTGGACACGACATCCTGCGCGCTTTTGCGCAGCCCTTTGAGGACGTTCGTGTACTTATCCTCGGCCAAGATCCCTACCCCACGCCTGGGCACCCGATGGGCCTGGCGTTTTCCACACAGCCTGGGGTGGCCCCGCCGCGTTCCCTAGTCAACATTTACACCGAGTTGAACTCCGATGTGGGTGTTGCTGGCCGCGAGGACGGGGACTTGTCGGCCTGGTCACGGCAGGGGATCTTGCTTCTCAACAGGGTGCTTACCGTGCGTCCGGGAGCGCCGGGCTCGCACCGCGGCAAAGGGTGGGAAGCTGTAACTGAGCAGGCGATCCGCGCCTTGGCTGGACGTGGTACGCCCCTGGTGGCCATCTTGTGGGGCAAAGATGCCCAAAGCGCTGCACCTTTCCTCGGCCAAACCCCACGCATTTGCTCGCCGCACCCCTCCCCGTTGTCGGCGCATCATGGTTTCTTTCACTCGAAGCCTTTCTCGCGGGCGAACCAGGCATTGGTTGACCAAGGCGCCGAGCCCGTCGACTGGTCGTTGTAGACTCCTAAGCCATGTCCACTCAAGCTCAGCCTGCGCCATTTGACGGAGCCCGCCTGTTGTCGTGGGCGCGCCGCTCAGTCGCTGAGCTTGAGCGTCGTCGCGTGGAAATCAATGAGCTCAATGTTTTCCCTGTGCCCGACGCCGACACGGGATCCAACATGGCCCACACCATGCACGCCGCTGTCGCCGAGGCGGAGAAGCTGCCGGGTGAGTCCACGATGAAAGAGGTTGCTGAGGCGCTGGCCAAAGGCAGTATGCGAGGCGCGCGCGGCAATTCCGGTGTTGTTCTTTCCCAGGTCATTCGCGCCGTTGCGCAAAGCGTCGGCGAGGGAGTCGAAAGCGGGGCAGTCATCGCCGATGCCCTCAACGCCGCAGTGCGTTTCGTCGACAGGGCAATTTCGGAGCCTGTCGAAGGCACAGTCGTGACTGTTTTGGGCGCGGCGGCCGTTGCTGCCGACGAGACGCGCACACGCACCCTTTCAATCGACGCCATCGCCAATGCCGCCCTTGAGGCCGCGCAGACCGCGCTGGCGAGAACCCCCTCCCAGCTTGAGGTTCTGCGCCAAGCTGGTGTCGTCGACGCCGGCGGCACCGGTTTGGTGGTTTTGTTGGAGCAACTCGTCGGCGAAATTGCGGGCACCCCGCAAACGCAACGTGCCAAGGATGAAGCTGTGGCTGTAGATGAGGCGGCGATAGAAAGACATGCGCCCGCCACTTCTTCTGCCTCAGCCGAGCTTGAGGTGATGTTTTTCTATACAGGCGACGTTGCGCAGTTAGAGGCGCAACTGTCCCCGCTGGGCAACAGTCTTGTCATTTCCCGGGCCGATGACAACGCAGGCAAGGTCCACATTCATTCGCTTGATGCGGGCAAGGTCATCGAGACGGCCATGGCGTGCGGCACAATTAGCGATGTAAGCGTGGAGGTGTTGCCCGCCGGTCCTGTCACGCAGCACCCGCAGCGTCTCATCGTCGCTCTCACCCCGGGAGGTTCTTTAGCCGACCTCTACACCCAAGCCGGCGCGGTGACGGTGCCTCCCGGGGAGGCGGCAGTTGCCAAGACACTTGCCTTGATCCGCCGCTCGCCGGCGCATGAGGTAATTCTGCTTCCCAACGGGTTGTTAAACAGCGCGAAGATCGGTTCAATCGAAAAATCGGCGCGCGCTTTCAACCAGACAGTCACCGTGCTTCCAACTGTGCGGCTCGTCTCCGGGATCGCCGCACTGGCTGTCCACGACGCCAACCAACCCCTGCAGACGGTCGCCTTTAGCATGGCGGAGGCCGCCGGCGAGATGCGCACCGCGGCGCTACAGCGCGTGGAGTCCCCCGGTTTAGTCCAAGGCGGTGCGGTGTCCGAGGGAGACCTCATTATGGTCTCACGCGGGCAGGTAACAAACACCCCGGCTGATCCGGTCGACGCCCTCATCTTTGCCAGCCGACTCCTGCTGGAGCAAGGCGGCGAACAAATTTCTATTCTTTACCGCCCGGAGGAGATCACCTCTGTAGATACGGAGGCGTTGTCGGCGCAGTTGGGCGTCGAGGTGATGGCTTATCCTGCTGATGGATTAAACGCAGTCGCGGAGATTGGGGTGGAGTGAGCCGATGCTGGGGTTTAATGACACTCGCCCGCTCAACCTGGTCATTCCCCTGAAACAGGCACGTGCGCTGGAAAAACACCTCGGTATCTCGACGTGCGGGGAGTTGCTCCGGCACTACCCGCGCCGCTATTTGCACTACGGTTCCGGCGGCTCGCTTGAAGGAGCTGAGGTAGGCGATACTGTTACCGTTGTCGGCGAAGTCACCGCCGTGCGACAAATCACGACGAAGAAGCGGCCGATTCACAAAATTCAGGTGGATGACGGCAGCAAAACTATCGACGCCACATTTTTTGGTTCCACCTACGCGATGCGTGTGCTCACGCGGGGCCGTCGCGTCATGCTGACAGGCAAGCTGTCCATCTTCAACGGCCAGCCTCAGATGCAGCACCCCGATTTCGTGCTTCTCGACGGCCCCACCCAAGCCACAGGTTCCCTGCGCCAACTGCAGAACTTCGGGGACCTTGAGGAGATTTTGGCGGGAAGGGATTGGCTGGCGCTGTACCCGTCGACAAGCAAGGTAAGCAGTTGGACAATCATGGGCGCAGTCTATGCCGTTTTGCGTTCCTTGCCGCCCGTGGAAGAACCCTACGGTTTCACCCCGACCGGGTTCTGCTCGCTTGACCAGGCGATCCGGGAGATTCACGAGCCGCGCCCCGAAGGCCCACAGCAGGCGTTGGCGCGGCTGAAGTACGACGAGGCCTTCGGCGTCGCGTTGACGATGGCGGTGCGGCGCTACGACAGTCAGCGCGCGTCTGCGCTGCCGCTGCCGTGGGTCAATGACCGCGCGCAAAACCGGCTGCTTAACAACCTTCCTTTCCCGCTAACCCAAGGGCAGCGTGAAGTTCTCCGCGAAATTTCCCAGGACATGAGCGCCAACCACCCGATGACACGACTGTTGCAGGGCGAGGTTGGCTCGGGCAAAACTATCGTCTCGCTGCTGGCTATGTTGCAGGCCGTCGATAACGGTGTTCAGTGCGCTTTGCTCGCCCCGACGGAGGTGCTTGCCATGCAGCACGCCCGATCACTCAGCGAGCTTGTGTCAAGCGCTGATCTGCCCACCCGGGTCGTGGCTTTGACCGGTTCGTTGCCGGCGGCGCGCAAGCAGGAGGCACTGCTTAAGATCATGACCGGCGAGGCCGATATTGTCGTGGGCACGCACGCCTTAATCCAAGACAACGTGGAGTTTTTCAACCTTGGTTTGGTGGTGGTCGACGAGCAGCACCGCTTCGGTGTTCACCAGCGCGACTCGTTGCGGGAAAAGGCAGGCCACAACACGCCACACCTGTTGGTGATGACAGCCACGCCGATTCCGCGCACCATCGCAATCACGGTTTTTGGCGACTTGAAAGTCTCGACGCTGCGGGAGCTGCCCGGCGGGCGCAAACCCATCCAGTCCTCGGTGGTGCCGGAGTTTCGCCCGAAATGGGTGGAGCGGGCGTGGGAGAAGATTCGGGAGGAGGTCTGTGCCGGACACCAGGCCTACATTGTGTGTCCCCGCATCGACGGCGACGGGGGAGTCGTAGACGTTGCCGCCTGCCTGTCGGCCTCTGAATTTAAAGACTTAACCGTAGGTGTTTTGCATGGGCGGATGAAGGGCGAGGAAAAAGACGCCATCATGGCGGATTTCGCCGCTGGCGGGATTGATGTTTTAGTCTCCACGACGGTGATTGAGGTTGGCGTGGATGTGCCGAATGCGACGGTGATGATGGTGCGTGAGTCGGAGCATTTCGGGATCTCGCAGTTGCACCAGCTTCGGGGTCGCATCGGCCGTGGCGGCAACGCCTCGCTGTGCCTTTTTCACACTTTGGCGGCGCCGGACAGTCCGGCGCTGGCGCGCATTTCCACGGTGGCGTTCACCACAGACGGATTCCAGCTCGCCGAATTTGACCTTTACGTCCGTCAGGAAGGTGACGTGCTGGGGGTCAGTCAATCGGGGGCGCACCGCCAGCTCAAGTTGATCAACTTAATCGACGACTACGACACCGTGGTGCGCGCCTACGGCGATGCCGAGGCTTTCGTTGGCGAACACTTGGAGTTGGCCCGACGCGCCGTGCAGGATGTGCAACCGGGACGTTTCGACTACTTGGACAAAAGTTAAGGTGGGTGTATGAACCGCATCATTTCGGGCGAGGCCCGCGGCCGCAAAATCAAAGTCCCTCCGGAGGGCACCCGCCCCACGTCCGACCGTGCCCGCGAAGGCTTGTTTTCCTCGTTGCAGGCGCGCTTTGGCATAGTCGACCACGTGGTGTTGGATTTGTTCGCCGGATCGGGCGCTTTGGGCTTGGAGGCAGCCTCGCGCGGCGCCGCGGAGGTTGTGTTGGTAGACATCGACCCGAAGGCGGTGGAGGTAATCACCTTCAACGCGGGTGTGGTGGGGCACCCGAATGTGAAGGTGGAGAAGCTCAAAGCATCGACCTACTTGGCGGGAGCGCCGCGACGGCACTTCTCTATGGTGCTGGCCGACCCGCCGTACGAACTCGCTGATGACAGTGTCGTTGAGATGCTTAGCGCACTAGAGCCGACGCTTGTCGACGGCGCCGTGGTCGTCATCGAGCGCCACCGCGAAAGCCCCGAGACGGCCTGGCCGCCTGCATACACCCCGACAACGCAGAAGTTGAAGAAGCGCCTCTACGGGATCGCCCGGATGGACATGGCGGTCTACACGGCACCGGAGAAAGGACACACGCCATGACCATCGCAGTCTGCCCAGGGTCTTTCGACCCCGTCACAAACGGGCATTTGGACATTTTCAAACGTGCCGCAGCCCACTTCGAGGAGGTGATTGTGCTGGTCACGGGCAACCCTACCAAGACCTCGGGAATGTTTAGCGTGAAGGAGCGTGTGCAACTCATCCGCCAGGTCACCGCGGATGTTTCTAATATCAGCGTTGACTTCTGGGGCGGTTTGTTGGTGGATTACACCACCGAGCACAATGTCACGGCTTTGGTCAAAGGTCTGCGCTCGGCGTTGGACTACGAATATGAGCTGCCCATGGCGCAAATGAACCGGCGTTTATCTGGCGTAGATACATACTTTTTGTTAACCGACGAGAAATATGGCTACACCTCCTCCTCCCTGTGCAAAGAAGTGGTCAAATACGGAGGCGACGTCACTGGGCTTGTCCCTGATGTTGTAGTGGCTGCGATGAAGGAGAAGCTTTCGTGACGGCAGCCGCAGTCGGCTTGTTCATCGCGGTCTTGCTCGGCTCCACACTCCAACGAGTCTCAGGGATGGGGCTCGGTTTGATTGCCGCGCCGGTGGTTTCTCTGCTGATCGGCCCGGTTGAGGGCATTTTGGTGATCAACGTGCTGGCGACGGTCAACGCGGCCTTGACAACCCTGACGGTGCGGGAGTTCATTAGCTGGCGCAACTTCGGCGCTATCGCACCTTTTATGGTGCTGGGTGCCTTACCGGCAGCGTTGCTTGTCGGCGCTACCTCACCTAACGTGCTTCTCATCGCGGTCGGTGTGTTGCTCCTTTTGGCGTTGAGCGTGGTTACTTTAGGCAAGCGCTACGTGCCGGTGCTTGAAGGCCCCGTGCCCGCCGCGATTTCGGGCGCGTTGGGAGGGTTTATGAACACCCTCGCCGGCATCGCAGGCCCCGCCATTACTGTCTACGCTCAGGCGGCGCGGTGGGAGCAGCGCACCTACGCCGCAACCTTGCAACCCATTTTCATGGTCAGCGGGGCGGTATCTTTTGCCATGAAGGAATTAACAGGGGCGGCGAACGTCTCCGCGGTGGGCAACGAGCTGTGGATCGCGGGAGGTTTCGCAATGGTGCTGGGGATATTTTTAGGCATCCGTATCACCCCGCACGTGCCGAGCAACCAAGCGCGAGCGCTCGCTCTTGGGCTGGCCATCCTCGGCGGGGTTACCGCCCTGGTGCGGGGCATTATCGGTCTTGTTGGCTAGGGCGTGACCACAGCCCGCCGAAAACCTAGAACAAGGTGGACAAAAACGCTTTCGTGCGTTGCTCCTGCGGGTTAACTAGCACCTCGTCCGGGGTGCCGTACTCAATGATGCGGCCCTGCGCCATGAAGGCCACCTTGTCTGCGACTTCCCGAGCAAAGGCCATCTCGTGGGTGACCACCAACATGGTCATCCCGTCGGTGGCCAACCGCTTCATCACGCCAAGAACTTCCCCGACGAGTTCGGGGTCGAGGGCGGAGGTGGGTTCGTCGAAAAGCATGAGCTTTGGATCCATCGCCACCGCGCGTGCGATGGCGACGCGCTGCTGCTGGCCTCCGGAGAGCTGGATAGGAAAGGCATCGGCTTTGTCGGCCAGCCCCACCATGTCTAGTAGCTCCAAGGCCCGCTTCTTCGCCGCGGCAACAGGTTCCCCTTTCACCTGCACCGGGGCCTCGATGATGTTTTCAAGGACCGTGCGGTGGCCAAAAAGGTTAAAGTTTTGGAAAACCATGCCGATGGAGCGGCGTTGTTTAGCCGCATCCTTCTCGCTCATTTCATACAACACGCCGTCTCGTTCGCGGTAGCCAATTAAGTCACCGTCGATGTAGAGACGTCCGGCGTTGACCTTTTCCAGGTGATTGCAGCAACGCAAAAAAGTCGATTTTCCGGACCCGGACGGCCCAATCAAACAGGTGACTTCACCTGGGGCGACCTGAAGGTTTACTCCTTTGAGCACGTCAAGGTTGCCGTAGGACTTCCACACGTCGATAGCGTTGATCATAGGCTGCATGGTCTTAGCGTCCTTTTTGCTGCTCGGGGGCGTCGATAAGTTCGATGTTGGCCGGGATGGTGCCTTCGGCGTCGGTGAAACTAGCCAGTTGGCTGGCGGTGAGTTGACGGGTCGAACCGCGGGAGAAGTAGCGTTCCAAGTAGTGCTGGCCAACCATGAGCACCGAGGTCACCGCCAAGTACCACGTCGCGGCGACCAACAGGAGAGGAACCGGTTCGAAAAGGGCCGCCGCTATGTCCATGGAACGGCCATAGAGCTCCAGCGAGTAGGGGATAGCCACCACAAGGGAGGAGGTTTTTAACAGAGAAATAAACTCGTTGCCGGTCGGCGGGATAATAATGCGCATTGCCTGCGGCAAAACCGTGCGCTTCATTGTCTGCGACCAATTCATGCCGAGAGCCTTCGACGCCTCAATTTGGCCCTCCGGCACGGCGGAAACACCAGAGCGGACAATCTCAGCCATGTAGGCGGCCTCGTTAAGACCCAGGCCCACCACCGCAAGCATGAAGGCGGAGGAAGTAAAAGGCTCAAGAGAGATACTGGCAAAACCGACGTTGACCGAGTCGTAGATCGCGCCGAGCAACCCCCAAAACATCAGTTGCACATACACCGGGGTACCACGAAAGACCCACAGAAACAGCCAGCTAATGGTGCCAAAGACGGGGTTGGAACTCAAGCGCATCACAGCAAGAACCACCCCACCGACGACGCCAATGAGCATGGCCAAAGCGGTAATAGCCAGGGTGTGCAGGGCGGCGACGGCGATGCGGGTGTCTAACAGGTACGCAAAATACGTCGACCAGCCGTAGGCAGGATTGCGCGCTGCGCCGATCACAAACCAGACGAGCAGCGCGCTTAGCACCGCAGCCAAAACCCAGCGGCCTGGGTGGCGAAGCGGTTTGGCTTGGATACGCTCCGGGCGAGAAGTTCGGGGTTTAGAAGTGGAGCTCATTGTGCGGCCTGCAGCCTTTCTTTCACGGGTTCTTCGTTGATCAGCGCTTCATCAAGGTAGCCGGTTTCGACGTTCCATTGCTTGAGTATTCGCTCGTAATCGCCGGTGTCGATGAGGTGCTGCAGTGCGGCCGCCAACGCCGGCGCAAGTGTGGAGTCTTTCGGCACCGCGAAGCCGTACGGGGCAGCATCGAACATCTCGCCGATGAGTTCAAGTTCGCCATTGGAACGCTCCACAGCCCACGCGGTAACGGGGGAGTCGGCGCTGACCGCATCTGCGCGGCCGACAAGAGCGGCCAGCGCGGCGTTGTCGGAGCTGTCGAAGGAGAGCACCGTTATGGGATCTTCACCCCTGGCTACGCAATTTTCACTCTTTGGGCGCACATCATCGGTTTCGGAGACCGTGGTGCGTTGCACCGCGATTGTGAGCCCGCACGGGTTCGCCGGGTCGACTCTGGAGCCGGGTTGCGCTGCCCATTGGATACCTGCGTAGAGAAAATCGGCGAAGTCAAAGTTTGCGCGTCGCTCCTCGTTATCGGTCAGTCCGGACATGCCAGCGTCGAGCGCGCCCGACTGCACCGCGGGCAAAATGAGAGAAAAATCCATTTCCTGCGGGTCAAATTCGAGCCCTAACACAGCCGCCACGGCCCGCCCTAAGTCAAGCTCAAGCCCAATTAACCTGCCCTGGGAGTCTTTGAACTCGAAGGGAGCAAAAGGCGGGTTGGTGCCAACAGACAACTTGCCGTCGGCAGCGACACTTTCGGGTACCATAGCGGCGATCTGTGGCACCTGATCCGGAATTATTGGCTGCCAGCCTTCCGGGTTGCCGCCTTCGGTGTTTGTCACGCACGCGGCAAGCATGCTTATCGACGCCACCGAAGCCACCGTTCCAAAAAACCGGCGACGCAGCCTTGCGATTAACCTCACCACACTAGAACTTCACGTATTTGCTGGCGAACTGGATGATCTGCCCGATCAGGGTCGTCACAGCGAAGATGAGCAACCACGTTGACGAGCTTTCGGCAGAGCCCTCAGCACTCATCTCGATATCTCCGGAAAACATCTTTTCCCACCCCTTGACCTCACGCTGAAACAGGTCGACCGGGTTGAGGGAGTCAGGAAAAGAGGAACCGTTGAAGTAGGCCTGAACTACCTCCTGGGGGCTGGGCTGCACAGCGGCGTGGGCGGGGGCGACGAAAGTGCCAGCCGCGACCATCAAAGCTGTGGTGGCTGCAACGATAGATTTACGCATAGACGTATATTAACCGGCTGCAGTTCCAAGCGCCCAATGTGGCGATTTCTAGGATTGGCGCTTTCTGCGCTAGACTTGTTGCTTGCGCCCCAGTAGCCCAATTGGCAGAGGCAACGGATTCAAAACCCGTCCAGTGTGAGTTCGAGTCTCACCTGGGGCACCAAAGCATCCTGTCAGACACCACTTCCTTCAAGGTTTGAATAACTAAAGTCCGCGGTGAATCTCAGCGCAAGGCAACCATGGCCTTTTCTGCCTTAAGCTTCGAGTCTTGGTCAATCAATCAAGGTCAAAGAAAGCTGCACCACCTCATGGGGGTGGATCTCCCTTTGTTTCTTTTTTGCTCTTTTGCACTTTTTAAGGTGGCCTCCACCTCCTGAAGTGCCCTGCTTAAGCTTTGCGGCAGTCGTGGGTTCGGCCATGTCTAGACTGGGTAAGCGTGACTAAGCGACTTTTGCTCATTGACGGACATTCCATGGCCTTTCGCGCCTTTTATGCCTTGCCGGCGGAGAAGTTTTCTACCTCGGGTGGCCAGCACACGAACGCGATTTACGGGTTTTTGTCGATGTTCGCCAACATCCTTTCCGAGGAAGAACCTACCCACGTCGCTGTCGCTTTCGACGTCGGGCGCAAGACGTTTCGCACGGAGAAGTTCCCCGAGTATAAAGCGCAGCGCGAGGCCGCACCCCCCGAGTTTAAGGGGCAGGTTCCGCTGCTTAACGATGTCCTCAACGACTTAGGCATCGTCACCATGTCGAAGGAGAACTTCGAGGCGGATGACATAGTGGCCACTTTGGTGACGCAAGCGCGCGCCGAGGGAGACTACGAAATTATTATTGTCACCGGGGACCGGGATTATTTGCAGCTTGTCGACGCAACCACGACCGTGCTTTACCCAACCCGGGGCGTATCCGAGCTCACTCGTTTTACCCCGGAGGAAGTGGAAAGGAAGTACGGTCTGACACCTTCGCTCTACCCCGATTTTGCTGCGTTGCGTGGTGATCCTTCGGATAATTTGCCGAATGTTCCGAAGGTGGGGGAAAAGACCGCCACGAAGTGGATTGTGGAGTACGGCGGTCTTGAGGGCCTCATTGAGCACGCCGATGAGCTCAAGGGGGTGGCGGCGGATAATTTCCGGGAGCGAATTGACCAAGTGCGGCTCAACAGGGAGTTGACCACCATGGTCACTGATGTTGAACTGCCGGTGGTTCCGGGTGATTTGGAGCTCAAGCCCGCGGAGGTGGCGAGGGTAGCCAAAGCTTTCGACGAGTTGGAGTTCGGGGTGAACCTGCGTGAACGGGTGCTGGCGGCGGTGCCGACCGACGGGGTTGCAGCCGCGCCGGTGCCGGACCTGCCGGCGGTGGAGGTGGCGGACGAGCCGTTGGATGAGTGGCTTCGCAACCGCAAAGGTCAAGGTTTGGCACTGTATGTGACGGGTGTTGGGGTGCCGCACGGTGGTGATGTGTCGGCGCTGGCGATCGTCGACAAGCAACGCCGCGGCATCCAACGTGAGGCGGTGGACTTAAGCCCCGCAGAAGACGCGGCGCTGAAAGAGTGGTTGGAGTCGGAGGATCCGAAGTACCTGCATGAGGCTAAGGCCGCCTTCCACATGCTGCGCGGGCGCGGCATCACCTTGCGCGGAATCGCTCACGATACCGCTATCGCGGCCTACCTGCTGCGGCCCGGGCAGCGTACTTACAGTCTTACCGACGTCTACCAGCGCCACCTGCAGCGCCAGCTCGCCGAAAGCTCCGATCAGTTGAGCCTCCTTGACGACACCGCCCTGATTGATTCAGCCGCCGCTGTGCTCGAACTTGCTGAGGAGCTCAGCAAGCAGCTTGGTGAAATCAAATCTTTTGAGCTCTACGCCGACTTGGAGCTTGCCCTGGTAAGCATCCTCGCCGAAATGGAAGATGCAGGCATCGCCGTCGATCTCACCGTCCTTGAAGCAGAATTGGCACGCTTTAGCGGCAAAGTTGCCCAAGTTGAACAGGAAGCTCGCGCGCTTGTCGACGAGCCCAACCTGAACCTGTCTAGCCCCAAACAGCTTTCAGTGATTCTTTTTGACAAGCTCAGTTTGCCTAAGACGAAGAAAACCAAGACCGGCTACTCCACTGCAGCGAAGGAAATTGAGGCGCTGGCGGCAAAGAACCCGCACCCGTTTTTGGACAAACTTTTGGCCCACCGTGAGTACCAAAAAATGAAGTCCACCATTGAGGGGCTGATCAAAACGGTCCAAGCCGACGGCCGCATCCACACGACGCTGAACCAAACGGTGGCTTCGACGGGGCGTTTGTCCTCGACCGAGCCGAACCTGCAGAATATCCCGGTGCGTACAGACGCCGGTCGGGTGATCCGTTCCGCCTTTGTCGTGGGCACAGGATACGAGTGCCTGCTCACCGCCGACTATTCCCAAATTGAGATGAGGGTGATGGCGCACCTATCGCAAGACGCAGGCCTGATCAAGGCCTACCGCGAGGGTGAAGACTTGCACAATTTCGTTGGCTCCCGCGTTTTCGACGTCCCGATTGACCAGGTCACACCCGAGTTGCGCCGCCGGGTCAAGGCGATGAGTTACGGCCTGGTCTACGGCCTGTCTGCGTTCGGTTTGTCCCAGCAGCTCAATATCACCCCCGTCGAAGCCAAACAGATCATGGAAAACTACTTCAACCGTTTCGGCGGCGTGAAGCGCTACCTCGACGAAGTGGTCGAGCAGGCGCGCCGCGTAGGTTATACGGAAACTGTCTTCGGGCGCCGCCGCTACCTGCCGGAGCTGACCTCCGACAACCGCCTCGCCCGGGAAAACGCTGAGCGTGCGGCCCTTAACGCCCCGATTCAGGGAACCGCTGCTGACATTATCAAGGTGGCTATGATCCGCGTTGACCGAGCACTGGAGGGCTACCAGTCGCGTGTGCTTCTTCAGGTTCACGACGAACTTGTTGTTGAAGTCTTCCCCGGCGAACTCGACGAGGTCCGCGACATTGTGGAAAGAGAAATGGACGGGGCGATCAAGCTGTTGGTGCCGCTAGAAGTCTCCGCCGGTATCGGAGCGAACTGGGACGAAGCGGCTCACTAGGTGTCGCCTCGCGCGGCCCGGCAGATAAAGATCGCTGTGCCCGGAAAGAGCCGACCGCGCTCAGGTGACCACTGCCCCCAAGTTTCGGTTAAGGTGGCGGGCCACTCGGGTTCAAGGACGTCGACAAGCTCGAAGCCTGCCGTGCGCAGTGCACGTATGTAATCGCCGAAGGTGTGGTGGTATTCGACGTACGTGAGCTCGCCCTTATCGTCGCGTTCTTCGTAGGATCGCTCGAAGTAGGAAATCGCCGCCGTGAACGCTTGCGGATGGTCAGGGAAAACCCATCGCATGGGGTGAGTCACGGAGAAAACAAATCGCCCGCCCGGCACTAAAACCCGACGCACCTGCGCGAGTGCGCCCTGAAGGTCTGCGACGAAAGGCAGGGCACCGAAGGCGGAAAAGGCGACGTCGAAGCTTTCTGCACGGTAGGGAAGGGCAAGCACATCCGCCTGGGCCAAAGCGATGTTGCGGCGGGCTTTGTCAAGCATGCCGCGGGAGATGTCGAAGGCTGCTACGAACCCCGCGCCGTTGTCGGCGAGCCACGAGGAGCAGGCAGCTGAGCCGCAGCCCACTTCGAGAACGCGGGCGCAAGAAACGTCACCGAGTAAACGCACGTCTTTTTCCGCGAGCATTTCCGGGCACCAGTGGAAACCTTCCAGATAGGCTGCGTGGGCCGCGTGGTAGCGCTCGGCGTCTGCATCCCAGTAGGCGCGGTTGGCCGAAGATGGCGAAATCATGGGCGTTGCACACCTTCCCGCTTCGCATTGAAATATTTGCCCTAGCTGCGCTAAGGAACTAAAGTACCAGGGGCGTGTCTGCGCCGAGAAGCGCTCCAGGCTATGTAGGAGGGCCGTGGAGTGACTTTAAGGTGAGATCAAAACCCTCCCCAGTACCCTGGAAGTTCCCAGGTCACAGATGGTTTTTGAGAGACTCGCTCATGTCCAATTTCGATCTCCTATCTCTATCGGAGCACTTTAAACTTATGCCCACTTCCAACGCACCCCAGGTTGCCATCAACGACATTGGCAGCGCTGAGGACTTTCTCGCCGCAGTCGATGCAACCATCAAGTATTTCAATGATGGTGACATCGTCACCGGCACCGTAGTCAAGGTCGACCACGACGAGGTTCTCCTCGACATCGGCTACAAAACCGAGGGCGTCATCCCGACCCGCGAACTGTCCATCAAGCACGACGTAGACCCAGACGAGGTCGTTGAGGTCGGCGATGAGATCGACGCACTTGTCCTGACCAAAGAGGACAAGGAAGGCCGCCTGATCCTGTCCAAGAAGCGCGCACAGTACGAGCGCGCCTGGGGCACCATCGAGGAGTTGCAAAACAACGACCAGCCGGTTACCGGCACGGTCATCGAAGTTGTCAAGGGTGGCCTCATTCTCGACATCGGCCTGCGTGGCTTCCTGCCCGCCTCCCTCGTTGAGATGCGCCGCGTCCGCGACCTGGACCCCTACATCGGCCAGGAGCTCGAAGCAAAGATCATCGAGCTGGACAAGCACCGCAACAATGTTGTTCTGTCCCGCCGCGCCTACCTGGAGGAGACTCAGTCTGCGGTTCGCTCCGACTTCCTGCACCAGTTGCAGAAAGGTCAAGTCCGCAAGGGCGCTGTTTCCTCCATTGTCAACTTCGGCGCCTTCGTCGACCTCGGCGGAGTTGACGGCCTGGTACACGTCTCCGAGCTGTCCTGGAAGCACATTGACCACCCGTCTGAGGTTGTTGCCGTGGGCGACGAGGTCACCGTCGAGGTTCTCGACGTTGACCTTGACCGCGAGCGTGTCTCCCTGTCGCTGAAAGCGACCCAGGAAGATCCGTGGCGTGTCTTTGCCCGCACCCACGCCGTGGGCCAGATTGTGCCTGGCAAGGCCACCAAGCTTGTCCCCTTCGGCGCCTTCGTCCGCGTCGAGGAGGGCATCGAGGGCCTCGTCCACATTTCCGAGTTGGCGCAGCGCCACGTGGAGGTGCCGGACCAGGTTGTCACCGTCGGCCAGGACGTCATGGTCAAGGTCATCGACATCGATCTGGATCGTCGCCGCATCTCGTTGTCGCTCAAGCAGGCTGATGAGGACTTCAGCGAGGAGTTCGATCCGTCTCGCTACGGCATGGCCGACTCCTACGACGAGCAGGGCAACTACATCTTCCCGGAGGGCTTCGACGCGGAGACCAACGAGTGGATGGAAGGCTACGACGAGGCCCGCCAGGAGTGGGAGGGACGCTACGCTGAGGCGGAGCGCCGCTTCCAGGCTCACTCCGCTCAGGTCGAGCGTCACCGTGCTGCTGCCGCTGAGGCTGCTGAGGAAAGCACCGATTCTAACTACTCGTCTGACGCTGCAGCTCCGGCAGCGGAACAGGCTGAGGAGTCTATCGGCTCTCTTGCTTCCGATGAGCAGCTCGCCGCACTGCGCGACAAGCTCGCCGGCAACTAGCCGACATTTGGTCGACAGCTAGGTGTCGACGAAAACTTGAGCCGCGAAGCTTTAGTGTTCTTCGCACGAACCCACCTTCCCGCACCGGGAACGGTGGGTTTTCGTTTAGCATGTGGTCATGCTTCGAATCGGACTCACCGGAGGAATTGGCAGCGGAAAATCCACCGTGGCGCGCGCTTTGGAAAAGCACGGTTTGGCAGTCGTCGACGCCGACGAAGTTGCCCGCGACATCATGGAACCTGGTGGAGAGGTTTTAGCGCAGGTGGCAGAGCAGTTCGGTGAAGATGTCCTTAAACCGGACGGCACGCTTAACCGGGCTTTGTTGGCGCGGCGTGCCTTCGCCACCGAGGAAGCCACCGCGCGCCTCAACGAGATCACCCACCCGGCGATTCGGGCTGAGGCGGAGCGCCGCTTCGCAGCCTTAGAGGCTTCCGGGGCAAAGGCCGCGGTGTATGACATGCCGCTTCTGGTAGAACTTGGTTTGGATAAGGCGATGGACTTCAACGTCGTGGTGCATACTGATGTGGAGGTGCGGGTGCGCAGGCTCGTCGACAAGCGAGGTCTTGAACAAGAGGATGTGCGCAACCGGATTGCTCGGCAGATTTCAGATGATCAACGCCGCGCACGCGCCGATGTGGTGATTGACAACAATGGTTCCGAAAAGGAGCTGCAGGAGCAGATTTCGCAGCTAGTTCAGCAGATCCATAAAATGTCGGGCAGCGTTTAACTGTTGGTCAGCTCCCATTAACATTGCGGGTTTAATGTGCCACGCATGGGTACGTGGAACTGTGGCCCTTTCGACAACGACAGCGCACTTGACACAGTGAGCGACCTAGTCGAGGGCACATTTAACATGGATCAGTTTCGTTTTGACTGCGGCGCCGGCCATCTCGACTCGGATAACGGAGCTGCAGTTGTCGCCCTCAACGCAGTCATCAACGGGCACGTGCCGAGCCCGAAAGACGCCGCTGCCCTTAAATACCGCTTCACCTTCCAGGAAAGGCATTGGCTGAAGCAGAAACTGCGCGAAGTGCTCGATCCAAACAACTCAGAGCTGTACCAAATGTGGAACGACAGCGGGGACCTCAACAAATGGCTTGAGGAGACGGATAGAGCCACCCGTTAAGGCCGGCCGATAGGATGGGGCCATGGCTTTTGCAGCGGAGCGTCCCGTCCTTGCGCATTCAGAGTTTCGTCCGGTAGGGGAGGTTGAGCGTCGTGAAAAGCCCTTCGAGGTCATTTCCGAGTTCGAGCCCTCCGGCGATCAGCCCACCGCCATCAAAGAACTCGACGAGCGCCTCAACAACGGCGAGCGCGATGTTGTGCTTATGGGCGCGACCGGGACAGGAAAATCCGCCACCGCCGCGTGGTTGATTGAAAAGCAGCAGCGCCCCACGTTAGTGATGGCGCCGAATAAGACCTTGGCGGCTCAGTTGGCCAATGAGCTACGTCAGCTTCTGCCCAACAACGCCGTCGAATACTTCGTTTCCTACTACGACTACTACCAACCCGAGGCTTATATCGCGCAGACGGACACCTACATTGAAAAGGATTCCTCCATCAACGACGATGTTGAGCGCTTGCGCCACTCCGCCACCTCGGCCCTTTTGAGCCGCCGCGACGTGGTCGTGGTCTCCTCAGTGTCCTGCATTTATGGCCTGGGCACGCCGCAGTCTTACCTGGATCGCTCGGTGGTTTTGCGCGTCGGTGAGGAAGTTGACCGCGACCAGTTTTTGCGTTTGCTTGTCGACGTCCAATACGAACGCAACGACATAGATTTCAAACGCGGCACCTTCCGAGTCAAAGGCGACACCGTTGACATCATCCCGGCCTACGAGGAGGTGGCGGTGCGAGTGGAGTTCTTCGGTGATGAAATAGACGAGCTCTACTACATCCATCCTCTCACCGGCGACATTTTGAGCCAGGAGGAACAAGTGCGGATCTTTCCCGCAACCCACTACGTCGCTACGGAAGAACGGATGGAAAAGGCGATTGAAGCAATTAAGCAGGAGCTGGCTGAGCGTCTGGAAGACTTGGAAAACCGCGGCAAACTCTTAGAGGCGCAGCGTTTGCGTATGCGCACTGAGTACGACTTGGAGATGATCCAGCAAGTTGGTTTCTGCTCCGGTATTGAAAACTACTCACGCCACATGGACGGCCGGCCCGCGGGCTCTGCCCCGGCGACGTTAATTGACTACTTCCCGGAAGATTTCCTGACCATTATCGACGAGTCCCACGTCACCGTGCCCCAGATTGGTGGCATGTTCGAAGGCGACATGTCGCGCAAACGCAACCTGGTCGAGTTTGGCTTCCGGCTTCCCAGCGCGGTGGACAACCGCCCCCTAACTTTCGACGAGTTTGAGGCACGGGTGGGGCAAACGGTCTACATGTCTGCCACCCCCGGTGACTATGAACTAGAGGCCTCCGGCGGCGAATTCGTCGAGCAGGTGATCCGCCCAACTGGACTGGTGGACCCGAAGGTAAGCGTCAAACCTACCAAGGGGCAGATCGACGACCTGATAGAGCAAATCCGCGGACGTGTGGAGAAAAACGAGCGTGTCTTGGTCACCACGTTGACAAAACGTATGGCCGAGGACTTGACGGATTACCTCGTCGACAACGGCATTAAGGTGCGTTATCTGCATTCAGACATTGACACGTTGCAGCGCGTTGAACTGCTGCGCCAGCTACGACTGGGTGAGTTTGATGTGCTTGTAGGCATCAACCTGCTGCGCGAGGGCCTCGACTTGCCGGAAGTCTCACTCGTGGCCATTTTGGACGCCGACAAGGAAGGCTTCTTGCGCTCGACGAAGTCCTTGATCCAAACCATCGGGCGTGCCGCGCGCAACGTCTCCGGCGAAGTGATCATGTACGCCGACAGGGTCACCGAGTCTATGGAGGCAGCCATTGAGGAAACGGAGCGGCGCCGGGAAAAGCAGCTTGCATACAACAAAGAACACGGCATTGACCCGCAGCCGCTGCGCAAGAAGATCGCCGATATCCTCGACCAGGTCTATGAAAACGCCGAGTCGCTCGAGGCCGGGGTGGCAGCGGACGCAGCCGTAGTAGACAAACCCGACGTCTCCGCGATGGCCTCGGAGGAGGTGGATAAGCTCATCAACGAGCTCACCGCCCAGATGGGTGCCGCTGCACGGGAGCTGAAGTTCGAGCTGGCTGGCAGGCTACGCGACGAAATTGCGGACTTGCGCAAGGAGCTGCGTGGTATGAAAGAAACAGGAAATTAGGAAGGAGCGTTTTCTCCATGCACTCATATAAGTCGATCGCGGTCGGCACCGACGGCTCCGCCACCTCCCACATGGCTGTGCGTGCCGCAGCCAGCCTTGCTCGTGCCTTTGACGCTGATCTGACTGTCATCTGCGCCCACTACTCGGCCAGCGGTTCCATGCTCAACGCTACCAACGCTGAACTGTCCAAAATTGAGATCGTCAGCGACAGTGATGCAGAACGTATCCTCGCCGCAGCGGAGGCGATCACCAAGGAAGAAGAAGCGCCCCGCGTCAACCTGGTGACCCTGCCTGGTTCACCGGCGAATGTTTTGCTTCAGGCCGTCAACGAGTACAAGGTTGACTTGCTGGTGGTTGGCAATAAGGGCATGCGCTCTATGGCCGGCCGCATCTTCGGCAACGTGCCCGGAAACGTGGCCAAGAAGGCGCCTGTCGACGTCATGCTCGTTGATACGAGGGCACAAGGACACGACTAAGAGTTAAAAGAGTAAACTGTGCGCGAACACATGCTTCCCTACGAAAGGTCGGTATAGCTCCCATGGCCAGCCCTTATAACACCATTGTCGTCGGCAGCGACGGATCGAAGTCTTCCTATCTGGCCATTGAGCGCGCAGCAAAAATTGCCGCCGCGTTCGGCTCGACCCTAGTCATCGGCACTGCCTACTACACCTCGGAAGAAGAGGCGTCTAAGACTCTCCGCCAGGACTCGGTCACGATCCTCGGTGATGAGCAGGCGCGCAACAACTTGGAAGCTGCCGCCGAGCACGCGCGGGCAGCAGGCGCCACCGATGTGCAGACTGCAACCCGTCCTGGCACCCCGGTTGAGGCACTCATGGCCATTGTCAACGACAACAACGCCGATTTGTTGATCGTGGGCAACCGCGGCATCAACTCGCTGACCGGACGCCTGCTCGGATCCGTGCCGGCTGATGTGGCGCGCCAATCCGACTGTGACGTCATGATCGTTCACACCGTGAACTAACTCAGTGAACTAACTCAACGCAGTGCCTCCGCGTTGCCGATAATTGTCAACGTCTGAGTCGCCCGTGTTACGGCCACGTAGAGGTCCTGGAGGCCCTGCGGTGAGGCCCGCACAATGGACTCAGGTTCTACCAACACGACGTGGTCGAACTCGAGTCCTTTGCATTGCGCCACGTTTGCGGCGGTGATGACAGCGTGGGTGCGCCCACCCTCGGGCGGCAAAACGGCCTGCGGGTCGGTGCCGGAGGGCAAAAAGCGCACGGGTAGGCCGGTCGAGCGGATCGATTCGGCGGCTTCGGCTTCCGGATCAATTCTTGCAAGCACCGCGTTAGCTACCTCCATGATCTCTGCTGGAGTGCGGTAGTTCACTGTCAGTTCATGGGCGCGGAAACGGCTGCCGACGAAAGGTTGTAAGACCGTCGCCCAATCGTCCGCGCCCGCCGGGGAAGACGTTTGGGCGGTATCTCCCACCAGTGTCATCCACCGCGACGGGCAGCGGCGAAAAATCATCCGCCATTGCATGGGGGACAGCTCCTGAGCTTCGTCGATCACAACATGGCCGTAGGCCCACGTCGCATCCTCACGAGCGCGCTGTGCGGTGCTGCGCACATCGGTCGCACGTTGCCGCTGCGCCAGGGTTTCAGCGTCGATGATGTCGTGCGCGGAGAGGATCTCTGCTTCAAACTGGTCGTCATCATTGTCCGTCGATTCCGAAGACGACAAAATATCCAACGCATCTTCAGCCTCGGCAACTTGGGCGCGCCACTGCTGCTGCTCTGTGCGCCGCTTTTGCTCCGCATCAGTGCGCCCGATCAGTTCGGCGAGTTCGTCGACAAGCGCCGTGTCGGCGTGAGTAAAAGGCGAACCGGGTTTGCGGTACAACGCGATTTGTGTGTACTCGTCGTAGTCACCAGCGACCGCGTTGATGAACTCTCTATCCGTCAGCAAATCCTCCAGTACCGCGGTGGGCTCAAGGGTGGGAAAGTGGGCGTCGATAAGCTCGCGCACCTGCGTTTCCTCGGCGAGGTCATCGTGGAGCTGATCGACGTCCGCCGCACTCAACAGGTTCTGCCCGTGCAGCGGATCCTCGCCGATGCGCACAGCCAACGACTGGGCGAGCGAAGCAAGGAGATGCTCGGCAAAAACCTCGCGCGCCTCGTTGTGCGCTTTGCGGGAACGACGGGCACGGGTGCGAGCAGCCTTAACCATCGCCGGCGTCGCCTCGATGCGCACCGACCCAATCAACAGGGGCACCGCTGCGGCAGGAACCGTCTGGTAATGCTGCACCGTGCGTTTGAGCACCGTCACCATCTCCGCAGAACCTTTGACTTCCCGGGCCGCCACGGATTCGGGAACATCGGAGGGGACGAAACCATAAACAAGCTTTTCGACGGTACTGAGAACCACACCAGTCTCACCAAGCTCCGGCAACACGCGCGAGATATAGTCCAAGAAAACAGCGTTCGGACCCACAATCAAAACGCCGGTGCGCGAAAGCTGCTCACGCCACGTATAAAGCAAATAAGCCACGCGGTGCAACGCGACCGCCGTCTTTCCCGTCCCCGGGCCTCCCTGCACCACCAACACCCCGCGCGTGGAATCGCGAATGATCTCGTCTTGTTCACGCTGAATCGTCTCCACAATCGAACGCATGTGGCCGCTGCGCGCCCGGTTCATGGCGTGAAGCAAGGCAGCCTCATTGCCCACATGAGAAGTCAAGTTCGCAGAGTCGTCACCGGAGAGAACTTCGTCGTCGACGCCGGTGACCCGACGCCCGCGCATGCGAAGGTTGCGGCGCAGATGAACACCCTCAGGATGCGCAGTGGTGGCCAAGTAATAAGGCCGGGCCAGGGGCGCCCGCCAGTCGAGTAACAAAGTGCGGTAATGGTCCGAACGCTCATCCAGTCCCAACCGGCCGATATAGCGCCGGTCCAATCCGGCAGCACCCGGAACCGGGTTTTCTGGATCGTCATCGGCGATATCAATGCGGCCAAAAACCAACCCCACCTCAGCGATGCCTAGCGCGTCCAATCGAGCGTTGAGCCCGTGGTACTGCGTTTCGCGGCGCACCAGCGCGTCCGAATCCGGGTTGTCCGGATCCACGTCCGCCTGCACCGCAGCGAGTTGTTCCCGCGCCGCGCGTACCTCATTATCTAGGTGGGAAAAGAGCATGTCCACGTACTCCTGCTCGGCGGACAGCTCCGAGTTGGCGCCAGGGCTCGATCCGTGCGCAGCCGCCGAGGAAGACTCAGAAGGGTCCAAACGTGTTCCTCCTTAGCCGAAAAGGCAAGATGCCGCCGAGCGTTTTACCGAGCGTTTTACCGAGCAACATATTCTAACAAGGCCGGGTACAGCGAAACCCCGCCTCCCAAACGTGGGGCAGACGGGGTTGCAAAAAGGGCAAAGAAACTTACTTGGTGTACTTCTTCACGGCCTTGTCCACTGCTTTGTTGGCGCGCTTCTGGGCCTTGTTGGCCTTGCGCTTCCACTTGCGCCGCTGGCGCTTGGAAGGGGCAGCATCGAGGTTATCGAAGGCTTTTTGGAGAGAGTCAACCGCATCTTGGGCGCGGCTTTGCACCTTCGCAGCCGTCTTGTTGATCTTGCGCTTGGCTTTCAACTTATCCAGGGTGGAGGGCTGCAGGTCGTCCAGGGAGCCCTGCAGGTCGCTGACGAAGTTATTGACCTTGCGCTTCGCCTTGAACTGCTGCACCTTCGACGGCTTCAACTCCTGATAGGTCTCCTGGGCCTGTTCGGCCGCCTCTGACAGGAAGCTTTGCGCATTGCCGGCAACGCTCGAGGCGGTCTTTTTCCAGTCGTCTTTGTTGTCGTCGACGTACTCGGTGACCTTCTCAGTCGCGTCCTGCAGCCAGTTGCTGGCCTTGCCCATGGCCTTTTCGGCCTCAGACTGGGTCGGTAGAGCTTTCTGGACGCGCCAGCTCAGGCCCGGCTTTCCGTTGGTGTCCACGGTGGCAAGTAAAACGCCACCGAGCAGCGACAAATCGGTCAGTGCGCCGGTGCGGCGACGGGCTTTCTCCTGCTCATCGGTGGCCTCCCAGAAAGCGTTGCGGCCCAGCAGCGACGGCAGGGAAGTAGCAACAAGAAGGGTGGCGGCGGTGCGCGGCATCTTGCCCAAGGCAAAAAGGCTGCCCGCGCTGACCTTGACACCACCGACGGCCAAGGCGGCCGCTTCAGGGGAGGACGGCAGGAAACCCTTGTACTGCGCTGGCACGGCAGAGCGGACCTTCTTCAGCACTTTCTCGGCGTTGTCGCGGCGCGCGGCAGGGTTGAGCACCGTCTCCACACCATCGGCGATGTAAACGGACGCCAGCAACGGGCGTGCGAGCTTGCGGATCATAGGTATGTTTCCTTTTCTTCTAAACCATTGTGAAAGGTTGCGCTTTCCAGTGTAGACACCGAAACGTCAGTGGTGCCATCTTCTGCGGACATGTGTTGGCAGTAGGCCGGACTCACACTCAGGCCGAGTGGTGAGGTACGTGCTACCAACGGCGTTTCCACCACTGATCAAGGTGAGGGCGCTGCTCACCAAGAGTGGTGCTTTTGCCATGGCCGGGGTGGACGACGGTGTCGTCGGGGTAGACGTCGAAAAGCTTCTCCGTCACATCGCGGTAAAGGCGCACAAAATCACCCTCGCCGACGGTGTTGCCCAACCCTCCGGGAAACAGCGAATCACCGACGAAAAGGTGAACGGTGCCGTCAAGTTCGGCAACAAGACACGCCCCTCCCGGAGTGTGGCCCCGCAATATGTGGACGGGAAAGCTGTGTCCCGCAAACTCAAGCACGTCCCCATCTTTGAGCTCGCGGTCCACCTGCGCGGGCAGCGCCGGGGCATCGAGGTAGGGAGCCCAGTGCGTCGCCCCCGTGGCCTCGATAATCTCCACCAAAGCACGAACATGGTCATGGTGGCGGTGGGTGGTCAACACATCGGTAATGACCACACCTGCCTTTTCGGCCATGGAAAGCAAAGCCGGCGCATCGTCGGCTGCGTCGATCAGCAGGCCGTTGCCCGCGGCGGCGATGAGGTAGCAGTTGTTGTCCATGTCGGACACGGAGATGTGGTGGAGCGTTAATTCCGTCATGTTGGTCAGCGTAGCGAGACTGAAATGTTTTGGTGTTGGGATTCGCTGCTAGATTCGATATAGCTCGACCCGGTTCGACATGGTACGGACAAACCGCACCACCTGAAATACTTAGCGAAGGACGACAGACGTGGCAGATCGGCTCACTGTGCGCGGCGCGCGCGAACACAACCTCAAAGGCGTCGACGTGGAGCTGCCCCGCGACAAGCTCGTTGTGTTCACCGGCCTGTCCGGCTCCGGGAAGTCCTCCTTAGCATTCGACACGATCTTCGCGGAAGGTCAGCGCCGCTACGTCGAGTCTTTGTCCTCCTACGCCCGCATGTTCCTCGGGCAGATGGACAAACCCGATGTCGACTACATCGACGGCCTGTCACCCGCAGTGTCGATCGACCAAAAATCTACCAACCGCAACCCGCGTTCGACCGTGGGCACCATCACCGAAATCTACGACTACCTGCGCCTTCTATTCTCCCGTGCGGGAACTGCGCACTGTCCAATCTGCGACGCACCCATTGACCGGCAGACCCCGCAGCAAATTGTCGACCAGATCATGGAACACAAGGAGCGCACCAAATTCCAGGTGCTCGCCCCGGTGGTGCGCAAGCGCAAAGGCGAATTTGCAGACCTTTTCGCAGATCTCGCCGCCCAAGGTTTCTCCCGCGTGAGCGTCGACGGCGAAATGTACCAGTTGTCAGAACCGCCGAAGCTGGAAAAGCAAATCAAACACACCATCGATGTCGTCGTTGACCGCCTGCAAGTCAAGGAGAGCCAAAAACAGCGGTTGACGGATTCGGTGGAGACCGCACTCAAGCTTGCCGACGGCCTCGTGGCCTTCGAGTTCGTCGAACTGGAAACCGACGATCCAGCCCGCTACCGCATCTTCTCCGAGAAAATGGCCTGTCCCAACGGCCACACCCTCGACGTGGAGGAGTACGAGCCGCGCGCGTTTTCCTTCAACTCTCCTTTCGGTGCTTGTCCGGCCTGCGACGGTTTAGGTGTGCGCAAGGAGATCGACATTGAACTGGTCATCCCGGACCCCGACGCGCCCGCTGTCGATGCTTTCCAGCCGTGGAACTCCAGCCCGAACAAAGCATATTTTGCGAAGCTCATCGAGGCGCTGGGGAAAGAGGAAGGTTTCGACGCCAATCAACCTTTTTCGTCGTTGACAAAAACGCAGCAAAAACACCTCGTGTCCGGATCGAAAACCAAAGTCTCAGTGCGCTATAAAAACCGCTACGGCCGGCAGCGCAATTTCAGCGCCGCCTACGAGGGTGTCATCGGCTATCTCGAACGCAAACTTGAGCAGGCTGAATCCGACGCGCAAAAGGAAAGGCTCCTCGCCTACACTCGTGAGATTCCGTGCCCGACCTGCCAAGGGACACGCCTCAAACCGGAGATCCTCGCCGTGCGGCTCAACTCCACCTCCCACGGGGAGAAATCCATCGCCGGGCTGACCGAGCTTTCCATCGAAGATGCTTCCGAGTACTTAGATAACCTCGTTTTAGGCTACAGGGAGGAAATGATCGCCGGAGCCGTGTTGCGCGAAATTCAGGCTCGACTGCGTTTTCTTCTCGACGTCGGGCTGAATTACCTCACCTTGGCTCGCTCAGCGGGCACCCTCTCTGGCGGCGAGGCGCAGCGCATCCGCCTGGCCACCCAGATCGGCTCCGGTTTAGCGGGTGTTCTCTACGTGTTGGACGAGCCCTCCATTGGACTGCACCAGCGTGATAACCAGCGGCTGATTAAGACTTTGCAGAAGCTGCGCGACTTGGGCAACACCTTGGTGGTCGTGGAGCACGACGAGGACACCATCCACGCCGCCGATTTCATGGTCGACGTCGGGCCTTTTGCCGGCGAGTACGGCGGCGAGATCGTCTATCAGGGTGAGCCGAAGGGAATCCTTAAGGCGAAAAACTCCCTGACTGGCGACTATCTGGCTGGGCGCAAGGAGATCGCTGTTCCGCAGACCCGCCGACCGGTGGACCCGGGGCGGACAATCCACATTCACGGAGCCCGGGAAAACAACCTAAATAACGTCTCGGTGGACGTTCCTCTCGGCGTGCTCACTGCTGTCACCGGCGTGTCTGGTTCCGGTAAATCTACGCTCGTCAACGAGATTTTGGCGAAAACTTTGCAAAACCAGCTCAACGGAGCCCGGCAGGTGCCGGGAAGGGTGAAAAAGGTCGATGGGCTGGACAATTTGGACAAACTGGTCCAGGTGGATCAGTCTCCGATCGGGCGCACCCCGCGCTCTAACCCGGCGACGTACACGGGCGTTTTTGATAAGGTGCGCAACCTCTTTGCCGAAACTCAGGAGGCAAAGGTCCGCGGCTACAAGGCGGGACGGTTTTCTTTCAATGTCAAAGGTGGCCGCTGCGAAGCCTGCCGCGGTGACGGCACCATCAAAATTGAGATGAATTTCCTTCCCGATGTGTATGTGCCCTGCGAAGTCTGCGGGGGAGCGCGCTACAACCGGGAAACGCTTGAGGTGCGTTACAAGGGCAAAAACATCGCCGAAGTTCTCAACATGCCTATCTCTGAGGCCGCAGAGTTCTTCGCGCCGATTAGTTCCATCCACCGCTACCTCAACACCTTGGTGGAGGTGGGACTTGGCTACGTTCGACTCGGTCAGGCCGCAACGACTCTGTCCGGCGGTGAAGCGCAGCGAGTCAAACTCGCGGCGGAGCTGCAAAAGCGCTCGAACGGGCGCACCATCTACATCCTTGACGAGCCGACAACTGGCCTGCACTTCGAGGACATCCGCAAACTCATGCTGGTGCTTAACGGTTTGGTGGAGAAGGGCAACACGGTGCTGGTCATCGAGCACAACCTCGACGTGATCAAGTGCGCTGACTGGATCATCGACATGGGTCCGGAGGGAGGCTCCGGCGGCGGCACAGTTGTCGCGCAGGGAACCCCGGAAGATGTCGCGAAAGTGGCGGGTTCCTTCACGGGGCAATTCCTCAGTGCCATCGTGGGCTAGAAGGGGAAGTGGGCGTCGATTTGTGGTTGTGCCTTGAGTGCTGCTAGGCTTTGGCTTACTACCGCCTGAGCACTACCGTGCCCAGGACACAAGTGGAGTCACTCCCACCCCAAGCCGCCTGGAAACAGGATGGATACGGGTCAAAGGTACATCGCCCGGCGCCGTTCGGGGACTGAAGTGCCTGGAAGAACTCCCGCGAAACCGATCATGTTTCGCGGGTTTTTGCGTGGGATCGACTTGACAAGAGTGGTTCGGTAGCGACCGACACATGTTTGACATTCTCTAGTCTTTAGGAGTTCTCATCAGCGCTGAAGCTCGGATCAACGAACGCATCCGCGTTCCCGAAGTTCGTCTCGTCGGACCATCCGGCGAACAGGTTGGCATTGTCCGCACGGACGACGCTCGCAAACTTGCCTATGAGGCCGATCTCGACCTAGTTGAGGTGGCGCCGACCGCAAAACCTCCCGTGGCCAAAATTATGGACTACGGAAAGTACAAGTACGAGCAGGACCAGAAGGCCCGTGAGGCGCGCAAA
Organism: Corynebacterium sp. BD556; assembly: GCF_038452275.1. NCBI lineage: Bacteria > Bacillati > Actinomycetota > Actinomycetes > Mycobacteriales > Corynebacteriaceae > Corynebacterium > Corynebacterium mayonis. Next base: position 668,209 of record NZ_CP141643.1, read on the forward strand.
AACCAACAGCAAACTGTGGTGAAGGAACAGAAGTTCCGTCCCAAAATTGATGAGCACGACTACCAGACGAAGAAGTCAAACGTCGAGCGCTTCCTGGAAAAGGGTAACAAGGTCAAAGTCACCATCATGTTCCGCGGTCGCGAGCAGTCGCGTCCGGAGCTGGGCTACCGCCTGCTGGAGCGTCTCGCCGAAGACATCCAGGAAGTTGGTGTGGTCGAGTCCCGTCCGAAGCAGGACGGCCGCAACATGACCATGGTCTTTGGTCCGGCCCGCAAGGGCAAGAAGTAAGACGCGTCTTCCTTATCGTCAAGGAAACGCTTTCACTCTCACAATCAACTCTGAAGGGCTTTCAACATGAAGCAGAAGACCCACAAGGGCACCGCGAAGCGCATCAAGGTCACCGGCAAGGGGAAGCTGCGCCGCGAGCAGGCTGGCAAGCGCCACCTGAACGAGAAGATGACCTCCAAGCGTCGCCGCAAGCTGTCGGGTACCACCGACGTTGCCAAGGCTGACGTCAAGCGCACCAAGCGCCTCCTCGGCATGTCCTAAGCACTGCCCTAAGTTAAACAACCGAAGATTTCAAGAAAAGGAAGTATGACTCATGGCACGTGTTAAGCGTTCAGTCAATGCCAAGAAGAAGCGCCGCGCGATTTTGAAGTCCGCTAAGGGCTACCGCGGCCAGCGCTCCCGCCTCTACCGCAAGGCCAAGGAGCAGTGGCTCCACTCCCAGACCTACGCATACCGCGATCGCCGCCAGCGCAAGAACGACTTCCGCAAGTTGTGGATCCAGCGCATCAACGCCGCGGCCCGCATGAACGATCTGACCTACAGCCGCCTTATCCACGGCTTGCGCCTGGCTGAGGTCGAGGTCGACCGCAAGATTCTCGCTGAGCTTGCCGTCAACGATTTCGCGGCTTTCTCCGCCATCTGCGAAATTGCGAAGAAAGCTCTGCCGGAGGACGTCAACGCTCCGGTCAACGCCGCATAAGTCTGGCGAAAGAGTTTGCGCCTCGTCCTGGTGAGCCAGGCGAGGCGTTTCTTTATGCCCGATTGTGCCAGCATTAAAGTGGTGTCTATGGCCCTCGATTTCTCCGCAAGTTTTACTGAACGCACCCCCCGGATCGTCAACGCAGCGAAGTTAAATAGGGCGGCGGGGCGCAGAAAAGCAGGCTGCTTCATCGTTGAGGGGGCTAACTCAGTGGAAGCCGCCGTGGCCACGGGCGCAGCGACCGACCTTTTTGTCACTGAAGCTGCCGCGGAGGAGTTCGCCGAGATCCTCCTCGCCGCCGCACACATGAATGTCTATACTCACCCCATTACTGAGCAGGCGGCACGCTCCCTCGCTGACACGGTCACGCCCACTGGGATCTTCGCCGTGTGCCGGCCCGTTTTGTGGACTTTGGGCGCAGCATTGAAAGGCAAACCCCGGTTCGTCGTGGTGGGCGTGGAGACAAACGACCCCGGCAATGCGGGTACTTTGATCCGCATTGCGGACGTGTGTGGCGCTGACGCCGTGATCTTCGCCGGGGACAGCGTCGACCCGGAATCCAACAAGGCGGTGCGCGCCTCCGCCGGATCGCTATTTCACATTCCTGTTGTGCGCGAACGTGATGTTTCAGGCGTGATGGGGCAGCTCAAAGCGGCGGGGATCCAAACGGTCGCCACCACCATGGACGGCGAGATTTCCTTGGAAAACGCCGGAGCTTTGACCGAAAAACCCATTGCCTGGATCTTCGGCAACGAAGCGCACGGACTTCCTGCACCTCTCGTAGCTGCGGCGGATGCGCGGGTATTTATCCCAATTCACGGCAGCGCCGAGTCGCTTAATCTGGCCACCGCCGCCGCGATGTGCATGTGGGAGACGTCCAAGGCACTCCACGGGTGAGGCTGTAGAACTGCGGCAGGTATGATCGGAAACGTTTTCCAACGTAGACCGTAGAAGGGACGAGCGTGTCCGATACCCCAGACATTGAACTCACACAGCAGGCGCTTGACGACGCAACCACCGCTGCCATCACGGCCTTTGAAAGCGCAGTGGATTTACCGGCGTTGGAACAAGCGCACCGCGAGCACCTGGGAGACGCCGGTTTCATCCCACAGGCCCGCCGTGCCCTGGGCAGCCTGCCGAAGAACCAGCGCAAGGACGCCGGCCAGATGGTGAACATGGCGCGGGGGCGCGTCGAGAAGCGTTACGCGCAGATACGTGAAGTGCGAGAGGCGCAATACCGCGCGCAGCAACTGCAAGAAGAAACTGTCGACGTCACCTTGCCCACCACCCGTTCCCAAGTCGGTGCGATGCACCCAATTACCGCGCTGAGCGAAAAAGTCGCCGACATCTTCCTCGGGATGGGGTGGGAGATCGCAGAAGGCCCGGAAATTGAAGCGGAGTACTTCAACTTCGATGCTTTGAACTTCATTCCGGATCACCCGGCACGCACCTTGCAGGACACCTTCTACGTCAACGCCGAGGATTCTCGGCAGGTGCTGCGTACCCATACTTCACCTGTGCAAGTTCGGACGATGCTTGAACGTGACGTGCCGATCTACATTGCGTGTCCGGGACGGGTGTTTCGCACCGACGAGCTCGATGCGACGCACACCCCAGTCTTTCACCAGATCGAGGGCCTTGCTGTGGACAAGGGCTTGAGCATGGCCCATTTGCGTGGCACCCTTGAGCACTTGGCCAAGGTTTTGTTTGGCCCGGAGACGAAAACGCGTATGCGCACCAATTACTTCCCGTTTACGGAACCGTCCGCCGAAGTCGACGTGTGGTTTGCGAATAAGAAGGGTGGCGCCGGCTGGATCGAGTGGGGCGGGTGCGGCATGGTCAACCCCAATGTGCTGCGTGCCGTCGGCGTTGATCCCGAGGAGTACACCGGTTTCGCCTTCGGCATGGGCTTAGAGCGCACCTTGCAGTTCCGCAATGGGCTCACTGACATGCGTGACATGGTCGAAGGCGACGTCCGTTTCACCATCCCGTTCGGCGTTCAGGCGTAGGAGGAGACATCACACAATGCTGATTTCACACAATTGGATCACCCTCCTGCTGCAAGGAGCTGGCAACGAAGGCTGGAAAGTCACCGATGAAGAACTCGACGCCGGCTTCGTCCGCGTCGGTTTCGAAACCGAAGGCTTTGAGCCGCTGCCGGAAACCACAGGTCCGCTGGTCATTGGCCAGGTATCAAAGATCGAGGAGCTGACCGAGTTCAAAAAGCCGATTCGTTACTGCCAGGTGGACGTAGGCCAGGCTAACGGCACCGGTGAGTTGCAGGGCATTATCTGCGGCGCCCGCAATTTCAACGAGGGCGACTTGGTGGTTGTTTCCCTGCCTGGTGCTGTATTGCCGGGCGGGTTCGAGATTTCCGCGCGCGAGACCTACGGCCGCATTTCTAACGGCATGATGGCCTCGGCCGCGGAACTTGGTATGACGGCGCGCTCTGAGGGCATTATCACCTTGCCGCCAGGTGCTGCTGTGCCTGGGGAAGACGCCCGCAGCATCCTCGGGTTGGGGGACACGGTTTTCGACGTCAACGTCACCCCGGACCGGGGTTACGCCCTGTCGGCGCGGGGTTTAACCCGTGAGCTTTCTTCGGCTTTTGACCTTAACTACCGCGACGTGGCTGATGACCCGTCGATCGCTGGCATTGACATCAGTGCTGTTCCGGCTCCTGCGGGTGAGCTTGTGGGTCTCACCGTCGATGCTGCGACCAAGGCGAAGCGCTTCGGGCTGCGTAAGGTTGAAGGCATTGACCCGACTGCGCCTGCGCCGTTTTGGTTGCAGCGCATCCTTATGCTCTCCGGCATCCGCAGCGTCAATGCTGCAACGGACATCACCAATTTCGTGATGTTGCTGACTGGTCAGCCGATGCACGCCTTCGACGCCGACAAAATTGTAGGTGGTCTGCGCGTTTATATGGCTGCTGGGGGAGAGACTTTTGAAACGCTTGATCACACTAAGCGTATTCTCACGCCTGCTGATGTGGTTATCGCTGATGACAACGGTATTTTGTCGCTCGCGGGTGTGATGGGGGGTACCATCTCTGAGATTTCGGAGGGCACCACCAATGTCTACTTTGAGGCGGCGACGTGGGACGAGCTGACGGTCGCGCGCACCGCGCGGCACCATAAGTTGAGCTCGGAAGCTTCTCGACGTTTCGAGCGCGGCGTCGACCCCGCACTCGTCGAGGTGTGCCTGGACATCGCCTGCGCCCTGCTTGTTCAGTGCGCCGGCGGCAGGATTGCCCCGCAGCGCACGATTGTTGGTGGCGTCGCCGGGCGTGAAGAAATCCAGATGCGTGTTGGGCACCTGGCTGAGCTGATTGGGGTGGACTACTCGCGCGAAAGCGTGGTCGCTCGTCTTGAGGAAGTCGGTTGCGTTGTCGCCGATGAGGGTGGGGTGCTGCGTGTGACGCCACCGACGTGGCGCAACGACTTGACTGTCCCTGTTGAGTTGATTGAGGAGATCGTGCGTCTTGAAGGCGTGGACGAGGTTCCTTCCGTGCTGCCCACTCCGCGTGGCGGGCGTGGTTTGTCGCCGCAGCAGCGGCGCCGCCGCGCGGTGACTCACGCGCTGGCGTATTCCGGTTACGTGGAGATCATTCCTACGCCCTTTACTTCCAACACGGTATTCGACACGTGGGGACTTGCAGCCGATGATCCTCGCCGCAACGCGGTGGTGGTGCAAAACCCGTTGGACAACGACTATGGCATCCTCGCTACGACTCTTTTGCCGGCGATGCTGGAAGCCGTCGGGCGCAACATTGCTCGCGGCAGACATGATGTGGGTTTGTTTTCTGTGGCGCAGGTGGCTTTCAAGCGCGCTGAGCGATCCCCGATGCCGAGTGTGCTGGCGCGTCCCGATGAGGCGACGCTAAGCGAGCTGTTGGAGTCCCTGCCGCAGCAGGATTTACATGCGGCGACGGTTGCTGTCGGCGGCAAGGAACTTGACGGTCCGTGGGGGGCGGGGCGCAGTTATGGTTGGGCGGATGCGATTGAATCTGCCCGTGTGGTAGCCCGTGCCGCCGGGGTTGCGCTCGAGGTGGAGGCCGCCGCTGAGCTGCCGTGGCACCCTGGTCGCTGCGGGGCGCTTCGCGTGGCGGGGCGCACCGTCGGCTATGCCGGCGAGTTGCACCCGCAGATTCTAGAGGCTCTTGATTTGCCGGAGCGGACCTGTGCCATGGAGATTGACCTGTCCGCGTTGCCTTTCGATGCTGAGCTTCCTGCCCCGGTGCTGTCTTCTTTCCCGGCGGTCAACCAGGACATTGCGTTGGTTGTGGATGAGTCGGTGCCCGCTGAGGCTGTGCGTCGCACAGTGGAGGAGGGTGCCGGTGAGCTTGTGGAAAGTGTCACGCTTTTCGACGTCTACCGTTCCGAGCATCTCGGTGCGGGCAAAAAGTCTCTTGCCTTTGGTTTGGTCTTTAGGGCAGGGGATCGCACGTTGACGGAGGATGAGGCTTCGCAGGCTCGTTTGGCCGCAGCAGAGGCGGCCAAACGTGAGCATGATGCGCAGATGCGTGCTTAGGGGGCACAGCACAAGCACAAGCACAACAGTATGCATTAATTGCATCTAAGTGCATAAAATGCTACCGTGGGGCGCATGACACTTCGCGTAGCCGTCGCCGGTGCCACAGGCTATGCCGGGGGAGAGATCCTCCGGCTTCTGCTCGGCCACCCCCAGCTGCTCAACGGGCAGATGGAAATCGGCGCGTTGACCGGCAACAGCAACGCAGGCCAGTCAGTCGCGGCGCTCATGGCGCACCTCCCAGCTTTAGCAGAGCGGGTCATCGAAGAAACGAGCCCGGCAACCCTCGCCGGCCATGACATCGTCTTTCTCGCCCTGCCGCACGGACATTCCGCCGAGATTGGCATGCAGTTGCCGCCGGAGACGCTCGTGCTCGACTGCGCCGCCGATTTCCGTCTGCGCAGCCAGCACGACTGGGCGAGATACTACGGGGGTCAATACTTCGGGCACTGGCCTTATGGGATCCCCGAGATGCCCGGCCACCGCGAGGAAATCCGCCTCGCGCGCCGCGTCGCTGTGCCCGGGTGCTTTCCCACTGGTGCCACACTCGCCGCCTACCCAGCGTTAGCGGCCTCTCTCGTGCAGCCACAGCTCAATATCGTGTCTGTCACCGGCGTCTCCGGCGCCGGCAAGAAGGCCAACGTCGGCCTGCTCGGTGCCGAAACGATGGGCTCGCTTCGTGCGTACAACACAGGCGGGCGACATCGCCACACCCCTGAGATAGCCCAAAATCTTCACGAGGCCGCGAAAGTCGCCGTTAGTGTGAACTTCACCCCGGTGCTCGCGCCGCTTCCGCGCGGCATCCTCACCACGGTCACCGCACCCCTGACCCAGAAATGGACGGCCGAGCGCGCCCGGGAAGTCTACGAAGCCTTCTACGCCCACGAGCCTTTCGTGGTTGTGTTGCCTGCCGGCCAGCAACCGGAAACGCAGCACGTGCTCGGCTCCAATATGTGCCACATCCAGGTGGAGGTCAACGAGGACACAGAAACGTTGCTTGTCACCTCCGCAATTGACAACCTGACCAAGGGCACCGCCGGTGCGGCAGTGCAGTGCATGAACATTGCGCTTGGTTGGGAAGAAACCGCCGGGCTGCCCACTGTGGGCGTTAGTCCCTAACGCGAGTACGAAAGACTGAAAAGAATGAACGGTATTACCGCCCCCGCAGGCTTTACAGCCGCCGCCCACACTGCGGGCATTAAGGCTTCCGGCAAGCCGGACATGGCTCTCGTGGTCAACAACGGTCCAGAGTTCACCGCCGCGGCGGTGTTTACCCGCAACCGCGTGGTGGCCTCGCCAGTGAAAATTACCCGCAAAGCGATAGCGGACGGCCGCCTGCGCGCAGTCGTGTTCAACTCCGGCAATGCGAACGCCTGCAATGGAGCCCAAGGCGACGCGGACGCCGCCGAGGAACAGAGACTCGTAGCGCAAGCGCTGCGCATTGACGCCTCGGATGTTGCCGTGTGCTCCACTGGTTTGATCGGCGATGTGTTGCCGATGGACAAACTTCGCGCCGGCATCGCGGTGCTCGCCGCCAACTTGGGCGATTACGGCGCTGAGGCGGCGGAGGCAATCTTGACCACCGACACGGTAGAAAAGCAAGCGCTGGTGACGCGCGAAGGATGGTCGCTCGCGGCAATGGGCAAAGGTGTCGGCATGATGGCGCCTTCTTTGGCAACCATGCTCGTGGCTATCACCACGGATGCCTCCGTGAGTTCTGCGGCTTTGGACGCCGCGCTGCGCGCGGCTTGCGAGGTCACCTTCAACACCCTCGACGTCGACGGCTCAACCTCCACCAACGACACAGTGGTGGCGATGGCCAGCGGCGCCAGCGGCATCACCCCGAGCCAAGAGGAGCTCAATAGGGCCATCTATGAGGTGTGCGAAGACATCGCACGTCAGATGCAGGCAGATGCTGAAGGGGTGACTAAGCGGGTGTCGATTACGGTGCACGGAACCACCAATGACCGCCAGGCGCTCGATGCGGCCCGCACGATCGGGCGAGACAACCTGTTTAAGTGCGCCATGTTCGGCTCCGACCCCAACTGGGGCAGGACTTTGGCTGCGGTTGGCATGGCCCAGGCCGATATGGACCCGGAGAAGATCTCCGTTAGCTTCAACGGCCACGCGGTCTGCATTGACTCGACAGGTGTGCCCGGTGCACGAGAGGTGGATCTCAGCGGCGCAGACATTGAGGTTGTGGTGGATTTGGGCACCGGCGGGCCGGGTCGCGCAACGGTGCGCACAACCGATCTGTCGCACGCCTACGTTGAAATCAACTCCGCATACAGCACATAGGAAGTGGCCACATGATGCTCAACATGAACAACGAACTGCGGGCCAATGTCCTTGCTGAGGCGTTGCCCTGGTTGCAGCACTACCGCGACAAAATCGTGGTGGTCAAATACGGCGGCAACGCCATGGTGGACGAATCACTCAAGGCCGCCTTCGCCGCCGACATGGTCTTTTTGCGCACCGTCGGCGCCAAACCGGTCGTGGTCCACGGCGGCGGCCCGCAGATCTCCGCGATGCTCAAACGCCTTGGTTTAGACGGCGGCGAGTTCGTCGGCGGGTTCCGCGTGACAACTCCGGAGATCCTCGATGTCGTTCGGATGGTGCTTTTCGGCCAGGTTGGGCGCGACCTTTTAAACAAGATCAACTCCCACGGACCCTACGCGGTTGGAACCTCCGGGGAGGATGCGGGGCTGTTTCGCGCCACCCGGCGTTTTGTAGAAACGCAGGAGGGCACGCTCGATATTGGATTGGTCGGCACGATTACTGATGTCAATCCCTCGGCAGTAATGGACATCATCGAGGCGGGCCGAATCCCGGTTGTCTCCGGTATCGCGCCCGGCGACGACGGCAATGTCTACAACATCAATGCCGATGAGGCAGCGGGGGCGTTGGCCAGCGCTATTGGGGCTGACCGTCTCGTTATTCTGACAAATGTCGAGGGCCTCTACACAGATTGGCCTAACAAGGACTCCCTGTTGTCGAAGATCGAGGTGGGGGAGTTGGAGCGGCTTATGCCCAGCCTGGATACCGGCATGATCCCGAAGATGGGGTCTTGTCTGCGCGCCGTGCGCGGCGGAGTTAACGCCGCCCACGTCATCGACGGGCGCCTTGCGCACTCCGTGTTGCTGGAGCTGTTGACCATGGGCGGCATCGGAACGATGGTGCTGCCGGACGGCTACGATGCCGCGAATTATCCCGACGGCACCATCTTCAGAAAGGACGATCAAGCATGACCACCACAGACGCTGTGGGTACCTGGGGCGAGGTCTTGATGAACACCTACGCCACCCCGGCCTTGGAGCTAGTATCAGGCCGCGGTGCCCGGGTAAGTGGGGCGGATGGCACTGAATACATCGACATGCTTGCCGGTATTGCCGTCAACTCGTTGGGTTATGCACATCCGGCGATCGTTGCAGCGGTCAGCGGGCAGGTGGCAAAGTTGGGCCATGTCTCCAACCTCTTTGCCTCGACTCCGGTTGTGGAGGCGGCTTCTCGCCTGAAAGCGATTGTGGGCGAGGATTCGGCGCGGGTGTTTTTTTGCAACTCCGGTGCGGAAGCCAACGAGGCAGCTTTCAAGCTTGCGCGCTTGACTGGGCGGGGCAGGGTGCTCGCCGCCGAACACGGTTTCCACGGCAGGACGATGGGTTCTTTGGCCCTGACCGGCCAGCCGGAAAAGCGCAAACCTTTCGCACCGCTGCCTGGCGGCGTGGAGTTCTACCCCTACGGCGACATCAACTACCTGCGTCGACTCGTGGAGATCGACGCGCAAGACGTCGCCGCGATCATCCTCGAACCTATCCAAGGTGAAACTGGGGTCATCCCGGCCCCCGAAGGTTTTCTGCGTGACGTGCGCCAGCTTTGCGACGCACACAGCATCCTCATGATCACCGATGAAGTGCAAACTGGCGTCGGTCGCACAGGAAACTTTTTCGCCTACGAGCACGACGGTGTCTTACCCGACGTGATCACCATGGCCAAAGGTCTCGGCGGCGGAATGCCAATCGGTGCAGTCATCGCCACCGGCCGGGCTGCTGAACTTTTCCGCCCCGGCTCCCACGGCACTACTTTCGGCGGCAACCCCGTCGCGTGCGCTGCGGCGAACGCGGTGTTGGGTGTCGTCGATAAGCACATGCTTGCCGAGGTCCGCCGCAAGGGCGAGAAACTCGCGGCCGCGCTGCGCCCACTGCCGGGTGTGAAAACGGTGCGCGGGCGCGGTCTGATGCTGGGCGTGGTCCTTGACAAGCCCGTGGCCAAAGAAACTGTTGCAGCAGGCTACCGCACAGGGGTGATCCTCAACGCGCCCGCCCCGAACGTCATCCGCCTGACTCCGCCACTGGTGATCACCGACGAAGATATTGACCTCGCCGCCGCAAGAATCGCCGCCGCGCTGAAGGAAGGTTTGACCACTGACGACACGAAGGGAAAACGACCATGACACGCACACCACGGCACTTTCTCGCCGATGACGACTTAACCCCCGCCGAACAGGCCGAGGTACTGCAGCTTGCCGCCGAGCTGAAAAAGTCCCCGCTGTCGCGGCGCCCCTTGGAGGGCCCCTTGAGCGTGGCGGTGTTGTTCGACAAAACCTCTACTCGGACCCGCTTTTCCTTCGACGCAGGCATCGCGCAGCTTGGTGGGCACGCCATTGTCACCGAAACTGGCAATTCCCAAATGGGCAAAGGCGAGACGTACCACGACACCGGCGCGGTACTGTCTCGCTACGTCGAGGCAATTGTGTGGCGCACCTACGCCCACCGAAACTTCCTCGATATGGCAAAGGGTTCCACGGTGCCCATTATCAATGCGCTTTCCGACGACCTGCACCCCTGTCAGATCCTTGCCGATTTGCAAACCTGCGTGGAAAACCTTTGCCCAGCTCAAGGCCCACAGGGCTTGAGTGGCAAAAAAGTTGTCTACCTGGGCGATGGCAATAACAACATGGCCAATTCCTACATGATCGGCTTTGCCACCGCCGGCATGGATATCTCGATTATCGGCCCTGAAGATTTCCTGCCCACAGATGAGTTCGTCACACGCGCCCGCAAGCGAGCCGCAGAAACCGGCGCCACCGTTAACGTCACCTCTGATATCGCGGAAGTTGAAGGGGCGGACGTGGTGATAACCGATACGTGGGTGTCGATGGGAATGGAAGACGACGGAAAGGATCGCCGTACCCCGTTTTTGCCTTACCAGGTCAACCAAGACGTGATGCGCCGGGCAGCGCGCGACGCGATTTTTTTGCACTGCCTGCCTGCCTACCGCGGCAGCGAGGTCACCGCGGAGGTCATTGACGGGCCCGCCTCCCGCGTTTTCGACGAGGCGGAAAACCGTTTGCACGCGCAAAAAGCTCTGCTTGTGTGGCTTTTGGAGCACCAGTCATGACCCAGCCCCTCTCACGCACGGCGCGCCAAGCCCGAATCCTTGAGGTCTTGGAGTCAACACGGGTGTCCTCCCAGGTTCAGCTTTCGAAGCTTTTGCACGCCGAGGGAATCGAAATCACCCAGGCGACTTTGTCGCGCGACCTCGACGAGCTGGGCGCGAGAAAGGTTCGCCCCGCAGACGGTGGCCGGGCCTTTTACACCGTCAAAAGTGATGCCGCCTTCGAAAAGGCTCAGTCCGCGCCGCGGGAGAAGCTGCGCCGGATGCTCGATGAGTTGGTTGTCTCTACCAACTACTCCGGTTCCATCGCGGTGTTGCGTACCCCGCCCGGCGCCGCACAGTACCTAGCCAGCTATGTCGATCGCGTCGGGCTTGACCAAGTCGCGGGCTGTATTGCCGGCGACGACACCATCTTCGTGCTTGCCTGCGACCCGCTCAACGGCCGCGAACTGTGCGAGCTTTTGGTCGGGGGCAAGGTTGTTGCCAATGCCAATGGCGCGAGCAATACAGACGGGAAAGAACAGCCCGTTTAGCGGCCCCGGTATTGTGACCGCTAGATATTTTTTTGTGAATACATGTGTTGAACAATGAAGGAGAAAAGCATGTCTCATCGCGTAGTTCTCGCCTACTCCGGAGGTCTTGACACCTCCGTGGCCATTCCGTACCTGGGCGAGATGATCGAGGGTGACGTCGTCGCCGTGGCCCTCGACCTCGGCCAGGGTGGGGAAGACATGGAGTCTGTGCGTCAGCGCGCCCTTGATTGCGGGGCTGTGGAATCCATCGTGATCGACGCCAAGGACGAGTTCGCGGAAGAGTATTGCCTGCCCACGATTAAGGCTAACGGCATGTACATGGGGGAGTACCCGCTCGTCTCGGCGATTTCGCGCCCCCTTATTGTCAAGCACTTGGTCAAAGCCGCCCAGGAGCATGGCGGCACACACGTGGCGCACGGCTGCACCGGCAAAGGAAACGACCAGGTGCGCTTTGAGGTGGGTTTTCTCAACATGGATCCCACTCTCGAGATCGTTGCGCCGGCCCGCGACTTCGCCTGGACCCGCGACAAGGCCATTGAATACGCCGAGCGCAAGAATCTGCCGATTGAGCAGTCCGCGGCATCCCCATTCTCCATCGACCAAAATGTGTGGGGCCGTGCGGTGGAAACGGGTTTTTTGGAGGACCTGTGGAACCCGCCGACGAAAGACCTTTATGCCTACACCGAGGATCCGGGTTTGGGCAACGCGCCTGACGAGGTCATCATCACCTTCGAGTCCGGCAAACCGGTGGCCATTGACGGCCGTCAAGTTAGCGTCCTTGAGGCGATCGAGGAGCTCAACCGCCGCGCCGGCGCCCAGGGTATCGGCCGCCTAGACATGGTGGAGGACCGCTTGGTGGGCATTAAGTCGCGTGAGGTCTACGAGGCGCCGGGTGCAGTTACGCTTATTACTGCCCACAAGGCGCTGGAGGACGTCACCGTCGAGCGTGAACTTGCCCGCTATAAACGGCTTATCGACGCCCGCTGGTCCGAGGAAGTCTACGACGGCCTGTGGTTCGGCCCGCTGAAGCGCTCCCTGGATGCCTTCATCGAGTCCACCCAACAGCACGTCACCGGCGACATTCGCCTGGTGTTGCATGCCGGCAAGGCTGTGGTCAACGGGCGCCGCTCGAATCATTCTTTGTACGATTTCAACTTGGCCACCTACGACACTGGCGACACCTTTGACCAAACTCTGGCCAAGGGTTTCGTGCGGCTGCACGGTCTGTCCTCGCAGATTGCCAACAAGCGTGATCGCGAGGCCGGCAAGTAAATGCACAAACACGCCACCAACGAAGGTGCCCTGTGGGGCGCTCGCTTTACTGGCGGTCCTTCCGAGGCGATGTTCGCCCTGTCAGTCTCTACACATTTTGACTGGGTTCTCGCGCCTTATGACGTACTTGCCTCCAAGGCGCACGCGAAGGTGCTGAACAAGGCGGGCCTGCTTTCCGACGCCGACCTGGCAACCATGCTCGACGGCCTCGACCAGCTTGGCCGCGACGTTTCCGACGGCACCTTTACTCCAGCTCCGACTGATGAGGACGTCCACGGCGCTATGGAACGTGGACTCATCGACCGGGTCGGCGCTGAGGTGGGTGGGCGCCTGCGGGCCGGGCGCTCCCGCAACGACCAGGTTGCCGCAATGTTTCGCATGTGGTGTCGCGACGCTTTGCGCGGTGTGGCGCTTGACGTCGTCGACCTCATTGATGCTTTGGTGCAGCAGGCCGAGGCGCACCCGGAGGCCATCATGCCGGGCAAAACGCATTTCCAGGCGGCGCAGCCCGTCCTGCTCGCCCACTCGCTTCTTGCGCACACCCATCCGCTGCTGCGTGACTTGGAGCGCATCCAGGACGTGGACAAGCGCCTGGCCGTTTCGCCGTACGGATCCGGTGCGCTGGCGGGTTCTTCCCTGCACCTGGATCCGGAGGCGATCGCGGCAGAGCTAGGTTTCGACTCCGCCACCGACAACTCCCTGGATGGCACATCCGCGCGAGATTTCGCCGCCGAAACCGCTTTCGTGCTCGCCCAAATTGCGGTGGATCTCTCGCGCCTGTCGGAGGAGCTCATCGCCTGGTCCACGCCCGAGTTCGGCTACGTTACACTTCACGACGCCTGGTCGACCGGATCGTCCATCATGCCGCAGAAGAAAAACCCCGACGTAGCCGAACTTGCCCGCGGTAAGACAGGCAGGCTCATCGGCAACCTCACCGGCCTGATGGCCACGCTCAAGGCTATGCCCTTGGCTTATAACCGGGACTTGCAGGAAGACAAAGAGCCGGTGATCGACTCGGTGACCCAGCTCCGTCTTCTCCTTCCTGCCATGACTGGGTTGATCTCCACGCTTGAATTCCACGAAGAGCGCATGCGTGAGCTTGCTCCCGCCGGCTTTACCTTGGCTACCGACCTGGCAGAGTGGATGGTTCGCCAAGGTGTGCCCTTCCGCGAAGCGCACGAAGCGTCCGGGGCGTGCGTGAAAATCGCGGAGGCCCGCGGGGTGGACCTAGTGGATGTGACGGATGAGGAACTGGCGGGCGTCGATAAGCGATTAACGCCGGAAGTTCGCGAGGTGCTCACCATCGACGGCGCCGTCGCCTCGCGCGATACCCGCGGCGGCACCGCGAAGGTTCGTGTCGACGAGCAACGTCAGCGAGTTGCCGCCGCGAGCGCGAACTATCGTAGCTGGGCCGAAAAGCCGGTGCGTCAACACACATAAGGCGCCCTGTGCTGCTAAGACGTATCCGCGCAGTAGGATGGGGGCCATGAGTCTTGATCCGCAACTTCTTGAGGTCCTCGCCTGTCCACAAGACAAAGGTGAGTTGACCTACAAGGAGGACGAACAGCTCCTGGTCAACCCCCGGCTGGGCATCGCCTACCGCATCGACGACGACATCCCCGTTTTGCTTATCGACGAAGCTCAGCCCTACCCAAGCGAAAACTAGAAAGTCTCCATGTCTGCCAACACGAACCAGGCCACAAACATCATCGACGAGCTTGAGTGGCGCGGATTGATCAACCAGTCCACCGACCTCGCTGCCCTGCGCGAAGCCACTGAAAACCCCATCACCCTCTACTGTGGCTTCGACCCGACGGGGGACTCCCTGCACGCCGGGCACCTCGTGCCGATGATCATGCTGCGTCGCTTCCAACTCGCCGGGCACCGCCCGCTGACCTTGGCCGGCGGAGCAACCGGCTTCATCGGCGATCCACGCGACGTGGGGGAACGCTCGATGCTTTCGCAAGGAGAGATCGAAAAGAACCTGGAATCTATCAAAGCGCAGTTGCGGCGCTTCGTTGACTTCGACGGCGCAAACCCCGCCATCATGGTCAACAACGCGGACTGGACCATGCAAATGTCGGTCATTGACTTTCTCCGCGACGTGGGGAAGAACTTCTCACTCAACACCATGCTCGACCGCGACACGGTCAAGCGTCGCCTGGAATCCGACGGCATCTCCTACACGGAGTTTTCCTACATGCTCCTGCAGGCCAACGACTTCGTACAGCTCAACAAAAAATACGATTGTGTGCTGCAGATCGGCGGCGGCGACCAGTGGGGCAACATCGTCTCCGGCGTAGATCTCAACCGCCGCATCAGCGGCACCAAGACGCACGGGTTGACCGTGCCCCTGGTCACCGACGCTAGCGGGCAGAAGTTTGGCAAGTCCACCGGCGGCGGCAAGCTCTGGTTGGATGCGGAAAAGACCTCCCCTTACGCCTGGTACCAGTACTTCCTTAACGCCGGTGATTCCGTTGTCATCGACTACCTGCGCTGGTTTACGTTCCTTTCCCGCGAAGAAATTGCCGCGTTGGAAGTTGAGGTCGAACAGCGCGCCTTCAAGCGGGAAGCCCAACGACGCCTGGCACAAGAAATGACTGACTTGGTCCACGGCCGGGATGCACGGGTGGCCGTCGAACTTGCCGCACAAGCACTGTTTGGCCAAGCCGACCTTGGAGATCTCGACGAAGCGACACTGGCAGGAGCCCTATCCGAAACAACCGTTGCACAGATCGCAACCGGTCAGGCTCGCACCATCGTGGACCTTCTCGTAGCAGCCGGCCTGGCCGACTCCAAGGGCGCGGCCCGGCGGACAATTAAGGAAGGCGGTGCCTACGTCAATAACGTGCGCATCCAAAACGAGGGCTGGGAGCCGGAAGAATCGGATCTTCTGCACGGCACATGGCTTGTTTTGCGCAAAGGGAAGAAGAACTTCGCTGGCGCTAAGCTGCGTTAGCGTTCGAGGTTTTCTCACAGGCTGCCACGCTCTGTCGCGGCAGCCGGTTTTGTTTATCAACCTGCGTGTTTGCTTTGTTGTGTGGGGGTGGTTAATGTGTTGTTTCGCCGCTGCGGCGTTGTTGTGGTGGTGTGAAGTTCATAGTGGTGCGGGAGTTTGGTCTGGTTTGGCTGGATTTTGACTTTTGTTTACTGTTTGTGTAACTTCGTTATTCGCTGCTTCTGCGGCTCTGGTGTGTAGCTGGGGTTTTGTGGGGGTGTGCGTGTGTTGTTTGAGAACTCGATAGTGTGCCAATTCAAGCATTTTTTGTTTGTGTTCATGGTTGTGTTTGTTTGGTTGTGTGCCGTGTGTGCCTGGCTGCTCTTTGTGGGTGGTGGGGGTGCGTGCCGGTGGGTGGTGTCTGAACCAATGATTGGATGCTGCTTCACGTGACGTTTTTGCGTGGTGCATGGTGGATGAATGTTTCGCTGTGAACTATTTTTTGCCAATCTCCTGTTGTGCCCCGTCGGGTGTGGGGGTTGGTTGCAGTAATTTTTGGATTGCCAGTTCATCGCATGTTGTGTGTGGTGGTTGGTTTGTTTTTTGTTGGGTTTTGGGCTTTTCACGGCCTGTTTCGCTTTTGTGTTGAAACTTTTTTGTGGAGAGTTTGATCCTGGCTCAGGATGAACGCTGGCGGCGTGCTTAACACATGCAAGTCGAACGGAAAGGCCAGTGCTTGCGCTGGTACTCGAGTGGCGAACGGGTGAGTAACACGTGGGTGATCTGCCCTGTACTTCGGGATAAGCCTGGGAAACTGGGTCTAATACTGGATAGGACCGGCATGTAGGTGTGTTGGTGGAAAGCTTTTGCGGTATGGGATGAGCTCGCGGCCTATCAGCTTGTTGGTGGGGTAATGGCCTACCAAGGCGTCGACGGGTAGCCGGCCTGAGAGGGTGTACGGCCACATTGGGACTGAGATACGGCCCAGACTCCTACGGGAGGCAGCAGTGGGGAATATTGCACAATGGGCGCAAGCCTGATGCAGCGACGCCGCGTGGGGGATGAAGGCCTTCGGGTTGTAAACTCCTTTCGTCAGGGACGAAGCTTTTGTAAGTGACGGTACCTGGATAAGAAGCACCGGCTAACTACGTGCCAGCAGCCGCGGTAATACGTAGGGTGCGAGCGTTGTCCGGAATTACTGGGCGTAAAGAGCTCGTAGGTGGTTTGTCGCGTCGTTTGTGTAAGTCCATGGCTTAACTGTGGGACTGCAGGCGATACGGGCATAACTTGAGTGCTGTAGGGGAGACTGGAATTCCTGGTGTAGCGGTGAAATGCGCAGATATCAGGAGGAACACCGATGGCGAAGGCAGGTCTCTGGGCAGTAACTGACGCTGAGGAGCGAAAGCATGGGTAGCGAACAGGATTAGATACCCTGGTAGTCCATGCCGTAAACGGTGGGCGCTAGGTGTGAGTCCCTTCCACGGGGTTCGTGCCGTAGCTAACGCATTAAGCGCCCCGCCTGGGGAGTACGGCCGCAAGGCTAAAACTCAAAGGAATTGACGGGGGCCCGCACAAGCGGCGGAGCATGTGGATTAATTCGATGCAACGCGAAGAACCTTACCTGGGCTTGACATACACCGGTTCGGGCCAGAGATGGTCTTTCCCTTTGTGGCTGGTGTACAGGTGGTGCATGGTTGTCGTCAGCTCGTGTCGTGAGATGTTGGGTTAAGTCCCGCAACGAGCGCAACCCTTGTCTTATGTTGCCAGCATGTTGTGGTGGGGACTCATGAGAGACTGCCGGGGTTAACTCGGAGGAAGGTGGGGACGACGTCAAATCATCATGCCCCTTATGTCCAGGGCTTCACACATGCTACAATGGTCGGTACAGCGCGTGCGCGAGTTCGTGAGGATGAGCTAATCGCTGAAAGCCGGTCGTAGTTCGGATTGGGGTCTGCAACTCGACCCCATGAAGTCGGAGTCGCTAGTAATCGCAGATCAGCAACGCTGCGGTGAATACGTTCCCGGGCCTTGTACACACCGCCCGTCACGTCATGAAAGTTGGTAACACCCGAAGCCAGTGGCCTAAACTTGTTAGGGAGCTGTCGAAGGTGGGATCGGCGATTGGGACGAAGTCGTAACAAGGTAGCCGTACCGGAAGGTGCGGCTGGATCACCTCCTTTCTAAGGAGTTTTTTATTGTGCCTCGCAGTTGTGGGGTGTTGGTGGTTGAGTGTCCGTGTGTGGTGCTGCCATCGTTGTGTGTAAATGGTTGCGTGTGTCCGGGTGGATGCGCATTCCCTGCATGTTGGTGTGTGTGGGTGTGGTTGCAGCTAGGTGGGCGTGATTGTGGATGCAGGCTTTTGTGTTTGGGTTGGTGCGCTGTTGGGTGTCTGGGATGGCATGCGTGTTGTTCCTTGTGGCTTCGTCTGTGTGCATGGTCGTTGTGGTTGTGTGTGTGGGTGTGGGTGTGGTGTGTGAGAACTGTATAGTGGACGCGAGCATCTTTATTCTTTGTTTGTGTGCATGCCTGCTTTGTGTGGGTGTGTGTTTTGTGTGTGTAAGGGCGTACGGTGGATGCCTTGGTATGCTGGGCCGATGAAGGACGTGAAAGGCTGCGTTAAGCCTCGGGGAGTTGCCAATTGAGCGTTGATCCGAGGATGTCCGAATGGGGAAACCCCGCACCGGTTATGTGGTGTGACCCGCAGATGAATTCATAGTCTGTGTGGGGGTTGACGCGGGGAAGTGAAACATCTCAGTACCCGTAGGAGAAGAAAACAATTGTGATTCCGTGAGTAGTGGCGAGCGAAAGTGGATGAGGCTAAACCATGTGTGTGTGATACCTGACAGGGGTTGCGCATGTGGGGTTGTGGGGATGTGTTGTGTGGGTTCTGTCAGGCCTGCGCATGGCAGTGTGCGTTAGCGGAAGTTGCCTGGGATGGTGCGCCGTAGTGGGTGAGAGCCCCTGTACGTGAAGGCGTTGTGCTGTTGTGTTGACATGTTGCCCCGAGTAGCAGCGGGCTCGTGGAATCTGCTGTGAATCTGCCGGGACCACCCGGTAAGCCTAAATACTCAGTGTGACCGATAGTGGATGTAGTACCGTGAGGGAATGGTGAAAAGTACCCCGGGAGGGGAGTGAAATAGTTCCTGAAACCGTGCGCTTACAATCCGTCAGAGCACTTCTTGTGTGTGATGGCGTGCCTTTTGAAGAATGAGCCTGCGAGTCAGCGGCATGTCGCGAGGTTAACCCGTTTGTGAAGGGGTAGTCGTAGCGAAAGCGAATCCTCATGGGGTGTTGTAGTGGCATGTCCTGGACCCGAAGCGGGGTGATCTACCCATGGCCAGTGTGAAGCAGCTGTAAGAGGTTGTGGAGGCGCGAACCCACTTAGGTTGAAAACTGAGGGGATGAGCTGTGGGTAGGGGTGAAAGGCCAATCAAACTCCGTGATAGCTGGTTCTCCCCGAAATGCATTTAGGTGCAGCGTTATGTTAGCTTGCCGGAGGTAGAGCTACTGGTTGGTTGAGCGGGACTATCATCTTAGCAACATCAGCCAAACTCCGAATGCCGGTGTAAGTGATGCATGGCAGTGAGACTGTGGGGGATAAGCTTCATAGTCGAGAGGGAAACAGCCCAGATCGCCGGTTAAGGCCCCTAAGGGTGTACTAAGTGGAAAAGGATGTGGGATCGCGAAGACAGCCAGGAGGTTGGCTTAGAAGCAGCCATCCTTGAAAGAGTGCGTAATAGCTCACTGGTCGAGTGGTTTCGCGCCGACAATGTAGTGGGGCTCAAGTACACCGCCGAAGCCGCGGCAAGCATGCTTTTTGTGTGTTTGGGTAGGGGAGCGTCGTGTGTGGGGTGAAGCAGTATCGTAAGGGGCTGTGGACTGCACGCGAGTGAGAATGCAGGCATGAGTAACGAGTGATAAGTGAGAATCTTATCCGCCGGATGACTAAGGGTTCCTGGGTCAAGTTCGTCTTCCCAGGGTGAGTCGGGTCCTAAGGCGAGGCCGACAGGCGTAGTCGATGGTTAACGGGTTGATATTCCCGTACCCGTTGTCACGCGACCAAGACTGAATGGTTGATACTAACCACCCTGATCTGTTGCTGTCATGCTCTTTGAGTGTGTGGTGATGGTGATGCGTGGGGCCTGATGCTTAGTAGGTCAGTGATGGGGTGACGCAGTGAGGTAGCCACGCCGTTTATTGGATTGCGGTGCAAGCGTGTGGCACGAACCTTTGTTAAATGCGGGGTTCATTGTGTGTGAGGCGTGATGCGTAGCCCCTTTTGTGGGGTGATGGTGGTGATCCTGGACTGTCGAGAAAAGCCTCTAGCGATGTGTGGCAATGGCCCGTACCCGAAACCGACACAGGTAGTCAGGTAGAGAATACTAAGGCGGTCGGGTGAACTGTGGTTAAGGAACTCGGCAAATTGCCCCCGTAACTTCGGGAGAAGGGGGACCTGTGCTGGTGATCATGCTTTACGTGTGTGAGCTGGTGTGGGGCGCAGAGAATAGAGGGGAGCGACTGTTTATCAAAAACACAGGTCCGTGCGAAGACTTTTACGTTGATGTATACGGACTGACGCCTGCCCGGTGCTGGAAGGTTAAGAGGACCTGTTAGATCACTTTGTGTTCGAAGCGGAGAATTTAAGCCCCAGTAAACGGCGGTGGTAACTATAACCATCCTAAGGTAGCGAAATTCCTTGTCGGGTAAGTTCCGACCTGCACGAATGGCGTAACGACTCCCCTGCTGTCTCAACCACAGGCCCGGTGAAATTGCAGTACGAGTAAAGATGCTCGTTTCGCGCGGCAGGACGAAAAGACCCCGGGACCTTCACTATAGCTTGGTATTGGTGTTCGGTGCGGTTTGTGTAGGATAGGTGGGAGACTGTGAAGCGGCCACGCTAGTGGTTGTGGAGTCGTTGTTGAAATACCACTCTGACCGTAGTGGATACCTTAACCTTGGCCCATGATCTGGGTTGGGGACAGTGCCTGGTGGGTAGTTTAACTGGGGCGGTTGCCTCCTAAAGAGTAACGGAGGCGCCCAAAGGTTCCCTCAGCCTGGTTGGCAATCAGGTGGCGAGTGTAAGTGCACAAGGGAGCTTGACTGCGAGACCTACAAGTCGAGCAGGGACGAAAGTCGGGACTAGTGATCCGGCACCTACTTGTGGATGTGGTGTCGCTCAACGGATAAAAGGTACCCCGGGGATAACAGGCTGATCTTCCCCAAGAGTCCATATCGACGGGATGGTTTGGCACCTCGATGTCGGCTCGTCGCATCCTGGGGCTGGAGTAGGTCCCAAGGGTTGGGCTGTTCGCCCATTAAAGCGGCACGCGAGCTGGGTTCAGAACGTCGTGAGACAGTTCGGTCTCTATCCGCCGCGCGCGCAGAAACTTGAGAAAGGCTGTCCCTAGTACGAGAGGACCGGGACGGACGTACCTCTGGTGTGCCAGTTGTTCCGCCAGGAGCACGGCTGGTTGGCTACGTACGGAAGGGATAACCGCTGAAAGCATCTAAGCGGGAAGCCCGTTTCAAGATGAGGTTTCTTTTGAGGTTCCCACGAGATCAGTGGGTTGATAGGCCAGATCTGGACACACAGCAATGTGCATGAGGTGACTGGTACTAATACACCAACAACGCAAAACTCAACAACACAACCGAAGAAGAGTTCTGTATGCACCAAACGCGTCCACTATGCAGTATCTGACACACCACGTCTGCTACATAAGCCACAACAATAAATCAATTAAGGTCCACTGCCCGACAAAGGCACGGACACATCCCCAAAATGTGTCGGTGGTTGATGGCGGCGGGGAAACGCCCGGACACCATTCCGAACCCGGAAGCTAAGCCCGCCCGCGCTGATGGTACTGCATCCGGAAGGATGTGGGAGAGTAAGTTACCGCCGACCCAACAACTTCACAACAAGGTGATCGCGGCCCGGAACCTCAGTTCAACCCTCAAGGTTGAGCTGTCCGGGCCGCGATTTCTTTTGCCTCTACATTGCACCAAAGCGCCGCGCATATAATGGGCGAGGCTTAAGTAGAAAGGTACAGTATGTCGCAAGAGTTTGACTCCCGTAACCGCGACGGAAAGTCGCGTGCGCACCGCGGTGGCTCGAAACGCTTCGACGGTCCGTCACGGGGCGACAGTCGCGGTGATGGCCGCGGCAGGAACTCCGGTCAACGCCGTGGTGGACGAGACGATGACTCTCGGCGTGCATCTGGGCGCCGCGAAGACGGAAGCTTTCGCCACTCACGCTCCAACCCTGAGCGCAAGGGTTTTCGCGAGGACCGCATGAATCAGCGGTTGTCCGAGCCTGATTTACCCGCCGAGATCGACGTCACGGAGCTTGATGCTTCAGTCTTGCGTGATTTGAAGGTTTTATCGAAAGACAACGCGCAACGGGTGGCCAAGCACATGATTATGGCTGGCTCTTTGCTAGAAGATGATCCCCAGCTCGCGCTTCGTCATGCCCGTGCGGCTAAGAACCGCGCTGGCCGCGTCGGGGTGGTGCGTGAGACGAACGGTATTGTTGCCTACCATGCTGGCGAGTGGAAAGAGGCACTGTCTGAACTGCGCGCCGCGCGCCGCATTTCGGGTGGTCCGGGCCTGTTGGCTGTGATGGCGGATGCAGAGCGTGGCCTCGGCCGGCCGGAGAAGGCCTTAGAGATAGGTCGCGGCCCCGAGGCACGTGAATTGGATCCGGAATCCAAGGTGGAGTTGGCAATCGTGCTTGCCGGAGCGCGCCATGATTTGGGTCAACACGAGGCAGCGTTGGCAACCCTTGACAAGCTAAATCCCTCCCTGGATTCGAAGGAGCCGGAGCAAGCACGCTTAACCTACGCCTACGCGGACGCTTTGCTCGCGCTTGAGCGGCGCGAAGAAGCGAAAACCTGGTTCGAACACGCCGCGAAGATCGATTCCTTTCACGTAACGGACGCGGCGCATCGTCTTGATGAACTGGGATAAATATGCTTCTTGATGTTTTTGACGCATTGCTGCTCGATCTTGACGGCACAGTGTGGCAGGGGGATCGCGCCCTGCCACATACCGTGGAGATTTTAAACTCCACGTCACTTCCCGTTGCCTACATCACCAACAATGCTTCCCGGGCACCTTCGCAAGTCGCGCGCATGCTCAATGCTTTAGGTATTCAGGCCCAGGCGCAGGACGTGTTCACTTCGGCTCTTGCCGCGGTGGGTTTGGCGCGCCAGCGCCTCGACGCCGGCGCAAAAGTCCTAATCCTGGGCTCGGAAAGCTTCAAGGAGCTTGCACGTCGCGCTGGTTTTGTGGTCGTCGACTCTGCAGACGATAATCCGGTCGCAGTGTTGCAGGGGCACAACCCGGAGACAGGGTGGAGACAGTTATCGGAAGCAGCCCTTGCGATTGGACGCGGCGCGATCTATGTGGCGTCGAATAGCGATACTTCGTTGCCGTCGGAGCGTGGTTTGCTTGTCGGCAACGGGTCGATGGTCGCCGCGGTCACTTCGGCCACGGGGGTCGTCCCAGACATAGCGGGTAAACCGAAACCCGTCATGTTCGAGCAGGCTGCAGCCCAGTTGAAGGTAGATGCGCCGCTGGCTGTGGGGGACAGACTTGACACCGATATCGCCGGAGCTGTCGCCGCAAAAATGTCGAGCCTGCATGTGTTGACTGGTGTCTCCGGGCCGTGGGCGCTTCTCAAGGCGCCGGTTGAACATCGCCCAACATTTATTGGCGAGGATTTTTCGGCCCTGAAAGACAATGTAGATTTCTTGCGTCCAGGCCCGCAGGGAGGATTTGTTGCCCATGTAGAAGATGGTGCGCTCATCCTCGACGGTGGTTCCGACGACGCGACCGCCGTGCAAGCTCTGCGCACGGCACTTGAGGTAGTTTGGTCGGGTGCGCAGCCGCCACGGGATGTGAAGGCGTGGTCGGCACCGGCCCAACGGGCACTTGAGCAGTGGTGGTGAGCCTGTGAACATTCCAATTCCGCAAGACCCACGCAAGGCGCAAGTTGATGCGGCCGCCGTCACCGAGGAGGTCAACGCAGTGCTATCGGCGCCTTCCGGTAGCCTGCGGGAGGAAGCAGAGCTGCTGCGGCGCGCCCACGAGGTTTTACACCGAGCCCTACACGGAGACGAATAGTTTCTTCGTCATTGTCAACCCTCCGAAGGAGAATTTATGGCCCCTGGACGCAGGCGTCTCGACGCGGAGCTAGTGCGGCGAAAAATTGCCCGCTCGCGGGAGCAGGCGCAGACCTGGATCAAAGAAGGCAAGGTTGAGGTGGCTGGTTTTGTTGCCAGCAAGCCTGCGACCGTTGTCGATCCGGGGGTGTCCATCAAGGTAGAGGTGGAAGAATCGGACCAGTGGGCGTCGAGAGGCGCACACAAACTTTTGGGCGCTTTGGAGGTCTTTGGCAAAGACGGGTTGGTCGTCGAGAAGCGTCGGTGCTTAGATGCGGGGGCGTCGGCAGGTGGATTTACTGACGTGCTGCTTGCAAACGGCGCGCGGGAAGTCGTCGCTGTCGACGTCGGATACGGGCAACTCGTGTGGCGCCTGCAAAACGACCCGCGGGTGAGAGTGCTTGATCGGACAAACATCCGCCACCTTAGTGTGGAGATGATGGGAGCTGCCGCGGATGTGATGGTCGGCGACCTGTCGTTTATTTCACTTAAACTTGTGCTGCCGGCAATCGTTGAGTGCATGGCCACACATGCTGATCTTGTGCCGATGGTCAAGCCGCAATTCGAGGTGGGAAAGGATCGTCTCGGCAGCGGGGGTGTGGTGCGCTCAGATGAGTTGCGTGCGGAAGTGACAGCGGATGTCGCTCGTTTTGCGCAGGGGCTCGGGCTGAAGCTCAAAGGGGTTACGGCATCGCCGCTTCCCGGTCCGAGCGGCAACGTAGAATACTTTCTATGGCTTGAGAAAAATCCGGTGGCGACGCCGCTTGACGACGCCGAACTGACCGCCCTTGTCGACCAAGCTGTGAAGGAAGGACCGAGGAATAGATGACTGCACGCTCCCAGCGCACAATCCTGCTCGTGCCGCACACCCACCGGCCCGGCAACATTTTGGCCGCCGTGCGCGCAACTGAGCTTCTCAGCGATGCAGGAATTGAAGTGCGGTTATTGAAACAGCGCAACGAGGGCCCCGTCATGGACGAGCCTGTGCTGCAGGCATTGGAACGCGCGGAAGAAGGCCCGGAAGCGGCCGCCGGTTGCGAACTCGTGTTGGTCTTAGGCGGCGACGGAACCTTTTTGCGCGCCGCCACCTACGCCTACGCCCAGGACATCCCCGTGCTGGGCATCAATCTTGGTCACGTCGGTTTTCTGGCCGAGTGGGAGCAGGAGAGCTTAGATGAGGCAATTGGGCGAGTCATCGAGCGAGAATACCGGGTAGAAGACCGCATGACTATCGATGTTGCCCTCTACGATTCCGAGGCGAACCTGCTTGGCAGCGGCTGGGCACTCAACGAGGCGAGCGTGGAAAACGTGGACCGGACCAAGGTCCTTGACGCGACACTGGAGGTAGATTTTCGCCCAGTGTCAAGCTTTGGGTGTGACGGCGTGCTTTTGTCCACCCCGACGGGGTCGACGGCTTACGCCTTTGCGGCTGGTGGTCCCATTATGTGGCCCGAGGTCGAGGCTTTACTTGTGGTGCCCAACAATGCGCACGCTTTGTTTACCACGCCGTTGGTTGTCTCGCCGCGCTCGACCGTGGCAGTGGAGTCGAAATCGGCCACTGGCAGTGCGAACGTGGTGCTTGACGGGTTCCGTTCGATGATGATGCCGCCGGGATCGCGGGTGGAGGTTATACGCGGCGCCCGCCCCGTGCGGTGGGTGCGGCTAGACGAGCACCCGTTTACTGACCGCTTGGTGCATAAATTCAAACTTCCCGTGAAGGGCTGGCGAGGACCCGCTTCGAAGAATGTTGACTGAAATTTCAATTTCCAACCTCGGTGTGATCCCACGCGCCTTTGCGGAACTGAGCCCGGGGCTGACAGTTCTAACTGGTGAAACGGGCGCCGGCAAGACGATGGTGGTCACTGGGCTGCGGCTGCTTACCGGCGGGCGGGCGGATGCCTCCAGGGTGCGCGCGGGGGCGAAACAGGCCGTGGTTGAAGGAGTATTTAGCCTCGAAGGCAGCGGGGAGGCGGAGCTGGAAAGGATCGAAAAGATCGCGGAAGATGCTGGCGCCAGCGCCGATGAAAATGGGGAGTACGTGGTGGCGCGCTCAGTCAGTGCCGCCGGCCGTTCCAGGGCACACCTCGGGGGGCGCTTCGTCCCAGCCGCCGCCTTATCTGAGTTCACCAGCAGCCTGCTTACTATCCACGGCCAAAATGATCAGATCCGTTTGATGTCGGCGGATCAGCAACTCGCGGCGCTTGACCGCTACGAACCGGCAGCAGCCGAAGCTCTCCACGCATACCAACAAGTGTGGAGGCAGTGGCGCGAAGCGACGCGCGATTTGCAGGAGCGCACACAAAAGCGCCGCGAGTTGGCCCAGGAAATCGACCGTTTGCGGTTCGCCATCGCGGAGATCGACGCGGTAGATCCGCAGGAGGGAGAAGATGCCGCGTTGGTAGACAGCATCAACCGCCTCCAAGACGTCGATAGCCTGCGGCAAGCCGCGGAGCTGGCTTTGGTGTGCATTGACGGTGCAGATGCGGCGGAAGGGGTGGGAAGCGATGAGGAGGCGGCATCGAGTTTGGTGGGCCGGGCGGCGTCGGGGTTGATCTCGGCAAGCGATGACAGGCTCAAACAGCTCGGGGCGCAGCTTGAGGAGGTAGCAGGGGTGCTTGCAGATGTCTCCGCGGAGTTAGGCAGCTACATCGCCGATCTGCCCAGCGAGACGGAAGCGCTCGATATAAAGCTCCAGCGCCAGCAAGAAATCAAGGGGTTGACGCGCAAGTATGCGCCTGATGTTGCCGGGGTGCTCGCCTGGCGGGCGAAAGCCCACAAACGCCTCAGCAAGATCGACACCTCCGCTGAGGCCGTTGAGGAGCTAAAAAAGCGCGTGGGGGAGTTGGAGAAACAACTTGTTGCGCGGGCGGCGACGTTGACCAAGGTGCGTACCACGGCAGCTCAGGCGCTGGGGGAGGCAGTGACAGAAGAACTGCGGGGGCTGTCAATGCCCAAGGCGCGGCTGACGGTCAACGTGGACAAGCAACCTTATTCCCGCGCTGGTGCGGACGCCGTCGAGATTCGTTTAGCTGCCAACGATGCAATGGAGCCGCAACCTTTGGCCATTAGTGCTTCCGGTGGCGAGCTTTCGCGGGTGATGCTGGCGCTGGAAGTGATCTTAAGCTCCGGGTCCTCCGGCGCCACCTTAGTTTTTGATGAGGTTGACGCTGGTGTTGGGGGGCGCGCCGCCGTCCAGATCGGGCGGCGTCTTGCCCGGTTGGCCACCAACAACCAAGTTATTGTGGTCACGCACCTGCCGCAGGTCGCGGCGTACGCGGATACGCACCTGCATGTGGCGAAAAGCGTCGGGGATGAAACGGTTTCCTCTGGGGTGTCGCACTTGACGCAGCCGCAGCGGGTGGAGGAACTTGCCCGCATGCTGGCAGGCATGGAGGATTCGGAAACGGGCCGGGCGCACGCCACCGAACTTTACGAGCAGGCGCAAAAAGAGGTGCAAGGTTTTAAGGGGCTTTAGCCCCGCGCGCCTTCCGCAGCTCGGGCTTTATAGCCTGCACAATAGTGCGCATGAGTTTCTCACCCCGCGCAACCGGCGAACCCGTCGAACCCGTCGGACCTACGTCCGCTGAAGCTTTGGCGGCTGGGGATGGCCCGGCGACCGTGGTTGTGCGTTCCGTGTTTCGGGACTGCTCGCGTGCTGGCCGTGGCAGCGCACGGCTTCGTGCCGGTGAGATCGCCGTGGTTGACTCTGCGGATATGGAGCGCAGGGAGGCAGAAGCTTTGATCAAGGCTTCACCAGGGGCTGTGGTTAACCTGTCGCGTTTTTCGACGGGAGCGATCCCAAATTACGCCCCGCACATGCTTCTTGATGCGAAAATTCCCCTGTTTGAGGACCACGACGGAAAACTTGCCGGTTTGATGAAAGACGGCAAGAAGGGCAAGATCACCTCCGCTGGGGAGATCCTCCTTGGGAAGAAGCTTGTCGGTCAGGCGCACCCGGTGAGCCGCCGAGATGTTGAGTTGTCTTTCGGTTCGGCGCAGCAGAGCCTGCTCGACCACATGGAGGCCTATTTCGGCAACACTATTGAGTTCATCCACTCAGAGTCGCCTTTGCTTATCGACGGTGTCGGGGTGCCCGAGTTAGGCAGCTCAATGGATGGGCGCAAAGTGATAATTGTTGACGCTGTCGATGATGTGCGTGAGCGCCTTGAGGGTTTGCGGCACTTCATCCGTGAGTATGAACCTTTGATTGTTGGGGTGGGGGCCGCATCGGACACCGTCGCCGACATGGGCTATGGCCCCGATTTCATTGTTGCGGATCCGAAGGATGTGTCCTCGGAAAGCCTGCGCAGCGAAGCGCGCGTGGTGCTTCCGGCAGGTCCGGACGGACACGCGCCCGGACTCGAGAGGATTCAGGACCTTGGTGTGGGGGCGATGACCTTCCCTGCCGCCACTGACTCTCCGTTGGATTTGGCGTTGCTGCTCGCCGCGGTTCATGGTGCGGAGATGATCGTGACTGTGGGCAAGCCGGTCGATTTGTCTGCAATTTTTGCCAATGCCGGGCATGCGAGCCCCGCGGCACTTCTGAGCAGGCTCAAAGCGGGCTCGCGCCTGGTCGATTCGGAGATGATTGAAAGCCTCTACATGGTTCAGCGGCGCAACGGCCTTGTTTGGGCTTGGGCCATACTTGGTTTATTTGTCTCTGTGGCGACGGTGATTTTGCTCATTGGGTTCAGCGGTAGCGGTTTATTTGCTGACAACCTCGCTGCCTTTTGGGACGCTGTGCGCACCCAGGTTGAAG
Source organism: Corynebacterium sp. BD556 (assembly GCF_038452275.1). Classification (NCBI taxonomy): domain Bacteria; kingdom Bacillati; phylum Actinomycetota; class Actinomycetes; order Mycobacteriales; family Corynebacteriaceae; genus Corynebacterium; species Corynebacterium mayonis. Next base: position 696,788 of record NZ_CP141643.1, read on the forward strand.
GTTGGGTGAGTTAGGCGTGGGACGAAAAGATGGGGGAAGAAGGACGGCGGCGCGCCGCGGCGGCCGCACGATAGCGGCTCTCGCTGGTGTGACGTGGGGTCTTGCTGCAGGAATAGTTGCGGGGGCGCTTGTTGTGGCACCCGCTTTGAGTGCGGTGGGCGATACAACCACTGATTCTGCGGCAGCTTCGACACAGCAAGCCCTCGCTCGCGCCGAGGCTGCCGAGGGAGAGCTCGCCGCGGCTAACGAGCTGCTTGGGCAAAAAGGAGCGGAGTTCGTCGAGGGCGTGCTGCGCGACAACGCAGTGCTGGTCATCTACGCTCCAGGTTCGCAGCCGGAGACCTATAGTCGCGTGGCAGAGCTTTTGGATGCTGCTGGGGCCGACCCCGCAGGGGTGGTGACCTTAAGTGAGAAGTTCACCTCCCAGCAGGGTGCCGACGAACTTGCCACGATCATTTCTCATACTTTGCCCGCTGGCGCCCAGCTTTCCACTCACAACCAGTCGGCGGCGACGCACGCTGGTGAGAGTTTTGCTCAGGGTCTTTTTACCGGTGCCGAGGGGCAAGCCCGCGCAAGTCAAAACGATCGCGATTTCCTTGTGTCTAGCCTTGCCGAAGCGGGGTATGTGAGCACGCAGGGCGATGTCATCGCCGCGGATGCGGTGGTTATCCTCACTGCGGAGGCGGAGGAGACTTCAGCGCGTTTTGCAGACGGTGCGGTGGGCGATTTCGCCGTTGCTTTAAGCGCTCGGGACGTCCCGGTGGTTGTTGCCCTCCAGGGCAGCAAGAACAACAGCGGCGTGGAGATCGCTTTGTCTGAACGCGGCGAGCATGGTGTAGAAACCGTAGAAATAGCGGCGACGGAGGCAGGAGCCATCAACGTGATCCGTGCGCTGCGCGCCGTGCTGGCGCAGGAGTAACGCTGAAGGTCAAGCCGGGTAGGTTGGGATGGTATGGCCCATGAATATAGCGTCACCGATTCTTCGATTCTTGTTGATGCCCCCATTATTGCGCTGCGGCGCGACCGCGTCGTCATGCCCGGAGGTAGGCAGGCCAACCGTGAGGTGATGGAGCATTTCGGCGCTGTGGCGGTGGTGGCATTAGACGAACAGGGGCGCGTGGCGGTGATCGAGCAGTATCGAAGGGCCGTCGACAAGCGACTGCTGGAACTTCCCGCAGGCATCCTCGATATAGCCGACGAGGATCCGTTGGACTGCGCGAAGCGTGAGCTGGTGGAAGAAGCGGGTCTTGTGGCGCGGACGTGGTCTGTGTTGGTGGACCTGGTGACTTCCCCGGGCTTTTCCGATGAGGCCGTGCGCGTCTTTTTGGCCCGCGACTTAACTGAGGTTCAACGCCCCGCCGCCGATGATGAGGAGGCGGACTTGGGATTTGCGTGGCTGGGCCTTGACGACGCTGTGAGGCGCGTGTTGGCCGGCGAGATAGTCAACTCGATTGCGGTGGGCGGTATTCTCGCCGCGGCATCTGTGGAGTCCGGCGCAGCCGCAGCGCGGCCGAAAGCTGCGCCTTTTGAGTTGCGTCCGTGGAGGTTGGCCGAGCGTCGCAAAGCGCAGGGCATCGGCCCCGATTTGAAGATGCTGTGATGCGGCCGGAAACCATCGCTCAAGCATGGCTTGACCACCTCGCTGTGGAACGCGGCCGCTCCCCTCACACGCTGAGCAATTATCGCCGTGACCTGCGTCGCTACACGCAGTGGCTGGTTGCGGCTGGCCGTCGAGAACTTGCCGAGGTCACAGCAACCGACGTTGAAGCTTACGTCGCTGAACTGCGGCGCGGCACTGAGCAGCAGGCGCCGCTTTCGGCCTCCTCGACTGCGCGGGCGCTGTCTGTTGCGCGCGGGCTGCACAAATTTGCCCTCAGTGAGGGAGTGGTTGCGGCGGATGTGGCCGCTGAGGTTGCGCCGCCGACGGCGGGGGAGAAGTTACCGGACACGCTGAGTATTGACGAGGTAGCTACGCTTCTCGACGCCTGCCCGACCGATACCGCCTCCCAGTTGCGTGACAAGGCGCTGCTTGAATTGCTCTACGCTACCGGTGCGCGCATTTCTGAGGTGCTCGCCTTAAGCGTCGATGATGTCGCTGACATCCCAGGGGTGGTCACTGTAACGGGCAAGGGTGCAAAACAGCGCCTGGTGCCTGTGGGCCGAGCCGCCCAAGACGCACTGAAGGCGTACCTGGTACGTGGCAGGCCGGCGCTTGCCACGGGGATTTCACACGCGGTGTTTTTAAACAAGCGCGGCGGCGCGCTGTCGCGCCAAAGCGCCTGGACCATCATCAAAAATGCGGCGCAGCGCGCGCACATTGATCGTGTTGTCTCCCCGCACACTTTGCGCCACTCTTTTGCTACCCATCTGCTGCAAGGCGGGGCAGATGTGCGCACGGTTCAGGAACTGTTGGGACATTCTTCAGTGACCACGACGCAGATTTATACCCACGTCACCGCCGAGAACCTCCGTGAGGTCTTTCGCAGCGCGCACCCTCGTGCAATGTAGTGCTGACCCTGTACGATGAGCGAGTTGCGAATTCACGCCTCCATCACGAAAGGACTATATGCGACCGAAGACCCTGTTCGCATCGGCCGCCGTTGTCGCAGCCTTGGGTTTCGCCTGCGCCGCACCCGCGGCCCACGCCCAGCTTTTTGAAGGGATGTCCCCGCAGCAAATCAAAGAGCAAATCCCCTCCACAATCGAAGTCAACGCCGGTGAAACCGTCACCGTCGACATTGGCATTGCCCTCAATGCCTCCTACTCCGCCGAGGGCTGGAACGTCGTTTCCCGCGGCACAACGGTGAGCGTGACTGCTCCGGATGTGCCGGGCGCGACGGCGACTGTGCCGGTAAGCGCCGGCGGGCATACCGCAACGGTCACGCTCGTCGCGGTCGGTGGTGGTGCGGCAAACCCAGCGGAAAACCCAGCGGAAAACCCAGCGCCGACCGGCGGTTCGGAAGGACCTCAAGAGGCGGTGCGCGGTGACAACACCGCGCCTGCTGGCGGCACCGGAGCACAAGAGTCAGGCGAGGGTGCCAACAACGGGGCGAACGTGACACACCCGCAGCGTCAGCCAGCGGCGCCGGTTGATATCTCAGCAGCAACCGAGCTCTATTTCGACGGCACGATTGAAGGCAATGTGCTTTCAGTCAAAGTTTCCCTGTCGCAGGTAAGTGAGTTGATGGGGCACGTGGCGACACACAAGGAGGGAGCTACGCTTCGCTACGTGGACATCAACGGGCAAATCATCGAGGGCGTGGAGCGTGAAATTGACAAGCTCACCCGCACCATGACTTTGACATACCCGGAGGGCGAAACGCCCGACAACCCGTTCATCCTCGAGGTGGTGCGAGGTGGTAGCGCCGAGTTTATCGCCGTGATCACGGCGGTTAACGCCCCCTTGGAGGTGGCGACAAATCCTGCTAGCCCTTACGCCAAGTACGGCGCGGATCCTTCCGGCGCGGACCAAGCGGGAGCCTCGCTGGGCAACTCGGCGAGCACAGGCTCGAAGCTCGGGCCGATTTTGGTGGGGGCAGCGGCACTGGTGCTGCTGGCGGGCGCCTTGCTCGCGGCGGTGAGACGTCGCCGGAAGAAATGACAACGGTGTAAGCTCGCAGTCAACCCGCTAAGGTAGACCCAACTCGCGCAAGGGGAAGGTGAGTCAATGACGGACGGTTCGTTGTTCGAGGCGAACACAAAAGACGAGGCCACTGTCGGCCTCACTGGTCGCCCGATCCGCGAGTTCGCTACGCCTAAACCGCTGGATAAACACGGTCCGGCCACGGTGATTTCGATGGTGAACCAAAAAGGCGGGGTGGGCAAGACGACCTCGACTATCAACCTGGGGGCGTGCCTGGCGGAGCAGGGGCGTAAAGTCCTCCTCGTTGACTTAGACCCGCAGGGGGCCCTGTCGGCGGGGCTCGGCGTCTCCCACGACGAAGACCAAGTCACCGTCTACGACCTACTTTTCGACAACACCGCGAGCATCCACGCTGCTATCCACCACTCTAACGTCTCCGGCCTCGACCTAGTCCCAGCCAACATTGACCTTTCAGCGGCGGAAATCCAGTTGGTCAACGAAGTTGGACGCGAACACACACTCGCCCGTGTCCTGCGCCCAGTGCGCAAGGAATATGACGTCATCATCCTTGACTGCGGGCCTTCCCTCGGCCTGCTCACCGTCAACGCGCTCGCGGCCTCCCAAGGCGTAATCATCCCCATGGAGTGCGAGTACTTCTCCCTGCGTGGCCTCGCGCTGCTGACCGACACAGTAGAAAAGGTCCGCGACCGCATCAATTTCGACCTAGAAATCGTCGGCATCCTAGTTACCATGTTCGACCGTCGCACCACCCACGCCCGCGAAGTGATGGATCGCGTCCTCGAAGTCTTTGGAGAGACGGTTTTTGACACCGTAATCACCCGCACCGTGCGCTTCCCGGAGACGTCAGTGGCAGGAGAGCCGATCATCACCTGGGCGCCGTCCTCACAAGGGGCACAGCAGTACCGCAACCTGGCGCTGGAAGTGCTGGAGCGCACAGAGCAGTGACAGCGCCCGCCAGCCCCACGCTGGGACAACAACCGGAAATAACCGGCTTCACCCTCGTCCTGAACAACTTTGAGGGCCCCTTCGACCTGCTGCTTTCCTTAATCAACTCCAAAAAGCTCGATGTCACCGAGGTGGCCCTAGCCGAGGTGACCGACGAATTTATCTCCTACACCCGCACGCTGGGTCACAGCACCCAACTCGACGAGACCACCGAGTTTCTAGTGGTCGCGGCCACGCTGCTCGATTGGAAGGCGGCGCGCCTTTTGCCGCGCGGCGAAATGTCGGAGGAGGCCGACCTTGAACTTCTCGAATCACGCGACCTGCTTTTCGCCCGCCTTTTGCAGTACCGCGCCTACCAACAAGTCGCGGACCTTTTCGCCCAATGGCAGAAAAACGCTTTGTTTCGCTACCCGCGCGCCGTTGCTGTTGAGAAGCAATTCGTCGAACTATTGCCACCCGTTAGTCTCGGGCACACGCCGGAGAGCTTCGCTTTATTGGCGGCGAGTGTGTTTCGCCCCCGCCCGCCAGAGACAGTGCGCACCGACCACCTCCACGCCGTGCCGGTGTCGGTGCCGGAACAGGCCGGCAAAATCCTCGCAACTTTGCGCATCCTCGGCGCGGGGCAGTGGCTCTCTTTTCAGGCCCTGACGAAGGACTGCGGTCGCTCCATGGAAGTGGTAGGCCGCTTCTTGGCGCTGCTTGAGCTGTCCAAAGCCCGTGCCGTGGAGACAGTCCAAGAGGAGGCGCTGGGCCCTCTCGAGGTGTCCTGGACCGGAGCGGAAGTTGATCCGGCTGTGGTGGCCGCGGGCAACTGGGAATAGCTCCCTGAGCTATTAGGATGAGGGGCCATGGCCCGCGATTTCCACAGTGACCACGATTCCGGCGTGCACTTGGTCTCCCAGTTGCGCTCACGGCTGGAATCAGTGCTGCTTGTGCTCGATACCCCCGCCAATGTGGAGGCGTTGGCGCGGGCTTTGGGGGCGCAAAGAGACGACGTCGAGCAGCTATTGGCGGAAATTCGCGATGAGTTCGACCGCCGCGGCAGCGGGTTTGACCTGCGGGAAACCGCCGAAGGGTGGCGTTTATATACCCGCCCGGCCAATGCCGAGGCTGTCGAAGCTTTCCTTCTCGACGGCTCCCAGACCCGCCTTTCCCGCGCCGCGATGGAAACCCTCGCGGTGGTCGCTTACCGGCAGCCGGTCACCCGTGCTCAGGTTGCGGGGGTGCGCGGCGTCAACGTCGACGGGGTGATGCGCACGCTTGCGCTGCGCGGGTTGATCACGGAAGTCGACCCCGACGAAGCCAGCGGTGCCCACCGCTATGTCACCACGGAGCTTTTCCTTGAGCTACTCGGGATAGATTGCTTGGAACGGCTGCCGGATCTTGCGCCGCTTATGCCGGAGATCGACGCGATCGACGACGCTTGGTAAGGCTACGTCAGCCCTGGTAGCGTGAGTGCGGTAGATAACCGCATACAACAGTGAGGATGAAGCTGTGACTCCACCCGCTCGCCGAGACGGCACACCGGATAACAGGAGAGGCAAGGACGACACGTTCTATATCTCCTATGCCAAGCCGGCAAAGAAACAAAACGTCAGCCTAGAAAAGCGCCGCGCCGCAGCGCAGGAACAACCCCACCCGCTGGAAGATAATTGGTGGGATGAGCCGGACACGCCCGCGAACTCCACGTACGCCAAGGAGGGGGTGCGACTGCAGAAAGTGCTGGCCCAGGCGGGTGTGGCGTCTCGCCGCCACGCAGAGATCATGATTGACCAAGGCCGCGTTGAGGTCAACGGAAAAATTGTTTCCCGTCAGGGCATGCGCGTCGACCCCACCACCGACATCATCCGTGTTGACGGGACGCGAATCAACGTCAACGAGGAACTTGAGTACTTTGCGTTCAATAAACCGCGCGGCGTGCACTCCACGATGAAAGATGAGCTGGATCGCACCTCGGTGGGCAGTTACCTGTCGGAAAAGACTGCCTCAGGGCAGCGCCTGTTCCACGTCGGACGCCTCGACGCGGACACTGAGGGCCTTTTGCTGCTCACCAACGACGGTCAACTGGCGAACCGTCTCATGCACCCGCGCTACGAGATCTCAAAAACTTACATGGCGACGGTTTTGGGCGAGGTCAAGCCTTCTCTTGTCAAGGAGCTAAAAAACGGCATTGAGCTTGACGACGGCACCGCAGCCGCCGACTATGTCCAAATCGTCGACGTGCACAACGGCCAGTCGATTGTTCGCCTTGAAATCCACGAAGGGCGCAAACACATCGTGCGCCGCATGCTGAAGACCGCCGGCTACCCGGTGCAGCGCTTGGTGCGCACCAAGATCCACACCGTCCAACTCGGGGAGATGAAGCCGGGCTCTATGCGCGCACTCAATTCCGCTGAGCTGACGAGCCTATACAAGGCGGTGGAAATGTAATGACACTGTCCAACATGCCCGACAACGGTTTGCTTCTCGCCGTCGACGGACCCTCCGGCACTGGCAAGTCCACCACCTGCCGTCGGTTGGCGAAGAAGCTGGATGCGAAATATGTCGACACTGGTGCGATGTACCGGGTTGCTACGCTCGCTGTGTTGCGCGCAGGGGTCGATCCCACCGATGCTCCGGCTGTGATCGCGGCCACGACAGATTTACCGTTGACGGTGTCAGACGACCCGGATTCCACAGAGGTTCTGCTCGCCGGGGAAGATGTCTCCGCCGAGATCCGCGGAAAAGAAGTCACCCGCAACGTCTCGGCTGTCTCAGCCATTCCTCAGGTGCGCGAAAACCTTGTGGCTTTGCAGCGCAAGCTGGCGGCGGAAGCGCACCGCGCCATTGTAGAAGGCCGCGACATCGGCACTGTCGTGCTTCACGACGCCCCCGCGAAAGCCTTCCTCACCGCCTCCGCTCAGGTGCGTGCCCAGCGCCGCTACGAACAAGACATCGCGGCTGGGCGAGAGACAGATTACGACACCGTTTTGGCGGATGTTCAGCGCCGCGACGAGCTTGATTCCACCCGGGCGACAAGCCCTCTGCGCCCCGCCGCAGACGCGGTAGTCATCGATACCTCCGCGATGGACCGCGACGAGGTCCTAGCGGAGCTAATGACGTTGATCGAAAGGAGCGCCTCATGAGCGATGAAACAAACCACGAGTACAACGTCGAGCTAGATTCGCAACTCGACAGCATTGATGGGCTTGAGGAACTTGTCGAGTTTGTCGAGTCCACCGATCCCGAGGACCTAACCGAGCAGGAGTGGGCGCGCGTCGACGAGGTCCTGGGCACCGGCGATTTCGCACATGTTGAGGAGGCTTTGCCCACGGTATCCATCGTGGGTCGGCCTAACGTGGGCAAGTCCACGTTGGTCAACAGGTTTATCGGGCGCCGTGAAGCAGTGGTTGAAGACCACCCCGGTGTTACCCGTGACCGCGTCAGTTACCTCGCGGACTGGGGCGGGCGCCGCTTCTGGGTCCAAGACACCGGCGGCTGGGACCCAGATGCCAAGGGCATCCACGGCGCGATTGCCCGCCAATCCGAGGCGGCGATGGAGACTTCCGACATCATCGTCATGGTTGTCGACGCTCACACCGGCGTAACCGAAACCGATGCAGTGATGGCGCGCAACCTGCAGCGCGCTGACGTGCCGGTCATCCTGGTGGCGAATAAGTTCGAGTCGGAAAGCCAGTGGGCTGATGTTGCCGAGTTTTACGCGCTGGGGCTCGGTGATCCGTGGCCGGTTTCTGCATTGCATGGCCGTGGCGGCGCCGACGTCCTCGACGAGATTTTGCGTCTCTTTCCAAAGGAGCCGAAAGCCGCCAATTCCATTACCGAAGGCCCACGTCGCGTAGCCCTAGTTGGCCGACCGAACGTGGGTAAGTCCAGCTTGTTAAATAAGCTCAGTAAGTCCCAACGCGCCGTGGTGGACAACGTCGCCGGCACCACCGTCGACCCAGTCGATGAACTGATCCAGCTTGATGGGAAGGTTTGGAAGTTCATTGACACCGCGGGTTTGCGCAAGAAGGTTAACAACGCTCAAGGGCACGAGTATTATGCCAGTTTGCGCACCCGCGGCACCATCGACGCCGCTGAAGTGTGCGTTGTGCTTATCGACGCCTCACAGGAGATTTCTGAGCAGGATCAGCGCGTGATTTCCATGGTGCTAGAAGCGGGCAAGGCCATGGTCATCTGCTTCAACAAGTGGGACCTGATGGATGAAGACCGCCGCTACTACTTTGATCGCGAATTCGACGAGCAGATCAACCACCTGCCGTGGGTGACCAAAATCAACATTTCCGCCGACACGGGACGTGGTTTGCATCGCCTCGAATCTGCCATGGACGAAGCTTTAGCAAACTGGGACAAGCGGGTCTCCACGGGGCAGCTCAACAGTTGGCTGCGTGACGCCATTGCTGCTAACCCGCCGCCCATGAAAAACAACCGACTTCCGCGCGTGCTGTTTTCCACCATGGCGTCTACCCGTCCACCGACGGTAGTGCTGTTTACCACAGGTTTCCTCGACGCCGGTTACCGCCGTTACCTGGAACGCAAATTCCGCGAAACTTTCGGCTACCACGGCACCCCAATCCGGTTCGCGGTGCGTGTGCGCGAAAGGCGCTCCAAGCGCTAGCGGGTGTAGCTAAAAGCGTCCGTGCGGTAGGGAAGTGGGAGGAGCTGGCCGGGGTCAAACCCGAGGCGGTCATAGAGGTACCAGGTTAAATTGGCGGTCATTTTCTCCCTTAACTGCGGCGTGCAGCGCAGCCAATAGGAGCGGGTGGCCATTAACTCGAACAGTCCCTCTGGAGTTATGGGTTGGATCCAAGTCAGGCGCTTTTCCTGCTCCAGCGCCCAGGGGCGTTTAACCTCCGGGTAAAAGCCGCGGCGCAGGACGTCACCGGAGTGCATGATGCGGGTGAGCCGCAGCACCCACGGGTGAGAAACGTCAATGGTGTTCCAGCACAGCAACAACTTTCCACCCGGACGGATCACCCGGTCGGCCTCGGCGCTGGCGGCAGCGGGATCCACCCAGTGCCAGGTTTGAGCGGCGGTGAGGGCATCGACGGTGGCGTCGCCAAGCGCGGTTGCTTCGGCGCTAGCCTGCCACACGGGCACACCCGGGTAGTTGCGTTTGAGCACCTGCGCCATCTGCGCCGCAGGTTCGCAAGCGAGGACACGATGCCCGGCACGCGCAAGCTGGGCAGTGAATTTGCCGGTGCCCGCCCCGACATCGAGTACAGTTCCCATCTCAGGCAACATGCAGATAACTTCATCCGGGTAAAAGGGGCGGGCTCGGTCGTATTCCTCAGCGCCGAGCTGGTAAGTTCCCGCTGCCCGCTGGCGCTGTGAAGCGTCCCGAAACGCCGGGGTGTCCTTTCTGCTCGGCCTCATGTTTTATCAATCTATCAATAGGGAGAGTGAAGTTGGCAGGGGTACGCACAGCCGCGCTCGCCGCGTGCACAGTGGCACTCTCAGGGCTACTCGGCTGCTCGCAGCCGCAGCAGCTTGCGCAACCAAGCGCGACCCCATCTCCTACACCCGTCCACACCACCACAGCGCCCCCACCGGCGCAAAACGCCGGCGCCCTACCGCGCGATGAGGCCGGCAAACCAACAATCCAACGCCGCCACATCAAAGCCGCTGGGCTGGATCGCACCTACATAATCTCCATCCCCCCTCACTACGACGCCTTGCGCGCACTGCCACTGATCCTGGTTTTCCACGGCTACGGCGAAAGCGCGGAGAAGATTCGCAACTACAGCAACCTGGAAAAATCCACGGCCATAGTGGTGTTTATGGACGGAATGGACTCCGCGTGGGCGCCAGCGCCCTACGCCACGACAACGGGTGATCAAGACCTCGCCTTCGTCGACGCGGTGAGACGGCAAGTAGAAGGGGAATTCAGAATCAACAAGGCGCGGGTGTTCGCCGCAGGCCTCTCCAACGGCGGGGGATTTGCCACCTACGTCGGTTGCCAACGCCCACAGACACTCACCGCGATCGCCACCGTGTCCGCGGCCTTCTACGCAGAGGTTTCCGAAAGCTGTAGCACCATTCCTCTCAAGCACGTGAATTTCCACGGCACCAACGACCCCGTCATGGAGTACGGCGGGGGACAGCGACACAAAGCATCCTACGAATCCATTGCCACCGTGCTCAATGAATCCGCCCGACGCAATCACTGCCTTTTAGATCCCATCGCCCGGGACTTCGCCTCCGGCGTTGCTCAGTTCACCTGGCTGCATTGCGATGCTTCGCTGATCCACTACCAAATTCACGGTGGCCGCCACGTGTGGCCCTCCTTCGCCACCGAGGTCCTTCTCGACTTCTTCGGCGTCGACTACGATCCCTAAAAATTCCCGTTCGCCCATCGTACGGCGATAAAGTTGCGCGCATGAGCAATGAAAGCGTCGGAGCGGTCCTGGTCGTCTATAACCCAGTCAAGGTCGACCAGAATAAACTGCGCGAAAGCGTATCTAAGCACGCCCCGCCTTCCTGCCGCATCGAGTGGGTTAAGACACACCCGGAGAATGAAAAAGCAGGGGAGATCTCGGTGCTGTCGCGGCCCGACATCGCCCTCGTGCTCGTTGCCGGCGGCGACGGAACCGTGCGGCTCATTGCCTCGGCGCTGGCCGGCACCGGCATAAGCCTCGGGGTTATTCCCGTCGGCACTGGCAACCTTTTGGCCCGCAACCTAGGGATGGACCTGGGGCTGGATGCATCCGTCAAACGCGCCTTTAAAGGAGTGGACCGAGGCATTGACGTGTGCCGGGCGAAGCTGACCCGACCCGACGGCACAGTGGATTGCCTTGGATTTACAGTCATGGCCGGGCTAGGACTCGACACCGGAATGTTAGAAAACACCGACGAACGTTTGAAAAAGCGTGTTGGGCCCCTTGCTTACGGGCAAGGAATCCTGCGCTCCTTAGCAAAGGGCAGCGACGTGAGCGCTACCTACACCATCGACGGCGAAGAAAAAACCGAAGCCACACTCAACACCATGATCTTCGGCAACTGCGGCTGCCTCATCAACGACTTTCCGCTGCTGCCGGAAGCCAAACCCGACGACGGTGTGTTCGATGTGATTACCATGGCCCCGCGCGGCCCGCTCGGCTGGTTGAATGTATTCGGCTGGATAGGCATCAACGCCGCCACTGCCGTGGTGCGCAAACTTCCGGGCACACACTGGGTCAAGCGCAGCCGAAAACGCAATCACCTTCTGCTGGGCGGCGCGTCCATGTTGCGCTACGCGCGAGGCAAGCGCGCTGCCGTGGAGTTTTCCCAACCGCATATCTTCGAACTCGATGGAGATCCCGTGGGCCATGTTGTCTCCTTGGTCATTGAGGTGGAGCCGAAAGCACTGCTTGTGCGGGTGTGATCGACACTGCGTTCGCGCCCGCAATGACCAGTAGCCCCACACGCGACAAACAAAAGGCAGCCCGTGTCCCAATTGTGAAAACAAACAGGATTCGTTGCCGGTGGTCGTTGGTTGCTCCTGTTCGGCGGAAGCGAGGATTCACCTGTGATAGCTCCCCACGGCAAGCAGCGCCTTTGGTGTCAACTTGACCTGTGCGCCTTGCGGGGACCTTGAACATAACAAAAAGCAGGCCGGATGATGAAAACATCTCCTGGCCTGCTTGTTGTGGTCGGGCTGACAGGATTTGAACCTGCGACCCCTACACCCCCAGTGTAGTGCGCTACCAAACTGCGCCACAGCCCGTTTGCCTGCCCTAGCGCTGTGCTTCGGGCGACTTTGTTAGGTTACAACACCGCCACCTAGAACTGTAAATCATAAGGTAGAAGGCAGTGTCGAGAAATTACGACAACGTAGTTTCGATCGTGCTGCCGGTGCCGATGAAACCGTCGATGCGCGAGGTTTTCGCTGCGGCTAAGAGGAGCTGGCGTTGTTGGTCGCTGAGTTCGCCTTCGACAGTGATGTGGCGGGTGAAGTTGCGCTCGCCAAGGTGGTTGACTTCAACGCGGACGTCGTCAAGCTTCATGCCTTTGGCTGCTTCGCGGATGGCCTGTGAGCTGGAAACGGCAATCGCGCTCATAAACAATCCCGTCGATGTCACACCCTGGCCTTTGCCGCCAGAGTTTTTCGCTCGGTCGGTTGTGATGGCGCGGTTCGAAGTGCGCACCACGTCGCCGTACTTGGTGCCGCGGGCGCTAAAGGACACAGCATTGGTATCTGTGGTTGGCTCGGCGATGAACTGCGGTTCGATGTACTGGCGGGCCCAGGACCCGATGATATCGGCGGCGCGCTTTGCGCTGTCGGTGCGTGTGAGCAGATGGTCCGCTTTGTCCAGGGACATAAGCGATTTTGGGTAGCGCGTGAGCCGGAAGATGGTTTGGGCGTTGTCCACTCCGACAGTTTGGTCGATTGGGGAGTGGACTAAAAGGAGAGGTTTGCGCAGTTTCGGCAGGTATGTTTCCGGGTTCGTCTCCGCAAGGTCCTCCAGGAAGCGGCGGGAGATCGTCAATGGACGGCCGCCGAGGATGACCTCTACGGCGCCGTTTTCATCGGCTTCGGCAATTCTGCTTGCATAATGAAGCACGGAGTGGGCCGGGTCGAAGGGGGCGCCGACGGTGGCGACGGCCCTGAGCGTCCCTTTTAGTTCGGGGCGGGTTGCGGCTTTTAGGGCAGCGGCCCCACCGAGGGAGTGGCCCATCAGTAGCTGAGGGGCGCGGAAATTCTCGCTGAGCCACCGGGAAGCGGCGACGATGTCGTCGACGTTTTGGCTAAACGTCGTGTCCTGGAAATCGCCCTCGGACTGACCCAGCCCCGGAAAGTCGAAGCGGAGGGTGGCTATGCCAAAGTCTGTCAGCCGCTTCGAAATGCGGGAGGCACCTGGGGTGTGGCGTGATCCCGCAAAGCAGTGGGCGAATACCGCGTAGGCCTCGGCCGGATGGTCGGGTTGGTCAATCGTGGCGGCCATCATGGTGCCCGTGGACGAGGGAACCTTCACATTGAGCGAGAGCATGTGCCACAGGATATTGCAGTTGCGTGAAATGCGGGCGGATGGCTGCCGTAAAGTGGTGATTCAACGTTTCTCAATGAAAGGGGAAGGTCGCCGATGGGCGCTTTCGACTGGTTTTGGAAGGCGATGGGTTCAAGCTCGGAGCGCAACAACAAGGCGTCGAAAGGCGTGGTTTCTAAGGCGCACGAGCGCATTGTTGAGTTCGAGGGCGTTGATAACGCTGAGCTTGTCGGCGCTATGCACCAAGCTGTTTCCGGCAACACCATTGCAGATAAGTCTGCTTTTTTGGCGATTTTGTCGGTGGCCTCCTCCCGCACTTTGAAAATGACTCCGTTTGAGGTGCAAAATCAGGCGGTGCTGCGCCTGCTGGAGGGCGATGTCATCCAGATGGCCACTGGTGAGGGCAAGACTTTGGTTGGTGCGATGGCGGCGACTGGTTATGCCTTGACTGGTAAGCGGGTTCACGTCATCACGGTCAACGATTACTTGGCGCAGCGCGATGCTGAGTGGATGCGTCCGCTGGTTGAGTTCTTTGGCCTGAGTGTGGGCGCGGTTACGGAGGATTCATCCCGCGAAGATCGCCTTGCAGCTTATCGCTGCGACGTCGTCTACGCTCCTGTTTCCGAGATCGGTTTCGACCATCTACGCGACAACCAGATCACTAGCCGCTCTCAGGCTCTGCAAGCACCGGCGGAGGTCGCGCTCGTTGACGAGGCAGATAGCGTGCTTGTCGACGAAGCCTTGGTTCCCCTCGTTCTCGCCGGTTCGCAGCCTGGCACCCAGGCCACCGGGCGTATCACGGAGGCGGTTTCGCACTTGGAAAAGGACAAGCATTACACCATCGACGCCGATGGGCGAAACGCTTTTCTGACCGACGAGGGGGCAAAGCGTTTAGAAAATTTGCTGGGGATTGATTCGCTCTACTCCGAGGAGCACATTGGCGATACGCTTGTGCGCGTCAACCTGGCGCTGCACGCTCGTGCGCTGTTGATCCGCGACATTCACTACATCGTCGAAGATGGCAAGGTTTCGCTTGTCGACGCCTCCCGGGGCCGGGTGGCCGAATTGCAGCGCTGGCCCGACGGACTTCAGGCGGCTGTGGAAGCGAAAGAGGGCCTGGATGTTTCCGAGGGCGGACGCATCCTCGATTCAATCACCCTGCAGGCGCTGATGCGTCGCTATCCAGTGGTGTGCGGCATGACGGGTACTGCCGTGGAGGCGACGGACCAACTGCGTTCTTTCTACGGCCTGCATGTGGCAGTGATCGACCGCGCGCAAGAGCTGCAGCGTTTCGACGAGGCGGACCGCATTTACGCGACGATGGAGGAGAAAAACTCCGCGATTGTCGCAGAAATTGAGCGTCTCCATAGTCTCGGCCAGCCGGTGCTTGTGGGCACCCATGACGTTGCTGAGTCGGAGGCTTTGGCCGCCGCGCTGGGCGCTCGCGGCATCGAGGTTAACGTGCTCAACGCCAAAAATGATCAGGAGGAAGCCCGCATCATCGCTGAAGCGGGTGATGTGGGAAGGGTCACCGTGTCTACACAGATGGCGGGCCGCGGCACTGACATTCGGCTCGGCGGGGCCGATGAGGCTGACAAAGAAAAGGTTGCGAGTCTGGGCGGTTTAGCGGTTATCGGTACGGCCCGTCACCGAACCGCACGGCTGGACAATCAGCTCCGTGGGCGCGCCGGCCGTCAGGGCGATCCGGGCCTAAGCGTGTTTTTTGTCTCTTTGGAAGACGACATCGTCGCTACCGGGGGAGAAGGTGAGCAGGTCACAGCGCATCCAGCCGAGGACGGCCGAGTCGAATCCAGCCGCATCCAACACTTTGTGGAGCACTGCCAGCGCGTCACTGAGGGCCAGCTTTTGGAGATCCATTCCCAGACCTGGAAGTACAACAAGTTGCTGGCCGACCACCGAGACATCCTCGACGAGCGTCGCGCGAACTTGCTCGACACCGACATCGCCTGGCGTGAGTTGGCGAAACGCAGTCCGCAGCGTGCTGAAGAGCTCGGGCACCTGCCCGATGAGGTTGTCAAGCAGGCCGCGCGCGAAATCATGCTTTTTCACCTCGATGAGGAATGGTCGCACCACCTCGCGTTGATGGATGACGTGCGCGAGTCCATCCACCTGCGCGCGATAGCCCGGGAGACTCCGATTGATGAGTATCATCGCATCGCCGTGCGCGAGTTTAAGGACTTGGCGAACAGGGCCGTCGATAAAGCGGTGGAAACTTTCAACACGGTGCGCATCGACGAGGCTGGCGCTCACCTTGCAGAGGCCGGTTGGAAGCGGCCAAGCGCGACGTGGACGTACATGGTCTCGGACAATCCGTTGGCCGGTTCGGGCAACTCCTTCATCTCTGGGATAGCCAACATCTTCCGCTAGGATTGCCTAGCGGTACCACGGTGCCTTTGTCCCCGAGACGGAGGTGCAGCCGCTACTATGGCTAACAGTTAAGTTTGAAAATCCCTCGACACCGTCAGGAGCAATTCATGAGCGAGAACACTGGCACGCCGGAGAACCAGGTAGAAACCACTTCGGTGTTCCGTGCGGATCTGCTGAAGGAAATGGAGTCGGGAGCTGCCACATCCGACACCGTCGGTGGCGCTGATAACCTTCCCGAGGGGGCCGCGCTACTCGTGGTTAAGCGAGGTCCAAACGCTGGTGCTCGTTTCCTGCTCGACCAGGACACCACGACCGCAGGCCGCCACCCGGAGGCGGACATCTTCCTCGATGACGTCACCGTTTCGCGCCGTCACGCCGAGTTTCGCCGTACGGAGGGAACCTTCGAAGTTGTCGATGTCGGATCGCTCAACGGCACCTATGTCAACCGTGAGCCGCGCAACTCGCAGGCCTTGTCTGCAGGTGATGAGATTCAGATTGGCAAGTTCCGTCTCGTTTTCCTAGCTGACCAGAAGTAATAACAGCGCCGCCTACCCCGTGAGGAACCGAGTATCAACGTGAATGCACTTCCCAAGACCTCCCCGCAGCGCAGCGCCACACGCGCAAAGTCAAAGACGATGTCCATCGGCGTCGTCCTTAACCACCTGCGCGAGGAGTTTCCGGATGTCACAGTCTCCAAAATCCGGTTTCTGGAGTCGGAGGGACTGATTACCCCGGAGCGTACTGCTTCCGGGTATCGGCGTTTTACCGATGAGGATGTTGAGCGTTTGCGCTACATTCTTGTCACCCAACGTGACAACTATCTGCCTCTTAAGGTGATCCGCGAGCAGCTTGAGGCGATGGATGCGGGACAGGTCACGGCAATTATGTCAGCGGCAAAAACCGAACCGATTGTTTCGCCTGAGTCGCTTCGTTCCCCGGTATCTTCCCGTTTGACGGACACCGAATTGGCCGAAAGGGCTGGCACTGAGCACAAGGCCGTGGATCAACTCATCGCCGCTGGTCTTTTGGTGCCGGATTCGGCTGGGTTGTTCCATGCGGATGATTTGCGCATTATTTCTTCCGTGCAAGCACTCGCGGGTTTCGGTCTTGACCTGCGCCACTTGAAATCTTTACGCAACGCGGCTGGGCGTCAGGCGGATTTGATTTCTAAGGTCACCGAGCCTGTAGCTAAGTCGCGCACAGACAGCGCTCGTCAGAAGGCGGAGGAGCTGGGCCATCAGCTCACTGCCTTGGTTGTTTCGCTGCACGCCGATTTGGTGAAAAATGAGCTGCACCAGCGGCTCAATGGCTAGGCTGCGCGATGGTTCCGCTCTCGCTGCTGGGTGTTTTCCCGATTGGTCCGGAGAATTTCCTGTGCGCTTTGCTGCGGTGCGAGGCAAATAAGCGTTTCATTCCCGTGTGGCTTCCTCCTTTTGAGGGCGGCCGATTGATGGCGCGATTGTCTGGGTGGGAGTCGAATCGCCCTACGGCCGAGGAGGTTTTGGCCGATGTGCTGCGCTCGGGTACTAAGGGCGTGGAAAGTATTCATCTTTCCAGCTACTACAACGGGGTGTTCATGGCATCGATCACGCTTGCTGATGGCACGCAGTACGATGCGCGACCTTCTGATGCGCTGAACTTGGCAGTTATTCTTGATGTTCCTGTGGAGGCTGATGAAAGTGTGGTCGCTCAAGCCAGCCTTCGCCTTAACACGATGGATGCGCTGAATTACTTCAACCTTGAGTTGGATAATGACAGAAGCGAGGGCGAGTCTGCTAGTGGCGATGCGGCGGCGGATGCGGAGTTTGCCGAGTTGATGCGCAACTTGGGCGTTGAGGAGCTTTCGGATGGTTTCGAAAGTGGGGAAGATGAAGCCTCAACGGAGCCCGACGACGATATCTAAAGTTAAACTTTAGAGTTAAAGTTCGGCGTGTTGCTAGTGTTAAGTCTTGACCGACGCCTAGGCTTGCCTTTTAATAAGCATTAGCGCACCGCTAAACATCATGGGAGTAATTACGTGAGTATCGAAAATTCCTCTGGGGAGCAAGCCAACAACGCCGTACAGGAAACGCTGTTCGACCTTGGTCCCTCCGACGAGGTCGGCTACCGCGTGCCGATTGCGTGCCAAGTCGCCGGCATCACATACCGCCAGCTTGACTACTGGGCACGGACCAACCTGGTGCGCCCCTCGATCCGCGGTGCGCGTGGCTCCGGATCTCAGCGCCTGTATTCTTTCAAGGACATTCTCGTCTTGAAAATTGTCAAAGGCTTGCTAGATACTGGCATTTCCCTCCAGAACATTCGGCTGGCTGTCGATAAACTGCGCGACCGCGGCGTCAACGACATCGCTGAAATCACCCTCGTTTCAGACGGCACCACCGTCTACGAGTGCCGCAGCAACGAAGAAATTATCGACCTACTCGGCGGCGGGCAAGGCGTGTTCGGCATTGCCGTGCCGCAGATCATGCGCGAGCTGACAGGAACGATCTCCTCATTCCCAGCAGAGCGCGTCGACGGCGACACGGAACAACCAGACGGCGACAACGTGATCGGACTCGACGAACTTGCAGCGCGTCGCCGCCGCAAGAGCTCCTAAGCACCCACCACGGAAGGTCACAACGACTTAACCCAAGCCGGCAGCCGCAGCGACTGCCGGCTTAATTGCTTGCATGTCCGTTACTGCCAAGTGAAAACCCGCCACCTCGGCCGCAGCCGGATCCACCGCAGCCTCACCGACGTGAACCACAGAAATAGTAACTTTATCTCCGGCCCTTTCGCGCAACTCGGCGATAAAGGCGTCATCCTCGGCAGCGTCGACGGTTCCCGTGGTCACCAACACAATGCGGGTCGGGGACTCGGCCTGGGCGGCGTAGCCCACGGCCGCGCGGAGGGCCTCACGGGTCTGCGGCTGCCCGCCGGCGCTGAACATGCCAGCCATCCCCGCGACGGCCTCCGCATCCGCTCCGAGGCGCAAATTCTCGCGGTACCCATTCATCACCCCTGGGCTTAGCGGTGAGGAGTAGTTCCACAAACCGACAGCCTTGCCCTGTCCGGCCAGGCCGCGAGCCGAATCACCAATAGCCGTCGCCGCTTCGATCTGGAAAGGCATCATGGCGGAAGAAGTATCGAAAAGGAACAAGGTGTTCTCCGGTTGCAAAACCGCGGGAGATTCTTCCTCTTTCGCCGCACCTGCTTCCTCGCTATTAGCCATCTCACTCAAGGAGGCTGCAGCCCATACACTTTCGGAGATCTCCGGCTGAGCGCTGCTTTCGCCGGTGAACTCCTCCCCAGCGAACCTGGCAAAGTCCTGCCCGGCGCGCGCTTGTTCCTCAGTGACGGCATCCGTTTGGTTCAGCGGCTGAGCGTAATAGATCAACGAAGCACCCAGCGCAGTAAACTCCATTCCCTCCGGAACACGGGCCTGAACTGTGGCGGCATAGCGCGTCTCATCGCCCGCGACCTCAGAGACAGATGCGATGCGTTGTTGAGTCAGTACCGAAACCGCCTCCTCCTCGTTTCCGGTCAGGGCGGTAGCGGCTACTGCCGCGGCAGCGGGTTGCTCATCTACGGGGAAAAACACAGCATTGACGTCGATGTTTCCTTCCGCCGCTTTCATGCCAGCCACGCCTACCTCACCAGCGGCTACTGGTGTTGCCTCCGAGGTTGCCGCGGTGCGCTCAGCCAGCTCTATTTTCTGGCGATCCGCAGGGTTATTGGGAAAAATGTGAACCGCTGATGCAGCAAGGTCGGGGGTATAAACAGGGGTGACACAATAGTCTCGCACGACAGGGCGGGAATCCGCATAAGCGGTGATGAGCTGTTTAGCCACACCATCGTCTGTCGCGCTGATGGGAAGTTCGAGATCTCCGGCAACGCATTGCTTGTCGTCTTCTGCCGCCTCCAAAGACTCGTCCGGGCGCAGCCAGAAGATCCACACCAGCAAAGCAACGATCGCGAAAAGAGCGATCAGTGCCGCTAATGCACCACCGGAGAGTGAAAAACTCCTTTTGCTATTGGAATGCCGACCCATGTTTGTACCTCACCTTTCGACAACAATTTTCTGAGGGCTATCTTATTCACCAAACAGGCGGTCGAGAAGTTCGACAAGCCGGACGCGAAGTGGCTTAGCGCGCGTCGCAAGTTCGCGTTGGCGGCGCACATACTCAGCCTTGCCTTCAGGGGTTTCTACCGCGACGACACCGAGGCCGAGCCCACGGCAGTCATAAGGAGAAGCCTCCATGTCCAGGCGCCGCGCCTCGCGCGCCAACTCAAAAATGTCCAGGAGCAATTCCCCAGGGACAACGGGGCCCATATTCATTGCCCACTTGTAAAGGTCCATGGTCACGTGGACACACCCCGGCTGGTCATTGTCGGCCTGCCCGCTGCGGTCGAGCACAGTGAGGTTGAGGGGGCGTGCGGCAGGGGTGAAGTAGCGGAAAGCATCGTAATGCGTGCATTTCAACGGGTGCGCATCGACCACCTTATTGGTAGCGCGCACACCGAGACGAAGGGGCAGGTCGTGGCGTGGATTATCGCTGCGGTAAACCATGGCCCACTCGTGCATACCGAAGCAGTCAAAGTGAGGAAAAGCCGTATCTACCTGCGCCATCAAATCTCGCATCTGACGCATAGAATCACCTCGGTGGGCAAGAAAGCTCTCCACATCCAGCCGCACCGCACCATCCTTATCAGCCATGTAGTGGCGTCTGCGGGCAATCGGGCAATCTGCGGCCTGCGCTAATTGCGTACCCAAGCCTGGGTTCCAGCGGGTCAGGTGGGAGGGGCGCGGCCAGTAGTAGTCAAAGAGAAAATCCCATACGGGGTGCGACTGCCCTGAAGCTTTGCGCTTCAAGTGGGGATCTACCCACTGGCGTGCCCGTGTCTCGTGATCGGCTTGGGCGTTCGTCCACTGCTGCCTGGTGAGTGTGTTGCCCATCAGCCTTCCTCGTGGGTCCAGTCTGAGACGGTGCCGACGTATTCCTCGATGATGTCTTCCAAAGCCAGCACACCAACAAGCTCACCTTTGTCCCGTACCTGCGCCATGTGGGCGGAGCGGCGGTGCATCGCTGTCAATGCGTCGTCGAGGCTACCGGCGCCGTCGACAATGCTCAAAGGGCGGATGCGCGACGTGGGGATGAGCACTTTCGCCTCCGCGTCGCTATCAGGTGACTCCATGAGGTCGAGGATGTCTTTCACATGTATATAGCCCACCAGTACCCCTTCGGAGCGCTCCACGGGGAAGCGCGAGAAACCAGTATCACGCACTCTTTGTTCCAGTTGTGCAAGTGGGATGCCGCGGCCGGAGTAGGGGACGGTGGTGAGGCGATCGAGAGGGATCATGACCTCCTGGAGGTTGCGGGAATCAGAGCGCAGCGCCTTGGCCAGACGCACAGTCTCCTCGGCGTCCAAAAGCCCCTCCTCGCGAGACTCTTGAATCATGGAGGCAAGCTGTTCTTGATCCACCGTGGATTCCAATTCGTCGCGTTGCTCCATCCCAAAAGCACGCAGCGTAATGCGGGCAACCCAGTTCAAGAACTCGATGAGCGGGCGGGTGAGCTTGACCCACAGCGTCATCGCGGGGGTCAACCACAAAGCGAGCGACTCGGGACCGGCGATCGCGATGTTTTTCGGCACCATTTCGCCGAAAAGAATGTGCAGGTAGGAAATAATGCCCAGGGCGATGATGAAGGAGACCGGGTGAAGCAAGTGCGGCGAAAGCCCCAGTGCAGCGAAGGGCACCTCCACGTAGTGCGCGACGGCGGGTTCTGCGACCTTTCCTAAGATCAAGGAGGCGACCGTGATGCCGAACTGGGCGCCGGCTAGGTAAATGGAGAGGTTTTCAATGGCGTGAATGACGCCTGCGGCCTCTTTTTTGCCCTGGGCGAGCAGCGATTCCAACCTGTCGCGGCGTGAGGAAATCAACGCGAACTCGGAGGCGACAAAAAAGGCGTTGGCCAGCAGCAGCGAAATGATCAATGCAATGGCGACGAGGATACTCACTGGTTGCTCTCCTCGTTGTCTGCGGGGAGGTCCTTGGTCAACGGAACTGGTGTGAGGATCACACTGTCAACACGACGCTCATCCATCACGGAAACACGAGCCAGCCAACTCCCGGCGTTGCCAGCTTCGAAGGTGCCGTGAAAATCGGTTGCGCCGTCGGGCAAGACGACCTTGTCGCCGACGCGAGGGATGCGTCCCAACGTGTGCATGATCAGACCGCCGAGAGTTTCATAGGGGCCTTCCGGAGCGACGTAGGAGGTGCGCTCGCTGACTTCGTCTAAACGAACGAGGCCAGAAATTTCCCATGAGGAGCCGAAGCGTTGGAAATCGCGCTCGGACTCGCGGTCATCGTATTCGTCGTAGACCTCACCAAGGATTTCCTCAACGACATCTTCGATGGTGACCAAGCCTTGGGTTCCACCGTATTCGTCGGCAACCAAAACCACTTGCGAGCCAGCGGAGCGCACACGGTTGAGCACCGCGTCACCGTCGAGGGTTCCCGGCACCATGGGCACAGGTTTGGCAAGCTCGCCCAGGGTCGTCGTCGCCCTTTCGCTGGCGTCGACGGAAAAGGCATCTTTGATGTGTACCACGCCGATGGTGTCGTCGAGGTCGCCTCGTCGCACGGGGAAGCGGGAGTGGCCAGTTTCGCGCGCGATGGCGATGAGATCTACCACGGTGTCTTCGACGTCGAGCGAGTGGATTTTCGAGCGCGGCGTCATAACTTCTTCGGCAGTGGTTTCGCCGAACTGCAGGGAGCGGTCGATCACGCGCGCTGTTTCCGCGTCCAACCCGCCAGCCTCAGCGGAGTTGCGCACCATTGCCCCGAGCTCTTGACCAGAACGGGCGGAGGCCAACTCGTCGGCGGGTTCGAAGCCGAGACGGCGAACGAACCAGTTCGCTGAGGTGTTGAGGGATTTAATAAACCACTTAAACACGGTGTTGAAGGCGTTGACCGGCGGCACCACGACGCGGGCCGTATGTAAAGGTTCGGTGATCGCGGCGTTTTTGGGCACCAGCTCGCCAAAAACCATGGATAAAAATGTGGCTACCAGAAGCGCCAGCACTAGCGCGACGGTGCGGGAGGCGGATGCGCCCAACCCCATGAGCTCAAGTACTGGTGTAAAGAAGCTCCCCAGCACCGGCTCGGCGAGGAAGCCCGCCGCTAGCGTGGTTAAGGTAATGCCGAGCTGGGCGCCTGAGAGCACGAAGGACAGGTTGCCGTGGTCGCGGGCGACTGCGCGGGCAGTGCGGTCGCCCTTATCTTTCACGTGGGCTTCCACAGTGGAGCGCTCCAGGCCGGTCATGGCGAACTCGATGGCGACGAACAAGCCCGTTGAGGCGGTGAGGAGGATAAAGCCCAGAAGGGCGATGATCGATATGACTATGTCCATTACTGTCGTTGCACTAGCGTTCTAGCGCCCGCTACTCCTTTGTTGTCGGCGTCCCCTCCCGCTTCTTCCACGGCGTTGACTGTGGAGGTGCCCGGTGCCACCGGCAGGGCTTCCTTGGCCTTTGTGGCGGCGGGTTGCGCTTTCGGCTTGTGGCTTTTGTTGCTGACCTGGAGGGGGCAGGGGCGTGCCGGAGGGGGTGCGTGCGCCCGTAATTTTAACTAACTCACGTGAATCCGGGTGGATGTGGGCTGCTGTGGCGTGCACACCGGCTTTGCGTAGCAAGCTTTCTACGTCGGATACCTGCTCGGTAAGCGCGAGGGTGACTACAGTGCCGGAGGTGCCGGCGCGTGCCGTGCGCCCAGCGCGGTGCAGGTAGGCTTTGTGTTCGGCTGGCGGGTCCACGTGGACCACGAGGGAGACGTCGTTAATGTCGATTCCGCGCGCAGCGATATCGGTGGCGATGAGCACGGGGGTAGAGCCGTCGCTAAAGCCGGACAGGGCACGGGTGCGTGCGCCCTGGCCTTTGTCGCCGTGGAGCCCTTGGGCGTTGATTCCGGCGCGGCGCAGTTTCTTGACCTGCCTGTCCACGCCGTGCTTCGTGCGCATGAACATAATCGTTTTGCCTTCGCGTGCGCCGATTCGTTCAACGACATCGTTGCGTTCCTCGCGGCTTTTCACCACCAAAAGGTAATGCTGCATGGTCTCTACGGATGCTTCGACGGGCGCGGTGGAGTGGGTCACGGGATTTTTCATGTAGCGTTGCACGAGCTTTTCGACGTCGCCATCTAACGTCGCCGAAAATAACATCGTTTGCCCGCCGCGGTCCACGCGGTCGAGCAGTTTGCGCACCTGGGGTAAAAATCCCATGTCTGCCATTTGGTCTGCCTCGTCAAGGCAGGAAATTTCCACGGCATCTAACGACAGCTTCTGTTGGTTAATGAGGTCCTCGGCGCGGCCGGGGGTGGCCACGAGAAGATCTACTGGGGCAGCCAACGCCCGGATGTGGTTGTTGATGTTGACGCCGCCGACAACGTCGATGACCCGCAAACCAAGCGCCGCGGCGGGATCAGCGAGTCTTTCGCGGATCTGGGCCGCAAGCTCGCGTGTGGGGGCGAGTACGAGCCCCCGCGGGTGTCCAGGCCGGGAAGGCGCGCCGGCGAGCCTGGTGAGCATCGGCAGCCCAAACGTGAAGGTTTTGCCGGAGCCTGTGGGTCCGCGCCCCAAGACGTCCTTGCCAGCTAAAGCGTCCGGAATGGCCGCTTCTTGGATGGGGAACGCCTCGGTGATGTCGAGGCGGGCAAGGGTGCTGACAATTGGCTGGGGCAGGCCCAGCTCAGCAAACGTAGTCATTTGCCCCAGTCTACAGGCGCGGTGCCCACCGACGGCTATTTCTAATAGCTGATTTCCTCACGGTCACCTGACCAGGATGTGTGGAAGGTTCCTTCCATGTCGATGCGGCGGTAGGTGTGAGCGCCGAAGAAGTCCCTTTGGCCCTGGATCAGTGCGGCCGGAAGGCGCTTCGCGCGCAGCGAGTCATAGTAGGACAAGGAGGAGGCGAAAACCGGCACCGGTAGGCCGAGCTGTGTGGCGACGGCGACTACGCGACGCCACGAATCCATGAGGTTTTCTAGTTCGGACTTGAAGTGGGGGTCTACAAGCAGCGAGGGGAGGGAAGGGTTGTTTTCGTAGGCCTGAGTGATCCGGCCGAGGAACTTGGCCCGAATGATGCAGCCGCCTCGCCAGATGCGCGCCAGATCTCCGGGGTTAATTCCCCAGTTGTGCTCCTGGGAGCCCGCGTTGATTTCGTCGAAGCCTTGCGCGTAGGCCACCAGCTTGGAAGCGTAAAGTGCGCGGCGGACGTCTTCGATGAAGCCTTGCGGGTCCACACCGAGTGTTTCACAAGTGGCGAGCTGACCCGCCGGAAGTGTGTTGTCGTGTACAGCCTGGCGCTGCGCTACAGCCGAGGACAGTGCGCGGGCGAATACGGCCTCTCCGATACCGGTAACCGGAACGCCTAAGTCGAGCGCCTCCTTAACGGTCCACCGCCCGGTTCCCTTTTGGCCTGCGGAATCCATAATAATGTCGATGAAAGGTTTGCCGGTGCGGCGGTCCACTTGGCGCAGTACTTCGGCTGTGATCTCGATGAGGTAGGAGTTGAGCTCGCCTCGGTTCCACTCGGCAAAGACGTCGGCGATGGCCTCAGGTTCAAGCCCGATGGCGTAGCGCAAAAGGTGGTAGGCCTCGCTTATGACTTGCATGTCGGCGTATTCGATTCCGTTGTGGACCATCTTGACAAAGTGGCCGGCCCCGTCCGGGCCGATGTGGGTTACGCACGGTTCACCGTCGACTTTGGCTGAGATGTCTTCCAGTAAGGGGCCAAGAGCATCCCAGGTCTCGGCGGGGCCGCCGGGCATAATCGAAGGGCCGTTTAAGGCTCCCTCCTCGCCGCCGGAGATCCCGGCGCCGACAAAGTTCAAGCCGCGCGCGGACATCTCGCGTTCGCGGCGGATGGTGTCGGTATATAAGGCGTTGCCGCCGTCGATGATGATGTCGCCTTCTTCCATCTGCTCAGCGAGCTGTCCGATCACGGCGTCGGTGGCCGCACCTGCCTGAACCATGATCACGGCCCGGCGCGGTCGTTTGAGCGAGGCGACAAAATCCTCAATGGTCTCCGAGGCGATGAAATTGCCCTCCGAGCCGTATTGTTCGATGACGTCTCGGGTGCGCTGCGGGGAGCGGTTGTAAAGGGCGACAGTGTGGCCTTTGGAAGCAAAATTGCGCGCCAGGTTCGAGCCCATGACGGCCATGCCGACGACGCCAATTTCAGCTTGGGGGGTTGCGGGGTTATCGCTGCTGGAAGTCATGCTTGCAATGGTAGCGACTTGCGTAAGATGACTGCCCATGGAGCACAGATACGCAAAAGAAATTATTGACACACCGCTTAGCGCTGCGGAGCTGGCTGCGTTTGCGCAGCACAGCGGTTTGTCTGGGCAACTCGGTATTGAAATTACTTATGTGGCCCGGGATCGAGTTGAGGGCTTCGTCGACGTCGGGGAGCAGCATCACCAGCCGGCTGGTGTGGCCAACGGCGGTTTGTACTGCTCGGTGGGTGAAACGCTTGGCTCCGTGGGTGCAATCGCGGCCGCCGGTAAGCCTGCGGTGGGGATGAACAACAACACCGACCTGCTCGGTTCCGTCGTGTCGGGCCGGGTTGAGGCCGTGGCCGTGCCGGTGCATGTGGGAACCTCGACGCACCTGTGGCGCATCGAGATGCGCCACGGCGGAAAGCTAGTGGCCACGACCAATCTGAAAGTGATGGTTTTGGATCGGCGCTAAGAGGAAAATCTAGAGCCAGTGTTTCTTCCTGAACCAGCGGTACATTAAAAGGATCACCGCGAACATCGTCGCAAGCACAACTGGGTAACCCCAGCGCCAGCCAAGCTCCGGCATGTACTCGAAGTTCATGCCGTAGATACCGGCGATCATCGTCGGCGCTGCGGCCATGCCGACGACCGCGGAGATGGTGCGCATGTCGCGGTTTTGCTGCATTGATACCTTGGCCACGGAAGCGTCGAGAAGCGACGAAAGACGCTCATCGAAACCGGAAATTTGGTCGCTGACGATCATCGCGTTGTCCTGGACATCGCGCACATAAGAACGCAGGGACTTGCGGAGCAGGTCCTTGTTGTTTTCCAAGGCACTTTTCAGCGCGGGCCCCAACGGGTCGATGGCGTGGCGCATCTCCAAAACTTCGCGCTTATACATGTAGATCTTGTCGATGTTGATGCTGCGCTGCGGAGTAAAAACCTCGTTTTCCAAATCATCGACATCTTGGCTCAATGCCCGGGAAACGCGCAAATAGTTGTCCACCACGTAGTCGGAAATTTTCCAGGCCACAGCCGGAGACCCCAGGATGGCCAGATCCTCGTCTTCCTCCTCCAGCTTTGCCGACAGGTCGGGCAGAGGGGAGTTGTGGCGGATAGTGATAGCGAACTTCTCCCCGACAACAATTTCGACCTTTCCGGTCGAGATGATCTCGCGGGCGTCGGCGACTTCCTCGTCGTCGCGGTAGTAGACCGTGCGCATCACCATAAACAATTGGTCGTTGTAGCGCTCCACCTTAGGACGGTGGTGCGAGGCGATGACGTCGTCGACAATCAGGTCGTGGAGGCCGAAAATTTCGCCGAGACGCTCCATTTGGGCGTCGGAAGGCTCACGCACCGACAACCACACGAAAGCATTGTCGTGTTGTCCGGCAATGTCTAAGGCTTGGGAAATCCGCGCCTCGCCAGGCAAACGCTTACCGTCGACGAAAATGCGGCAAAAATCTGTCGAACGTTCAATGGGGACAGGAACCGAAGGGGCAATCGCCTGCTCCGGGCGCTTAGGTCGGTGGATCGGCAGAGGAAAACGCGGCGCCATGGGCAAGCCTCCCTTCAAATACAAAGAACCCACAGAATGATACGCGCTCACTCCGTGGGTTGAAATTCGAAACTAAAACACCTCGAGCCCGCGACTGCGAAAGGTTTCGCGGACGCGCTCCACAACGTGCGGTGCGGGCGGTGATAGACCCTCAAGTTCATAAGGCAAACCGATCTTTTTCCACTTGTCCGCACCCATATTATGGAAGGGCAACACCTCAACGCGCTCGACGTTGCTAGTCCAGCGCCCCGCGATATCAGCAACCCGGGCAACATTGTCCGGGGAATCCGTCAGGCCAGGAACCACCACGAAACGAATCCATACTTTCTTGCCCATCGCATTGAGCCGGTCGCCGAAGTCGATGGTTGGCTGCAACTCGCGGCTGGTGACACGCTTATAGGTGGATTCGTCGCCCGACTTGATATCTAGCAACACCAGGTCGATATTGTCTAGGTCCTCGTCGTTGAGGCGGGAACCGAGGTAGCCGGAGGTGTCAATGGCAGTATGAATGTCCGCCGCGTGAACCATTTCCAGCAACCGGCGGGTAAACGCGATCTGGAACAGCGGCTCACCTCCTGACAGAGTCAACCCGCCCCCGGAGGCCGCGAAAATGCGGCGATATCTGATAACACGCTTGGCCACTTCCTCCACGCGCTCGAGAGTGCCTTCTTTCATGCCCATGGTGTCCGGGTTGTGGCAAAACATGCAGCGGAGGGGACAGCCCGACAGGAAAACGGTCATGCGGGTGCCAGGTCCATCAACCGCGGTGACTAACTCCCAGGAGTGGACAAGGCCGATTTCGCCGGTACGGCGGGCATCTAAAAGCTCCGGGCGCGTGATTTCAAGGCCGTCCGCAGACATGCCACCGAGGCCCGCCGCGACGCCGCGGACGCGTTCGCCCAGTTGGGGATCTAGCTTTACCGCACCTGTCGTGCCGTCATGAGCCATAGGCTAAGCCTGCTGGTGGAACGTGCGTGAGATGACGTCGCGCTGCTGTTCCTTGGTCAGTTTCACAAAGTTGACGGCGTAGCCAGAAACCCTCACCGTTAGGTTCGGGTAGTTCTCCGGGTGTTCCATCGCATCTTCGAGGGTGGAGGGGTCGAGAACATTGATGTTGGCGTGGTAAAGCCCGGACTCCATGTTGTTGGCGGCGCGGTTGGCGCGCATAGATTCGAGGCGTTCGTCGAAGGTTTTGGCGGTGTTCATAGTGAATCTCCTTTGGTGTGTGGGCGTTTAGGCGTTATCCATGATAAAGCCGGCGTCGAGGATGCCGACTAAGTTGTTTACCTGCTCATCTTTGGTACGGCCAAGGCCCGACGGGGTGATCGTGTTGGTCAAAGAGATGCCGTCGAGGGCGTCGTTGTAGTCCAGCTTTCCAACCGAGAGCATGGAGGCGACCATTCCGTGGCTGTCCGCGCCGTTGGTCGGGTTGGCGCCGGGTGCGAAGGGGGTACCGGCTTTGTGGCCGCAGGGGAAAGAGCCGGTGGCCTTGCCGTAGACAACGTTCGAGGTGATTGTGAGCACGGACTGGGTCGGGATCGCGTCGCGGTACATCGGGATGGCTTTAATTTTCTCCATGACGGTGTGTACGACGGTTGCGGCGATGTCGTCGGCGCGGTCGTCGTCGTTACCGTAGCGCGGGAAACTACCTTCCGTGATGTAGTCGACGACCAAACCAGTCTCGTCGCGCACCGGGGTGACCTGGGCGTATTTGATGGCAGACAGGGAGTCGGCCACGATTGACAATCCGGCGATGCCGCAACCCATCGTGCGGATGATCTCCGAATTGTGCAGTGCCATCTCGATCGCCTCGTAGGCGTACTTGTCGTGGCAGTAGTGGATGATGTTGAGCGCTTCGACGTAGGTGCCTACAACCCAGTCCAGCATGAGTTCGAATTTCTCCCACACCTCGTCGAAGTCGAGGGGGCCGTCTCCTTCGATGGGGCTGTGGCCTTGGGTGATCTGCTGTCCGGAGATTTCGTCGCGGCCGCCGTTGATGGCATAAAGCAAAGACTTCGCCGCGTTGACGCGGGCGCCGAAGAACTGCATTTGCTTTCCGACCTTCATCGGGGAGACGCAGCAGGCGATGGCGGCATCGTCGCCCCACCTGTCGCGAATCTGCTTGTCGGATTCGTACTGCAGTGAGGATGTTTCGATTGAGATGGCGGAGCAGAACTGCTTGTAGCCTTCCGGCAGTTCTGGGTCCCAGAAAATGGTGATGTTGGGTTCCGG
Source organism: Corynebacterium sp. BD556 (assembly GCF_038452275.1). Lineage (NCBI taxonomy): Bacteria > Bacillati > Actinomycetota > Actinomycetes > Mycobacteriales > Corynebacteriaceae > Corynebacterium > Corynebacterium mayonis. The sequence goes on from NZ_CP141643.1 coordinate 726,739, forward strand.
GGCGGGGCCGAGGTTGCGCAGCGTTTGCAGGAGGCGGAAGGCCGTTTTGGTTACCTGGTGGCGTCCGTCCTCGGAAAAGCCCGCGTCCGACCAGGTGGCCCAGTAGGGGTCGCCAGAGAAAATCTGGTCGTAGTCGATGGTGCGCAAAAATCGCACGATGCGCAGCTTGATCACCAACGCGTCAATGATCTCCTGGGCGTCGGTTTCGTTGATGACACCGTGGGTAAGGTCGCGCTCGAAGTAGATGTCGAAGAAGGGGGAGAGGCGCCCAATTGACATGGCGGCGCCGTCTTGGCTTTTGACAGAGGCCAGGTAGCCGAAGTAGGTCCACTGTACTGCTTCTTTCGCCGTGGCAGCGGGACCGGACATGTCGAAGCCGTAGTCAGCGGCCATCCTCTTGAGCTTTTTCAGAGCCTTAATTTGTTCGGCGTGTTCTTCGCGGTAGCGCGCCCAGTGCTCGGAGAAGCCTTCGCTTAGCGACGCCTCCTTAGCCCGCTCTTTGTCCGCAATGAGAGCGTCGACGCCGTAGAGGGCGACGCGGCGGTAATCCCCAATGATGCGGCCGCGTCCGTAGGCGTCGGGCAGCCCTGTGATGATGTGGGAGGAACGCGCAGCGCGGATACGTGGAGTGTAGATGTCAAAGACTGCATCGTTGTGGGTTTTGCGGTATTGGGTGAAGACCTTTTTGATGTCCTCGTTGATTTCTTTTCCGGCCTCCATAATGGCCTGCTCCACCATGCGCCATCCGCCGTTGGGCATCATGGCGCGTTTGGTGGGCACGTCCGTTTGCAGCCCGACGATGACATCGTCTTCAGCCGAAATGTAGCCGGGGGCGAAGGCGTCGATGTCGGCGGGGGTTTCGGTGTCGACGTCGAAGACGCGGCGCTCGCGTTCGACGGCGAGGTAGTTTTTGTCCAGGTGCTCCCAGACCTTCAAGGTCTTTTCCGTGGGGCCTGCCAAAAAGGAGGCGTCGCCGTCGTAGGGGGTGTAGTTACGCTGGACGAAATCGCGCACGTCGATGCTTTCGGTCCATGTTCCGGGCTCAAAACCCGCCCATGCGGTTGTCTTTGGTTGTGCTGCAGCGGTCACTGTAGGTCGCGTGTCCTTTCCACTTTTCAAGGTACAGAAGTGGTGGGGGCTCTCCGGGGCGGGCGCGGAATCAATCGCGTTTTCCTACTGAGCGTAATAACCACTTCTTCTTGCCATTTTAGGTTTCGGACATGTGTGAAGCGAGTCGAAAGGAGGTGGAGGCACCGTGATTTTGCTCGCACAAAAAGCCGATAGCCCGACACCGTGTGGGGTGCCGGGCGAGCGCAGGAAAGGCGCTGGGTTAGTTCTCGCCGTTGTAATCGCGGGTTTCCGGCAGTTCCTTGTCCTCGTTGCGCAACTTTTCCAAGGCGGTGCGGCTGTGCATTTGCTGCAAGGTGGTCGCCAGGTTGTAGCGCTTCGGGGTCAGTGCGTTAAGCGTCCAGGTGAACAGGGACACCACGCGGTTGCGGGTATTGACCAGGAAGGAAACGTGCACGACAAGCCACATGATCCAACCGATGAAGCCGGTGATTTCAACCTTGCCCATTTTCACCACGGCGTTATAGCGAGAGACGATGGCCATCGAGCCCTTGTCGAAGTACGCGAAGTCGTCGCGAGTCTGCCAAGCGGCGCCGTTGTCGACCTGCTCCTTGATGATCTTGCCGACGTACTCACCTGACTGGATCGCGACCTGGGCGACACCGGGTAGTTGATCGAGGCTCATCATATCGCCAATGACGAAGACGTTGCGTTCTTCGCCAACGGTCAAATCCCGGTTAACGGGGACTTTGCCGTTGCGCTCGGCTTCGACCCCGAGCTGGTCGGCGACGAGTTTGCCTAGCGGGGAGGCTTGCACACCGGCGGACCAGATCTTGGTCCGCGAGTAAATGGTAACTTCCTGGTCGGTAGCGGAGTCTTTGTAGGTGACGGTGTCGGCGTCAATGTTGGTCACCATGGCGTTGAGCACGACCGTGACACCGTCCTTTTCCAAGGTGCGCTGCGCCTTCTTCCCCAGGCGCTTGCCAAAGGGAGGAAGGACCTGCGGCATACCGTCGATGAGGATGATCTTGGCCTGGGAGGGCACGAAGTTTTTGTATTGGCCCTCGAAGGAGCGGTGAGCCATTTCAGAAATTTGGCCCGCGAGTTCGACACCGGTCGGTCCGGCGCCGACGACGACGAAGGTGAGGTAGCGATCTCGCTCCTCGGCGGTTTCTGCAAGTTCGGCGCGCTCGAAGGCGGTCACGAGGCGGGCACGGATTTCCAGCGCATGGTCGAGCGTTTTCAAACCGGGTGCGAACTCGGCGAAGTGATCGTTGCCGAAGTAGGACTGACCGGCGCCAGCGGCAACGATTAGAGAGTCGTAGGCGACGTCGCGGGTGAACTCGCCTTCGTTGAAGGTGACAGTTTTGCTTTTTACGTTGATGTCGGTGACATCGCCGCGCACGACGCGCACGTTGTCTTGGCCTTGGAGTAACTGGTGGACGGAGGTGGCGATTTCCCCGGTGGACAAAAGGCCGGTTGCCACCTGGTAAAGCAGCGGCGGGAAGAGGTGATGGTTTGTGCGGTTAATCAGTGTGATGTCCACATCCGCGTCTGCGAGCTCGCGGGCGGCGTTGATACCGCCGAAGCCGGCACCAATGATGACGACGTGGTGACGGTTGCCCGCCGGGCGTGCGGCTGTTTCAGCCATGAACTTCGTCTCCTTAGACAAGGTTTACCAAGATTTTGTGCATCTTTCCGCGTCCATAGTACGCCCCGCGTGACAATCGTCTATTCCTCGGTCCCGCCGTGGCGCATCGTGTAGGCGGTTTCGCCGGTTATGGTGTGGTGCGTGCTTTCTCACTCACATCTTGCGGCAATTGATTCCACCGTCTGGCCGGGCCTTACCTCGGTACCAGGTGGTTGGCGCGTGGAGTCGAAGGCCCGCCGTGCGGAACGTGCTTTCGCTAAAGCCTGTGCGAAGGCTGGAATTGAGCTAGATCCCGCTTCGGGGGCACAGGTCGTAGTTGACTACGCGACGGTTTTCGCGCGCATCGCGGAAAGTGGCTGGGTAGGTCTTGCCGAGGGGTTCATGGCCGGGGAGTGGAGTGTGGAAAATACAGACACGCTTGTCGACGCCCTCGAAGCCCTTCTCGGCCGCGGCTACAACCCTCGCTCGACGGTGAAAACCGTGGCTGCGGAGTCCGGGGATATTCCCCCTGAGCTGGTGCACCATTTTTCTGAGGATGGCATGAGCGCATTCGCAGGGTTTTTCTCTACGGGGGTGGCCACCACCGAGCGCACGATGATGAAATCGCACGTGCCTGGGGCCGGGAGGAAAGGCCAGCCGACCTCGCGTTTTGTCGATATCACGACCGTTGATGCTCCGCAGGATGCTGAGCGTGGAGATTTAAGCCCAGCGCAGGGTCGTGCGGTCGAGATGCTTCTCGACGCCACCCGCGTCACCTCCGGCTCCCATGTTGTCGAGTTTCCTTCCTCGGGTGGCCTTGTCGCGGTGGCGGCGGCGGCACGGCGCGCGACGGTGCACAGTATTGCATCGGACGACGCCGCCGCGCACGCACTCGAGGAGCGACTCGTGTTCGCTGGGGTACGCGACGCCGTTCACATTGAGGTGGACGGCCCACAGGTCAAACGCGGCGGTTTTTTCGATGCGGCAATCTCGGTTGAAAAACTTGAGACACTGCCGGAGGCGTCCAAGGCGGCGTACCTGGGGGCGCTTGGCCGCTTGATCCAGCCGGGCGGAAGGATCGCGGTGCAGACCGTGATGCGTACCGCGGCCTACACAGCGGCGGCTGACGGGGCCCTGGAGTCGCTACGGGCTTATATTTGGCCGGGGTTGAGTTTTTCTTTGCCGGAGGAGATCACGCGCAGCGTCGATAAGCAAACGAATCTGCGGGTGCTGTCGCGCACACACGCCCCGGAACACTTGACCGCGTCGCTGCGCCTGCAGCGCCATAGGTTCGATGCGCGTCTGCGCGAGGCGGCTGCGGATGGCTTCGATCCGGTGTATCGCAGACTGTGGCAGTGGCAGTTCGCTGTCCGTGAGGCGCTGGCGCGTTTGGGGATGATCGATCTTGTGCAGCTGACTTTGGTGCCGCGGGACCGGAGAGGACTGCGGTAGTGGAAAAGGGGGATGCGGCAGCCCCACATCCTACTTGACATAATGTACATTATCGGACATTTATACCCCTTATTTACGTAACGTGATGTAAATAAGTGGATGTGCGGGCCTGACTACTTCTTCTCAAACTTAAGCCGGATATTGACCTCGCCCTGCTTGTCAATCTTCGCCGCGACGAAATCCGGGGTTTGCACGCCGTAGTCCTCACGATTAATCGGCACATCGCCCGCGACGATCACGTTCTCGCCCGAACGCACCACGTCGAAGGTGTGCGTCACCGGCTGAGTCACACCATGAATGGTCATCTCACCGGTCAATTCCACCTGACCCACAGATCCGTCCTCAGGCAATTGAGAGACATCCACCTCCTGGGTGACGGCAAAAACTGCCTCCGGGTACGTATCCGTATGCAGGATCTTGTTGCGCACATTCGTATCCCGCCGGTCGCTGTCGGTGGTTAAATTCGTCACATCAACGACGATCTCGCCAGCGCGCAGCACCCCGGCGGAAATTTCCACCGTGCCAGAAACATCGCGGGTGGAGCCCGAAGTGATCTTCTCCTCACCCGGAAGAATCTCATGGAAACTAAAACCCGCCGAGGACAGGTTGGCGCCCGGCTTGCCACTGACCTCCCACGTACCGTCAATCGGTGTGGTCGCTTGCTTGAGTTTCGCCTCCTCAATGCCCTCAGTTCTTACCCCAGTGCCGCCTGAGACGAGCCCATAAATCAAAGGCACAAAAGCAAGCGCTGCGAGTGCACAAATGACAAGCACGCCAGCGACAATGATCGGTGTGTTCGAGCGGCGCTTCTTATCGATGGGTTTCACCTTAATTTCTCCAACTCCCTGGCAATTTCGGTCAATTCCTCACACATCCGAGAAATCTCCTGAGTGTCAGCACCTTCCGCGTGTGCCGTGGCAATGTCTTCTGCTGAGCAGCGCAGTTCGAACAATTTATCGCGCATAGCTGCCACCTTGTCCGGGTGCAGGATCAAGGATTCAGCGTGAATGGAGCTCCCCGCAACATTGTTGCGCTGCTCATAAGCTCTTTGCTTGCATGAATTACCGCAGAATTTACGCTTGCGTCCTCTACCCTGCTGCGCAGGTAGATCGCACCCACACCAGGCGCAGGCAAAAAAGCTGTGAGACACACAGGCCAGCTTAGTACATGGCGCAACCCACCTGAGGGTCGGGAACAAAGCCGACAAGGCCGCCGTTATAATATAGCGAACCTGTTCCACCGACAGAAGGGAAACAACAGCATGGCTGATCGTGTGTTGCGCGGTAGTCGTATGGGCGCTGTGAGCTACGAGACGGACCGCGATCACGATCTCGCTCCCCGCCGCATGGCCAAATACCGCACTCCCGATGGGTCGGTCTTCGATGTCCCCTTCGCCGACGACGCGGAAATCCCCGAGGAGTGGATGTGCAAAAACGGCCAGGTGGGCACGTTAATGGAGGGCGAAGGCGTCGAATCCAAGCAGGTCAAGCCGCCGCGCACCCACTGGGACATGCTGCGTGAGCGCCGCTCAATCGAAGAACTTGACGTCCTGCTCGAGGAGCGCCTCGAGCAGTTACGCAAGCGCCGTCGACTCGCCGCACGCATTGCCAAAGAGCAACAAGAAAAAAACTAAAGCACCTTTACAAACTAAAGCCCGGGCATTGCCCGGGCTTTAAACATTTCGCGTATGCACCACCTCAAACAGTGCAACTCATGTGCCGCCGAGCTGGCCTCCTACTTGCGCCCTTTAACTTCATAGTCGCCCAGACGCACACCTTCGCGAAAAAGGCTTACCACCTCATCGGCACGGCGCGCCGCGCGCTCCGGCAGATCCTTCAAGCGAGAACGATAGAACTCATAGGCACCCAGCTTCGCACCCTCAGCAAGAAACCTCACTACCTTCTCTGGAGCTTTCTCGGCCTTCAAGCGCAGCTTCCACAACCCAGAACGATCAACCTCATAGGCGACAAGCCCGCTAAATTCCTTCGTCAGCTCCTTGGCAAGAGTCGAATACTTCTCCCACCCCCACTTGCTCACCTCAACGAAAGACTCACCCGCGAAACTCGCATCCAACTTGGATTCCCCGCGCGTGCGGTCCTCGAAGGTGACGGGCACCTCGCGCACGTCAAAACCCGCATCGAGAGCCCTGCGGGCCATGTCCACCTGGAAGATGTATCCCTTGGGCGAAAGCGAACCAAAATCAATTTCTTCGAGGAGTTCACGGCGAAAAGCCCGATAGCCGGCCGTCATATCGCGCACATCCTCGCCGAGCACAACACCAATGTAACGGTTGCCCCACTTGGATAACTGGTAGCGGTTTTGCGGCCAGTTCTTCACCTCACCGCCCTCGACGTAGCGCGACCCAATGACCAAATCTGCCCCAGCATCAATAGCCTCAAGCAGGCGGCCAAGTTCCTCGGGGGCGTGAGAGCCATCGGCATCCATCTGGCAAATGACTTCGTAATCGCGCTCCAGCGCCCACTCAAAGCCCGCCCGGTAGGCGGCAAGCAAGCCCTCTTTGCCAGCGCGGTGAAGGACGTGAACCTCGTCGTGTTGTGCGGCGAGATCATCCGCGGCGGCGCCCGTGCCATCCGGGGAGTTGTCATCCACCACCAACACGTCGACCTGCGGCGCTGCCGAGCGCAGGCGGCCGACAATAACAGGGAGGTTTTCCACCTCGTTGTAGGTCGGGATGATAACCAAGGTGGTCTTCGCCACGAACATGTCTCCTTGCTTAAGCGTTTGAAGTCGTCTCCATAGCAGCATACCCGCCGCGCCGACGCAGCAATGTCGCCAGCATCACCGCCACCCCGCCGGCGACAAGCAGCCACTGAAGTTGAGTACCGAAACGCACCGCCGGGGTCACAGTCGAGCGCAGCGGCAAAGTCTCCGTCAAATGCCCCGCCTCAAAAATCCCGGTTTGCTGGGTCACCGTGCCGTCCGGACGAATGATGCCGGAAGCGCCCGAAGTGGCCGCAACCACCACCGCCCTATCGGTTTCAATCGCGCGCATGCGGCTCATGGCCATCTGCTGATAGGTCATGTCCGTAAAACCGAAAGTGGCGTTATTGGTGGGAGTAGCCAAAATTTTCGCCCCGTGAGTGACGGCCGTGCGGTAAGCGGCGTCAACAGCAACCTCGTAGCAGGTAGCAATGCCAAGCCGAACCCCCGCAATGTCGACCACGCTATTGCCGTCGCCCGGTTGGAAGTTTCCCGCCTGATCAACCAAATCAGAAAACAAGCGGAAGAAATCCCGCATCGGCATGTACTCGCCGAAAGGCTGCAAATACTTCTTGTGGTGGTAATCCCCCGGCCCAGAATCCGGGTCGAAAACAGCCATGGTGTTGCGCGCACCGACCTCGTCGCGGGTCAGCGTCCCCACCAAGATCGGGACATTGACGGCGTGCAAGGCTTCGTCGACAAGCGCGGCCGCAAAGGAATCAGTAAAGGGACTGACATCAGCGGCGTTTTCCGGCCACACAACAAAATCCGGCCGCGCCCCAGATTCAGCGAGACGTTTCGTTTCTTGCGTGTGATTGGTCAACACAGCGCGACGTTGGGCGTTAAAATCCAAGCCCAGACGAGGCACATTGCCCTGCACCGCCGAAACAGTGACCGCACCATCGTCGCGGTCGGTGTGCATCGCCCCAGCCACAAAAGCCGCGACCACGGGAAAAACGAAGAAGGCGGCACCGAAGGGGCGTCGATAAGCAAGCAACGCAACTAAACCGACCGCAGTTGAAACCGTGGCGAATGTAACCAAAGCGGGCCCGCCCCAAGCCGCAAGGTGGCGCAAAGGTCCCTCAATTTGACCCCAAGCAAGACGACCCCACGGAAAACCGCCAAAAGGCAACGTCGAACGAAGAAACTCCCACGCCACATAAACAAAAGGAAAAGCCAACAGTGCGCGATTGTGCCGCGCGAGAACGGCCCCGAACGCACCCACCGGAATGCCGTAAAGCGCCAAGAAGAACGACAGCGCCACATACGGTTGCCAACCGACGAACTCACCGATCCACGGAAGCATAAACAGGAAAAGAAAAAACGAATGAGTAAAACCCAAAAGTGCCCCAGCCTTGACGGAAACCCGCAAGCCCAACGGCCACGGCGCCAAAGAAGCAACAAACAGGGCGAGGCCCACTATCCCCAACCACCACATCCCATGAGGCTCATAGGAGTAGAAAACGAGCTTGCCGGACAATGCCGCCAGCGCGATGCGGAAAAGCAGCAGCACTTAACGCTGTCCCCCTTGGTTGCCACCCCGACCCCCGCCGTGCGGGTTCTCCACATCACCAGCGCTATCGGCCTGAAACCACCTCTCCAACTCCTCCGCGTCAACCACCTGGCTTTCATCGACGAAACTGCCGTAACTCGTGCGCTGCTGAGACATCGGGGAAGCCAAATAGACCTTCATGCCAAACTCCTCCACCGCCTTCGCAGTTTTCGCAGTCAACGCGCGGCGGATCACGGCGCGGGAAGGAGGAAACACCAGCAAAAGCCCCAGCAACGAAGAAACAAACCCAGGCAGGATGCACAACGCCCAGCCTGTTACCAAAATTGCGCCGTCACCCGCCAGCCGCCCCAGCGAACCCTGCCCAACGGCTGCGCGCGCCACGGAGTTGCGCAAAGTGGCGCTGGCGACCACCCCACCAAGCACGGACAAAGCAAAAACAGCAAGGATGGCCCAACCAATGCCCACAACCTTGGACACACCTATAAACGCGAGAACCTCAATGAGAAAATAGGCAAGAAGAATTAGCCGCATGCCGACAGACTACCCGCCCAGATTCGCGAGAAGCCATTGCACATCGGCTGGCGCGTGCTGGAAATACGGCAGGATATGGTTTGCCCCGGTACGACCGGCAATCCGCGGCAGACGGCGAGTGTCAAGCTCCACATCCCAGGTGCGCGCCAATGCTGCAACACTGCCGTAAGGAATGACGTCATCGTTAATTGCAGCCCATAACCTCGTCGGGATCTTCAACGCCGGCCCACGACCAAGCGCCATCTCGTCCAACCGCGCACTCGTTTGAGGAAGGGTCTCTAAAAGCTCAGACATTGAAACCCCAGATGCCGTCCATCTCTGCGTGTTGGCCCACGGGCGATTGCACACGGCACCAATCGCGCAAACCCGCCCGGCGTCGAGCACGGCCCGTGCCCCGGCGGGGCTAAGCGCAGAATAAATCTCCTCGGCAATGCCTTCGTCCCAGGCAACTAGCCCAGCAACGGCGTAGAGCGCCACCACCGCCAAAAGACCGCCCTCGACGTGGCCCAGCACTGCCTTCAAATCAGCCGGCGGGGCTCCCACCACAGCAGCCAAAGGCTGCAGCTCCGGGGCGTAGCCGGGATTTTCCAGCCACGCGCCGATCGCACCGCCGCCCTGCGAATAACCCCACAAGCCGAGAGCCTGCGTGCCCACGCCGAGACAGCCCGCAGCGCGGGTGGCGTCGATAAGCGAACGCGCCGCGGAAACATGATCGCTGTAGAGCTGCACCCCATCTTCGGGATCACGTGGGTAATCCGTCAGCACCACGTTTGCTCCCGCAGCCGCAAGCAGGCTCACTGCGGGCTGTTCGTAGGCTGCGATGGCGTCCCACGGGCGAAAACGCACCGCGAAGCCAACCGTGCATGAATACGAGGGGTCGCAGCGCCTGGCCACACCCTGCGTCGAGGGGGCGAAAGCGACAGTTGGGCGCGGCCCTGGCCCGCGCCACGGAACAAGAGAACGGATCACCGCTCCCGTTGCTGTAAGACTACGGCTGCGAGAATCGGTCGTCGCGTATTCGATGCGGTGGGCGATAACCGGATTGAGCCGAGTGCGAAGCCCAACCGGGTCAACCACGTGAGCGCTCAGGAGCGTGCCGGGTTTGACACCGGTTAACCAGGAAGCAGCACCAAAATCCGGATCAGTGCGGGGGGCAACACGAAGCGCGTCGACAAGAAACGGCAAACTAGCCCGGGCAAGGAGACGAAACATGGTGCGGCCTACCTGGGCATACGGCGCCACAAGGCGCGGGGCACAACCCGCATAACCGCAGCGAGCGCGCGCAGCCGCCGCGGAATCCACACCGTGGTGCTCGTCTGCGCCTGCGCAGCATGAACCACCGCGTCGGCGACCACGTCTGGCGTTACCGACATAACCGCTGGTGTCATCCCTTCGGTCATAGAACCGATGACAAAACCGGGGCGAGCTGTAATCAACTTCACCGCACTGCCATGCAGACGATCCGCCAGACCCTGGCAAAAAGCGTCGAGGCCCGCCTTCGTGGAACCGTAGACGTAGTTCGCCCGCCGCGCGCGCCACCCGGCAATGGAGGAAAAAGCAAAGATCTCCCCGCGCTTCATGGTGTCTGCAAGCACAGTCAAAACGCTGATCTGAGCCGTGTAGTCAACGGTGGCGATGCGCACGGCCTCCGCCTCATCGTGCTCGGCTTTCGCCTGGTCACCGAGGATGCCGAAGGCAACGATTGCGGTCGTGACGTCACCGGCGTCCTCGATGACACGCCGGTGCGAGGCAAAGTCTGTGGCCTCAAAGGCCACGCTGCGGACACTTTTTGCCCCCCGTTCAAGCAAGCGTTTTTCCGCCTCTGTCCCGGCGCTTGGGTTCCTCATCGCAAGCACCACGTCGCGCCCTGGACACACGCGAGCCGCAACTTCTCCACCGATGTCGCTGGTGCCGCCGAGAAGCAAAACAGTCATGTTGACACACTTTAGTTGCCGATGGCTACCACGCCGCGGCGGATCGCATCAATGGCTTTGTTCGCGTTGCGCTGAATCTCGGAGGTGTAGCCGGTTTTGGCCACCTGCTCAAGCAAATCGATGACCTGGCGACACCAACGCACGAAATCTCCCGGGGTCAGCTCCGCACCGGATTCAGCCGCGGCCGCAAGCGCGTAACCTAGCGGCGCACCCGCGGTCCATTGGTGAATGGAAAGGCTAAAAGCAGGATCTGGAAGCCTGGTCGGCGGAAGCTGGTGGCGCTGTTCATCAGAAACCAACTCACCATAAATGCGCATCGTGGACTCCATTGCCGCTGCCATGTTCTCCGTCGCAGCTTCTGGGGCAGCGCCGTTGCTTTTGCGGTTTTCAAAAACGCACATTGCTGCCACACCCGCCAACTCGGCTGGGTCGAGTTCGTTCCAGATACCGCGCTTGAGGCATTGGGCAACCAAAAGATCCGAAACATTGTGGATACGCGCGAGTCGCTCGCCTTCGTCGGTGACCTGGGGCACTGCCTCGACAACTTCGACGTAATCCATCTCGGTGAGCAGGCCGACGATGCGCTCGAAGGTGCGCCCAAGTGAATCCGTGGAGGAATCTACGTGCTTTTTTAAGCGTTCAAGTGTGCGCTGCTCGCGCACCAGTTCTGCGGCCACACGGGCGAGCATCTCCCGGTCTGTCGCCGGCCAATTATGCACGGGGTGGTTGCGCATGGCTTCGCGCAAAGCGGTGACCTTCTTTGAAGGACGCACCCGTGCCCTTTCTTTCAATTTCTTTGGTCCGTGCAAATCCGCGCTATGCAGAAGCTGGGCGACTTTTTTCGCATGGCGGCGGGGTTGGTCGCGCATGTGGCGCGGCACCTTAATCCTGCCGACGACTACCGGCGGGTTTCTCAACGCAGCCGCCTCAATGCGCCCTGACCACCCTCGCTCTGTGGTGATCCATGGCCGCGGGTCATCTTGCTTACCGGCGACTTGGACAACCGCCGCAAGCTCAGGTTTCTTCTTGCCCGGCAGAGCAATGACTTCGCCGACTTGCAACCGCGCCAGGATGCGGGTTGTTTCGGTGTAGCGCTGAGTGAGGGACTCTTGGTGAGCAAGCTTTTCTGCTTCGGTTAGATCTCGGCGCAGGTTCATGTACTCAACGAGTTGCTGCGCTGCGTCATCGCTTTGCGGGGCGAAGGAGGCTACGTCGCGTTCTAGTTGGGCGCGTAGCTTTTTCACCTTCGACTGGCGTCGTTGAATGTCTCTTACCTCCCCCACGACGGAACGATCCGTTTGGAACTGGGCGAAGGACTGCTCAATTAAGCGGATCGACTCATCGAAGCCATTCATCTTCAGCATGTTGATGGCCATGTTGTAGCCGGGCTGAAACGGCGAGATCAGTGGGTAGGTTCGGGTGGAGGCCAATCCGGCGACTTCGTGAGGGTCCATGGTGGGTGCCCACTGCACGACGGCGTTGCCGATGACGTCGATGCCGCGGCGTCCAGCACGACCGGTTAGCTGCGTGTATTGGCCCGGGGTGAGATCAACATGCGCCTCACCGTTGAATTTGACCAACTTTTCCAGCACTACGGTGCGCGCCGGCATGTTAATTCCTAGCGCCAAGGTTTCGGTGGCGAAGACGACGCTGACCAGCCCACGGACAAATAATTCTTCGACGATGTGTTTGAAAGCTGGGAGAAGGCCTGCATGGTGGGCGGCGAAGCCGCGGGACCACGCGGTGCGCAACTGACGGTAGTTGAGAATCTCAAGGTCTTCTTCTGGGATGTCGGCGACTCCAGCGTCCGCGATGGCCTTGATCTGGTCTTGCTCTTGCGGTGTGGTCAGTTCCTTGCGGGAGCGCAGGCACTGAAAAAGCGCCGAGTCGCAGCCGGCGCGGGAGAAGATAAAAACGATGGCCGGCAACATGTCTCGGCCCTGTAAGGCGGAGATCAGTTCCGGTCGCCCGACAGGGCGAATTTTCGCTTCTCGACGCCCCCTGCGCCCCGCCGCCCGGGAGCGAAAGCCGCTAGTTTTGCCGAAATCTGCACGGCCCTCATCCGCGCTGCCGGCCTCGATGCGGGAGATAGCAAACTCAAGTTCTCGGTTGACCTGACCATCACTTGCGGATTCGAAAAGGGGAAACAGTTTGCGCCCAACCAACATGTACTGGCTCAGCGGGATGGGGCGTTTGTCCGAGACGATAACTTTTGTGTCGCCGCGAACCGTTTCGAGCCATTCGCCGAACTCCTCGGAGTTGGACACGGTGGCCGACAGCCCGACCAAGGAAACGGAATCGTCGAGGTTGAGGATGACCTCCTCCCACACGGCCCCGCGGTCCCTGTCAGCCAGGTAGTGAATTTCGTCCATAACCACAAACGCGAGACGATCAAGTTGAGGTGCGTGCGCATAAATCATGTTGCGCAAAACTTCGGTGGTCATCACGACGATCTCGGCGGAGGCGTTGATGCTGACATCGCCGGTGAGCAGGCCAACGGCCGATTCCCCATGTTCGGCGACAAGGTCGTGGTATTTCTGGTTGCTGAGCGCTTTGATAGGGGTGGTGTAAAAGCATTTGGTGCCCCGCCGCAGCGCGCAGTAGACGGCAAACTCCCCGACGATGGTTTTTCCGGAGCCGGTAGGTGCGCACACTAAAACCCCGTGGTCGGCCTCAAGGGCCTGGCAGGCCTCCACCTGGAAACCGTCGAGCGGGAAGGGGCGGGAAGCGCGGAAATCCTCCAAGAGCTGCTCAGTGAAAGCCATAGCCTTTAGAGTACGTCGTTGAAATAGTCCTCGGGTTTGACAGACCGCGTTGGTTCGACAGGTTCCGGAGTAGCAATCGGCGCAGCCGGTGTGATGGGCCCGGAGGCTTCCCCATCGTCGAGATCTAACCAGTCAGGGCGCTTCTCGCGGGCCCTGTTGTCGCGGATGCGGCAGACCTGGAAGGCAACCTCCACCAGAAGTGTCATCGAAAAGGCGAGGGCCACCATGGAGAAAGGGTCTTGACCTGGTGTCATAAAGGCAGAAAAGATGAACAGGCCGACAATAATCATGCGGCGCTTGTCGCGGACGTGCTCGTAGCGCAGCACGCCGACGATATTGAGCATGATGATCACCAGTGGCAGCTCGAAGCTCACGCCGAAAATGACCACGAGCGCAAGCAGAAAGTTGTAATACTCCCGTCCGGTCAAAGCCGCGATTTGAAACTCGGAACCGATGGAAATAAGAACGTACAGGCCTTGGTCCAAAACGAAGTAAGCAAGCAGGGCACCGGCGACGAAAAGCAGCACGGCCAAAGTGACAAATGTAAAAGTGTAGCGTTTCTCGTTGCGGTGAAGGCCCGGCGTGATGAAGCGCCAGATCTGTGTCAACCACACTGGCGAGGCGACAACCAAGCCAGCGAGCGCACCGACCTTCAGGCGCAGCATAAACATTTCAAAGGGATTGGTTGCCAAAAGGCGGCACTGTCCGTCGCCGGTGAAGTCAGCGCGCAGGTGCGCTGGCAGGGTGCAATAGGGCCCGCGAATGATCTCGCCGAGAGGTGACATGCCGGGAGGGGCAGACTGGTACCAGATGAAGCCCAGCACCGTGCCGACAAGAATGGCAGCCAGAGACACGATGATGCGGCGACGGAGCTCCTTTAAGTGCTCCACCAGCGTCATGTCGCCGGTCGGATTCTTCTTCCCCGCTAAGCGCCGCGGCCGAAGGGATCTAGCCACGGCCTAGTTCTGCGGGTGGGGCTGGTTTTTTGGGCCATTCCCGAAGTGGTCCTGGGGCTGAGCGACACTGCCGGTTTCCTGGTTCAACGCCGGCGGTAAATCGAGCTGGTCATCCTTGCTCATTTCCTTGACCTCGGATTTGAAAATTCGTGCGGAGCGGCCCATCGAGCGTGCAAGATCCGGCAGCTTATTCGCGCCGAAAAGCAGCAAGATGATCACTAGAATGATGAGGATTTCGGTCCAACCCAAATTGGGCATGGGGATTCCTTTCGTTTTCGTCTTCCCACTTGTCGGTTCATCTTAACGCTCGAAGTGCTTCCCGCGCCCGCTGGGTGAGTTCCTCGGCGAGTTCGACTGGCTCGATGAGCCTGACTCGGTCGGCTTGGCTGAGGCAAAAGCGGATGAGCCACTCCGGGGTGCCGTAGGGCATCGTGGCGTTTTGCCACTGCCCTTCAACGGGTTCACCAAGTTCAATTTCCCAGTAATCTTTCAACCAGGTGGCGTCGCTGCGGATGTGCAAAACGGCTCGCGTTGACGTTGCGAAGCCAAAGGGATCATTTTCGTCGAAGGTTTCCGGCTGTGCGCTGACGGCTGTTTCGGTGAGTTGGGCGCTGCGGATACGGTCAATGCGAAAGTTCTTTCTGGCGCCGTTTTCAACGGCGCGCAGGTAGGTTTCACCGTTTTTGTGAAACAGCGACAACGGTTCGACGGTGCGCGTTGTGGTTGTGTCCGAGGACTGCGAGTAGTACTCCATGATCAGTTGCACCCGCTGGGCCACCGCTGCGGAAACGGTGGCCCCAACTGAGGCTTTCGAGCCGGCCGGATGGTCGATATCGTCGACGCCGGGGCGGCGGATATGCTCGCGCAACTTAGCGGCCGCGGAGGCCACGGCGTCATGGTTAACTAGGCCGGGCATCGTCTCGAGTGACTCCAGGGTCAACAACAGCGCGTTCGCCTCGGTGGGAGTCAAGCGCAGGGGCTTGTTTAACCCTTGGTCGTCGATCAGCGTGATGCCCGTCCACGAGGCGACAAGGTCGATTAGCTCACCGGGGCCGTTGCCCACCCCGGACATACTTAGCCGCGTCAAGTCAGCCATGATGTCCTCGTGGCTGTACCCGAGGTCGCGGGCGATCTCCATCGGGGTCGCCTGTGGGTGCTGGCGCAGGTACGGGACAAGGTTGAGGGAGCGCACCAAACCCTCAAGCTTCGCGGGGCTATCTTTCATAGGCTAACTCCAAAAGTCTGAGCACATCACGTTTGACATCTTCGGGCTCGATCGAATGCACCCGCGGGGCGTAGCTGGCAACGGTGCGCACTAACCAGTCCCTTTCGACGGACTCGAAAACGATTTCATTGCCTTGTCTTAGTCCGCGGGCCTCCAACTCGGGCGCCTTGTCGAGGCCGATGCGCGCATCTGTCACCGGCCCGCGCAGGATCTCCTCCACGATTCTTTGCAATGGCCTGTCGGCGTCGCGGTATTTTCCCGCTGTCCTTTTAACATTGCGCACACGCACCGCACGAAATGCGCGGGGCTGGTTTCGCTCAGTGTCGAAACCTACCACGTAGGCCTTATTGTGAAGCGCGACAATCCCCCACGGGGCCATCGTTCGGCGCTGCACCTTCGCTGTTGGCGAGGGGAGGTAATCGAAAGACATGCACACCTGTGCCCGCACGCACGCTGTCACGGCGCGCACCACCTCAGCATCGAGGCGCAACACATCATTGTCCACGCTACCTAACGGAGGTTCGTCGAAGGTGCGCGTTACACCGGAGGCCGCCAATTTAGTCCACCCTGATCGGGCGAATGCGCCCAGGCTCCCCTTGGTGCCTAGATCACCGGCGAGACCTAAAACGGTAGCTTCCTCATCGGTGAACTTCAGTGGCGGCAATTCGTAGGCGTCCTTGTTTACCCACACCAGGCCGTTTTCCATGCGCGCGGGGACACCAGCGCGTCTGATGGTCTGCACGTCGCGCGCTAGCTGGCGCTGGAACGTCTCCTCGCTGCGCGGTGCGTAGCCCGAGACGTGCTTATATACCCACGCATAGTCGCGGGGACGCTGCGCCCCCAAAAGAGCGAAGGTTAAGTTGGTGAGCCTTTCGATGGCTTCGGAGTCATTCACTGCTGTGCCTTTACGTAACTAATTAGAGCATCGACGCGTTCATCTTCAGAGGCGAAAGGGTCGAGCAACTCCACGGTGCGCGGCTCGGGTCTATTGACCTTCAAGTTGACCCAGTCCACGTTGTAGGAGGCGCCATGCTGGCGCACCGCCTGGAGAAAATCGCCGCGTAATTTGGCGCGCGTGGTTTGCGGAGCCTGGCGTGCGGCGGCGTCGATGGCTTCGTCGCTGCTCCAGCGCGCAACCAACCCTTTGCGCTCCAGGAGGTAGAACAGGCCGCGTTCCGGGCGAATATCGTGGTAGGCCAAGTCGATGTGGGCGAGCTTGGGATGGGACCACTGACACCCGAGTTCATTTTTGACTTGGGTGAGAAGTTTGCGTTTGATCACCCAATCTATCTCGCGGTCAACGCCAGAAAAGTGCTGCGAGTCGATCGCCGCTAATACCCTGCCCCACAAATCGAGGACTTTTTCCATCTCAGTGTTGTCTGCTTCGCGGTGCTCCATCCACCTTGTGGCAGCCTCGAAGGTGGCCTTTTGGACTTCAAAGGCACTGACGTGGCCGCCGCGCCGCAGTTTTAGCTGCGTGTGGCCACTGGGGTCGGCGGCGATGTCGCGGATGTGCTCGATGGGGTCGTCGAGCTCGAAGTCGGGCAGGTCAAACCCCGCTTCCAGCATTTCAAGTACAAGCAGTGTCGAGCCGATTTTGAGCGCGAGGGTGGGCTCGGACATGTTGGAGTCGCCCACGATGACGTGCATGCGCCGGAAACGGTGCGAATCCCCGTGGGGTTCGTCGCGGGTGTTGATAATTGGGCGAGTACGCGTGGTTGCTGAGGACACGCCCTCCCACACCTGGTCGGCACGTTGGGAGAGAAGGTAGCGGCCATTTTTGATGATTCCTGCGCCGCAGATAAGTTGGCGGGTTATGAGAAACGGCAGTAGTTGGCGTGAGAGGCTTTTTAACACCAGTTCGCGGCTGACCAGGTAATTTTCGTGGGCGCCGTAGGAGTTGCCGCGAGAATCGACGTTGTTTTTAAATAGGTAAACCTCGCCGGGTACACCATCGTTAGCGAGTGCTTCTTCTGCTGTTCGCGCCAGTTTGGCAAAAATTCGTTCGCCTGCCTTGTCATGGGCGATGAGCTGGTCAATTGAGTCACATTCGGCGGTGGCGTACTCCGGGTGGGCGCCCACATCGAGGTAGAGGCGGGCGCCGTTTGCGATGAAGATGTTGGAGCTGCGGTGTTTCGCAACGACCGGGCGAAACAGGTAACGCGAGATTTCCTCGGGGCTGAGCACCGGCCGACCGTCGCGCACCGCCGTGACCCCAAATTCTGTCTCGACTCCCATGATGCGGCGAGTAAAGACTGGTGCCATGAGGTTTCTACTCTCCGCCCTTTTGCACGTAGGAGCGAACGAACTCCTCAGTGTTGCTGTCGAGGAGGGCATCGATTTCGTCGAGCAGTGAGTCCGTGCCGGAGGTGTCGATCTGCGCCTGGCCGCTTTCGTGGTCCTGGTTGTCGGAGTCTTCTCCCCCGGGCTTTCCGTGGAACTGCTGTTGCTGGTTGACCATAGGTGTAGCTTAGTGGGTTGTGTCCGCAACGGCGGCGAGCAGGTCATCGACTGTGTCGCTGCGCTTGAGCACTTCGCCGAATTGCGCTTCAGTGAAGCCGTCGACGGCGTCGATGGGCACTCGCCGCACCCCGGCGGCGGTGTCGAAAACGATTGACTGCCAGCTTGAGGCGCGGATATTGGCGGAGAATTTCGCGGTGACTTCGCCGCGGAACCAGGCACGCGAATCCTGCGGGGGCTGCGTAGCTGCCCGCGAGATTTCTTCCGGGGTAGCCAGTGTTGTCATGCTCCCCTTGCGCACCAAGGCGTGGTAGAGGGATTTTTGCGGGTCGATGTCGGCGTATTGCAGGTCAACCGCTTTTAGCTTCGGGTCCGCGATGTCGACGCCGCGCGCGGTAAACCCCTTGATCAAGGCGTATTTGGCGGTCCAATCGAGGCGATCGGCGGTCGACAGTGGGTCGCGCTCGAGGTCGTCGAGAAGCTCGCCCCACAGCTCAAGCACATGCTTGTCGACGTCCGTTTGCGCCACCACCCTACCGCGGTATACGCGCAGGATGTCGATGGCGCTCATGCGGCGGCCGTCGGCAAGCACAAGCTTGTGCGTGCACGTTGGATCGTGCGAAATTTCCTTGATTTCTGCGACCGGGGAAGCGAGCTTTAAGTCACTGAAATCCGTGCTTGCCTCGATCGCGTCGAGGACCAGCTTTGTCATGCCGAGTTTCAAAAGGTTCGAATAGTGGCTCATGTTGGCATCGCCTACGATGACGTGCAGGCGGCGAAACTCCCGCTCGTCCGCGTGCGGCTCATCGCGGGTGTTGACAATACCGCGGTTGAGCGTGGTCTCCAGGCTCACTTCCTGCTCGAAGTAATCTGCGCGCTGCGAGATCTGGAAACCCTCGCGCTCGCTGTTTTGCCCGATGCCGACCCGACCAGCGCCGATAATGACTTGGCGGGTGACAAAAAACGGGATGAGAGCCTGGCTAAGCCGGGCAAAATCGGTGTGGCGCGAATACTGGTAGTTCTCGTGGGCCCCAAAGGACGCGCCCTTGCCGTCGACATTATTTTTGTAGAACTTCAGCGGCGGGCAGGGCTGTTTGTCTTTGAGCACGCTCACGCCCTGGGCGTAGAGCTCAGCGACTGCCTCACCAGCCTGGTTGAGGAGGAGGTCGCCGGCGGCGTCGTAGACCATAGCGTCCCAGGCGTTGGAGACTTCTGGGCTGGAGTATTCGGGGTGGGCGTGGTCGACATAGAAGCGTGCGCCGTTTCGCGTCACCACATTGGCGACACCGACAGCGTTGGCATCTACAACCGGCACCGTGCGGTAGCGCTTCAGGTCGAAACCGCGGGTGTCTTTGAGCGGGTGCTCATCGTGATAATCCCACCGCGCCCGCGCCCCTGTGTTCATCGCCGCGTAGGCCACCACTGCGTGGGTGGAGGTGATGATGGGGCTCAACCCAGGCTCGGAAGGGCAGGCAATGCCGTACTCCGTTTCGGTTCCCATGTAGCGCAACTGGTCATTACTCATCACTCGAACAGGGTACGCCACTGAGATAGAAGATTGTCATGACTGGCTAGCAGGACCATTCGTTGTGAGATATGCTACGCAGCGGCGAAAAGACGCCTTGACTTCAATGCCCTTCTTCCCGCTTTGCTAGTTTCGCCTCTCTACGCCTTGAGTGTGGTGTTCCTTCTAACACCTTCGATGCCTCGCATTGACTTTCGGAGTCGAAGAAGCCAGTGGTTGGCGCTCTTGCGTTGCACCTTCGGAGTGATAGTGGTCGCGGGTATTTTCTCGCACATGTGGCGGCTACCGGGGGGTTGGAATTAATTGCCAATTATCCGGTGCAGTTGTGGACTGCCGGAGCTAGCGCTTTGGCAATTCGTGCCAATCGTTAGGCGCCATCGTTTCACCAAAGGGGTGATTCGGTTTTCCCCTCAGCGCTCTGAGCGTTTCTTGAGGCAGGCGGGCAAATAGTGCCTAGCTTTGCCCCCCCAACCGCGATTGATGGGTTGGGGCTGTCGGGTTTGAGCCGCCAAGGACTCAGAATCGTCGAACGGGCCTTTTGTCAGTTGGTGGGTCAACGCCCGATAAGTGCCCTACCAGCCGCGCTCGGCAAGGCGGTGGGGCGCGGGAAGGTCGTTGACGTTGATGCCCACCATCGCCTCGCCGAGGCCGCGGGAGGCTTCGGTGACGACTGCGATGTCGTCGTAGTTGGCGGTGGCCTGGACAATGGCCTTGGCGCGCTGCTCCGGGTTGCCGGATTTGAAGATGCCGGAGCCGACGAACACTCCGTCCGCGCCGAGCTGCATCATCAGCGCGGCGTCGGCCGGGGTGGCCACTCCCCCGGCTGTAAACAGCGTGACCGGAAGCTTGCCGTGCTGCGCGACGTACTGCACGAGCTCGTAGGGTGCCTGCAGTTGCTTGGCGGCAACGTAGAGCTCATCGCGGTTGGCGTTCCACAACGATTGCAGCCCGGCGATTTCCGCGCGGATGGTGCGGAGGTGCTTGGTGGCCTCTGAAACATCGCCTGTGCCGGCTTCGCCTTTCGAACGGATCATGGCCGCGCCCTCGTTGATCCGGCGCAGGGCCTCGCCCAGGTTGGTCGCGCCGCAGACGAAGGGGACGCAAAAACCGCGCTTGTCAATGTGGTTGACATAGTCGGCTGGGCTGAGCACCTCAGACTCGTCGATGTAGTGCACGCCCAAGTGCTCAAGGATGCGGGCCTCGACGCTGTGGCCGATGCGTGCTTTTGCCATGACCGGGATCTCTACTGCTGCGAGAATGCCCTCGATGAGATCCGGGTCCGACATACGGGCAACTCCGCCCTGTGCGCGGATATCCGCCGGGACGCGCTCGAGTGCCATGACGGCGACGGCGCCGGCGTCTTCGGCAATTCGTGCTTGTTCCGGGGTGACAACGTCCATGATGACCCCGCCTTTGAAGGTTTCGGCGAGATCTGGGTTCTTTTCTTGATGAGCCATGCGATCCATTCTGTCTGTCAAACTGGTAGATTCCTAGTGCCAGTTATTTACAATTGTTTTGGACCAGTTGTGTTTGAGATTGACCGCCGCCTTCCCACCCCGCTGCCAGCCCAGATAGCCAACGAGCTGCGCCGTCAGGTAGCCCTGGGAAGCCTTGTTGCCGGGGATCGCGTGCCGTCTACCCGCGAGCTCTCCCGTGCCCTCGGAGTCTCTCGCGGAAGCGTCGTCGCAGCCTACGACCAACTGCTATCCGAAGGCTTCTTGAAGTCTTCCCAGGGGGCGCCGACGGTGGTCCACCCGGACCTGCCAACACCGGCTGAAGTGCGCCCCCGCCGCCTCCAACCCTCACACCACACAAAACGCACGCACGATATTTCGCTGCGCCCGAGCTCGGGGCACGCGGAAACAATCCGGCCCGCCGCCTGGCGCAGGGCGTGGCGCGAGGCCGCCGATGTCGGCCCCGAAGCCGTGGATAAGGCGGGCCAGCCCGCGCTGCGTTGGGCGATTGCGGAGCACCTCCGGCTCTCCCGCGGAATGCAGGTCGATCCCGATCAGGTGATAGTCACCGGCGGCTCGCGCGAAGGCTTGCTGCTCATCCTCATGTCGCTTGGTCGGGGTTTGCGCGTCGGGGTGGAAAACCCGGGGCACCCAGGGCTGCGTCGCGTCATCGCGCTGAGCGGGCACGCGTGCGTGGAGTGCGCGACGGATGCTCAAGGCATGGTGCCAAAGGACCTCCCTGCGGATCTAGACGCTGTGTTGGTCACCCCGGCGCACCTTTTCCCGCTCGGCAAAGCGATGCCCGCTGCGCGCCGTTCGGCGCTTTCGACCTGGGCGCGGGACACAAACACCGTGATCATCGAGGATGACTACAACGCGGAGCTGCGTTACCGCTATTCGCCGCATCCTCCGCTGGCTGTTTCCGCGAACCAGTCCCCGGTACTTACCCTCGGCACTTTTTCCACCCTTTTGAGCACACAGCTTTCGGCCGGCTATGTCCTCGCCGACCCCGACTACGCGGCGGCGCTGCACTCCGCACGAGCTGTGTTAGGTATGCCCGTCTCCCCCGTTACCCAGTACGCGATCGCATCGCTTCTCGACGCCGGCCAAGCCCGCCGCAACTCTCGCACCGTCCACAAACGTCTGCTCCAGCGCAGAAAAGTAATTGCCGATACCCTCATGCCCGCCTTCCAAGCGGCGGGAGCCACCGTCGACGACGGCGGCGAAACTATAAGCACCGACCTGGCGGTCCGCTTCGCTGCGCCTGAAAAACTCAGCGCCTTTCGGCGGCAGTTGGACTGCGCGGGACTCGGCTACGGCACTTTTGACGAAAGCCGCGCACTCCACTTAAGCTTCGCCCACCTTGGCGATGGAGACTTTGCCGCAGCCGTCGAGCTGCTTGTCGCAAAGTTGCGAACTAGCCGATAACCTCCGCGGCCACGACGCGCTTGCCCTGGCGGCCGGTGATACGTGCCCACTCGTCGGGGTTGGAGGTGTTCGGCAGATCCTCGTTCTCGCTTTGCTCCGCTCGCACGGCGGCGCGCAGGTGCTCGCTGCTCACCCCGCTTGTCGACACCCCCGCAAGGTGGTCCTTGATGGCCAGCTTCTTCGCCCTGTCGACAACGTTGGCGATCATCGCCCCGGAGACAAAGTCCCGGTAATGCAAAGTCTCCTCGGTGCCGTCGGCAAGCACAAGGCGCACGAAAGGGCGCGGTGCGAACAACGCGTTCGTTGCTGCGTCGATCAGCGAATCGATCTCCTCTGCATGCGGAATGGACTGCGTAATGTAGCGTGCAAAGATATCGCGCGCTTCGGGCTGCGTCGGGCGCGACACCCGGATCTTGATGTCTAAACGCCCTGGCCGCAGGATCGCCGGGTCGATGAGTTCCTCGCGATTAGTAGCGCCGATGACAATGACATTGGCGATGTCTTCGACACCGTCGATTTCGGTCAGTAGCTGCGGCACGACCGTGGTTTCCATGTCGGAGGACACACCTGAGCCGCGCGTGCGAAAGATCGACTCCATCTCATCGAAGAAAATGATCACCGGGCGACCATCTGTGGCCAACTCACGGGCACGTTCGAAAATCAGGCGGATGCGGCGTTCGGTTTCGCCCACGAACTTATTTAACAGCTCCGGACCTTTGACGTTAATGAAATGCGCGGATGCGCCGTCGCCGATCCGGGCGGAAAGGCTGTTGGCCACCGCCTTGGCGATGAGCGTTTTGCCGCAGCCTGGAGGCCCGTAGAGCAAAACACCTTTCGGCGGGGTCAAGGCGTAGGACTTGTAGAGCTCAGGGTGGGAAAAGGGCAACTCCACCGAGTCCTGAATGGTTTCGATCTGGCTGGCCAACCCACCAATATCGGCGTAAGTGACATCGGGAACCTCCTCAAGGGAGAGCTGGTTAACCTCAGTTTTCTCGATCTTTTCAAAGGCGTAGCCCACGCGGATATCACAGACGACGACATCGCCGGCGCGCACCGTATCGCGCAGCGGATCCGCCAGGTGGACTAATGTTTCTGCGCCCTGCTGATCGGAAATCACCGCCCGGGAAGCGTCGATCTTTTCCACCACTGTCGCTATCTGGCCCGAATCCTCGAAGCCGCAAGCCTCGACGATGATGGTGCCTTCACCCAGGCGTACCCGCGCCCCGTGGGCGAGCGAGCCGGGGGCGACATTTGGCGAAATCTTCACCCTCATGCGCCGCCCAGAGGTAAAAACATCCGCGTCGAGCCCGTGGCCCAGGCTCTCCAAGAACACACCGTAGGTAGAAGCGGGTTCTTCCAGCTTTGCAAGCTGGGCGTAGAGATCGTTGAGTTTGTCGCGGCTAGCCTGAAGAAGTTCCGCGAGCTTGTCGTTGCGAGATCTCATCTCCCGGTTTGTGCGGCGCAGATCGCTCAGCTCTGGCCCGAAAGCGTCATCCTCGATCATGGACTCCAGCTTAGCGACGCGCCCTGCGCTGCGGCCGCGGTGGCGTCACACCGTCGGCAAGCCTGCGTGTCCACACCAAAAACGCGGTATGTGCATTCATGCGGTGCTCAGGCCGCGTCGCCAAACCATCGACCTTCCACTCGCGCAACAACGTCTCCCACGCCCGCGGCTCGGTGAAACACTTTGCTGCGCGAATGTGCTCCATAATCTGCATGAGCTGCGGCACGGTCGCCACATAGGTCATAAACACCCCACCTGGGATGAGCAGATTTTTCACCGTATCGACGAAATGCCACGGCTCCACCATGTCAAGGATAAGCCGGTCCACCGGCCCCCCGAGATCTTTCGTGGTCACCTCCCCGAAGTCGCCGAGGCGTGGCGTCCACCAATCGGGCTCACCGCCGAAATACTCGGCGACGTTGTCCCGGGCATACTGCAGGTGATCCTCGCGGATCTCGTAGGAAAACACGCGGCCTGCAGGTCCAACCGCACGCAGCAAATTCATCGACAACGCACCCGATCCTGCCCCAGCCTCCAACACGCGCGCACCGGAGAAAATATCGCCCTCCACGAGAATCTGGCCCGCGTCCTTCGGATAAATCACCGCAGCGCCACGCGGCATGGACAGCACGTGGTCCACCAGCAGGTGACGGAAGCACAAATAATCAGCTCCCAGGGTGGATGTAACTACCGATCCTTCGTCTGCGCCAATAATAGCGTCGTGCTCGACGATGCCCTTATGGGAGTGAAACTGCCCACCCGGGGTTAACTCAACGGTGAAATGGCGGCGTTTCGCGTCGGTAAGCTGGACCTTGTCGCCAGCCTGAAAAGGACCTGAGTACATGAAGCCTCCTGTGTAGTGGCCGGTTTAGTATGCCAGGCCGCGGTAAAACGACGCCAACGCCTGCTCAAACCACTCCATGTCGCGCACACCGCACAGCTCACGAGCCGAATGCATCGACAAAAGCGGCACGCCAACATCGACCGTCGGTATGCCCAAGCGCGTCGCCGAGATCGGGCCGATCGTCGAGCCGCAGGGCACGTCATTGTTGCTCACAAAGGTCTGCACCGGCACATTGACGGCGCGGCAGGCCCGGATCCACTCCGCCTCGGTCACCGCGTTCGAGGCGTAGCGCTGATTGGCGTTGATCTTCAGCACCGGCCCTCGATTGAGCAGTGGACGGTGCGTCGGATCGTGCTTGCCCGGATAGTTCGGGTGCACTGAATGGGCCGCATCCGCGGAAACCAACACCGAATCTGCGCATACCTGCGCCTCGTCACCCAGCGAGACAGCAAGAGATCGCACGATGCGTTCCAACATCGGGCCGCCAGCACCGGCAGTCGTAGCCGAACCAACTTCCTCATGGTTAAACGCGGCGAGCACCAGCACATCCTGGGCGAGATCCTTTGCGGCGAGCATCGCCTGCAAAGAAGCCCACACGCTAGTCAAATTATCCAAACGCCCCGCCGCCACCATGTCGCCCAATTGCTCTGGGCGCTGCGTGTCCACGCCGATCAGTTCGTGCGCCAAC
Organism: Corynebacterium sp. BD556; assembly: GCF_038452275.1. Taxonomy (NCBI): domain Bacteria; kingdom Bacillati; phylum Actinomycetota; class Actinomycetes; order Mycobacteriales; family Corynebacteriaceae; genus Corynebacterium; species Corynebacterium mayonis. The sequence goes on from NZ_CP141643.1 coordinate 752,437, forward strand.
ACGCGGGACGGGTCAACACCGAGCAGCTCGACAAATGGGCGGTCCACAGTAAGGATCGGCTGAGTGTGCAGCTGCCGCTCGATGGTGGGCATATCGCCGCGGTACAGGTGAATCGCCAGATTAGGTACTCGGGCGACAGGCCCGGTATTGACGAGCTGCTCGGAGCCGTCATCAAGCACGACACGCCCGGCGAAAGCGAGGTCGCGGTCGAACCACGACGCGAGAATCGGCCCGCCGTAGACCTCCACCGCCACCTGCCGGAAACCCTCACGCAGCATGTCTGGGTCAGGCTTGACCATCAGCCCCGGCGAATCCGTGTGCGAACCGACGATGCGCAGCCGCGGATTCGGATTCTTCGGCACCCACCAAGCAATCACTGCCCCGTCGCGCACGAGCACATGCCCACCCGGAGCCGTGCCTGTATCGCGGGTAAAACCGGCGTTTTCCAACGCACCAGCCACGTTCTTGGCGGCGTGGAAAGCGCTGGGACTGTCAGCAATGAAATCTTTGAAGCTCATGCCACCACTCTAAGATGTTGATCATCATGACATCATCACAACCGCGCCCACTTGCCCTCTCCCCCTCCCGCGCCTCCGACTACAAGCAGTGCCCGCTGCTTTACCGACTGCGCGCCATTGACCGGCTGCCCGAGGAGAAAACCGAGGCGCAGGTCAAAGGAACATTGGTACACGCTGTTTTGGAGGAAATGCACGGCTGGCCGCGCGAAAAGCGCACCTACCCGGCCGCGGTGAAAAGGATTAAACCAGCATGGGAGGCAATGCTTTCTGCCGATCCCACCAACGCCGAACCCATAGCAGACGAGTACCAGCTCTTTGTCGACACACGGACACTGATCCGCGGTTATTTTCAGATGGAAAACCCGCACGGTTTCGACTCCCATGAGCAGGAGATGCCCGTCGAGGCGGTGCTGCCCAACGGCGTGCCCGTGCGGGGGTTTATCGACCGTGTTGATATCGCCCCCACCGGAGAAGTGCGCATCGTCGACTACAAAACGGGGAAAAAGCCACTGCCGCACTATTCTGCGGACGCTCAATTCCAAATGAGGTTTTACGCCCTGGCCTATTGGCGTTTATTCGGGCAAATCCCCGACCAGCTACGCCTGATGTACCTCAAGGTAATCGACTCGCTGTTTTTGGCGCCCACACGCGAAGAACTCGAGTTCTTCGAACGCGACCTCGCCGATTTGTGGCACAAGATAGTCACGGACGGCAAGGAGGGCAACTTCCGCCCGCAAACATCCAAATTGTGCGGCTGGTGCTCCTTTCAGAAACTCTGCCCGGCCTTCGGCGGCACCCCGCCGCCGTACCCGGGCTGGCCGGGTTCCGCAGCCGAGGCCTAGAACAACCCGGTGACCACACCATTGTCACCGACGTCAATGTTGTTGGCGGCGGGGGTTTTGGGCAGACCAGGCATGGTCATAACATCGCCGGTTAGCGCGAGGATGAAACCGGCGCCGGTGCGCGGAATCAGATTACGCACATGCAGCGTGTGCCCGGTCGGCGCACCAAGCTGCGTGGGATCGTCGCTAAAGGAATACTGCGTTTTGGAAATACACACCGGCAAGGAGTCAAAGCCGTTGTCTTTCAGGGTCTGTAAATCCCGCAGGGCTGCGGCTGAGTACTGCACATCAGCAGCGCGGTAAATCTCACGGGCAATTGTCGCAATTGCGTTTTCTACCCCGTCAGACGGGTCATAAAGCTGATGTGAACTGCCCGTTGCAAGGTTGTCAAGGACCACTTTGGCTAGATCGACGGCGCCGTCTCCGCCCTTGGCCCACACCTCAGACTCCGCCAACTTGATGCCGCGCTCCTTCGCCCACTGGCGGACGAATTGACGCTCCGCGTCTGTGTCGGAAGTAAACAGGTTGATGGCAACGACAGGAGTAACGCCGAACTTGGCGACGTTTTCCACGTGGCGTTCCAGGTTAACAATGCCCTCGCGCACCGCGGCAACATTTTCCTCGCTCAGACGGTCTTTTGGCACGCCCGCGTTATGCTTCATCGAGCGGATAGTCGCAACGATAACGGCGCCAGCTACGTCAAGCTCACCATAGCGGGCCTTAATGTCAAAGAACTTCTCCGCACCCAAATCAGAGCCGAATCCAGCTTCGGTGAGAACAAGATCAGCGAAGTTTAAGGCAGTGCGAGTGGCGATTAATGAGTTACAGCCGTGCGCGATGTTGGCAAAGGGACCGCCATGGATAAACGCCGGGGTCCCGCCCAAGGTTTGAACAAGGTTCGGGTTGATGGCCTCTTTAAGCAAAGCAGTCATCGCCCCTTCTGCCTTCAGATCGCCGGCCGTGACAGGCTGGCCGTCGTAGGTCAGGCCGATAGTGATGCGTGAGAGGCGCTTCTTCAAATCGTCGAGGTCTGTGGCGAGACCGAGAATCGCCATGATTTCAGAGGCTGCGGTGATGGTAAAGCCTGTTTCGGCGGGCACACCATTGGTCGGCCCGCCAAGCCCGGTGACCACATTGCGCAAGGAGCGGTCGTTGACATCGAGGCAGCGCTGCCAAGTGACGCGGCGCGGGTCGATGCCAAGTTCGTTGCCTTGCTGGATGTGGTTGTCAATCAGCGCGGAAAGGGTGTTATTAGCCGAAGTAATCGCGTGGAAATCACCAGTGAAATGGAGGTTAATGTTCTCCATGGGTACCACCTGAGAATAGCCGCCGCCAGCGGCGCCTCCCTTAATGCCCATCACAGGACCCAGCGAAGGCTCACGCAGCGCCACCATGGCGTTGTGGCCGAGCTTCGCCAGCGCGTCCGTCAACCCAATTAACATCGTGGACTTGCCCTCGCCGGCCGGTGTCGGAGAAACGCCGGTGACGAGGATAAGTTTGCCGGAGGCGGATTTGTTGACTTTCGTCGTGTCAACTTTCGCCATGACTTTGCCATACGGAATCAAAGCTTCTTCAGCAACCCCCGCCTTGGCGGCAATGTCAGTGATCGGTTCGAGCGTGTGCGCCTGGGCAATTTCTACGTCGGTAGCCATGCCACCTAGAGTACAACGGCTCCGATCGCGTAGGACAGGATCACAGACAGAGCAATGCACACTACACCGGGGATAAGGAAGGGATGATCGAAGACATATTTACCGATGCGTGTCGAGCCCGTGTCATCCATTTCCACCGCGGCCAAAAGAGTCGGGTAGGTCGGAAGGACAAACAGTGCAGAGACGGCCGGGAAGGCCGCTAATGCAGTCAAGGGGCTGACACCGATGGCGATGGCAGCGGGCATAAGGGCTTTCGCAGTGGCTGCCTGCGAATACAGCAGCGAAGCGGCGAAGAAAAGTACCACAGCCAAAAGCCACGGCGCCGCGTTGAGAACATCTCCCGACAGAGCCTTGATCTGCTCAATGTAATGGTTGATGAAGGTCGTGCCAAGCCAGGCCACGCCCAGCACACAGACGGAGGCGGACATGCCTGAGCGAAACACCTGGGTGTTGAGCACCTGGGCGGAATTGTTGCCCGTGGCTAGAACAATCACCGCGGCGGCCGCAAGCATGATGGCCATGATCGCCTCGTTGCGCGGGATCGTCGGATCTGGGATCAATCCGATCTGTTCGGAAATAAGGGTTGCGTAAACCATGACAACAACGATGGCGGCGGCGAAAATTGCGACGGAAGCCTTCGCGCCCTTCGGGGCTACGTATTGCGCGGCTGGCGCTGGACGCGCCACCAGACCCTTTTCTAGGCGCTCCTGGTAGATGGGGTCGTCGAGAAGCGGGACACCCATCCGGTTGGCAATGAACGCCGTGGGAAAGATAGCCAAAAACGTCGCTGGAATCATGACGCCGAGCAATTGCAGGTAGCCAACCCCCAAAGGCTCCAAGACGCTCGCCATGAACACCACAGCGGCCGAAATCGGGGAGGCCACGATAGCCATTTGCGAGGCGATCACAGCCACCGACAAGGGACGCGACGGGCGCACCTCGCCTTCCTTAGCCACTTCCACGATGACCGGCAACGTGGAAAAAGCAGTGTGGCCGGTGCCGGCGAGGACCGTCATCAGCCAAGTGACAATCGGGGCGAAAAGGGTGATCTGCTTCGGATTGCGTCTTAGGAAACGCTCCGCGACGTGGACAAGGTAGTCCATGCCACCGGCAAGCTGCATGGCGGCGATCGCGGTGATGACACACATGATGATGCCAATGACATCGAAGGGGATGGCTTCGGCGCTAACCGTCATCCCTGTCAGACCAAGAAGAAGGACTCCAAGGCCACCAGCGAATCCGATGGCGATGGAGCCCATGCGGGCACCAAGAACGATGGCGCCCAACAAGATGATGAGCTGGAGTGCAAACAGCATCTGGGACACTTCCTATTGTTGAAATTTATATCAACAATAAGTATTCCCTGGACGGAGCCTGCCCGCAAACCGCCAAACAGCTACTTGTCGTCTTCGTCGATATAGAGCTTGCCGCGAAACTCCGGGTGCATGAGGTTTTCCTTGCTAAAGGCTCGATCGAGATCTTCCTCACTCATCAAACCCTTCTCCAGCACCAAATCGCGGACACTGCGACCCGTCGCTGCAGCCTCCTTGCCAATCACATCACCGTTGTGGTGGCCGATATAGGGATTAAGGTAGGTGATAATGCCGATGGAGCTGGTCACGTAGGCTTCGCACACCTCCGGGTTAGCAGTAATGCCGGTGACACACTTCTCGCGCAATGTCTGCGCAGCGTTACGCAAAAGCTTGATGGAGCTAAACAAACATTCGGCGATGACCGGCTCCATGACGTTGAGCTGGAGCTGGCCAGCCTCGGAAGCCATGGACACACTAACGTCGTTGCCCATGACCTTGAAACAGGCCTGGTTGACAACCTCTGGGATCACAGGGTTAACCTTTGCCGGCATGATTGAGGAACCTGCCTGGCGCTCCGGCAAGTTGATTTCACCCAGACCAGCGCGCGGACCAGAAGAAAGCAAACGCAGATCGTTGCAAATCTTCGACAGCTTCATCGCAGCACGCTTCAGGGCGGAATGCATCATCACGTAACCACCAGTATCGGAGGTCGCCTCAATCAAATCCGGAGATGCCTGAATGTCCAACCCGGTGACCTCCCGCAGGGCCGAAACAACCTGGTCACGGTAGCCGGATGGAGTATTGATTCCAGTGCCGATGGCGGTCGCACCAAGGTTTACCTCAAGGAGGGCATCCGCCGCGGAGCGGATGGTGCGTTGTTCCTCCGCCAAGTTCGCGCCGAATGCAGTGAACTCTTGGCCCAGGGTCATCGGGACGGCGTCTTGGAGTTGGGTTCGTCCCATCTTAATAATGTCCGCGAACTCGTCGCCCTTGGCGCGGAAAGATTTCTGCAGCGCGTCGAGTTCGGTAAGAAGGCCCTGCACTGAGTAATAGACACCGAGGCGGAAACCGGTCGGGTATGCATCATTGGTCGACTGGGACATGTTGACGTCGTCGTTCGGGTTAATGACGTCGTAGGAGCCCTTTTCCTTACCTATGTGTTCAAGCGCCAGATTAGCGATGACTTCGTTGGTGTTCATGTTCACCGAAGTTCCAGCGCCGCCCTGGAACATATCAATCGGGAATTGATCGAGGCAACGGCCCTCCTCGATGATCTGGTCGCAGGCCCACATGATGGCCTCAGCCTTCGCCTTAGGAAGAGTATGCAAACGACGGTTCGCCATAGCAGTGGCTTTCTTCACCTGCGCCATGCCACGGATGAAATCGGGCAGTTCGTTAATAGTCGAGCCGGAGATCGCAAAATTGTCCACGGCGCGCAGGGTGTGGATACCGTAATACTTGTCCGCGGGGACTTCCATGGTGCCAAGCAGGTCTACTTCGGTGCGTGTACTCATATCTGCCATCATACGCACCCCGGCGCAGCCACATCAGAGGCGAGCGATCCGCACCTGCGTTGCCAAAATGCCCTCCGCACCTATCGCTGCCAGCGCATCCATCACATTATTCGCCTCGGCCTGCGGCACCATGGCGCGAACCGCGACCCATCCCTCACGTGACAACGGGGAAACCGTCGGCCCGGTGATACCGGGGGTAAGTGCCGAAGCCTCCGCGAGACTGACACGGGCAATGTTGTAATCGATCATGAGGTAGTTTTGCGCGTTGAGAATACCTTGAATGCGTTTGAGCACAACGCGGTGATGCTCCACTAGCTCCAAACCTTTACGCTTAATCACCACTGCCTCACTGGTGGTCATCGGATCGCCGAAGGGCGCAAGGCCTTGTTGGCGCAACGTGGCACCTGTAGAGACGACATCGGCAATGACATCGGCCACCCCGAGCTTAATGGCGATCTCTACCGCCCCGTCCAAGCGAATCACCTGCGCAGGTTCAATGCCGAGCTTTGCTAAATAATCCACCACTAGGTGCGGGTAGGAGGTAGCAATGCGCTTGCCTTGAAGGTCTTTGACCGTCCAGCTCTCTCCTGCGGGCGCGGCGAAGCGGAAAGTGGAGCGCCCGAAGCCTAGTTGGAGAACCTCCTCCACATCCGCCCGGGAGTCCAGCGCTAAGTCGCGGCCTGTGATACCCAGGTCTAGGTGGCCCTGGGCAACATAGATGGCAATATCTTTCGGGCGCAGGTAAAAAAACTCGACACCGTTGTCTTCGTCGGCAACATTCAGGGCTTTGTGCATCCCACGGGACTTATAGCCCGCCTCCTTGAGCACCTCCATCGCCTTGTCTGACAGCGATCCCTTGTTGGGTACGGCAATCTTGATCATCGGCTTGGGCACTCCTAAAGGTACTTGTAGATGTCGTCGACGCTCAGGCCACGCTTAATCATCATCACCTGCGTCCAGTAGAGAAGCTGGCTGATCTCCTCAGCCAAGTGATCATCCGACTGGTACTCGGAGGCCATCCACACCTCGCCAGCTTCCTCGATGATCTTCTTACCAATGAAATGCTCCCCCTTGTCCAAAGCTTCCACGGTAGCGGAGCCCTCCGGTCGCTCATGGGCTTTGCGGGTTAATTCGGCAAAAAGATCCTCGAAGGTTTTCACGCTGGTTCACTTTAACGCATGAGGTCGACAAACCAACGGCTGACATGCAAGTGATCAGCCCCAAGGAAAAGAGACGGGTCGAAACTGCGCACACCTTCGGGCACCTCATCGCTCAAGCCCAGCACGTGACATCCTGCGGCAGCCGCAGCGCTCATGCCCGCCCACGAATCCTCAAAGACCAAACAATCCTGCGGCCGCGCCCCCACTCTGCGGGCTGCTTCGAGGTAACCATCCGGGGCGGGTTTCGGAGCAACCTCGTCTCCGGCGATAGAACCCACAAAGAAATCGGAGCCGACAGCGGCGATGGAAACGTCGGCAAGCTCGCGCTCCGTGTTGGTCACCACCATCATGGGCACGCCCGCGCCTCGCAGTGAAGAAAGCAGGCCATAAATACCTGGGTTCGGCTTGAGTCGGCCCGAAAACAACTCAGCCATGCGTTTATACATCCAATTCCGGAAACGTTCGTAGTCCCCGTCTTTGAGCTTATAGCCAGCATGAGCGGCGCAAATACTTAAGGTGTTGGCGAAGCTGCCACCAACGGTTCGCTCGCGCAGCTCAGGTGTCAGTGGTCGGCCGAGTTTTTCCGCCAACTCGTAGGTGGCCACACCCCACAACGGCTCTGAATCAACCAGCGTGCCGTCCATGTCCCACAAAACGGCCGCTGGCATGTCCCTACTCAAGCTCCGGCAGGTTGTTGAGGGCATCATCATCCGCGCCTGTTGCCGCGCAGGCACGGAAAACCAAAGACTCCAGGTCAGCCTTCTCCTCCGGCTCAAGCACAGCATTGGCGTGTGAGGCGTTGAACGCTTCGAGGTTGGCGTAGAAAGGTTCAACGACCTTGTTTACGGTGGCGCTATCAGGGTCGTCGCCAAGCAGCTCAAGCGCGTCGAGGAACATTTCAATCAGCCTTTTCAAATCGTTGACTACGGCCGGGTCAAAAGGCTGCTCCCACAGTTCTTTATCCTCGTCGCGCAGGTAGGAGCCGGAAGCGAAAGTGGTCAAATCGTCGATGAACTCATCAACATCGGGTTGGAATTGGCTGCGGATGCTCATGCGTTTCATTGTGCGCTAAACCACGCGAAGCCGCACGCCCAAAAGGCCCTCGACGGCAGCAGCGACAATTCCGTCGTGGTCACCGCGGACCTCGTCCAGGATGGACAAGGCTTGAGGGGTGTCAAGATCTTCTGCAAGTGCCGCGCGAAGCTTATCGACGACTCCCCTCGCCTCATCCCGCGACACCTTCCGCGCCGCCGCCTCACGCCACCGAGCCAGACGATTGTGCGCAGTGGCGACAAGCGCGCCGGAAAAATCGCGGTCGGCGCGGTAATGACCCGAAAAAACAGCCAAGCGAATGGCGCTCGGATCGTGGCCGGCCTCAGTGAGCTTGTGCACAAAGACCAAATTGCCCAGCGACTTAGACATCTTCGTGCCCTCCAGGCCGATCATCCCGGCATGGACGTAATGATTTGCCATACGCCTCGTGCCATAAGCTGCCTCGGCATGTGCGGCGGAGAACTCGTGGTGCGGAAACGCAAGGTCGGAACCTCCGCCCTGGATCGAAAAAGTGCTGCCCAAACGGTTGGTGGCAATTGCTGAACACTCAACGTGCCAGCCGGGCCGGCCGGGACCAAACGGAGACTCCCAAGACGGCTCGCCCTCACGCTCTCCGCGCCACAACAAAGCGTCAAGGCTGTCGCGTTTGCCGAAACGCTCGGGGTCCCCGCCGCGCTGAGCGAAAAACTCCTCCATAGCGGCCCTGTTCAAATTCGACTCGTAACCGAACTGCTCCGTCGCCACAATTGAAGCGTAGATATCGCCCTGGTCAACACGGTAGGCAGCACCAACCTCCAAAAGCCTTCCCACCATCTCTACGACCTCCTCGACGCTTTCTACTGCTCCGATATAGTCGCGCGGCGGAATCACCGACAACGTCTCCATGTCCGAGCGAAACAGGTTGATCTGCTCTCGGCCCAGATCGCGCCAATCCACTCCGTCGCGCTCGGCGCGCTCGAAAAGAGGGTCGTCTACGTCGGTAATGTTTTGCACGTAATGCACATCGTGACCATTGGCGAGTAATTGGCGGTAAACCAGGTCAAAAGCCAAATACGTCGCTGCGTGGCCGAGGTGGGTCGAATCATAAGGTGTAATACCGCAGACATACATGCCCACCTCGTCACCGGATACATCAACGGGTTTGATGATTCCATCAGCGGTGTCGAAAAGCCGCAATTCGACAGGCTCACCCGCAACTTCAGGTATGGAAGGACTCGGCCATGAACGCATGTGCTCTACCCTACTGCTAACCTGCCGCCATCACTCCGGTGCCCAACAAAACCATCACGACGAGGCCCAACGGGATGCGGTATGCGGCAAACCACGCAAAGGAGTGGTTGGACACAAACTTCAAAAGCCACGCGATGGACACGTATCCCACGGCGAAAGCGATCGCGCTGCCGACGATAAGCTGCAAGCCGGTCGCGGCCTGGCCCGCCTGGGGCGCGAAGGCGTCGGGAAGCGAAAACAGCCCCGACGCCAACACTGCGGGGATGGCCAGCAGGAAACTGAAGCGAGTCGCCACCTCACGGTCAAGGTTGAGAAACAGCCCACCGGAGATCGTCCCGCCAGAACGCGACACGCCAGGGATCAATGCAAGACATTGCCACAGCCCCATAATGACAGCGTCTTTCATGGTCAGTTCCGCAAAGCCGCGCGTTTTGGTGCCCTTGCGCTCAGCAAGAATAAAGACCAAAGAAAACACGATCAACACCGCGGCCGTGATCCATAGGTTGCGGAAGTTCTGGCGAATCAAGTCCTTGAGCAAAAAGCCAAGAATACCGACAGGGATCGTGCCGACAATGACCATCCACCCCATCCGGTAATCGAAGCCGCGCTTGTCCTTGTCCACAAGGCCGACTAACCACCCGGTGAAAAACCTCCAAATGTCCTTGGCAAAAAAGATCAGCACCGCAAGCTCAGTGCCGAGCTGAATCACGGCTGTGAAACTTGCGCCCGCATCCGCGCCCCACAAAAACTGCGAAACGATGCGCAGGTGCCCAGAGGAAGACACTGGGAGAAACTCCGTCAGTCCCTGCACAACCGAAAGGACGATTACCTGCACCCAGCTCATAGGTTCCGCAACGCTCATGGGTTGAAACCCTACCTTTGGGCGTTGCTAAGCTTGCAACTTGTGAAGGTGCCAGGTGTGAAGTTTCTGTCTGTAGTCCTCGTAGTCGGCACGGCTCTCGCGTTGGGCGCTTGTCAACAACAGTCCGAACAGGGCGAGGAAGCGCCGGCCGGGATGGGAAACGCGGTTCCAGCCGTGTCTCCCCCTGCGACAGCTCCCGACGGCACCGTCTACCCTTTCGACGCCGTCGACGACCTAGATGCCACGGAAGGTCTCATCGCCGTGCGTAGCGGCGAGACCTTGCAGATAGGTTCGCTCGAAGATCTCACAAACGGTGCCGCGGCACGCTACCTGCTCGACAGCCGCTGTACCGATGTCACAGCTAACGCCGGAGTTTTCACCGTCGCCTGTGCAGATGACATCCACACCTTCACCGCCGCCGGTAAAAAAGACCTCGCTGTGCCCTCACCAGTCTCAGCGGCTGCACGCACCTCCACCGGTGAAATTGTAGCGGGCAGCGCCGGGCAGCGCAGGGTCACCGTTTTCCGTGACGGTGAGGGGGAAAAATCCTTCGACGTGGCACGTGAATCCGACCGAATCCTGGCCTCACAGCGGCCAGGGCAGGCAGATTCCGTCGTGCGCATAAATTACTTCGACACCACGATCCAAGGCATTGATTGGGAGAACAACCGACAAGGCGCAACGCTACGCGCCGGCCTGGGCGTAGCGAGTGTCGCAGCGGGCCGCGACGGGATGTTTATCGCAGCCGATGCCACCGGCTCGCAACTGCTGGTCTACAACACCGACGACATCATCCGGCTGCAGATGACGGCGCCGGTTGCCAAAAGCCCGTGGGCTGTCGCGTGGGACGACACCAACGAGCTGGCGTGGATTACCTCCACGGCCACCAACACTGCCGAAGGCTACAGCCTGTCCACCGGCGTGCCCATTAAACGCGAAACCCACGCAACTGTCGCCGACGCACAGCACATGGTCGTGCTGGAAAATGGCACCCTGCTCATCGCCTCCGCTTCCGGCGCTGGCCTCCAGGTCATCGCTCCTTAAGAAAGGCTGTTGTTTACACCATGCGCCCCTACGATGTTGCACTCAAAGCAATGTTTCTACTCCCGCCCGAGCGCATCCATGGCATCATCGCAGCAGGCCTGCGCGTGCTGCACACCACGCGACCGATTGCCCGCGTGATGGAGAAATGCGTGGCGGTCAACGACCCCGTGCTTGCCCAGGATCTTTTCGGTGTGCGATTCCCCGCCCCTTTGGGTCTTGCCGCGGGCTTTGATAAAAACGCCAACGCCGTCGACGCCTGGGCAGCATTAGGTTTCGGCTACGCCGAACTAGGCACTGTGACCCCGCGCCCCCAGCCGGGAAACCCAGCACCAAGATTATTTCGCCTCCCAGCCGACAAAGCAATCCTCAACCGCATGGGCTTTAACAACGACGGCGCGTTGGCGGTGGCAGGCAACCTGCGCAGCAGACGTTCATCGAACGTGATAGGCATCAACATCGGCAAAAACAAAACCGCCGCGGACGCCGTCGCCGACTACCGCGCAGGAGCAACCCTCCTCGGCCCGCTTGCGGACTACCTCGTGGTCAACGTCTCCTCCCCTAACACCCCCGGACTGCGCGACCTACAGGCAGTAGAGGAGCTGCGCCCCATCCTTGCCGTCGTCAAGGAATCCACCACGACACCGGTGTTGGTCAAGATTGCACCTGACTTAAGCGACGAAGACATCGACGCTGTCGCGGACCTTGCTGTCGAACTTAAACTCGACGGCATCGTGGCAACCAACACCACAATCTCACGAGAAGGTTTGTCCACTGATTCGGCTGAGGTGGAGAAGATGGGCGCAGGCGGAATTTCGGGTGCCCCGTTGGCGCAACGCTCCCTTGAGGTATTGCGGCGGTTGAACCGACGCGTTGGCGACAACTTGGTTCTCATTAGCGTCGGCGGCATCACCACACCTGAGCAAGCATGGGAGCGCATCACCGCCGGCGCTAGCCTGCTGCAGGGCTACACCCCCTTCATCTACGGTGGGCCAGGTTGGATTCGCAGCATCCACAAGGCGGTGGCCGCGCAGGTGAAGGCCCACGGTTTAACGTCAGTGCGTCAAGCCGTGGGAAGCGGGCTTAGCTGGCGAAGCGACGCAGTATAAGCGCGCAAAAGACAGCGGTAAGCGCCCACAGGATGAGCCAGTGAAGCTGGGTAACAAAAAGCGTTTGAGCGGGCAACACCGCGCCCACAGCAACCAACGCAACAGCACCAGCGAGCGAAACCACCTGGCCGCGAGTCCTTTCTTGCCCGCGCACAAAAGTGGCATTGGCCCCGAAAAGGACCGCCGCCACGAGGACACAGGCCACCTGAGAGGTTACGGAAAAGACAGGTTGGCCGCGGAAGAAAGACGTCGCAGCGAAAATGAAAAGAACGATGGCAAGCGCCACGAAGGCGCCCCCCGCGCGCATTTGTACCGGGATCATGCCCAGTAACGTTACTTGTTTTCGTACCAGCCCCAGACAACACCGCGGCCGATTGTGTGGGAAAACAGGTTAAAGGAGAGGTAGGTAGGGGCTGCATCCTTGGCTACATCGAGGGTTTCGACATCCAACGCATGTACCGCAAAGATATAGCGGTGTGGGGTATGGCCAGCCGGAGGGTTGGCTCCATAGAATCCGCGCTGGCCGGAGTCACCTTTTAGGGTGGTTGCGCCGAGGCCAAGGTCCTCTAGGCCGCCAGCACCGGCAGGCAACTGCGTGGTGTGCGCCGGAATGTTGAAAGCGGCCCAATGCCAGAAGCCAGCGCCGGTGGGAGCGTCCGGGTCGAAACAGGTCACCGCGAAAGACTTTGTGCCCTCGGGCACGTTCGACCACGCTAACTGGGGCGAAGTCGCGTTATCTCCCGTCAGGCCACTGGCGAGCTCTGTGCCCTCCTCAATGTCTTCGGAGGTCAATTCAAACAAGGGGACGTCCTTCATAATCGCGAAGGGGTCATGCCCTGGGAAAACGTCGGAGGTGTAGTCGTAGGTTGTCATAGAACCATTTGTACCCCAAAAGCGGTACATCTTGCGCGCAGTAGAATTACAACGGTGAAATGAATTGTGTGGTTTTATCCTTTGAACTGGCGATTTGTATTGGTCTGGGGGGAGCCCTATAGTAATGCAAGTGCCCAGCCGAGAGGCTGAATACACTACCCAGCCCGGGTGGCGGAATGGCAGACGCGCTAGCTTGAGGTGCTAGTGTCCTATTAACGGACGTGGGGGTTCAAGTCCCCCCTCGGGCACAGTGCGAAGTCTCGAGACATAGTTCCGGTTATGTCTCGGGGCTTTTTGTTTTTGTTGGCCCGTGGCGGCGGTTTTGATGTCTGCTGCGGTGTCGATGGTGTCGATGGTGTCTATGGTGTCGATGGTGTCGACGCACAGGATGAGAATGGGTCGTCTCGCCCAGCTGCGTGCGATGCAGAGGCGTCGAAGCTGCCCGGCGAAACGACCTCATGCCACATGCGCAGCGATGTTTGGGCAACCAGATCCCCCCTTTGGGCACAGACGAGAACCCTGAGACGCTATTGTTTCGGGGTTTTTCACTGCCGGGCAGATCTGCAACAAGGCCCAGTGTTAGCCAGTGAATACTGTGCCTAGACAGACAGCTAACATTTCAACATTGATATGTGTTCTGTTCGCAGGGGGCTAGTTGTGTGCTCTGCAAGCTCTCTCCACGCGTCCTGCCACTTCATAGTTCGTGTTGGTTCTTGAAAGGCGGCCCACTCCGGTGCGTAAACCCTCTTTCCGTCGTGGTGTGGCGCTGGTCGCTGTTGGCGTGATGTTTATCGCTGCGTGGGCGTGGCTGGAAGTGCCGCCGCTGGGGGTGTTGAGAGATTGGGCGGAGCACACGGGCTTTTGGTTTCCTGTGCTGTTTTGGCTGCTGTATGTGCTCATCACGCAGTTGCCGATTCCCCGCACTTTCTTGACTGTTTCCGCTGGAGTCCTTTTCGGCAGCGTATGGGGTGTAGCCGTGTCGATTAGTGCCGCCACGGCCTCGGCAGTCCTCTCGTTGTTGATTGTGCGGGGCCTGCTGCGCGACTGGGTCGAACCGAGACTCACGCACCCTGCGGTGGCTGTGGTCAACCGTCACTTAGAGGATCGCGGGTGGCTGGCTGTGGCGAGCCTGCGTCTGATCCCGGTCGTGCCTTTTTCGATTCTGAACTACGCTGCCGCCTTGACACGCGTCGGGGTTTTGCCCTTCGCGGCGGCCACGTTTGCAGGTTCGTTGCCGACCACCATCATCGGAGTTGTTTTCGGCGACACTTTGTCAGGGCAGGCTAATCCTGCTGTCGTTGCCATAACTGTTGTCCTTACATTGGTCGGTTGTGCCGGGTTGCTTCTCGACGCCCTCCTTCCGACACGTCGGCAAAACAGGGCGATAGAATCAGCTTCATGATTGCCGTACACGCGCGTTACCGGGGCCGTGAAAAGCACCGTGCCGAGCTGGTCCGGCGCTCAGCCGACGCTCTCGCCACACTTCCTGGGGTCGGCACCTTCGAAGTGGTCGGCGTGGAGGATATTCGCGCCCACGTCGACGACGCTGAGGCGGCTTTAAACCTGATCATGGCGTTGCTTTCCGACGCCAACTGGGCCGTTGGCCTGGGCATTACTACTGCGGGTAGTGCCCTGTTTGTTGCTTCAGAAGCGGTGGGGTCACGGCCAGGCGTGGTCACCACGAAAGTCAGCACCTCCCACCCGGGTACGGCAGCCGAAGACATCGACGCGGCGTTCGCGCTGTTGGGTCAGGTCCTCAACAAGCGAACCTTTGAGGGGCGGGAGGCGACGTCGCTGCTGCGCGCCGGCTACAACCAAAACGAGGCCGCGGCTGAGTTGGGTATTTCCAAACAAGCGATGAGTCAGCGCCTCCAAGCGGCGGGGTGGCGCGCCGAGCAAGCTGGTTGGAAGCTAGTGCTAAACCTTATTGCTCGCGCTGCTGCTCGTTGAGATCTGCCCAAGTGGCGCTCATGCCAGGATCGGGTTCTGGCGCCTCAATCTCACGCGACGGGGCAGGCTTTCTGGCGGTAGTCGGGTCCGGATCGTCGACATGCTTATTTGCCACGGCACGCGCCTCCGCGAGGGCTTTAGCCAGCTCGGGGTCGGTGGAGGTATCGAACCACTCGTCGGTGTTTTCCTGGGTGGCTATGTCTTTAGTCTCCGCGTCGACGCTCTTTGGTTCGTAGCGAAACACGCCGTCGTCGTCTTTGTTAGCAAAGGCTTTTGCGAACTGCTCCAGGGAGTCGCCAAAGGTCGAGGGAATCATCCACATGGTAGACGCCTCGTTGGACGCAATCTGCGGCAGCTTCTCCAAGTACTGGTACGCCAGCAGCTCCGGGGTTACCCCTGAGGACTTAATAGCCGCGTTGACTTTCTGAATCGCGCGGGCTTCACCCTGCGCCTGGAGGAATTTAGCGGCGCGCAAACCTTCTGCGCGGAGGATAGTCGCTTGACGTTCCGCTTCCGCATTAAGGATCGCGGCGTGCTTCTCACCTTCCGCAGAAAGGATACGTGCCTGCTTTTCACCTTCGGCGGTTTTAATGTCGGATTCGCGTTTGCCCTCGGCGGTGAGAATCATCGCGCGCTTTTCACGGTCCGCCTTCATTTGCATTTCCATTGACTGCTGGATCGACGGTGGCGGATCAATTGCCTTAAGCTCCACTCGGCTGATACGCAAACCCCACTTGGCTGTCGCCGCGTCGAGCTCCCCGCGCAATCGACGGTTAATCGTCTCGCGGGAGGTCAAGGTTTCCTCCAAGGTCATGCCGCCGACGACGTCGCGAAGCGTGGCCACGGAAATTTGCTCGACGCCGACCAGGTAGTTGTCCACACCGTAAATAGCCTTGGCAGGATCATTGATCTGAAAAGTCACCACGGTGTCAATTGCGACGGTGAGGTTGTCTTGGGTAATAACAGCCTGGGGCGGGAAAGACACCACTCGCTCACGGGTATCTACCCGCGAACGGATCCGATCAATATATGGGACCAAAAGGGTCAAGCCGCCGGAGACGGTACGGGTATAGCGTCCGAGACGCTCGATAACAGCAGCTTCGCCCTGGGGGATCAATTTGATGGAACTGAAAAGGGTCACCGCCACGAAAGCGAAGATTAAGACAGCTAGAATAAGGCCCATTAGTCTTCCTTCCAGACGACCACGACAGGGCCGTCAATTTCTGAAACTATGACATCGGAACCCACCGGAATCTCAACGCTAGGGTCGAAGCTGCGCGCCGACCAGATTCCCCCGTCGAACCGCACTTGACCACCACGAGCGGTGACGGGCTCCAGGACCACGGCGCGGGTCCCGATCAGGGCGCGGGGGGAATCGTCGTAAGGCGCAGAGGTCACAAGACGCCGGTGCAGATAAGGGCGAAGGAAGAACCAAAACGCTGCAGAAGACACTGCGAAAATCGTCACCTCCGCCCAAACAGGCAACCCAGCCAACGCTGCCGCCGAGGTGGTGAGAGCGCCAGCGGCAAGCATGAGAAAAGTAAACTCGCCGACGGCAGCTTCCACCCCGGCGAGGGCGACAGCTGCGACTAACCAAATGAGGGAACCCATGCGGACTACCCTACAGGTCCTCCTTATTTAAAGAAGGATTCGTTACAAAATCGATGAGCCTTTCAACTGCCCCGATCAAGGTGTGGTCGAGATCGCGGAAACTTTCGACTGCACCGTACACCCTGCGCCAGCCCTCCTTCGGATCGGTCCAACCAAGACGGCGGCACACACCTTCCTTCCAATCCTCACCTAAAGGGACGTCAGGCCACTGCGCAATGCGCACACTCGAAGGTTTAACCGCGGCCCAAATATCGACATAGGGGTGCCCGTGAACAAGCACATGCGGGCCAACGTCTTCCACAATCCGGGATTCTTTTGTCCCTTCGATCAGATGGTCCGCCAACACACCGATCCGCCGCCCTGGGGCTGGCTGGAACTGCGCGAGACGCTCCTTGAGATTGTCCAGGCCTTCGAGATACTCCACCACGACACCTTCAACACGCAGGTCGTGGCCCCACACCTTTTCCACAATGGCGGCATCGTGGATACCCTCCACCCAAATCCGACTCGGCATCGCCACCTTTGCCCGCAAGTTTTCGACCTTGCGGGAACCCGAATTCGACTGCCTGATACTCGTGTCCTGTTGTGGAACAAAGCGGGTCAAGGTGACACGCTGACCTTCCACCAAAAAAGCGCCGGGTAACAGCTTGAACAAACGGGAAACGCCGCGGCGGTCCTCCAACCGGATGAAATCGCCGTCGTAAGTCCGCTCGAAGCCAATGACCTCCCCGACGAACTCCTCGCCCACTACTTCGGCGATGATGCCCGGCTGCGCCGGAATCTGGGGATAATGCGGCGATTTCTTGCTCGCGTGGCCTTTAAAGATGTCTCCACCGTAGCGATCCTCGAAGCTCATAGTCGCCTGATTCTATCCGTTATGATTGCCGCGATGTATACGCGCGCCGAAGTCTATTCCCCACTCCAAAACACCGCCGTTTGGATCGCCGCTTGGCTCTACGCAGCGGAGTCTAGCGATACCCTCATCGATGCTCTGCACGATTTGGGCGGGGTGCATACATTCGGAGAAGGCCCGGTTTCGGATCTGCTCAACAACATTCGAGCTGTAGCCGACCTCACTAACCCCGAACCCGTCGTCCGCCTTATTTTGTGGGGGCCGGGTCAAGCCGCCGCGATTGCTCCCTCGTCGCCGGCCTTTGCTGCCCTCACCCCCGCTGGTGCTTTAGCGATTCGCGAAAACGACGAAGTGGCGCACCTACTCGTCCCCTCCTACGACAAAGGTGGAGTTAGGTGGCGCTGGTTCGTCGAACACGAACGGCTCCCCGAACCCGCGTGGATAAGCCCCGGAGAGGCTGATCGGTTGCTGTCGCAGGCCACCGAAAAGGCGGCGCAGCTCATCGAAGCAGTAGGAGGGGCAGATCACGATCTGCCCGCTCCACGTTTAACCGTGGGGACCTTAAGTGACTTCTACGACACTCCCGGGCTTCCCAACAGCGTTACCCCGAGGGCCGCGAAGCTTTTCGCTCGGGCGGACCAAGTGGCGGCAATTATCGAGACGGTGACCGACAAAGTCGGCGACCACAGTCTTGATCCTCACCTTTTTTCCTTGTGGCGTCACATTCGCACTGCGCGCATGGTGGGGGTGGCCGACGCAGTCCACGACTTGTGGCGGCTAAGTGCCTTCAACAGCTAAACAAAGAAATTGTGGCGCTTCGCGCCGGAATCTAGCTTGAATGAGCGACGGCGGGGCGCTGCGGGGCGCAACACTCGACCGCGCAGGCAGCACCGTTGACTGTGCACCCTTGGACAGTGACTGTGGAAAGCGAAACAGGCTCTGTGTCCTGCGCGACATTTTCGGCGATGTCGACGACCATCGCGGCAAAGTCACTTGTGAGGCCTACCGTAGGAAGCCGGTCAAGCGTCATGCCTTTCTCAGCAATCCCGTCTTTTAGTTCAGTGTCGAGATCCCAAATAACTTCCATGTGGTCGGTTATGAAACCGACAGGCACACAGATGATGTGGGTGACGTTGTCCTCGGCGCCGATTTCCAGGCTGCGGTCCACGACGTCCGGCTCCAGCCACGGGGTGGCTGGGTTTCCGGAGCGGGACTGCCACACCACCTCGTAGTCGTCGATACCTGCGGCTTGAGCGATCAAACGGGAGGACTCCGCAACCTGGCGTGAGTACAAGTTGGCGTCTTCCGGGCCGCCGGAGGCGTTGTCTGCGGCGGTCGGCACACTGTGTGCCGAAAAGAGGACCTTGGTGCGGCTCATGTCGGCCTTGGCTACTGCCTCCTTGAGGTATTCCGCATTGAGGCGGATGAACTCAGGGTGGGCATAGAACTGCCACAGCTTGGTGAACTCCATTTCAGGAGCCACCTTTCTCAGGCGCACTACATCTTCGTCGTACTGGCGGCAAGCGGAGTATCCACCCCAGGCGGAGGTGGCAAAGACAAGGACGCGGCGGTGGCCGTTGGCAGCCATTTGCTTGACGGCATCTTCGCCGAAGGGGTGCCAGTTGCGGTTGCCGAAGTAGACGGGCAGGTCGATTTCGCGCTCAGCTAGTTCATGTTCGAGGTTGGAGATAATCCGGCGGTTCTGCTCGGTAATCGGGCTGACGCCGCCGAAGTGGAAGTAGTGCTCTCCCACCTCCTTTAAACGCTCCCGGGGGATTCCGCGGCCACGCGTGACGTTTTCCAAAAAAGGAATGACTTCATCCTCTCCCTCGGGGCCGCCAAAGGAAAGGAGAAGGAGTGCGTCGAAATCGTTGAGACTCATACTTTAGATGGTAGTCGCGGAAGGTGCCGAGCCTCGAATACCCCAGAGATTTAGAGGAGACGAACTGCTTTCGCAGACATTCCGGAGTACCTCACTGGGGAGACTTGGACGGTTTGCCCGAATGTGGGTGCCTCGATCATGGTTCCGTCACCGAGGTAGATAGCCACGTGCTGGCTTCCGTTCGGTCCCCAAAAGAGGAGGTCGCCACGCTGGGCCTCGCTTGGGTCGATTTGCGTTCCGCGTTGGTACTGGTAGCCGGTGTAGTGAGGCAGTGAGATACCCGCGGCGGCGTAGGCGTAGAGGACAAGGCCGGAGCAGTCGAATCCTCGAACCGAACCGCCGTTGAGGCCCGCGGTGGGCCCATTGGCGTCGCCGCCGCCCCATACATACGGGGTACCCACCTGGGACATCGCGCGGGCGATGACGGTTTCTACCGCAGCACTGTTGGAAGCCGGTGCTGATCCCGAGCGCGTCACCGAGCCGATCAGAGATTGTGTAATGGTTTCTGCGGTGTCTACCCTTGGCAGGACATCCTCGAGCCCAGGGCTGAGGTCAATTCCGGAGTCCTGGCTGCTAAGTACGCTGGAAAGACCGTTCGCGAATGCTGCGATGACGTCGCTGGAGTTTGTGCCGTAGGGGTTGTCCATGGAGGCATGATCGGCCTGAGAGGAACCTACGATCGCGGTTGCTGCAGCGATGGCGGCAGCTTGTGTCACAGGGTTGCCCGATTGATCATCGGCGCCATCGGAGGCGGCAGTCGCCGTTGACAGGGCTTCCAGGATCTGCGCGTCGCTTAGCGACGACACCTCCGGCGCCTGCCGAGCAAGTTCCTCACGCACCGAGGCGACGGATGCTTGCTCGGCCTCATCTGCTTGTTGTTGCACAGCTTCTTCTTCGGCTTGGGCAACTTCAGGACGTGGCCCGGCGGCTCCGACAGGTGCGGTAGAAGCTGGGCTTGGGTTTGCTTGTGCGACCTGCGGTCGGATATCTCCGAGTTTCTCCTGAGACTCGTTGAGTTCGCGTTGTGCCTGATCGCGTTGCGCCTCTTGTTCGGCAATGAGCTGTTGGGATTGTTCGTAGGAGGCACGGGTGGCACGTTCGGCATCTTCTGCCTGCTGAGCTAAGCGTTGTGCAAGTTCGCTGGCTTCGCGCAGGATGGATTCTTCGTTAGCCGCGGTAATACGGGCATTTTTGACGTCTTCGAGTTTCGCCCGCTTTTCTTGCACTTGCTGGCGCAGATACAGGGAGCGGTCGAGGACGTCTTTGCGTCCGTGGGTTCCCGCGGTGGCACCGAAGGCGGAGGCCGTGCCTTTGAAGCGGTAGTGGGAACGAGTCACCTCGTCGAGTTCGCGGCGGGCAGCCTCAACCGCAGCTTGCGAGTCGCTGAGTCTTTGGCGTGCTGACTCGGCTCCCCGGCGTGCCTGTTCTGCTCGCGATTGTGCGTCGTGAAGGTCAACCAACGCCTGGTTCATTGCCTCACGCTGGCTGCCAATTTCGAGGTTGAGGGCATCGACTCGGGCTTGGGCTTGGCTGATCGCGGCGACGAGTGAGGTTGCGGGGGCATCGTTTGGCGAAGACGATGCGCTCGGCGCGCTCACCGTACCGATAAGAGACAAAGATGTACAGCACGCGATGACGCCGGCTACCGTGCGGAACCGGCGCGATCGGGTGCCCTTCCAGGGGTTCCCCATTGAAGGTGCTCCTTACACCGCACGCCAAAGCGACGTTGGATGGTGGCGTTGACTAGACGAAACCAACCAATCGTTAGGCAAGCCTGTTGCCTTGACGCGAGGTTCAAAGTGTGACTACTGAAAGTCAGGCGCGTGCGTTGAGGACCCCTTCACCAGCCTTAGCGTATTCGTAGCGTGCTTCCCCACATGCCCGGATGCGTATAGCTGCTGATGTTGGCCCCGACTCACGTGCCGACAGTGAAACCATACGTCACTTTATGAATCCGTTTTCCAATCTTTACCAAGATTACCGCAAGTCAAGTCTAGGCACATGAATAACAGTCGCCACACGCTGGGAGTATCGACACGCAAAAAAGTGGTGTGATTGTCATCACACCACCCAAGCGCCCAAAACGTCCATAGCTATGTCAAGTCTGCACGCTTTACAGTCCACGCAACAGTCGTCCCAATAGCCGCGAACACGGCAATCACAACAGAAATGGCGATGAAGCTCCAGCCTCCCCCAAGCCCATCTGCGGTTTCCGCAAACGCTTTCAGCCCGTCACCGTAGTCTGGCTCAGCCATCATCGCGCGCTGCCCGCTTTCCACCTGAAAGCGACTATGAGAGTTGCTGACTGCGCCACTAGCATGGGGGCTGCGCACGATAACTAGATCCAAACCTGTTGCCAATGCAAGATCGTGGGCGACATCGCGCAGATCCGCAGGCTGCGCCGGGGTCTGATCGACAACTACAAAACCGGCGTTGTCAAGCTCGGCGTCCCGCTTGCTAGCTTGAAGGTGCAACTCGAATGCGTCATTATCTAAATCTTGGCCGCTTTGCCCGCTTGTCGCCAACGCCACACCATCTTCTCGCAACTGCGCCGCGAGGTCCTCTAAGTCGATCTCACCTGGGATCATATCGCTCCTTAAACCGCCGAAATCCCGATTTCACTTAGAAACATAACGGGCGTAATGTTAGAACAGGCCATGAGAGAGGGTTGTGTCCCTTAGAATGGATGACAGACCATCAACGTGGTTGATTATTCCCGGTTTATGCTAACAACGAGAAACGGAGCTCACTGTGGCTGAAAGCAAGAACTCCTTCAATGCCAAGAAGACGCTTGAGGTCGGCGGCAAGTCTTACGACTATTTCGCACTCGACGCAGTCGAAGGCATGGAAAAGCTTCCCTACTCCCTCAAGGTGCTGGGTGAGAACCTCCTGCGCACCGAGGACGGGAAGAACGTAACCGACAAGCACATCCAGGCGCTTGCCAACTGGGATCCCAAGGCCGATCCTTCCGTCGAGATCCAGTTCACCCCCGCCCGCGTTCTCATGCAGGACTTCACCGGTGTGCCGTGTGTGGTTGACCTCGCCACCATGCGTGAGGCTGTCTCCACTCTCGGCGGCAACCCCGACCAGGTGAACCCTCTCAACCCGGCCGAGATGGTCATCGACCACTCGGTGATCATCGAAGCCTTCGGCACCCCCGACGCCATTGAGAAAAACGTCGAGATCGAATACCAGCGCAACGAGGAGCGCTACCAGTTCCTCCGCTGGGGTGCAGAAAACTTCTCCAACTTCCGCGTTGTCCCGCCGGGAACGGGCATCGTCCACCAGGTCAACATCGAGTACCTCTCCCGCGTCGTCTTTGACAACGACGGTTTGGCCTACCCGGACACCTGCATTGGCACCGACTCTCACACCACGATGCAAAACGGCCTCGGCATCCTCGGCTGGGGTGTCGGCGGCATTGAGGCGGAGGCCGCCATGCTCGGCCAGCCTGTCTCCATGCTTATCCCGCGTGTCGTCGGCTTTAAACTCACCGGCGAAATCCCGGTCGGTGTCACCGCCACCGACGTCGTTTTGACAATCACCGAAATGCTGCGCAAGCACGGTGTGGTGCAGAAGTTCGTCGAGTTCTACGGCAACGGCGTCAAGCAAATTCCGTTGGCGAACCGCGCCACCATCGGCAACATGTCTCCCGAGTTCGGCTCCACCTGCGCGATCTTCCCGATCGACGAGGAGACCATCGAGTACCTCAAGCTCACTGGCCGCGACCAGGAGACTCAAGACCGTGTCGAGGCTTACGCCAAGGCGCAAGGAATGTGGCTTGAGCAAGACGCTAAGGAGGCCGAGTACTCGGAGTACCTTGAGCTCGACTTGGCCACTGTCGTGCCGTCCATTGCCGGACCGAAGCGCCCGCAGGACCGTATTTTGCTGTCCGAGGCTAAGAACACCTTCCGCAAGCAACTGCCGGATTACAACGACGCTGGCGACCAGACTTTCGAGCCGGTTCGCGCCGCCAAAACCGAGTCTGTCTCTTACAACGAGTCGTGGCCGGGCAATGGCGAATCTGCCGCTGCGGGCTCCGAGGGCCGCGCCTCCAAGCCGGTCATTGTCGAGTCCCCCAAGGGCGGCGAGTACACGCTCGACCACGGCATGGTCGCCATCGCAGCGATTACCTCCTGCACCAACACTTCCAACCCTTCGGTCATGGTTGGCGCTGCTCTGCTCGCCCGCAAGGCCGCGGAGAAGGGTTTGCGCGCTAAGCCGTGGGTCAAGACGATCATGGCCCCAGGCTCTCAGGTGGTCAACGGTTACTACGAGCGCGCTGACCTGTGGAAAGACCTTGAAGCTGTGGGCTTCTACCTCTCTGGCTTTGGCTGCGCCTCCTGCATCGGTAACTCCGGCCCGCTGCCGAACGAGATCTCCGAGGCTGTCAACGAGTACGACCTGACCGCCACCGCTGTTTTGTCGGGCAACCGTAACTTTGAAGGCCGCATTTCCCCGGACGTGAAGATGAACTACCTCGCGTCTCCACTGCAGGTTATCGCCTACTCGATTGCCGGCACGATGGACTTCGACTTCGATTCTGAGCCTCTCGGCCAGGACCAAGATGGCAACGACGTCTTCCTTAAGGACGTGTGGCCTTCTACCGAGGAGATCGAGGAGACGATCAACAGCACCATCTCCCGCGAGATGTACGAAGCGGATTACGCTGACGTGTTTAAGGGCGACGCTGCATGGCGTGGCCTAGATATCCCGCAGGGCAAGACCTTCGACTGGAACCCGGACTCCACTTACATCCGCAAGGCGCCGTACTTCGATGGCATGCCGGAGCAGCCGAACCCGGTGCAGGACATCACTGGTGCGCGTGTGCTTGCCAAGTTGGGTGATTCCGTGACCACGGACCACATCTCCCCGGCTTCCTCGATCAAGCCCGGCACCCCGGCGGCGAACTACCTCGACGCGAAGGGCGTTGAGCGCGAGGACTACAACTCCTTCGGCTCCCGCCGCGGCAACCACGAGGTCATGGTTCGCGGTACCTTCGCTAACATCCGCTTGCGTAACCAGCTTGTGGAGGAAGCCGGCGGCTACACCCGCGACTTCACCCAAGAAGGCGCACCGCAGGCTTTCATTTACGACGCCGCCCAGAACTACGCTGCCGCCGACATTCCGCTGGTCGTTTTGGCGGGCAAGGAATACGGAACTGGCTCCTCCCGCGACTGGGCTGCGAAGGGCACCAACCTGCTTGGTGTGAAGGCTGTCATCACTGAGTCCTTCGAGCGCATCCACCGCTCCAACCTGATCGGTATGGGCGTGCTTCCGCTGCAGTTCCCGGAGGGCGAGTCCCACGAGTCGCTCGGTCTGGACGGCACCGAAACCTTCGACATCTCCGGAATTACCGCTTTCAATGACGGCGATGATATTCCGTCGACCGTCAAGGTCACTGCGCGCAAGGAGGGCGGGGAAACCGTCGAATTTGACGCCGTTGTCCGTGTCGACACCCCTGGTGAGGCCGAATACTACCGCCACGGCGGCATTTTGCAGTACGTGCTGCGCCAGATGGTTCAAAGCTAAGCCCGCATAGCTTGGCCAACATGGAGGGGTCTTCCGGTTCATTCCGGTGGGCCCCTTCGTTCTATCTAATTTCAGGAAGGTCACCTCATGCCGATCGTTAACCACAACGAGCTCAATCGCCGCCGTGCGGATATTCTCGATGCCGCTCGCGCCTGTTTTGCCCAATACGGCTATGAAGGTGCCACTGTTTCTCGGTTGGAAAAGGCGACGGGCAAAACCCGCGGGGCCATCTTTCACCACTTCGGGGACAAAGAGTCGCTGTTTTTGGCCGTGGCTAAAGAAGACGCAGACAGGCAGGCGGCGGTCGTGGCTGAGCATGGTCTTATCGAGGTGATGCGTAACCTTTTGGACCACCCGGAAACGCATAGTTGGTATATCACTCGCGCTGAGATCTTGCGGAAGTTGCGCACGGACCCGGATTTTGCCGATCGGTGGCGCGAGCAGTCCGAAAGCCTCGATACTGCCCTGCTGACTCGTTTAGAGCACAATGCAGCGATGCGCAACGACGTATCCGTCGAGGTGATCCAGACGTATCTGTCCACCGTTATGGAGGGAATGATTGCCCAAATGGCGGCGGGCCAACCGATTGACCAGCTCAGGCAGATGTTGGACCTTGTTGAACGATCGGTGCGGCACCCCCCGGAAGAAAACTAGACCAAGCGGTATAGAATATGTGTCATGGCTTCGTTCCTCCTTGTTTCGCTGCGCAACGGCGACATCGGCCCCCAGGTCGCGGCGGCTGAATACTGCGACGTGCTTAAAGCCTCTGGGCTAAGCGAGGATGAACTGGACCTACGCATTTTGGATGAAGTGGACACCGCAATAGGAGACGTCTCGGCATATCGCGGCATAATCGTCGGCGGCAGCTCCCTGAACGTGACCAATCCAACTTACTGCCCGTGGCAGGAACACATCCACGCCGAGTTAGACGCCCTCATCCGCACTGAAGTTCCCGTTTTCTTTGTCTGCTTTGGCATCAGCTGGCTTATCGACGCCCTCGGCGGCACAGTCGGAAATTGCTCCCCCGAGGCATCCGGGCCCACCGTCGTCAAGCTCACTGAGGCCGGCAAACGCGATCCGTTACTTGCAGGCTTCCCGGATACATTTGACGCCTTAACCGGGCACACCGAGAACCCGGAGCGCATCCCCGCTGGTGTGGAAGTGCTAGCTACCGGCTCCACTACCCCCGTGCAAATCGCACGCTGGGGCAAAAACGTGTGGGCGAGCCAGTTCCACGCGGAAATGGACGCGGCTGCGATGAAAACGCGCATGGACTTCTTCTACGACTACGGCTACTTCCCGCTGACGGAATACGACACCATCGTGGCCGCTCTCCCCAGCGTTGACGTGAGATGGTCAAACAAGTTGCTTCGCCGCTTCGTTGAGTACTGCCGGGCGACGTGAAATGCCTTGAGCCCGGAAGCTAGAATCTGGCTCATGCAGGCAATTATCACAACGACAGGCTACGACCGCGTGGGCATTATTGCCGCCGTGGCCAGTGCTGCGGCAGAGCGCAACCTCAACATCTTGGACGTCTCCCAGACCATCATGGATGACTTTTTCACCATGGTGATGCGCGTCGAGGTTCCCGGCACAGAGGTGGATATGGCTCAGTTGCAGGAACATTTGGCCAAGGCTGGCGAAAAGCGCGGCGTGGTGGTGCGCATCCAATCCACCGACCTGTTTACCGCCATGAACGAGATCTAAGGTAAGGCCGACGCAACAGATGGTGAAAGATTTCCACGCCGCTTCCCAAAACATTCTCAACGTCATTCGGATGATCGAGGATTACCGCCTCGACATCCGAACCGTCACCATGGGCATATCGCTGATCGGTTGCACTCGCAACACAATGGAGGAGACTTCCCAGGCGGTATATGACCGCGTCACTTACCGCGCAGCGCGCCTGGTCGAGGTGTGCGAGGGCATTGAGCGCGAACTCGGCATCCCGATTGTAAACAAACGTATTTCTGTCTCCCCCGTTTCCCTGGTCGCAGCGGGCGTCGAAGGCGATCCCGTCGACATTGCCAAAGCACTCGACCGCGCCGCCGCGGAACTCGGCGTCAATTTCGTGGGTGGATACTCTGCCCTGGTGGAGAAGGGTTCCACCGAATCTGACACCAGGCTGATTCGTTCCATCCCGGAGGCATTGAGCATTACCGACGCAGTGTGCAGCTCAGTCAACGTCGCCTCCTCCCGCGCTGGCATCAACATGGACGCTGTGCGCGTGATGGGTGAGGTTATCAAGGAAGCCGCCGAGTTGACCAAGGACAACTCCTCTATAGCGTGCGCCAAGTTGGTCGTTTTTGCCAACGCGGTGGGCGACAATCCCTTCATGGCCGGCGCCTTTCACGGCATCGAGGAGCCCGACACAGTTGTGTCTGTGGGAGTGTCGGGCCCGGGTGTGGTGGACAATGCCGTCGCCTCCCTCGGTGACGTTTCCCTCAACGAGGTGGCCGAGGAGATCAAAAAGGCAGCGTTTAAGATCACCCGCGCTGGTCAGTTGGTGGGCAACATGGCGGCCGAGCGCCTGGGTGTTCCCTTCGGCATAGTCGATCTTTCCCTGGCCCCCACCGCCGAAGTCGGAGACTCTGTCGCCCACATCCTCGAGCACATGGGCTTAGACCAGGTGGGCACTCATGGCACCACCGCGGCGCTCGCATTGCTCAACGACGCGGTGAAGAAGGGCGGTATGATGGCTTGCTCGCGCGTCGGTGGCCTGTCCGGCTCTTTCATTCCCGTTTCCGAGGACCAAGGAATGATTGACGCGGTGCGCGCCGGCACCATCTCACTGGACAAGCTAGAGGCAATGACTTCCATCTGTTCGGTGGGCTTCGACATGATTGCCATTCCGGGAGATACCTCGGCGGAGTTGATCGCCGGCATGATTGCTGATGAGGCTGCTATTGGAGTAATGAACCATAAAACGACAGCAGCGCGACTAATTCCGGTGCCCGGGACGAAGCCGGGCGACGAAGTTAATTTCGGCGGGCTATTGGGGTATGCCCCGGTCATCCCCGTCAACGAGAAAGGCAACGACGCTTTCATTCACCGCGGCGGTTTTGTCCCCGCCCCCGTTCACGGTTTCAGGAATTAGTTAGTTTTTCTTCGCGCTTTTCTTCTTTGTGGTGCCGAAGATGAACCAGGCGATCCAGCCGAAGGTGTTGACGGAGGCGATGATCGGGCCCCATAGCAGCTTCGGCCCCCGCACTTGCTCCTTCGGGGTGCGGGCGAGGCTGGCTAGGGCCGCACTTTTAGCGGCTCCGTCGAGAGCTGTCAGCGCGCTGATGAGGATTTTTTCGTTGCGGCCGAGCCTATCCCACTGTTTGCGCAGGTTTAGTAGTGAGTTTCTTAGCATAGGGGCCATTCTACGCCTCTCAACTCGCACTGTTTGCTAGGTTTATCCAATGGCCAGAATCTCGCGTCCGTTTCTTCTGCTGAGCACTCGCCCTGAGGATGAAGCGGCACGCGGTGAGTTGCAAAGCTTCGCGGCGGCGATGGAGGTGGACGTAGATGACATTGAGCAGCGCCGCGTGGAGTCCGCTGCGCTCGGTCGCGTCAACCTCGATAATTATTCCGGGGTCCTGCTGGGGGGCAGCCCTTTTTGCAACACGGATGTGTTGAAGTCCGCGCTGCAGTTGCGTGTGGAGCGCGAAATTGGCTCCCTTGTCGCAGCAATCCTCGACCGGGACTTTCCCCTTCTGGGTGCTTGCTATGGTATCGGCGCTATCGGCACCGCGATTGGGGCGAGGCTTGGCACCACCTACGCGGAAGCTGCGGGTCCGGTCGAGCTATCGCTTGTCGACGCCCCTGCGAACGACCCTCTGCTTGCCGATGTGCCGGCCCGTTTTTCGACCATCGTGGGCCACAAGGAGGCAGTCGACGACCTACCGGATCTTGCCACAGTGCTTGTTTCGGGAGATCAGTGCCCTGTGCAGATGTTTAAGGTGGGGCAAAACGTCTACGCCACCCAATTTCACCCCGAGCTGACCGCCGAGGCTCTTGAGCTGCGGCTGAGGGTCTACGCCCACCTGAATTACTTCGACTTAGAAGAACTCGACGAGATCCTCGAGGCCGCTTATTCCACCGACTACACCGCGAACAATAGTATTCTGGCGAACTTTGCCAAACGCTACGCGCGGTAGACAAGGCGAAGGACATTTTCCGCCCCGGCCTGCAAATTTTTCGCCGTGGCCGCCATGGCCTGTTCAAGTTGCAGGGGCTGCCGGTTGATGGGGAACACAGCTGTGATCCCTTCCTCGTAGACTGCCTCGATGCCTTCATCAACGGCACCTGCCAGCACCACAACCGGGATTCCGCCGGCTCGACGGGCAACGCCGACAGGCACCTTCCCCGCTAGCGACTGCCCATCGATCCGGCCCTCACCCGTGATGACTAAATCAGCCCCAGCCACCACTTGTGAGAAACTGTTCGCCTCCAGCACGGTGTCGATCCCGGGGGTAAGAGTAGCGCCTGCGAAGGCCATCAACCCACCCGCCAAACCTCCGGCAGCACCGGCACCTGGCACTTTAGCTACGTCCACCCCGAGATCGCGTTCAATAATGCCTGCGACGTGGCGCAGGCCTGCGTCAAGCAATTCCGCCATTTCAGGATCCGCTCCCTTTTGAGGCCCGAAAACGTGGGCTGCGCCCTGTGGGCCGTACAGTGGATTGTCAATGTCACACATGACGGTGATTTCTGGAAGGTCATCGACAGGCGACGCCTCAATTGCCGCCACCTGCCTTAGGGAATCACCGGTGGGTACGAAAGGCTCGCCGCGATCGTTTAGAAAAACTGTGCCGAGGGCCGCTGCCGCCCCGCACCCCGCATCGGTCGTCGCGCTGCCCCCAGCTCCCACAATGACCTTCTTCGCGCCCGCCTTGACCGCCGCGCGGATCAACTCGCCTACACCATAGGTCGTCGCCGCCCCCGGACGCAGCCGCCCTGCGGCAAGCGGCAATCCCGCGCATGAAGCCGTTTCGATGGCGGCCGTATCGTGGTTCAGCAGCGCGAAACTTGCCTCAATGCTTTCCCCCGGAAAAACCCCGCATACTTTCGCCTGCGTTAATTCACTGCCGGATATGCTCGCTAGGGCTGCAACGGTGCCTTCTCCCCCGTCGGCAACGGGGATCTGGATGATCTCTGCCTCCGGTGCGGCTGCGCGTACCCCGGACGCAATGGCCTCATTTGCCGCCTGTGAACCAAGCGCACCTTTGAAAGAATCCGATACGACGATCACTTTCATACCCGCACCCTTCACGATCTAGAGAAGAAACAGCCCGAGGAACCAAATGAAGATGATGGAAGTCACACCCATCAGCAAGGTCACGACGGTTTGCGTCCGGTAGCCCTGCTGCGGAGTCATTCCACCAAAGTTAGTAACCACCCAGAAATAAGAGTCGTTGGCGTGGGAGACTGTCATCGCGCCCGCGCCGATTGCCAGCACAGCCAAGACGATTTGCACGGGGCTTTCCATCCCGAGGCTAGGAAGCAGCGGGGCAACGATGCCCGCAGTGGTGACCAAAGCAACAGTTGACGAGCCTTGCGCAGTTTTCAGAAGTGCCGAAATGATGAAGGGGAAGAACAAACCAATGGAAGCAAAAGCTGTGGCGTTGTCCTGCACGAAATCAACGATTCCGGTGTTGGCGATGACTTTGCCTAACACACCACCAGCCGCGGTGATAAAAAGGATCGGCCCAACGACTTTCAAAGTCTCCTCAGTGATGTCGTAGAGTTCCCGACCGCGGCCAACGTGGGCGAGAATCGCGATCGCTACTAGAAGGCCTAAAGCAAGCGAGATGATTGGCGTACCAGCAAAAGCGATGATCTCGCCGATGAGGCCCTCCCATCCCGCAACCTTTGACACTGTACCGAGCGCCATTGCCAAGATCGGTACAGCAATTGGCAGTGCGGACAGGCGCCAACTGGGAAGCTGACCATAGGAGCGACGGAGCTGCTCATAGAGATCTTCGAGCTGCGCATCCGTCATCGCCTCGCTGTCTTGGGAAGTGGTAACCCGTTTGCCGACGTATTGGGCGTAGAAGTACGAGACAACGAGAGCTGGGATTGAAACCAGAGTGCCTAAGCCAATGACCAAGAGCAAACTGTCACCGACGCCGAGGGTGTTCGCGGCGGCGATCGGTCCCGGTGTTGGTGGAATAAAAACGTGGGAAATGTACAAACCGGCAGACAATGCCACAGTCATCGCTGCTGAGGATGTCGCTGTTCGACGCGCTAATGCCTTGCGGATCGGATTGAGGATGACAAAACCAGAGTCGCAAAAGACAGGAATGGAGACGATCCAGCCCATCAGTTGCATGGCCAAAACGGGCCTTGTCTTCCCCACTAGACGCACCAAAGCGTCGGCAATTTGGAAAGCCCCACCTGTCTTTTCAAGGATTAGGCCGATGAGGGCTCCGAAAATAATGACAATGCCGATGGAAGTAAAAGTCCCCGAAAAGCCCTGCCCAATTACTTCCGCGATGCCTGGGATGGTCTCTGAGGCCTCGTCTTTGCGGCTGGTCAGCGGGATGCCGCCAACCAAACCAAGGGCGAGCGAGATCGTCATAATGGAAAGAAATGGGTGAATCCGCCAACGCGCAATCATGACAATCATTAAGACAATCGCAACAGCGAAAACTGCGAGCAGGGGTACACCAGTCATTCTTCCTCCACGACATAGTTGGGTTTGCCCAACTACCATAATGGACAGCTTCTTCTGCCGGGCAAACTTGACTCGCATCTTCCGGATGGAGAGAAAGCCCAATCAACAGCACCGAACGCAAAAGACTGCCTCCAACTTCTTTTCGTGGCGAGCACCACCGGAGCGCTAACTCACCACCCCACGAGGCTTCACGTACCGCAGCTTCGCATAAACCACCCGAAATCCACGCTTTAAGCCAGCTCGACGATCTCCATGTATTCGTCGTTCCACAGATCTTCGTCGCCTTCCGGCATGACGATCACCCGTTCCGGCTCCAGTGCGCGCACAGCTCCAGGGTCGTGGGTGACCAGCACCACCGCACCGGTGTAGGTCTTTAAGGCGTCGAGAACCTGCTCGCGCGACTGGGGGTCGAGGTTGTTCGTGGGCTCGTCGAGAAGCAACACGTTAGCACGGGAGGAAACCAAGGTGGCCAAGGCCAAGCGGGTCTTTTCGCCACCGGATAGCGTGCCAGCCGGCTGGTCCAACTTATCGCCAGAAAACATGAAAGCCCCTAGCAGGCCACGCAAGTCCTGCTGTCCCGCATCTGGACAAGCCGCGATCGTGTTCTCCCACACGCTCTTGCTGCCGTCGATAGTGTCGTGCTCCTGGGCGAAATAGCCAACCTTAAGTCCGTGACCGGAAACCAACCCCCCCTCGCCGTCGGTACGTTCGACTCCGGCGAGCAGTCTGAGCAACGTGGTTTTGCCGGCACCATTGGTGCCAAGAACAACCACCCGCGAACCTTTGTCGATGGCTAAATCCACACCCGCAAACACTTCAAGCGAGCCGTACATTTTGGTCAAACCCTTGCCGTAGAGCGGGGTCTTGCCGCAAGGGGCGGGTTCCGGGAAAGAAATAGAGGCCACCTTGTCAGCCACGCGAACCTCATCAAGATCATTCATCATGCGGTCGGCGCGCGCAAGCATTTGCTTGGCGGCTGCTGCCTTCGTCGCCTTCGCCCCCAATTTGGCGGCCTGCTTTTGCAGTGCAGAGGCCTTCTTCTCCGCGTTGGCTCGCTCACGACGGCGCCGCGCCTCATCCGTGGCTCGGGCATCCTTGTACTTGCTAAAGCCCATGTTGTAAATGTCGGCTTCGGCCCGGACAGCGTCGAGGTACCAAATTTTATTGCAGACGTCGTCAAGAAGCTCCACATCGTGCGAAATCATCACCAGACCGCCGTCGTGCTTCGACAAAAACCCCCGCAACCAGTGGATGGAGTCGGCGTCGAGGTGGTTAGTGGGCTCGTCGAGAAGCAACGTCGTCGTGGATTTTCCCGAACCGGAATTGGCCGCAAACAGGATCTGAGCAAGCTCCACGCGGCGACGCTGACCACCCGAAAGGGTTTTCAGTGGTTGGTCAAGGACGCGCTCAGGCAACCCCAAGTTGACGCAAATCTGTGCCGCCTCCGAATCGGCCTCGTAACCGCCGAGGGCATGGTACTGCTCCTCCAAGCGAGAATACTTGCGGATCGCCGTGTCGCGCGTGGAGCCCTCAGTAGTCTCCATGATTTCTTGCTGGCGGTCCATCGAGCTGCGAATCCGGTCAAGGCCGCGCGCGGAGAGCACACGATCCCGCGCGGTCTGCTCAATGTCGCCTTCTTTCGAGTCTTGCGGCAGGTAACCAATATCGCCGGAGCGTGTCACCGACCCGCCGTAGGGCTGCGTCTCCCCCGCCAGTATGCGCATCGTTGTAGTCTTACCAGCACCGTTGCGTCCAACGAGCCCAATGCGGTCACCAGGTTGGACACGCAGGTGTTGACCGGGGGCGTCAAGAAGCGTGCGCGCTCCGACACGCACTTCAAAATCGTTCGTGACAATCACAAGCCGATACTCTACTACGGCATCCAGCCGCGAAAACCGGCGGATTGACCACCGGTTACGCCCTGTTTACGGGCACTCACATGCTAGACGGAGAACCCGAGGGCACGCAGCTGTTCGCGGCCCTCCTCTGTAATCATGTGAGGGCCCCACGGCGGCATCCATACCCAGTTGAGCTCGACTTCATCAACCTCAGTGTTGCTCGTTACCGCCTGTTCTATCTGCTCCTCCAGCACATCCGTTAAGGGGCAGGCGGGAGAAGTAAGGGTCATATTGATGACGGCCTTCGTTGCGCCTTGCGGCTGTTCGATCCATGTGTCGTACACAAGCCCCAAATCAACGACGTTGATGCCCAGCTCAGGGTCGATCACGTCGTACAGGTACTCAACAACCTTGCCGGAGAGCTCCTCCTGCGCGGCAGTCTGCGTCGGGCGCTCAGGCGCACCCCCGAAATTGCTGTCGGTCATTGCTGTCTCAAAACTCCTTCGTGTTAATGGCGCGCCTCAAGCGCGTCCGCAGTAGCCGCTTGGAAAGCCTTCCAACCCAAAAGGGCGCATTTGACACGGGCAGGAAATTTCGCCACACCGGCAAAAGCCACGCCGTCGCCGATTTTGTCCGGATCGCCCTTTTCAGTACCGCGCGAGGTGATCATCAAGTCGAAGGCTTCCAGCTTGTCCATCGCCTCCTCGACAGGCAGGCCAATGACTTCTTCAGCCATGACGCTTGTCGACGCCTGCGAAATCGAACAACCCTGCGCCTCATAGGAAACATCGTCGATGGTGGTACCGTCCGCAGACAGCCGCACCCGCAGCGTCAACTCGTCACCGCAGGAAGGGTTGACGTGGTGGACCTCCGCCTCGAAAGGGTCCCGCAGCCCCGCGTACTGGGGGTTTTTGTAGTGATCGAGAATGACCTCTTGGTACATAGATTCCAGGTTCATGCGCTACACCCCAAAGAACTTCTTTGCTTTTTCAATCGCTAGAACAAGTGCCTCAACTTCCGCCTCCGTGTTGTAGAGGTAAAAGCTAGCGCGCGCCGTCGACTGGACCGACAGGCCGCGGTGCGCGGGCCAGGCACAGTGGTGCCCGGTACGAACCGCCACGCCCGCGGAGTCCAAAACCTGACCTAAGTCGTGCGGGTGCAGCCCTTCCACCGTGAAAGCTATGGCGCTGCCCCGTTGGGCGGCTGTCAGCGGCCCGGCGATGCGCAGACCTTCGATCTGCTGCATCTTCTCCAGCGCTAGCGCGGTCAGTTTTTGCTCGTGGGCTTCAATGGCGTCCATCCCGACCTCGCTGAGGAATTGCACTGCCGCACCGAGGCCAACGACTTGGCTGGTCATCTGGGTGCCGGCCTCGAAGCGCTGCGGCGCAGGCATGTAGGTCGAGTGGTCCATCTTGACCACTTCAATCATCGACCCGCCCGTTAAAAAAGGCGGCAGTTCATCCAGGTGGCCACCCTTGCCATAAACAACACCCACTCCAGAAGGCCCACACATCTTGTGGCCCGAGAAAGCCGCGAAGTCAACGTCGAGGGCATGGAAATCCACCGGCATGTGCGGCACCGACTGGCAAGCATCCAAAACGGTCAGCGCACCGACTGCCTTCGCTCGGCGCACCATCTCCGTCACATTAGCTTGCGCTCCCGTCACGTTCGACTGATGGGTAAAAGCAACAACCTTGACGGACTCGTCTAAATCCAGCGAATCCATGTCTATACGCCCATCAGGCGTCATCGAATACCACTTCAGGTGCGCGCCAGTGCGGCGCGCCAATTCCTGCCAGGGCACGAGATTGGCGTGGTGTTCAAGCTCAGTGACCACAATCGTGTCGCCCGCGCCGACGCGCAGGGCGCCAGCTCGGTCGTCGCCAAGCGTGTAGGCAATGAGGTTAAGGCCCTCCGTTGCGTTTTTCACAAAGGCAATCTCGTGGCTCGACGCGCCCACAAAACCCGCGATGTTCTCGCGGGCCGTCTCGTAGGAGTCGGTGGCTTCCTCCGCAAGCTGGTAGGAGCCACGGTGGACAGGCGCGAAATTGTTCAGCACAAAGTCGCGCTCCGCGTTCCACACGCGTTCCGGTCGCTGCGAGGTCGCACCCGAATCGAGGTAAACCAAAGGTTTGCCATCGCGCACAGTGCGTGACAGGATCGGAAACTCCGCGCGGATAGCCTCCACGTTGAGCGTTCCGTCTGAAAGTGTGTAAGACATTAGATGAACTTCTCGTAGCCTTCAGACTCGAGAACATCTGCCAAAGACGCGTCGCCGGTTTTGACGATCTTGCCTCCGGCGAAAATGTGCACATAATCCGGCTTGACGTAGTTCAAGATGCGCTTGTAGTGGGTGATCATGAGCACTCCACCATTAGTCTCGTCCTGGTATTTGTTGATACCGTCCGAAACGATGCGCAGCGCGTCAACGTCAAGGCCGGAATCCGTCTCGTCCATGACGGCGAACTTTGGCTTCATTAAAGCCAACTGCATGACCTCGTGACGCTTCTTCTCACCGCCAGAGAACCCCTCGTTGACGGAGCGCTCCGAAAAAGATGCGTCCATCTGCAAAGACTCGCGTGCTGCGTTGAGCTCTTGGACCCATTCGCGCAGCTTCGGGGCCTCACCGCGCACAGCAGTAACGGCGGAGCGCATGAAGTTCGACGAGGACACACCGGGGACCTCGACCGGGTACTGCATCGCCAGGAACATGCCGGCGCGGGCCCGTTCATCGACATCCATTTCCAGGATATTCTCGCCGTCTAACAGCACCTCGCCGTCAGTCACCTCGTACTTCGGGTGGCCCGCGATGGTGTAGGCAAGAGTAGATTTGCCGGAGCCGTTCGGGCCCATTATTGCGTGAGTCTCACCGGACTTGATGGTGAGGTTGACGCCTTTGAGGATCGGGGTCGGCTCTTGGCCTTCCTCGTTCGGCAGGACATTGGCGTGAAGGTTTTTAATTTCCAGAGTAGGCATGGGTAAGTATCCGTCTACTTTCTATCTAGGTTCACGGGTGGGCAATTAGAGGTGGGCGTTTTCAAGCTCGCCGGAAACACGGGCAATAAGCTCGTCGCGGACCGACTCGACCGGGATCATGTTGAGGACCTCGTTGAAAAAGCCACGAATGATCAGGCGGGTCGCCTCCTGCTCCGGGATTCCGCGGGAACGCAGGTAGAAGATCTGGTCATCGTCGAAACGGCCGACCGTGGCAGCGTGGCCAGCACCCGCGATCTCACCAGTTTCGATCTCCAGATTCGGAACTGCGTCGGCACGGGCGCCATCGGTGAGCACAAGATTGCGGTTAGTTTCATAGGTATCCGTGCCCTGTGCGTTTGCACGAATCAAAACGTCGCCCACCCAACACGTGCGGGCATCCGGTTTGTCGGAGCTGCGGTCGCCCTGCAAAGCGCCCTTGTAGAGGACATTTGAGCGGCAATTAGGCACCGAGTGGTCGACGAGCAGACGGTTTTCAATGTACTGGCCCGCGTCGGCGAAGTACACGCCAGTCAGCTCGACATCTCCACCAGGGGCGCTAAAGCCCACCCGTGGAGTTATCCGCACAACCTCTCCGCCAAACGCGGCCACGGTGTGGCGCAAGGTGGCGTCGCGGCCCACGGTGATCTGCTGCGATCCAAGGTGAACGGCGTCACTATCCCAGTTCGTGTCAACGACGGCGTGGACACGGGCGCCGTCGCCGATGACCCAATTGACGTTGTCAGCGTGGGTGCCGGTGCCTTCGTAATTGACCAGCACCGTCGCCTCAGCGTGCGTTTTCGCCTCGATCAAAATGGTGCCAAAAGTGGTCACACCCGCACCAGCGCCGGTAATGGTGATCGTGACCGGCTCGCGCAGCACGGTGTCAGCCGGGATGGTCACGATGGTGCCGGACTTCGCGGACGTCCAAGCCTGAGCGGCGACGCGGTCGACCGGCCCACCGGCGGCCTTAAGGCGGTCGTCGTCAGGCGTGACTTGCTCAACTTTAACGCCCTCGGGACCCTCAACCTTGATCTTGGCCTCGACAACCTCAGCGAAGGTGCCATTGTGCAGTCCACGCAGGCGACGCAAGGAAATAAAGCGCCACACTTCGTCGCGGCCGCCGGGGATCGCAAAATCCTCGACGTTGAAGGAGGTGAACAAATCGCCTTTGGTGTTATGGGGCGTCGCAGCCTTGACTGTGTCGACGGTAGTTTCCGTCATTGTTTAACCCACCGATCCTTCCATTTGCAGTTCAATTAGACGGTTCAGCTCCAGCGCATACTCCATGGGCAGTTCCTTCGCAATCGGCTCAACGAAACCGCGCACAATCATCGCCATGGCATCTTCTTCCTCAATGCCGCGCGACATGAGGTAAAACAGTTGCTCCTCAGAAACCTTCGACACTTTCGCCTCGTGGCCAAGTGTCACGTGGTCGTTGCGGATGTCGTTGTACGGGTATGTATCCGAGCGCGAAATGTTGTCTACCAGCAGCGCGTCACACTCAACGTTGGAAGTCGAGTGGTGTGCGTTTGCGTTGATCTGCACCAGACCGCGGTAGGCTGCACGGCCACCGCTGCGGGCCACCGACTTGGACACGATCGACGAGGACGTGTAGGGGGCCATGTGCGTCATCTTCGCACCGGTGTCTTGGAACTGGCCCTCGCCGGCGAAGGCGACGGAGAGGACTTCGCCGCGGGCGTGCTCTCCAGTCATCCACACAGCCGGGTATTTCATGGTCACCTTGGAGCCGATATTTCCGTCAACCCACTCCATGGTCGCGCCTTCTTCAGCCTTGGCGCGCTTAGTCACCAGGTTGTAGACGTTGTTCGACCAGTTCTGGATGGTGGTGTAGCGGCAGCGGCCACCCTTTTTGACGATGATCTCAACGACTGCGGAATGCAAAGAGTCCGACTTGTAGATCGGCGCGGTGCAGCCCTCGACGTAGTGGACGTAAGCGTCCTCGTCGACGATGATCAATGTGCGCTCGAATTGGCCCATATTTTCCGTGTTGATACGGAAGTAGGCCTGCAGCGGGATGTCCACGTGGACCCCCGGCGGAACGTAGATGAAGGAGCCGCCAGACCACACGGCGGAGTTTAGGGCGGAGAACTTGTTGTCACCGGCTGGAATGACAGACCCGAAATACTCCTTAAACATCTCCTCGTGCTCTCGCAGGGCAGTGTCAGTATCGACGAAAATGACGCCCTTGGCCTCGAGGTCCTCGCGAATCTGGTGGTAGACCACCTCGGACTCGTACTGGGCCGCGACACCGGCGACAAGGCGCTGCTTCTCCGCCTCGGGGATGCCGAGCTTGTCGTAGGTGTTCTTGATGTCTTCTGGCAGATCCTCCCAGGAGGTCGCCTGCTTTTCTGTTGACCGCACGTAGTACTTAATCTCATCGAAGTTGATGCCCGTCAGGTCTGCACCCCACGTCGGCATTGGCTTCTTGTCGAAGATGTCGAGGGCCTTCAGGCGCTGCTCGGTCATCCACTCCGGCTCCTGCTTGATGGAGGAGATGTCGCGCACGACGTCGGCGTTGAGTCCGCGTCGTGCGGAAGCGCCGGCTTCATCAGAGTCATGCCAACCGTAGTTATACGCGCCGATGGACTCGATGATCTCGTCGTCGTTCATTGGCCTTTCCAGGCCGGGTGCGGGAGTTGTCTCAGTCAATGTCTCCGCTCCTTTCAGATGGGTTCCTGGCCTGGGTAGCCCGGGCTAGGGGGATGTTGGTGGTGCAGATGCCATTGCCGTCGGCGATGAGCGCCAGCGGTTGAATATGTCTGCCAACAAGTGCAGAAATCGCTTGGTGCTCAGCCTCACACAATTCTGGGTGCTGCGCTGCCACCGCCGCGACGGGGCAATGATGTTGGCATATTTGGATGCCATTGCCAGCCCGCGTCACTGTTGCAGCGTACCCGGATTCATCCAGAGTCCGGGCAAGTTCCCTGGCGACATCTTCGACTTGGTCGTCGTTGAGCATTTCCGAGTTGTCTGCACCTAGTGCTGCTCCTTCGATGCCGGCCAGCAACTGATTTACCCGCTGTTTTGCTAGTGCCCGGACAGCGTCATCGCCGCCGAGTGCGCGGAGGGCACCGAAGGCTTCTGCTGCCATGGTGTCATAGTGGTTGCCGAATAAATTACGGCCGTGCTGGGTGAGACGAAAGTGCTTCGCGGGGCGTCCCCGTCCCGCGCCTTCACCGGCTACTGCGTGCGGTTCGCAGGTTTCGGCGTAGTTTTCTTCAACCAGCTTGTCCAGGTGGCGCCTGACACCGGCTGCGGATAGTCCGAGGGACTCCCCGATTTCGGTTGCGGTGACTGGGCCGAGTTTGAGCAGCAGCGACATGACATCGTGGCGAGTGCCGCCACCCGGCACGTCCGGCTGTCGCTTCTTGTGGGTCATGTCTTCACCTCTCTCGCCTTTGATGTCACAGCGGGAAATTTTCATGCGCCGCATCGCAGTATCCCGCATCCACCTTTTTACAACAGTAGTGTGCGTAAAATCATTCCGCCGGACCGGGGTACGAAGCCGCACTGAGTTTCGCCTCCACTAAGCTCAACCACCGTGATACCGCGCAGAAACGCCTTCCTCTCAGTGTTGCCCCGCATGGGTCGGGCAGGGTCGCGTTCCTCAAAGCTTCATCAGCGCACGCTTGACGACGCCCACCTCACCCTCCCCACCATCAGCGAGGTTAACCGCTTTTCTCTCTTGCGTTGGCTGGGCCTCGTCGGGACACTGCTGATGGGCTTAGGCGGTCTGGGCGCAGGCGCACTTCCGGTGGTTGGAAACCCCTATAAAGATCTGCCCGGTGGAGCCTTCATGGGCCGGATGCTGCAGACATCTTCCTCACTAGTGTTGTTGGGGACCGGCCTGCTCGTTACCGCCTGGTTGCTGATGGGGCCTTTCGTGGGGGCGGGCAAACAACGCGCTCGCGTGGACACCCCGGTGCTTATCCGCACGCTTATCGCCTGGGTCATCCCCCTGTTTTTTACCGCTCCTTTGTTTACCCAGGACATCTACTCTTATCTCGCGCAGGGGTCGATTGTGCGCCAAGGCTTGGACCCCTATTCGGCTGGCCCGGTGGAAATCCTCGGCGCCGAAAATCACCTGGCCCGCTCCGTACCTTTCATCTGGGCACACTCCCCCTCCCCGTATGGTCCGGTTGCTTTGGGTGTAGCCGCGCTGATTTCAAAGCTGACCGGCGATTCTATTCTTCTTGGCGTCTTAGCGCACCGCGCTGTTTCCTTGTGCGGGATCGCCGCGGCGACGTGGGCGGTCATTGCGCTGGCGCGCCGCTGCGACATCTCGCGGCCAACAGCGATCTGGCTGGGGATCCTCAACCCGCTGACGGTTCTGCACCTCATCGGGGGAATCCACAACGAAGCCTTGTTGCTCGGGCTGGTTTTGGTCGGCCTGGAGCTAGGGTTAAAGGGGCTGGAACGTATATCCTCCCAGCCTGCCAGTGGGTGGGGCCTACTTATTTCGTCCGGAGCCCTCATAGCGTGCGGCGGCATGGTGAAGGTGACGGGTTTTATCGCCCTCGGATTCGTGGGTATGGCAACCGCCCGCCACCTGGAACCGCGGCTGCACCGATGGGCTTTGCCCGCGGCAGCAGCCTTCCAGATAGCCGTGTTAGTTGCCGCTATAGCTGCGGCAACTGTCGCCACGGGAATCGGCCTCGGGTGGATCACTGGCCAAGGTGGTGCCGCCACCATCCGTAGCTGGTTGTCAGTGACCACCGACATTGGCATCACTGCTGGTTTTCTCGGCTCCCTGCTGGGGCTCGGGGACCACACGGAGGCCACGATGGTTGTCACGCGAAGCGTTGGACTCGCCATTGCATTGGCTTTTATGGTGCGTCTCTTATGGGCAACGTATAGAGGCACCATTCACCCCGTCGGTGGGTTAGGAGTCTCCACTGTCGTCCTCGTAATTCTTTTCCCCGTTGTGCACCCGTGGTATGCGCTGTGGGCGATTCTCCCGCTGGCTGCGTGGGCCAACCGTTTCGCCTTCCGGGCCGGCGTTGCCCTGTATTCCGCCGTCTTTAGTTTCCTCGTTCTCCCCCGGGGCCTCGCTTTGTCTGCGGCCACGATCGCAACTATCTACATCAGCGCGGCCGTGGCTTATCTTCTTCTCGCCGGAGCAGCGTGGTGGTGGTACAAACGCGCCGGGCGGCGAATCCTCAACTAACCAAACTCACCATCCAAAACACTTCTCTGAGCGTCTAGACTCGACGGCTATGGCTACAACTTTCGGTGGAGCAAAAGGGTCGGAATCGAAGGCAGCATTGGTCGTCGATAACGTCGTCAAGCGCTTCGGCGACGTCACAGCCGTCGACGGCCTCAGTTTCAGCGTGGACAAAGGAACAATCCTAGCCCTGCTCGGGCCGAACGGCGCCGGAAAAACCACCACAGTGGAAATGTGCGAAGGCTTCGCTTCCCCTACCTCCGGGCACATTCGAGTCCTCGGGCTCGACCCCGCAACCAAACCCGAAGCGGTCCGCGAACGCATCGGAATCATGCTCCAAGGCGGGGGATCTTACTCCGGCATCACCGTGCGTGACATGCTTAAACTATCCGCTTCCTACAACGAGGACCCGCACGACCCCGAGTGGCTCATCGAACTACTTGGGCTCGGCGGTGTACAAAAGACCACCTACCGCAGGCTTTCCGGAGGGCAGAAGCAACGCCTCTCCCTCGCTTTAGCCCTCATTAGTCGCCCAGAACTCGTGTTCCTCGACGAGCCCACGGCCGGCATGGACGCGCAATCTCGCCTGGCAGTGTGGGACATCATTTCCGCGCTCAAACGCGACGGAGTAACAGTCCTGTTAACCACTCACCTCATGGACGAGGCTGAGTCCCTCGCTGACAAGGTGGTCATCATGGATAAGGGAAAAGTCGTGGCGAAAGGCAGCCCCTCCGAGCTGACTTCTGATGATCGCTTTCCACTGCTGTCTGTAGAAACCGCCGAAGCGCTCGACGTAGCTGCTTTAAACCTGGCGCTTGAGCGCTTCGGGGCGCAGGCCGAAGTACCACGTCCGCTGCATTATCGCGTCCTTGGCACCGCAGCACCTGACGTTATTGCCGCTTTCACCGCCGAAGCAGCAGCACAACACGTCCAGATTCGGGAGCTTGGGGTCACCCACCGCAACCTCGAAGACGTTTTCCTCGACATCACCGGACGCGAACTTAGGAGCTGATAAAAATGAGCACCACACACACGAACGCACGCATCAAGCCCGGTACCTTCACGCCGCGCCCCAAACGCGCCCCCGTTGCGCGTATGGTCGCCGCCCAGGGCCGCATTGAAGCAAAGCTGATGCTGCGCCACGGTGAGCAGCTCCTTTTAAACATCCTCGTTCCCGCCGCCATCTTGATCGCCTCAGCGAAACTCACCATCGCCGGCACAGGCTTCGAGCTGGATCGGATCGTGCCGATGGTCTTTGCCGTCGCCGCGAGCAGCGCCGGGTTTACCGGCCAAGCGATTTCGCTGGCTTTTGACCGCCGTTACGGCGCCCTCAAACGCACGGGCGCTTCGGGGGTGCCTGCCTGGACCATCATTGCCGGAAAAATCCTCGGCGTGCTCGCCACCGTCGCCGTCCAAATCCTCGCTTTGGGGGCGCTGGCGCTACTTATCGGCTGGAGTGTCACCCCAGCGGGGGCCTTCGCCGGCTTAGCCTGCCTGCTCATAGGGGTGGCAACCTTTAGTGCGCTGGGTTTACTCATGGGCGGCTCACTAAGCTCCGAAACAGTTCTCGCCCTAGCCAACCTTGTATGGTTGATTCTCATGGGCGCTGTCGGCTGGGTGGTGTACTCCGGCGACATCTCCGCGGCCGGGTGGTACAACGCGGTGCCCACGGTGGCGCTCGCCGGGGCGCTCAGTCAATCCTTCGCTTTGGTCTTTCACCCAGGAGCGTGGATTTCGCTGGCGCTGTGGGCCTTGGGCGCAGTCGCCGGAACGCTACGCTGGTTCCGCTTTGACGGCTGAGCACGAGATCTGAAGATTTGCATCACCGTGGTTTAAGCTATGAATCGAACAAAAGTTGCATAAGGAAGGTTGCAGGTCCAACGTGAGCACCACGACCCATTCATCCTCCCCAGAGCACGCGGCTCTAGGACAACGCGCTGGCCGCTTCGGCTGGTGGACGAACCCAACTCTTGCGCAGCAACGCATCTTGGGCATGCTGCTGCTCATTGGGCAAGGCGCGATCACAGTCACCGGATCCTTGGTGCGAGTCACAGGCTCCGGCCTGGGATGCGACACGTGGCCGCTTTGCCACGAGGGCTCTCTTACCCCGGTCGCGGGCGCCGCGCCGTGGATTCACCAGGCCATCGAATTTGGCAACCGACTCCTCGCATTGGTGCTAGCGGCGCTGGCCATTCTCGTTGTCAACGCGGTGTTGCGCGCGAAGCGACGCTCCGAAATCAAACGGCTGGCAATCATTTCTTTGGCCGGAATCGTCCTCCAAGCGGTCATCGGCGGCATCTCTGTGCGCGTTCAACTCAACTGGTGGGCGGTTGCTCTCCACTTTTTGCCTTCAATGATCCTGGTGTGGGTCGCTGGGCTGCTCTACATGCGCCTCGCTGAACCTGACGATACCTCCCCCACCCAGCGTTACAGCTCCCACGCTCGATTTTTAACGGTAGTTGCTGCCGTAGCGATGTCGCTGGTGCTGGTTACCGG
Organism: Corynebacterium sp. BD556; assembly: GCF_038452275.1. Lineage (NCBI taxonomy): Bacteria > Bacillati > Actinomycetota > Actinomycetes > Mycobacteriales > Corynebacteriaceae > Corynebacterium > Corynebacterium mayonis. The sequence continues at coordinate 796,591 of NZ_CP141643.1, forward strand.
CACCATGGTCACAGGTTCCGGACCGCACTCTGGTGATGCAGGGGTGGGCATGGAGGGACGTCTGCAAATGGACACTCGCATGCTCGTCTACGTTCACGCGACCTGCATGTATATCTACCTTTTGGCAACAGCAGCCGCCTCTCTCCTGCTGCGCCGCACGAAGGCGCCGCAGGACGCGCAGCGCACAGCCTTGGTTCTTATCGCGATGATCTTTGTCCAGTGGGCGATTGGCGTAACTCAGTACTACTTGGGTGTGCCCCGCTGGACGATTCCGGCGCACATCGCAATGTCATCTCTCGTCGTGGCCTTCAACTCCTTCCTCTACGCGCACGCCAAACGGCGCTTGCCGACGCTTACCTAACCCCCCCTTCCCCTCCGTTGGGCGTGTTCAGGCGATTGCCCTTGCCTGCTTCTGCACGAAATTTCTGCCCTCGGCTTTGGCTTTTTGGCGGGCGAGACAACGAGCCAGCAACGCGCACAACACGGATGTATTCGGGGTCAATAAAGCGGTCAAGGTTTAGGGTTGAAAAATACAACTATCGTCGCGGAGTGCCTTAACCATCTCGTTCACACAAGCTGGTGGAGCGCGTCTTAAAGCAATTGCGACAGCGTTTGCCAGCCGAGCACCGCATCCACCGACAAGGCTAAGAACAGTGCAGCTAGGTAGTTATTCGACAAGATAAAAAGCTTCAAAGGTTTGACGTCGATTCCGCGCTTGACGTCGTTGTGCAATTTCGTCGCCACGGCAAGGAACGCCGCACCGGATGCAAGGGCAACGACAAGATAAATCCAGGACGCCGCCGGAACCAACAAAAGTGAAGTCCCGACCGTGACCCACGAGTAGATGAGGATTTGGCGGGTGGTTTCTGCTGGAGAGGCCACCACGGGCAACATCGGAACATTGACTCGCGCGTAGTCTTCGCGATACTTCATCGCCAGGGCCCAGGTGTGAGGCGGGGTCCAGAAGAAGATGATGAGGAACATCACGATGGCCTGCCACCAGCGGTCCGGGGAGCCGTCGTGGACGTTGTCGCGGATCACTGCCCACCCCACCAACACCGGCATGCACCCTGCTGCCCCGCCCCAGATGACGTTTTGCCACGTGCGCCGCTTCAACCACTTCGTGTAAATGAAGATGTAGAACCAGTTAGTCAAAATGATAAAGAAGGCCGCTAGCCAGGACTTACACAAGAATCCAAGCCACAGAACGCTCAAGACCAACAGCGCCCAAGCAAACACCGCGGCACGCTTCTTAGTCACCTTGGCGCGAACCAAGGGGCGGGCTCTGGTGCGTCCCATTTTCTGGTCGATGTCATAATCCGCGACCATGTTGAAGGTGTTGGCGGCTCCGGCGCCCATCCATCCCCCGAGCAGCGTCCCAAGAATAAGCCACACATTGACGCTGCCGCGGTCCGCCTGCAGCATGGCCGGGATCGCCGCGACGAGAAGGAGCTCAATGACCCTCGGCTTCGTCAGCGCAAAATAGGCCTTGATGGTCTCCAAAAATCTTCCTCCACACAAAAACTCAAAGAACCCGGGGCCCGGGTCCAGCGCTTCCGCTTTGCTCGCACAGCTCGGCATTGAAGGCGCGTTAGTCTCGCACGTTAGTTGTCGGCGCGCGGCCGGGGAAAGTTCCGCACATTCGCCGCTGAAATCAATCCTTTGGACGATGGTAGCGCCCGCACCGCCTCCGGAGGTAATTGAACACGCGCCAACTTCGAGCAAAACAAAACACCATCTGACCCAAAGGCGGTGCTGTGAAACACATCGACAAGCAAATGATTAGGCTGGTTTCCCAAAGGCGGTCAGGAGGCTGCACTTTCGGGTGCTTCCACTGATGCCCCCAGACCAATGAGCGAAAACGTGAAGTGAGGAAATTGTGAGCCTGTCCCCCGAACTTGCTGCGATGACTGTACGCAACTACCCGGACGATTGGACAGAGGCGGACACTCGCGCGGTCGATACTGCCCGTGTACTCGCCGCTGATGCCGTAGAAAACTGCGGTTCGGGCCACCCCGGTGCCGCGATGTCGCTCGCCCCGCTGGCCTACACCTTGTATCAGCGGGTGATGAACCTTGACCCAACGGACCGCCACTGGGTCGGCCGTGACCGCTTTGTTCTGTCCAACGGGCACTCCTCTTTGACGCAGTACGTTCAGCTCTACCTCGGTGGTTTCGGCCTCGAATTGCAGGATCTGAAGGATCTGCGCACCTGGGGTTCGAAGACACCTGGCCACCCGGAGTTCAACCACACTGACCACGTGGAGATCACTACTGGCCCGCTCGGCCAGGGACTGGCTTCCGCCGTGGGGATGGCGATGGCGGCGCGGCGCGAACGCGGCCTCTACGACCCGACGGCACCTGCTGGCGAGTCCCCTTTCGACCACTTCATCTACGTCATTGCCGGCGACGGCTGCCTTCAAGAAGGCGTCACCGCTGAGGCTAGCTCCCTGGCCGGCACCCAACAACTGGGCAATCTGATCCTGTTTTGGGACGATAACCGTATTTCGATCGAGGATGACACACGAATCGCCTTTACCGAAGACGTGATGAAGCGTTACGAGGCCTACGGGTGGCAGACCTTGACCGTGGAATCCGGCGAAGACATCGTCGCCATTGAAAGGGCCGTGGCGCAAGCAAAAGCGGAGACTCAGCGGCCCACCATCGTGCGCGTCAAGACCGTTATTGGCTACCCCGCTCCGAACATGCAGAACACGGGTGCAGTTCACGGTGCGGCGTTGGGCGCCGCAGAAATCGCTGAGGTAAAAAAGCAGCTCGACTTCGACCCGGAGAAGAATTTCCCCATCGAAGACGACATCATCGCCCACACCCGCAAGCTGGTGCAGCGCGCTGCTGCGAAGCGAGCTGCGTGGGACGAGAAGTTCGAGGCTTGGGCGAAAGCGAACCCGGAGAACAAGGCTCTGCTCGATCGTTTGAGTGCCCGTGAACTGCCGGAAGGTTGGGACTCAAATTTGCCTACGTGGGATGCTGATGAAAAGGGCTTAGCTACCCGCAAAGCTTCCGAGGCTGTCATCCAGGCCGCCGCGGCGGCGCTGCCTGAGATGTGGGGTGGCTCTGCTGACCTGGCCGGATCCAACAACACCTTGATCAAGGGCGCTTCCTCCTTCGGCCCGGAGGACATCACAACCAATATGTTTAACGCCCAGCCTTATGGTCGCAACCTGCATTTCGGTGTGCGCGAGCATGCCATGGGTGCCGTCATGAACGGGATTGCGCTGCATGGCGGCACCCGCGTCTACGGTGGAACCTTCCTCATCTTTTCCGAGTACCTCTACCCAGCTATCCGAGTCGCAGCCTTGTCAGGTATCGACGGCTACTACGTATTTACCCACGACTCGATCGGCCTTGGCGAGGACGGTCCTACTCATCAGCCTGTTGAAACTCTGACTGCGCTGCGCGCCATCCCGGATTTGGTGGTTGTGCGCCCCGCCGACGCCAACGAGACTGCCGCCGCGTGGAAGGCCGCTCTTGAAGGCAAGCAACAGCCCAAAGCCCTCGCCTTGTCGCGCCAGAACCTGCCGGTGCTTGAGGGGACGAAAGACAAGGCCTTCGAAGGTGTCGCCCGCGGTGCCTACGTGCTTGTCGAAGGCTCCAAGGCAACTCCCGACGTTATTCTTATGGCCACCGGTTCCGAGGTACAGTACGCTGTCGAGGCCGCGAAGTTACTCGAGGCTGAAGGTAGCGCCACCCGAGTGGTTTCCTTTCCCTCCATCGAGTGGTTTTTGGAGCAGGAGGACAGCTACATCGAGTCGGTGTTGCCCGCCGCGGTCAAAGCCCGTGTTTCTGTGGAGGCTGGCATTGCAATGCCATGGCACCGTTTCACCGGTGATCACGGCCGCAATGTTTCCCTTGAGCACTTCGGCGCTTCGGCTCCGGGCGCGGAGCTTTTCGAGCGCTTCGGTTTTACCGCCGACAACGTCGCCAAAGCTGCCCGCGAGTCCCTGTCGTCTGTCCGCAACGCTAGCAACTAAGGACTGATTCACCGTGAGCTACATCGACGAACTTCTGGAGATCGGGACTTCCACCTGGCTCGACGACCTCTCCCGCGACCGCCTCACCAGCGGCAATCTTGACGCAGTTCGCGCCGAGAAGTCGGTTGTGGGAGTAACTACCAACCCGGCGATCTTTGCTAAGGCCATGTCCGCAGGCACGGCTTACGACGCCCAACTTAGCGAGTTGAAAGCGGCCGGCGCGGATGTCGACGAAGCTGTTTACGCCATGAGCGTCGAAGATGTCCGCCATGCCTGCGATGTGTTCAAAGAGGTTTATGAACGCACCGACGGCCGCGATGGTCGCGTGTCCATCGAGGTGGACCCGCGCTTCGCCGCCGACGAGCAGCGCACCATCGAACAGGCGAAAAGGCTGTGGGAACTCGTCGACCGCGCAAACGTCATGATTAAAATTCCGGCTACCGACGAATCATTGCCTGCGATCACCGCAGCGCTCGCTTCGGGAATTTCGGTCAACGTCACCTTGATCTTTTCCGTTGAGCGCTACGCACAGGTCATCGACGCTTATAAGAAGGGCCTTGACCAGGCTGCGGCCAACGGACATGATGTCTCCACGATCCACTCCGTGGCCTCCTTTTTCGTCTCCCGCATGGATTCCGAGGTGGATAAGCGCCTAGAGACCATCGGCACCGAAGAAGCGCTGGCTCTGCGGGGCAAGGCAGGCATTGCCAACGCGCGATTGGCGTACCAATTGTTTGTGAAGAATTTCCTACAAACGCGTGATTTGCCGGAAGGGGGCCACAAGCAGCGGCCACTGTGGGCGTCGACAAGCGTGAAAAACCCCGATTACCCGCAAACAATGTACGTCACTGAGCTGGCCGGACCCTACACCGTCAACACGATGCCCGAGGACACCATCGACGCGGTACTCGAGCAAGGCGGCCTGCACGGCGACACGCTCACGGGGTTTGCCGGGGAAGCGAAAGAGGTATTCGACGCGCTCGAAGGCGTCGGCATCGACATGAATGATGTAGTCCAGGTGCTGGAGCGCGAGGGCGTCGAAAAGTTCGTCGACGCTTGGCAGGAACTACTCGACTCGATGCGCGAAAACCTGAAGTAAACACGCACCTATCACCATTGCGAGGTATTTTTCGTGACTGTTGCTTTCGATCAGCACCCAACAAACCCGCTGCGCCAAAGCGATGACACACGCCTGCCCCGCATCGCGGGGCCTTCCGGAATGGTGATCTTCGGCGTGACGGGCGATTTGGCCCGCAAGAAGCTGCTTCCCGCCGTTTACGACTTGGCCAACCGGGGACTTTTGCCCGCAGGTTTCACCCTGGTCGGCTACGGTCGCCGCGAATGGGACAAAACCGACTTTGAGGACTACGTGCGCAACGCCGTCGAGGCTTTCTCGCGTACGCGTTTCGACGACAACGTCTGGCAGCGCCTCGCCGAAGGCATGCACTTTGTGCGCGGCAACTTTGACGACGACGAAGCCTTCGACCGCCTCGGTGAGATGCTGCGCACCTTCGACAACACCCGCGGCACCGGCGGAAACTGGGCCTACTACTTGTCTATTCCCCCGCAGTTTTTCTCCTCCGTGGTCCACCAGCTCGATCGCTGCGGGCTAGCGGCACCGACTGAGGGACAATGGCGCCGCGTGATCATTGAAAAACCCTTCGGCCACGACGAAGAATCCGCCCATAAACTCAACGAGATCGTGGGTGAGGTCTTTCCGGAGCGCTCTGTGTTTCGCATTGATCACTACCTCGGCAAAGAGACAGTGCAAAACATCCTGGCCTTGCGCTTTGCCAACCAAATGTTTGAACCTATTTGGAACGCCAACTACATCGACCACGTCCAAATCACCATGGCCGAAGACATCGGCTTGGGAGGACGCGCCGGCTACTACGACGGTATCGGGGCGGCACGCGACGTCATCCAAAACCACCTCATTCAGCTTGTGGCGCTGGTGGCCATGGAAGAACCAGCTTCTTTTTCTCCCCGCCAACTCAAAGCTGAAAAGCTCAAGGTGCTGCGGGCCACCTCTGCGGTGGGGCCTTTCGACGAGACAACGGCCCGCGGGCAGTACACCGCGGGGTGGCAAGGATCTGAAAGAGTTGTCGGTCTGCGCGACGAGGAAGGTTTCGACCCGTCTTCGACCACCGAAACTTTCGCCGCCTGCACGTTAAGCATCAATTCGCGGCGTTGGGCGGGAGTGCCTTTCTTCCTGCGGACCGGCAAGCGTCTCGGTCGGCGTGTTACCGAGATCGCTGTCGTGCTCAAACGACCCCCCTACCAGCCTTTCCTTCCTGGACAGACTGAGTCGTTGACTAACAACGCTGTCGTGTTGCGTATCCAACCCGATGAGGGTGTACTTATGCGTTTCGGTTCCAAAGTGCCGGGTTCGGCATTGGAGGTCCGCGACGTGAACATGAACTTCAGCTACTCGGAGGCTTTTACTGAGCAGTCCCCGGAAGCATACGAGCGCCTCATCTTGGATGCGCTGTTGGACGAGCAAAGCCTCTTTCCCACCAACGACGAGGTGGAGCGTAGTTGGCAGATCCTTGATCCCATTTTGAAGCATTGGGAGTCCTCAGGTCGCCCCGAGGACTACGCCGCCGGCACGTGGGGTCCGCCCTCAGCGGACGAGATGATGAGCCGGTCCGGCCGCGTGTGGCGCCGACCCTGACGTGAAGGAGAGTTATCCCGTTGAATCTGATATTGACCAATACCTCCACGGAGGAAATCGCCAATTCGCTGCTGCACGGTGAGGAGTTGTACTCCTTGGCCACGGGCCGGGTTCTCACGCTGCTGGTCGCCGCCTCCGAACGCGACGATATGGATTCAATTCTCGACACCGTGCGCACCGCCACGCGACAACACCCGGCTCGCGTGCTCGTTGTTGTCGCCGGCGATAAGGGCGCTGACAGCGCCCTCGACGCAGAGATTATGCTAACGGCTGAAGCTGGCGCCAGTGAGCTGGTGGTGATGAAGCTCTACGGCGAGCTTGTCGAACACATGGACTCCGTGGTTATCCCGCTGCTTTTGCCTGACACCCCGATTGTCGCTTGGTGGCCGACGGCCACACCTAAACGGCCTGCGGAAGCGCCTCTTGGTCGGCTTGCCCACAGGCGCATTACCAATACGCGCCGCACCACCACCGGCAATGCTTTGCTGCGGTTGAGCAGCGGCTACGCGGAGGGCGATTCTGACATGATGTGGTCGCGCATTACCTTGTGGCGCGGCATTGTGGCTTCGACTCTTGACCGCAACCCGGAGCAACATATTGAATCGATTTCGATTACGGGCCCGGTTGACAACCCTAGTGTCGACATTGCTGGAGGTTGGCTGGCAAGTTGCCTCGACGTCGAAGTCACCCGCCTTCCGGCAGAAGGCACGAGTGCGATTATTCACAATGTTCCGATTACATCGCTAGTGATTAACAGGGCCGATGGTTCCATTGCCGTTTCCGTCGTCGACGAGCGCACTGTCCGCGTGAGCTCTCCGGGTCTGCCGGACTCCTACGTGGCTATGACGGCACGTTCCGACGCCGATTGCCTCGCTGAGGAGCTGCGCCACCTCGATCCCGACATCCCATACGCCCGTGCCCTCGGCGGCTTAACGCGCGTCAGCGAGCACAATTAGCAGGAAGGTTTTAACAGTGGTCACTGTTTCCAGACATCCCGATCTCGCATCGCTTGTCGACGCCGCCGCCACCCGCTTTACCAACTACATGCGCAGCATCCACAGCGACCCCCACGGAGGAGCGGGCGGCAATGGCATTGCCCACGTCGTGTTCACCGGCGGAAGCGCCGGTATCGCTGTTGTCTCGGCACTAGCCGACCGCGACATCGACTGGAAGCGCGTCCATGTGTTTTTCGGCGACGAACGCAACGTCGCCGTCAACCACCCCGATTCAAACGAGGGCCAGGCACGCCAAGCGCTGCTAGGGCGCATCGACATCCCAGAAGCCAACATCCACGGGTATGGCCTCGACGGGGGCGATATGCAATCCCACATCGCAGACTACGAGGAAGCGGTAAAGACCATTGCCCCGCACGGTTTCGATATCCACTTGCTGGGTATGGGTGGGGAAGGCCACATCAATTCGCTGTTTCCCCACTCTGCCGCACTGGCGGAAAAACAAAAGCTCGTCGTGGCAGTGAAGGACTCCCCCAAGCCCCCTGCCGAACGTGCGACGTTAACCCTGCCCGCCGTCACCCGCGCAGACGAGGTGTGGCTTCTTGTGTCCGGGGCGGAAAAGGCCGAGGCCGCAGCGCAACTCAGCAAAGGCGCCGACGTGCAGGATTGGCCTGCTGTCGGCGCCGTGGGCCGCCGCGCATCGGTGCTTTTTGTCACCGAGGACGCAGCGGCAGAAATTTCCTAACTGGGAGCTACGCAGTGAAGGACTGAGCAAGGTTCAGTCCAACGATGCAGGTAATCCAGATCAAGCCGATGACGATCGTATAGCGGTCCAAGTTTTTCTCCACGATCGTGGAACCGGAAAGGTTGGACTGCACGCCGCCGCCGAACAGGCTCGACAAACCGCCGCCCTTGCCCTTGTGCAAAAGCACGAAAACGGACATGAGAATTGCGGAGATCACAAGGACGATTTCGAGGGCCAGCACCATAAGGGACGTTCCTCAGCTTTCTATCTGGAAGTTAACCTGCACTACTTTACTACACTGTGGCGGCGTTGGCGGCAGCGGCCGCCAGGCGGGCAAACTCCTGACCGTCGAGGGAGGCGCCACCGACCAAACCACCATCAATGTCCGGCTGGGCGACGATCTCCCCAATCGTTTCCGTTTTGACGGAACCACCGTAGAGGATTCGGATGTTCTGCGCTGTGGTGGCGTCGGCAAGCTGGCCGACAGTCTGCCGAATCGCGTGACAGACCTCTTGCGCGTCCGCCGCGGAAGCCACTTTGCCGGTGCCGATGGCCCACACCGGCTCATAGGCAACAACAGTGCGATGTAGTTGTTCGGTGCTCAAAGCCGCAAGCGAATGCTTCGTCTGCTCGACCACATACTCGACGTGCTCACCCTTGTCACGCACGTCGAGCGGTTCACCGACGCACACAATTGGCTTCAGGCCGTATTCGAGAGCCTTCGCGGCCTTCTTGGCCACCAACTCGTCATCCTCACCGTGGTACTCGCGGCGCTCCGAATGCCCCACCACAACCCATGTGCAACCAAGCTTTTGTAACATCGCCGCGGAGATCTCACCTGTGTAGGCACCGTTGTCATGTGCGGAGACGTCTTGCGCCCCGAAAGTGAGATCCAACTTGTCACCTTCGACCAGGGTTTGCACGGAACGAATATCCGTAAACGGGACGATCAAAGCGACGTCGACGCGCTCGTAGCCTTCCTTCGGGAAGGCAAAGGCGAAGCGTTGCGTAGTAGAGATCGCCTCAAGGTGGTCGTGGTTCATCTTCCAGTTGCCGGCAATCAGTGGCGTGCGTGCCATGGTGGATACTCCCCTTTCCTTAGTTGCTGACGGCTTCAACACCGGGCAAATCCTTGCCCTCGATAAGTTCGAGAGAGGCTCCGCCGCCGGTGGAAATGTGGGAAAAACCGTTCTCGTCTAGGCCGAGGGTGCGAACCGAAGCTGCGGAATCGCCGCCGCCGACGACGGTGAAAGAGCCGTTGTCGCGGGTAGCGTCAATCATTGCCTCAGCAACAGCCTTGGTGCCGTCCGCGAAGTTAGGGAACTCGAAAACCCCCATTGGGCCGTTCCAAAACACGGTCTTGGAATCTTTGATGGCCTCGGCGTAAAGCGCAGCAGACTTAGGTCCAATATCCAAAGAAAGCCAACCTTCAGGAATACCGTCCAGATCAACGATCTTCTTCTCGGCGTCTTTGGAAAACTCCGGCGCCACAGCGAGGTCGACCGGTAACACAAGTTTGTTGCCGTAGCGCTCCAGAAGTTCGCGGCACGTCTCCACCATGTCCTCTTGCAACAGGGATTTCTGCACATTGTGGCCTTTGGCGGTGAGGAAGGTGTAGCACATTCCGCCACCGATGATGACCTTATCGGCCTTTTCGGCCAGTGCCTCGATCACACCGAGCTTGTCGGAGACTTTCGACCCCCCCAACACAACCACATAAGGGCTCTCCGGGGTTTCCTTAATGCGGTTTAGCGTATCAACTTCCTTTTCCACCAAAGCTCCAGCGTAAGCAGGCAACTTTGAGGCGACATCGTAAACAGAAGCCTGCTTGCGGTGTACTACGCCGAAGCCGTCGGAGACGAAAGCGCCTTCATCAGCGGCCAAACCGGCCAGTTCCTCAGCGAAAGCGGCACGCTCAGTGTCATCCTTCGACGTTTCGCGCTTGTCAAAGCGGACGTTTTCAACAAGCATGATCTCACCTTCGGTCAGTCCGTTGGCACGCTCATGCGCATCCTCACCGCTGACGTCACTGGCAAGCGCGACGAATTGTCCCAGACGCTCAGACAGTGCCTCTGCGACGGGACGCAAAGAAAACTCTGGTTTTACCTCACCCTTGGGGCGGCCAAGGTGCGCCATGACAATAACCTTGGCACCGCCCTCCAGCAGCGCCTTCAACGTGGGCAGCGAAGCATCAATACGCCCGGCGTCCGTGATATTTCCTTCCTCATCGAGGGGGACGTTGAAATCCGAACGAACGAGGACGTGCCGTCCGTCGACGCCTTCGTCGAGAAGCTGCCGGAGGGTTTTGAGAGCCATGATTAACTCCTATGGTGGGTGGGGTTGTCGAAGGGGTGAAGGGCTGGCGCAGGTTATTAGGACAGTTTGTCCGCGACCGTCTTAGTCATGCGGATGAACTGCTCGGTGTAGCTCCACTCGTTGTCGTACCAGGAGATCACCTTGACCATGTTGCCTTGGATAACCTTGGTCATGCCCGCATCGAAGATGGCACCCTCGTGCGCACCGATGATGTCCGAGGACACAATTGGCTCCTCGGTGTAACGCATGGCCTGACCCAACTTCGGATCGGAGGCAGCCTTCTTCAGCGCCGCGTTAACCTCCTCGGCGGTGGTTTCCTTTTCCACCAAGACGGTCAAGTCGGTCGCGGAGCCGGTAATGGTCGGAACGCGCATGGCAAAGCCGTCCAGCTTGCCGTCGAGTTCAGGTAGGACCAGGCCAACAGCCTTGGCGGCGCCGGTTGTGGTGGGCACAATGTTTTGCGCGGCAGCGCGAGCGCGACGCAAATCCTTGTGGGGTGAATCCTGAAGGCGCTGGTCACCGGTGTAGGCGTGGATTGTGGTCATCAGACCCTGCTTGATGCCGAAGTTATCGTTGAGCACCTTCGCCACAGGCGCGAGGGAGTTCGTGGTGCAAGAGGCTGCAGAAATGATGGTCTGCTCGTCGGTGTATGCCTCGTCGTTGACGCCCCACACGTAGGTTCCGTCGACATTTTTACCAGGGGCGGAGATGATGACCTTCTTCGCCCCGGCATCAATGTGGGCCTTCGCGTCTTCGCCGGAGCGGAAAATGCCGGTGCACTCAAGAACGATATCTACGCCAGCTTCACCCCATGCCAGGTTTGCCGGGTTTTTCTCAGCGGTGACCTCAATGCGCTTGCCGTCGATGGTGATCGAGCTTTCGTCGAACTCGACATCGCGGCCGAGTCTGCCGAAAGCGGTGTCGTACTTGATCAAGTGGGCCAAGGTTGCATTGTCGGTCAGGTCGTTGATCTTGACTACTTCGAGTTCGCCCTCATACTTCTCCAGCATGACACGCAGGCTGGTGCGCCCGATCCGTCCGAAACCATTGATGCCGATACGAGTTGCCATAGAATCCTCCTCAATTACGAGTCTCGCCGCCCACGGTGGGCAACGCGTTAAATACCCGGATCCAGTCTAGCCATGCACGCGGTGGGCTGCAGGGCAGAAATTCCATCAGGAGTCGCGTTGGTCGGTCGCCTCGCCTAAGCAATCATGCGTGTCCGGCACCCCCAGCTCAGCGGCACGCTTATCGGCCAAAGACAAAAGTCGACGAATACGACCCGCAACTGCGTCCTTCGTCATCGGCGGGTCCGCAAGGCGACCAAGCTCCTCTAGGGAAGCATGGCGGTATTCCACCCGCAGCATGCCAGCCTCAGCAAGGTGCTCGGGAACATCGTCGCCCAGGATATCCATTGCTCGCTCCACCCGGGCCGCCGCAGCCGCCGCAGCCTGCGCGGAACGGCGCGTATTTGCGTCGTCGAAAGTAGCCAAACGCTGGCCAGTCCTGGTGCGGATCTGCTTCGTCCGCCGCTTCTCATCCCATTCAAGCCGGGCCCGCGGCGCGCCCATGCGGCTGAGCAAGACTCCGATAGCTTCCCCATCGCGCAGATTCACACTTTCGACGCCGCGTGTCTCTTTCGTCTTTGCCGACACCGACAAGCGGCGGGCCAGCCCAACGAGCGCAAGGGCGGCTTCCGAGCAGGGGCTGGCCACCTCGAGAGCGAAGCTGCGCCCCGGCTCACTGAGAGTCCCGCGAGCGAGAAACGCCCCTCGCCACGCCGCCTCCACCTCCACGATGGTGCCGGAGACAATCTGCCGCGGCAGGCCCACCACGGCATGGCCAGAAGCGGTCACGAGGTGCAAACGACGCACCAAACTAGCCACGTCATCAACGATGTGAACCTGGTAAGTCGTCTCCCGAGTCGCCGAACCCGGTGTCAAGGTGGTGATCTGCGGTGAGGTGGAAAACAGCTCGGCAAGCGTAGAAACTAGGCGCTGCGCCACCGGATACTCAGCAAAACTCGCGATAATGGCCGGGCCGTGCGCCGTGTCCTCGAAAGTGGCCCCGAAACGGATCAACGCCGCAGCCTCAGCGATGCGGGCATTCTGGGAGGAGGGCGTCACGCTCAAAAGCTCCTCTTTGACCTTCGCGGTCAGCGTCACCGCTCTACCTCCCGTTTCCGATACTTCATGTGCAGCGAATCGATAGTCTAGCGGGCGCGGTAAAGCTCAAGGAGGGCAGCCGCGAGCTTTTCCGGATCGTGCCTGTTCACCACACCATCCACGGGCTCAGCATGCACGTCCTGGTACGAAATTCTCGCACCGATGGACTCCGCGGCGCGCCGCAAATGTCGCCTCTCGCCCTCCGTCGGACTGATGTGGTTATCAGCTAAGAAGTAATCCACTTTCAACTCTGGTGCGTGCTGGGACAGCACATGGATGTGACGCTCGGTGGTAAACCCTTGCGTCTCCCCCGCCTCCGGCGACAGATTGAGCAAAACGACCACCATCGCGTCAGTCTCGTTGAGGGCTTTCACAACATCTCGCACACACAAGTGCGGAATCACCGAGGAAAACCAAGAACCTGGCCCGATGGTCACCACATCCGCATTGTGGATAGCGTCGATCACCAAAGGATTAACTGGCGGGTTCTCAGGGAGCAGGCGCACACGACGCACCGTGCCTGGGGTGGTAGCAACCGCGACCTGGCCGCGCACCGAGCGCAGCACCCGCGGATCGTCGTCAAGCCCGGCGACATCCGCCTCAATGTCGAGCGGCTGGTTGCACACTGGAAGAACCCGCCCGGATGAGCGTGTCCACTTCGAAATGATATCTAGGGCGCTTTGTATATCACCACATTCCTTCGTCAGGCCGACGATGAGGAAGTTGCCCAGCGCATGCCCAGCCATCGCGCCGTTGCCTCCGAAGCGGTGCTGCAAGGCAGTGCGCCACAATTGACCGTCCTCGTCGTCGCTGGCAAGCGCCGATAACGCCATGCGCAGATCCCCCGGTGGAATGATGTCCATTTCTCGACGCAGGCGACCGGAGGAACCGCCATCGTCGGCGACGGTGACAACGGCGTTGGTGTGGGTCGCACCCGCGAAACGGGTTGCCCGCAACGTCTGGTACAGCCCGTGGCCACCGCCCAAGCTCGAAAAGATCAAAGAATTCATCGGATAGTCCAGACCTGCTAGTCGCGCTCCAAATCCCTGTGCAGCACCCGAACGTCAATTGATTCGTCCTCGCGCAACCGGGCGGCAAGAGCTTCTGACACTGCGACGGAGCGGTGGTGGCCACCCGTGCACCCGATGCCCACAGTGATGAAGTCCTTGCCCTCGTGGCGGTAGCCGCCCAGCATGGAGCCGAACAGGTCAACCACTTTGTCAACGAACTCCGTTGCACCGGGCTGAGAAAGTACGTAATCGGCGACTGGCTTGTCGACGCCCCGGAAGTTCCTCAGCTCCGGAATCCAGTAGGGGTTCGGCAGAAAACGCACGTCCAAGATGATGTCTGCGTCATGCGGAGAGCCGTGTTTGAAACCGAAAGATTGCACGGTGACGTGCTGTTTGTCCACAGGTAGTTGCCCCACCGAGACTTCCACCGCGCGGCGCAGATCATGCACTGACAAGTTGGAGGTATCAATGATGACATCGGCGGCGGCGCGGATGCCTTCGAGTTCCTCCCGCTCGCGTTGAATACCCAGGCTCAACGTGTCGCCGTCTTGCAAGGGGTGGGTGCGGCGGACACTGTCGAAGCGGCGGATCAACACATCATCGCGCGCTTCCAAAAACAGCACGAAAGGCTCGTGGCCCATGTCGCGGATCTGTTTGACCGTTCCCAACAGTGAGCCGTTGAACATGCGGGCGCGCACATCAGAGACGATAGCGAGGTTGTCTACCGGGGAGCCGTCCTGTGCTGCCAGAGCGATCAGTTCGAGGATGAGCTGCGGGGGCAGGTTTTGGGAAACGAAGTAACCTTTGTCCTCAAAAACTTTCGCGGCGGTGGACAGCCCTCCCCCTGACATGCCTGTGATAATGACGGGACGGATGATGGAATCGCGCGACATGGCGCCCATCCTACCCACGCCGCAGGTGCTCGTGGATCGTCTCGGCGAGTTTCGGGCCAATTCCGTTGACCTGCTGGATTTCTTCGATGCTGGCCTCGCGGATCTTCGCCACGCTGCCGAAGTGTTTGACCAAGTCCGTGCGCCGCACCGCTCCGAGCCCCGGCACGCCATCGAGAGCTGAGGCGCGCATCCTTTTCGAACGTTGCTGGCGGTGGTAGTTAATAGCGAAGCGATGCGCCTCATCGCGCACCTGCTGGAGCAGATACATACCCTCGGAGTTGCGGGGCAAAATCAGCGGCTCGTCATCGTGCGCCACCCACACCTCCTCCAGGCGTTTGGCCAAACCGATGAGCGCCACATCGACGATACCTAGCTCGTCAAACACTGCCTGCGCCGCGTTGACTTGCGGCTTGCCACCGTCGACGATAAACAACTGCGGTGGGTAGGCGAAACGCCGTGCGCCTGTGGTTTCCACGTCTGGGTCGTCGTCGAAGACGTCTTCTTCCGGGGTAGACAGCTTGTCCTCGTTGTAGCGCCGAAAACGGCGGCGAGTGACCTCCGCGATGGAGCCAACGTCGTCAGATCGCCCGTCGCCGGCCGCCTCCTTGATCCGGTAGCGCCGATAGTCGCTGTTTTTTGGCAACCCGTCTTCAAAAACAACCAGAGAAGCCACCACGTCCGTGCCCTGAATGTGCGAAATGTCCGTGCACTCGATACGCAACGGTGCTTCCTCAAGTCCCAACGCGTCCTGAATGTCCTGAAGAGCCTGAGAACGGGCGGTAAGATCGCCGACGCGCTTGAGTTTATGCTGGTGCAAAGCGTCTTTTGCGTTTCGGCGCACCGTCTCCATCAAGGCCGCTTTATCTCCGCGCTGCGGCACACGCAGGCTCACCGGCCCGCCACGCAACTCGCTAAGCAGCTCAGTGACCTGGTCAAGCTCCTCGGGCAGGGTGTCGACGAGGATCTCGCGCGGCACCGGCATCGGCGGTGTCGCTGCTTGACGAGATTGCTGATCCACACCGCGTCTGCGGATCTTCTTGTCGAAAAGCTGACGATCTTCGTCTGCCTCCTGACGCACTCGCTCCACGGCGTCGGAGTAGTACTGGATGAGGAAATCCTGCATCAGGGTGGGGCGCGCAGGATCTTCGGTACCTTCGTCGAGCCGTTCCATACTGCCCGGCTCATCGCCCGACTTTTCCACAACCCAGCCACGCTGGGCACGGATGCGGCCGTCGCGGATAGTGAAAATTTGCACGGCTGCTTCTAATTCGTCTGTATAAAAGCCAATGACATCCGTGTCCGTGTCGGCGGCTAGCACCACAGTTTGGCGTTCCATGACTTTATCGAGGGCGACGAGGTCGTCGCGAAGCCGCGCCGCGCGCTCGAACTCAAGGTTTTCTGCGGCCTCGTTCATCCGCGACGTCAATTCCTTGACCACCATGTCGGTCCGCCCCGACATGAAGGCCAAAAACCCCTGGACAATCTCGTCGTAGTCGGCTTCGCTGACGCGGCCGACACACGGCGCAGAGCACTTGTCGATGTAGCCGAGCAAACAGGGCCGACCCAGCGCTTCGTGACGGTTAAAGACACCATTTGAGCAGGTGCGCACCGGGAACACACGGGTGAGAAGGTCAAGTGTCTCCCGCACAGCCCAAGCGTGCGAAAATGGCCCGAAGTAGCGTACCCCTTTGCGTCGGGGTCCACGGTAGAAGAAAGCGCGCGGGAAGCTCTCGCGAACGCTGACAGCAAGCATGGGGTATGTCTTGTCGTCTCGGTACATGACGTTGAACCAAGGGTCGAAACGCTTGATCCACGTGTACTCAAGCTGCAGCGCTTCGACCTCGGAGGCAACCACTGTCCACTCCACCGAGGAAGCGGTGTGAACCATTTGGCGTGTGCGTGGGTGAAGCTGCGCAGGCGGCTGGAAATAGTTTGCCAAGCGGGCACGCAAATTTTTCGCTTTACCAACGTAGAGCACTCGCCCACTTGGGTCACGAAACTTATACACCCCCGGCTCGGTCGGGATCGTTCCCGCCGCCGGCCGGTAACTTTGGGGATCTGCCACGTTGATCCTAGTCCTGCGGCATGTAGCGGGCCTCAAGGACGCGGAAGTCCTCGACGGCTTTCACGGCGCGTTCCTTGTCGCCGGATTGAATCGCCCACAAGGGTACGTACTCGAAGTCCGGCAACTCCAGGCGGGCCATGCGCGAGCCACGCGGGAAGGACAGGCCGTAAATGACAAGCCAGGGGTAAAACCGGGTGCCGATGATGTTGCGCACTTCCACCCCGTCCTCGTTGGCGCGCACGCGGGGGCGCGTTAGGGCGATCCACGACAAGATGCTGATGATCAGCCCCACACCGGGGAAGGCGAACTTATCCAAGGTGGTGATCGCCAGACCGGTAAAGCTCACGTCGAGCACCGCCGCCATAAAAATGTGCACTGCCATGACCACGAGTACCCAGATGAGCGCAACGCGGCTCAGAAAACGTGATGTAACGACCAGCTCCCAGGGTTTGGTGGAGACAACCGCGTGCGGGTCGGCGGCGTTGAGGTCCGCTAGCTCCCTGTCGCTTAGCCTCTTTCCCTTTGTCACGTCTTCCCTACTTCCTCCGCGCCAATCCGGTGCCATCTTTCGGATGATAGTAACCCCGTATCCCGGTCGGGGCACAATCGTGGCAAGAAGGCAATCATCCGCGCGGCGGGTGCACGGCAACCTTCTGCAATTCCGCAGCCGCCCCCAGTGCCGCCTCGACCGCCTCTGCGCCTTTGTCCTCCTTGGCGCCTTCACCTCCGGAACGTTCGAGTGCTTGATCCTCATCATCGACGGTAAGCACGCCGTTTCCCACGGGTGTGCGCTCGTCGAGTGCGACGCGGGTCAAACCTGCGGTGACGGAGTCGCAAACGTAGTCGAAGTGCGCGGTCTCCCCGCGGATGACGCAGCCGAGTGCGACCACCGCGTCGTAGCGCGAAGCGCAAGCTTGAACAACGACAGGAAGTTCAAGAGCACCCGCGACGAAGAACTCGTCGGCCTTGGCCCCCAGCATGCGGGCCTTCTCCATGGCGCGCTGATGCAGCCGTGAGACGATCTTTTCGTTCCAGCGGGTGGAGACGACCGCGACGGTCATCCCCTCAGCTTTGAAACGGTAATCTTCGGGGGCGCCGGTGGTGGCCATGGCTGTGGCTCCTTTTCGCGTTTAGGCTTGGTTTTCCCGCCAGTGTTCCACAGATGGCAGGTCGTGTCCCATGCGGTCCCGCTTGGTGCGCAGGTAGCGGATGTTGTGGTGCGAGGGTGCCATCTCAATGCGCACCCTGCCTTTGACCTCAGGGCCGTAACCGCGCAGCGCTTGGACCTTAGTCGGATTGTTGGACAGAAGTTGGAGGGATTCCAAACCTAAATCGGCGATGATCTGGCCGGCAACTGAATACTCGCGGGCGTCGACAGGCAAGCCCTGCTCCAAGTTGGCGTCGACAGTGTCGAGCCCACCGTCTTGCAGGTGATAGGCCTCGAGTTTGGCCAGCAAACCGATGCCGCGGCCTTCATGCCCACGGACGTAGATGATTACGCCGCGGCCGGCGGCTTGGACGCGGCGCATCGACTCGTGCAGTTGGGGGCCGCAATCGCAGCGCAGCGAGCCGAAAACATCGCCGGTGAGGCACTCGGAGTGAACCCTGACCAACACGTCCTCACCGTCCGCGATGTCGCCGCAGACTAAGGCAATATGTTCGGTGCCGTCGACGTGGTTGCGGTAGCCGTAGGCATCGAAGTCGCCGAACTCGGTGGGCATACGCGCGATCGTGGTGCGTTCTACGAAGTGCTCAGTGTGGCGGCGATAGGAAATGAGCTGTTCAATCGAGATCATCTTGAGCCCGTGGGTGTTAGCAAAGCGGCGCAGTTCCGGCCCGCGAGCCATGTCGGTGGGATTGTCCTCAGAGACAATCTCACAAAGCACACCCACTGGTTGCAGGCCAGCCAGACGGCTGAGGTCGACAGCGGCTTCCGTGTGTCCGTCGCGGGTGAGCACTCCGCCTTTGCGGGCGCGCAGCGGCACAATGTGGCCCGGGCGGGTGAAGTCTTCGGGGCCACGGGAGGAATCAGCAAGCCTCGTGATCGTCTCGCTGCGTGAGCGCGCCGAGATGCCGGTGGTTCCATCAGCCGCATCAACAGTGACGGTGTAGGCGGTTTGGCGGGCGTCTTGGTTCTGCGCCACCATGCGAGGAAGATTCAACTCGTCGGCGCGCTCGTCTTCCATCGACACGCAAATGTAGCCGGAGGTGTAGCGCACCATGAAGGCAACAAGTTGTGGTGTCGCCAGCTCCGCGGCGAAAATCAGATCGCCCTCGTTTTCCCGGTTTTCGCTGTCGACAACAACGACGGCTTCGCCGCGTGCTACCGCCGCGATTGCATCTTCTACCGGGTCCAGGGAAATCGGCTCTGTCATGGATCTAGACCTTAGTCCCCGAGCATTTTCTCAACGTATTTGGCCACGATGTCGACCTCAAGGTTGACCTGGGCGCCCTGGTGAAGCTCACCTGCGGTCGTGGCATCTAAGGTCGTCGGGATGACAGAGACTTCAAAATAGTCCTGCCCAACCGCCGAGACAGTCAACGACGTGCCGTTGACGGTAATGGAGCCTTTCTCCACTACGTACTTGGCGATGGCGGCGGGCAGGCTAAAGCGCAGCACATCCCAGTGCGCGGAACTGGTCCGGCTGACAAGCTGGGAGACTCCGTCGACGTGGCCTTGGACGATGTGGCCACCGAAGCGGGAGCCAACAGCGAGGGCGCGCTCAAGGTTGACGCGCGTGCCCACCTCGTAGTTGCCGATGCCCGAGCGGTTAAGAGTCTCTTGCATGACGTCGGCGGTAAACACGTCGTTTGCAATATCCACCACCGTCAGGCACACCCCGTCGACCGAGATGGAGTCTCCCGCCGTGGCATCGGCGGTGACCTTCGGTGCATGTACGGCGATGCGGACTGCTTGGTCGAGTTTTTCCAGCGACTCGACGCGGCCGATTTCTTCGACCAATCCTGTAAACATCTATCGCTCCATTTCTATAAGTATGTCGTTGCCCAGTTGGGTGACTTGTGACGTCCGGAAGCGGGTGGCGTCAGCCAACGTTGGCGTCAGCGCCTGTTCGACTACCGCGCGTCCCCCACCCAGAATCATCGGGGCGAGGTAGGCCTGCACGCGGTCTACCACATTTAGTTTGAAAAAGCTCCCTAGAAGACTCGCGCCACCTTCGACGAGGACGTCTCTTGCCCCGGTTTCCCACAGTGCGCGCATCGCTTCTTCGGGCGTTTCGTATTGCTCGAAGCCTAGTCGCGTGAGGTTTCCTTCCGGCACGCGCCGCTTGCCGACGACCACCCGCCTCGGCTGCCGGGCCCGGAGCGTCCCGTCCGTGTTACGCGCGGTCAATGAAGGGTTGTCTGAGATTGCTGTACCTGTGCCGATAATGATTGCATCGCGCTTTTCGCGGTCGGCGTGTACGTGTTCGCGGGCCGTCGGCCCGGTGATCCATTGGCTCGTGCCGTCAGGAGCGGCGGTGAAACCGTCAACGGTGGCGGCGAATTTGGCCGTAACCGAGACCCTTGCGTGGCGCAGGCTGGTCAGCCAGGGCTGTAAGGCGCAAACCTCGGTGGGCACATGGATGACCTCCACTCCGCGGCCACGCAAGTAATCGGCTCCGCCGGACGCGGCGGGGTTGGGGTCGGCGGTGAGGTAGACCACCCGTGCGATTCCCGCGGCGGCAAGCGCATGCGAGCAGGGTCCGGTGCGGCCGGTGTGATTGCACGGCTCGAGGGTGACGACGGCTGTGGCGTGGCGAGCTTTGTCGCCTGCTTGGCGCAGTGCGTTGATTTCGGCGTGGGCGCCGCCGACCGGGGAGGTACCTGCCACCGCAATGACGTTTCCGTCAGCGGAGACAATGGCGCAGCCGACCGGCGGGTTCGGTGAGGTCGTGCCGCGCACTTTTTCGCCTGCGGCAAGCGCTTCTTGAAGGCCCTTCATCACGTTTCGCTGGCCTGGGCTGCTGCGGCGAGTCGGCGCAGCTTATCGACAGCTTCCGCTGGGTTATCCGCCCCGAAAACCGCGGAACCGGCGACGAAGGCGTCGACGCCTGCCTCTGCGGCCTGGGCAATGGTCTCGTTGCCGATGCCGCCGTCAATACCAATGATTGTGTTGAGTCCGCGCTCGGCGATGTGGTCACGCAGCGTCATCACTTTGCCAAGCACCTCAGGCATGAACTTTTGCCCGCCGAAGCCGGGTTCGACGCTCATAATCATCACCTGGTCGAATAGATCGAGGTTGTCTAGGTAAGGCTCGATGGGTGTGCCAGGTTTGATGGCGAAGCCGGTTTGGGCGCCAAGCTGTTTGACCTGCTGCGCCGCCGCGACGTGGTCTTTGACGGCCTCGACGTGGAAGATGAGACGGTCGCCGCCGGCGCGAATGTAGGTTTCAAACCAGCGCTCAGGTTCCTCAATCATCAAATGCATGTCGAAAAACTGCCCGGAGACACCTTTGACGGCCTTGGTCACATCCGGGCCGAAGGAGAGGTTGGGAACGAAGTGACCATCCATGATGTCCACATGAATCAGGTCAGCGTTGGCCACTTTGCGCACGTCGTTGCCCAAGTTGGCGTAGTCAGCCGCGAGGATGGAAGGGGCGATGTAGATCATGTTCTCTACCCTAGCTTTCTCAGCACCGCGAAAAACATCGCGTCGGTTCCGTGGCGATGCGGCCACATCTGCACGCTCGGACCTTCACCCACATTGTCCATTTCTCCCACGAGGCCACGTGCGTCGAGCTCTGCGACCTCACCGGCGGCAAGCGCCTTGTCGACAATCCCGCGCGTTTCCCGCAGATCCGGCGAACACGTCGAGTAAACCACCACACCACCCGGGCGGGTGAGCTTGATGGCGGAAGCAAGCAACTCCTCTTGCAAGTCGTTGAGCTGCGCGATGTCGGATTCCGATTTGGTCCAGCGTGCCTCCGGGCGACGGCGCAAAGCACCGAGGCCGGAACAGGGGGCGTCGACAAGCACGCGATCAAAGCCTTCGTCAAGGCCCGGGTTGCGGCCGTCGGCGGTGTGCACAGTCACCGGCAGACCGTTGACTGCTTTGCGAACCAACTCAGCGCGGTGATCGCTGATCTCAACGGCGTCCACATGCGCGCCATCAATGCCGGCCAAAGCACCCAAAAGCGCGGCCTTGCCGCCGGGTCCGGCGCACAGATCCAACCAGCGGCCACGATCACCTTCAACCTCAACCTCAGCGAGTGCCCACGCGATGAGCTGGGAGCCCTCGTCCTGCACCGCCGCAAGACCCTCGCGCACCGGCTCCAACTCGCCCGGATCGCCCTCGGGCAGGTACACAGCGTACGGCGAAAAGGTGCCCTCCTCGCCGCCGGTGACGGCAGCGAGCTCCGCTGCTGTCATCTCCCCGGGCCGCGCCACAAGATGCACGATCGGGCGTTGGCTATCCGCCGCTAGGGCCAAGTCCAACTCCTCGCTTCCGAGCGTGGCTGCAAAGGAACGCGCAATCCATTCGGGATGCGCGGTGGTAAAAGCGCGCCTGGCCAACTCTCCTTCCGGGGCAAGCTTGTCAATCCACTGTTTAGTGGGGGTGCGCGAGATTGTGCGCAAAATGGCGTTGGCGAAGCCTTTCGCCTGCCCCTGCCCGGCTGCCTCGACGAGACGCACGGACGTATCGACCGCCGCGTGCGGTTCCACTCGTGTGTAAAGCAACTGGTAGGCGCCCACGCGCAGCGCCGCCAAGACCTCAGGGGAGATGTCATCTAGTGGGCGCGAGGAGGACTCGGAGATGACCGCGTCAATTACCCCAAGTGCGCGCAACGCCCCGTAAGTCAACTCGGTGGCGAAGGCGGCGTCGCGGCCGGTGATCTTCCTGTCGCGCAAAAGCCTCGGCAGCGTCAAGTTCGCGTAGGCGCCGTCGACAGCGACGCGCAGCACTACCTCCCAAGCTGCCTCGCGCGCCGGGTCACCGATACTGACCGGCGCGATCTTATGATCTTGGCGCGGTTTGGCCCCCTTTTCGGTGCGGGGGTTCGCCTTTGCTTGACGACGCCCTGTCGACCGCGACCGGAATCCACCACTCATTCAAAGACCACTCCCTCATCCACTACATCTGCGGCCAAACCTCGCACCCATGCGTTGGCCTCCATCATCTTCTTTCCCGGCGGCTGGATCAATCCGAGCACGACATCGAAAGACCCTGTGCCCACAACCACCGAGCTTCTGCCAACCTGTACGTGTCCCGGTTGCAACTGCTTAGTGTCGGTGGTGGTTACGGGGCCGACCTTGATACGTGCGTCTTGCCATGTTGTCCATGCCCCAGGTCCGGGAGTGTAGGCACGGATGAGCCGGTCGACCTCCTTTGCGGGTTTAGCCCAGTCCACTCGCGCATCTGCGGTGGCAAGCTTCGGGGCGTAGGTGCCTTTTTCCGGCTGCGGAGTCGCAACGGCCGTGCCGTTATCCAACGCGGTCATAGTCTCCACCAGCAAATCCGCTCCGCGGTAGGCGAGGCGAGTGAGTAGATCGTCGGCGGTGTCGCTTCGCCGAATCTCCTCCTCCTTTATCGCCAAAATGTCACCGGTATCGAGTCCTTCGTTGATGCGAAAGACTGTCACGCCGGTTTTTTCGTCACCATTGCGGATCGCTGCTTGGACCGGGGCCGCTCCGCGCCAGGCGGGCAGCTTTGAAAAGTGCAAATTGACCCAGCCGTGCGGGGCGATATCCAGCATGTCTTGCGGAATCAGGTTGCCGTAGGCAACAACGGGGATCGCATCTGGGGCGAGCTGGGTAAGCCTTGCCCGGATCGCTTCGTTGTCGCGCAGAGTTTCCGGCGTGAGCACCTCAATCCCCTGCTCACGCGCCAAGGCTTTGACCGGCGAGGCGTGCAGGCTGCGACCCCGGCCGCGGCGCGCATCGGGTCGTGTCAGCACCGCGACGACCTCATGCTCCGAGTCAATCAATTTTTGCAAAGCCACCACCGCTGGTTCAGGGGTTCCGGCAAACACCAGGCGCATAACTTATTTTTCCTTCCACCAATCAGCGGCGCGAATCTTCGCCATTGCTTCCTTGCGCACATCCGATTCCATCCGGCGCATAAACATGATTCCGTCCAGATGGTCGACCTCATGTTGGATACAGCGGGCCAACAAGCCGCTTCCGCGGATGGCAAGCGGCCTGCCCAATGCATCCCAACCCGTACACACTACGTCGTTGTGGCGGGTCACCGGGCCCCTCACACCAGGCACCGACAGACACCCTTCGATCCCTGTCTGCAGCTGCTCCCCACGAGCATGCCACACCGGGTTGATCACATGTCCCCGAAGGTTGTGGCAATCAAAGACGAAGACGCGCAACGCAAACCCGATCTGGTTAGCTGCCAGGCCGACGCCGCCAGCTTCATCCATCGTGTCCAGCATGTCGTCGACGAGGCGCTGCAGCGACTTACCAAAGTCCTTGACAGGGCTTGCCGCGGTAGAAAGAACCGGGTCGCCGAACATTTTCACTTCGCGCACTGCCATGGGTATGAAGTCTACTTGCCCGCCCAAGCCCGCAGCGGGCGCTATCCAATGTCGACGGGATCCACCTGAATACGAAGCGGCAAGTCCTGTTTGCGCGTCGCCCGGTTGACCATGCCGATCCGCAACGCACGACCCAACTCCGCACGCCGTGCCAAGGGGCTTCGCACCAGCATCCGCTGCGCGTGACCATAGGTGGGCCTGTCCCACTCCCCCGGCACATCAACACCGGCCGGCATGTCCACGGGCCCAAGTTTCTCGGCGTGTTCGGGCAACTGTGTGTGGGCGAAGAAATCCTCCAGCGCGGCGCGGGGCCCATCAACGACCGCGACGTGTACCGCCGGCGGAAAGCGGGCCTCGCGGCGCTGCTCCAACTCAAGGGCAGCGTGCCCCACCACATCCCACCGAATCAAATGCTGCACCGGGGCAAGAGCCGGGTCAGCAACCACAATGACTTCACCGCCGTCGCCGCGTTTTTCCACGAGAGTCGCCGCCGCACACCACTTTTCAAAGGCATCTTCTACCGCCCGCAAATCAGGCCGCGCAAGCAGCGCCCACGTGTCCAACAACACGGCCGCACCGTAGCCGCCCTCAGCCACCCGAGGCTCCGCACCCGGAGTTGCCACAACGATCATCGCCTCGCGCGGCACAGAGTCGAGGATGCGCTCTCCCCACGAGGTGCGCACCTTCGTACGTGGAAAGGCGCGCCCCAGCTCCTCTGCGGTGCGTTCAGTGCCGAGCACCACGGCGCGCAGCCGGCGCGAACCGCACACCGGGCACACGTGCGCGGGATCGACACGCCCGCACCAGCCGCACGAAGGTGCGGCTGCCTCGCCGCCGTGAGGAAGACTCAACGGACCGTTGCACCAGCGGCAGCGGGCAGGGGTGCGGCACTGCCCGCAGGCAAGCGAACGCACATACCCAGTTCGCGGGACCTGGAACAGCACCGGGGCACCCCGCCTGAGAGCTTGAGTGGCCACCTGAAAAGCCACCGAAGGCAAACGCGCCTGACCTGCCCGCGGGTCGCGTTCCAACGCGAAAGCGGAATCTCCGGCGGCGCGAATCAACGGCCCCCGAACACGTAACACCTCCCGCGGCGCCACGAGTTCGTGCATCCACCCGGATTCCACCAGGAGCTGCACCTCCGCGGTGCGCGAGTGAGCGCCAATGAGAAGTGAAACCTTTTCCAACGCGCAACGAGTAGTCATCACTTCGCGCGCATGAACATAAGGGGCACGGGGGTCGACGAGGTTATCGTCGCCGTCGTGAAGCAACACCATCAACTTTAAATTCTGCACCGGCGCGAAAGCCGCTGAGCGTGTGCCAACGACAAGTCGTCCCTGCCCACACAGAATTGACAGGTAGCGAGAATAACGCGCCTGCGGACCCTGCGCGGAAGTCAGGACCGTAATTTGGCGTGGGCCCACCACCTCACGCAGTGCCTGCTCGCAGGCGTCCACGTCACGTTGATCTGGCACAACTATTAAAGCGCCGCCACCATCGATAGCGACCTTCGCCGCTAAAGCCGCCACCGCACCTGCCCACCTTTCCCCCGGGGCGATCTGCCACGCGGCGCGAGCCAACTTCCCAGCCACCACAGCATCAACAAAGGACTGCCCGAACTCGTAGCCCGTCCACGCAGACAAATCAGGCTCTGTTGCCTGCCCTAAACTCTCCCACGGGCTCGAACGATCCGTTTCCTCCGCCTTCACGTGACGCGCCGGGATCGCGCTGCGGTAGATGTCGCTGCGGATACCGGCGTAGCGCTGAGCGAGGGCGTCGACAAGCGAACGCACATTCTCCGGCGCCACGACGGCCGGACTAATCACACGCTCAATGAAGCGCAGCGTGCCCTCGTGCTCGGAGGTCGACTCGCGGGAAGTAACGATGGCGTCAACGAGCCGACCACCAAAGCGGATGCGTACCCTGACCCCCGGCTGCGCTGCCTCAGAATCCTTCTGCGTGACCAGATAGTCGAACTCACGGTCAAGGTGAGCGAGGCCCAAAAGGGGAAGCAGGCGCGCGACGGGCAGCTCAGCCGCAGGCTCCGCCCCAGACGAACTCGACATGGCACCACATTGTATCCCCACGGTCATCTGCCGAACCCGACCACGACGCTAGGGCCTATGCCAAACCGGCGGCCTCGCGCAGCTTGTCTACGCGATCAAGCCTCTCCCAGGGCAAATCAAGGTCGGTGCGGCCAAAGTGACCATAAGCAGCAGTGGGCCCGTAGATCGGTCGCAGCAAGTCAAGCTCGTCGATGATCGCGGCTGGACGCAAATCAAAGACCTTTTCTACCGCCTGCTGAATCGCCTCATCGGAAAGTCCCTCGGCTGCGGTGCCGAACGTCTCCACATACAACCCGACCGGTGTGGCGCGCCCGATTGCATAGGCAACCTGAATTTCCACCCGCTGCGCCAACCCGGCGGCCACGACGTTTTTCGCCACCCACCGCATTGCGTAGGCGCCGGAGCGGTCCACCTTCGATGGATCCTTGCCCGAAAAAGCGCCACCGCCATGGCGGGCCATGCCACCGTACGTGTCCACGATGATCTTGCGGCCCGTCAGTCCGGCATCCCCCATCGGGCCACCAACAGTAAAAGAACCGGAGGGGTTGACCAAAAGCTTCGTCTCTGCGTCGCAGTAGCGGCCCAGATCTGCGTTCTCGATGACCCAGTCCACCACATGCTTCCTGATGGCATCTTCTAGCTCCCGCCCCGTGAACTCCTCCACGTGCTGCGTAGAGATGACGATAGTGTCGATGCGCACTGGGACATCACCCTCGTAGGCGAAGGTGACCTGGGTTTTGCCGTCGGGACGCAACTGCGGCAAAATCTCCTCCTTGCGAACCTGAGTCAAACGGCGCGCGAGGCGGTGCGCGGTAGCAATCGGCAACGGCATGTACTCGGGGGTTTCGTTGGTGGCATAACCGAACATCAGACCCTGGTCGCCCGCGCCCGCCAAGTCGTTTTCCTCGGTGGAGCCGTCCTCGCGGTGCTCTTGGGAGACGTCGACGCCTTTCGCAATTTCCTCCGATTGTTCGCCTATCGCGACGTTGACTCCGCAGGAGCGGCCGTCGAATCCGACAAAGGAGGAGGTAAAACCGATATCGAGAAGTTTGTTGCGCACGATCGCAGAAATGTTGGAGTACGCGGTGGTGGAGACTTCTCCGACGACGTGGACCTGGCCGGTGGTCACGAGTGTTTCCACCGCGACGCGAGCATGCTTGTCCTGGCGGAGAATGTCATCAAGGATCGCGTCGGAGATGGCGTCGCAAATCTTGTCCGGGTGTCCCTCGGTGACGGATTCGCTTGTAAACAAACGGTGGTAGTTCGAGGTTGTCAAGAGTTTTCCTTATGGACGGGCAGCAAGTATCAACACAACAATAGACCAAGCGGTCTAATTTGCAAACCGTTCAGTCCACTTCTCCATTGCCTCCCACATCTGCACCGCGATGACATGCTTCGTGCCATCCGCGATCTCGTTGACGGAACCGTCGCTAGCCACCAACCACCCCCGGTTACGCTCCTCACCGAATACCTTCCCGCCCGCAACGTCATTAACCATCAACATATCCGCACCCTTGCGCGCCAACTTCGCCTTGCCATACTCGAGCGCGTTGTCAGTCTCCGCCGCGAAACCCACAATCAGCGCGTCAATCTCCCCCGCCTCGCGCCTGTCAACCAAGAGGCGCAAAACATCCGGGTTCTCCGTCAAATGGATGGTAGACAAAGCGCCGTCCGCCTCCCCCTTCTTCAACTTCGAGCTTGCCTCTGCCGCGGGGCGAAAATCAGCCACCGCCGCGGCCATGATGACCACATCAGCCCCGACAGCTCGCGTAAGCATCTCCGCTTCGAGTTCGCGTGTCGAGCGCACACGCACCACCTCCACCCCGGCCGGGGTGTCCAACGACTCAGTATTCGCTGCCACCACAGTAACCGTCGCCCCTTTGTGTGCAGCGATATCCGCCAAGGCAAATCCCTGCCGGCCGGAGGAGCGGTTGCCAATGTAGCGCACTGGGTCGATGTTTTCTTGGGTTCCTCCCGCACTGATGAGAACCCGCTTGCCCTCAAGCGTGCGCTCGATAGGCCCGGTCTGCGCCACCGTGCGCGCCAGCTCCGCGATCGCACCCGGTTCAAGCAACCGGCCGGGACCAGTATCAACACCCGTTAAACGACCGTGCGCCGGTTCGAGCACCGTCATGCCACGCTTGCGCAAAGTAGCCACGTTGGCGCGAGTGGCGGAATTGAGCCACATCTCGGTGTGCATCGCCGGTGCTATCACGATCGGACACGTCGCCACGAGAATGGATGAGGTCAGCAAATCATCTGCACGCCCGGCAGCAATACGGGCAATCAGGTCGGCGGTGGCCGGGGCGATGACTATTAACTCAGCCTCCTGCCCCACCCGCACATGCTGCACTTCGTCGACGCGGGTGAAAACCCCAGTATCTACCGGATGGCCAGACAGGGCCTCGAACGTGGCCGCGCCAACGAAGTTCAACGCATTTTCCGTCGGCACTACCCTGACATCATCGCCGCGCTCCTTGAAGTCACGAACAAGATGGCATGCCTTGTAGGCGGCGATACCGCCAGCGACACCGACGACAACTTTCCTGGCTTCGTTCATGTCTGCCTAGTCTATCTACGAAGCTTCTCAACGCCGAAGGCGCGCCAACCCACATGGGGCGGCGCGCCTGCAGCGAAAAATATCGAGGCCCTAGCCTTCCTCGTGCTCGAGAAGGCCCGCCTGAATCTCACGCAAAGCGATGGACAACGGTTTTTCGCCCACCTCCGGCGTGACCAAAGGTCCGATGAACTCGAAGACGCCCTCGTCATGCTCCTGGTAGAAGCTGTTGATCTGACGGGCCCGCTTCGCCGCGAAGATCACCAAGGCGTACTTCGAAGACACCTTGGTGAGAAGTTCGTCGATCGGCGGAGCAGTAATGCCTTCGGGCGTGTCGTAGACCATCTCGTCGGTGGCCTGTTCGTTCGACAGGTCGTTGGATACGTTGCTCACTTGCACCTACTGTTTCTGCGGCTTGTTTTCAAAGGGCTAATTCTCGGCGTCTGCGTTTAACAGAATACCGGCAATGGTTGCGACGGTTTCATCAACGTCCTCATTGATCACAACGTCGTCGAATTCGTGCTGGGCTGCCAGCTCCGCCCGAGCTGTCTCCAGCCTCCGCTGGATTACTTCCTCAGGCTCAGTGCCCCTACCAGTTAACCGGCCAACCAGCACCTCCCACGAAGGGGGAGCAAGAAAAACCGTCAAAGCCTCTGGCATGAGCGCCTTAATGTTGCGGGCACCCACCAAATCGACCTCTACTAAAACGGGACGGCCGGCGTCCATCGCCTCCCGCACCGGTTGCGCCGGCGTACCGGAGCGTTGCAGGCCGCCGTGAATGTCGGCCCATTCAAGCATCTCCCCCGCGTCAATACGCTCTTGAAAGGCTTCCGGGGTGACGAAGAAGTAGTCCTGGCCATCCACTTCCCCGGGCCGCGGCTGACGGGTAGTCATCGACACGGAGAAGTAGAGGTCGGGGACGTCATTGCACAGACGGTGGACGATAGTCGATTTACCGACAGCGGAAGGGCCAGCAAGAACAACCAGCCTCCCCCGCGACGTCACCTCTGCCACCGGATTAGTCCTCGTTGAAACCGAAGCGCTCCAGCAAGGCGCGGCGCTGACGCTCACCGAGGCCACGCAGACGGCGGGTCTGGGCGATCTCCAGCTCATCCATGATCTCGCGGGCCTTGACCTTGCCCACCTTCGGCATCGCTTCGAGGAGAGCGGAAACCTTGGTCTTGCCGATGATCTCGTCGGACTCGGCCTTGTCGAGAACGTCCTTCAAGGTGGTGTCCCCACGCTTGAGGGAAGCCTTCAGCTCGGCACGCTGCTTGCGAGCCTCTGCTGCCTTTGCAAGTGCTTCCTTGCGTTGCTCATCGGTCAGCTGTGGAAGGGCCACGATTCCTCCATTGGGTAGTAGTTAAGTTCAGCGGCCAGAGACCCGGCCGGAGTTTTTGCAATTTGCACCGGGATTCACGCGGAGGTGAATCCCATTGTTGAAACTTGCCAACTCCGGCCAAGTGTAGCACTGGACAGTTGTAGTTAGGGTACTCCGGTGCCGTGTTTGAGCACGTCACCGCGTTGCCGCCAATAAATTACCAGGGGTTTTATCTCTACCCCAACATTGCCAGCTACTTTAGGCGTTTCCCCAGTTCAAACGCGCATTTTCGCAACTCGTTCACATCGGGTCCTGCGCTTAGTACACTCCGCGAAACATTGGGGAAAAACAGGTGCGCCCCATCCCCGGCGATGGCAAGAACCCTTTCGAGCGTGCCACCTTGCGCGCCCACACCGGGCAGAAGAACGGGCCCGTTAAGGTGGTCGAGACGAGGAGGCTTAACAACGGTTGCGCCCACCACGACTCCCACAGCGCCGACATCTTCGCCGGTGTTGAACTTCGCGCACGCATCCACCATTTGCTGGGAAATACTCATGCCTTCGCACTCTTGGGCCTGGAAGCTTTGCGCCTCCGGGTTCGAATTCGCCGCCATGACAAACACGCCTTTGCCGGCGCGCTGCGCCATCTCAATGGCGGGCGCAAGGGAACCGACACCGAGGAAAGGAGTTAAGGTTAACGCGTCCGCTTCCAAGGCGCCGCCAGGCTCCAACCAAGCTGAGGCGTAGCCTTGCATAGTAGAGCCGATGTCGCCTCGCTTCGCGTCGGCGACGACGATGCTACCGGCCTCGCGCAGGGCCTTGAGGGTTTGCTCCAACACTGCGAACCCAGCCGAGCCGAAACGCTCGTAGAACGCGACCTGCGGTTTGATTAAGGCGACGTGTCCAGCGAAGGCCTCGACACAAATCTCAGAAAACTCGCGCAGCCCCTCAACAGTCTCACCAAGGCCCCAAGCGCTCAGAAGCGCCGAGTGCGGGTCGATGCCAACGCAAAGCCGGCCGTGGGCCCTGCCCGCCTCAACGAGGCGCTCACCGAATCCCATTTACTCTCCCCCACCGGCGTGGTTGATCTCCTGCAGACTCACCACGTTGATGCCGTTGTCGCGGCTGTCCTCAATGCCTTGGACAGCGGCGGTGACCCCCTGAACCGTAGTGATCAAAGGCACGCCGGACGCGGCGGCTGCGGCGCGGATGTCGTAGCCGTCATGGCGGGCACCGGAGGATCCGGCCGGGGTGTTGAGAATTAGGTCGATTTCTCCGTCGGTGATGCGCTCGACGATCGAGGCGCCCTCAGCTCCGTCGCGGACCTCCGAGGCCTTCAGGGCGATCTCACACTCAATGCCGTTGCGGCGCAGCATAGAAGCGGTGCCCTTCGTGGCGACGATATCGAAGCCCATCGTGTAGAGACGCTGGATGGGAAAGATCAGCGAGCGCTTGTCGCGGTTGGCCACCGAGACAAACACGGTCCCTTCCATCGGCAACTCCCCGAAGGCCGCGGCTTCCGCCTTGGCATAAGCCTCACCAAAGGAGTCGGCGAGACCCATCACCTCGCCGGTGGATTTCATCTCCGGGCCAAGGATCGTGTCGAGAACCGCACCTTCTTTCGTGCGGAAACGAGTAAACGGCAAAACCGCCTCCTTGACCGCGATGGGGTGCTCAAGCGGAAGTGAACCGCCGTCGTATGCGGCGGGGATCATCCCTTCCTCCTGAAGCTTCGCAATAGTCGAGCCCATCATGATCCGTGAGGCGGCCTTGGCCAGGTGAACTCCCGTCGCCTTTGACACGAAGGGCACTGTGCGCGAGGCACGCGGGTTAGCCTCAATGACGTAGAGGATGTCGTCTTTCAAGGCGAACTGCACGTTCATCAGACCCTTGACACCAATGCCGTGGGCCAGTGCCTCCGCGCTGCGGCGTACCTTGTCAATGTCTTCCGGGCCGATCGTCATCGGGGGCAAGGCGCAAGAGGAGTCGCCGGAGTGAATCCCGGCTTCTTCGATATGCTCCATCACGCCGCCCAAGTAAACATCCGTGCCATCACACAACACGTCGACGTCGATCTCAATAGCGGAATCCAAGAAGCGGTCCACCAGCACCGGGTGATCCGGGCTAAGTTCGGTGGCTCGGTCAATGTAGTTTTCCAAGCTGGCCTCGTCATAGACGATCTCCATACCGCGACCCCCCAGTACATACGAAGGCCGCACCAGCACCGGGTAGCCGATGCGCCGAGCGACTTCACGGGCCTCCATAAAGGAGGTAGCAGTGCCGAAAGCCGGGGCGGGCAGGTTAGCTTTAGCCAGTACCTTGCCAAACTCACCGCGGTCCTCCGCCAGGTCGATGGCCTCGGGTGAGGTGCCCACGACGGGGACGCCGGCGTCGGCAAGCTTTTGTGCCAAGCCCAGCGGGGTCTGCCCACCAAGTTGAACGATCACGCCGGCGACGTTGCCGGAGGCGGACTCGGCGCGGTAAATCTCCATGACGTCCTCGAACGTCAGCGGCTCGAAGTACAGGCGATCGGCTGTGTCATAATCGGTCGAGACCGTCTCCGGGTTGCAATTGACCATCACAGTCTCGTATCCCACACGCGACAGCTCCAAAGCGGCGTGGACGCAGGAATAATCGAACTCAATGCCCTGACCGATGCGGTTCGGGCCGGAGCCCAAAATAATGACCTTGTCCTTACCGGTGTGCGCAACCTCGTTTTCTGCCCTCGGGTCAAGCTCATAAGCCGAATAGTGGTACGGGGTGCGCGCCTCAAACTCGCCGGCACAAGTATCTACCGTCTTGAACACAGGGTGGATGCCCAAGGACCACCGCAGGGTGCGAACACCTTCCTCGCCGGCCAGCTCGGGACGCAAAGCCGCAATCTGGGCGTCGGAAAGTCCGAAACACTTCGCCTCGCGCAAAAGTTCGGCTCCAAGCACGGGGGCGTCAATAAGCGTCGTGCGGAACTCGACGAGCGCGGCAAGTTCCGCAAGAAACCACGGGTCGATCGAAGACGCCTCATAGAGCTGCTCGATCGATGCGCCGAGGCGCAAGGCAAGCTCCACATCGTAGAGCCGCTTGTCGGTCGGAGTCCGCAAATCCTCCAGCACGGCGGAAAGGTCAGTGGCGCGATCACCGGCGAAATACTCATCGGGCCGGGTCCAAAAGCCGTTCGGCTTATCCTCCATCGAGCGCATCACCTTGTTTAAGCCCTGAATGTAGTTGCGGCCAATGCCCATCGCCTCCCCGACGGCCTTCATGGAGGTGCCCAGGGTTTCATCGGAGCCAGGGAACTTCTCAAAGGCGAACCGCGGCATTTTCACAATGACGTAGTCCAATGTCGGCTCGAAAGCCGCCGGAGTCACTCCGGTGATGTCGTTGGTGATCTCGTCGAGGGTGTAGCCAATAGCCAACTTCGAGGCAATTTTCGCAATTGGAAACCCGGTCGCCTTCGAGGCCAGCGCCGAAGAACGCGACACGCGTGGATTCATCTCGATGGTGATAATGCGGCCGTCATCCGGATTGACCGCAAACTGGATATTGCAGCCGCCGGTTGCCACGCCCACCTCGCGGATGATCGCGATGCCCTGATCACGCATGGTTTGAAACTCCCGATCAGTCAACGTCAGGGCAGGCGCCACAGTAACGGAGTCTCCAGTGTGAACACCCAGCGCATCAACGTTTTCGATCGAGGCTATGACCACGACGTTATCGTCTCCATCGCGCATAAGCTCAAGCTCGAACTCCTTCCAACCAAGGATGGATTCCTCAATGAGAACATTCGCCTCCGGCGAGGCCTCAAGCCCGCCCCCGGCGATACGCTCAAGGTCTTGCATGGTGAAAGCCAAACCGGATCCCAACCCGCCCATGGTAAAGGAGGGCCGCACGACGACAGGCAAGCCGAGCTCGGCCACGGTTTCGTGAACCTCATCCATGGTGTGGCACACGCGGGAGCGGGCGGATTCGCCGCCGATTTTCTCCACGATGTCCTTAAACTTCTGCCGGTCCTCGCCGCGCTCAATGGCGGCGATATTGGCGCCGATGAGTTCAACGCCGTGCTTATCCAAAATCCCCATGCGGTCGAGCTGAATCGCGGCGTTGAGAGCGGTCTGACCACCCAAGGTGGCCAGGATTGCGTCAACTGGGTGGCCCATATCCGCTTCGCGGGCGAGGATAGCGTCGATGTATTCCGGCTCGATCGGTTCGACGTAGGTGTGGTCGGCAAATTCCGGGTCGGTCATGATGGTCGCCGGGTTGGAGTTGACCAGCGTCACACGCAGGCCCTCCTCCTTGAGAACCCGGCACGCCTGGGTGCCCGAGTAGTCGAACTCGCAAGCCTGGCCGATGACGATCGGCCCGGAGCCGATAACCAGGACGTGGTTGATGTCTTCTCGTTTCATGGGGTGTCTCGTCTTTCCTGGCTACTTCTTGTTCGGGCTGTGGTTGTCCATCAGGTCGATGAACTGGTCGAAAAGCGGGTTTGCGTCGTGGGGCCCAGCCGCGGACTCGGGGTGGTACTGCACCGAGTAGGCCATGCCATTTTCCAAAGCGACGCCCTCGACGACGTCGTCATTGAGGCAGGTGTGGGTGACTAGGGCGGGGCCGAAGTCGGTGTCGAAGCGCTCATTCGCCTTAGCACGCAGAGCGAAACCGTGGTTTTGGCTAGTGATGTCGATCTTTCCGGTGAGGTGATTTTTCACCGGCACGTTCACGCCGCGGTGGCCGAACTTCAATTTATAAGTCTGCATGCCGAAAGCACGACCGAGGATTTGGTTGCCGAAGCAGATCCCGAACAACGGCACTTTCGCGGCGATGATCTGGCGGGTAATGGCAACCATCTCATCGGCGGTGGCGGGATCGCCCGGCCCGTTGGAGATAAACACACCATCGGGGTTGTATGCTGCGATTTTCTCGAAGGCGGTGTTGGCGGGCACGACGATGGTTTCGATGCCGCGGCGGGCGAAATGCTTCGGTGTGGCGGTTTTGATGCCCATGTCGTAGGCAACAACGGTGTACTTCTTTTCACCCACGGCCTCGATAATGTAAGGCTCGAGGGTGCTGACCTCGGCGGCGAGATTGGCGCCGGCCATGGATTGTTGCTCGTTGACTTTGGCAACAAGCTTGTCGACGT
Organism: Corynebacterium sp. BD556; assembly: GCF_038452275.1. Taxonomy (NCBI): domain Bacteria; kingdom Bacillati; phylum Actinomycetota; class Actinomycetes; order Mycobacteriales; family Corynebacteriaceae; genus Corynebacterium; species Corynebacterium mayonis. The sequence goes on from NZ_CP141643.1 coordinate 831,960, forward strand.
CTCCCCGTGCCGCATCGCCGGTGAAGATACCCGCTGGGATCGAGCCGTGGTTGCGTAAATGACGCACAACACTGCGGGTGTCAACCCCGAGGATGCCGGTGATGTCCTGGGTTTTCATCTCATCTTCCAGGCTGCGCTTGGCTCGCCAGTTGGAGACCCGTTTGGACAGGTCGCGAATGACAAGGCCGGCGACCCAGATGCGGTTGTCGTGGGATTCGTTGTCCTCGTCGTTCCAGCCGGTGTTGCCGATCTGCGGTGCGGTCATCACCACGATCTGCCGGTGGTAGGAGGGGTCGGTCATTGTTTCTTGGTATCCCGTCATGGCGGTGGTGAAGACTGCCTCACCGAAAACCTCACCCTGCGCGCCGAAGGAGTAGCCGGGAAAGACTTTGCCGTCGCCAAAGACGAGGACGGCGGGAATCTTGGTGTTGCTCACTATCGAGGTCCTTACTTAATACTTAATTGTGGTGTGGGTGATGTTTCCGCGCAGCATGGTCAGCACCACGCGGGCAGAAAATTTCATGCCTTCGTAGGGAGTGTTCGACGCCTTGGACGCCATGTCCGCACCGGCGGCAATCCAGGTAGAGTCCGGGTTGATCAGCGTCAGATTGGCAGGTTCGCCCTCCCGGATGGGTCGGCCCTGGTCAGCCAGGTGCAGGATCTCCGCTGGGCGCTCGCTCATAACCTTTGCCACGAAACGCCAGTCGGCCAGCCCACTTTCGACAAAGATGCGGGAAATGATAGCCAGGGAAGTCTCAAGGCCAAGCATGCCAGGTTTGGCGTGCTCAAACTCCACGCACTTGTCCTCGGAGCCGTGCGGGGCGTGATCGGTGGCAACGACGTCGATGGTGCCGTCGAGAAGCGCATCGCGCAAAGCTGCGGCATCGCGCGCCTCCCGAAGCGGCGGGTTGACGCGGTAGGTGCCGTCGAAGGTTTCCAACATTTCATCGGTGAGGATCAAGTGGTGCGGGGTGACTTCGGCGGTGACCTCGATGCCTTGGGCCTTTGCCCACTTAAGCAGTTCGACGGTGCCCTGGGTTGAGGCATGGCAGATGTGCAAACGCCCACCGTAGTCGCGGGTCATGATGATGTCGCGGGCCACGATCGACTCCTCTGCCACGCGCGGCCAGCCGCGCAGCCCGAGACGGGAAGCTACCTCACCTTCGTGGGCGCAGGCTCCCTCGGTCATGCGGTGATCTTCGGCATGTTGGGCAAGCATCACGTCGTAGGCTTTCGCGTACTCAATGGCACGGCGCATTAGCTGCGGGTCGTTGACGCACTTGCCGTCATCAGAAAACATGCGCACGTGCGAAGCGCTCATCAAGCCGATCTCGGTAAGTGAGGTGCCTTGAAGTCCCTGAGTAATTGAACCGACCGGGTAGACGTCGCACTTGCCGTAAGCCTGGCCCTTTTCCCAGACCGCTTCGGCCAAAAAAGGTTGGTCAATGACGGGGCTGGTGTTGGCCATGGTAAACACCGCGGTGAAACCTCCACGGGCGGCAGCTTCGGAGCCCGAGGCGATAGTCTCGGTGTCCTCACGGCCGGGCTCACGCAGGTGAACGTGAACATCCACGAAACCGGGCAGCAGCACGCAGCCGCCTGCGTCGATGGTTGCGTCGACGTGTTGCGAATCTATCTCCGCGGAAAGGTTGTGACCGATCCGCGAAATCACGCCCTCTTCGACCAAAACATCAACCTGGTCTTCGCCATAAGGGCGGACGTTAGTGAGAAGCGTTGCCGCCATTTACTTTTCCTCTCCTGCCAGAAGGGTGAACAAAACCGCCATGCGCGTATATACACCGTTGGACACCTGCTCCAGCACAACGGAATTGGCTACATCGGCGACGTCAAAGTTGATTTCCATGCCGCGCAGCATGGGTCCGGGGTGCATGATGACGGCGTTGTCTTTAAGAGCCGCAGCGCGCTGCTTGCTCAGACCGAACAAGGTGGCGTATTCGCGGTGCGAGGGAAAGAAACCGCCGTTCATGCGCTCTGCTTGCACGCGCAGCATCATGACCACGTCCGCATCACCAAGCTCTGCATCAAAATTGCTGGTGTGGCGCGCCGGCCAGTGCTCCACGCCCCGCGGCAGCAAAGTAGGTGGGGCCACCAAAACAACGTCGGCTCCGAGGGCGTGGAGGAGGTCGACGTTGGAGCGGGCCACACGCGAGTGCAAAACATCGCCGACGATAAGTACCTTGCGGCCCGCAATATCGCCGATGTGTTGGCGCATCGTGAGGGCGTCGAGAAGCGCCTGCGTCGGGTGCTGATGCTGCCCATCGCCCGCGTTGATGATGGAGGTCCCCGGCAGCCACGTGGTCAAAAGCTTCGCCGCGCCCGATGAGGGGTGGCGCATGACCACAGCGTCCGCGCCGATCGCTTCGAGGGTCGCGGCCGTGTCCTTGAGCGATTCACCTTTCTTGACCGATGACGACGAGGCGGAAATGTTGATCACATCCGCGCTCATCCACTTACCTGCAGTTTCAAAAGAGGCGCGGGTGCGGGTGGAGTTTTCATAAAACAAGGTAAAGATGGTGCGTCCGCGTAGCGTGGGCAGCTTCTTAATTTCACGGCCCTCAAGGGCTTCGCGGAAACGCTCAGCCTCGTCGAGAATCCCCTCAATGTCCGCGCGAGTGAGATCCTTGATATCGATGAGGTTTTTCATCTACTCCACCTCCCTGGTCAGGGTCGCTGCGTCCCGCTCGTCGAGCGGGCTGAGGGTAACGTTGACGTCCTCGCCTTTCGACGTCGGAATGTTTTTGCCCACATAATCCGCCCGAATCGGCAGTTCACGGTGGCCCCGGTCAATGAGCACCGCCAGTTGGATTGCGCGGGGGCGGCCGATATCGCGCAAAGAATCCAAAGCGGCACGAATGGTGCGGCCAGAAAACAACACATCGTCGACGAGGATGACGATCGCATCGTCGACGCTTTCCGGGATATGGGTGGGGCGCAGCGCGCGGTGCGGCTTATCGCGCAAATCGTCGCGATACAGCGTGATATCGAGGCTGCCGACAGGTACCTCCACCCCGGAAAACTCGGAAATGGCGGCGGCAATACGCTGAGCCAGCGGAACCCCGCCGGAGGGAACACCAAGCAAAATCACCCGCGGGGCCGCCGGTGAATCCAACGCAGTCTTCTCAATGATCTGATGCGCGATGCGTGCGACAGTTCGCCCGACGTCTTGGGCTGTTAAAAGCTCAACCGTCGCGCGTATCTCCTCACTCATCGAACCTCCTTCCCCGCCTCTCTGTGCGGAATTTAAAGGATGTCTAGTGTTGGGACAATTACCGAGACTAGCACCTCAACGAGATAGGGATGAGCCCATGGGAATTACCTCCACACACACCGTGCCTGCACCACTAGCCGAAACTTGGCAATGGCACACCCGACCTGGGGCGGTAGTGCGTCTCACCCCAAACTTTTTGCCGATGAAAGTCGCCGCACAAGCAGCGTCCCTGGACCAGGGCGTTACCGTCTTTTCCCTTCCTGCCGGCCAAAAATGGGTAGCAAAACACCAGCTCGCCGGCTACGTCGAGGGACGTCAATTCACTGATGAGGTGATTAACCAGCCCTTCGCCGCAGCCACAAGGTGGCGTCACACTCACCGCTTCGAGGCAAAAGGTCAGGACACGGTGATCCGCGACACTATCGACGCCCGTGTGCCGCGCAAAGTCTTAATTCCGGCGCTAACCTACCGGCAAAATCAGCTGAAACAGGACCTTGCTTTCCTTGCGACGCTGCCACGCACCTCACCTTTGACCATTGCGGTGACCGGATCGCACGGCATGGTCGGCACCGCGTTATGCGCTCAACTCGGCACGGCGGGACACACCGTGGTGCGACTTGTGCGAGGTGATGCGGGCCCGGGCGAAAGACAGTGGGATCCACATAACCCCGCCCCCGACCTGTTAGAAGGAGTTGACGCTGTTGCCCACCTGGCGGGCGAACCGATCTTCGGGCGCTTTAGCGCGGACAAGAAGCAAAAAATCCGCGACTCGCGCGTCGAACCTACCCGCAAGTTGGCCCATTTAGCCCAACGATGCGGAGTAGGCACCTTCGTTTCTGCCTCCGCCGTCGGCTACTACGGAACCGATGCCGGCGGCCGCGCCCACCTGGAAAACGACGGCGCAGGCACAGGCTTTCTCGCCGAAGTGTGTGCCGACTGGGAGGAGGCGGCCCACGTCGAAGGGATGCGGGTGGTCACCATCCGCACCGGGCTTGCCCTGTCCGGCGCTGGCGGGTTGCTTCCCGTCCTGCGTGCCTCAGTTTCCGCAGGTTTAGGCGCGCGCTTCGGTGAGGGCAACTTTTGGATGTCGTGGATCGCGGTCGATGACTTGACCGACATTTACACACGAGCGCTACTCGACACCACCCTCAACGGCCCCGTCAACGCCACTGCCCCCAACCCGGTGACCAACGCCGAAATGTCGCGGACATTAGCGAGGGTTTTGCGCCGCCCGGCGCCTTTCCCCATCCCCCCGTTCGGCCCGAAATTGTTGCTGGGTGCAGAAGGGGCACGCGAATTGGCGCTGGCGGACCAGAAAGTTGCGCCGGGAAAGATCACGCATTTTCGCTACCCCACGCTTGAGTCGGCCTTGGCCCATGAGCTTGGTTTGGAAGGCCGGTAGAATCAGCCTGGTGAGTGAACATAACCAGCCGGAAGAAGAAAGCAACCAGGTTGCACCCGTCGACCTGGAGGCGGTGGCGGCGATCTTTGAGGCTGAAAACCTCGAATACCGCATTGAGGGCAGCTTGATTCGCAGCGGTTTCGTCAACGCCGCGATCATCCTCACCATCGACGAGAACTTACTTGTTTTCGAGGCCGCGTGGCGCGGCGACTTCCCGCTCGACTTGGCCTCGCACGTACTTTTTGCCTGCAATGAGCACAACCAAACCCATTTCGCGCCGACCCTGCGGTTTTTCGAAAAGGGCCAGGAGCACCTAGCGGTCAGCGCAGTGCGCACCCTCGACATCACACACGGCGCCAGCTTCAACCAGTTGGGTTCCTTCCTTGTCAGCTCGATCGAGGCCACGCTTCAGGCCTTTGATTTCCTCGCCGCTTCGTTTCCCACCCTCGTCACCTGGGAGGAGCCACACAATGAGCACTAATTTCGTCTCACAGGTCACCATCGACCGTGTCATTGCCGCCATGTCCGAGCACGGCGTTGAGCTATCCGACGACCCTTCTGGCCGTGTCGCACGCTGCAATCTCAACGGTTTGCACGTGTTATTCGTCCTGCTGGACACAGTTTTGATTGTCCGCGCTGACACGCACACAGACATCGCCGGGGATACCCCAGACGCGACGTTGTACCTCAGCGCTAATCAAATTAACGCATCCATGATTTCCGGTCGCGCCATCGTGGTCAATAAGACGAAAAACCTCGTGATTCGCACCGAATCAGAAGTCCTCGTCGCTGCCGGCCTGAGCGATAAGCAGCTTTCCCGAGCCTGCAAAAACGCCGTGGACGCAGTCATTCAGGCGCAGGACGCGATGAAGGCGCTGAGTGAATCCATGGCGACGCAGCGCGAGGCCGACAAAGCCTAAACCCCCGTGGGTTTAAGCCCGCTTGAGTTCGTGGCTCAGCGCCTCAAGCTCCGCCCCGCCAGCCATATAGCTGGTTAGCTCGTCCAAAGTGATGTTGGAACGAAGTTCGTCGATCTCCTGCCTGCCCAGTTTCACAATGGTGAAGTGGTCCCCGACGAGGTAGGCGTGGTGCGGATTGTGCGTCACAAGCACCACCGCCACCCCTGCGTCGCGGGCTTGTGCAATGAAACGCAGCACAACACCGGACTGCTTCACACCAAGCGCCGCGGTCGGCTCATCAAGCACGATGACACGGGCGCCGAAAAACATGGCCCGCGCAATGGAAAGCACCTGCCGCTGACCTCCGGAAAGATCACCAGCGGCTACATTAACGTCCGGGATGTCAACGCCCATCTTTGAAAGCTCAGCCGCGCACACCTGACGCATCTCTGCTTCGCGCAGACTTCCGGCGAAACCAGTCAACTCCTGGCCAAGAAAGAAATTGCGCCACACACTCATATCGTCAATGACCGCCAAATCCTGGTGGACAGTGGCAATACCACGCTCAAGCGCCTCACGCGGTGAAGCGAAGGCGACGGGGGTGTCGTTGACAAGCATCTCGCCGCTCGACGGCGGGTGCACCCCAGCCAAAATTTTAATCAAGGTTGACTTGCCGGCGCCGTTGTCGCCCAACACGCAGGTTACTTCACCTTCGCGAATCCTCAGGTTTATCCCGCGAAGCGCAGCAAAGCCCCCATAAGACTTGGAAATATCACGCAGCTCGATGATGGCAGACACCGTGACCTACTTCCTTTTCGTATACGCAGCAAAAGACGTATTTGTAAAAACGGCGAACAGCAACATCGCGCCGAGGAAGAACTTGAACCAGTCCGGGTTCCACCCAGCATAAACGATGCCTTGATTCGTCATGCCGAAGATCAACGCACCAATGGCGGTACCCACAGCCGTGCCCCGCCCGCCAGTGAGCACACAACCGCCAATAACAGACGCGATGATGTAGAGAAACTCATTGCCCACGCCCTGGCCTGCCTGAATCGAATCAAAAGCCATCAGCGTGTGCATTCCGACAAACCACGCGGCGAAACCGACGAGCATGAACAACGACACCTTAACCCGGCGAACCGGCACTCCCACCGCCCGCGCCGCGTCCTCGTTACCGCCGACAGCGAAAATCCAGTTGCCGAACTGAGTACGAAAAAGCACAAAGGACGCAAGCGCGACGAAAGCTACCCACCACAGGACGGTGACGTTTAGGGTCACGCCCCCCACCTGGAAGGTGCCGGCGAAGACGGCACGCGCCGATGCAAAACCCTCCATGTTGCTGATCCCAGGGGTGGCCACCTGGCCGGTCACGAGCTTGGTCACTGCGAGGTTTAAACCTTGCAGCATCAAAAATGCCGCCAGGGTGATGAGGAAGCTGGCGATGCCAGTGCGAGTCACCAAAAACCCGTTCAGGGCACCAATTGACACAGAAATCAACAAGGCGAGCAACGCGCCCACCCACACATTTAAATGCAAGTTGTAGTTGAGCATCGACGCAGCCAGCGCCGCGGAAGTCACCGCCACACCCGAAGACAAATCGAACTCGCCGCCGATCATGAGCATGCCCACAGCCAAGGCAACAATGCCCAAGGTGGAACTGGCGTAAAGAATCGTCGCCATCGCGCTCAGGGAGCGAAACGCTGGGGCGAGCACCAAAAACAAAGCGAGAATCAGAACGAAACCCAACAGGCTTGCGAGCTCAGGGCGCCGCACCACAGCGCTAAAACCAGTGCGTGGGCGCAATCGGTCTGCTTGTGCTGCGGGCAATAAAGCGGGGTCGCCGCTGCTCATCGCAGTCCTGCCTTCGCCGCTTCAGTCACCGTGTCCACGTTGTCCTTATCCACAAAACTCGGCCCAGTCAACACCGGCCCACCCCCGCCAATAGTTGCCCCGTTGCGCTTGGCCAACCACAAAGAATCCACCGCCAAATAGCCCTGCAGGTAGGGCTGCTGGTCAACAGCCCAAGCGACGCGGCCCTCAGCGATGGCGTCGACAAGCTCAGCGTCAGTATCGAAAGTGACCACACGAGCCTGGGAACCCGCCTGTTCGACTGATTCAGCGGCGCGCAAAGCAACAGGTGCTTGCAAGGCAAAAACGGTGTCAAAACCAGTGTCCTGCGACAACTTAGACTTAATCGTGGCCTGTACTGAAGTCAGGTCCTGTCCGTTGACATAGAGCAATACGACCTCGCCGCCGAGTCCCTCTCCGACGCCGGCGCAGCGCTCCTCCTGCGAGGAATTTCCTTGCTCGTGGATCACGCACAGCACCCGCCGCGCCCCCTCAGCTTGCAAACGCTCACCCGCCATAGTGCCGGCGATCATCTCGTCCTGGCCGAAAAAGCCACTCAAACCATAGGTCGTGTATTGCTTCATGCCGGCGTTTAGTCCGACCGTGGCAATGCCTTTATCCACCGCGTTTTGCGCCGCCGGGCCAATCGCCTCCGGGTTCGGCAGAGTAACCGCAATACCGTCTACCCCGGCATCAACAGCCGAGCGCACCAGGTTCGCCTGGTTCGGCGCTTGCGGATCAGAGGAGTAGCGCAGCTCGATATTGCTTTTCTTCGCCGCATCCTGCGCCCCTTTGCGCACGAGATCCCAATAGGTGTCGCCGGGCGCGCCATGGGTAACCATGGCGACCGTATAGGCCGGGGTATCTACTCCCCCACCCGCAGAATCGGATTCTTCGTCTTGACGAGGTGCCCCGCCCGTGGAGGAACACGACGCAATTAAGGACACAGCGGCCACAACCGCCGCAGCTTTGATGGACTTGGCTACTTTTTTCACGCTGCGATCTTCCTCCATCAGCTTTCCCTGGGTCAAAAGCCGTGCAAGGAACTTGACCGATACAGTGTCCTCTTACAGCGGGGACCACCACCGAAGGCTTACACCCGCACCGTCTTTCTAGGATTGCGCTAAACGCTCAAGCTCAACGTCCGGATCGAAGTGGCGCTCGGGCCACCGCAGGTCGAGTGACCTCAAGGCGGCATAGATGAGGGTCTTGACCACCGTGCGGCAATACTTCTTGTTGTCGGAGGGAATGCAGTACCAAGGTGCGGCATCTGTCGACGTGCGCTCAAAAGCGATCTCGTAGGCCCGCATGTACTCCTCCCATAGTTTCCGATCATCAATGTCGCGCGGATCGTATTTCCAGAACTTCTTCGGGTTTTCGATGCGCTCGCGCAGATTCATCGCCTGGAACTCCCGGGAAATATGCGGCATCACTTTGACAACGCGCGTGCCTTTCTCCGTCAATTCCTTCTCAAAGTCGACGATGGCGCCGTAGCGGCGCTCAATCTCCTCCGGTGCGGCCATCTGCTTGACACGCTGCACCAACACGTCCTCGTAGTAGGAGCGGTCAAAAACCGCGACCTGACCGGGCTGCGGTAAATGTTTGTTGAAGCGCCACAAAAAGTCGTGTTTGGCTTCTTCTTCCGTCGGCCGCCCGAACGCCGCGATATGCACTCCTTGAGCGTCCATCACAGAGCTGATCGAATGAGCGATGATACCGCCCTTGCCTGAGGTGTCCATGCCTTGGAGGATGAGAAGAATCGAACCCGAGAATTGCTCATTGCTGCGCCCGTTGGCAAAAAGCATCTCTTGTAGGTCCCGGATGTCGTTGTCGTAGTGCGTAAACGCATTGTCGAGCAGCGAAGCACTGCGCCCACTTTTGACACCCGGGGTGGCGGCGGGATCAACATCTCCGATGCGGAAATGGGGACCCACCCTAAACTGTTCGGCTTCCAGGAAGGAAATTTTGGACACGTGACTCTCCTTAGATGTGTGAATCCGAAAAAGGTGCCGACACCGCTTGGGGCGGCCAGCAGACAAGAAGAAAAAGTGCCCTCCTTGCTAGGGGGCACTTTTTTAGTCCTCTAATTGCTTCGCACCAAAAGGCCCAGCGCTGCCAGCGGGGTAGAAAACCTCGTCCTCCTGGGCAGGCGGCGCGTCCTGCGCGGCGGTAGGCTCCGCGGCCAGTTCTACAGTCAGCGCCGGAGCGTTGTCAGCGTGCGCCTGGATAATGTCGTCGAGCACCGCATGGATATACGGCGGGGCCGTATGCCCCGAGTACTCCCCGGCCATCTCCAAAGCATTCGCAATGATGATAGCCGCACCCACATCATCGTTGAACATGATCTCCCACGCGGCGACACGCAGGATCTGGCGATCGACGGCGGGCAGGCGTTCCAACTGCCAATCTTGCGCAAGGAAGCGCTCGATATTGTCATCAATGTCATCGAGTTTTTCCGCCGTGCCCCGAATGATCTCAAGGGTGTAGTCCGCCACCGGAGCGACCGCATTGCGCGGGTCCTGGGACAGCTCCGCGCGGTCCTCGAGGATTTCTACCGGGTCGATGTCTCGTGTCTCAGCTTCAAACAGGATGTCCACCGCGCGCCGGCGGGCGCGGTAGCGGGCACCGTGCTGTCGTTTCTTGTCAGGCATTAGTTGTTGACGCGAGAGAGGTACTCACCTGTGCGGGTGTCAACCTTGACCACGTTGCCCGTCTCCAAAAACAACGGAACCTGGATTTCGGCACCGGTTTCGAGCCTGGCGGGTTTAGTGCCTCCGGTAGAACGATCACCCTGCAGCCCCGGCTCCGTGTGATCAATCTTCAGGTCGACGGAGTTCGGCAACTCCACAAACAACGCCTCACCTTCGTGGAAGGACACCTGCACGCGCATGTTCTCCAGCAAGAAACGGGCCGCGTCGCCGAACTTGTCGACCGAAAGCTCGAACTGCTCATAGGTTTTATCGTCCATGACAACGTAGTTCGTGCCGTCGTTGTAGAGGTAGGTCATGTCGCGGCGGTCAACGGTGGCGGTTTCCACCTTCACACCAGCGTTCCAGGTTTTGTCCACGGTTTTGCCGGTGAGAACATCCTTGAGCTTGGTGCGCACGAACGCTGGCCCCTTGCCCGGCTTGACGTGCTGAAACTCCACAATCTGCTGGAGCTTGCCATCGACCTGCAGCACGAGGCCGTTCTTGAAATCAGCGGTAGTTGCCACTGTATACCTTCCTTATAGGTAGACGAGCATGTAAAAACAGGACAATCCTACATCACAGGTAGATAAGTTCCTTCGCCCAGTTCGTAATGATTCGTGGTGCACCCGAAGTGATGATCAAAGTGTCCTCAATCCGCACGCCCCCCTTATCTGGCAGGTAAATGCCCGGCTCAACAGTCACGGTCATGTTTTCTGCCAAGCTACCCTGGGCGTTTTGGGCTGCTGAGGGACGCTCGTGAACCTCAAGTCCAATGCCGTGACCCGTGGAGTGAACGAAGAAATCACCGTAGCCTGCGTCCTCGATGATTTCGCGGCACGCCTTATCGACGTCCACGAGTTCCGTTCCGGGAGTCGCCGCCTTTACTCCTGCAAGCTGAGCGGCCAGCACGACCTCGTAGATCTCTTTAAGTTGCGGGTCAAGCTGCCCGATGGCGAAGGTTCGGGTCATATCCGAGTTGTAGCCGTGGCGATGCGCACCGAAATCAATAGTGACCAAATCACCCTCGGTGATCGTGCGGTCGCCCGCGGCGTAGTGCGGTAACGCAGCATTCGGGCCGGAGGCCACGATGGTGTCGAAACTGACATGCTCCGACCCGAGCCGCCGCATGCGGAATTCAAGATCAGCCGCAACCTCGCGCTCCGTGCGGCCGGCGCGTAGTTCACCGGCCTGAATCAGCTCATCGAGCGCTTGGACGCCCAACGCAGCAACCTCGGTGAGTTTTGTCAGCTCAAGTGAGTCCTTCACCAGACGAAGATCTTCGATGACACCGGTGACCGGAACGAGACTGACTCCTTCTGGCAGATTCTTCTCCAGGCTTTCCAACATCGCTACCGACACGTAATCCGCCTCGTAGCCAACGCGGCGGCCTTCGGCCACACCACGCAACAGTGCGGGAGGTGTGTTGCGCTCAATGATCGCAGCGATATCCGGCACCTCACGGGCAATCTGAGAAATGTATCGACCATCGGTGGCAATTGATGCCGTCCGGTCTTTCGACACCAACAGTGAGCCGTTAGAGCCGGAAAAGCCGGATAAGTAGCGCACGTGGGTCAAGTTGGTGACGAGCATGTCGTCGATGCGCCGCCCCGCAAGCTCACTGGCAAGCCTGCGACGGCGATCGTCGAAACGGGTATCAGCCATTGGCATGGTTTCTCCTTATTAAATAGTCAAGTGCGGCTTCGTAACCGAAGGTTCCGAGGCCAGCAATTACTCCTGCCGCAATCGGCGAAAGATAGGAATGATGGCGGAAAGGTTCACGGGCGTGGACGTTTGAAATGTGGACTTCGACAAATCCGGCACCACTTGCAACTTCTGCGAGCGCGTCACGAAGCGCCACTGAAGTGTGCGTCAGGCCAGCAGGGTTAATGACGATAGGCCACCCCATGTCCGCAGCTTCATGGACCCATCCGATGAGTTCACCTTCACTATTTGACTGGCGGCACTCTACTTCGAACCCGTGGTGCGCGCCGCGATCTGCACAGCGCTTTTCGACGTCAGCTAGCGTCTCCGAGCCGTACACAGCAGGCTCACGCTTTCCCAACCTGTTCAGATTCGGCCCGTTGAGCACTAATACCTTCATTAGATGACACCCCCGGAGATAACTTCATAAGCCGCGCGAAGCTCCGCGACGCTCGCATCCTCAAGGCGGGTACAGTGCCCCAAACTATCCAGCACCACAAAGCGAATCTCGCCATCGCGGTTTTTCTTATCCATCGTCATCGCCTCGTAAAGCTCATCAAACACGCCAGCCTGGTACGAGGTGGGAAGACCCACCAGGCTCAGAATCTCGTGATGAAGGGCCAGCAGGGAGTCGTCGATAAGCCCGCGGCCATGCGCAAGGTGCGCAACAAACATCATGCCGACCGCCACCGCATCCCCGTGGCGCCACGTGTAATTCTCGCGACGTTCAATCGCATGACCGAAGGTGTGACCGTAGTTGAGAATCTCACGCAGGCCGGACTCTTTTAAGTCCTGGCTCACCACACTTGCCTTCACCTGAACCGAACGCCGGATCAACTCCTCCCAGTGCTCGTCGGCACCTTCTCGAAACAGCTCTAAAATGCGCGGATCTGCGATAAAACCCGTCTTAATCAACTCCGCCGACCCGGCAATAAGCTCCCCGGAATCGAGGGTGTCCAAACGCTCAAGATCAATAAACACCGAATCCGGCTCATGGAAAGCACCCACCAAGTTCTTGCCGTAAACCGTGTTAATGCCAGTTTTACCGCCGACTGCGGCATCTACCATCGCCAGAAGCGTCGTGGGCACCTGAATGACACTGATGCCTCGCATCCACGTCGCCGCAGCGAAACCAGCCACATCCGTCACGGCTCCCCCACCGAGCCCGATCACCGCATCTTGACGGCCGAAACCGGCCTCTCCGAGCGCATCCCACAAACCACCCAAAACCTCGCTAGTTTTGCCGGCTTCCGCGTCGGGAATCGGCAAAAGCACTACGTGCGCCACCTCGCCCACAGCGGCCGCTACATCCTGCGCCACCTGCCCCAAAGGACCTTGGTGGACGATCGCCACATTGCGCGCCCCGATCTCACGCACACGCTTTGCAATTGTTTCATGAAGGTTGCGGCCGATAAGGACGGAGTAGGGCGAAGGCCCCTCAACACGCACGACAGCCATACTTTCCTCTTTCCTCTTGGGATTATCCTATTGGGAATCGATTAATCCGAGAACCTCCGCGACGATGCTTTGCGGAGGGCGCCCGTCAGTGCGCACGCGAAAATCCGCAACCTCCCGATACAGCGGGGCCCTTTGCTCCAGCAGCTCACTGTAGCGCTGATAGGGATCGGCGGCGGCGAGCACTGGGCGCAAGGAGTTTCCGGCAGTACGGCGCACACCCTCGTCGACACCTACATCAATCCACGCCACCTTGTGAGGCTGCAGCAATCTCCGGGTCGTCTCGTTTAACACCGCTCCCCCGCCCAAGCTCACGATCCCGCCCGTGGACAAAGCCCGGGCGACGTAACCGGCTTCCATCGCGCGAAAGCCGTCCTCGCCAAGCTCAGCGTAAATCTCGCCGCATGTTCTTCCTTCGTCCTGTTCGATCAAGACATCGGAATCGACCAGGGGAAGGTTAAGCGAAGATGCCAAACGACGCCCAATCGTCGACTTGCCGGCCCCCGGGGGACCAACTAACACCACGCGGGGACGCGAATGGACTACAGCACTCGCTGCACCGAAACTTTGGTCCTGCTCGTCCGGGCCAGTTCCTTCGGCGCCGTCACGCAGGGTGGGATCAATCATTCTTCCCTCCGAAAGACAACCGCTGAGAGACATACCCATTATACGAATCAATATTGCGTTTGACCTCGGCCAAACTGTCGCCGCCGAATTTCTCCGTCACAGCACGGGCCAACACGAGCGCAACCATCGCTTCTGCAACTACACCCCCCGCCGGAACAGCGCACACATCTGAGCGCTGGTGGATGCCCGTGGCAGCGGCACCGCTGGCCATATCCACCGTTCGCAGCGCCCGCGGCACGGTCGAAATCGGCTTCATCGCAGCACGCACCCGCAATTGCTCACCGTTGGTCATGCCGCCCTCAAGCCCACCAGCGCGATTGCTCAAACGGTGAACCCCCATGTCATCGCGCACGATTTCATCATGGGCCTGAGAACCGCGTCGACGCGCCTCCTCAAAACCGTCACCGACTTCGACACCTTTAACAGATTGAATCCCCATCAAAGCCGCAGCCAGTTGCGCATCAAGGCGGTGCTCCCCCGAAATGTGAGAACCCAAGCCGATGGGCAAACCATCTACGATTACCTCGACGATGCCACCAAGCGTGTCGCCGTCCTTCTTCGCCGCCTCAATGCGGCCGACCATGTCGTTTTCGCTCGCTTTATCGAAAGCGCGCACTGGGGAGGCGTCGATAGCATCTATATCTTCAAACGACGGGGAGGCACCTTCGTACGGCGCCGACTCGCCAATGGAAATCACGTGCGAGAAAACCTCCACACCAAGGGCTTCACGCAAAAAGCTGCGCGCCACCGTGGCGGCAGCCACACGCGCCGCGGTCTCTCGCGCCGAAGAGCGCTCCAACACCTTACGGGCGTCCTCGAAACCGTACTTGACCATTCCGGCGAAATCCGCGTGGCCCGGACGCGGTCTGGTTAGCGTGGCACCTCTGCCCGAAGACATCGCTTTGGCCACCTCTGGATCATCCAAGTTCACAGGCTCCGGAGACATCACCGTGGTCCATTTCGGCCATTCGGTATTGCCGATTTGGATAGCGATAGGGCTGCCGATTGTCTCCCCGTGGACGATGCCGGTAAGCAAAGTGAGCTGGTCCTGCTCGAACTTCATGCGGGCACCGCGACCGTAGCCAAGTCGGCGGCGGGCCAACTGTCGGGAGATTTCCTCCGCCTGCACCGGAACTCCGGCAGGCATGTTCTCAACGAGGGCTACTAACGCTTGACCGTGCGATTCACCGGCTGTTGTCCAACGAAGCATGGCGCTCATTGTGTCACAACACATTTGGCCCTAGCGCCATTAGGACAGCCATAAATGCGCGCCTGTAGTTGTCAACCAGGCAGCCAGCAGCATCGAAGGGCCGTGCGCGACTTCGCGCCTGCCTGCGCCACACGCAATGAGCAGCGTGAAAAGACCTGAGATACCAATTGCCCCCAAGACCCACACAAGCGCGAAGTGGTTGGCGCTGACAGCAACCGCCGCCCCCAGCGGAAGTGCCAACTTAATGTCACCTCCGCCGATGCCGCGCCCCCCAAGTAGATAGAAAGCTGGCCACACCAATGCCCACACTGCTGCGGGCCACAACCAGATGCTGCCTAGCGCCAGCGCCCCTGCCGGAAGCGTCAGAAAATCCGGGAGGCGGCCCCAGCGCAGATCCCAGTACGCCAACGCGACGCTCCACACGGCTGCGCAAACAACCAGTACAAACAATCCCCCACCCCCCATGCGGGATAATCCTAGGCCGGAATGTAGCTCACCGCCGCAGGGACTCGACATGAGCGGCCAGGGCCGTCCGCATTTCCTCGCGCGGCGCTGCCACTCCAGTGAATTGTTCAAACTGAGAGTAGGACTGGGCCGCTAACATGGATAACCCCCCGACGACTTTGTGGCCATTCGCTGCGACCCCTGCCGCCAATGGAGTTGGCCACGGGTTGTAAATGACGTCTAGGACAGGCGCGTGGGCGACAGCGTCCACCTTCCCTTCCAGCGCGTCCGCGGGAACAGTGGACACAATCGCCTCAGCGTTCATGGCCAGGTGCGCAATATCTTCTTCGAAGCCGACGAAACGAAGCTCCGACTCCCCAACAAGGTGCTGGACTTCGCTGCGCCGATCCGAACGATTGAGCACCACTATCCGCTCCACTCCACGCTGCGCAAGCGTCCACAGCGTCGGCCGGGCAGTTCCACCCGCCCCAATCACCAACACGCACGACGGCACGGTCGCACCCAACAGCTCGTCAAGCGCCCCAGCAATACCTTCAGTGTCCGTGTTATCCGCCCGCCACCCTTCGTCCGTCCTGACCAAAGTGTTCGCGGATCCAATCGCGCGGGCACGCTCAGTAACCACGTCCGCGAACTCCACGGCAGCGAACTTTGCAGGCATAGTTACCGAAAAACCCCGATAGCTCGGGTCCGACTGGCCAACGATGCGCGGTAGGTCCTCCGCCGTACATTCAATGCGTTCGTATTCCCAGCCTTCCAAGCCCGCAGCCTCATAACCGGCTCGGTGTAGGACCGGAGAGAGCGAATGTGCGATCGGTGAGCCAAGGACTGCAGCTTTGCAGCTACTGTCCATCAGTCGGCTCCTCCCGCTTGGAATCAAGAACCCCGGATTCGATGGCCTGACGAACGTCGTCCAAGTGTTCCTCAAAGGTGTTGTTAAACACCGTGGTGCCGTCACTGTCGATGGTGACGAAGAATAGCCATTCTCCTTCGGCCGGGTTTTCCATGGCCCCGATGGCCTCCATCGACGGCGAAGCAATTGGGGTTTCCGGCAGGCCATCTTTCGCGTAGGTGTTCCATGGGGTCGGGCGCTGGCGGTCCTCGTCGGTAGTGGCAACCTCAACGGAAGGAAGCCCGTAATTGACTGTGGAGTCGAACTCGAGACGCATCGGCTCTTTGAGACGATTGAGAATTACCCGTGCAACCTTGTCGAATTCCCCGGCCGGAGCCTCACGCTCAACGAGGGAGGCGCTGATGAGCAACTCATAGGGGGAAAGTCCGACAGCACTGGCGCGGCCGACAATATCGGTGGCTTCGTACTGCTTCGCCGAGCGGGTGATCAGATCCGAAAGCACCTCCTCGGCACTGGCGTTCGGATTGACGGCGTATTCCCCCGGGGCGATGAGCCCCTCGAGACGCTTCGGATCACCGGCGTGCATGTTGACAGCCTCAATCGCCCACTCGGGAACCCCGAGCTGTACGGGGTCAGCATTAGCGGCGACGTTGTGCAACTCCTCTGCTGTGAGGCAATCCGCGCCCGGGTCGTCGCCGCAGGAAACCTGCTGGATCATAGACAAAATGCCCAGGCGGGTCTGCCCGCCGACGACCACCACGTCCTGCAGTGTCGCACCCCCATACACCTGCAAGGGGGCAATCCGGTTGGCGGGATCCAAAAGCGCCTTGACCGCTTCACTTGCGCTCATCTGCTTTTGCAGGCGATAAAAGCCCGGCTGGATATTGTCGGAATCACTGTTGGCAAAAGCCGCAGACTGAAACGCGCCGCTGGATTTGACCACGCCTAGTTCTTCCAACTTCGGGCCCAACATGGAGACATTGGATCCCTCGGCAACCTCCACCACCTGGATTTCGCCGTTGCCGGTCCCGGAATAGTCGCTGTTTCCCGGCAAACGGGAGATGGCGATCCAGGCGACAAAGCCAATGATCAGCAAAATGGAGACAACGAGTACCGCTGTTCCGCGCGTTTTGCGGTGGCTGGGGTGTGGGGAGGTCACTGTGGTTCATTCTCCTTGAGATAGTTGGCACGGCCGTCGAGCCACGACTGGAGTATCTCCACCGCCGCGGCCTGGTCGATAACCTGGCGGCCAGCCTTTTCGCTGACCCCCGAGGATCGAAGGGCGTGGGTGGCGGCGACCGTCGACAAGCGTTCGTCCGCAAAACGCACCGCAACGTCGCGGCGGCGGCTAATGCGAAAGCCGATCTCCTTGGCGTGCTTGACGCTGGCAGAGCCGTTGCCTTTAAGGTCGCGCGGCAAACCCACCACGACCTCGACGGCCTCGTACTGATCAACAAGCTCCACGAGCCGGTCGATGTCAGCGCCGTCGCGGTCCTTAAAACCCGTCACGCGCGTGATTGTCTCCACCGGTGTCGCCAAAAGCGCGCCTCGATCTGAGCTGGCGACACCGATGCGCACCGTCCCGACGTCCACACCGAGGCGCCGTCCTGCGCCGGGGTCGTCGACTCCTGGGCGGTCGGGCTGCACCTTCATACAGCTCTCCTTTGACTGTCAAACTGAGAAACTTCCGGCGGAAACTAGGACGGTGACATATACGCTAGCTGGTTGCTTGGGTACCCCAAACAACCAACCCGGCGTGTCATATCCGTTTCGTGATTTTACAGGGCAAACCTGCAACAGGTTTGCGGCTTAGCGTGTGGCGAGCTCCTCCCGGACAGCCTTCAGCGCCGCGGCGATGCCCTCCGGTGTGGAACCGGAACCCTGCGCCAAGTCGGGTTTGCCGCCGCCGCGGCCATCAACGTAGCGGCCCAGTAGGGAAACCAAGTCACCCGCCTTGACACCCGCGTCCACGGCTGCCTTCGACACGGCGACCGCGAAAGGCACCTTGCAGTCGGCGTTGGAAACGAGTGCGACAACGGCCTTCTCGCTGCCGAGCTTGCCCCGCAGATCGGTTGCGAGGGCGCGCACATCGCCGGCGCCGAGGCCGCCCGCAAGCTCCATGGCGATGAGCTTGAAGTCGCCGACCTGCTCAGCCGTGGATACCAGTTCGGCGGTTTTGCTCATGAGCTGTTGCTGGTGCAGGGCTTGGATTTCCTTCTCCGCCGCGCGCAGGCGCTCAGTGAGCTGGGCGATCCGCTCAGGCAGTTCCGCGGAAGGGGTCTTAAGCTCGGCTGCAAGACCGGAAGCCAACGCAGCTTCCTTGGAGAAATAGCGGAAAGAATCCATGCCGGAATATGCCTCAATGCGGCGGGCGCCGGAGCCGACGGAAGACTCCCCTAAAACCGCCACCGGGCCGATTTGGCTGGAATGCTCGACGTGGGTGCCGCCGCAAAGTTCGATCGAGAAAGGGCCACCGATTTCCACGACGCGAACCTGATCCGCGTAGTTCTCTCCGAACAGGGCCAACGCCCCCATCGCTTTAGCTTCCGCCAGGGAAGTCTCAATGGTGTTGACCGCCATGTCGGCGTCGACCGCTTGGTTGGTAATTGTGGCGATTTCCTCCATTTGCGCCTCGGTGAGTTGTTCGGTGTAGTTGAAGTCGAAGCGCAAGTAACCAGGTTTGTTCAGCGAACCAGCTTGGACGGCGGTGGGGCCAAGCACCTGGCGTAAAGCAGCGTGGATGAGGTGCGTTGCCGTGTGGGCCTGTCGCGCACCGTGGCGCCAGGCGTGGTCTACTTCGGCGGTGACGGTGGAGCCTACATCGAGGCCGCCGTTTTGGACAGTGGCTTTGTGTACCCACAGTTTCCGGCCGATTTTTTGCACATCATTGACGTTGAGAATCGTCTCACCCATGACCAGTCGCCCGCGGTCGGCGAGCTGTCCGCCGCCTTCGGCGTACATCGGGGTGGCGTCAAGAATGACCTCGATTTCTTCGCCTTGGCGTACTTCCGTTACTTTTTGGCCTTCGCGGATGAGGCCGATCACGGTGCTGTCGTGGGTCAATGTGTCGAAGCCGACGAACTCAGTGGGAACTGTGTCAACCCATTGACGGTAGAGGCTTTCGTCAGTGTTGCCCTTCTTTTTCGCCTTGTTGTCGGCTTTGGCGCGCTCGCGTTGGGCACGCATTTCGGAGTCGAAAGCCTCCATGTCCACATCCAGGCCGGCCTCGCGTGCCATTTCGAGGGTCAAATCGATGGGGAAGCCGTAAGTGTCGTGCAGCTCAAAGGCTTGCTCCCCGCGAAGCTTCGTGCTTCCCGACGCCTTAACGGCCGCCGCCGCCTCGTCGAAGCGGTGTGTGCCAGCTTCGAGGGTCTTTAAGAAGGCACGCTCCTCGGCCTGAGCGACGCGCAAGATGCGTTCCCGGTTCTCTGCGATTTCGGGGAAAGAAGGCGTCATCGTGTCCATGATGGTGTTCATGAAGGTTTCGATGACGTTGCCGCTGGCGCCGAGCAGTCGCGCGGAGCGGATCACACGTCGCAAAAGGCGCCGTAAAATGTAGCCGCGGCCTTCGTTGGAGGGGGAAACACCATCGAGAATGATCATCATGCCGGTACGCGAGTGATCTGCGATGACGCGGAAGCGAACGTCATCTTCATGGTTGCCGGCATCGTACTTGGTGCCTGTCAGCTCGACGGCGGCGTCGATCACTGGGCGCAACAGGTCAGTTTCGTAGACATTGTCCACGCCTTGTAGCAGGCAGGCAACACGCTCAACACCCATGCCCGTGTCGATGTTTTTCTTCGGCAGCTCTCCGACGATGTCGAAATTGCCCTTCTTGTCACCTGCGCCGCGGATGGATTCCATAAACACGAGGTTCCAGATCTCCATGTAGCGGTTGTCGTCGGCTATCGGTCCACCGTCTCGGCCGTATTGCGGGCCGCGGTCGTAGTAGATCTCCGAGCATGGGCCGCAGGGGCCAGCAATACCCATGGACCAAAAATTGTCCTCCATGCCCATGCGTTGGATGCGCTCCTCCGGCACGCCGATCGTGTCGCGCCAGATGGCGGCCGCTTCATCGTCGTCAAGAAAAACCGTGACCCACAGGCGCTGCGGATCGAGGCCGAGCCCACCTTCGTCAAGGGAACCTGTCAAAAGCTGCCATGCGTGGGTGATCGCACCTTCTTTGAAATACTGACCGAAGGAAAAATTGCCCGCCATTTGGAAGAAGGTGTTGTGGCGGGTAGTGATACCGACTTCTTCGATGTCGAGGGTACGCACGCACTTTTGAATTGATGTGGCGGTCGCGTTTTCGAACGGCGGTTGTTGCTGGCCCAAAAAGTAGGGTTTGAAGGGGACCATACCGGCGTTGACGAATAGCAGCGTCGGATCGTCCAGGATCAGCGGCGCGCTCGGGACAACGGTGTGTCCAGCGTCCGCGAAGTGCTCGGTGAAGCGCTTGCGGATTTCATGTGTTTGCACGGCGGGAGCCTTTCACAATAGAAGGTGATGGGTACCAAGGAAAATTTGTCGGCAACCACTTTACCCGCGCGCTGTGGCGCTTCTACTTGCCCCGCACCATACGGCGCAGCCGACCGAGATAGCTTTGGATTCTGCTTTCGTTGCCGTGGTCGGTGGGCTCGTAATAGACCGCGTCGTCAAGGCCTTCCGGGATGTAGCGCTGCTTGACGACGCCCCGCGGATCGTCGTGCGGGAACTTATAGCCGACCGCGTTGCCCATTGCCTTGGCCCCCTCGTAGTGCCCGTCACGCAGATGCGCCGGAACCGCCCCGGTGTGTCCCTTTTGAACATCCTCCAAAGCTTTGGTGATCGACTGCATCACCGCGTTGGATTTGGGGGCCGTGGCCAGGTGAATCGTCGCCTGCGCCAAAGGCAGCCGACCTTCGGGCATGCCGATGAGTTGCACTGCCTGCGCCGCCGCCGTCGCTACCTGCAACGCAGTTGGATCCGCCATACCCACGTCCTCCGAGGCGTGGATGATCAGACGGCGGGCGATAAAGCGGGGGTCCTCCCCCGCCTCAATCATGCGGGCCAGGTAGTGCAGGGCAGCATCCACATCCGAACCACGGATCAACTTGATAAAAGCGGAAATCACGTCGTAATGCTGGTCGCCATCGCGGTCGTAGCGCACCACCGCACGGTTGACGTTTTCGCGGACCACCTCCACAGTAATGACACCGCCGCCGTCGACAGCCTCGGCGGCGGCCTCCAGGTATGTCAAGCAGCGTCGAGCATCACCTCCGGCGAGCCGGATGAGCTGCTCGCGGGCATCGGGGGCGAGCCGTAGTTTTCCGCCGAGCCCACGGCTATCAGTAACGGCCCGATCAAGAACCGCACCGATGTCTTCATCGGATAAAGATTCCAGCTTAAGCACAAGCGAGCGCGACAAAAGCGCAGAGACGACACTGAAGGAAGGGTTTTCTGTCGTGGCTGCAACCAGCAACACGGTGCGGTTTTCCACGGCGGCAAGCAACGCATCTTGCTGTGTTTTGGAAAAACGATGCACCTCGTCAATAAACAGCACCGTGTGCCTGCCACGCGCCAAGTCCTGGCGAGCCTGGTTGATTACCTCGCGCACTTCCTTGACACCGGAGGACAGCGCAGACAAAGCGATGAAGCTTTGTCCCATCGTCCGAGCGATCAACGACGCGATGGTGGTTTTACCCGTGCCGGGCGGCCCGTAGAGAATTACAGAAGCCGCTCCCGAGCCTTCGATAAGCCGGCGCAGCGGCTTGCCTTCATCGAGAAGATGACGCTGGCCGGCGATCTCCTCCAGTGAGCGGGGCCGCATCCGCGCCGCAAGTGGTGCCGAGGCATCCGCCGCGAAAAAGGCGGTGCCCCGGTTGAAGGTCTCGCCTCCTTTGGCAGCGCCGAAAAGCCCTTCTTGCACAGTTGACCCCTTAACTCAGCGCAGAATATGCGCCACACTTCGTGCCCAGTCCGCGATGACCAGCGAATCGGTGCCGCGTCCGTAGGAGGCGTAGCGCCCCAAGGCATCAAAAGTTTCGAAAAGATCGCGGCGCACCAAAAGTTCGTCCTCAGTAAAAGGCGTGCTGCCGCGTGTGCGAAAGACATCCCCAGTGATGTCGAGCGTGGCGCTGGGAGCGACCGCGGCCTCGAGGTCTGCCCCGGCAGAGTTGAACTCCTGGGTCAACTTGGCATCTTCTACCCCGATGTCCTCGAGTGCAACAGTGTTGAGCATGGACACCGACGATAGCGCCCAGCCAAGCAATGCCTCTGTGACCATGGAATGTAGCGTATCTTCGTGCTGGACGGCGGGCCAGGTGGATTCCACCTCACGCACCCATGCTTCGATGAAGGCCTCGGCTTCATCGTCCGAGATCACGCGGGCTGACAAGTAATTCGGGAAACCGCCGACGACGAAGCCGACGTCGAAGGTGACATCGCGAAAACCCGCCCACTCGTAGTCGAGGAAGTGCGTTTGATCCGAGTAAATGATGTTATCCGGGGCCAGGTCGAAGGGAGTAAACGCACGGTTGCCGCCTTGCAGCAGCCGGTTGTGGATGCGCTCCGCGGCTTCCTCCACGACCTGCGGGATCTCAATGTGAGATTCCTGCAACATCGTCGCGCCGAGGCGGATGCGGTGCATCAAAAGCCGATCCCTCAAATCCTGCAGCTCACTTTGCCCCTTGCGGCTGCGCAACATGCGGGCAAAAAGGACGTTGAAGTCGTTTTCCTTCCCGGCGGTGCCGGCATGCATACGTCCCAGGGACGTGCCAAGGCTACGCAAGACCTGCACGCGCTCGTCTTCTGTGGAAACCTCCAACAGGCTTGCAAGAGTGTCACCATCGCCGGAGTCGGAAATAATAATCAACCGCTGTGCCGTGTCATAGCCCAGCAGAATCGGCCCGGGACGAACATCTTCGCTGAGCGAAGTAGTGAACTGGTAGGCCACCACCTCCCGCAAAAAGGCCGCGTCTTCTAGGACATCGCCTGTTAGTGGAGATTGCTTGACCACGATCGAGCGGTGCTGCAGTAGTGGGTTGGCCGCCACACGAGCTCGATAAACCCTTGCGAGACCGGAACCGGGCAGGCGGGTAGCATCCTCAAGCTTTTGCGTACCCCCGTAGCGACGGGTGAGGATTTCCTCTGCCGCAGCGATGACCCTGTCCCCCACTTCTTGTTCGGGGACGTTGTCGAACTCCATTGGGAAACACTCCTTGTGGGCGTGGGCCCTGGATCCACGGATGCGACGTGAAAGGCTGCCCGGCCGAAACTACTAGACCTTGGCGGCCTCGGGAGCCTTGGGCTGTGCGTCGACTCCGGTTTCTTTACGCTGTGCTTTGGTGATCGGCGCGGGCGCATCGGTCAACGGGTCAACACCGCCACCCGACTTCGGGAAGGCAATGACATCGCGGATCGAATCAAAACCTCCGAGCAGGGAGACAATGCGGTCCCAACCAAAGGCGATGCCGCCGTGCGGCGGGGCACCGAAGGAAAACGCCTCAAGCAGAAAACCGAACTTTTCTTGGGCCTCATCCTCGCTAATGCCCATGACCTCGAAAACTCGCTCTTGCACGTCGCGTTGGTGAATACGAATCGAGCCGCCACCGATTTCGTTGCCGTTGCACACGATGTCGTAAGCGTAGGCCAACGCCTCACCCGGCTCCTGATCGAAGCTGTCCAGATACTCCGGCTTGGGAGAAGTAAAGGCATGGTGGACAGCGGTCCACTTGGAGTTGCCCAGGGCCACGTCGCCGGAAGCGGCAGCGTCGGCGGCTGGCTCGAACAGCGGCGCGTCAACGACCCAGGTAAACGCCCAGTCACCTTCTTTAATGAGGTCGAGTTTGCGCGCGATCTCCCCGCGGGCCGCGCCGAGCAATGCACGGGAGCTTTTCGCGTCCCCGGCAGCAAAGAAAATACAGTCGCCTGGTTTGGCGCCGACGTGCGCGGCAATTCCCGCCTTTTCTTCGTCGGTGATGTTTTTGGCCACTGGGCCGGCTAGTTCACCATCTTCCTGCACCAAAATGTAGGCCAATCCCTTCGCACCGCGCTGCTTCGCCCAGTCCTGCCACGCATCAAGCTGACGGCGCGGCTGGGAGGCACCCCCTTCCATGACGACAGCACCGACGTAATCGTTCTGGAAGACGCGGAACGTGGTGTCTTTGAAAAATGCGGTGCAGTCCACCAGCTCGATGCCGAAGCGTAAATCTGGCTTGTCAGAGCCGTATTTCTCCATCGCCTCCTGGTAGGTGATGCGCGGAATTGGGGTGGAGATTTCGTAGCCGATTAGCTTCCACAACTCGACGAGAATTTCCTCGGCCAGTGAGATGATGTCTTCTTGGTCAACGAAGCTAGCTTCGACATCGAGTTGGGTAAACTCTGGTTGGCGGTCCGCACGGAAATCTTCGTCGCGGTAGCACCGCGCGATTTGGTAGTAACGCTCCATACCTGCAACCTGCAGCAACTGCTTGAAAAGTTGCGGGGACTGCGGCAGGGCGTACCACGAACCCGGACGCAGGCGCGCGGGAACGAGGAAGTCGCGGGCGCCTTCCGGAGTGGAGCGAGTCAGCGTCGGTGTCTCAATCTCCACGAAGTCGTGGCGGTCGAGCACCTGGCGGGCAGCGCGGTTAGCCCTGGAACGCAAACGCAAGGCCTCCGCTTGGCGCTCACGGCGCAGGTCGAGGTAGCGGTATTTCAGGCGAGTTTCCTCACCGACTTCGTTGGAGGAGAAGTCCTCCACCTGGAACGGCAAAGCCGCAGACTTGTTGAGCACCTTCAGCTCGGTGGCGTTTACTTCGATTTCGCCGGAGGCGAGGTTCGGGTTGGCGGAGCCTTCCGGGCGCGGTTCGACCACGCCGGTAACTTGAATGCAAAACTCGCTGCGTAGATCGTGGGCGGCCTTCGCGACGGCGGACTCGCGGAACACGACCTGCGCGAGACCGGAGCGGTCACGCAAATCGATGAAGATCACGCCACCATGATCTCGCCGGCGGGACACCCAACCGGTTAGGGTGACGCTCTGGCCATCGAGTTCTTTGCGGAGGTCTCCCGCAAGGTGAGTGCGCAGCACGATACTTCCTTGTCCTTCCACGTGAGGGCTGTTGGATAACGTGAGGAAGTCTACCTGTCCCCCGGACAAGCAAGCGCAAAAGCCGTCGCTTGCGCCGCGTGGGCTGGGGTGGCGACTGCGCGCGGAGTTTTCTTTGGGGGCACGAATTGCCTCGCCCAAAGCATTTATTTGGCACACTTTCATCATGACTTTCAAAAGCGACTTCAAGCCCGGAGGAGGCGGCGGCCGCGTCTCCACCAGCTCAGGTGGTAAGGGCGGCCTCGGCGGTATGCCGATTGCTGTGGGCGGCGGCGGTATCGGCACAATCATCCTCGTCGCCTTGATCTATTTCCTCGGTGGCGGCCTCGGTGATGGCAGCCAACCTCAGCCTTCGAACCAATCCTCGCAAGCTAGCGGGTACAACCTCGACCACTGCACCGGCCCCGAAGCCGCGAACCAGTACAGCGACTGCCGGGTGGAATACACCATGTATTCGGTTGATCAGGTGTGGGATCGGATTTTGGCGGAGCAGGCCGGTGTGGCCTACGAGCAACCCGGGATGACCCTGTTTAAGGGCTCCGTATCCACTGGGTGCGGAAACGCGACCTCACGAACGGGCCCATTTTATTGCCCCAGGGACACCACGGCGTACATGGACGTGGATTTCTTTGACCAGCTCGCTGCGTTGGGTGGCGAAGATGGCCCCTTGTCTCAGGAGTATGTGGTCGCCCATGAAATGGGCCACCACATCCAGCACCTGGAGGGAACTCTTGGGTTGAGCAACTACAACGACCCCGGCGAGGATTCGGCTGCGGTGGCCATTGAGTTGCAGGCCGACTGCTACGCGGGAATCTGGGCGAAGCATGCTTCCGAAGGTCCAGACGCCGCTCTCGAACCGATCACCCGCGAGCAGCTTAGCCAGGCTGTCCAAACAGCCCGCGCCATTGGCGACGATAATATCCAGAAGCGGTCCGGCCAAGAGGTCGACCCGGACGCGTGGACACACGGCTCCTCGCAGCAGCGTGAAGAGGCGTTTATGGCGGGTTATACCTCGGGCAAGATGGCATCCTGCGACTTCCTTAACCGTGGTGTCTATTCCTCCTGATTGGGTTGCTCGCTTTCACCCCCGGTGTTGCTCTTTTGGAGTAGCGCGGGGGTGTTTTTTGGCGCGGCGGGGTGGACTCAACTGGAATAGATGACATATCATCAATGTTGTTAAGAGTGAAAGAAACAGCAAAAGCTTCCCGGAAGGACCAGATCATGCAATTCGGCATCTTCACCATCGGCGACGTCACCACGGACCCGACCAACGGCACCACCCCGACCGAAAAAGAGCGCATCGACGCCATGACCGCCATCGCCTTGAAGGCGGAGGAAGTCGGCCTTGACGTCTTCGCCACGGGCCAGCACCACAACCCGCCCTTCGTGCCCTCCTCCCCAACCACCCACCTGGCCTACATCGGTGCGCAAACGAAAAACCTCCAACTGTCGACGTCGACCACACTGATCACCACCACCGACCCAGTGCGTATTGCCGAGGATTACTCCTTCCTACAAAACCTCGTCGACGGTCGCATGGACCTCATGCTCGGACGCGGCAACACCGGGCCGGTCTACCCCTGGTTTGGCAAAAACATCATGGATGGCATCCCCCTTGCAGTCGAGAACTACCACCTTCTTCGCCGCCTGTGGCGTGAGCCGGTAGTTAACTGGGAAGGCAAGTTCCGTACCCCGCTCAACGGGTTTACAGCCACACCTACACCGCTGGAGAAGGTTCCGCCGTTTGTGTGGCACGGCTCCATCCGCTCACCGCAGATCGCCGAGCAGGCCGCCTTCTACGGGGATGGCTTCTTCCACAACAATATCTTTTGGAACAAGGAACACACCGCGGCGATGGTCAACCTGTATCGCCGCCGCTTCGAAGCCTACGGCCACGGCCGCGCGGATCAAGCAATCGTTGGCCTCGGCGGCCAGGTCTTTATGGCCGAGTCGGAGGAGGCTGCCGTCAAGCAGTTCCGCCCCTACTTCGACAACGCCCCCGTCTATGGACACGGCCCCAGCTTGGAGGAGTTCACCACAACAACGCCACTGACTGTCGGTACCCCGGAGATGGTCATTGAGCGCACCCTCCAGTTCGCCGACTGGGTGGGCGACTACCAGCGCCAGCTCTTTCTCATCGACCACGCCGGTTTGCCTTTGGAAGTTGTCCTCAACCAGATCGAAATCCTCGGCACCCAGGTGGTTCCGGAACTGCGCGAGCGCATGGAAAAGCGCCGCCCCGATCACGTCCCCTCCAACCCGCCGACTTTCGATACCCTGCTCGCCGCGAAGCAGGCCGGCGAGGACCACCCGCACTTTAGCGTCGAGCCTGGAAAGGAGCAGTAAAAATGGCTCAACTTGTTGTTCTCAGCGCCGGGTTGTCAACGCCTTCCGCCACCCGCCAGGTAGCAGATTCCATCGCCACGGCCGCGCAGTCTCTCGCCGCCGACCGCGAACAGGTCAAGGTGACCACAGTAGAAATCCGCGACTACTCCCCTGAGCTGATTCAGGCTTCCACCACCGGCGTCGTGCCGCAGCGCCTTGCCGATGTCTTCCGGGAGCTATCTTTAGCCGACGGCCTGATCGCCGCCACCCCTGTTTTTAAGGCGAGCTACACGGGACTGTTTAAGCTCTTTTTCGACCTGCTCGACACCGAAGCGCTCAACGGTATGCCCACCGTGTTGGTGGCTACTGCCGGCACTGCACGTCACTCCCTGATTACCGAGTACGCAATGCGGCCTCTGTTTACCTTTATGCGTGCGGTGGTTGTGCCTACTTCCGTCTTTGCCGCCACTGAGGATTTCGGCGGTGCCGAGGGCCGGGAGATGCAGGAGCGCATCAACCGCGCCGCCAGCGAGCTTGTTGGGCTCATGATTGCAAACCCTGGCTTGGGCTCAGGAAGCGCCGCCCGCCCGCGCCGAAACGGAGTCGACCCGGAAGAAGATTTCGTCCCTTTCAGGAATTTGCTTCACGGCGACGCTGAAAGCTAAGCGCGCTACCAGAATAGCTGTCCGGGACTGGCCGAAAGGCCACCCCGGACGCTTTTTGCCTGCGTTGGTGCAACGCACCTCGCCCCACCGTGAACTGCACCACGGTGAGGTAAAGTTTTGCGCATGCCCCGCAGCACCGTCAGCGTTGTTGACCTTTTCAGCATCGGTATCGGCCCATCATCTTCCCACACTGTCGGCCCGATCCGAGCCGCTAACCAATTCGTGGAGGACCTGGGAGCGCTTCCCGCCCGCGTGCGTGTGGAATTGCGTGGCTCCCTTGCAGCAACCGGCATCGGTCACGGCACCGACCGCGCCGTCCTCCTTGGCCTAGTTGGCTGGACACCATTGACCATTTCCTCGGATGTGCGCCCTTTGCCGGGTGAAGCCATCCCTGCCTCAGGCACTGTGGAAGGCCCCGCTGGCAGCATCGAGTATGAAATAGTCTTCGATCCAACCCCTGTTCCACAACACCCCAATTGCTTAATTTTTGACGCCTGGGACGAGCAGAGCAACCAGGTTGCCTCCCGCGTGGAGTTTTTCTCCATCGGCGGCGGATTCATCCTTGATTCCGCCGGGATCAAAGCGAAAGGGCAAAAAGCAGCTATCTTTTCCGCCCAGGGCACGCCTACCGTCCCCTTCGCGTTTCATAGTGGCGAGGAACTGCTCACGATCTGTGAAGCACATGGACTTAGCATTGCCCAGGTCATGCGCGCCAACGAAGAAGCCCTTCACGGGTGGGATAAATTGCGCCTGCACCTCGATGAGGTGTGGAACGTGATGCAAGAGTGCGTCTCGAAAGGTGTCAAGTCGGAGGGTGTTTTGCCTGGCGGCCTCAACGTGACGCGCCGCGCGCCACGGCTCTATCGCCTGCTCACCGCCGAATGTGAGTCGTCGACGTCGCGAGGGCTCGACGCAATGGAGTGGGTCAACCTGTATGCGCTAGCCGTCAACGAAGAAAACGCGGCCCACGGCCAGGTGGTCACCGCCCCAACCAACGGCGCAGCCGGCATCATTCCCGCGGTTATGCATTATTGCCGTGATTTCACCGACGATTTCACCATCGAACGCGCCCGTGAGTTCTTGCTCACCGCAGGCGCTATCGGCGTCATCATTCGAAACAATGCCTCCATTTCGGGCGCGGAAGTCGGCTGCCAGGGCGAAGTTGGATCCGCCTCCGCGATGGCGGCGGCAGGCATGTGCGCCTTTTTGGGTGGCTCGCCCCAGCAGGTCGAAAACGCAGCCGAGATCGCCCTTGAACACAACCTCGGCTTGACGTGCGATCCGGTGGGCGGTCTGGTGCAGGTACCGTGCATCGAACGCAATGCCATCGGCGCAGTCAAGGCGATCAACGGAGCGCGTTTGGCCAAGCTTGGCGACGGCACAAATATCGTCGCCCTCGATGATGTCGTTGAGACAATGGCCGCAACAGGCCGGGATATGAACACCAAGTACAAAGAAACGTCGATGGGAGGACTAGCGGTGCAGTTGGGTATGCCCGTCAACATCACGGAATGCTAACTTAGCCCCACAATCCCACGTGCCCCCAGCATGCCGGCGCCATGCTGTAGCTTGGTGAATCCTTTCGCCCCAGGTTTGACTGAAACTATCTACGAACCGCCTCAATTACGGCATCGACCGTCAACGCGACATCAACTTGAGTATGCGCAGCGAGATCTTTTACCGCGACGGTCCCAGCCTCCAACTCGCGCTCGCCGAGAACTAACGCATAGCGCGCTTGGGCACGGTCAGCGCCTTTCATCGCCCCTTTCAGTCCGCGCCCGCCATAGCTCATGTCGGCGCTGATTCCGGCGGCCCGAATAGCGTCGATAAGCGTGCTCATGCGTTTGCTAGCGGCCAGACCGATGGCAACTCCGAAAACGTCGACGCGGCTGTCTACACCATCAAGGGTGACACCCTCAGCTTCCAGAGCTAAAACGGTGCGATCAACGCCAAGGCCGAAACCGATCCCGGAAAGATCCTGGCCACCGATCTGTGCCATCAAACCGTCGTAGCGTCCGCCCCCACCAATGCCGGACTGGGCCCCTAAACCATCGTGGACAAACTCAAACGTCGTCTTCGTGTAATAGTCCAACCCACGCACCATGCGCGGGTTGATCGTGTACTCGATCCCAAGATCGTCTAGGGTGCCCAAGACCGTTTCAAAGTGGACGCGGGACTCAGCGGAGAGGTGATCGAGCATCAGGGGGGCGTCGACAAGCAAATTCTGCACCTCACCGCGCTTATCGTCCAAGACACGCAACGGGTTGATCTCCGCACGGCGCCGCGTCTCCTCGTCGAGCGGGAGCTTGAACAAAAATTGCTGCAGTTTCTCGCGGTACTGCGGCCGACAAGTGTTGTCACCGAGGCTGGTCAGCTCAAGGCGAAATCCTGTCAAACCAACTGAGCGGTAACAGCGATCAGCCAAAGCGATAACCTCCGCATCTAAAAGCGGATCGTCCACACCAATCGCCTCAACACCAACCTGCTGGAGCTGGCGGTAACGCCCCGACTGCGGACGCTCATAGCGAAAGAACGGCCCATAGTAGTTAAGCTTCACCGGCAAATAACCACGATCCAGATTGTGCTGAACCACCGCGCGCATCACACCCGCAGTACCCTCAGGGCGCAGCGTGACCGAGCGTTGCCCACGATCGTTAAAGGTATACATCTCCTTCGACACAATGTCAGTCGATTCCCCCACACCCCGAGCAAACAACGAGGTGTCTTCAAAAATGGGCAGCTCAATATGTTGGTAACCAGCCACACGCGCCTGACGCGCAAACTCGTCGCGCACACGAATAAACGTCGAAGACGCCGGCGGAATATAATCCGGCACGCCCTTCGGCGCGGACAAAGATACTTGGTTGCTGCGCTGGGGCGCTGTGTTGCTCTCGGTCATAGCAAAAGATTCTAGCGCCGCCGATTTACCCCAGCGTCTACCGTCCCGCACAGGCAGCGAGCAGGAAAGGATTCGTGGCGCGCTCGTGAGCCATCACAGTAGTAGGACCGTGGCCGGGCAAAACGGCAGCGTCGTCGTCGATCTCCCACACGGGCCCGCGCAAACTATCCTGCATCTTGTCAGGGTCCGAGTGCGGTAAATCCGTCCGCCCGACCGAGCCGCGAAACAACACATCTCCCGCGATGACAAAGCCGGCACCGACGAAAAGTGTGCTCCCCGGCGAGTGCCCAGGGGCGTGGCGAGCACGTAAGGTGATCCCGGCAAGGGTCAGGTTTTCCCCATCCTGAACATGGCGCACATCCGCGATCGGCTTCATGTTGTCCACGTCGAAAGGCAGCCGCAGGCGCAACGACACCCCCTCACCGCCGTCCAACATGAACTCGTCCGCCGGGTGGATGTGTGTGGGCAGAGCAAACAAACCAGCATCACGAGTGTGATCGATGTGCCCATGGGTCAACAGCACCGCACACAACGAAGCATCCTCCTGCTGGACAACCTCCATCACCTTCGGATACGCCCCGAGGCTCGGGTCGACGACGAAAGCGGGGTTGCCCGGCAAATCCTCATTGATAAAAACATAACAATTCGTTTGGAAGGGTCCCGCAGCAAAACCGGTGATCTTCATGGACGACAGCCTAATAGCTGCTGCACCGGAATCAGCCCACATCTGGCTGCTAAGCTTTCTTTTCACATCTGCCGGGCTGCCCCGGCTCAGCAAATCTTCAACACTCAACTGCTATAGCGAGGTAATGACACCGTGGCAAACAACGAACAGCGAGGCAAAGATGCCCTGAAGCACCTGGAGCGCGAACTGAACTCCCGCGACCGCAAAGAAAAGTCCGCACCATGGACAATCGCCGCACTATCTGCCGTCGTGGTGCTTGCTGCAGGTGGCGGCATCTTCTTTTTGGCCAACCAGGACAACGACAACTCAGACACTGACGCTGCTACCTCCGCCGCGCAATCCCGTACAGAATCTGCTGAGCAGGAAACGATTGAAGCCGAGCCGATCACCGGCGAGCCTTTGACAAAAAAGCGCGCCACCCCTCTCGGAGACACTGTAAGTTGCGCCTACGAAGCATCCCCAGGTGAGCCCGGCAGGGACGTGGGCACCCCCGCAACTGACAACATTTCTGCGCAGGGCACGGTAACGATCAACCTTGACACCAGCGCCGGACCAATCGGCATGGAACTTGACCGTGCGGTTTCCCCCTGCACCGTCAACTCGATCGAATACCTCGCCTCCCAAGGCTACTTCGACGAAACCGTCTGCCACCGTCTCACCACCAGCGAAGGTTTGAAGGTTCTGCAGTGCGGCGATCCCACCGGAACCGGCTCGGGCGGGCCAGGCTTTACCTTTGCCAACGAGTACCCCACCGATGAGGCATTAGAGAAGGTCGACTTATCCCAACTTCCCGACGGGCTTCCCGCCGAACAGTTAGAACAGTTCAAGGGCCAGTTGCTGCAAGGCGAAACCCCCGTGGTCTACGAACGAGGAACGATCGCTATGGCCAACGCTGGATTGGGCACCAACGGCTCCCAATTCTTCCTCAATTACGGCGATTCCACCTTGCCGCCGAGCTACACCTACTTCGGGACGATCACCGACGAAGGTTTGGCGACACTGGACAAAATAGCTCAGGTCGGTGCTGAAGACGGCCTGCCTGATGGTGCACCTGTCGAGGAAGTCAGAATTGTCAAAGCCACCATCGCTTAACGGTGCTTAAGCAAGAAAGCAGCGCGCCGGCAGGTAGTTAGCAACACAAATGTGTTGCACATTTGTACGATGGGAGTTAGAGTGAGCTGCGTAATTTCGATGCTCCGAAAGATTGGATCACTCATGAAGCTTCGCAACGGCATTGTTGCTGCACTGACTGCAGGCGCACTGGTTACCGCTGGTGTTGCTCTTCCGGCACAGGCTCAGACCACCGCCACCACCACCGCTACCACCACCGCCGCCGCTCCGGCTCCCACGACGCCGGCGAAACCCACGCCGACCGCGAAGAACGAGTCTTCTTTTGGTTCCTCCGATGATTGGAACGAGAAGAACAGCAAGGAAAAGGCTGAGGAAATCAAGTCCTGGCTCAGCGTCATCACCGCGATCATCGGTGTGCTCAGCGCCATTGGTGGCTTCGCCGCCAAGTACATCACGATGTTCTAAAGACTCAACTTAGTGAGCCTGAAGCCACCCTCTCCACCACGGACTGGGTGGCTTTCCTTATCCCGCAGAACTTCTCAGGGGCGGCAGCGAGGCAGTAGCGACGCCCCTTCATTGCGCCTGAGCCCGTGAAAATTTCTTTTTCTAGGCAGTCACACGGAAAACATCGAAAACACCCTCGATGTTGCGCACCTGATTCATCAAGGCTCCGAGCTGCTTGGTGTCGGAAACACCGACGGTAAACCGAATGTTGGCAATGTTATCGTTGCCAATCTTCGAGCTCAAAGCGGTAATGGGAAGCTTTTGTTCGGACAGTACTCCCGTTAGCTCCGCGAGAAGTCCCTGCCGGTCCAAAGCCTCAACATTCAAGGTGGCCATCGTCGCGGAGCCGGCGCTGGAAGCCCCCGCCCACGCCACAGAAATAAGTCGCTCCGGTTCCTCGTTGAGCTTCGCTGCGTTTGTGCAATCCGAACGGTGCACCGACACCCCTCCACCGCGAGTGACAAAACCGAAAATTTCGTCTCCCGGCACCGGCTGGCAACACTTCGCCAACTTCGCCATCACATCCGGGCTGCCCTCCACCAAAATGCCTACGCTTGAGTCACGGATCTCAGGGCGCACCAGCTCGGACATCGGGGTGCGCGCCGCCAGCGCGTCCACAGCATCGCCCTCCCCGCCGAACAAATCAGTCAGAAGCTTGGCCACGTGCTGCGCCGACACGTTGCCCGCGCCGATCGCGGTGTAGAGGGAATCAACATCCGGGTAATGCAACTGGGCGGCTACACTACGCATCGAATCCGCTGTGAACAGGCGGTGCATCGGCAAACCACCGCGCTGCACCTCCGCCGCAAGCGCGTCCCGGCCTGCCTCCAAGTGCTCCTCACGGCGCTCCTTGGCAAACCACTGGCGGATCTTTGCCTTTGCTCGCGGCGAAACCACGAACTCCTGCCAGTCGCGCGAAGGACCAGCGTTGACATCCTTGGAGGTAAACACCTCAACTTTGTCGCCGGAGTTGAGCTTCGACTCAAGCGCGACAAGTTTGCCATTGACCTTGGCGCCAATACACCTGTGCCCCACCTCAGTGTGCACAGCATAAGCGAAGTCGACGGGTGTAGAACCTGCCGGGAGGTTGATCACGTCGCCTTTTGGGGTGAAAGCGAAAATCTGCTGACTGCTCAGGTCGTAGCGCAAAGAATCGAGGAACTCGTTCGGATCCGCAGCTTCTTTCTGCCAATCCAGCAGTTGACGCATCCACGCCATTTGGTCGATCTCCGCCTGATCGCCCTTGTGGGAACCCTTCGATTCTTTGTACCGCCAATGCGCAGCGACACCGAACTCCGCGTTGTAGTGCATCTCATGGGTGCGCACCTGCACCTCGAGCGCCCGACCTCCCTCGGCAATCACCGTAGTATGCAACGACTGGTAGACGCCGTAACGCGGGCTAGACACGTAGTCTTTGAACCTGCCCGGCAACGCGGAATACAGCGAGTGGACGACACCGATCGCGGCATAGCAATCGTGGACATTGTCAACCAACACACGCAGGCCAACTAAATCGAAAATCTCATTGAACTCATGGCCTCGCACGACCATCTTTTGGTAAATCGACCAGTAATGCTTCGGCCGGCCCATCACCTCAGCTTTGATGTTGTTGGACTTAAGCTCCGCCTGGAGCTGCTGAGTAATCTCCTTAAGCGCGCGGTCTCTCGAGGGCGCACGGTCGGCGACAAGCCGCACAATCTCCTCGTACTTCTTCGGATAGAGGATGGCGAAGGCCAAATCCTCCAGCTCCCATTTCACCGAGGCCATCCCCAGCCGGTGCGCCAACGGGGCGATGACGTCGAGGGTTTCCTTCGCTTTCTTTGCCTGCTTTTCAGGCGGCAAAAAACGCATCGTGCGCATGTTGTGGAGACGGTCGGCAACCTTGATCACCAAAACGCGGGGATCTTCGGCCATAGCGACGATCATCTTGCGGATTGTTTCCGCCTCGGCCGCTGCCCCCAACGCAACCTTGTCCAGTTTTGTCACGCCGTTGACAAGCCGAGCTACTTCGGGCCCGAAATCCCGGGTCAGATCCGCCAAGGAATAGTCGGTGTCTTCGACGGTGTCATGCAGCAAGGCGGCAACCAAAGTTGTCGTGTCCATGCCGATCTCGCCGCAAATTGTAGCCACGGCGAGTGGGTGGGTGATGTAGGGATCACCCGATTTGCGAAAGACACCTTCATGCAGGCGCTCAGCCGTGTCGTAGGCACGGTTGAGCTGCTCCGCATCAGCCTTCGGATGATACGTCCTGTGCAGCGACATTAGCGGGTCAAGAACCGGGTTAACTTTGACCCGACCGCCAGTGAGAGAACGCGCTAGCCGCGCGGACACACTGCGCACGCTCGTGCCGGATCGCTTGGCCATCTTTTCGTTCGTCATTGGCAAACCCTTCCGCCTCTACAAAGGAGCGTCCCCTTTCCGGCCCGCGAACTATTCAGCCGTTCTCCGCTAGAACTACCAGCGGCGCACCGGAAAGTTTCTCCCTGCCCCCGAGGCCATCGACCTCAAGGACCACTACGTACCCAACGACGCTACCACCGGCGCGTTCAATCAAGTCAGTAGCGGCCACGAGAGTGCCGCCGGTTGCGAGGACATCGTCGACAAGCACCACCTTGCGCCCCCGAAAATCAATGCCCTCAGCGGGAATCTCCAAGGCAGCCGAGCTGTACTCGGTGGTGTACTCCTGGGCGATAACCGGCGGCGGCAACTTCCCCTTCTTGCGGATGGCCAACACCCCAAGACCCAGCTCATAGGCCACTGCAGAACCCAACAAAAAGCCGCGGGCGTCGAGGCCGCCGATCATGTCGGCCCCTAACTCTCGACTGCGCTCGGCGAGCTCACGGATGACGGCGTTGAGCGCGGGGCCGTCGGCAAGCACCGGCGTCAGGTCTTCAAAAAGAACCCCCTTCTCAGGAAAATCCGCGACCCTGCGGATCTTCGCGCGAAGCGCCTGCGCGGCAGTGGAAAAAGTCGAACCTGGTGTGTTGTCAACCACGTCGTCCTCGCTAATTCTCGGTAGTGCTGGACGGCTGCGGGGCCGCGATCTGCCATCGATCCATGTTCCAA
Source organism: Corynebacterium sp. BD556 (assembly GCF_038452275.1). Lineage (NCBI taxonomy): Bacteria > Bacillati > Actinomycetota > Actinomycetes > Mycobacteriales > Corynebacteriaceae > Corynebacterium > Corynebacterium mayonis. The sequence continues at coordinate 868,624 of NZ_CP141643.1, forward strand.
CCAAGGCCCGCGCTTCCGGTGTACACACTCACGTTACCCACATGGCGGTCCACCGCGAAGTTGCGGGGTTGAGCCGCCAACGGAAAAGAGGAAAGCTCCTCCCACAGCTTGCCTTCCCGCTCGCGCAAGGCGGGAACATCCTGGGCCCGAGCGCCGCCGCCACTGTACTGGGTGCCTGGGTCGACCGGATGCAAAAGAAGATCAATCGAGCCTTCCGTGACCGTTTCTTGGCCCCACTCGCCAAGTTGAACATGCGGCAGATCACCAAGCGTCTTACCAGCCCCCGCGTCCACAATTTTGACACCCGCCGGTTCGCAGGAAACGCGCAACGCCTCCACCATAGCCGGATAATGGGGGCTGGAACCGAGATAGCCCACCCGCACCTCCATTCCAGCCAAAGCGCTTGCCAAATTCGTGTCCACCGTGGCGTGGCGGTCCACGATGTCTGCAAACTTGCCCGCCAAAACATCATTCGCAGACACCACATGCACCAGGTGGGGCGGCACATCAACCCCACTGGCCTCACTAGAAGCTCGGGCCGCAGCGGACGGGTCGATGCAAGCCGCAAGCGCCTGCCGGTTCAACGGGTAGGACCACACACCGGCAGGTGCAAAAGTCAGCGTGTCGGTCAGGTCGCCGGCGACGCGTTCTACGTCAAAGGGGTTGTCTTCCGCATTGAGGTCAAGCCACTGTGGGTGCGGCTGCGACAGGTCAGCGATCCGAAGCGCACCTTCTTTGACGAGCTGCTCGGAATCGGTGCTATCAGGCCACACCACAAGTTTCGGGGTGCGCGGCGGGTCACCATAGTAGGAATCATTGGTCACTAGCGTGACTTCACCCGATTCTCCGACGGTTTCAATCCGGTACGGGCCAAAGGAGACGTGCATGGCTGGGTCAAACCCGTCAAGGTTAAAGCCGTTGCGCCAGGCCTCAGCGATCGGCTGCAACGCTACCGGATCACGCGAACTCAACGCCTCCACCAGCTGGCTCGGCTCCACACCCGCCTTGCGCGCCACCACATGGGCCGGCACTACGGTGCCAGCTTCAAACAAACCTCGCCAAAGGCCACCTCCACCGGTTTCGAAGATGACGGTAAATTCCTTGGCCCCTGGCTCGCAAACTACCTCATCTACTTCCTTAAAAAGCGGCATGTGTGAGCCAAAGATCTCCGGCATCGTACCAGCCGTCGAGGCAAGCAAATAGTCGGTGCAGGTCACCGGAGTACCATCTGAGAAATGCGCATCCGCAGATAACTTGTAGATCACACGGCGTTGAGCTCCCGGCAACACCTGGGTGGTCACAAGATCAGTGTTCGGAATCATCTGGCCGCTCGGCCCCGGCACGAACACGCCTGGGTAAAGCCGACCCGAGAGCATCTGTGCAAGTTCGGTCGAGCCAACCAAGGTGCCCGCGTTAGTGGTGGTGACGTTGACAGGCAATTCGTAGCCGAAGTGGTCCCTGCTCGAATCGTCGCTTGCTGGGCGGGCAGACTCGGAACAGCTCGACAGGACAAGACCCGCCCCCACGATAGCGCCGATGGCGCGCATCTTTTTCATCTTCGATCCTTCCACGCTGCTTCTGCGCTCCCCTTTTACCGTGTGTTCGGCCTCCATGTCGCCGTCGCGTTCGTTGGCACCTGTGAAGGCGAATTCGCTGCGGCAACGGCGGGGCTGTCGATGGTGCGTCGGGGCGCCTCCTCAGAGGATCCGTCGTTGTCGATCTCACCGTTGCGGAAGCGTTGCACCTCTTCGTTGTGTTTGCGGTACTTTTCGCGGCGGTTGACAATTGTTACCAACAGCGGGGTGGCCAAAAACAGCGAGGAAACAATGCCTTCAATAACGCCGATGAGCTGGATCAAAGCCAAATCTCGGAGAGTGCCCACACCAAGCAGCCACACGGCGACGACCATGAGGGCGATGATCGGTAAGGCAGAAATGACAGAGGTCGAAATTGAGCGCATGACGGTCTGGTTGATGGCCAGGTTCGCTTCTTCGGCGAAGGTAGAGCGGCGCGAGTCTAAGACGCCAGTGGTGTTTTCCTTCACTTTGTCAAAGACGATGACCTTGTCGTAGATGTTGAAGGTCAACACGGTGAGCAGGCCAATGATCATCGCCGGAGTTACCTCGAGTGCGAACAAGGCGTAGACACCCACGATTAAAAACCCGTCAGCGAAAAGGGTAACCATAGCGGCGATAGCCATATCGCGTTGCAGGCGCAACGCCATGTAGAAGGCGGCGGCGATGAAGAACACGCCCATGGCAATGAGCATGCGTTTGGTGATGGTCGAGCCCCAAGACTCCGATACCGTCGAGTCGCCGATCGCATCCGCGCTCGCCTCACCCTCCGCGTTGACCGGTTGGTACGTCTCGTAAATGGCCTGGCGGGCCGCGTCGATCTGCTCCTGCGACAGGTGGGCGGAGTTGATCTCCAACACGCGGCTGTCACCGGCGCCGACGATTTGGGTCAGCTCCGGAGTTGTGCCGGTGGCTTCGATGAATGTCTCCTCCACCTGCTCTGCAACGAGGTCGCCTGCCGGCATGGTCATCTTCGTGCCACCTTCGAAATCGATGCCGAGGTTGAAGCCGCGGAAGATCATGGCTAAAAGCGAAATTGTCAACAGTGCGAGGGAGATGGTGTACCACAGTTTGGAGCGGCCAATGAAGTCGATGGCGCCGTCGCCGGTGTAAAGGCGGTCAAAACGCGAGCGCGTGCGGGGCTGCATGTGAGTGGCCGAGTTAGCGGTGGACGTTGTTGTGCTACCCATGGTTACTTCTCCTCACCGTGTTCGGTGGTGACGGTGTTGGCGGGGACTTCATTGGAGCGTTCCTCCTCGACGAGGCGAAACACTTTGCCCAGGCCGTTGACTGCCGGCTTGGACCAAAACTCGCTGCGCGAGGCCAGAATCATCAACGGGGCTGTGACCAAGAAAGTCACGACAAGACCGAAGATGGTTGTCAGGCCCATGGTGAAGGCGAATCCCTTGACATCGCCGACGGCGAGCAGGTAAACGGTCACGGCACCGATCAGGGTAACTATGTTGCCGGTGACGATAGTGTCGCGGGCACGTTGCCAGCCGTTGGCCGATGCCGAACGGAAAGTCTTGCCTTTGCGCAATTCGTCTTTAATGCGTTCGTAGATAACCACGAAGGAGTCGGCGATGGCTCCGGCGCCAATGATCAAGCCGGCGATGCCGGACAGATCGAGAGAGTAGCCGATCCAGCGGCCCAAAAGCACCAAAGCGCCGTAGACCAACGCGCCGGAAGCGATGAGGCTAAACAGGGAGATCAGCCCGTAGAGGCGGTAGTAGAAGAATACGAACAGGGCAACAAGCACAAATCCCGCGATACCTGCGTACAGACCAGCCTTCAAAGAGGCGAGGCCGAGGGAAGGCGGCACGGTCTGGGCGGTGCCGCCTGGCTCTCCATTTTCGCCCGCGAAAGACAAAGGCAGCGCGCCGTAGCGCAGGTTGTTGGCCAACCCTTCGGCTTCTGCCTGGGTGAAATTACCAGTGATTGAGGTCGCTGAGCCCGGCGGGGTCGCTCCCTGGATGACGGGGGCGGAAATGACCTGCGAATCGAGCGTGATGGCGATTTGTTTACCCAACATGTCTTGAGTTAAGCGCGACCACGTTTGGGAGCCGTTGGATTCACCCGCCTGACTAAAGGCGAAGCTAATCTCCATCTGGCTGGTTTGCGGGTTGAAACCGCCGGTGATGGGGCGCTTGGTGTCAATCTGATCTCCGGTCAATCGCTTACCGTCCGGATCGGTTTGATCGTTGAGCAGTGGAACCGGGCCCAAAAGGAGCGGTTGCAGGGTGGCGGAATCGCAGGCGACCAGCGGCACGTCGTGTGCGTCGGTGCCGGCCAGCGGGTCGGTCTGTTGCTCTGCACACACGGCTGACATCAATAGGACTGCAGCGAATTGCTGGGCTGGGTCCTCGGACTGGCGAGTCTCGCGCAGCATCTCTGTGATTTCTTGGCGACGCTGCGAGGCAGCCACCGGCCCGTCCGGGTCTTCGAGAGGCTCGGCGGTAATCGTCGGGCTTTCTCCTTCACCGGTCCCTTCTACTTGGCCGAGGCGCTCCTGAGCCTTGTCCTTGCTCAGCACCCCGTATGTGACCCACGTGTTAGCGGTTTCGGCTAAGACGGGACCGACCTGGGTTGGGTCGGCAGCGGGCTGGTCAAGTACCGGGCGAAACGCAAGCTGGGAAGTCTGTCCGAGGTTGCGGACCGCGGAGGTGTCATCGCCGGCCGCCGTGATTACCAGCGTGTTGCCGTCGACGACGACGGAAGCGCCGCTGACACCCATGCCGTTGACGCGGTTTTCAATGATGTTGCGGGCATCGGACAACTGCTCGCGAGTCGGTTCTTCTCCCTGTGGCACGAGGGTGACGCGTGTGCCGCCTTGCAGGTCGATGCCGAGCTTCGGCGTCGGCGACTTGTCCCCGGTGAAAAACACCAGGGAGTAGACGATCACCACGATCAGGGCGAAAAGGGCCAGGGCCTGTGCAGGCCAGGTCCTTTTCACTCCTGCGCCGCTCGAACGCCGTTTGACTCCGGACATTGAGGCAACTCCTCCATATTTCAAAAACTGCTACACTGCCTCGCTCCTCACCTTGACCTACGCAGACAGGCACGGCAAGAAAGGGGCGAAGCGCCCATCGCGCAATGCTACGGCATGCGTGGGGTAAATCCATGCTCGCCCCAGGGTTCCTCGGGTGAAAAGTGGCGTATGTCGCCTTCTGGCCGTGAGCTTGCTAGAGAAGATTCAGTTGACCGGGGGCCTCTGGAGGTGGGGTTAATCCGAGGTGGTTCCACGCCGCGGCGGTGGCAACGCGGCCACGGCCAGTACGCGCCATCAATCCGGCGCGCACGAGGTAAGGCTCGCAGACCTCCTCCACCGTGGCAGGTTCCTCCCCGACTGCAATGGCGAGCGTGCTCACCCCGACCGGGCCGCCACCGTGGCCCCGAATCAAAGATGACAGCACTGCGCGGTCAAGGCGGTCAAGCCCAAGTTCGTCGACATCGAAAACCGCCAAGGCAGCTTGAGCTGCTTCTAAGTCAACTCGCCCAGTGCCGTTGACATCAGCCCAGTCACGCACGCGGCGCAGCAGACGGTTGGCGATGCGTGGCGTGCCACGCGAGCGCGAAGCGATTTCTACTGCCGCGTCCCCGTCGATACCGACATCGAGAATCCCCGCGGCGCGCGTAATCACATCTGTAAGGTCTGCGGTGTCGTAGAACTCCATCTGGGCGGTAAAGCCGAAGCGGTCGCGCAGCGGTCCGGTGAGCATGCCTGCACGTGTGGTGGCGCCGACGAGGGTAAAAGGCGGAATCTCCAGCGGGATTGAGGTAGCACCCGGGCCTTTGCCCACGATCACATCGATGCGAAAATCCTCCATTGCCATGTAGAGCATTTCTTCGGCGGGGCGGGCAATGCGGTGAATTTCATCGATAAAAAGAACATCGCCTTCCATGAGGTTTGACAGCATCGCTGCGAGATCACCCGCGCGCTCCAGTGCAGGACCTGAAGTCATGCGAAGCGACGTCCCTTGCTCCTGGGCAATGATCATGGCCATGGTGGTTTTGCCTAGCCCGGGAGGCCCGGAGAGCAGGATGTGGTCAGGGGTGACGTTGCGTTGGCGGGCCCCGGCAAGCACTAAATTGAGTTGTTCACGCACCTTCGGCTGGCCGATGAACTCATCAATTGACTTCGGGCGCAAGGATTTTTCGACGTCTTTGTCTTCGGCTTTCTCGGTAGCGTCGACAAGCGAATGTGCGGGGCGAGTGGGCCCGGAAGGCAGAGAAAACTCAGTCTTTTCGACGTCCGACATGGATTTAACCCTACCGCCTACTTTTTGCCCAGCTGGCTAAGCGCCGCGCGCAGCAAAGCCGAAGATGATTCCTCCGGGGATGCCTCAACGAGCTTGTCGACGACCGGACGCGCAACACGTTCGTTGAAACCCAACCCCACGAGGGCTTCTACCACTTGCTCGGTGACCAACGCGCTCCCGGCCCCGCTAGGGGTAGCCGAAGCGGCGTCTGGCGGCGCAGATGAGAAAGCGTCGAGTTTGTCTTTGAGTTCCAAAATCATGCGCTCCGCCATTTTCTTTCCCACCCCCGGGATGGTCTGTATGGCCTTGACGTTATCTCCGGCGATGTGGCCTGCGAGCTCCGCCGGATCAAACACCGACAAACACGCGATGGCCAGTTTCGGGCCGAGGCCGCTGACCGTTTGAAGCTTGTGAAACATTGAGCGTGCGTCGTCGTCGGCGAAACCATAAAGCGTCACGCCGTCATCTTTGACCACCATCGCTGTCATCACGCGGGCGCGCTCGCCACGTGTCAGCCGCGCCAGCGTAGGTGGCGCAGAAAGGAAGCGGTATCCCACCCCGTTACACTCGATGACTGCATGGTCGAGCCCAATGCTTATAACCTCGCCGTTGAGGGAATCAATCATGTTGTGACCTGCTTAGGTTGTTGTGAGTGTTGGCTAAGTGAAGATTCGCCAGCGCGGCGCTGCGGGCGAGAAGGGGTGCGCGCCAACAGTGGCACACCGCGATAGCGAGGGCATCGGCGGCGTCGGCTGGTTTCGGCGGCTCGCTCAGACCCAGGATTCGGGTGACCATAGTGGTCATCTGCTTTTTATCCGCCCGACCATTGCCGGAAATCGCCTTCTTCACCTCGGAGGGTGTGTACATGTGGACTGGAATGTCGCGCTCAGCGGCAGCGAGGACCATCACCCCCACCGCATGCGCGGTGTGCATGACGGTGGAGACATTGCCGCGCTCGAAGATGCGCTCCATGACCACCACATCCGGCTGGTAATCGTCGATCCATTCGCTCACGGCCCGCGACAGCCGCACGAGACGCTCCGAAAGCTCCGCCGTTGACGGCGTGCGCACCACGCCGACGGCGACCGGAATTATCGAGCGGCCTTTGCCTGCTTGGACGATGGACAGGCCACAGCGCGTTAGCCCGGGGTCAATACCCATCACGCGCAGACCTTCAACACCGCCACTTTGCATGCGCCCCGCACACCTCCTTGCCTCTAACACATATGTTCTACCACAGTTGTTCTTGCCCATTGCTTGCCGCCTGCCCCAAAAACCGCCGAAGCCCTGCCCGGGGAAAAATCGGGCAGGGCTCACAGGACACAAAAACGAGGCCTATGCCTCCATTTGAGCTGCGACTTCGCTGCTGATTGAGGAGTTGCTATAGACGTTTTGGACGTCGTCGGAGTCCTCGAGGGCGTCGATCAGCTTTTGCAGCTTCTTCGCCCCCTCTAGGTCGAGCTCGACCTCGGTCGAAGGGCGAAAGTCCTGTTCGACATCTTCTACCTCGAAACCTTCAGCGGTGAGCGCGTCACGCACGGCATGCATATCGGACGGCTGTGAGGTGACCTCGAAGACTTCGCCGAGATCGTTGACTTCTTCGGCGCCAGCCTCCAGAACCGCGACGAGGACATCATCCTCAGTCAAGTCGCCCTTCTTGACCGTCACGATGCCGGTGCGCGAAAACATGTAGCCCACCGAACCTGACTCACCCAGATTTCCGCCGTTTTTCGTCATGGCGGTACGCACCTCAGTAGCGGCGCGGTTGCGGTTGTCGGTCAGGCACTCAATGAGCAGAGCGACACCATTGGGGCCGTACCCTTCGTACATCACCGACTCCCAGTTAGCGCCGCCAGCTTCCTCGCCAGATCCACGTTTGCGGGCCCGCTCGATATTGTCGGCGGGCACAGAGGCACGCTTCGCTTTCGCAATCATCGTCTCCAACGTTGGGTTGGCCGCAGGGTCGCCACCACCGGAGCGCGCCGCCACCTCGATGTCCTTAATCATCTTGGCGAACATTTTGCTGCGCTTGGCGTCATTGGCGGCCTTCTTATGCTTGGTTGTCGCCCATTTTGAGTGGCCTGCCATATCAAGCTCCCCTTTCCCGTTGATGGTTCCCGCACGTTTGGCTGAAGCGACCGAAAGGGCCCTCGCGATCGCCCGATGGGGCCATCAAATGCCGCACGCGGGATTGTTTGAACAGCACACCAGTATACGCAGCTCGCCGCCGCTACTAAAGGTTGGCACTTAGCTATTGCTTGAGGACGAAGCCTGCCGCTCACGAGATTCCTCAGGCAACGTCGTCGCCCCTTCACGCAAAGAGCGGGTCAGTCCCTCCTGCATACACACCGCAACTAGGTTGCCCCGCGAATCGTAGATTTTGCCTTGCGCAAGGCCTCGACCGTGGTGCGCCGAAGGAGAGGACTGATCATAAAGAAGCCACTCATCAGCGCGGAATGGACGAAGAAACCACATCGCGTGATCGAGCGAAGCCATCTGCACTTTGTGGCCGGGGTGCGGCACCAACGCAGTGTAAAGCAGCGTCATATCCGACATGTAGGCGAGTGTGCACACGTGGAAGGTGTCATTGTCCGGCAGGGGCACACGCGATCTAAACCACACCAATTGCTGGCCCGCAGAGTTCGAGTCGTGCTGGTAGGCGTTCGGCGGAACAAGGCGAATGTCCCAGTCTTTCCATTCTTTCTTCAGACCTTTGAGATTTTCGGCCACGCCAGCGCCGGCCGGCGGAAGCTCCTCCGGTTTCGGCACTGTGCGCACCGGGTCGAAATGCTCAGGACCTTCGTCGGTGGTGACGTGGAAACTCGCTTGCATGGAAAAAATCACTTCCCCGTCCTGCACCGCCTCGACGGTGCGCGTGGCGAAACTACGCCCGTCACGCGGCCGCGAAACTTTGTAGACCGTTTCGGCCTTCGCCACGCCACCGCGCAAGAAATACCCGTGCAACGAGTGAACCTTTTTGTCCTCGCTGACCGTGCGGGTCGCCGCGACGAGGGCCTGTCCCGCTACGTGCCCACCGAAGGTGCGAACAAAGATATCGGAGTCCATCGCACGTCCGCGGTAGATGTCTTTGTCAATGCGCTCAAGGTCGAGCACCGCTTGGATTGCCGGAGTGTTCATGGCAGCAAGCGTAGTGCGTCTGCCGTGCAACAATTGGCTACAGTCCCTTTATCCGAGGTCGTGCAGGGATGCGAACTGGGGCAAAGCGGCACTTCCCCCAAGCCGCAGCACCCTGATAAGCGGTTGAAGGCGAAGCGCTCGGGTGTCCGTGACGGCTTCGTTGTAGAAGCGCAGCGCCAACATCACCCGGGTGTCGGCCTCCGCAATAGCATGCGCCGCCCGGTTTTCAAGGTCGATCAGGTCTATTTGGCCGCGCAGAAGATCCTCGGCAGCCAAACGAGCCTCCATGTCGCGGGCGCGAAGCTGCACCGCCTCGGTGGCGTGGGCCTGGTCAGCCAACTGCGGCAAGTAAGCGGCGATGACTACACAGCGCCTGTCCAGCGCCGCCTGCAAGGCATCACGGCAGCGATCCACCCGAATGTGAAGCCGGTCCAGCCGCTGCGCGGTCAGCGCCGCCCAGGCCAATAAAGCACCCGCGACAGCCGCCACAACGACCCACACCCCAATTAGTTCCACCTACGCCACCGTGACCTTCTCATTGAGGGAGACTGTTTCGTAGACTGCCAGGATCCTTTCCGCTACGGTGGACCAGTCGTAATCACGGGCGCGGGCGGTGCCGCGCGCTGCAAAGGTGTCGCGGATCTGGGGGGCGTCGACAAGCGAGCGCAGCACCCCAGCAAGAGCCGTCGCGTCGCCGACGGGAAACATGATGCCTGACGGTTCCGACGTATCCGCCTGACACACAGCAGCGAAAGCCTCAAGGTCGCTAGCGACAACGACGCAACCCGCGGCCATCGCCTCTACAAGGATGATGCCAAAAGACTCCCCCATCGTGTTTGGCGCGACAAAAATGTCCGCGCTTCCCAAGATACGGGCCTTTTCCGTATCACTAACACGACCAACAAAGTCGACGCCTTGCACAGCAGGGTGCTCACCGCCACCAATGACCGTGACTCGCACTTCACGCCCAAGCTGCTCCAGCGCGGCAAGCAAAACCCGCAAACCCTTCCGGGGCTCATCGATCCTGCCCAAAAAGACAATGTGGGCAGGCCCGCCATCATCCACAAAAGCCTTCTCGCGGGCCGCCACGAAGCGGGCTGTGTCTACCCCGTTCGGGATCAAAACAGGATCCGAACCGACTTGCTCCACCTGCCAACGCCGCGCCATCTCACTGACAGCGATGCCCCCGCGGATCTTTTCCAAACCAAGTCGCAAAGTTGGCAGGGCTGCCCGCAGCGCCAACGACGACGACGCCGAAGCGTGGTAGGTCGCAACGATGGGGCCAGCAGCAAGCAACAGGGAGGCCAAAGAATAGCTCAACGCGTTCGGCTCGTGGATGTGTAAAACATCGAAATCTCCCTCTTGAATGAAACGTCTCGTAGTCGAGCGGACCTGCGGGCCGAAAGCTAAGCGCGCGACCGAGCCGTTATAGCGCAAGGCCACCGCCGGCCCACCCGGAGTAACCCACTGCGGCAAAGACTGCGCCGTCGCCCGAGAGGCGGGGCCCAACACACGTGCCTCGTGCCCCCGGCCACGCAACACATCGGCGAGCTCAAGTACGTGCGCCTGCACCCCACCGGGTTCATCAAAGGAGTACGGACAGACAATCCCTACGCGCATCTACGCTCGCCGCCTCGCCCGTTTTTCAATGTCTCCTGGCCACAGCGGCTGCAACATGTGCCAGTCCGTTGGGTGGGCGGCAATGTTTTCTTCGAACAACGACGCGACTTTTTGCGCTGCTTTCTCCAGCGATTCTTCCTGTACGGGACCCGAGATCGAAAAACCCCACCCTGGTTTGCGTGTGGTGCCGGTGAACCACGAGTGGGCGACGAGAAGGTCGGCTCCCGTGCGTTCGGCGAGACGAACGGGGCCGGCGGGGAAAGTGGTTTCCGCACCGAAAAACGTCACCGGCACCCCCCTGCGCGACATATCACGCTCCCCCAAAAGACACACGATACCTCCTAAGCGCAACACCTCCTCAAGGCGGCGCATCGGAGGTTGTTGACCACCAGTCAGCGGCAGCACCTCGAAACCCAGTGAGTGGCGGAAGTCAACGAAAGCGTCGAAAAGTGCCTCCGGCTTAAGACGCTCAGCGACCGTGGTAAAGCCTCCGTAGCGAGCACTCGCCCACAATCCGGCCATGTCCCAATTGCCCGAGTGCGGCAAAGTGAGGATCACCCCCCTGCCCTCATCGCGTGCTGCATCGATGTGCTGCGCCCCGCGCACACTTTGATGAAGCAGCGCAATCAGCTCCGGGTCGCGAGCAAGCCGCGGCAACTGGAAAGCCTCTTTCCAGTACCTTGCGTAGGAGCGCACCGCGTCGCGCACAAGCTCGCGGGTGACATTTTCGGGCCCGACCACGCGCGTTAGGTTGCGCCTGAGCATGTCCATGCCGCGACCGGAATCTGAAGCTACATCTGCCCCGACCCGAAACACGGGGGAAACCAGCCCGTCCGGCAATCTACCGAAAATTTTCCACCCGGCGAGATAGCCTAAGGCGGTGGCGTTTTCGCGCGTGAGCATCTTAATTGCGCTCCGCCCCAGCCGGCGGTGGAAGTGGCGCGTGGGCGCGCTCGTCCCGGGCCGCGAAGTGGAGGCGCTGCACCACGGTGAAGGCTGATCCCCAGGCCAGCAGCCACAACCCCACCTCGAGCGCCCAGGGCACGCCGAAGCCCTCAAGGGCGAGACTCACCAGGGAGATGATGAGGCGCTCGGGGCGTTCCACGAGGCCCCCGACGATTCTCAGTCCGCCGGCCTCACCACGGGCCTTGACATAGCTAGTTACCTGCGACAACACCAGCACGATAAGGGCAGCGGCCACCGTTGCCGGTGGAGCATGGTCAACATAAATCAGCCACATGGCGATCGCGCCGAATAAAGCGCCGTCAGTGATGCGGTCACAGGAGGCGTCGAGGGTTGCCCCGTAGGCGGTTCCCCCGCCGCTCAACCTCGCCATGGTGCCGTCGACCATGTCGAAAGCGGCGAAAAGAAGTGCAAGTGCTGCAGCGGCAACCAGGTGCCCCGCTGGAATGAGGATGACGCTGAACAGTACCGTCGCGGTGGTCCCAATGATGGTGACAAGGTTTGCTGTCAGTCCCGCGCGCAGAAAGGTACGAGCCACCGGCTCGACAACCACGGAGGCGGGCCTGCGCCCGTACACGCTAAGCATCGGTGCCGCCCTCGTCGGAATCCGCTACCTGAGCCCAACCTTCTGCAAGCAGCGCGCGGGTGTCGTGCAATAGCTGAGGAAGCACCTTGGTGCCGCCGACGACTGTGAGAAAATTGGCGTCCCCAGCCCACCGCGGAACCACATGCAGATGCAGGTGGTCGCCCACCGAACCACCGGAGGCCTTGCCCAGGTTCAGGCCCACATTGATTGCCTCGGGGTGCGAGACGTGTTTGAGGGTGCGTACCGCAAGCTGGGCAAAGTGCATAAGCTCCGCCGCTTCTTGCCGGGTGAGGTCTTCTAAATCTGCGACCTTGCGGTACGGCACGACCATGAGGTGGCCAGCGTTATAGGGGTACAGGTTGAGCAAGGCGTAGACGGATTTTCCCCTGGCAATAATCAGTGCGTCTTCATCGCTGTGTTTCGGCGCGTCGACAAAAGGTTCGTGGGAAGAACTGCTTGTCGACGCCCCCTTGGTGATGTAGCTAGCCCGGTACGGTGCCCACAGCCTAATGAGGCGGTCGGGATCACCCACGCCGAATTCGACATCCGCCTGCGCCTTATCCTCTAAGGGCTGCAAAGTTATCCTCGTTTGGCTGCTCGTTGCGTTTGTCTGCGATCCAGTTGCCAATTAGTTCAACGGCCTCGTCGACGGGTACCCCGTTGATCTGGGAGCCGTCGAGGAAGCGGAAGCTAACCGCGCCGGCTTCTACGTCGCGGCCTCCAACAAGCAGCATGAATGGGACCTTGCCCGTGGTGTGCGTGCGGATCTTCTTTTGCATGCGGTCGTCAGAATGGTCGACCTCGGCCCGGATCCCGCGGGTGCGTAGCTTGGCGACGACCTGCTCTAAATACTCACCGAAGTCCTCGGCGACTGGGATGCCCACGACCTGGTGCGGGGCCAGCCACGCGGGGAAGGCTCCCGCGTAATGTTCCAAGAGAACGCCGAAGAAGCGCTCGATTGAGCCGAACAAGGCGCGGTGGATCATCACGGGGCGCTTCTTCGAGCCGTCGGAGGAGGTGTACTCCAAGTCGAAGCGCTCCGGAAGGTTGAAGTCGAGCTGCACGGTAGACATTTGCCAGGTGCGTCCGATAGCGTCGCGGGCCTGTACGGAAATCTTCGGGCCGTAGAAGGCGGCGCCTGCTGGGTCTGGAACTAGCTCGAGGCCGGACTTTTCCGCCACGGACTGCAAGATATTTGTGGAGCGCTCCCAGATTTCGTCGTCGCCGATGTATTTCTCTGGGTCCTTGGTGGACAACTCCAGGTAGAAGTCGTCGAGGCCGTAGTCTTTGAGCAGGGAGATGATGAACTCCAGCACGCTGGTCAGCTCGTCTTCGAGCTGGTCTTCAGTGCAGTAGATGTGCGCGTCATCTTGTGTGAAACCGCGGGCGCGGGTAAGGCCGTGGACAACACCAGATTTCTCGTAGCGGTAGACGGTGCCGAATTCAAACAGACGCAAGGGCAGCTCACGGTAGGATCGCCCGCGGGAGTCGAAGATGAGGTTGTGCATCGGGCAGTTCATCGGCTTGACATAGTAGTCGACGGCCTGCTTGGTCACGTTGCCCTTGTCGTCGGTTTCGCCGTCGAGCTTCATTGGTGGGAACATGCCCTCGGCGTACCAGTCGAGGTGGCCAGACTTTTCAAAAAGCTCGCCCTTGGTCACGTGCGGAGTGTTGACAAAAGAGTAGCCGGCTTCGACGTGGCGCTGACGGGAATGTTCCTCCATTGTCATGCGCACTATGCCGCCGTCGGGGTGGAAAACGGGCAGCCCGGAGCCGACCTCGTCGGGGAAAGAAAACAGATCCATCTCGTTGCCGAGGCGTCGGTGGTCGCGCTTTTCAGCCTCCTCGAGCATGGTCATGTACTCGTCGAGTTTCTCCTTGGACTCCCAGGCGGTGCCGTAGATGCGCTGCAGCCCTGCGTTGTTTTGATCGCCGCGCCAGTAGGCCGCTGAGGAGCGAGTCAACGTAAACGCCGGGATGTATTTGGTGGTGGGCACGTGCGGGCCGCGGCACAAATCACTCCACTCAACCTCGCCAGTGCGGGGGTTGACGTTGTCGTAGTAGGTCAGTTCGCCTGCGCCGACTTCGGTGGCCTCGTCGGAGTTCGGGTCGACGTTTCCCTTGTCGTGAACCAGTTCGAGTTTGTAGGGTTCGTTTTTGAGTTTTTCTGCTGCTTCTTCTTGGGAGGCGTAGACTCCCCGCTCAAATTTCTGGCCCTGTTTAAGAATCTTCTTCATCCGACGCTCAATGGCTTTGAGGTCGTCTGGGGTGAAAGGTTCGGCGGCGTCGAAGTCGTAGTAAAAGCCGTCATTGATGGCGGGGCCAATGCCCAATTTGGTGCCGGGAAATTCAGCTTGGACCGCTTGTGCCAACACGTGGGCGCAGGAGTGGCGGATCACCGAGCGTCCCAGCTCGGATGATGCGGCGACGGGGGTGAAGGTGGCGTTGTGCTCCGGCACGTGGGAGAGGTCTTTTAGGTTGCCTTCTGGGTCTTGGACGACGACGACGGCGTCGGGGCCTTTGTTGGGCAGTCCCAGTTCGCGCATCGCCGCCCCGACAGCGGTGCCAGACGGGACCTCGAAAGGCCCGAAGGCGACAGCGGTCGGCTGCTTTGCTTCATCCGTGTTGGTTGCATCGGCCATGTAGTGCGCTCCTTTGCGCTCGTGAAGTGCGACATACCTGGCCGCACCTCTCATCTGTTGCATGTTTCGTGGCAATGCCCCTCCGGTCGCTGGGGGCAGACACAGCCGCCTAGTCTACCCCCGCGGTTGAGCTCAAAACAGTCTGGCCCCAGTAGCTATCGCCTTCGCTTCTCGACGCCCCGACCCGCGTGCCCGGTGGAATCCAGTACACGGCGGATCCGATGTGAGTGATCCACGCGTTGAGCCGGTCTGATTCATCGAGCCTTTGCAGCACAGGCGTAAATTGCACATCCGGGTCTTTTTGGAAGGCAATGAAGATCAGCCCCGCGTTGGACATCTGCCCAGAGCCCGGCTCGGGGGGCAGGTTGTAGTTGTAGGGTCGACGCTTGAAGCGCTGCTCCGGGTGGTCCGCAGGGGGACGGGAGCGAGCCATGTGCGAGTTTTTGTCGATGACGGGCAGGCCGTACTCGTCGGTGGCGTCCATGTCCGGCTCGTCGAACTCTCCTCCCCCGGTAAGGGGCGCACCGTCGCTAAGCGTGCGGCCCACCGAGGCCTCACGCGAATGCCTGTCGAGCAGCTCCCACGTGTCCAGGTTCATGTTGATGCGGCGCACCACCATGGACGTTGCCCCGGCGAAGCCCTCCGGTCCCGCAGCCCACACCTGTTCGTGGTACTCACTGTCGCTGTGAGGGTTGACCGTGCCATCGACCTGCCCAAAAAGATTGCGCGGGGTGTGCCCTTTAGGTACCGCCCCGAAGGCGTGGTTGAAGCCTTGCTGCACCCACGCGGTGTCAACATAGTCCATTCCGGCGCGAGTCATGTGCCGCATCGCCCACGCCCCCATGATGGGATCATCAGCACAGATCTGCAACACGAGATCGGTCTGTCCCCACTCTGGCGACAGTTGATCGCGGGTCATAGCTGGGATGTCGTGCAGCCACTGCGGCTTCTTCTTTGGGGCGGCAATGTCGAAGATGCGCTCGCCGAAGCCCACCGTGATGGTCAGATTGGCGGGCCACGCGTTCA
Source organism: Corynebacterium sp. BD556 (assembly GCF_038452275.1). Lineage (NCBI taxonomy): Bacteria > Bacillati > Actinomycetota > Actinomycetes > Mycobacteriales > Corynebacteriaceae > Corynebacterium > Corynebacterium mayonis. Next base: position 884,432 of record NZ_CP141643.1, read on the forward strand.
TTTCTGGTTCCAGCGAGCCTAAGGGCGTCAGGCCAGCGCATAAAGCGCGGGCGTCTTCGGTCCACACGCGCATGAGCCGTGCCACACCTTTGGCATCCACGGAGCTTTTCAGGTTGTAGCCGACCAGGTTGATCGTTGCCTGTGGCGCCGTGGCGATACCGGCTTGATTGGCGCCGTCGAAGGCCACGACCGCTTCCGTCAGCGGTTCACGGTCTTCGGCGGAGGCGGAGGCGGAGGCAGGGGTGGCGGAACGTGCTGTTTCCGCCTCCTTGGAGGGCGCGCAGCCTGCTATGCCGGTAGCAGCGACAGCAGTGGCAGAACCAGTCAGGAAGCGGCGCCGTGACACAGACATTGTTTCCCTTTCATGGAGGTGGAGCAGGTCGAGTCAGGCTCTTAGTGTCCTTCGTGTCCCTTGTTTTCCATGGTTGCTCCGTGCGGCATCTCATGGCCCATCATCTCACCGTGCGCGCCGTAGTCCTCGTGACCCGGGAGCATAGTGCGCACTGCAACGCCCGGAATGTCAATCTTGTCACCGGTGGAAGTCTCAAGAACCAGATCGACTGTTTCGCCTGCTGGGATTTCCTCGGCGTAGTCGAGGATCATCAGGTGGTCTCCGCCCGGTGCGAGATCGTGGGTAGCGCCGGCGGGCACCTTAAAACCACCCTCGATCGGGCGCATGACACCATCGACAGTCTCGTGCATCTCATAGCGGGCCGCGCCGAGAGAGGACGTAAAGCCGGTGACAATGATGTCCTTATCGGTGGTGTTGCGCAGGGTGCCGAAGATCGCGGTCATGCTCATCTCCGGATCGGTCTTGGCGCGCACGGCGCCATTTTCAAGCACAATATCGCCCTCGCCCTGGACGGCCTGCTCGGCTGCGGTGGTGGTCTGCGCCGCAGACTCGGTGACGGTCGTCGCAGACATTGCACTCGCGGTCGATTCGGCCGTTTCGGCTTTGTCTTCGCCCGAGCAGGCAGTTAAAGCCAATCCGGCTGCGGCGCAAAGTGCAACAAAAGCGGTACGAGAAATCATGGTTAATACTCCAATTCTTGCGCCCCCGCTGTCATAGGGTGAGGCGCCGAGTGTATGGGTGGAAGGCTGTGAATCTAGGCTTTGAGGTCCGCGTCGGCACTTTCGTCGCTACTGAAAGGGGCATTCGCGCGGCGTCGGCCAGCGGCGACCACAATCGCCGCTGCCGCAATTAACAGCGCCCCAGCACCTGCCACAATCCACGGCAGGTACGTGTCGCCGGTGCCAGCATCATGCTCAACAGCAGCTTGCGTTGAGGCCGGTTGCGCCTCGGAGTTTTCCTTTTCCGGTGCAAAGCGGAAAGAAGTCATGCCCTTCGTCGAGTGGCCATCGGAAGAAACGATCTGGAAACCGATGCGATAGTTGCCGGGCTGCGCGTCTATGCCGCTAGGCAGGTCGAGCACAAGCTCGCGGCCATCCAGATGCGGTTGCCCCGAAAAGATGACCTCGCCGGTGTCCGAGTTGGATAACGCGAGGGTGTTGAATCCCTCCTGCGGATACCCCGAGAAAGTCAGCCTCAAGGAGTTCGGGAACTCTGCAACCACCGCACCGTCTGCCGGGTCGGCGCCCACGACTGCGTCGTGGGCAACTGCGAGGTCAGCATTGAGGCCGACGGCGAGAACGCCGATGGCCGCACCCCATCTGACCGGGCCGCACAGCGATGGAACAAAGCTCATAGAAACTCTCCTCACAAAAAGTTCGAATGCAATAGGCATCCGATACATGAATAGTCGGTTAACAACTGGGTGAAGTTCCCCGCCGATTTGTGGCGTGGGCCACTGTCTGCGAAATCGCGTTGCGGTCAAGGGCTCACACGCCGCCACTTCGCGCCTTCTCCCGCGACGAGACTCACCCCCGAAAGAAGCAGGTGCTGGTGAGAATTCCCCAGCGGAGAAATCCGGCTCCCCCACGGTGCCCTAAGCGAACCGGAAAACAGCGCAAGCAACAGGAAACGGCCGTCCCTTTGCGGAAACAATTGAGCCAAGGGACAGCCGCCAGATTGTGGTCCTAGCTGGGATCGAACCAGCGACCTTTCCGGTGTGAACGGAACGCTCTTCCACTGAGCCATAGGACCGGTGCTGCCCAAAGACATTACACTGATGGCGGATATAGAACGAATCTGCAGGCAGGAGGGGCAACGGTCCCACAAAAGCGCCAAATGACACCGCTGTCATTCAGCGCCGGCGGGCGCGCGGCAAAGCGCAGAGTTGGAGCCCTACCTGACCTGTTGATTTGTCTTTCGACACGCTTAGAAGATAAGGTTTGTTTTCGCACAAAGCGAACGACGCTTGCCCACCAGGTAGGCAAAAGTACGTGAAAGCAATGCGGATGTAGCGCAGTTGGTAGCGCATCACCTTGCCAAGGTGAGGGTCGCGAGTTCGAGTCTCGTCATCCGCTCCAGGTCCCTCAGCGGAATCTGTCTGCGCGTTTAGCTCAGCGGGAGAGCGCTTCCCTGACACGGAAGAGGTCACTGGTTCAATCCCAGTATCGCGCACTGAGGCTACACGCCTCTTTAACCGAATAGTGCAATGCGGATGTAGCGCAGTTGGTAGCGCATCACCTTGCCAAGGTGAGGGTCGCGAGTTCGAGTCTCGTCATCCGCTCCAAGTACATTCCGGCCTTTTCGCCGGGTGGTACTTTAACGGTAGATCCATGGTGGATTGGTCGAGTGGTTAGGCAACGGTCTGCAAAACCGTGTACACGGGTTCGATTCCCGTATCCACCTCCAAGCCATCAGCTTCCAGGCCGATAGGCTTTTCGCGCGATTAGCTCAGCGGGAGAGCGCTTCCCTGACACGGAAGAGGTCACTGGTTCAATCCCAGTATCGCGCACTGAGGCTGCACTCCTCATGTAACCGAATAGTGCAATGCGGATGTAGCGCAGTTGGTAGCGCATCACCTTGCCAAGGTGAGGGTCGCGAGTTCGAGTCTCGTCATCCGCTCCACACGACCACCCCGAGGCCGTCTTCATTAGGGCCCGGGGTGTTTTCCTTTTCTACAATTGCGGTCATGGATATTTCACAGCTCATTGGTCCGACCCTTCCCGTCGGCGAAGCGGAGCTGCGCGCCATTGCCGCAACGACGATCTTCGGCTCTTTCGGCCGCGGCGGCACCTCAAGAGAACTCGGCAACGCTAATGATTCCGCTTTGCTTGAAGGTCTGCGGAATTGGGCTGATTGCGTTGTGGTTGGCGCTGAAACGGTACGTGCGGAGGATTACGGGCCTTCCTCCACGCCTTTGGCCGTGATCACCGCATCTTTGGATTTGGCTCCGGAAAGCTCGCTTTTCGACGCCACCGTCTACATCCTGTGCCCCGAAAGCACGTTGGTGGATTCCTCGCTCGCCTCTCAGCGCCACGCCCTAGAGGGCGTGGGCGCAAAGTTCCTTCACACTGGGGCTGGCTCGCCTCAAGAAATTATTAATGCGGTGCGCAGCGCCGGTTTTGCACGTATCTCTTGCGAAGGCGGGCCTCGGGTGTACGCCTCAATGCTGCAAGCCGATCTGGTAGATGTTTTGCACATCACAGTGGATCCGTCGATAAGCAGCGACGACGGCAAAGCCGGGCTTGATTTTCAAAACTCCAACGAGTTCCTCCACCGCTTTGATCTGGAATTGGCCAAGTGTGACGAGGACTCCATGCTTTATTGCCGCTACCGCAGGACACGCTCATAAGCCACACAACCCAGCCGGTACGGTTAGGAGCGTGAAAGCCAGCACAAGCACGAGCACCCTACACGATATGTGGATCTCCCCCGCCCCCGCGGCGAGTCCCGGGTGGCGCAGCGCCGCTGGGGCCGCGGCGTGGCCTTTGGCGCTGATCGCCATCTTTCACCGGCTCATCGTGCTGGCGTGGGCAGGCTCCGTCACGGACGATTTCACCACGGTCTGGTCAGCGACGCGCCGCTTTGTCGCAGGTGTCGACGTCTACAACGAGAACTACGCTTACGTTGACCCGCACTACCTCTACAGCCCCGGGGCCACCCTGGTGCTTTCACCCCTGGGCATGATCGCCGATCCTGCGGTGGCACGGCCCATCTTCGTCGCCGCCAACGCCCTCGCCATCGTCGGGGCACTGGCGTGGCTGGTGCGACTGTCTCACCTGCCGCTTCGCCACCCCATCTTCCCGGCGGCATTGGCGGCGGCTTTCTTCTCAGAAGCCGTGACCAACACGTTGGTGTTTTCCAATATCAACGGCATCCTGCTGCTGATTTTCGTTGCTTTTATCGCCTGGATGCTCAATGAGCGCCACTGGTCTGCCGGTGTAGCGCTGGGCCTCGCCATATTGATCAAACCGATGTTTGCCCCGCTGCTTATCCTTCCCCTGATGAGATTGCAGTGGCGCACGGCCGCGGCAGCGGTGGCTCTACCCGTGGTTGCGAACCTGGCGGCCTGGCCTCTGACCCCCGGGGTCGGCGACTACCTGGGCAAGCTTGTCCCCTACCTCGGCACGACCCGCGACTACGCAAACTCCTCTTTGGCCGGTTTCGCGGTCTACTTCGCGATGCCCCCGGCCCTGCATGGGTTCTTCTTCGTGGTTTTCGCTGCCGCAGTCGTGGTTGCGGTGCTCAGCTTGGCTCGGTTCAGGTGGAGTGATGAAATGATGTGGGCGTCGTTAAGCTCTGGTGTCCTGCTTGCCGGCGTGTGCCTTTTATCCTCCCTGGGTCAGGCCTACTATTCGCTTTTGCTCTTTCCCGCCATTTTCACCGTGCTTGGCCGCGCCAGCGCTATGCACGTACCCACCACGTGGCTCGGAGTTTTCCTGTGCCTGTCCCCGCTCGAGTGGACAAGCGTAAAATTTCCCCAAACGGGCGCTTGGCTCGGCACCTTCTTGCCCACTGCTGGCTGGGCGCTCTTTATCGTCTCTGTGGCTGCCTGGGCGACTACCATTGCCCTGTGCACCCGGGGACACACCAACAACACTGCGAAGAAAGAGAAGGATTCGAATGAACGAAAATTACAAGGAATGGACCGACGAGCAATGGCGGGCGAAGCTGAACCCGGAAGAATTCCGGGTTCTTCGGCAGGCGGGAACGCAACGCCCCGGCATAGGTGAATACACCGACACCACGACCGAAGGTATTTACCGTTGCCGCGCCTGTGGAAGCGAACTGTTCCGCTCCACCGAGAAGTTCAACGCGCACTGCGGCTGGCCCGCCTTCTTTAGCCCCCTAGCGGGAGATGCCATCATCGAGCGTGAGGACCGCTCGTTGGGCATGGTCCGCACCGAAGTGCTGTGCGCGAACTGCCACTCCCACCTCGGCCACGTCTTCGCCGGCGAAGGCTACGACACCCCAACTGACCTGCGTTATTGCATCAATTCGATCTCGCTTACACTCGAAGAAAAGCCGGTCGCAGACAACTAATCTGTCTGCGACCGGCCAAGACCTTACCAACGTGGGGCTGCTACGGCAGCAACTTGATGATCTCTCCGATGTTTTCCACGCGGCGGCCCGTCTGGAACGGAACTTCCTCGCGCACATGCAAACGGGCCTCGGTGTAGCGCATCTTGTGCATCAAGTCGACGATTCTACCGAGCTCAGGCGCCTCGAAAGCCAGCATCCACTCGTAGTCGCCGAGCGCGAAGGCGCTCACCGTGTTGGCGCGCACGTCCGGAAAGTCAACGGCACTTTGCCCGTGCTCGCGGAGGATCTCGGCGCGTTTTCCCGGATCCATGATGTACCACTCGTAGGAGCGCACGAACGGGTAGACCGTGATCCAATCCTGCGGCTTTTCACCCATGATGAACGATGGTAGGTGGCGTTTGTTGAACTCGGCAGGCCGGTGCACTCCGTTGCCAATCCAGCCCAGCTCAACGAGCTGCCCCAGGCTCGTCTCGCGGCGGAAATCAGCCAGGGCTTTTTGCAGCTGCTCAAAGTGTTCGGCGTGCCACCAAACCATGAAGTCGGATTCAGCGCGGGTGCCGGTGACGTCGTAAATGCCACGCACGACGACATCGCCGGCGGCCTCCAAGCCGGTGAAGAATTCTTTCGCCTCCGCACTGATTTGCTCACGCTCGGTTCCGAGAGCGCCCGGGAGGGCACGGAAAGTAACCCACTGTGTGTAGCGCTGCATGCGGTTGAGGGCAGCGTAGTCGAGATCGTTGCCCTGTTGCTTTTCATCGGCCATGAATCCAGCATCCTTTCTGGTCCGAGTGATTCGGAGTAAGTCCAACTAAAGTCGTAGACCAGTCTACCCACAGCGGCACCCGAACCGGCGCGCCTCCCCCTTTGCAGGCGGGTTCACCGCTACCTTTGTCGACGTGACCAATTCCGACACTTCCTCCCGCACTCCCGGCCTCGCGGCTGCCAGCGGTGATTTTTCCGAACCGGGCCAGCAAACCAGCACCCCGGCGGAGTTCACCGCGGCTGTTGAGTCGATGCACGCCGCGAAATTGCGTCCCGAGATCACCCTTGGGGAGATTCGCCCGCCGCAGCGCCCCGCACCGTTTAGCCACGCGGTCGGCTTGGAGGTCGACCGGAATACAAGCGCGCGGGTTCCCGTCGACTCCGAAGGCGACGCCTTCGGTCGCCTAATTCTTCTCCACTCCCCGGAATCCGAGGAAGCGTGGGAGGGTTCAATGCGCCTCGTGGCCTACATCCAGGCAGACATGGACGACGCGGTCGCGTCCGACCCGCTGCTTCCCGACGTCGCCTGGCAGTGGCTCAACGAGTCTTTGGCGCAGGCCGGCGCGGGCTTTACCAACCTTGGCGGCACGGTTACTTCGACTGCGTCTGTGCGCTTCGGTGAAATCGGGGGGCCGCCGCGCGCTTACCAGTTGGAAATGCGCGCTTCTTGGACAGCGCAAGGCATTGACCTTGCCCACCATGTCGAGGCGTTTGCCACGGTGCTCGCCCATGTTGCGGGGTTGCCTCCGGAGGACGTCTCCGAGCTGCACCCGCGATAGATCGTGCAGGTACATTCCGGCTTCGAGCTTATCGACGACCCACGTGGTTTTGAGCGTGCCGCGGAGTCTCTTTCACGCGGCCTCGGCCCCTTTGCCATCGACACCGAGCGCGCCTCTACTTTCCGCTACGACGACCGGGCTTTTTTGGTCCAAGTTCACCGCCGCTACGCGGGAACCTACCTTCTTGCGCCCGAGGGCCACCGCGATGCCTTCCGTCGGATTCTCGGCCCAGTTATAGGCGGCGAAGATTGGATTCTCCACGCTGCTGGCGAGGACTTAGCCAGCCTGGCAGAACTTGAGCTGCAACCTGCCTCACTTTTTGACACCGAATTAGCAGCCCGACTCGCCGGCTTTGATAAGCCGAATTTGGCCGCCATGGTTGAACACTTCGTGGGTGTCGCTTTGAAGAAGGGCTACGGGCGCGAAGATTGGTCACGCTCGCCTTTGCCGTTGGAGTGGCAACGCTACGCCGCCGAGGACGTCCTTTACCTCCACCCTCTTGCAGAGGCCCTGTCGGAGTATCTCGATCAGCGCGGAAAGCTGGATTGGGCCACCGAGGAGTTCGCCCACGCGGTGGCCACTGCTAGCCCACCCGAGCCGAAAACGTGGCGGGATGTCAAGGGCATCGCTACGTTGAAAAAGCCCTCCCAGTTGCAGGTGGCTCAAGCCCTGTGGCACGAACGTGACCGGTTGGCACGCTCCTTAGACACAGCCCCTTCTTCGATCCTGCCGAACAAGGTGCTTGTCGACATCGCCCGTGCCACGCCGACATCTTCAACAAGCATCGCCTCCGTCAAGGGTTTTCCCCGGCACCGCCGCCGGGCGGCCGTGACATGGTCCGCAGTCGTGCGCGAAGCACTCGCCACAGACGCCTCCGCGTGGCCCGCACAGGCGGCAGATGAGCCTACCACCATCCCTGAGAAAAACGCCTGGAAACACCAAGCTCCCTGGGAGTGGGAGGTACTCCAAAGCGTGCGTGAGAAAGTTGCTGAGCGAGCCGTCGACGTCGACGTGCTCGCCGCAACCCTGCTGTCTCCCGCACTGCTGCGCGAGGCCGTGTGGGCTTGGGCTCAGGGCAATCTAGCGCCACGAACACATGAGGTAGCTGTCTTTCTCGCCGCGCGCGGGGCGCGCCCCTGGCAAGTCGCCGCGACAGCACCAGTTATCGCGAGTGTGCTGTGCTGTCCTTAATGTGTGTCGTCTGCCGCCGCAAGCGCCGTGGCCCATTCACGCACCGAGTCCGTCGCTGAATCGGCGTCCAGGCCGTACTCCTCTAGCAACTCATCGCGTGAGGCGTGGGCGGGGAAGATATCCGGGAAAGCCAGGTGACGCACAGGAGTGTCGATCTGCGCGGCCGACAGCGCCTCCGCTATGACAGAACCCACACCCGCCCTAATAATGCCATCTTCGTAGACCACGATCATGTCGGCCTTTGCCGCCACTTCCATTAAGTCCGGATGGACTGGCACGACCCAACGCGGATCGATGACGGTCACGCGCAGCCCCTCAGCGTTGAGGCGGCTGGCAACTTCGACGGCACTCTCAGCGAAGGTTCCGACGGCAACAATCACTGCCTCGAACTCATCCGAATCCGCCGACTCATCGGGGCGAAAGAGGACGTCAGCTCCTCCCGGAAGACGCTCAACGGCGTCAATATCGGCCGCGGCGGTGCCCTTCGGGAAACGAACAATGGTGGGGCCGTCGTCGACAGCTATGGCTTCGCGGAACTCCTCACGCAAACGCTGCGGATCACGCGGCGCTGCGATGCGAATACCCGGCACGATAGAGGTCAGGGCCATGTCCCAAACACCATTGTGGCTCGCCCCGTCCGAACCCGTCACACCAGCGCGATCCAGCACCAGTGTGACCGGCTGCTTAATCAGGGCCACGTCCATAAGAAGCTGGTCGAAGGCACGGTTGAGAAAGGTGGAGTACACCGCGACCACCGGGTGCAGCCCACCCAACGCCATGCCCGCTGCAGAAGTTACCGCGTGCTGCTCAGCGATGCCGACATCAAAAAAACGCTCCGGGAACTTCTCGGCGAAAGGAGCCAGCCCAGTCGGTCCGGCCATGGCAGCGGTGATGGCCACAATGTCATCGCGTGTGTGGGCGGCGGCGAGGATCTCCTCTGTGAAAACAGCAGTCCAGCCGGGTGCGGACTTGTTCAATGACTTGCCGGTGACGGGATTGATCACCCCAGTGGAGTGCATTTGGTCAGCAATATCGTTAACTGCCGGCGCAAAGCCATGACCCTTTTCCGTCACAACGTGCAAAATGATCGGGCCGTCGTAGACCTTCGCGTAATTCATGGCATGAGTAAGCGCCTTCAAGTCGTGCCCCTCGATGGGTCCGACGTATTTCATCCCCAGTTCCGGAAACATCTCCGTGGGCACAACCTGAGCTTTCACACCCTCCTTCAGCGCGTGCAACGCCTCGAAGGTGCGCTCGCCGACCCAGCCCATAGACTTCAGGGTCTTCTTGCCGGACTCCATGACCTCGTCATAGCCCGGCTGCATACGAATCGCCGCCAATTGGTCGCGCAGGCGGGTGAGGTTTTTGGCTAGCCCACCGATCGTTGGAGAGTAGGACCTGCCGTTGTCGTTGACCACGATCACAACATTGCGGTCGCCGTCGGCGATGTTGTTGAGCGCCTCCCAGCACATTCCACCGGTCAAAGCGCCGTCGCCGACCACGGCAACGACGTTTTCATCACCCCTGCCGTTGAGTCGGCGCGCCTTGGACAGCCCGTCCGCGTAGGACAGGGCCGCGGAAGCATGAGAGGATTCTGTCCAGTCGTGCTCGCTTTCATCGCGACAGGTGTAGCCCGACAAGCCGCCCTTTTTGCGCAGGGTGTCGAAATCCCCGGCCCGCCCAGTCAAAATTTTGTGCACATAGGACTGGTGAGAGGTGTCGAAGATGATCGGTTCGCGCGGCGAGTTAAACACACTGTGCAGCGCAATAGTCAGCTCGACGACACCCAGGTTGGGGCCCAAGTGACCCCCCGTGGCAGAAACCTTCTCGATGAGCAGGACACGGATTTCATCGGCCAGCTCGCCCAGCTCCCCCAGGGAGAGAGCCTTGAGGTCCGCTGGCGACGCAATCGTATCAAGCAGTCCCATCAGTACTTCCGCACTCCTTCACGCGTTCAGCACTCGGGGTTCACCCCAAGCCGGGCTTACACCCGCGATTCTTCCCAGCAAGTTTACACTCCACCGCCCCTAGCGGTGCTTCGCCCAACCGACGAAATGATCTTGGCCTAGCGCGGTTCCAGCAGGGCTATCGTTTCAAAATGGTGGGTGCCGGGAAAGGCGTCGATAAGCTCCATAGCCTTCACCGCATAGGAATGTTCCCCCCAAAACGACAGGTCGCGAGAGAAGGTTGCTGGGTCGCAACCAACGTGGACGACTTTGTTGGGTCTGCGGTGGGCAGTTTTACCGATGACCTCTTTGCCTGCGCCCGAGCGCGGCGGGTCGAGGACAACTAGCGCAGGATCGGCGAAGTTGTCGAAACCGACCTCCACTTTTTGGTTATGTCGGCGTACATCGAAGCCATCAAGGCTCGGTTGGGGTGTAGCCGCCGTCGGCGAATAATCCACCGAATCAACATGCCCGCCCCCCGTTGCCTGCGAGATCGCGGGAACGAACACCCCAACACCGCCGTAGAGGTCCCACCCAACACGCCGCGAATCATTGGTCGCTCCCCACTTTTCGACGACTGCCGTGTAATGCTCCGGTGCCGCGCAATGCGCCTGCCAAAACGCCGTCGCAGGGAAAACAAACTCGTAAACCCCCACTCGCTGAACCACCGAGCCGCGACCTTCAACGACCGTGTCGATGCGCTCGACGCGACGGCCCCTTTGGGCGCGAGTCGTTTCCACCACGTGGCGTTCAGAATTACTGTCAAGCACGACAACCACCTCTGCACCCGGAGTAAAGCGACGCGCATGAGCCCCGACAATGCCGTCGAAAATCCCCTCAACAACCTGGCTGCAGTGCACACCCGGGAGAACCTCGGTGCAACGAGCCCGGCGCAGACCCGCGCGGCCCGACCCATCCACGCCAAGCCGCACACGGGTACGCCACCCACGCACCGGGTCTAACTCTTTGACAGCTAAATCGGCGGCAGGGTCGAATGAATCGAGCACGCCCGAACGATTCGCCAACGCACCCAACTGACCACGCAAAACATCGGCTTTCAGTCCAAGTTGAGCCTCCGGACGGATATGGCTGTAATCGCAGCATCCAGCACCCGCAGCCGCAGCCGGACAGGAAACGGGTTGACGAAGTGGAGAAGGGACAGTGATCCTTGTCAGCGACGCCCTGGCCCACCTCTTTTTGGCGCGGGTAACTTCCGCCTCGACAACATCGCCTACCACCGTGTCCGCGATGAAAACGACGCGACCATCAGGTGCGCGGCCAAGACCCTCACCGCCGTGGGCCATGGCGGTAATCTCAATGTCTTCGAGCACCACGCCGCCCGGCAGAGAAGAAGTGGACATGTTTCTACAGGTTCTTTTGCTCAGGATTTGTCGGGTCGTCCGTCTGCTTTTTCGGTTGAATCTCCATCAGCTTCTGAAGCGCCTCCTGCAGCGCGGCGGGAGTGCCGCTAAGGGGTGACCCACCTTCTTGCTGGGATTGCTGAGCCTGCCGCTGCGCGTCGCGCTGCGCCACGGCCTCCTGCACCTGCGTCGCTAACTGCTGCGGCAAAACCACCGGCAGGGAGTTGCCAGCCAGAATCGGTTCGGTGCCGCGATAGACGAAGGTGCGGGCAATGATCTCGTGGCCGAGAGCCGTCAAGTCATCTTCCTTACCCGAAGGCGCCGCTAAAGTAAGGCGATAGAGCCAGCGCGGACCCTCCACACCGATAATGCGGATAACCCCGTGATTGCCTTGGCCGACAACCTCGCGGCCCCAAGGACCAGTCTCGAAAGTTACTGGCATGCCCTCCTCGCGCATCCCTTCCGCAATTTCTTCCGAGGAAGTCTCCCACATCCCGCCGGTGCGTGGGGATGCGAAGGCCACCGGGGTAGCGCGCCCGTGCGGGGTGACAATATGGACCATCTTGGGGCCCGCCTCACCCATCTCTACCTGTACCTGGGATTTCTTCGGCAGTGGGATGCGCATCGAGCTTAAGTCGAGGGTGACTTGAGAGAAATCCGAGAAGTCAAAGTCTTCAATCCGGACAGAGTCGCCGTCGAAAGGTCCTGTGGTCCCACCAATGGAGTCATGCTCGATGACCACCGGGTCTGCGGTTTCATTCGCAGGCTGCGCGGACTTGTCTCCGCCGCCAGCTTCGGTCCCCTGCGCATCTAGTGTCTCACCGCTAGTCGCGGAAGCACGTCCGGATTCTGCCGGTTTGCTGTCGTTCTTTTTGCTCTGTCCGAAGGGCCACCAGGCCATAGTTCCCAACCTTCTCTCAAGTGTTTTCCTGCCGTCTTTTCTTCTCTATTGTTCCATCGACACCGAAAGACGCACGGCGTCGGGCCTGTTAGCACTCTCAGTGCGTGCCGGTCGAGCCGTAGCCTCCGGTTCCGCGCTGCGTCTCATCAAGCTCGTCAACTTCGATGAAGTCGGGTAGTTCGACCTTTTGAACCACCAATTGGGCAATGCGCATTCCGCGCGTCACCTCGAAGGACTCGACCGGGTCGGTGTTGAGCAAGCATACTTTCAGCTCGCCTCGGTATTGCGCATCCACCGTGCCGGGAGTGTTGAGCACGGTAATGCCGTGCTTCGCTGCAAGACCGGAACGGGGATGAATCAGCCCCACAGTGCCATACGGCAGTGCAAGTGCAATACCAGTGCCCACCAACGCCCGCTCACCGGGCTGTAAAGTGCGGTTCTCGGCCGCATACAGGTCAGCGCCCGCGTCGCCCGGATGCGCCCGGTGAGGCATCGGCAGGTCGGGGTCGAGCCGCTTGAGCGCCACGTGCGTAACCGGAGCATTTAAAGCTGTGTTGTCTTTCATCACCCCACAAGCCTACGTCAGTGTGGAAGCGCTCAATCGTTGAAGCCGCACAGGCTCCGTTAAAGTGAGAACAAAACGCTTTTTCAGAGGCGGGCGGAAGTAAGGTCCGTGATGCGAACACCTTACTCTAGATTCTAGATTTAGGACGCAAAGAGGCGAGAGTGAAACAGGCAGAAACATCCTCAGCTCAGGTGCTGTACCGGGAGCGCCAGTGGGTACCGTGGTACATGTGGTTCGCTGGCGCGGCCCTGACCTTGCTGTTGGCAGGCCAGTTTGCCTTAAACCGCAACATGTGGTGGTTTTTCGTCCCGCTTTTTGCAGTGGGCGCTTTAATCACTTGGTTTATGTTTTGGCTGTCGCGCACTACGGTTGAAGTCGAGGTCGATGCCAATGGGGAGCGCTGGCTGCTTGTCAACGACGCCAGCCTGCCTGCCTCCGTTGTGTCCCGCTCGATGAGTGTGCCAGCGTCCGCCCGCCAAAACGCGCTCGGGCGCCAACTCGACCCGGCGGCGTTTTTGGTCTCACATGGTTGGGTAAAAGAGCACACCCTTTTGGTCCTTGACGATCCGGAGGATCCAACCCCCTACTGGCTCATCGCGTCGCGTGACCCCGATGCCCTGTTGCGTGCATTTTTACCAAAGCAGCACCCAGCGTAGGGTGTCTCGGCCCAACCTGTCGAAAAATTACTCGCAGTCGAGGCAAATCTTGGAGCCATCCGGCTGCGTGTAGGCCAACCGTGTTCGCTTTTGCACCAAAAAGCACGAGGCGCAGGTGAACTCATCTTCTTGGCGCGGCACAACAGTGACGTTGAGCTCCTCTCCCGACAGGTCTTGCGTGGGAATGTCGAAGGGCTCGACGATCTCGCCGTCATCGTCCATGCTGCTGCCAGCAACCTCGGCAGCCTTTAGTCCCTCGAGCGAATCAGTTTCGAGCTCGTCGTCCATGCGACGGCGTGGAGCATCGTAATCGGTAGCCATCTACTTCTCCTTCGAACGGGTTCTGCTGTCATCGCGGCCGCCTCGCTGCCCGCGAAAACCGGCCCGTTTTCCACTCTGTCCTGCGGAATACTAAAGCATCCCGCTAACCCTGTCATCTTTGCTGGCCGGAGGGGGTATTGCGTGCTTGAGGCTCAAGGACTTAAGCCTAACCGGTGTAGGTGTGTTCGTCGGAGTCATCGAGGGAATTGAACGCACCTGCTGCACCGAGGATGTCACGCAAAGGCTCAGCAACACCTGGCGCGGCGGCAAAGACAACATCGCTGCCTGCCCGCGCGCCGATCGGTGGGTGTTGCACGAGCGCTCCTGCTTCCCTGGCGATGAGCGCGCCCGCCGCCCAATCCCAGGGGTGGGTGCCGTGCTCGTAGTAGGCATCGACCCTGCCCGCTGCTACAGCGCACAGGTCCAAGGCCGCGGACCCAGCCCGTCGAATGTCGCGTACCTGCGGTAAAACCGTGGAAAGTATGGTCGCCTGGCGGGCGCGCCAGGCAGAGGAGTAGGAAAAACCGGTGGCGATTAAGGCGTGGGCAGGAGTGTCGGCGGCGGAGGCGCGAAGTTCAGTGGTGCGACCTGAAACCTCAAGCCAGGCACCAAACCCGCGAGCCGCCGAGTAGGTCTCTCCGGTGGCGACGTTTCGCACTGCCCCAGCAACAAGTTCACCGTCGACCGCCACACCCACTGAGACCGCGTAAGAGGGAATGCCGTAGATGAAGTTGACCGTGCCGTCGATTGGGTCGATGATCCACTCCACGCCCGTCGACGATGCACTGTTGGCACCTTCCTCCCCCACCAAGCCATCACCGGGGCGGTGCGCTTTTAGCCGTCTGGTGATCAGTTCTTCCGCCGCTTTATCTACCTCCGTAACCGGGTCGACCTCGCTGGATTTGGTTTCGGTTTTCAGTCCGCTGCCTGCCGTGTCGGCTTCAGCTCGCTTGCGGGTGATCAGCGCGGCGGCCTCTGTGACAAGTTCGATGGCTGTATCTCGCAGGTGCTGCGGTTCTGGAGCGTTATGTGCAGATAAAGTCATGGCCCCATAGTGCCCCACCGCGGCTGGGCTTTGCCTGCGTGAACGCTAACGACCTTTTGTATGCTTTTGCCCATGACTGCACTCACCTCTGAAACCTTCGGTTCCGACGCGTACTCCTTCGGCGTCGACGTGGGCGGATCAGGCATCAAAGGCGCTGTGGTGGACTTGTCCACCGGCGAGTTCGTCGGTGAGCGGATGAAGGTCACCACTCCCCAACCTGCCACCCCACAGGCGGTGGCCGCGGTCATCGCCGAGGTTGTGCAGCGCGCCGAGTGGGCTGGCCCAGTTGGGGTGGCGTTGCCGTCGGTTATCAAGGGGCGCAGCGCCCTGACTGCGGCGAACATTGACCAGGAGTGGATCGGCACAAACGTCTACGAGCTTCTACGCACCAATCTGGGCGATCGCGACTACGCTGTGCTCAACGACGCGGATGCCGCGGGCCTTGCCGAGGTCGCTTTCGGCGATCCACAGACCAGGCAAGGCAGCGTGGTCTTTCTCACTTTCGGCACCGGCATCGGCTCTGCTTTGCTTGTCGACGGCACCCTATTTCCCAACACCGAACTCGGGCACATGGTCATCGGCGGGCGCGAGGCGGAGCACTTTGCTTCTTCTGCCGTTCGCGAGCGGGAAGACTTGAGTTACAAAGTCTGGGCTTCGCGTGTGAGCACGGTGATCAAGGAATACGAACGCCTGCTCAACCCCACCGCTTTCGTCGTTGGCGGTGGCATTTCCCGCAAGGCCGACAAGTGGGTGCCACTTCTCGAGGTCAACGCGGACGTCTTTCCTGCCCGGTTGCGCAACCGGGCGGGCATCGTGGGAGCGGCGATGGCGGCGCGCGATCACGTCAACCCGTAGGCGTCGAAAAGCGTGCCAACATTACCTAACGTGTCGTCGCGGCGCACAATCCTGTACGGTGGTGCGACGAAATTAGAAAAGCTCCAGCAGATGCAAAAGGTTCAACGGCGGCCAGCCTTCCCCGGCCACTGCATTCCGGTAGGGAATGGACAAACCGCCGCGACCGTTAAACATGTCGGTCATGAAATTGCAAACCCTGTTGCGTACTCTTAATGGTCTAAGAGTGCGGAAACCATAGTGACCGACGAGGCGAAAGGGCGTACGTGGCAACCAGCGAGAATTCCGGGACGAAAACCGTCGACAGTTCAACGACAGTCGAGGGAGGCGATTCCGCATCTGACGGCGCCAAAGCACCAGCCGGAGGCACCGCCGCCAAGAAAACGGCTCGCAAAAGCGCCAAGAAGACCGTCAAGAAGGCAGTGAAGAAGACCGCCAAGAAGGCAGTGAAGAAGACCGCCAAGAAAGCAGCGAAGAAGACTGCCAAGAAGACGGTTAAGAAGACTGCGAAAAAGACGGTCAAGAAGGCTGCGAAAAAGACCACCGCCAAAAAGGCGACAGCGAAACACCCCGATGCCGCTGCGGGTGGCGACGATGAGGAAACTCTCGCCGTTATCGACGCCCAAGGCATCGACGAAGCAGACGATGTCGAAGATTTCGATCCCCTTCTCGGCGAAGAAGACGACGATGATTTCGCCAACGAAGACGAAATTGAAGACGAAAAGCTCGACGAAGACGAAGATTCCGAAGACGACGAAGAAGAAGACGCCGACGACGGATCCTCCGTCTGGGACATCGAGGAATCCGCGGCGCTGCGCCAAGCCCGCAAAGACGCTCAACTCACCGCCTCAGCGGACTCCGTGCGCGCCTACCTGAAGCAGATCGGCAAGGTTGCGCTTCTTGATGCCGAACAGGAAGTCTCTTTGGCCAAGCGCATTGAAGCAGGACTATATGCGCAGCACCGCCTCGACGAGATGGCTCGTGCTGCCGAGGAAGGCGACAAAGACGCCAAACTCACCCCGGCCGTCAAGCGCGACCTGCGGGCCGTGGCCCGCGATGGTCGCAAAGCGAAAAACCACCTGCTGGAGGCCAACCTGCGCCTCGTTGTGTCTTTAGCGAAGCGCTATACCGGCCGTGGCATGGCCTTCCTCGACCTCATTCAGGAAGGCAACCTCGGCCTGATCCGCGCTGTGGAGAAGTTTGACTACTCCAAGGGATACAAGTTCTCCACCTACGCCACCTGGTGGATCCGCCAGGCCATCACCCGTGCCATGGCGGATCAGGCCCGCACCATCCGCATACCGGTCCACATGGTGGAAGTCATCAACAAATTGGGCCGCATACAGCGCGAGCTGCTTCAGGACCTAGGCCGCGAACCGACGCCCATCGAACTGGCCAAAGAAATGGACATTACCGAGGAAAAGGTCCTCGAGATTCAGCAGTACGCCCGCGAGCCGATCTCCCTCGACCAAACTATCGGCGACGAAGGCGACAGCCAGCTCGGCGACTTCATTGAGGACTCCGAGGCGGTCGTCGCTGTTGACGCCGTGTCCTTTACTCTGCTGCAAGACCAACTTCAAGACGTTTTGCACACGCTGTCCGAGCGTGAAGCTGGCGTGGTCCGCTTACGCTTTGGCCTCACCGACGGCATGCCGCGCACCCTCGACGAGATCGGCCAAGTCTACGGTGTCACCCGTGAACGCATTCGCCAGATCGAGTCGAAGACCATGTCCAAACTGCGCCACCCCTCGCGTTCCCAAGTTCTGCGCGACTACCTGGACTAAAACCCCACCTCCACACCTACGGGGCGTTTAAGAGCAATACTTGCTACCAACTGCGCAGGTACTCGATCCTCTCACGCAGTTGCTCGGCACTGCACAAGGCGGTAGGTGGCCCGCCGCAGGCCTTTCGCACCTCGGTGTGGATCGCCCCGTGGGGCCGACCTGTCTTGCCGGCGACGATCGACACGCGGGTGTTGAGCTCGCGGCGCAAGTCCCCAATCTCGTCGACCGCCACCTTCGAGCCGCCCTCGGCCTGGGAGGCGGGTTTCGGCTGGATCCTCGTGCCCAAAATTGCCGCTTTTTCTTTCGCGGCGCGCTCCGCGGCCTTTTGAGCCTTTAGTTCCGCCTCGCGAGCATCCAGTTGATCACTTTGGCGTTTTTGCAACAAGGTGCGCACCTGCTCGGGGTCCAAAAGCCCCGGTAACCCCAAAAAGTCCTGTTCCTCAACAGAACCCGCCGTGGTGGCGGTGCCGTAGGTGGAGCCATCGAAAATCAACGAATCAAGCTCGGCGGAAGCGCCGATAGTCTCGTAACCCGCAAGTTCATCAGGCTCGTTGTGCTGCCGGTTCGCCTGCGCCAAAAGCTCGTCGGACCAGCCCGACTCGCGGTGCGGCTTGCCAAGTACGTGATCGCGCGAGAGCTCCATTTCCTCCGCGAGGCGAAGCAGAACCGGCACCGAAGGCAAAAACACCGAGGCAGACTCCCCGGTGCGGCGCAGGCGCACGAAACGCCCGATCGCCTGGGCGAAAAACAGAGGGGTCGAGGCCGATGTGGCGTAAACACCAACGGCAAGGCGGGGCACATCGACGCCCTCCGAAACCATGCGCACGGCAACCATCCACTCGTTGTCCGAAGCTGAAAACTCGTCGATGCGCTCAGAGGCTCCAGCTTCGTCGGACAAAACCACCGTCACCGGTGTGGAACTGATCTTTTCCAAAAGGCGCGCATAGGCGCGGGCAGTGGTCTTGTTGGTCGCAATAACCAAACCTCCTGCATCCGGAATATGGGCGCGTAATTTGAGCAGGCGGGTGTGCGCCGCCTGAAGCACTGCGGCAATCCAGTCGCCTTTCGGATCTAAAGCAGTTTTCCAAGCGCGCGCTGTTTGCTCGGGGCTAAGCGGCTCGCCGAGACGCGCCGAGTACTCCTCGCCCGCCGAGTCCTTCCACTGGGCCTCCCCCGAGTACGCGAGGAAGACGACAGGGCGCACGACGCCGTCGGCAAGCGCGTGCGAATAGCCGTAGGTGTAGTCGGCTTGGCTAATCAGGTGGCCCTCGCCGTCTTCCTCGTAGCGCACGAAGGGAATGGCGGAATCGTCAGAGCGAAACGGGGTACCGGTCAAGGCAAGGCGATGCTCAACGTCGTCGTAGGCCTCGCGCACGCCGTCGCCCCAACTTTTCGCATCACCCGCGTGGTGGATCTCGTCCAAAATCGCCAACGTGCGCCTCGCCGAAGCCACCGCGCGGTGTTTGAAGGGGTGCATGCCCACCTGCGCATAGGTGACCACTATGCCGTCGAAGGCAGGATTGACGGCCGAGGAATTACTAAAGGCAGAGTCAAGGGACAACCCGAAACGCTTCGCCGCATCCGACCACTGGTGCTTCAAATGCTCCGTCGGCACGACGACGATGATGCGCTGGACCGTGCGGGAATCAACAAGCGCACGCGCCAGCGTGAGAGCGAAGGTCGTCTTACCGGCACCCGGGGTTGCCACTGCGAGAAAGTCGCGCGGTTTCGAGGCCATAAACGAATCAAAGGCCTCCTGCTGCCAAGTACGCAGCGAAGGCCCGACGGTGGGCTGGTTCACTTCCGCCGCAGCCCCTTGTAAATCCGCTCACAATCGGCGCACACAGGAGAACCTGGCTTGGCCTGCTTTTTCACTGGAAACGTCTCCCCGCATAGGGCAACGACCATCTTCCCTGAGATCGCCGAATCGACGATCTGATCCTTCTTCACGTAGTGGAAAAACTTCGGGGTCCCGTCGTCATTGGTTGACGAGGTATCCTCCCGCAGATCAGTGCGCTCCAAGGTTTTAGTCGTCGTATTCACGTCCCCCATCATGCCCCAATTCGGGCGAGATTTTAAGTCGGTGCGCTCCCAACGGGCTACCCTCGTGCAACATGAGCACACCATCTGAGCCGTTTGAGCCCACCAACGGCGATTTAGGCACGGTCGATGCCCAGCCGGTCGATGCCCAGCCGGGGGACAAAGACGGGGCCAGCTCATCTCCCAGCTCACCTCGGGGCCGAAAGTTTCGCCTGCGACGGCGACACACAGAGCTCATCACCGACGCAACACGTTCCCCGGAGCTAAACATCCGCAGCCGCGAACGTGTTTACATGGTGCTTCAGCTTCTGCGTTTGCCCTTCATCCTCTTGTCCATACTGTTTGCGTGGGTGTGGGCAAACTGGTGGCTGGCAGGGATCCTGTTTGTGGTGTCGGTGCCGCTGCCCTGGGTCGCGGTGATGATCGGCAACGGACAAGGCGAAAAGCGCGATCCCCGCACGCGCAACGTCTACAAGCCGGCGGTGGCGCGCGAACACACGCGCCTGGAAATGCAGCGCCGCCGCGAGCTTGAGTCGGGCGGCGCGGGCTCGCGGCGGGCCTTGCCCACTATCATCGAGCACGACGACTAACTCACCGCCCCGTTGACGGCCCCGCCGCTTGCTTGCCCGCGGCGCGGCCACAGATAATGCAAAAAAGGGATCCCGTGACTGCTGAGAATTTCACCGCAACCTACACCCAGCTCGCGCACGCTTTGCGGGAAGCGGGTTTTACTTCCGAGGCTATCTCCGCCCACCTTGGCCCTCAGGCGAGCGAAGCGCTCTACCGGGGCGAACCAGGCGCAGTCTTTGCGGCCTGCCGGGACGATTCGACGTTGTCGCGTCTGATTCGTTTTTTCCTCTTGCGCGAACCGATGCTCGGTGAGGTTGTCGCCAGCGTGTTGTCTTCTCGCCTGGTGCTTTCGCTTCTCGACGTTTCCCTTATCCAACGTCTGCCCTCCGGGGACCTTCAAGTTGCCTATGATGTGCGCCCTCACGTCATCGCTGGGCAAAACCGGCTGATCTTGTCGGACCTCGACGCTTCGACGACCCAGCGCACTTTAGGGGCTGACCATGTCCTCGGGGTGGGTGCGGCTTCTCTGTCTTTGTTGAGTGCTTCACCGTGCACCCCCACGGGCACAGTGCTGGATCTCGGCACGGGTTCAGGAGTGCAGGCGATTGCCCAGTCTGGCTGCGCCGACCATGTGGTGGCCACCGATATCCATCCCCGGGCTTTAGCACTTGCCGCCGCGAATTTGGCCTCCCACTGCATCACTAATGTCGAACTACGGGAAGGTTCCTGGTTTGAGCCCGTGTCCGGCGAGAAATTTGACCGAATAGTGGCCAACCCTCCATTCGTGGTGGGCGTAGGCCAAATCGACCACGTTTACCGCGACTCAGGTTTGGATTTGGACGCAGCGAGCGAGCTTGTTGTCTCCTCAGTGCCAAAACATTTGGCGCCCGGTGCGACAGCCCACGTACTCGGCGCCTGGGTTCACACCGTCGACGGTTCCTGGCAGCAGCGCGTTTCCTCGTGGCTCCCAGCGCGGGGCATTTCCGCCTGGGTGTTGCAGCGTGACGTGGTGGATCCGGAGATGTACGTAGCTACGTGGCTCAAAGACGAGTCGATTGATCCGCGCTCGCGCGAGGGCATTGACAAGACGCAGCGGTGGCTGGAGCATTTCCGCAACAACAACGTCCACGCGATTGGTGTTGGGTGGATCTTCCTGCGCGAGATCGGCGATGCCACCACGGAGGTCACTGCGGAAGATCTCACTCACCCCTTTAGCGATCCACTAGCCCCGGAGGTTTCGGAGTTTTTCGAACGCATGGCGTGGCTGCGGGATTCTTCGCCGGAGTCGATCCTCGACTCGCGTTTTTTGCTTCGCCCAACTGTCGCAGTGGAGGAGGTTAGTGTTGCCGACAGCGAAACTGGAATGGGATTTACCCGCAAGGTTGTCCGTTTGACCCGCATGGACGGTCCCCGGTGGACCCACGAGGTAGATTCAGGTCTTTTGTCGCTGTTGTCTGGCTTGCACCCTCAGGGCCTTGCCCTGCGTGATGTCGTTGAGCTTTGGACGATGTCGCAGGAAGGCCGCGAGCATGCCGACGCCACCGGCGACGATGCCAGCGTCGCCGAATCAGCAGTCGCGGCGATTGTTGATCTTGTTCGCCACGGCCTCGTCATCCCGGCAGATATCGCGGAGCTTGTCGCATGAAAGCAGTTTTAACCCGAGTATCTAGCGCATCCGTCACCGTCGACGGCGAGGTTGTGGGAGCCATTGATTGCCCCGACACCGGCGGCATCTTGGCCTTGGTGGGGGTCGGCCGCGACGATTCCGACACCGCTTGGCAAACCGTTGCACGCAAAATTGCCGAGCTTCGCATCCTCGACGGGGAGCTATCCGTGTTGGATACCGGCGCACCTGTTTTACTGGTCAGCCAGTTCACGCTGATGGGGGCCACCGCGAAAGGTCGCCGTCCTTCCTGGTCGCAGGCCGCTTCCGGGGCTGAGGCGGAACCGGTGATAGACAAAATCGCCGCCGATTTACGCGGGCGCGGCATTGTGGTGCAACAGGGGCGCTTCGGCGCGATGATGCGGGTCCACAGCGTCAACGAAGGCCCTTTCACCGTCCTCGTGGAAGCTTAAAAACCCCGTCTCAACAGGGCGGGAACAATGTGGGACGCTGGGGCGTTGTGGCATTAGAGGCACATCGGCATAGGAGGCACGCTTACATGACCCAAGCGGATCTGGCACAGGCAGCCGGCAACGAGGAGGCGGTCGACCAAGGCAGTCGCCGCAACCAGACGAACGACAATCCCTCCGCGGATCTCGTTCGTGTTTATCTCAATGGCATCGGCAAAACGGCGCTGCTGAGTGCCGAGGAGGAAGTTGAGCTAGCTCAACAGATCGAAGTTGGTCTTTACGCCCAACACCTTCTTGATGATCCGGACATTAAACTTACCCGTGCCCGTAAGCGCGACTACAAAATTTTAGCCAAACAAGGCCGCAAGGCCCGCGCCCACCTCCTGGAGGCGAACCTGCGTCTGGTGGTTTCGTTGGCGAAGCGCTACACCGGCCGCGGCATGCCGTTGCTCGACCTGATTCAGGAAGGCAACCTTGGGCTCATCCGTGCAATGGAGAAGTTCGATTACGCCAAAGGTTTCAAGTTCTCCACCTACGCAACCTGGTGGATCCGTCAGGCGATTACCCGCGGAATGGCAGACCAGTCGCGCACTATCCGCCTGCCCGTCCACCTTGTTGAGCAGGTAAACAAGCTCTCGCGCATCCGCCGCGAAATGTACCAATCCCTCGGCCGCGAACCCACGAACGAGGAGCTGTCGGAGGAATCCGGCATCGAGGAGAGCAAAATTGAGATGTTGTTGCGCCAGTCCCGCGACCCGGTGAGCTTGGACATGCCGGTGGGTGCGGACGAGGAGGCTCCCCTGGGAGACTTCATTGAGGATGCTGAGGCCACGGACGCGGAGGATGCGGTTGTCTCCACCCTGCGCCATGACGACATTCAGGACATCATTAACGGGCTTGAGCGGCGGGAGCAGGACGTGATCCGCCTGCGCTACGGCCTCGACGACGGTGTGCCCCGCACCCTCGACCAGATTGGGCGCGAATTTGGTTTGTCGCGTGAGCGTGTGCGCCAAATTGAGCGCGAGGTAATGGCCAAGTTGCGCGTCGGCGAGCGCGCCGACCGTCTTCGTGACTACGCGCTTTAAAAATAGTTCCCTCTCCGGGCGTCGCGTTTGGGCCCATACAGCGGGCCCAAAACACGGCCTCCGTTTTCCACCTCGAGTACGATAGGCTGTGCCTTTTCTTAAGTTTCGTTTGATTGGCCCCGCTCGGAAGGCACGCCTTATCTTTCGGGCCCGGCGGTTTTACAGGTAAGGATGACCCGCGTGCGTGATCTTGTAGACACAACTGAGATGTATCTCCGGACCGTGTATGAACTGGAGGAAGAAGGAATTGTGCCGCTTCGCGCCAGAATCGCGGAGAGGCTGGATCAGTCGGGGCCGACGGTGTCGCAGACTGTAGCCCGCATGGAACGTGCCGGACTTATCGTCGTCGAAGAAGACCGCTCACTATCTTTGACCGAAGCTGGCCGCGAACGCGCTACCGCCGTGATGCGCAAGCACAGACTCGCTGAGCGCCTTTTGACCGACATTCTTCAGCTCGACTTAGACCAAGTCCATGACGAGGCGTGCCGCTGGGAACACGTCATGAGTGAGGACGTAGAAAAGCGCCTTGTCGCCGTACTCGATGACCCGACCCGCTCCCCTTTCGGCAACCCAATTCCTGCGCTCGACCTTCTCGGAGTCACCGGCGCCGTCGAGCTAAATCAAGGTGTGCGCTCCTGCGACATTGACTTAAGCGAGCCGGTTGAGGTGACTGTGGTGCAGATGAGCGAGATTTTGCAGCTCGACCGCGCTCAATTCGGCGCCCTTAACAACGCAGGAGTCGGCGCCGGGACCACCGTGACCCTCCACGCCGGCGACAACGAAGGCGATATCGACCTTCACACCCAGGCCGGCACCACCGTCACCGTACGCGCAGAGCTCACCCACGCGCTGCGTGTCGATGTGAAGTAGTTGTCATCTTTTGCCCCTTTCTCAACATAAAGGCAGCACGTGGAGCTATTCCACGGGCTGCCCGCACGCCCCAACTGCTTGTTTCTCAGCAGTGCGAACTTGATCGTGCCAGCTCCTCGGAGTCCGCGCGCCACGTCAACGGCACCGTCGCGGCCCAGGTGGGCGATCTAAAGCGTTGGGGTGCCACAAAAGCCAGCGAGTCGCTCGCGGATCAACGCCGCGACATCAACCGAGACGGCGGCGCGTTTTATAGCATCCATGCCCACATATGCTTGCGCAATAGCCGTTTCTTAGCCCGGTGCCTACTGGGCGTGAAGTAGCCCTCGGCGTGAAGTAGCCCTCGGCGTGGCTGGAAGTGCCCGGCGGTTTTCCCCCACAGCTTCATGCTTGGTCTGTGGCACATGAGTGTTGTACACACCCATGATGTGCCCCTCACAGCCCTTAAGGGGGCGGCGAAGCTGCAAAAAGACTTCCCCATCAGCACCGGCCGCACCTTTTTGCACAAGGAGGCCACGTGCTGGACGGCTTCAACCAACTGGAGTTTCAGCTTTCACGACACACGCACGGGCTCCGCGCGGCGAGCTCGACTAACTTTCCCAGCTGCACTTAGTTCAGGTCAGCCCATACGTCCAGGGGGGCGACACGCACAAACTCAAGGAACTCTTTTGCTTTTCCCGAGTGGATGAGCGTAACGAGCATTTCCGAAAGAGTGTGCCCGGCTACCTCCTCCTGAGCACAAACAAGCGCCGCGACCGCCCATGTTGTCAGCCCCCTGTCCGCCGCGATGATGGCCCACAAGCACAATGAATTGGCCCGGATAAGCCCTGTGTAGGTTTTCGCAATGCCGAGAAAAAGCCGCGCCGCAGTCAAAGGCGCGTGCAAGGCGTCGTGCATGAGGGCGTCGCGAAGCAAGCTTCTGGAAAGCAGAGTCGCTAGCTGGAAAAGCTCATCTTCCTCGCCCCTGAGCGCTCCGCGCTGCGTTTGATCCCACGGGCTGAGAATTGGCCGCGGTTGACCAGAGTGCAAAAGAGCACAAACGTCCTCGACGACCTGCTTGAGATCTCTGTCACCGCCTTTGATTCGCCTCCACATTTCGCTGGCGCGCATCTGCGCTAAGTTTTGCAGCCAGTTTTGGTTTTCGGCTTCTTCCTCGTTTGCGGGATCCAGCCGGTCGAAAAAGCGAAACGTGTCTTCTCGCTCCAGTTCAGGAAGCGCCCCATTTTCATGCAACGGCCTCATCGCCGGAGAAGCCATGACGGAAGACACAGTTCCGCCAATCCATTCCTGTCTCCACGCCGGCGGGATCACTCCCACCTCAGAGCCGAAAATGACCTTGTAGGGCGTGCCGGTGGAGATCTCGGAGACGTGCCAGCAGGCGTTGATAAGGGGCACAGCGCACGTTCGCCCAGCTTCGTAAAGCGCGTCTATCGCCTGAGTAGCTAAAAGTGAGTCGGGGATTTTGGTGATTACCACCGCGAAGAAAAAGACACAGTCCCCCAGAGGCAAAAGATGGATGTCTGCGCACAGGTTGGCGGCGTGGGAAAGATCCACACGCAACACCGGCCCCAAGACAACCCGCGAAGAATCTTCAGTGGGGCACAACCCCAGCAGCACCACTGACTCTTGCGGATAGAATCCAAGAATCCCCGGCAAAGATGCAATAATTTCCGATGGTCCGGTCAAATTGTCATGAGTGTCATAGTTTGTATCCATACCTGAGTTGGACTTTTGGCTCTCCAGCGTGGTTCCCTAGCAGGTGGCTTCACAAACCCTCACACGGATGCATTCCCCGTCAATTCTGTGGATAAAGCACGCTAGTCCACAGGCCAGACACACCCCAGTGGCGGCACCGGAGAAAGCACGGCAAAATGAGAGTTTTCCGGTGGGAATGTTTAGGGCTCACACCCCGTTGAACGGGATACATATTCATCGCCTTCCTTCAGGTGCGCGCATGGCCGCCCGCGTCGGATCCGCACCTTGCGCCCAGACTCAGGCACAGTGGGAAGGTGCGCGGCTGATCCCGCGCGCCGTGGGGAAAGCTCCCCGCGGGACGAGTTTTTCGGAGGTTGAGACATGTCGCAGCACGATCGACACATGTACGAATTGGAGTACCCAACTCCCAACGTGCGCAGGAGTGGTTCGACAGGCCCTTGCCTCATCGTCGCTATGCAGGGCTACGCCGACGCAGGCCACGCTGTGGAGTCCGCAGCCGACCATCTGAAAATCGCCCTCGAATCCCATCCTGTGGCAACCTTCAGTAACGACGAGCTGATCGACTACCGCTCCCGCCGCCCGACGGTGACCATGGCCGAACACGAAATCACGAAGATGGATTCGCTGCAGTTGGACATCCGCGTGCTGCGCGACACCAATGGCACTCCCTTCCTGTTACTCTCCGGCCCAGAGCCTGATCTGCGGTGGGAAGCTTTTAGCGACGCAGTCGCTGATCTTGTGGAGCGGTTCGACGTGGAGAAAACCATTTGTCTCTACGCGGCGCCAATGGGAGCGCCCCACACCCGCCCCCTGGTTGTTTCCGCTCACGGCAACGACCCAAGCCTCGTCGGCCAAATGTACACCTTCGACGGAATGCTTTCGGTGCCGGGCTCGGCCGCAATCATGATCGAGCGCAAGCTGCACGACAGGGGCCGGTCGGTGGCCGGTTTCACCGCCCACGTGCCTCATTACGTAGCGGCCTCGCCCTACCCGCAGGCGACATACCAACTGCTGCAGTCGATTTCCGACGCCACCTCACTCGGTTTTCCTTTGCGGGCACTGGAAGCAGACATGCGCCGCGTCGCGGAGCAGCTCAGAGAGCAAACTGCTTCCTCCGAAGAAATCTCGCACGTCGTCTCTGCACTTGAGCAGCATTACGACCGGGAGATGGAGCAGTATCGGGAGCGTCATCCCAACGCCATGATGCCCGGCGAGGCGCAAACCCCCTCCGGTGAGGAAATCGGCGAAGCCTTCGAGAACTTCCTTGCCGCGATCGAAGACCGTGACAGGGACCGGGGCCGCACGAAGCCCGACTCTCGGAGCCTGCCTTACGACGAATCGACGAGCGAGCGTCTCAGCCGCCACTACGACATCGGCAGCGACGTGGAACCTGCTTCTGAAGATTCCGAGTCTCAAGGTTTTGACGCCGAAGATTCCGACACAAGCGAGGATTAGCGCCGGGCATGTCGGGGGTCTTCGCTACGGTAGGTAGCGTGACTCTCGCCGCTTTGCTCCCTGACCTCGACGACGTCCCCGAAAGCCTCTTTGATGAGGTTGTGTGGGACACTTTCACCGCGTGGACCGCACAGCGCGGTATATCGCTGTACCCGGCGCAGGAGGAAGCCTCGCTGGCGCTTTTGACGGGTGACAACGTCATCCTCGCCACGCCGACGGGATCGGGAAAGTCGATGGTGGCAAACGCCGCCCACTTCTTCGCCCTGGCGCGCGGGCAGCGTTCCTTTTACACCGCCCCCATTAAGGCGCTGGTTAGCGAGAAGTTCTTTGCCCTGTGTGAGATTTTCGGGGCGGAAAACGTCGGCATGATGACGGGTGATGCCACAGTTAACGGTAACGCGCCCATCATTGCGGCGACCGCTGAGATTGTGGCTAACATTGCCCTGCGTGAGGGCCGTAATTCTTCGGTCGATCAGGTGGTGATGGACGAGTTCCACTACTATTCCGAGCCCGACCGTGGGTGGGCGTGGCAAGTGCCCCTATTGGAGCTGCCGAAGGCACAGTTTTTGCTGATGTCCGCCACGCTGGGTGACACCGAGTGGCTTGAGGAGGATCTCACTAAGCGCACCGGCAGGAAAACCACGTTTGTTGGCGGGTCCACGCGCCCGGTTCCCCTCGATTTCGAGTATGTCTTCTCCCCTGTGCACGACACCATAGAGCAATTGCTTGCTGATAAAAAGGCCCCGATTTACGTGGTCCATTTCTCTCAACGCGAGGCCAGCGAAAGAGCGCAGGCTTTGACGAGCATCAACATCATCTCCAAAGAGGAAAAGGAGCGCATCGCCGCAGAGATCGGTGATTTCCGCTTCACCACCACCTTCGGGAAAGCTTTGTCTAAGCTTCTTCGCCGCGGCATCGGTGTCCACCACGCAGGTATGCTTCCCAAGTATCGCAGGCTGGTTGAGCGTCTTTCACAGGCAGGTTTGCTGAA
This sequence comes from Corynebacterium sp. BD556, assembly GCF_038452275.1. Taxonomy (NCBI): domain Bacteria; kingdom Bacillati; phylum Actinomycetota; class Actinomycetes; order Mycobacteriales; family Corynebacteriaceae; genus Corynebacterium; species Corynebacterium mayonis. The sequence continues at coordinate 912,784 of NZ_CP141643.1, forward strand.
GGTCATTTGTGGCACCGACACCCTCGGGGTGGGCATTAATGTTCCCATCCGCACGGTGCTTTTCACTGGGCTGGCCAAGTTTGACGGCAACCGCCAGCGCATCTTGAAGTCCCGGGAGTTTCACCAAATCGCGGGCCGCGCAGGCCGCGCCGGTTACGATACCGAGGGGTTTGTGGTCGTCGAGGCACCCGAGCACGAGATTGAAAACGCCAAGCTGCGCCGCCGGGCCGGCGACGACCCGAAGAAGTTGAAAAAGGTTCGCAAAAAGTCGGCGCGTGACGGGGAGGTTTCCTGGTCGGAGAAGACCTTCCAGCGTTTGACCACCGCCGAGCCGGAGGAGCTGAGCAGCCAGTTCCGTGTGAGTAATTCCATGTTGCTCAACGTGATCGCTCGGCCTGGCGACGGCTACGAGCACATGAAACACCTGCTGCGCACCAACCACGACACCCGCGCCAAGCAAAACCGGGATATTCTCACGGCCGTGGAATTGTTCCGCGGTTTGGTCAACGCTCAGGTCGTCGAACGCACTCCGGATTCGCCGGCTATGCGTCCGTACACGTTGACCAAAGAGCTTGACCGGGACTTCGCTCTCAACCAACCTTTGTCTCCTTTTGCTTTGGCTTTCCTCACGCTGCTTGATCCAGAGTCGTCGACCTACACCCTCGACGTCATTTCCACCTTCGAGGCGATTCTCGACGACCCCCGTCAGATGTTGCAGGCGCAGCAAAGCGCCGCCCGCAGCGAAAAGATCGCCGCGCTGAAGGCTGACGGCGTTGACTACACCGAACGCATGGCTGTTGTTGAGGACATTTCCCACCCAATGCCCCTCCAGGACGAGCTCGAGGAGGCTTTCGAGACTTTTTCCAAGGGCAACCCGTGGGCCCGCGAGTTTGAGTTGCGCCCGAAATCGGTCGTGCGCGACATGATTGAACACGCGATGACCTTCTCGGATGTCATCGCCACTTACGGGTTGGCACGGTCGGAGGGGGTGATTTTGCGCTACCTCACTGATGCGTGGCGTACCCTGTCGCACTCCGTGCCGGATTCTTACCTCAACGAGGAACTTGAGGACATCATTGTTTGGTTGGGTGAGCTCATCCGCCAAGTGGACTCCTCGCTGATTGACGAGTGGGCGCACATGGCAGACGAGAACTCCCCGATCTCACAAGAAGCCCTCGATCGAGAACTCGCTTTCGGGGTGGAGGACCCAACAGCACTGACAGCGAACCGGCGGGCCTTCCGCGTTATGGTGCGCAACTACTTCTTCCGCATGGTGGAACTGTTCGCGTTCGAAAAGGAGGAAGCTTTGGACACCATGCTCCTCTACTTGGAGCCGGCGGATCGACCGGACTGGCCTGCGGCCATGGACGATTACTTCGACGAATACGATGAGCTAGTCACCGGCCCGGATGCCCGCGGCCCGGAGTTCTTCCGCATTAACGACGAGTCTGGGCGCCTGTGGCAGGTCACCCAGATTTTCAAGGACCCGGAGGGTGAGAACTCCTTCCGCTTGGCGGGTGTGGTCGACCTCGACGCCTCCGACGAAGCGGGCGAGGTGCGTTTGAGTTCTTTAGAGATCGTGCAGCGCTAAGCGCCTTTTTCTCTCGCTTCGGTTCGTCTCGTGTTTGCGTCTACCCCGATAGAATGTTGGGCATCAAAAGTATGTCAGGAGGGAAAGATGTCTCGCGCTGTTGTCATTGGTGCCGGCATGACCGGGTTGTCCACGGCCTGGCACCTGCAGGAGTACGGCTTCGACGTTGAGGTAATAGATCGCGTCGGTGTTGCTGCGGGTTCGTCCTGGGGAAATGCTGGGTGGTTGGCGCCGGGCAAGACTATCCCGCTGGCTAACAAAAGTTTGTGGGCCTATGGTCCGACGGCATTGTTTGACCCCCACGCCGCCTTGCACGTTCCGCTGCGGGTGGATATGAGATTGTGGGGGTTCGTCGCCGAGTTCATGGCGCACGCCACTTCGCGTGCCTGGGATAAGACCATGGCCAGTTTGACTCCCGCCGATCTGGAATCGCTTCACGCCTTCGACGAGTTGATCGACAATGGTGTCAAGGCTGAGACACATCACGCCCCTTTCATCATTGGCTTTGAAAATGATTCTCAGTCGCGGGGCTTTTTGGCCGAAGTTGAGGGCACTATCCGTCACGGACAGGAGATCCCCTTCGAGCGTGTTTCCCTCGATGAGGCACGTGAGCTTGCCCCAATGTTGTCAGATAGTCTCACGACCATCTACAAGATGGGTAAGCAGCGCTACATTGAGCCGGACGCTTTTTGCCAGGCGATCGCCAACGCTGTTGAGTATCGCGGCGGCACGTTCTCCACCGGTGTGGAAGTGGTGCGGATTACCTCGACCCGCAAGCCTGCCGTGGAATTGTCCAGTGGGGAGTCGTTGTCGGCCGATGTGGTGGTGATAGCCACCGGTGCGTGGATGCCGGAGTTGGCCAAACCCTTGGGTGTGACCACCCGAATTCAGGCTGGTCGTGGGTATTCCTTTAGCGTTGAGACTGACAACCCGGCGACCTGCCCAGTGTACCTGCCAAATATTAAGGTGGCCTGCACGCCTTATAACGGTCGCTTCCGGGTTGCCGGAACGATGGAGTTTCTCCATCCGGATGAGTCTTTCCAGCCTCGTCGCGTGGAATCTATCATTCACAACACCAGGCCGCTGTTTCGCGGTGTCGACTGGGGCAGCCGCCGAGATGAGTGGGTTGGTTCTCGTCCCGTTACCCCCGACGGCTTACCGCTGGTCGGGGCGACGAGGGCGCCCAATGTTTTTACCAATGGTGGCCACGGTATGTGGGGGATCGTGCTCGGCCCTGTTTCGGGCAAGCTTTTGGCAAAGCAGATTGCAACTGGAGAAGTCGATCCGATCCTGCGGCCTTTCAACCCGTTGCGTGGTAGGTTCACCAATTTTTGAGGGTACTTGGGGCGGTTGCGGGGTCTCGATTCGCGGTTTTCCGCATCTTCACCTATCGCCGTCAAGTACGGTGATAGGCATGAGCAATAAGGAATATCGGCCGACGCTGGCGCAACTGCGCACGTTCGTCACTATCGCCGAGAACCGCCACTTCGGCACCGCCGCGAACAAGCTGAATATCTCCCAGCCGTCGCTGTCCCAAGCGTTGGTCGCGTTGGAGTCGGGGCTGGGCATCCAGCTCATTGAGCGCTCGACGCGCAAAGTCATAGTCACCCCGGCGGGCGCTGAGCTGCTTCCCTACGCCAAAGCCACTTTGGAGGCAGCGGATGCTTTCGTCGCTCAGTCGCGCGGGGCGGTTGGGGTTCTGGCGGGTCCGCTCAGCATCGGTATCATTCCTACGCTCGCGCCTTATCTCCTGCCGGACTTTTTGCGCTTGTGCCGACAGGAGTTTCCTGATCTGAAGCCGCGTATCGTCGAGGAGCAAACGCCTCGGCTTGTGCAGCAACTGCGCGACGGCCAAATAGACGTTGCGGTTTTGGCTCTTTCATCGCAGACTTTAGGTCTGATGGAGATGCCGCTTTTCGACGAGCCCTTCATCATCGTCACCGACGAAAACAATTCGCTGGCTGGCCGCCGCGACCTCAACCTTAAGGTTCTCGATGAGCTCGATTTGCTTTTGCTTGACGACGGCCACTGCCTCCGCGACCAAATCGTCGATTTGTGCCGCCTTGTCCACACTGCTCCGGAAACTGCTGTGGATTCGGCGACTCGTGCGTCCTCTTTAACCACGATCATGCAGTTGGTGGTGGCGGGTTTCGGCTCCACCCTCGTGCCTATTTCCGCGGTGGCCACCGAGTGTGTGCGCCCCGGCTTGGGCCTTGCCTCGTTCGATTCTTCGGTTGTCGCGCAGCGCACTGTGGGTGTAGTGTCACGCTCTAGTTCTTCGCGGGTTGAGGAATACAACGACCTGGGCGCCCTTGTCACCCGCGCTTATGAATTGGCGGCGGCGAAGGGCCGCGAGATGCTTTCTTGAAGGTTTGCCTGTGCGGGCGAGAAGCTAAGATGGTCGCTCAGTTATGAACGAACATGCTGATTTCCCTTCGTCCTCTGAGCTCTACGGCCGCTTAGACTTGGTTCCGTTATCGGAGGTGCGCCGTTTCCGCCGCCGTTTGAAAAAAGCGCGGGCTGGTGAGGCTTTGCGTGCAATAGCCCGCGATATTGATGAGGCCTGTGCCGCAGTGCAGGCCCGAGCCGCGGCGATTCCGGAGATCACCTACCCGGAGCAGTTGCCGGTTTCTTCGCGCCGTGAGGACATTATGGAGCTTCTGCGCGACAACCAAGTGGTCATCATCGCCGGCGAGACTGGATCGGGCAAAACCACCCAGATCCCGAAAATGCTGCTGGAGATGGGCCGTGGGCGTCGCGGTCTAATTGGACATACTCAACCGCGCCGCTTGGCGGCGCGCACCGTCGCAGAGCGTATCGCTGAGGAGCTTGGACAAGACATCGGAGAGTCCGTAGGCTACGCCATTCGTTTCGATGATCAAGTATCTGCGACTAGCGCGGTCAAGCTCATGACGGACGGTATTTTGCTTGCCGAGATGCAGCGCGACAGGTTCCTTAACGCCTACGACACCATCATTATCGACGAAGCTCACGAGCGCAGCCTCAACATTGATTTTTTGTTGGGCTACCTCAAACGGATCCTGCCTCATCGGCCTGATTTGCAGGTGGTGATCACCTCCGCGACCATCGACCCGGAACGCTTCGCTTTGCACTTTGCCGATTCTGCGGGTACACCAGCGCCGATCATTGAAGTCTCGGGGCGCACCTACCCGGTGGAGATCCGCTACCGCCCCCTGGTGGAAACGGTCGGGGGAAAAGAGGTCGACGTCGACATGATCGACGGTGTGGTTGCCGCGCTGGAGGAGTTGATGCGCGAAGGCTCGGGCGACATTTTGTGCTTCTTCGCCTCGGAGCGCGATATCCGCGACACGATGGAGGCTGTGGAGAAAAAACGGTGGCGCGGCGTCGAGGTCACTCCTTTGTTTGGGCGGTTGTCCAACGCGGAGCAGCACCGCGTTTTCTCGCCGCACTCTGGTCGGCGCATTGTTTTGTCGACCAACATCGCCGAAACTTCGCTGACGGTACCGGGCATTCACTACGTGGTGGATACCGGTTTGGCGCGCATTTCTCGCTACTCCACACGCACGAAGGTTCAACGCCTGCCCATTGAGGAGATCTCCCAGGCGAGCGCGAACCAGCGTTCCGGGCGCTCCGGCCGAGTCGCTGACGGCATAGCCATCCGTTTGTATTCGGAGGAGAACTTTAAGGCCCGGCCGGAGTTCACGGACCCGGAAATTTTGCGCACAAATCTGGCGAGTGTGATTTTGCAAATGATCTCGCTGCGACTTGGCGACATCAACGAGTTTCCTTTTATCCAGCCACCTGAGAATAAGGCGATCCGTGACGGGCTTTTGCTTCTGCATGAGCTCGGCGCGATCACCGACAAGGAACGCGGCGGCGCCCCTGTGCTCACCAGTATCGGGCGCGACCTCGCCCGTATTCCCGTCGACCCGAAGATGGCCCGCATGCTCGTTGAGGCAAACAGATTGGGTGTTCTTGACGACGTCACGGCCATCGTGGCCTTTATGACCATCCAAGATGTCCGTGAGCGCCCCCTTGAGTTTCAGGCCCAAGCAGACCAGGCCCATGCCCGCTTTCGGGACAACACCTCCGATTTCCTTTCCGCTTTAAAGCTGTGGGACTACATTCGTCTCTCCCGCGATGAATTGTCGGGCAACCGCTTCCGCAAGCGTATGAAATCCGAGTTTTTGCATTACATGCGGATCAGGCAGTGGTACGACTTAGTGCGCCAGCTTGGGGACGTCGAAAAGCAACTTGGCTGGTCGCGCGCGGAAAACCTCGCGGGCGAGCGCGATGTCGATGCGATCCACAAGTCCTTATTGACCGGGCTTTTGTCCAACATCGGCGTGCGCGACGGCGAATCCCGCGAATTCCACGGTGCGCGTGGCACACGTTTTCTTGTCTTTCCCGGCTCCTCTCTGGCCAAACGCCCGCCGGCCTTCCTTATGGCGGCCGAACTCGTCGAAACTTCTCGTCTGTGGGCGCGCGATGTCGCCAAAGTCGAGCCGGAATGGGTCGAGCGAGCCGCGAAAGACCTGCTCAAGCACAGCTACTCAGATCCGATCTGGTCGCGCAAACGCTCCGCGGCGATGGTGCACCAGAAGTCTTTGCTCTACGGCGTGCCGATCGTGCGCGACAGGCTCGTTGCCTACCACCGCGTCGATGCGGAAGCCGCCCGCAGCATGTTTATCCGCCACGCGCTGATCGAGGGGGATTGGAACCGTCACCACACCTTCATCGATCACAACGACAACCTCCTCAAAGAGGCCGCGGAAATCGAGGAGAAGCTGCGGCGGCGCGGCCTTGTCGTGGACAAGGACACCCTCTATCAGTTCTACGACTCGAAGCTGCCGGCCACCGTCACTACAGCGAGGCACTTCGATTCCTGGTGGAAAAACAAACGCCAAGAAGATGCAGACTTCCTCAACTTCAATCCCGATTTGCTGGTAGACGATGCCGCGGACGCTTCCGCCGAAGCATTTCCTGCGACGTGGCGCCAGGGCAGCATAGACTACGAGCTGCGCTACAAGTTTGAGCCCGGCGATGCCTTCGACGGTCTGACAGTCGAGGTGCCGGTTCCACTGCTTGCGGGTTTCTCTGACGAAGGCTTTGATTGGCTGGTGCTAGGTCTGCGCGAGGAGTTGGTGACCGAACTGATCCGCACACTGCCGAAAGCTTTAAGACGCTCAGTGGTCCCCGCCCCGGACTTCGCCCAACGCGCGATGCCGAAATTGCTGCCCCGTGAATCTCCCATCGTTAAGCAACTAGCGGAGGTCCTGCGTTTGTTCGGGGCAAGCGGCATCAACGCAAGCGATTTTCGCCCCGAGGCCTTGCCCGCACACCTGCGGGTTACGTATGCGGCGATTGACAAACGGGGCGAAATCGTCGACCACGACAAAAATCTTGCGGAGCTGCGGAAGCGCCAGGCTGGGCAGATTCGTTCCTCAGTGTCGAAGGCATCTCGACGCTCGGAAAAGAAGGCGGCCGCGAAATGGACTGCCGAGACTCTTGGCCCGGTCGCCGAAACCGTCGAGACAACCATCGACGGAAACGTTGTCGACGCCTTCCCGGCGTTGGAGGCAACCGCAGACGGTGTGCGCGTGACGGTCCACCCGACAAAGGCCGCCGCCGAAGCATCCATGGTCACCGCCACGCTAACTCTCCTTCTGCGTGAAATCTCAGTGTCGGCTGCCCACATGACCAAAGGGCTTCCACTGCGGCACAAGGTGGCGGTGGACCATTACCCGCACGGCGGGGCGGAGGGGTTGGTCAACGACGCTCGCGTCGCGGCGGTGCGAGACGCCATGTTCGCCCACGGGGGGCCAGTGCGCGACCCCGAGGAGTTTGCCGCTTTGGTCAAGGCGATTAAGCCGGAGATACCAGGTGCTGTGCGACGCATTGTCGTCGGCATCGCCCCTGGATTAGTTGAGTACGCCAACATTGCCGCGGAACTAAAGAAGTGGGAAGGCCCGGCAATCGAGGACATGCGAACCCAGTTGGCGTTTTTCCTTCCACAGCACGCCATTACGGTTCACGGGCTGGAGCGTTTGCAGCACCTGCCGCGATATGTTGCGGCTATGAAGCAAAGGCTTGAGGATATGAACCGCGACCCGGAAAAAGACGCCGAGCGCCAAGGCGTCATTGATTCAGTCAGAGCGCAACTGGCTGCGAAGCTGAAGCGCTTACCCAAGGGCCGGGAGAAAACATTCGCTTACAAAGATATTGTGTGGCGAATTGAAGAATTGCGAGTGAGCCTTTTCGCGCAACGGCTCGGAACCGCGAAGCCGGTGAGTCAACGGCGCATTGAGAAGATGATTGACAAGCTTTCCTGATTCTTCGGCTGCCATCTAGAAATCTTCGCGGTCGCGCCGACGCATCAGGCGGATCTCGGATTCGAAATCATCGGCAGATTCAAAGGACTTATAGACGGAAGCGAAGCGTAAATAAGCCACCTCGTCTAAGGCGCGCAAAGGCTCCAAGACCGCAAGACCAACATCGTTAGCGTTGACTTGGGAGCTGCCGTGACTGCGAACCGTCTCCTCCACTTGTTGAGCCAAGCGTTTGAGCGCGTCATCGGATACATCGCGGCCTTGGCAGGCGCGGCGTACACCGACGATGAGTTTGTCGCGGTCGAAGGGCTCGCTCACACCATTTCGCTTAACCACGGTCAAAATCGCCTTTTCCACCGTGGTGAACCGTCCGCCACATTCTGTGCATTCACGGCGGCGACGGATGGCGGACCCTGCATCAATGACACGGGAGTCCATCACCCGCGATTGTTGGTGTTGGCAAAACGGGCAGTACATTGTGGCTCCCTCTCCGATACTTCGTGGGTTGTCTCCCCTTGTGCCTGAACAGCGGAAAGTTTACCTGTATTCCACTGCCTCGCCCCCTGTCAGCATCACAGGTGCGCCGACTGGACTTCGCGTGTGGTGTCGACGGAAGGCGTGGAACCGGCGTCTGCGGAAAAGGCTCCGCCGATGGTGGAGCCGACGATAAGTGCGGCTCCGAGTAGCGCCCCCAGGACAACGGAACCTCGAATATTGTCCTGTGCGTCTGCCCGTTCGATGGTCTTGTTAGGTATGGTCCTCGGGACTGCTACCGTACGATTGGTTGTTCGAGGCGGCGAGACGAGAGTTCGCACACTAGCCCGTTGCCGATCTGCCATAATCCGCGTAGATACGTCCCAAACCTGTACGTGGGCCGGTGTCGCAGTTGTCGGGCTGTTAATCATACTGGCTGGTCGAGGCTGACGAATGACTGTAGACATGGTTCCTCCTTCATCTTCTACGGCGAGTGTAGAACGCCGACCCGACAACATCGCCACTTCTTCGCGCGAATGTTCGAGTCTCGCTGCTATGTTCGAGTTATACCAGCCCCCACACAAGTTGTCTAGCTTTCGCACAATTGCCTCGAACATGTTTGCCAGATCTGCTATTTTTGTACTACGCGTTGTGCGGCTGATGAACTTGGCTGCACCAGGCAGGCCCCGAAGATTCAGCAAAAGAGGACTTAGAACCATGGCTCGTAAAAAAATTGACGCCGCAGCGCTCGATATGAGCGTTTTATCCGACCGCCAGCGCCGCATCCTGGAGGTAATCAGGGACGCAGTTGTTCTCCGCGGGTACCCGCCCAGCATCCGCGAAATTGGCGACGCAGCCGGTTTACAATCCACCTCCTCGGTTGCCTACCAACTCAAAGAGTTGGAGAAGAAGGGCTTTTTGCGGCGCGACCCGAACAAGCCCCGTGCCGTGGATTTGCGCCACCTCCCCGGTTCGCCGAAAACCGTCAAGGACACTGCAACCGACGACGCTTTCGAGGGGGCTTCGCCGACACGCTTTATCCCCGTAGTTGGGCAGATCGCCGCGGGCTCACCAATTCTGGCCGAGGAAAACGTCGAAAACTACCTGCCCCTACCGGGCGACTTGCTCGGCGATGGAGAACTGTTCATTCTTCAGGTCGTGGGCGAATCGATGCGAGATGCTGGGATCCTCGACGGAGACTGGGTCGTCGTTCGTTCCCAGCCCGTCGCCGAAGAAGGCGAGTTTGTCGCCGCACTTTTAGATGGAGAGGCAACCGTCAAGGAGTTCCACCGCGATTCCTCCGGCGTGTGGCTTCTGCCGCACAATGAAGCGTTCTCCCCCATTAAAGGCGACAATGCGACGATCATGGGGCGCATCATTTCCGTTTTCCGCACACTTTGACACCTCCTGGTCGAAGCTGCCCGCTTCGTCCCCCGCGCGGGGGTGAATCGAGGCCCGCAGTGGCGCAAAATGGTCACGTTTGCCCCGGCTTTGGAACAATATCTGCAGGTGTGAAATGGCCGCACAAGGTCGGCCGTGGCGGGTGGAGGTAGGAATGTACGCCGACGAACGACGACGACAAATCGCGTCACTGACCGCAGTGGAGGGTCGGGTCAACGTAACTGACCTTGCCGAACGCTTCAGTGTCACCGCCGAAACCATCCGCCGGGACCTTGCCACCCTCAGCGAGGCTGGCGTCATCCACCGCGTCCACGGCGGAGCCGTTGCCAGCCAGGCTTTTCTCACCACTGAAGTGCCGCTCGACGCCCGCTACCGCTCAGCCTCCGGCGCGAAATCCGCCATCGCCAAAGCCGCCTTAGACTTTCTGCCGCGAACTCCCGGCGCACGGATCTTTCTCGACTCAGGCACCACCTTGAGCACCCTCGCCTCTTTGATCGTCGACCACCCGGGCATTGACGCGCACCCAATCGTGACCAATTCCCTGCCGGTGGCACTTGAGCTTGCCGCTGAGGGATTGTCAAACGTCCAACTCCTCGGTGGCAACGTCCGGGCGCTGTCCCAGGCCGTCGTCGGCGACACGGCGTTGCGCAGCCTCGCCCTGATGTCAGCCGAAGTCGCCTTCATCGGCACAAATGCCTTAACCATCGACCACGGTTTGTCCACGGCTCACGCGCAGGAAGCTGCGGTTAAAGCAGCGATGGTAACTAACGCCGAACGGATTGTGGTTTTGTGCGATTCCTCAAAGCTGGGCAACGATTACCTAGTCAGCTTTGGCACCCTTGACGACATCGACGTCCTTATCACCGACACGGACGCGCCTGCCTCCATCGTGGAACAATTCGAAAGCCACGGCATTCGCGTCGTGCTCGCCGCCGAGTAGCCAATCATTGCGAGCCCGCGCGGGCGAATCCGTCGTAGCCGCCCTCACCCATCGATGAGTAAGCAAAGCGCATCAAGGGGTAGAGCACAATGATGCCGACAGAACCTAAAGCGATGCCTTGCAACTCGATAGCACCGAAGGTCAAGGTCAAATTGCCAACTCCCGCGATCATTGCCACGGCCGCAGCAGTGAGGTTGACGGGGTTGGTGAAATCGACCCGGTTATCTTGCCAAATCCGCACCCCCAGCATCCCGATAAGGCCGTAGAGCACCAAACATGCCCCTCCCAACACACCCGCCGGGATGGTGAAGATAATCGCGCCGAACTTGGGGATGAACGCCAAAGCGATCGCGAAGATCGAAGCGACCCAGTAGGCGGCAGTGGAGTAGACCTTTGTCGCCGCCATCACACCAATGTTTTCGGCATAGGTGGTGGTGCCGGAGCCGCCGAAAGACCCAGCCAGCGTCGTCGCGATTCCATCGCCAATCAGTGCTCGGCCCTGGTAATCGTCCAAGTCAGTAGCGGTCATCTCTCCGACTGCTTTGACGTGCCCGACATTTTCCGCGATCAAGACAACCAACACCGGCAGCGTGACCAACACCGCAGAGAGGTGAAATTCAGGGGTGTGGAACTGCGGCAGACCGAGCCACGGGGTCTGGGAAATCGTTTCGAAGGCGTCGTCTGTAAGTCCGCCGCCGAGCGCGGCCGCTACCCATCCGACGATGACTCCGATGAGGATGCTCAGGCGAGAAGCCATCCCGCGGGTGATCACGGTGACGGTGAGGATCGACGCCAAGGTGATGGTGGCGATCCATGGTTGGGCCTGGAAGTTGTCTACCGCAGTAGGCGCCAGGTTAAAGCCGATCAGGGCGACGATCGCGCCCGTGACCGCTGGCGGCATCACCGCATCAATGATTTTTCTTCCCGCCGCCTGGACGATGAAACCGACTGCGATGAGCACCAGGCCAGTGACCACTACGCCGGCGAGTTGAGCACCAACACCGTAGGCTTGCGAGGCCGTCAACGGGGCGATGAAGGCGAAGGAGGAGCCAAGGTAGGACGGCACCTTGTTGCGCGTGAGCACGAGGAAGATGATCGTTCCCAGGCCGGAAAAGAGCAACGTGGTGTTGACGGGAAAACCAGTCAAAGTTGGAACGAGCAAGGTAGCCCCGAACATGGCCACAACATGCTGCATGCCAATGCCTATCGTGCGGGGCCAGTTAAGTCTTTCATGCGCAGCGACGACCTCGCCTGGGCTGACTCGTCTACCGTCGCCGTGAATGGTCCATGTGCTGCGCGTTTTCGAAGTTCTCACAGAAATTCATTATGGCCTCTAGACGTGCCTTAAAGTAAATGGGACCGGACCACCAGCGAAACTGCTGACTCACCAGGAGCGAGGAATCACCCGTGGACATACGCATCTACTCGTCGAAAGACGAAATTGCCGTGGCAGCCGCCGACCTCATCGCGCCTCACGCACGCCCTGGAGCTGTTCTTGGCTTGGCCACGGGTTCTACCCCCAACCCGACCTACACCGAACTAACCAACCGCTACCGCCGCGCAGAGTTAAGTTTCCGTGGTTGCTCCGCCTTTCTTCTCGACGAATACCTGGGCCTGGCACCCACCCACGAGCAGTCCTACTATCAGACGATTCGCCGGGAGTTCACCTCACACATCGACATTGATGACCACTTGGTTTACTCCCTGCCAGGCGACGCTAGCGACCCACAACACGCCGCTGCGCAGTATGAAGCGGCGATCCGTGAGGCGGGTGGGATCGACATCCAAATTTTGGGCATCGGTAGCAATGGCCACATCGCCTTTAATGAACCGACGGGTTCTTTGACATCACGCACGCGTGTCGTTCAGCTTACGGCGCAAACCATCCGGGATAACGCCCGCTTTTTCGACGATCCCGCCGACGTTCCCCGCTTCGCTTTGACGCAGGGCCTGGGCACCATCATGGAGGCGCGTCGCATCTTGCTCATCGCCACCGGCACAGCAAAAGCCGAGGCCGTGCGCGATCTTATCGAAGGTCCGGTACGTGCCATGGTTCCCGCCTCTGTGCTGCAGATGCACAACGAGGTCACGGTGCTTGTCGACGAGCCCGCCGCCTCCCTGCTCCAGTCGTCGCATCTGTAGCTCGATCGTAGCTACTTCGCAGCGAGACGGGGCTCTCACCCCCAACGCATTGTCTCTAGGCCCTGCCCACCACGAACTCGCGGTACTGCTCGGCCAGGACTTTAGGCAGGCGAACGTCGATAAGCGTGCCCTTTTCTTCGTAAGATTCGGAACGCACCGTGCCCTCCTCGTGCAAGGTGTTGATGACATCGCCGCGAGTGAAAGGCACCAACATAGTGACGTGGGCGTCGATGGTGTTGAGAAACATCTCAATTTTGCCTTCAAGCTCTAAAATGCCTTCGCCGGTCAAGGCGGAGACGAACACAACATCATGGCCTGAACGCTCAAGAACATGCCGCAGCTCCGCCAACACCAGCGCATCGGCCTCATCGACCTTGTTGACCACAATAATCTCCGGCGGAATCTTTTCGCCGGTATCGCGGGTGACATCGGCGAGAACTTTGTTCACCGCCTCAATTTGCTTCAGGGGGAAAGGATCAGAGCCATCAACAACGTGCAGAAGCAAATCGGCGTTGGTGACCTCCTCAAGCGTGGACTTGAAAGCTTCAACGAGTTGAGTGGGCAGATGGCGCACAAAACCAACGGTGTCGGTCATGACGACGCTGCGGCCGTCGGCAAGCTTGGCGCGCCTGGTCGACGGATCCAGGGTGGCAAACAAAGCGTCCTCGACAAGCACACCCGCGTTCGTCATCGCGTTGATCAAGGAGGACTTCCCGGCGTTGGTGTAGCCGGCGATCGCGATCTTGGCCGTGGTTGAGCGCTGACGCTTGGCACGTTTGACCTCACGCGCGGTTTTCATGTCGCGTAGCTGGTGGCGCAGCTTAGCCATCTCCGCGCGCAGACGACGACGGTCCGCCTCAATGCGCGTCTCACCGGGGCCGCGCAGGCCCACACCACCATTAGAACCGGCACGGCCGCCAGCTTGGCGCGAGAGGTTTCCGCCCCAACCGCGGGTGCGTGTGAACAGGTATTCCATCTGCGCCAAAGAAACCTGCGCCTTGCCCTCATTGCTCTTGGCGTGCTGGGCGAAAATGTCCAGAATGAGCATGGTGCGGTCGATGACTTTTTTGCCCAGCGCCTTCTCCAACGCAACTAATTGGCCGGGCGAGAGCTCGCCGTCAAAAACGACCGTGTCCGCGCCGGTGGCTTCCACGATTTCCTTGAGCTCTTTCACCTTGCCTGTACCTATGTATGTGCCCGGATCCGGCTTATCGCGCTTTTGATAAAGCAGGTCCACCACCTCCGCGCCGGCTGTTTCCGCCAGTGCCGCAAGCTCAGCCATCGTGGCCTCCACCTCAGCAGTGGTTCCTTCCGTCCACACGCCGACGAGGATCACCTGTTCAAGGCGGAGCTTTCGGTACTCAACGTCGTAGCGTTCTTCGGTGTCTTGCGCGTGGAGCTCTTTGTCCCGCGCCACCCGGCGAAACGCGTTGCGCTCCTCCAAGTCGAGAGCACCAACGGTCGGTTCGCCTTTGTCCTCGCCGCGGCCTTTCTGCGGGGCGTTGTGGCGGAAAGCCTGCCGCAACAACTCGTCGTGCGGGTCATGAGTATCGGAGGCTGCGGGGCCGGTGTGCTCGTCCCAGCTCGCCGAAAAGTCGCGGGACGAGGGAAGATCTGCAAAGAATTTGTTCATTGAATCCTTAGTCTACGAAAAAACTATTCACCCGGGTGTATTAGCGTCACCCTTGATGAGCCCGACGTTTGGGCGGGCCCGAAAAAGCTTTCTTCACGCCCGCCGACTTATTTGCGCTTGACGCCGCATAATGACACGGAGCTCAGTTCATTGAACAACACCTGCGTTGCCTGCAGTATTCCGGGGTCAGCGAAGCAGTTGGGCTGTTATGAGCACCGTTGTTTGGGCGTTAGAATGCGTGCCATGAGTCAAACAGTGACGAAGGACCTCGCCAGCATCGGTCTCGGCTTCGAGAAATGGCAAGACGCCGTTGAAGCGGCCATATCCACCGACCGCCTCGGCGTGGTCGGTGAAGTGCGCGGCGGGCAGTTAATCCAGTACGCCGACCCTTCCGGCGCGCAGCTTAATATCCTGGCTGTGGAACCTTTCGCCACATTCGCAGGGTTCGACGCCATGACCCGAACTTACGCCCACGTCAGCATGCTTAACGACGTGGTTGCCCTCGCCGAAATCGTCGACCCGCACGGCAACATCATCTCCTCAGTCACCCTCAACTTGGCGCAGGGTCCGTTGCTTGTCGACGAACCCACCTTAGCCTGGCAAGAACTCGCCGTCGCCGCCCTGGCCATTGATGTGCGTCGTTTTGGCAGCGTCGAGGAGTTCCACGCGAACTCGGATTCCATCCTGGGAGAGGTCCGCTCCCCCGGCGCCGAAGCTGTCAACGCAAGTGCAGCAACCTCCCCGGACGCGCGCGCCGAGTTCTCCGCCCGTGTCTTGGAAGCTGAGTACCGCACCAGCGAGTTAACCGGTGAGCGCTTCATCCACGCCTCCGTCGACGGCGCTTTCCCCTTCGTGGTATGCCTGCCCGATGGTGAGCTGCCGCAAAGAAACTCCGTGATCGAAGGTCAGGCGGTCCTTGCCGGCTCGATCCCGACCCCGACCGGGGGCGGTTGTGGCGGCTGCGGCGGTTCCTGCGGTTGCGGCGGACACTAACGCCGCGGGGTTGATCACGGTGACAGGCCCAAACCGCAATACTCGTGAGGTGTTGCTCGTAGTTCTCGCGGCGGGCATATTCACCGCCTCAGTAACACTTTTGCGCATGCCCGGCTTCTTCATCGGCGCGATATGTGCGGCCATCTTATTTAGCGTTGCCGCGCGCAATAAAACGGCCCCCGACGACTCTTTCGTCGCCGCCTTGCGCTTGGCCTGTGACGATATCCGCGACATCACCGGAGCCTACGACACAATGCGCTTCGGGCTGACCGACGAAGCAATCGCCGACCGCACCTTGCGCTACCCCGAACTTGTCAACGAACACTCCCTCATCCCGGCGATCGAGGAATTCCAACTCCGGGTTGTTTCCGCGCAACGCTTCATCAGCCGCATCGACGCACAGTTGGAAAACGGCGAGCTGGACTATGAACAAGTACGCCGCCTGGCGGCCATCGCGGACCAGCGCGCCACCGAACTTCAAGTTTCCTGGGACGATGCCCGCCGGGCCGCCAGGCAGCTTCGCGGCGGAAATTAGCCACGCCCTAACGCAGACAAATCCACCTCACCGCGGGCAATGATTTTCGACGGGCCCGTCATCACGGCCTGGCCGGCATTGATGTCTACGCGCACAGCCCCACCCGGGACGTGAACTTTCACGGTGCCGTTTTCAATTCCGGCGTCGGCAAACGCGGCACGCGCCGCAGCCACGGTCCCCGTGCCGCACGAGCGCGTCTCTCCCACGCCCCGCTCCCACACACGCATGTGAACATCACCGTCCACAAGCTCCGTTACAACCTCCACGTTCACGCCGGCAGGAAAGAACTCCCGATCAAAGTCGGGAGCACTAAACTCAAGCTTTGCGAGCTTTTCAGCGCTCAACCCGGGAATGACCGCAGCTAGGTGCGGGTTGCCCACATCCACACCAAGACCGGCGAATTCGAACTCGCCCATTCGGGCGGTGGACAAACCGGTAACCTCCACCGGGCCCATATCGACGCGCACCACAGCATCGGTCGTGGAGTGCTCCAACACCGAAATCTGTTTCACGCCTGCCCGGGTATCCACCTCGAACTCGTCCGAGTCAACTAATCCCTGCGCACGCAGCACATGGGCAAATACACGCACCCCATTGCCGCACATTTCGGCAATAGAGCCGTCGGCATTGCGGTAGTCCATAAACCAACGCCCGCCGCGAAGCACGGGCCGCAAAAGGCCGTCGCCGCCGATACCGGCGTGACGGTCGCACAACGCTGCTACCGTCGCCGCGTCGAGATCCAGCGAGTCGGTGGGATCCGGCAGGATGACAAAATCGTTTTCGGTGCCGTGGCCCTTGAAAAAAGTATGCGAAGTGTCAGTGTCAGTGTCAGTGTCAGTCACGCAAGCGAGTCTAGCGCGGCCGCTACAACATCTCCGGCTGCCGCATCCAGCCAGCGGATGCGCTTGTCGCGGTTAAACCAGGCGCGCTGACGGCGCACGTAACGGCGCGTGCCCACTATCGTTTGCTCCACCGCCTCCTCGCGGGTCAACACCCCACGAAACATCCGCAGGACCTGCGCGTAACCAATCGCTCGGCCAGCCGTCGAATCCTCGACCAACCCCTGCGCTACCAGGTTTTCGACTTCGCCGATAAGTCCTGCATCAAACATCATCTGGGCGCGCAAAGCGATACGCGGATTGAGCCACTCGGGCTGAGTTTTCAGTCCCACAATTCGTGTTCCCCAGCGCAAAGGAGCATCCTTCGGCGGCTGCGAAGCTTTAAACGGTTCGCCCGTTAGCTCAATGACCTCCAAGGCACGCACCGTGCGGCGCGGGTCCTTATCCTCAATGATGTCCGCCGCTTCCGCATCGACTGTGGCTAGGTAGGCGTGAAGCTCATCTACCCCCACCTCATCCAATTTCGCCTGCCACTTCGCGCGAGTTGCGGGGTCGGTGGGCGGAAAGCTCCAGGCGTCGATGAGCGATTGGACGTAAAGCATTGATCCGCCCACCAAGATCGGCACCTTGCCCCGCGCCGCGATCTCCTCAACTGTCTCAACGGCACGCGCCTGGTATTCAGCGACTGACGCCGTCTTCGTCACCGGCCAAATGTCCAACAGGTGATGCGGTATTCCTTCGCGCTGCTCCGGGGCAAGCTTCGCGGTGCCAATATCCATCCCCCGGTAAAGCTGCATCGAGTCAACATTGACCACCTCCCCGCCCAGCTGATGAGCAAGCGCAATACCCAGCGCTGACTTTCCTGACGCTGTCGGCCCTACCACTGCAACCGGATTCATTTCACACCTCCCACGCCGCCACATAGGCGCCAACGCCCAAGGAATTGTCCACGGCGAGCACCTCGGCTTTGCTCGGGTTGAGCCGGGCTAGTTCAGCCCACAGCTCCGGCTCAACCACCCCGGCAGCAGCCAGCGACTGCGGGTTGTGCAGATCACCGCCAGCAAGGAAACTTTGGATGTCGCGGTGGGCAGCGAAAGCCTCATCGATGAAAGCGAGAGGGGCGCGAGGGGAAAGCCCTGCCGGCCCGTCTGCCACCACCACAGTAAGCGCATCCGGGTTAAGAGAGCCGATGTGGGCGCGGGAATCTAACACGTGCACCGCCCCGAGGACATAGCGAGCAACCAGTTCCGGCAAGTAACTTCCTCCGCCGACACGAACCTGAGGCGCGCCCCACGCAGCGAAACTTCCTTCATGCGACGTCAACCAGCGCGGATCCCGACTGCCGACGATCTCCACGACCTGCCAGCCCTGTGCGGCGCTTCGCACCGCTTGACGCAGCTTCTCCGCCGGCCCGTGGGCTGGCGCCAACTCGGCGACGAGGGCGGGAGCCCCGGGCATGATCACAACACTGCGGGCAGTCACGCCTTCTACCCTATCGCGCACACCGCCGCTCTAAACCCTGGGCAACGGGTGAAACAAACTCGCTGACAGCCTTCATGCAGGGGCGGTAACATATACGCCCATGCGGGCACAGCGTACGTGCCCCGGAATACGGCAGCCGTGACGCGCGGCACCGAGTTGAAAGGAACGAGACATGCCCCAGCCTCCCCTTCCCGGACCGAACCAGGGCCAGCACCCGAAGCCTTCACCGGCCGCCATGGCAAAACGTGCTCCGACTCCACTCAAAGCTGCCCCCAGCTCCGCCGATGAGCAGCACACCACACCTTCTCCCGTCCCTTTCTCCGCCCCCGCACCGCACACCGTGACCGTAACTCCCACCGACCCCTCCAAATTTGGCCGGGTGGCCGACGATGGCACAGTCTTTGTCACCCGTGGCGGTAGCGAAAGAGAAATAGGCTCCTGGCAAGCGGGCACCCCCGCCGAGGGCCTCGCTCATTACGGCCAGCGCTTCGACGATTTAAACACCGAGGCGGCACTGTTGGAAAGCCGCCTAAGCGCGCACCCCGAGGATGCAGCTCAGTTGCGCGCACAAGCAGAAGCTTTGAAGGCCTCTTTGGATTCGCAGGCCGCCATCGGTGATTTCGATGCTCTTGAGGCCCGCCTCGACTCGATCATCTCCACGGCGGATGTAGCAGGTGAAAAGGCCAAGGAAGCCAAGGCGGCGCGGCGCGCCAAGGCAATCGCACGCAAGGAAGAACTCGCCGCTGAGGCAGAGGAGTTGGCCGAGAACTCGACGGACTGGAAGAAAGCCGGCGATCGAATCCGCGCGATTCTCGAGGAGTGGCGCACTATCCGCGGCATCGACCGCTCTACCGATGATGCGCTGTGGAAGCGCTACTCGCGTGCCAGGGACTCTTTTAACCGCCGGCGCGGTTCTCACTTCGCCGAGTTGGACCGCAACCGCGCGGCCGCCCGGCAAAAGAAGGAGGAACTGGTGCAGCGCGCCGAGGCGATCAAAGACTCCACCGACTGGGGCGAGACGGCCCGCGCTTTCCGCGACTTGATGGAGGAGTGGAAGGCCGCAGGACGGGCCCCTCGCGATGTAGACGACAAGTTGTGGAAGCAGTTCCGCGCGGCTCAGGACCACTTCTTCGAAGCGCGCAATGCCGTCAACGCTGAAAGGGACCGCGAGTTCGAGGCCAATGCGCAGGCCAAAGATGCCCTTTTGGCGCAGTACGATGCTCTCATCGACCCGGATAAGGGTTTGGGAGCGGCTAAGTCCAAGTTGCGTGAGCTGCAAGACAAGTGGGAGGAAATCGGTTTCGTTCCCCGCGGCAAAGTGCGCGAATACGAAAACAAGATCGGCGCCTTTGAAAAGCGTGTCTCGGATGCGGAGCAAGCTCGCTGGCGCGCGAACGATCCGGCCGCTCAGGAGAAGGTCAATCAATTCCAGGACAAGGCTGATGATTTGACTAAGCGCGCTGAGCAGGCGGAGGCGAAAGGCAACGCGAAGAAGGCGGAGGAACTGCGGGCGCAAGCTGCGCAGTGGCAGGAGTTCGCTGATGTCGCCGCGAAGGCGGTTCAGGGCTAAGTGCTCCGGCCCGTCATTGCAGGCCACGCCGGTTGCGCCCAGTACGAAGACACTATCGCAGCGTACGTTTTTTCCGCCACCTTGGCCATCCAGGACATAACGGGTTCGGAACATTCTGGGGTGTCTTCCTCGCACGTGCTCAAACGTTTGGAAGGCTCCAACGAGTCACGCTCCTACCTTTTTGCGCTGACGCGGAACTGCTTGCCCCGCCCCCTCGGCCAGTTGGGATACCCAGAGATTGCGCCGGAGGATCTTCTTGAGGTCGAAGCCTGGGTGTTTGTCTCCTTGCCGCTGTTGGAGGACCTTTCAGTAATTGAGGCACACATCACCCTCGATGCTTTGCACGCCCCGATGCCGGGCCAGGAGGTTCCTGCCGAGCCGTGGCAAGCCGCACTTGAGCTTGTCGACGCCTTGTCTACAACCCTCAACCGGCCCGTGCGCCACGTTTGGGTCACCCTCTCCGCTGGGGCCCCGGCACCTATTGCCCTTGCAGCCAGCGGATACCACCACGCTTACGCCGAAACGCAGGCTGAGTTTGGTATTTCACACTTCGAGCAGTCCTGCGATGTAGTGGAAAATTTTGCTTTTTCACCCCAGGATTTAGAAAGCGTGATCGAGGTTTTGCGTACCTCGTCGGCCAATTACCCCCGTGGCAGTTTGCTCATCGACACGATTGATTGGACCGAAAAGCGCTTCCACGAAGCGAGCACTAGGCTCATCGACCGGGGTGGGACTCAGTTGAGCGCGCTGTCCCGCAACGCTGAGGGCCGTGTCGTTGGCATGGCGGAGATCGTCCATTTCGACGCAGATGCGGACAACCTGTGCGAACTGGGGCTTGTCTACGTCCTGCCTGAACACAGAGGCCAAGGCCACGCAACTGCCATGATCTACTCCGCACTCGCCGCAGCGAAGGAGAAATGGCCGAAGGTAAACACTTGCTTCCTTTCCTATCCCGCAGATGACGCAGCCGCTACCGCTATAGCGCAGGCGCTTGGGGCCCAAACTCTCTCGCTTACCGCAGCGTGGCAGAAGACTTCTGGACTCGGGCCAGCAGTAGATTCTTGCCCCGGGAGACACTTCCGATGAGCGCTGCCGCCTTATAGTGTTGACGTCTATGAGTACGCTTCGGTCCACAACACGGGTTTTCCTCGTGGTGCAGTTCGGCTTGGTTGTCGGATACATCCTTAGTGGATTTCTCTCCGACGACCTGCCGCTGCGTGTCTGGCATAGCATCTCGATCGGCCTGGGGGTGGTCGCCATCGTGTTAAGCGTCGCCTTCATTTCCTTGCTGTGGCGCGACTCTCAAGGCCTGGGGCTTTTGGCAGTATCTTTGATCACCGCCTGCCTGCTCATCGCCGCCGGGTGGGTCTTCGGACTCATCGGCTGGGTGGAAGAATTCGTGGCCAACCAAGCGTTGCCGATCATCAACATCGGGATTCTGCTCACCCCGATAGGTCTTGTCGTAGGTGCGCTGGCCGCGACGCTTTTTTCCAAAGAAGTCCCCTAGCTGCGCGTTAATCCTCCAGCCGGCTGCGGTGGCGTTCGGCGGCGCGGGCACGGCGGTCATCGACAAGCAAGGGGTTGCCTTCGCCGCGCGATACTGCTGCGGCCTGCTGGGCTTTGGAAATATCGTCAAGCTCGTCGGAGCTGGCGCGACGCTGGGCAATCTCAGCCTGCGCAGCACTGCGCCCCACCACAACCGGAACGTAGGCGAAGACTGCCACACCGACTGCGAAGATCATCAAATAGATTCCGGGCCCGTGGTAAAGGCCAGCATCATAAGCTGTGCTCGTGCGCCGCAACCAAATGGCCAGCGCAGATAGAAGGAAAGACACTGTGGTCAGCATCCACGCCGGCACCGCCAACAGGAACCTTTTGGTGGCCAAAACGAGACTCGTCATGATCAACAGGCCCGCAAAACTCAACCACACAAAAACCTGTTCCGTTAGTTTGATGTCAGCAGCATCGACGCCGCGCCGCGCAACAACCTGCCAACCGTTGACGCCGCCAGCAAAAGGCATAAAAAGCGCCGCCAAGTACACCACCACGCAGACCAGAAGCACCCATCGTGAGGAGCCGAACTCCACTTTCTTCGCCGCCTCCCTCTCCTGCCTCGCCAATTCCTCAGCGTTACCGGTCGAGTTCGTCATGCTGCGCCTTCCGTCGAAAACTTGGGATGGATCCGACTCTAACCTAGCCGCCGCAGCAGGCAGAATCAGCCGCCGGTTTCGCAGGTGGGCGCCCAATCTGCGGGATGCCCAGGCCCACACCAATCGGGGCCGTCGTCGGCACAGTTCCGGCCTCCGAGTTATCCCCGGCAACCGTGCGACGGTGGCTTAAGACCCCACCGTCCGCGATCAGGTAGTGCGGCTTGGAGTCAGTAATGCGCACCTTAATGTAGTCGCCCGCCCGAATGGCTCCGTCGATGTCACCTGCCGCAGTGAAATGGACGAGGCGGCCATCGCGGGCGCGACCCGACATCCGGTTGTTCTCCTCGTTTTTGCGGCCGCCGCTAGCTTGAACGAGAAGTTCCTGCTCGGTGCCGACCAACTTCGCGTTTTCTTCCGCGCTGATGCGCTCCTGCAAATCAAGCAGGCGCTCGAAGCGCCTTTGGACAACCTCCTTGGGGATCTGCTCGGCCATCTTTGCAGCGACGGTGCCGGGCCGCGGCGAATACTGGAAGGTAAAAGCAGAGGTGAAGCGGGCCGCCTCAACCACATCCAAAGTGGCCTGGAAGTCTTCTTCTGTCTCACCGGGAAAGCCCACAATGATGTCGGTGGTAATTGCCGCGTGCGGCAACTTCTCCCGCACCTCCTCAAGGATGCGCAGAAACTTCTTCGACCGGTAGGAACGACGCATATCCTTGAGCACCTTGTCGGAGCCGGACTGCAGCGGCATGTGGAGCTGCGGGCACACATTAGGTGTCTGCGCCATAGCGTCGATGACATCGGAGGTAAATTCGGCAGGGTGCGGAGACGTAAACCGCACCCTTTCAAGCCCCTCAATGTCGCCGCAGGCGCGCAATAGTTTGGAAAACGCGGAGCGGTCGCGCTCTAAGTCGTCGTCGACGAAGTTCACACCGTAAGAGTTGACGTTTTGGCCCAGCAATGTCACCTCCGAAACACCCTGCTCCACCAGCGCCTGGACTTCGGCGAGGATATCGCCCGGGCGGCGGTCAATTTCCTTGCCGCGCAGGCTGGGAACGATGCAGAAGGTGCAGGTGTTGTTGCAGCCGACCGACACGGACACCCACCCGGCGTAGGAGGATTCGCGTTTGGCGGGCAAAACCGAAGGAAAGACCTCAAGGGCCTCCACGATTTCCACCTGTGCTTCATCATTGACGCGAGCACGCTCGAGAAGCGCCGGCAGCGCGGAGATATTGTGGGTGCCAAAGACCGCATCTACCCAAGGCGCCTTGTCTATCACTGAGTCGCGGTCTTTTTGGGCGAGGCAACCGCCGACAGCAATCTGCATACCCGGGTGGCGCTCCTTGGTGAGTTTGAGCTGGCCGAGCGAACCGTAGAGGCGTTTGTCGGCATTGTCGCGCACCGCACAGGTGTTGAACACAACTAGGTCGGGCTCTTGCCCTTCGGCCGCGGCGACGTAACCGGCGTCCTCGAGGAGGCCGGAGAGCCGTTCGGAATCGTGCACATTCATTTGGCAGCCGAATGTTCGCACTTCGTAGGTGCGGGTAGAGGGGGCGTCGTCAAGCATGCGTTCTTGCTGGGTGAGTTGCTCTGTCACGGTCGCTCAGTCTATCGCTGGCGCGCCTTTGGGCCTAACTGTGCACTGTGCGCTGCGGGGGGTGCGGGCCCGAAAAGATTCTCCACCCCCGGCACTTCAGACGACCTGCATCTTTTTAATGTAAGAGCCAAAGATTATCACGGAAATGGTAAAGGGCATCACAATTGATGGTAGAAGTTACATCTATGACACAGGTGTCCGAACCAATGATCCGCATCAAGGGCGTGCAGAAGTTCTTTGGTGACTTCCAAGCGCTCAAAAACATCGACCTCGAAGTGCCACGGGGCCAGGTCGTCGTCGTCCTTGGCCCATCCGGCTCGGGCAAATCAACCCTGTGTCGCACTATCAACCGACTCGAAACAATCGATGAGGGCACCATCGAGATCGACGGCAAACCTTTGCCTGAAGAAGGAAAGGAACTTGCCAAACTGCGTGCCGATGTCGGCATGGTTTTCCAACAGTTCAACCTCTTTCCGCACCTCACCATCCGGGACAACGTCACACTCGGCCCGGTGAAGGTACGCAAGGTGAAAAAGGAGGCGGCGCTCTCCCGCGCGGCCGAGCTCCTCGACCGCGTCGGAATCGGCAACCAATCCGATAAGTACCCGGCCCAGCTCTCCGGCGGCCAGCAACAGCGCGTCGCTATTGCACGTGCTCTTGCCATGGACCCCAAGGTGATGCTTTTCGACGAGCCCACCTCCGCCCTCGACCCCGAGATGGTCGGAGAAGTCCTCGACGTGATGTCAGAGCTGGCACGTTCGGGCATGACCATGCTGGTGGTCACCCACGAGATGGGCTTCGCCAGCAAAGTCGCCGACCGGATCATCTTCATGGCCGACGGAGAAATCGTTGAGGACACCGACCCGGAGAGCTTCTTCAGCAACCCGGAATCGGACCGTGCCCGCGACTTCCTCGGCAAGATCTTGCCACATTAGCCAACGATCAACTTCAGGAGTTTCCCATGAACCGCACTTTCCGTTCCATCGCCGCCGCAGCCGCCGCGCTGCTCACCGCCACCACCCTCGCCGCCTGCGGCGGCGGTGAAAACGGCGCCGCAGGCGAAGGCCTGCTCGCCCAGATTGAGGCTGGAAGCGTCACCCTCGGCACCAAATATGACCAGCCGGGCCTCGGCCTGCGCGAGGGCGACGGCTCCATGTCCGGCCTCGACGTCGACGTTTTGACCTACGTTGTCAACCACATCGCCGAGGAAAACGGCTGGGACCAGCCAGAGATCACCTGGCGTGAAACCCCCTCCGCCCAGCGCGAGACTTTGATCCAAAACGGTGAGGTCGCCGCGATCGGCGCCACCTACTCCATCAACAAGTCCCGCGCCGAAGCAGTCAGCTTCGCTGGCCCTTACCTTCTAACCCACCAGGGCCTGCTGGTGCGCTCCGACGAGGAGACCGTCAAGGGCCTAGACGACCTCGACGGCCGCATCCTGTGCTCCGTGACCGGCTCGACCCCCGCCCAGAAGGTGAAGGACGCTTTGCCAGGCGTGCAGCTTCAGGAGTATGACACCTACTCCTCCTGCGTGGAAGCGCTGCGCAACGGCAACGTCGACGCTTTGACCACCGATGCAACCATTCTCGGCGGCTACTCCGCTCAGTCCCCCGGCGACTTCAAAGTTCTTGAACTGGTCAAGGACGGCGAGCCATTCACCAACGAGCACTACGGCATCGGGCTGACCAAGGACGACACTGCGGCCGTCGAGGCCGTCAACAAGGCTCTCGAAGCCATGTACTCCGACGGCTCTTTCCAGAAGTTCGTCAATGACAACCTCGAGGGCGGCGTCGGTGTCGCCGAGGACAAGCCGGGCGATTTGTCCTTCCTATAAGCTCGGCCCTTCAATCCGGGCCGGCTAGACCAACCTGCAAGGAGAACCACAATGGACGCCCTCTGGGCTGACCTGCTGCCGAAACTATGGCCGGCGTTTTGGACCACGATCAAACTCACCGTGTATTCCGCGGTTGGCTCGATGATCGTCGGCACCATGCTCGCCGCCATGAGGGTGTCTCCAGTGGGCATCTTGCGCACCGTGTCGACTTTTTACATCGAAACGGTGCGCAACACCCCACTGACCCTCGTGGTTCTTTTCTGCTCGTTCGGCCTCTACCAAAACCTCGGATTGGAGCTAGCCAGCCGCGACTCCAGCACCTTCATCGCTGACCAAAACTTCCGTTTGGCGGTGCTGGGCTTTATTCTCTACACCTCGTGCTTTGTTGCCGAGTCTTTGCGAAGCGGCATTAACACGGTCCACTTCGGGCAGGCGGAGGCGGCCCGCTCGCTGGGCTTGAACTTCGGGCAAATTTTCTCCCTTATCATTTTCCCCCAGGCTTTGCGGGCGGCAATCGTACCTTTGGGCAATACCTTGATTGCGTTGACGAAAAACACCACTATCGCCTCCGCCATCGGTGTTGCTGAGGCCTCCCTGTTGATGAAATCAACCATTGAGTTTCACGCCAACCATCTCTTTGTCATCTTCGGTGTTTTTGCTTTGGGTTTTGTAGTGCTGACTTTGCCGATGGGTCTTTTCCTCGGTTGGCTGTCTGAACGATTGGCGGTGCAGCGCTAATGTCCGCAGTACGTGCAACTGTTCTCTACGACGCCCCCGGGCCTAAAGCGAGGAGAAGGAACCGGATTTACACCGTACTTACGGTGGTGGTTCTTGCTTTGGTGACGTGGTGGGTGCTAGCCCGACTGGCCGATAACGGCCAACTTACCGCCGAAAAGTGGACGCCTTTTGTCAACAGCCAGACCTGGACAACCTATATTCTTCCTGGCCTTGTCGGCACGTTAAAGGCCGCTTTCGTCTCCGTGCTTTTCGCCATCGTCTTCGGCGTTATCTTTGGTTTGGGCAGGCTGGCAGAGCTCGCGCCGGTGCGGTGGTTCTGTGGGGTTATCATCGAGTTTTTCCGCGCCATCCCGGTACTTTTGCTGATGATCTTCCTCTACCAGTTCTTCGCCGTGTTCAAAATCGTGCCCCCGAAGGGCCTCGCCTTTTGGGCGGTGGTTGTCGCGCTGACGCTCTACAACGGCGCCGTGATCGCCGAAATTCTTCGCGCGGGAATCCGTTCCCTGCCCCGCGGCCAGACAGAAGCCGCCCAGGCATTGGGTCTGACGCACGCGCAGACGATGTGGCGTATTTTGCTGCCACAGTCCGTGGCGGCGATGCTGCCGGCGCTCATCGCGCAGATCGTTATCGCTCTGAAAGACTCCGCCCTTGGTTATCAGATCGGCTACATCGAGGTGGTTCGTTCGGGTACGCAGGCGGCATCTGCGAACAGAAATTACATTCCTTCCCTGATCGTCGTCGCACTCATCATGATTGTGATTAACTACGCCCTATCGAGGCTTGCCGAGCGCGTTGAAGCGCAGCTCAGGGCGGGACGTGCGCGGCGCAACCCGTTTGCGAAGGTCCCCCACGCCGCCACTCAGGGCCTGGACACGAAGGACAACGCCACCCAGGATTGGCATGCGCCCAACTACGTCGAGATTGAAAACCCGGACCGCTAAACCCTTAGCGCGGCAGTGCGAGGTTGTGCAGCGCCCGAGATGTGGATACCCTCGCGGCTTGCGCGCATTTTCACCGTGTAGAAAGCAGCGGTTGAGTCCGTGGGGTCATCCTAAAACACAACATTGAACGGTATTTAGTGCCTTTGGGGGCTTATCCGCGAGCTAACTCTTCCAAGCGTGTCTGCAGAACCTCCCGGCCAACCCTCATGCACAACTCTGTGCTGTAACCGCGCCGCTGCATCACCCCGACGATCCGACGCAGATGGCCGTCGTATTCAGCGCGATCCGACGGGATAACCTTCACGCAGCGAGCCTTCTTCTCCGCCGCGGCGCGCGCCGCGCGCTCCTCATCAGCAGCGGTGATTTGCTCCAACGCGGCGAGGCGCTCTGCCTCAACTACACCTTTGCGCTCCAACTCAATGTTGAGAGCTTTAGCAGATTTGCCACGTCGTGCCGCACGCTGCCGAACCCACTCATGGGCAAAAGCTGCATCGTCAATCACACCACTGCGCTCCAAGTCGTCGAGGACCTGATCGACTAACTCGGGGGCAAACTCAACGCCGAGAAGGCGCTGACGCAACTCATAGCGCGAACGCGAACGCTGGGCCACCAGCCGCGCCGCACGTTGACGCACGGGGCTGAGTGCTTCCTCCGCGGCTGAGTCGAAGATAGCCCCAACCACCTCGCCCGCCTCGTAAGCTTCGAGAGCGGCTTGGAGCTTCTTGATCTTCTCAGGGTCTGGCCGATTCACAACCTGCCCCGATCATCTGCCAATGGTTTCTAAAGCCTCATCGTCTTCATCGTCGAAGTCGATGTTGGGCACCATGTCCACCGGATCGTCGGACAGATCGTCGGACTGTTCCTCGACGTTAGCGAATTTACCCACCCCAAGGGCGCGGAAGATCTTCTCCTCGATTTCATCGGCAAGTTCCGGATTGTCCTTCAGGAACTGCCGCGCTTTCTCTTTGCCCTGGCCCAACTGGTCGCCTTCATAGGTAAACCAGGACCCGGATTTTTTAACAATGCCATTATCGACCGCCATGTCAATGATGGAGGATTCCCGCGAGATCCCCTCCCCGTACATGATGTCAAACTCGGCAATTTTAAACGGCGGGGAGACTTTATTTTTGACAATCTTCATCTTGGTGCGGTTGCCGATGGAGTCCTGGCCGTCTTTGAGGGTCTGGATACGACGAACGTCGCAGCGCACAGAGGCGTAGAACTTCAGCGCCTTGCCACCCGTGGTCGTCTCCGGCGAGCCGAACATGACACCGATCTTCTCACGCAACTGGTTAATGAAGATGGCGGTGGTGCCGGAGTTATACAAAGCACCGGTCATCTTGCGCAGCGCCTGAGACATCAGGCGCGCCTGCAAACCGACGTGCGAGTCACCCATCTCGCCTTCGATTTCCGCCTTGGGGGTCAACGCCGCAACGGAGTCGATGACAATAACGTCGATCGCGCCCGAGCGCACAAGCATGTCCGCGATTTCGAGGGCCTGCTCACCGGTGTCCGGCTGGGAAACCAACAGGTTATCCGTGTCCACGCCTAGCTTCTTGGCATAGTCAGGATCGAGAGCGTGCTCGGCGTCAATGAACGCAGCAATCCCACCTTCACGCTGCACAGAGGCAATGGCGTGCAAGGCCACGGTGGTCTTGCCCGAGGATTCAGGACCGTAAATTTCGACGACGCGCCCGCGTGGCCACCCGCCGATCCCCAAAGCTACGTCGATGGCCGTGTTGCCGGAGGAAAACGACTGGATCGGTGGACGGTTCTCCTCGCCCAGGCGCATGATGGCACCCTTGCCGAAGTCCTTCTCGATCATCGCCATAGCGGCGTCGAGGGCATTTTTCCGGTCGTCCTTCGACCCCGCCGGGGCTACCTTTTTCTTGGCTGCCATGAGTGTGCCTCACCTTCACTTCTTTAAACTTTGCCTTCGCTTCCACGCCTCCGGCGCTACGCCGCAGGGCAGAGAAATCCGCCGGGTTTCCGCCCTTTTTAGACTCCGCCTGGCCAATAATGGTTCCCTGCGGTGCCGATGTAGGCCGTTTTCACCCGGATTCCGTCTCACTTTGCGCTACATTATCCGCCTGCCCGGACACGAAAACCGACGCACCCCACCCTACACGAATACCTGTTCGAGCCTACAGGGACACGCCGTTCAACGCCCTTCCCGGTCCACTCCAAGGCGTCGTTCAGCGGGGACGTCGAAGTCATCGCACAGTGCTTCCCACACTTGCCGGGGATCGATCCCCTTTTCGATCATCTCCGCTGGAGTCGCACCGTACTGCGCAACCACATGCGATTCCACAAGCCACTTGCCCTGTGCTAAGCCGAACTCGTCCTCGATGAGTTGGTGGAATTCCGTCAAACGCATGACCGCCAATATACGCGCCCCACCCCGCCCAAAGTAAGGTTCATGCTCATGACGTCTCGACCTGTTCAGCGCAAAGCTTCCTCAACCACCTCAGACATCGCCCTTGTCGCAGTTTTCACCGCCCTTGTCATCGTCTTGGGTTTCGTTTATGTACCGGTAGGCGTGCTGGGGGTGCCAATCCTTTTGCAAAACACCGCAGTGATCCTGGCCGCTCTCATCCTCGGACCCCGCCGCGGCTTCATGGTCACCGCGCTTTTTCTCCTCATCGGCACATTCCTTCCCGTCCTCGCCGGAGGCCGCACCACGATCTTCGCGCTTGGAGGCGCCACCGTTGGCTACATCATCGGCTACCTGATCGCCGTGCCTGTCGCAGGACTGATTGCCAAAGCAGCCGTCGGTAAGCCCAAAGGCACCGCTATCGCCGTGTTTGCCCTTGGCGGCTACCTCGGCGTGGCCATCCAATACATCGCGGGAGCCGGAGGCATGATTGTGCGCACCGGGATGGCCTCACACGCCGCACTTGCTGCACAGCTTCCCTTCATCCCCACCGACGCGTTCGAAATGGCCGTCATGGTAGCCATCGCCTCCGGCGTCCACACCGCATTTCCCCACCTGTTGCGTGGAGAAATCCGTCACTGATGCCCACCATCACATTCGCTTCCGCCGCCGTAGAATACGACGGCAAAACCATTCTGCATCCCATAAGTTGCGAACTTTCACAGCGTCGCATCGGGGTGATCGGCGCCAACGGCTCCGGCAAATCCACTTTCGTGCGGTTAATTAACGGCCTGCTCGAGCCGACCTCGGGAGCAGTGCTTTACGACGCCCTCAGCCCCAGCACCGACGGAAAACACGTCCGTCGGCGCGTCGGCTTTGTGTTTTCCGACGCCGAATCACAAATTGTCATGCCCCTAGTCGCCGACGATGTCGCCTTCTCTTTGCGCCGTTTTCACCTCCCCCGCAGCGAACGCGACCGCCGCGTCCAGGCCGCCTTAAAGCGCTTCGGCTTGGAAAACAAAGCACAGCAATCCCCCCACACACTCTCCGGCGGCGAAAAGCAACTGCTCGCACTCGCCTCCGTGTTAGTCATCGAACCAGACACCATCATCGCCGATGAACCCACAACTCTTTTAGACCTCCGCAACCGCCGCCGTATCATCAAGGAACTGAACTCTTTGGACCAGCAGGTTATCGTGGTTACCCACGACCTCGACATGCTGGAATCCTTCGACCGCGTCCTATGTATCGACCGCGGACGCATCGTCTTCGACGGCTCGCCCGCGGAGACGATCGCACACTACATAAAACTCATGGATGGGCACTAACACCATGGCGATGCTACACAGGGTTCCCCTCGGGGTGTATGTGCCTGGAACAACGTGGGTTCACCGCTGCCTACCTGGCGTAAAACTTTGTGCCCTGATCCTTATGATCTTCGCGGTAACAGTTCTGCCAAACCAACCGTGGCACACCGGCGCCACCCTCGGTGTAGTCATTTTCCTCTACGGCGTGGCGAGGATTCCGGCGCGCACCGCGCTATCGCAACTAGCTCCGGTACTTCCCCTTTTCGCACTGTTAGCGGCATACCTGTGGTGGCAAAACGGCGCGCACCGCGCGGCGACGACCATGCTTGGACTTTTGGCCACCCTCGCCGCCGCAAATCTGCTCACATTGACCACCACCACAGCGGAAATGCTCAGTGCAGTGGAGAAAAACCTCGCGCCTTTAAGCCGGCTCGGTTTGCCCGTCACCAACCTCAGCCTGGCCATTGCATTGACGATTCGGCTTATACCCTTGATGATCAACACCGTCAACGAATCGCTGGAAGCCCGAAAGGCCCGAGGGGCTAACTTTTCACTCACCGCTTTTGGCACTCCGCTGGTGATTCGCTCCATCCGCCGTGCCGAAAATATCTCTCAAGCACTCATGGCACGCGGCGCAGGCGACGAGGACGAAGCTTAAAAACATCAAAGGAACTTATCTGCCTGCTCGCGTTGAGCGCCCGGATCGGTTTCTCCTGCCGCAATGCCCGGCAAAGCTCGTCCACCATCTCAACGCACAAAAACACCCGAGGAAAATCCCTCGGGTGTTTTTCGGGTGAAGTTGCTTACTCGCCGCGCAGCTCGCGCATGCGCTCGGCTACGGCATCCTCGGAGACACCGGAATCAGATGCGCCAGCGCTGGAGTCGCTGCCTTCTGAGGCTGCGGTGCCCTTCTCAATCGCCTGGTTCTTGCTCGCGGTAAGTTCGCCTGCCATCTCGGCGCGGATCTGCTCCAGGCGACCGTGGCCAGCCATCTGGATCCCAGCCTGTTCGACCTCCACCATGCGGCCCTCAATGGAGTTCTGCGAAAGCTCAGCCTGGCCCAAAGCATTAGCGTAGCGGCGCTCAATCTTGTCACGAACTTGATCAAGGTTGGGGGCGCCGGAGGTCAACGAGTTCATCGACTTCATAGTCTCTGAAACCTTCTCCTGCATCTTCGCCTGCTCCAGTTGGCTGAGCAACTTGGAGCGCTCCGCAACCTGTTGCTGCAACTGGGCGGCGTTGCGCTCAACAGCCTGCTTCGCCTGCTGCGCCTGCTGCAGGGCCTGATCATGCAGGTTCTTCGTATCCTCAATGGACTGCTCAGCCGTCACGAGCTGTGCCGCAAAAGCCTCGGCGGCATTCTCATACTCCTGCGCCTTCTTCGCGTCGCCCTCACCACGCGCCTTATCGGCAAGCTGGAGCGCCTGACGGGTGTTGGCCTGAAGCTTTTCTACTTCCTCCAAACGGCGGTTAAGCTGCATCTCAAGCTGGCGCTGGTTGCCGATCACTGCGGCTGCTTGCTGCGACAGCGCCTGGTGCTGGCGCTGGGCCTCGCCAATGGCCTGCTCGATCTGAATCTTTGGATCTGCGTTCTCCTCGATTTTGCTGTCGAACAGAGCCATCAGGTAATTCCAGAACTTGGAAAACGGATTCGCCATAACTCAGGGTGACCTTTCATGCGGGTGGAATCGGCATTGATTGAATAATCGTAATAGAGTTTAGACTTCCGCGGCGGCTGGAGCGGCATGTTCAAGCTCGTCTGTGATGGAATGCAGCGACAAGTTCGTCACAGCGTCCAACAAAACCTCAGCTACCGAGGTATCAAGCGCCGCGCAAATAGACTTCAAAAGCTCCGAAGATACTTCCTTGCGGCCACGCTCCAGCTCGGAAAGATAACCGGAAGATACCCGAGCTTGCGCCGCGAGACTGCGCAAGCTCACACCCTTGTCCGCCCGATAAGCCCGCAGCGACATGCCGAGAGCCTCACGCAGTAACGGTTCGCGCTGCTTGGTGGCGCGATGTCCATCGAGCCTCGGGTCAGGTGGGCTCGCCAGGCTGATTTCGCCAGGGGAAACTGTGTCCTGAAGAAGAAGTGTCGTAGTTGCCATCAATCGACTCAACGTCTTTCAGCCGGGTTTTGTTCCCGCACGCCCTTGAGGGCACCAATGAGTGCGGCGTGGGAGGCGGCTTCGCGAATCTGGGCACGATCCCCAGCGAGCACGCGCAGCGGGTGGGGCGAACTATCAGTCAGGGCGAAGCGCCCAAGGGAGGCGTCGACAAGCTCGGCGGCAGCCGAAGACGCCGTCCACCTCGGGCCCGCCAAACCAACCCACACCTCCCCCACCGGGTGGCCGTCCTGGCTATCAGGGCCCGCCACTCCCGTTATCGCCACGGCCCAATCCGCGCGACAAACGCGCCGCGCGCCGCGGGCCATTTCGCGGGCCGTGACCGCAGAAACCGGCCCGTATTGCTGCAAAACCTCCGGTGCCACACCTGCGAGTTCTTGCTTTAAGTCAGTGGCGTAAGTGACAAGACCGCCGCGCAGTACCGCTGAGGCCCCGGGAACATCGGCGAGGCGGGCCATCGCCAGCCCAGCAGTCAACGACTCACAGAAGCAAATAGTTTGGCCTCGCGCCTGCAACTCCCCGATGAGTTTGTGCGCTGTATCGAAAATTGCCAGCTCAGGCATTGACCTTCCTCGCATCCAACAAGTATTGGATTCCAGTCACCACGGTAAACGCAACCGCAACCAGCATGACCACAAAAGTCACGGGGTCCATCCACGCCGGCAACGGACACAAATAGAGGGCCACACCCAAGGTTTGCAGCACCGTTTTGAGCTTACCGCCCTTATTCGCGGGCACCACCTTGCCGCGGCGCAGCATCCTGATGCGCCACAGCGTAATGCCCAACTCGCGCACCACAATGATCACCGTGATCCACACCGGCAAGGTAGAGGCGATATTTAAACAGACCAATGCAGTGATCATCAACGCTTTGTCGGCGATCGGATCTGCGATTTTGCCAAAGTCCGTGATTAAACCGCGGGCGCGCGCGATGTCGCCGTCAAGCTTGTCCGTGGCCATTAGCACCACGAAAAGCCCGAACGCCCACCACCATTGTTGGCTTAAGACAAGCCAAGCAAAAACGGGGACGAACAGGATCCGCAAAGAGGTGAGGATGTTAGGCAGGTTCCAGTTCGACGGGGAGCCTGCCTTCGGGGATGGGACGCTGGTGCCTGACGTACTCGTACTCACGACTTCCAGACTACCTAGCTGCTTAGCATCCAGCGGGCAGGCCGCCACCTAGTGTCTGCGATCGACAGTCAGGTGCTCCACGTCCGTCGACCCCGTCGCGGTGTGATCCCCCTTGCCGGAAGTCTCCGGGTTGTCGATCCACTCCAAGTGGGTGCCGTCTTGGGCAACCTTGCGGCGATTGCCGTGGTCATCGTAGTCAATGTGCCAGGCGAGGGCCTCCGGATTGCGTCGGCCTGCCGCGATATCCAACCGATCTTTAATGAGGGAGGCAATTACCGTCAAGATCAGAACCCCGACGATAACACCGAGGGATAAAACGGTGCTGACCTCCGGCACGTTGACATTGTTTCCACCGTTGATGAACGGCAAGTTGTTTTCGTGCAGGGCGTGGAGCAAAAGCTTCACGCCGATGAAGCCCAAGATGATGCCCAGCCCGTAAGGCAAGTAGACGATGCGGTCAAGCAAGCCCGAAAGAAGGAAGAACATCTGACGCAGACCCATCAAGGCGAAGGCGTTCGCAGTAAAGACGATGAACGCCTCCGAGGTGATGCCGTAGATCGCCGGAATGGAATCGAAGGCAAACATCACGTCGATGAAGCCGATCGAAAGCAGGGCAACGAAAAGCGGGGTCGCGGCGCGCTTGCCGGCCTGCGTGCGCGACAGCAACTTGTCACCGTGGTACGAGCTTGTCACCGGAATGACCTTGCGTAGCGCCTTTACCACTGCCATGTCATTCGGGTCAGTTTCCGGTTGATCGGTGGCCTCGTCCCACAGCAGCTTGACTGCGGTGTAGATCAAGAACGCGGCGAAGATGTAGAACACGTCAGACCAGGCTTGGATGAGCGCCGCGCCGAGCAAAATGAACACCAAGCGGCAGACCAAGGCAATGACAATGCCCAGCAGCAGAACTTTTTGCTGGTATTTGCGCGGTATCTTAAACGCGCTCATGATCAAAGCGAAGACAAATAGGTTGTCTACGGACAGCGCCAGCTCGGTGATGTAGCCGGTGAAGTATTGGATCCCGTGCTCATGGTCCCACAACCACCAAATCATGCCGCCGCAGATGGCAGACATGGTCATGTAGAACACGGTCCAAAAGCTGGCTTCCTTAATGGAGGGCTCGTGCGCTTGGCGGCCGTGGACCGCGAAATCGAAAATGAAAAACCCGAGGATCACCGCGCCGGCAATCAACCAGATCAACAAAGGGACATCCATATAAGAAACCTCCGGTCAGTCGTAGACTAAATAAAGACCGGAGGTCTCCCCCACCCGCGGAGGCGGGCCGTGCGGACCGGGCCAACCTGGCCGTGCTGACGATCATGCACGTGTGCGGGGTACTCCCCTCCAATACGTGGGTTAGCCTACAGCACAACCGCAACCGGTGGGAAGATGGCGCCCCTCGAAGTTGTCTGGTTGGTCCAGGTGCCTAAAACGCCCCGTTTGTTGGGTTGTACGTCGCCTCAATGATGCGGGTGTCCGCGGCGCCGCCGTCACCTTCTGCACTATCAGAACTGTCAGCCTCGTTGGCGTCGCCTTCGAGCGCGCCCTTGGGGGCCTCGGCTGGGTCGGCGCCCTTGATCATCCACGTGATGGTTTCAAGCTCCTCGGGTTTGACCAGCACCTCACGCGCTTTGGATCCCTCTGAAGGCCCGACGACCCCGCGAGATTCCATCAGGTCCATTAAGCGGCCCGCTTTGGCAAAGCCGATGCGCAGTTTGCGCTGCAGCATCGACGTCGACCCGAGTTGTGAGGTGACCACGAGGTCAACCGCCTCAAGCAGATCGTCCATGTCCTTGCCGATGTCGTCGTCAATGACCTTCTTTTCGGAGGCCCTTTCCTCGGTGACTCCTTCGATGTACTTCGGTTCGTGCTGGGACTTGGCCGCCTCTACGACAGCTTGGATCTCCTCGTCTGTGACATAGGCACCCTGGAGACGTTGGGGCTTGCTTGCACCCTGGGGGATGAACAGCCCATCGCCCATGCCGATGAGCTTTTCGGCACCGCCCTGGTCCAAGATGACGCGTGAGTCCGTCAACGAGGATGTGGCGAAGGCTAGGCGCGAGGGAACATTGGTTTTGATTAGGCCCGTGACCACGTCCACCGAGGGTCGCTGGGTGGCCAGCACCAGGTGAATGCCGGCCGCTCGCGCCTTCTGGGTGATGCGGACGATGGAGTCCTCGATTTCCTTCGGCGCCGTCATCATTAAGTCGGCGAGCTCGTCGACTACGCAGATGATGAAAGGGTAAGGCCGCATTTCTCGCTGTGAGCCGGGCGGCGGTTCGATGGCGCCGGAGCGTACCTTGCGGTTGAAGTCCTTGATGTGGCGCACTCGTGCGGACTTCATGTCCATGTAACGCTGTTCCATTTCCTCGACCAGCCACTGCAGCGCGGCCGTGGCCTTCTTCGGCTGCGTGATAATTGGGGTGATCAGGTGCGGGATCCCTTCGTAAGGTGTCAGTTCGACCATTTTTGGGTCGATTAGGATCAGTCGCACTTCTTCGGGCGTGGCGCGGGTCAGAAGGGAAACCAGCAAGGAGTTGACGAAGGCTGACTTGCCGGAGCCGGTGGAGCCGGCGACGAGCAGGTGCGGCATTTTTTGCACGCTTGAGGCGATGAAGTCCCCCTCGATGTCTTTGCCTAGCCCAATGAGCATCGGGTCATCGTCGGAGGCGACTTTCGGAGCATCCAAAACGTCGCGCAGGCGCACCATTTCGCGGTCCATATTGGGCACCTCGATACCGACGGCGGATTTGCCCGGGATCGGCGTGAGGAGGCGGACGTTGTCGGTGGCCACCGCGTAGGCCAGGTTTGACTGCAGGTTGGTGATTTTGGAAACTTTTACTCCGGGCCCAAGCTCCACTTCGTAGCGGGTCACTGTCGGGCCGCGGGAAAAGCCTGTGACTTGGGCGTCGATGCGGAATTCTTCGAAAACGTCCGTGATCGCTTCGATCATGCGGTCGTTGGCCTCAGTGCGTGTCTTTGGTCTCGCTCCTGGCACCAGGAGGTCTGTCGAAGGCAGGTCGTAGTTCGTTTCCTTTGCCACCGAGGCTGCGGGGATTGTGGGATGGGGTTGAGATCTCTCCAGCTCCGATTTCGGGGTGGTTGCCGGGATAGCGGCGGCGTCGATGCCGCTGCGGGCAACGATCGCCTGTCGCATCGCTTCGCGTGACTGTGCCACGGCATCGTCTGTGGCGCCTTTTTCAACATCGTGTGCAGATTCACGCGAGACAGTGCGGGTTGGCGCGGGCGGATGGTGCGGCGCTTGGCGCGGCAACGCCCGCGTTACGGGTGCGTTTTCCGCCTCCTCATCCGCCTCGCCGCCGTCAGCGGAAGTGTCAATATCGTCAATATCGTCTATGTCGCCGGCCAGGTCGTACACTTCGCTTGCGGCCGCAGCTTGTCGACGCCTGCCTGCCCCATCTTCCGCCGGATAGTTGTCCATGGGGCTGCGGGTCGCCTCCCGCTGTTCCGCGGGTCGTGTGGCGCGGTGTGGCATACGGGAGCGCTGCCGCCCGGCGGCGATGTCGTCGAGCTGTGCGGAGACATCCGAATAGGGATCACTGTGGGTATCATCGTCTGTTT
Organism: Corynebacterium sp. BD556; assembly: GCF_038452275.1. Taxonomy (NCBI): domain Bacteria; kingdom Bacillati; phylum Actinomycetota; class Actinomycetes; order Mycobacteriales; family Corynebacteriaceae; genus Corynebacterium; species Corynebacterium mayonis. The sequence continues at coordinate 950,472 of NZ_CP141643.1, forward strand.
CATCCTCAGGGGCGAAGGTGCGCGCGCCGTTGATCATGCTCTGGATTAAGCCCTTGGCGTAGTCATAAGCCTCGCGCACGGTAATGCCTGTGGTGCGCAGCGCGCCGTAGAAGATGATCAGTGACAATAAGGGCACGGCGACATAGGAGGAAAAACCTGCGGCCAGGCTTCCGCCCAGCACTGCACCGATGATGCCACCTGCAATGGTGCGCCCCTGCCAGTCCGAAGGGTTTCCCGCGAGGACGTGGACGAGCCCCAGCATGCCCGCCGCAATGATTGCCACTCCAATGAGTACCCTGGTGCGCACCGCAGGGTCGTGGCGCACATCGAGCATGAGCGCCACGGCAGCGACGACAAGGGCTGCCGGCAGGATCAATGCGCCGGCTCCAATGACCCAGTGAGCGCCGTCGTCGATGGCCCGTCCGATTGGGCCTGCGATATCAAGCCACACCGAGGCGCCGACAACAGCAGCCAGGCCGATCAGCAGCAGGCCCCACAAATCGACATTGCCACTGCGTTGTCGACGATCAATGTCGGCAATCCCGTCGCCTGGCTCGTCCGCGCTATCCCGTGTGCTGCGGCGGATACGGCTTTCCCGCTGTGCGGGTTCCTCATCCGGGGCGATGTCGCTTCCTTGGCGCTTGCCGCGCAGAGAACTGATGTCTTTCTCCTCGTCGTTGTATTCGTCCAGCTTTACCTCGCGCGCCGCTCGCCGCGCCCCACCGGCCTTGCCCGCTGTCAGCTTGGCTGCGACTGTGGAAAGGCCCTTGGCCGTCCCACGAAACGCTGAGCTGAGGGATCCTCCGACGACACGGTAGGCAGAACCCACGCGTTCTTCACCCGTTTCGGCGGCAACCATGGAAGATGTCGGCGGGTGTGTCATCGATATCGGCGCCTGCTGCCGCGTCGATATCGTCGCGGATGTGCGCGGCGAACGCGCCCGACCGTGGGGGCCTGACGTGGCGCGGGCACTGCTGCGGTGCATGGAGTTCCTGACAGACATGGTTGTAACATTAGTACCTTGCGCCACCGAGACACCACGCGCCACACCCGGATATGCCCAAGGAAACGCCCCCGAACAGGCGCCTACACCCCGAGCTTGCCCTTGACCTGCGCCACGAGATCTTCCTGCCCCTCCACCTTAATCTCAGCCACATCGCGGCCGCTTACCCACATCAAAAGCTCACCCGGCTCACCAAAGACACGCACCACGCTGTCCCCACGCTCAGCCACCGCACGCTTGTTGCCCACAGTCACCGGCGGCAAATCCGGGGGCGTAAGAATGACAGGAACATCGAGCGCACGAAGCGATATCCTCCCAAACATCGCCGCCGCATCCAGCAACTGCTTTTCCACCACCTTGCTGAACTCACGCGGTGCGACGAAGCCTTCACCCCGGCGCACATCCTCATGGTGGATGAAGTGCTCAGCGGCGTTGATCCTCGAATCCACCGGACGCACAACCAAAGGCGGCCCAGCAGCCCAGTCGCGCACCACATCCTCGTAGGGGCGCTTCATCTGTTTTGCAGTTTCTTTTTCTAAAACATGCTCCAGCGCGGAAAAAAACACCCCCGGCGCCGCCCACGGGCGGTTCTCCCGGATAAACAGGTGGACAGCCATGTCACGAGTCGCCCACCCCTGGCAAAGGGTCGGCGCTTCAGGGCCGGCGTCGAGAAGCAACTGCGCCAAAAGTGCGCGTTCGCGTTGTGCAAAAGACATGGGCCCCAGCATAGCGCCGAGGCCCACCCCCTAATGATCCCGGAACACACCGGGAACCAGAATCCTTAAAGCGACTCGCGGGTCGCGCGGATCTCCTCATCCGCCACCGGAGCGTTGTCCGCACCCATGGGGATGACTGTCGGCAAAATCACCGGCTCGCGCTTGTACTTCTGCACGATGGCGCGCGAGACCTTGCGTCGCAGTTGCTGAACCATACGATAAGGGTCGTTTTCACCCTCCGCGGCGAGATCGCCCATGACCGCTACAACACCCTCCACAACCTGCTTGTTGAAGTCACGGTCGTCCTCCGAAAAACCGGTCGTGGACACGCGCGGCTCCTCCAAAAGGCTGCCGGTGCGATCATTGATCACACAAGTGATGGACACCACGCCGCCGGAAGCGAGACTCGTGCGGTCCGCCAAAACATCCGGGTCGACATCACCCATAGTCTCACCCTCGACGTAGAGCTGACCAACCTGGTACTGGCCGACAACCTTAATCTTGCCGTCCACCATGTCAACAACCACACCATTTTGCGCCAGAGCAACATTCGACGGGTGAACACCTGTCGAAATGGCAAGCTCTTTGTTCGCCCGCATGTGGCGCCACTCGCCGTGGACCGGCATGGCGTTTCTCGGACGCGCCGCATTGTAGAGCGCCGCGAGCTCACCAGCGTAGCCGTGACCCGAAGCGTGGACATGAGCATCCTCGTTCGTGACCACATTCGCACCGATCTGCGCCAAGTTGTTGATGACAGCGAAAACCGCCTCCTCATTGCCAGGAATGAGCGAGGAGGACAAAATGATCAAATCTCCGTCACGCACCGTAATTTGCCGATGCTCACGGCGCGACATACGCGAAAGAGCCGCCATCGGCTCACCCTGAGTACCGGTGGTAATCAGCATCGTCTTGTGCGGAGCCATCTTCGCAGCCTCATCAATGGGCACAATAGTGCCCTTGGGGGCCTTGAGAAGGTTCATTTTCTCAGCAATTTCCATATTGCGCATCATCGACCGGCCATTGAAGGCCACCTTCCGACCGGTCGCCACGGCAGCGTTGACCGCCATCTGGACGCGGGAGACGTTAGAGGCGAAAGAGGCAATGACTACGCGCTGCTTCGCACCGCTAACCAAACGAATCAGCGTCTCCTCAATTCCCGCCTCCGACGCCGAAATTCCCGGCACCGTAGCGTTGGTGGAATCACACATAAACAGGTCGATGCCCTCGTCGCCCAGACGCGCCAACGCCGGAATGTCAGTCGGTTTCCCGTCATAAGGCGTCTGGTCGACCTTTACGTCGCCAGTGAGAACCACGTGGCCCGCGCCAGTTTTGATCGACACACCCAAACACTCAGGGATGGAGTGGTTCACATGCCAAAAACGCAAACGGAAAGCGCCGAGAGTGACCTCGGAGTCTTTGTTCACCTCGTGCAGCTTCGGCCGCTGCCGGTGCTCCTGAGTTTTCGCGGCGATCAGTGCATTAGTAAAACGCGAGGCGTAAATCGGAATGTCCGGGCGCAACTTAAGCAGCCACGGGATGGCACCAATGTGGTCTTCGTGACCGTGCGTGACAACCAACCCGTCAATTTTATCCAGGCGCTTTTCAATGGGGCCGAAATCGGGCAGCACCAGGTCGACGCCCGGCTCTCCGGAGTTCGGAAAGAGCACACCACAGTCGACGATGAGGAGACGGCCGTTGTATTCGAAGACCGTCATGTTACGGCCCACCTCGGAAATACCACCGAGGGCATAAATACGCAGTCCATTCTGCGGGGCCTTCGGGGGTGCAGGCAAACGCTTGGTCAAGTCCGCACCCTGCATGGACTTCATGGGGTTGCGGCGGTTATTGCCACCATTTGCGCCCGCGCCGTTTCCGCCGCGGCCACGGGTACGGCCACGTCGATTGCGGGCATTGCGCCCACCACCGTTTTTGTTTCCCTTCAGGTCATCGCCGCGGGAACGAGAGTCTTCGTTGCCTTCCTCGCTGGCGTGGTTGCTCGGCTCACTCTCCGGAGCTTGAAAGACCGGTTGCTGGTCATTCGGCTCAGGTGGTCCTGCTTTGCGGGTGACTTTGCGTGACCGGTTACGGGGTTCATTCATATTTAAAGGACTCCAGCCTTTTCCATCTCTTTACGGAGAACCTCTAGCTGCTCGTCCGTCGCAGCAGCGACAGGCAAACGGGGCTCTCCCACATTGATGCCCTGCAAAAGCAGGGCTGCCTTCGAAAATGTCGTACCACCGAGAATTGCCTGCTGGCGTGCAAGCACGTCGATGGTGGTGGCGTTTATCTCCCGCGCACGGTTGAGGTCGCCGTCCTCGAAGCTTGTAATCATTTCTCGCAGCAACTGCGGTGCGGCGTGGCCGACGACGGAGATGACTCCGGTGGCGCCGACGGAAAGCCACGGCAAGTTGAGCGGATCATCGCCAGAATACCAGGCCAGCCCAGTTTCGTGAATTAATCGCGCAGCCTGGAGGAAATCACCCTTGGCATCCTTCATCGCCGTAATAGTGGGGATCTCCGCGAGGCGGCGAATCGTATCTTCCTCCAGTGCGATACCGGAACGGCCCGGAATGTCGTACAAACAAATCGGAAGTTCCGTGGCAGCAGCCACAGCACGGTAGTGCGCAACGATGCCCTCCTGTGAGGGCTTGGAGTAATACGGCGTAACCACGAGCAAAGCATCGGCGCCGGCCTCTGCGGAGGCTACCGCAGCTTCGACAGCTTTGCGCGTGTCGTTGGTTCCGGCACCAGCGATGAGTGTGGCGCGGTCCCCCACCTCTGCGCGCACAGCCTGAAGCAGTGCGATTTTCTCGTCAAGGGTGGTGGTCGGGGACTCGCCGGTTGTGCCCGCAAGCGTCAAAGAATCGACGCCATTGTCCACGAGGTGGGCAGCCAACTGTCGCCCCGCCGCCAGGTCTACGTCCCCATCTTTGCTAAAGGGTGTGACCATGGCAACGGAAACAGTGCCGAAGGTTTCGGCTCCTCGGTTAGCTTTAATTGAAGTGCCCATAGCCTCACAGGTTACCTTCTGGGTCCCCGAGGTGCGCCACCAGCGCGCCGACATTAGCGGATATATGGGCTGGTGGCCATTTCTGAGCCGTCGGCTAGGGTGCTGACGAGGAAGTCGTCGAAAAGCGCCGGTGCGGTGCCGCGCAGCAGCGTGAGACATTCAATGGCCAGGCTGCGAATTTCCACGTCGGCGTGTTCGGAGGCCCGGGCGGCGATGAACTCGCGCCACGCGCGGTAATTGCCGGTAACCACCATGCGCGTCTCCGTCGCGTTAGGCAAAATGGCACGCGCCGCCTGCCGAGCTTTCTTCGCCCGCAGCAGGGAGTTGCGTTCGGAAGTCGCGTCGCCTTCGAGGGCGTCGAGAAGCTCACCATAGGCGAAACGGGAATCGTCGACAGCGCGGAGAAACAACCGCTTAAGTTCGGGATCGGCGGCGATGGCGGGCGGGACCACAACCTCACTCGCCCCGGCGTGGACAAAACGCTGACTTAACTGGGAAAAAGACAGGTGGCGGTGACGCAAAAGCTCGTTGCCAGCCGCGCGTGACAGGCCGCGGATATACATTGTCGCCGTGGCGTGCTCGAGCAGCGCATCGTGACCAACGTCAATAATGTGATGCAGGTAAGTCTCGTTGGCCGCCGTGTTCGGGTTAGGTCGACTGAAAGTTTCGTAACAGGCACGGCCCGCGAATTCAACAAGGCTTTCAGCCTCACTAGCGGCAGGGTCCGGCTCCCAATCAATGCCACTTGGCGCCGCGAAGCTTGTCGACGCCACCAGCTCCACCCGCAACGCCGATTCAACCGCCACAGCCTACAGCCCCAAGTATTTGTCGAGCCCGACAGTTAGCCCTTGGTAATTCGCCACCTGGCGCACCCCCGTGAGCACACCAGGCACGAAGGATTCGCGGCCATAGGAATCCTGGCGGATCGTCAAGGCCTGGTCGGTGGTGCCGAAGATAACTTCTTCATGGGCCACCATCCCAGTCATCCGCACAGCGTGGACCTTCACTCCGTCAATATTCGCGCCGCGGGAACCGTCGAGCGCCTGCTCGGTGGCATCCGGCATCGGCTCCATACCGGCCTTTTTGCGGGCATCCGCGATGCCTTGGGCAGTTTTGATCGCGGTGCCGGAAGGAGCATCCAGCTTGTTCGGGTGGTGGTACTCGACAACTTCCGCCGACTCGAAGTACGGCGCAGCCTGCCGGGCAAAAGCCATGGTCAACACGGCAGAAATAGCAAAATTCGGAGCAATGAGCACACCGACACTTTCGTTTTTCTCCAGCCAACTGCGCACCTTGGCGTAACGGGCTTCGTCGAAACCGGTGGTGCCCACCACACAGTGAATTCCGTGGTTAATGCAAAACTCCAGGTTATCCATCACGGAGTTCGGGGTGGTGAAATCGACGACAACGTCAGCCCCAGCCTTTGTTAACTCGGCTAGTTCGTCATCGCGGTCAATCGCCGCGACAAGCTCCAAATCAACCGCGGCTTTCACCCCTGCCACCACCGCCGAACCGACCCGGCCTTGCGCACCCAGCACACCAACCTTGATTGCCATGACTTAGCAGGACTCCTCTTTTTCTCGGGCTCGTCTTCCTCCGGCCACTTTATCCTCTCACCCGGTGCGGGTGTGCCTCTCCCCCACCCCTGCGACGTCACAATTGCCTCACGGTTATCCCCAGAATCAAAGCTGGTTCGCTCCTGGGCGATAGTGTGAAAGACATGAAGCGTCTCCCCCGTGTCACACCCATCACCATTGTCAGCACTGTCAGCGTCGCAGCACTAGCCCTGGCCTCCTGCTCCGCCCCGCGGGAGCAAGATGGGGACGAGCCCACGAAGCAAACCTCGACACAAACGACTGTGCAAAAAACGCATAGTGGCACCACATCTGCCGAAGCGAACACACAAAACGCTGCTCCCCGCGTAGCGGCAACCTCCGACGAAGTCAACGAGTCGGCCCCATACACCACCGGGCAAACGCGACTCGACCAAGATCCCGGAACCGAACTGGTAGTCACTGATGTTCGTGTCGGCTCCCATGAGGGCTTCGATCGCGTCGTCGTCGAATACTCAGGCCACGGCACACCCGGGATTATCGCTGGCTACGTCGACAAGCCGCGCCAACTGGCCTCCGGGTTGCCCATCGAGGTCACCGGCACAACCTACCTCGAAGTGATGATCCAAGGCACCCCCATGGGGGTACTGAGCCCGCGCGCTGAACTCATCAAGGCCGGGCCCATGGACTTGGCAACTGGAGCCATCAAGGGCATCACCCACGGCGGCGTCTTCGAGGCCGACACCCAGTACATCATCGGACTAGATCAACAACGCCCCTACCGCGCCTACACACTCCACAACCCACCGCGAGTAGTTGTGGACTTGCAGAAATAAAACAGCACCCACCGCGCAGGCAAAAAAGGGGCCTGCACGGTAGGTGTTGTCAAACAATCACCGCGGCTTAGTCCTCGACCGGCACCAAGGAAATTTTGCCGCGATTGTCCACGTCAGCAATCTCAACCTCGACCTTGTCACCGACGTTAATCACATCTTCGACATTCTCGATGCGCTTATTGCCTCCGAGCTTCGAAATGTGGATCAAACCGTCCGTACCCGGCAGAATCGACACGAACGCACCAAAAGCGACCGTCTTGACCACGGTGCCTAAGTAGTGCTCCCCCACCTTCGGCATCTGCGGGTTGGCGATCCCGTTGATGCGCTCGATAGCGGCATCGGCATTTGCACCCTTGGCAGCGGAGACATAGATGGTGCCGTCATCTTCGATGGAAATCTCGGCACCTGTCTCCTCCGTGATCTGGTTGATCACCTTACCCTTCGGGCCGATGACCTCACCGATCTTCGCCGCCGGAATCTTGACCGTGGTGATCTTCGGGGCGAACGGGCTCATCTCGTCCGGGCCGTCGATGACCTCCGCCATGGTGTCCAGGATCGCTTCGCGGGCATCTCGCGCCTGCTCCAGGGCATCAGCCAGCACCTTCGACGGAATGCCATCAAGTTTGGTGTCCAACTGCAACGCCGTGATGAACTCGCTGGTGCCGGCGACTTTGAAGTCCATATCACCGAAGGCGTCCTCAGCGCCCAAGATATCTGTCAGGGCAACGTACTTCGTCTCCCCGGAAACCTCGCCGGAGACGAGGCCCATGGCGATACCCGCCACCGGGGCCGCTAGCGGCACACCCGCATTGTAGAGCGACAAAGTGGACGCACACACCGAGCCCATCGAAGTCGAACCGTTAGAACCCAGCGCCTCAGAGACCTGGCGGATGGTGTACGGGAAGTCCTCCTTGGAGGGAATCACCGGCAGCAACGCCCGCTCAGCGAGTGCGCCGTGTCCGATCTCACGCCGCTTCGGGGAGCCAACTCGTCCAGTTTCGCCGGTGGAATACGGCGGGAAATTGTAGTGGTGGATGTAGTGCTTCGAATCCTCCGGCGACAACGAGTCAATGGTCTGCTCCATCTTCAGCATGTCCAGGGTGGTCACGCCGAGGATTTGAGTCTCGCCGCGCTCGAACAGGGCGGAGCCGTGGGCGCGTGGAATGAGCTCGACTTCGACTTCCAAGTCGCGGATGTCGCTAAGTCCACGCCCGTCAATGCGGTAGCCCTCGGTGAGGATCTTGGTGCGGACTATGTCTTTCATGACCGCGTTGTAGGCGGCGCGGATCTCCTTAGAAGCCGCGGAAAGCTCATCCCGGTCATCGCCGTCGATGTCGAAATCATCCAACAGGGAGTCTTCGACTTCCTCCATGTATTCGTTTGTCGCGTCATCACGGTCCTGCTTGCCCTTGATGGTGAGCAACTTCGCCAACTTCTTGCCGGCCTTCTTCTCCACCGCCCTGTAGACCTTCTCGGAGTAAGGCAGGAAGAGCGGAAACTCCTGGGTTTCCTTCGCTGCCTGTTCAGCTAGTGCATTTTGCGCCTCGCACAAAGTGCGGATGTAAGGCTTGGCGGCTTCAAGGCCCTCGGCGACGGTAGCTTCAGTCGGTGCGGGGGCGCCAGCAGCGATTTGCTTGACAACATCCACCCCGGCTCCCGCCTCAACCATCATGATCGCCACATCAGATTTACCTTTACGCCGCACCAAACGCCCGGCGACGACCATCTCGAAGATGCAACGGGTGCGCTGCTCATGGTTCGGGAACGCTACCCACTGGCCGGAAGGGTGCTTCTCGTCGGCAATGAGAGCCATGCGCACGCCGCCGACCGCGCCGGAAACCGGCAGGCCGGAGAGCTGCGTCGCGGCTGACGCGCCGTTGATGGCAATCACGTCGTAGTATTCCTGCGGATCCATCGACAGCACCGTGATGACAACCTGAACCTCGTTGCGCAGACCCTTAACAAAGGTCGGGCGCAGCGGACGGTCAATCAAGCGGCAAGCCAGGATCGCATCCGTCGACGGGCGACCCTCGCGGCGGAAGAAGGAACCCGGCACACGGCCAGCGGCGTACATGCGCTCCTCCACGTCCACCGTCAGGGGGAAGAAATCGAATCCCTCGCGTGGCTGGTTGGAGGCCGTGGTGGTGGCCAGCATCATCGTGTCGTCATCAAGGAAGGTCGCCACCGCGCCCCCAGCCTGGCGTGCAAGCTGGCCGGTTTCGAAACGCACGGTGCGGGAACCGAAATCCCCGTTGTCCAGGACCGCTACCGCTTCAGTGGTCCCGTAGTCTTCGTCGACATAAACATTGTGGGAATTTTTCGGTGTGAATGTGCTCAAAGGGTTTACTCTCCTTGGTCTTTCCAGGCGATCGTCGGTGCCGCCTCTTTCTTCACGTGCAACAACCGCAAATCTTAGCAGGTCGGCGACGTGTTCGCGCAGCTCGGGTGCGCGCATGGTGCACAGTCTGCACGATCTCACGTCGCGCACCATCGTGTGCTCGTAAACGGGCTTGTGTCTCACCTAGAATTTTTCAGCGCGGCCCAGCCGCATGATAAGCCCTGCTTGAGCGGTGTGAAGTTTTTGCCCGCAACTCTTGTGCATCGAGCAACAACACGAAACTAAATGCATAAACCTGCCTCAACATGGGCGCAGCTTTAACCTTCCATAGCTGAGCAGGGTTTTTAACCCACCCAAAGGCAAAAGCACCACCCCCGAAACGAATCGGGATGGCGGTGCTTGTTAGCTTATGTGCGCGTGGGGCTGCTTAGCGGCGCAGACCCAGACGGGAGATGAGGTCACGGTAGCGCTCAACATTGTTGTCGCGCAGGTACTTCAACAGACCACGGCGGCGACCAACCAGCAGCAGCAGACCGCGGCGGGAGTGGTGGTCGTGCTTGTGGAACTTGAGGTGCTCGGTCAGGTTGTTAATGCGCTCAGTCAAAAGCGCGACCTGTGCCTCGGGGGAGCCGGTGTCTGTTTCGTGAACACCGTAGTTCTTCAGGATTTCAGCCTTCTTCTCAGTGGACAACGCCATGAGTTTTCTCCTTGTATTTCAGTCCGCATTCCATGTCTTTGCCGGGGCGAGACCGCTGCGAACCACAGTCACTAGGTCGGTGTTGGACCTGCCCCGGAACGAGGTTAAAGGCTACAGCACCCGCAGCTGTATCTCCAAAACCTTTTAGCTGCTGGCGCTCGCCAGCGCGCTAAGCCTGTGCATGAAGCGGCTGCGGAAGGCCTCGACATCAACGGAGACGGCAACGCGTGTGTTTGCGACCTGCCCGAGTCGGGTTTCATCACCGATGGTTCGTCCCCGCAGTGGTGCGGCGGTGTCGACTTTGAGGTTGAGTTCGACATAGGTCGCAAGATCTGGATCGATGGCTATTGCCACCGCCAGCGGGTCGTGCAGGCCACAGCCGCCGAGGTGCGGGGAGGTCGTGGCGTAGGCGCCGATGTAGTAGTCGGCTAAAGCCGCGAGGACTTCTCCGCGCTTGGTGCCGAGCGATTTCCACTGTGCGGTATCTGCGCTGGTCAACAGTGTGCGCAAGGTGACATCGAGGCCGACCATGGTGACGTCGCGGGCGCGGCGGAACACAAGGTCAGCCGCTTCCGGGTCTTGATAGACATTGGCTTCGGAGCATGCCGTCACGTTGCCTGGCACGGTCAGCGCACCTGCCATCATGACGATGTGGGCATTGTCTGCGAAGCCTTTTGACGCCTCAATCGCCGCCGCGACGCTTGTCGACGGCCCCGTCGGAACAATCACCAGATCCTCACCGTAGCGTCGCACCGAGTCGATGAGGAAGTCGACGGCTGAAGTGTCTTGCGCAGCCCGTGCGGCGTCGGGGATTTCCACCTCACCGATGCCGTTGGCTCCGTGAATGAAAGAGGAGATCTCCGCGACCTCGAAACTGCTGCGTGTCCGCGCATGGCCAGGCCCGAGAAACACTGGTACGTGCGTTGCTCCGAACATCTCTAGCATCGCCAGGGAGTTTCTCGCCCCCTGTTCGACGGTGACGTTGCCGTAGGTGGCGGTCACGCCAATAAGTTCGACCTCCGGGCTGGCCAGGGCATAGGCCAGCGCCAGCGTGTCGTCGATGCCAGTGTCTAGATCCAAGATCAGTGGGCGTGCCATTGGCCTATTTCTCCGGTTCGTCAAGGATCCTGCGCGTGATCTCCACATCGCGCGCCATGTGCTCTAACAACTCATCGACCGAGTCAAACTTGGTCATGTCACGCACCTTATCCACAAACTCAACGCGGGCTTGCCTGCCGTAGAGGTCAGCTTTTCGATCTAAAACGAAGGACTCCACGCTGCGGCGAAGATCTCCAAAAGTCGGGTTGGTGCCTACCGATATGGCGGCTGGGTAGCGCACGCCGGGGTCCATATCGCCGTCGATAGCAGCCTCATCCATGACGGTAAACCACCCCGCGTAGACGCCGTCGGCGGGCAGGGCACTGATGTCTTCGACGTACTGGTTGGCGGTAGGGTAGCCGAGTTCGCAGCCGCCGCGGCCGGCGCCGCGTTCAATAGGAGCAGTGACAGAGAAGTCGCGCCCCATGAACTCACGCGCCGTCTGCAGGTTGCCCTGCCGCAATTCCTCACGGATGGCGGTGGAACAGATGCGCACGTCGCCGTCGCTAAGCAAGCTCACCACTGTAACGCCGAGGCCGTTTTTCGCACCGAGTTCCGACATAGTTTTGGCGGTGCCTTCGGCGTTGCGTCCGAAGGTGAAGTTCTCCCCCACCACAACCTGGCGGGCGCGCAGTCGCCCGACGAGCGTGTCACGCACATAGGACGCTGGGCTGTCTCCAGCCAACTCTTTGCGAAAATCCACGACCACCATGTGGTCAACGCCGAGTTTTTCGATGTAGCGGGCCCGGTCCTCCAGCGTAAACAGGGCGCAGGGGGCGCGCCCCGGGGCAAAAACCGCCACTGGGTGAGGGTCAAAAGTAAGCACCACGCTAGGTACACCGAGAGCGCGGGCTTCTTCCACGGCTCGGGAAATGAGCAACTGGTGGCCCCTGTGCACCCCGTCGAAAACACCAATGGTGACTACCGTTCCGTCCGGTTGTCCGAAATCCTCAGGCACCGCGTCCAGACCACGCAAAATATCCACGCCAGTTAGGTTACGGCATAATGTGGACACCATGACCGATCCCCTCTCTACCTCCGGAATCGTGCTCGTTGACAAACCCGCAGGGATGACCAGCCACGATGTTGTCGCACGATTGCGTAGGTTCTTCGGCACCCGCAAGGTCGGCCACGCCGGGACACTGGATCCGCTGGCGACGGGACTACTCGTCGCCGGTATTGAGCGCGGCACAAAACTGCTGGCCCACCTGGTGGCACAAGACAAGGTTTACTCCACCACCATCCGCCTGGGGGCGGCGACGGCGACAGATGACGCCGAGGGCGAGGTGACCTCGTTGACGGACGCATCGGGGGTAAGTGATGAGGATATGCGCCGGGCCATTGCCAAGCTACGCGGGGAGATCATGCAGGTTCCCTCGAAAGTTTCCGCGATCAAAATTAACGGCAAACGCGCCCACGAACTTGCCCGCGAAGGCGTCGATGTTGACATCCCTGCGCGCCCGGTGACCATCCATTCATTCGACGTCCTCGACGTGCGCCGCAACGGCAACTTCGTCGATATTGACGCGCGGGTGCACTGCTCCTCGGGCACCTACATCCGCTCCCTGGCCCGCGATCTCGGCGCCGACCTCGGCGTCGGCGGTCACTTGACGGCGTTGCGGCGCGAAAAGGTTGGGGTTTTCACGCTTGACTGTGCCCACCCGCTTAGCCACCTTGAAACCCACCCCACCTTAAGCCTTACGCTCGACGAGGCTTTGCAAAGTGCGTGGCCGGTGGTAAACGTCACAGCCGTCGAATACGAGGCGCTGTCCATGGGAAAGTGGCTCGCCCCGCGCGGGCTCCAAGGCGTACACGCGGCGATCGGCCCCGATGGACGCGCCGTGGCCCTCGTCAAAGAGCAGGGCCAACGCTTGGCGACGGTCTTCGTCGCCCGCCCCTCCACGCTCTAAACCGCCAACCGGTTAGGGCGCCGAAGCCGCGCCTCCAGCGAGCGAGTGACAAACGCCGAGGCAATAATGTAGCCGCTGCGCAACTGCCACCGACCTTCAAAGAAAGGCAACGGCGTGGGACGCGCCAGGATATAGGCCAAAAAGGTGCCGTCATCGCGGATGTCCACCTCAGCGTCATGAAAACCCAACCAACGCCTCGTCAACGGAAACCAACATTTGTAGGTAGCCTCTTTGGCGCAAAAAACCAGTCGGTCAGCCCAGTCGATGCTTTCTGCGCGCATCTTTTCAATGGCGATGCGCTCACGCGCCCGCGCGATCTCCCCCACTACCTCCGGCGGCAGCGGGGCGGCCGGTTCAGCGTCCAACCCGATTGACAGCACGTGGCTCGTCGGCGCCGCCACAGCCGCACGAAACCCCTCCGTGTGCGTCAGCGAGCCAGTGTATCCATCCGGCCACAAAGGCATCCCGCGGTCGCCGCGCAAGATCGCCTCCTTTGAGTTAACTCCAAGCTCCTCCAAGGCTTGGTGGGCACACCAGCGGGCGTCTCCGAACTCTCCTTTCCGCAGGTCGACCGCCTGGCTGACCAAGCCCTGTTCCTCCGGGTGCAAGTCCCGGTAATTGGTTAGATCCGGGGAGGTTCCGGTGTGGATATAGATAAAGCGCGCCTGTGAGGGGAAAAGATCCAAGTCCTGCATTAGCTCTCCACCTCCATCACCGGGTACGGCCAAGGAAATGTTTCCGCTCGACTCTGCCACTCGCGGGGGTAACCCAGGGAAACCTCGATGTGCTCGGTGTCGTCGACAGTTATCACACCCGGCATGTGCAGGTGGCCGTAGATCACTTTCTGCGCGTTATACCTCCGACCCCAGCCGCGTGTGTGCCTGGTGCCGCACCACAGGCCGATCTCGGGCCACTGCAAACGCTGGATCGGTTCCTGAACAAGCGGCCAGTGGTTAACGAGGATCGTGGGGCCGTCAATACGCGACAAACGCTTCGTGGTGTAGGCGAGACGGTCCCAGCACCAAGCGCGCACATCAACAAACGGCGCGATGGCGAACTCGTCAGTCATCATTAGGTTTTTCTCCCGCGCCGCCGCCACCGCCTCCTCCACTGTCATGCCAGCGCCGCGGAAGGAATAATCGTAGAGGGTGAAAAGGGGCGCGATAGTGACCCCATGGAAAACCGGGTACGGGTCTTCGGGGGTAATCACTCCTATCTCACGCAGCGCCTGCACCAAGGCGGAATACTTCTCCCTACCGCGGTAACGGTCGGTTGAACGGGAGAACAGTTCGTGGTTGCCCGGCGACCAGATAACGGTGTCGAAGCGCTCCACCAACTGCTTCATCGTGCGCACGATCAAGTCCATTTTCTCCGCCACATCACCAGCGACAATCAGCCAGTCGGAAGGATCCGCCGGCAAAATCGCATCAATGCGGGGCTTATTCGCTTTCACTGCGGCGTGCAGGTCCGCGACGGCCCACAGGGTTGTGGTCATGCCTTTATTGCTACCACAGCACCACTCCCCGACCTGCCCTCACCTCACCCCCACTCGCGCCCACTTCATGGAATTAAAACGCATCACGACACCGACGAGGCGTACCAGCAAAGAGACCACGTGGCCGACCCAAATCCCCGTCAGACCCCACCCGAAAACCAGGGCGGCGAAAACAAAAGGCACCAAGCCGATCACGATGGAGCCCACCGTCAGATTGCGCAGAAAAGCCGCATCTGCCGCGCCCAGCAAAACACCGTCGAGAGCAAAGACCACACCGCCAACCACGATCATGGCGATAAGGAGCCACCACGGAAAGTAAAGAACTTCTCGCACACGCACATCAGCGGTGAAAATCGACTGGATCGGCCCCGCCAGAAAAACAAAAACCGCCGCGAGAACAAGAGAAAACCAGACTGAGAACTTCGTGACCTGGATCCCGACAGACTTCGCTTCACGTGGCTTGCCCTGACCTAAATACGACCCAGTCAACGTCTGGGCGGCGATAGCCAAAGAATCCAAAACAAGAGTGAGAAACATCCACAACTGCAGCAGGATCTGATGCGCCGCCAACGAGGCTGCACCGAAGCGCCCGGCGACAGCTGCGGCAGCAAAAAAGGAGACTTGGAAAGAAAAAGAACGCAAGATGAGGTCGCGGCCGAGCACGAGCTGTTTGCCCATCACCCGCGGCCGCGGCGCCCACGAACCCTGGTGCTCACGGGCAAGTACCACCAGAAACAACGTGGCGATAATGCCCATGCCGATGACATTGGACACCGCGGAGCCGACCAGCCCGTAGGCAGAGACCAAAAAGGGCAGACTGATCGCTCCTGGGATAAGCCCGCACAGGGTGAGGAGGAAGGGCAACCGAGTGTTCTGGACGCCACGCAGCCAACCATTGCCCGCCATAATGAGCAAAACCATGGGAATGGCCAGTGCAGCCACGCGCATCCAGCGCGTGGCCAAGAGTGCGGTTGCGGGGTCGTCGCTCAGCAAGAAAGCCATCGGGTAAGCAAAAGCCCACACCAAAGCCATCAACAAAGCACCAACGGCAACCGCAAGCCAGGTAGCCTGCACCCCCTCAGCAACAGCTTCACGACGCTTCCCCGCCCCGAAAAGGCGCGAAGCCCGCGCCGTAGTGCCATAGGACAAAAAGGTTAGCTGCGTCGTCACCGCCGACTGCACTGCGGTCCCCGCCGCGAGCGCAGCGAGCTGCTGCGTCCCAAGCCTTCCCACCACAGCGGTGTCTAAAAGTAAGTAAAGCGGATTCGCGGCAAGCACTCCCAAAGCTGGCAACGCCAACCCCAGAATCCGGCGGGCGGAGACCTGCGTGCCAGCAGCGAAAGGACCTGACTGGTTATCGCCACTCATCGAATCTCGCGAAGGATCCCTTCCACCACCTCGTCGCTTAGTCCCCCGGCGCTGAAACCCGCGGCCGGCACATGCCCCCCGCCGCCCAGCCGCGCGGCTACCTGTGACACATCTATCCGGCTTGAGCGCAGCGAAACGCTCCACCGCCCGGGCCCTTGCCCCTTGAGCACCACGCCGACATCACAACCAGCGAGGGTGCGCGAATAATCGATGACGCTTTCAACCGCCGACTGGCCCATCGCGACGTGCAACTCCGGCTCGATCGTGAACACGGCGACCTTGTAGCCACCAGCGGTATACCACTTCACTCCCGCCAACACGCTGCCGAGGCGGCGCAGATCCTCACCATCCATCTCGTCCATCAACTCAAGGGCGATCTGGCGAGTATCCAAGCCGAAGCCAATCAGCTCCGCCGCCAACAAGTGCATGCGCGGCGTGCCCCAGCGGAAACTACCCGTGTCGGTAACCAAACCCGCGTACAGGCAGTAGGCGATATCCCGGTCGAGTTCGACGCCGAGGTAAGAGATCAACTCCCGCACAAGCACTGTCGTCGACTCAGAAATAGTTACCAAGTTCACACCGCCGAAACCAGGATTCGTTTCATGGTGGTCGATGACAATGACGCTGTCGCGGCGCTTGGCGATCGGAGCGGCGAACGCACCAGTCCTATCAATCGAAGCACAGTCGACGGTGACCACCAGATCAGCCTCGGGAAGCTCCGTGACGTAACTAATTTCCTCAACACCCGGGATACCGTCAAGGTTGTCGGGATGTTTGAACCTTTGCCCGATGCACACGGAAGCGTCAAGGCCTACCTTGCGCAGGGCTTGCGCCAAGGAACAGGCGGAGCCCACCGCGTCAGCATCAGGACGGATGTGGGCCACAACCACCACGGAAGATGCCGCGCGTAAACGAGCGGCAATTTCTGCGAAAGTACCGCTCAGCTCCGGAAACAATCTCCCCTCCGGGCTCGGCCTATGACGTACAAAACTTTCCATCTAGTCATCCATTCCCTTATACGGATTGCCCTCACCGGCGGGTTTCGCGTTCTCACGCAGCTTCGCCAACTCCGCGTCGCGCTCACGCGCCCGGTTGAACAACTCCTCCATACGTGCCGACGCCTCAGGCACCATGTCTTGCTCAAAAGACAACGTCGGGGTAAACCGCACCCCCAACTGATCGCCGACGATCTTGCGCAACTGGCCGCGGGCGCGAGCCAGCGCTTGCGCCGCAGCTTCATAATCAGGCTCATCATCGATGTCCCTGCCGCGAGCGGTGTAGTACACCTTCGCGTCGTGGAGATCTCCCGTCACCCTGACATCGGTGATGGTGATAAGTTCCAGACGACGGTCTTTGAACTCGCGCTCGATTGCACTCGCCACGATCTCCTGGATGCGCTTCGCCAGGCGCTGGGCACGAGGGTTCTCAGCCATCGAAATCTCCTTTAGACAGCGGATAGTTTCCCCGATATCCTACCGTGCCCCTTCCACGCGTCAGAGGGCGCGTCTATCGGCACAAAAACCGGCCCCTCCCCCTCGTTGACAACGATGAAAGGGGCGGGGCCGGAATCTCAAGGCTCACGCCGCGTTAAGAACGCGGCACCTCAACCATTTCGTAGACCTGGACGATGTCATCGACCTGGATGTCCGGGTAGGACAACACCATGCCGCACTCGTATCCCTTATCCACCTCAGTGACGTCATCTTTCTCCCGCCGCAGCGACTGAATCGTCGCGTCCGGGGTGATGACGTTGCCGTCGCGGACCAGGCGGCACTTCGCGTTGCGGCGCACCTTGCCCTCAGTGACCATGCAACCGGCGATGAGTCCGACAGCAGAAGCCTTGAAGATCTGGCGGATCTCGGCGGCGCCGATTTCCTTCTCCTCGTAGATCGGCTTGAGCATGCCCTTCAGCGCATTCTCCATATCCTCGATGACCTGGTAAATCACCGAGTAGTAGCGGATCTCCACGCCCTCATTGTTAGCCTCCTCGGTCGCCTTGCCTTCAGCACGAACATTAAAGGCGACGATGATGGCGTCGGAAGCATTTGCCAATACGACGTTGGTCTGTGTCACAGCGCCGACACCGCGGTCGATGATGTTGACCTCGACCTCGTCGTCGATATCCAACTTGAGCAGGGCTTCCTCCAAGGCTTCCACCGAACCGGCGTTGTCGCCCTTGAGGATAAGGTTGAGCTGGTCCGTCTCTTTGAGAGCCTGATCCAGATTTTCCAAGGACACCCGCTTTTTGGTGCGCGCCTGCATAGCGGAGCGCATCCGTGCATCACGCTGGGCCGCGATCTGGCGGGCAACACGGTCATCTTCGACCACCAACAAGTTATCGCCAGGGCCGGGCACACCGCTGAGACCCTGCACCTGCACCGGCCGGGACGGGCCAGCGACCTCAACATCGTTGCCCCATTCATCAACCATACGACGCACACGACCGTAGCTGCCGCCGACCACAATGGAGTCACCGACGCTCAACGTGCCGCGCTGCACAATAACGGTGGACACCGGACCACGGCCGCGATCCAGGTGGGACTCAATGGCAATACCCTGCGCGTCCATGTCCGGGTTGGCCCGCAAATCAAGCGCAGCATCTGCGGTCAGCAAAACAGCTTCAAGCAGCTCATCGATACCGGTACCCAGCTTGGCGGAGATGTCAATAAACATCGTGTCACCGCCGTACTCCTCAGGCACCAAGCCATACTCGGTGAGCTGGCCGCGAATCTTCTCCGGCTGAGCCTCGGGCTTGTCCACCTTGTTCACTGCCACAACAACTGGAAGATCCGCTGCCTTGGCATGGTTGATCGCCTCGACGGTTTGAGGCATAACGCCATCGTCGGCAGCGACGACCAAGATGGCCAAATCGGTGGACTTAGCGCCGCGGGCACGCATGGCCGTAAACGCCTCGTGGCCCGGGGTGTCTAAGAAGGTAATCTTGCGTTCCTCGTCCTCAAGGGTAACTGAGGTTTGGTAAGCGCCGATTCCCTGCGTGATGCCGCCAGCTTCGCCCTTTCCGACGTTCGCGCGCCGGATCGAGTCAAGCAAGCGGGTCTTGCCGTGATCAACGTGACCCATGACAGAGACCACCGGCGGACGGAACTCAAGGTCCTCGTCGTCGCCTTCGTCGGCACCAAACTGTAGGTCGAAGGACTCCAAAAGCTCACGGTCCTCGTCCTCCGGGGAGACAACCTTGACCTCATAGTTAATCTCCGCGCCCAAAAGCTGCAAAGTTTCCTCAGAAACGGACTGGGTCGCAGTCACCATCTCACCCAAATTGAACAGGGCCTGAACCAGGTTCGATGCGTCAGTACCGATCTTCTCAGCGAAGTCAGACAGGGTCGCACCCTGGCGAAGGCGCACTACCGTGCCTCCACCGTCGGGCAGGCGAACGCCGCCGACGACGTTCGGTGCGTGCAGATCTTCATACTCGTTGCGCTTCTGGCGCTTCGACTTACGCCCACGGCGAGGCGCGCCACCCGGACGTCCGAAAGCACCTGCGGTGCCGCCGCGGCGGCCACCACGACCACGGAATCCCCCGCCGCCGCGCGGACCACCCGGCGCACCCGGACCTCCCGGGCCACCGGAGCCCCGCCCGCCGCCGCCACCACGGGCAGGAGCGGACTTCGACGGCATCTGCGCCGGGTTCGGCGCCATATCAGAAGGCGAGGGCCCGCGGCGTGCTCCGCCGCCACCTGGGCGCTGTCCGCCGCGCTCGCCACCGGGCCGCGGCGCACCAGGCCGCGGCGCGCCGGCGCCAGCGCCACGTCCGCGCCCGGGAGCGCCACCCTGCCCGGCAGCGCCGCCGCGTCCACCGGGTCGCGGTGCGGGGCGCGCAGCGCCAGTGTTGGAAGAAAACGGGTTGTTAGCCACACGCGGGCGACCGCCAGGCTTAGGCATCGGACGCGGCATTGCTCCCGGAGTCGGCCCGCCCTTCCCGGCCTGGCCAGATGCAGGCTTGGAAGCCTCCTGCCCGGGCTTCGCGGCCGCAGGCTTAGGCGCTGCTGGTTTTTCAACGCCAGGTTTAGGCGCGCTAGCCGTTGCCGTTGCAGGCTTCTCAGCAACGGGCTTGGGAGCGGAAGCTGCCGGTTTGGGTGCGCCCGGCTTCGGGCCAGCGCCCGGCTTCGGTGCGGCAGACCCCGGTTTGGGGGTCGCGGTCGGGGTCGGCTTTGCGGCCTTTTTCTCGCCGGCACCTGCAGCAGATTGCTCGCCGGATCCGGACTTCTCCTCGTAGACGGCCCTCATCTTCTTCACCACCGGGGGTTCGATGGTAGATGAGGCGGTTTTGACAAACTCACCTTGCTCTTTGAGCGTGGCGAGCAGTTCCTTACTTGTTACGCCGAGCTGTTTCGCCAGTTCGTGAACGCGTAGCTTTCCGGGCACGTGTCTCCTCTAGGTTATTGCTAGAAGGCAGTGAGCCCGCAAAGGCTACTGACCTCTAGTCGTTGGCAGTGACTTTCATCGCTGATGCTGCTTCATGGTTGCGTACTCATCAGTGTTCGGTCTTCCTTACTTCGTGTGGGTCTCCCGCAATGCTTGCGAGGTACGTCCGTACATGACCTAACTCCGCCGGGGCGGACATGCGAAGCGCCCGGGAAAAAGCCCGGCGCTGCTCCGCCAGCTCGAACGCCTCCCACGTCGGCGTTATCCAAGCTCCCCTTCCGGGAAGCGACCGGGAAGGATCCGCAAGCACCCGACCGGGTTGCTGCGGATCCTCGACCAGGCGGAGAAGGTGAGAGTCGTGCAGGGTGCGTCGATAAGCAATGCACGTACGGCAACGGATGGCACGCGCGGACTTAGCGTGAGCCGGCGCGGTTGTCTCCATCCACTTCCTTTCTGCCCCCAACCCGCGGGCGGGCGGGAAAGACGCGTCTCACATTCTCCGATGTCGCTGGTCGACCAATCACCGGGTGGAAATACCGACGTGGCCAGCGTGATTTAAGCCATCAATAATCCTACGCCATCGGCGCCATTTTTTGTACTTGCCCCACTGAGCCTATTGCGCAGCATCGGAATGAATATCAATCTTCCACCCTGTCAGCCGCGCGGCAAGGCGGGCATTTTGCCCCTCCTTGCCAATCGCAAGCGAAAGCTGATAATCCGGCACGGTCACCCGCGCCATCTGGGCATCGACATCGAGCACCTCAACACGCACCACCTTCGACGGCGCCAACGCATTACCCACGTACTTCGCCGGGTCCTCGGTGTAGTCAATGATGTCAATCTTTTCGCCGCCGAGCTCCTTCATCACACTGGACACGCGCGAACCGCGAGGCCCAATGCAAGCCCCTTTAGCGTTGACGCCCTTGACGTTGGCCCGCACCGCGATCTTGGTACGATGCCCCGCCTCCCGTGCAATCGACATGATCTCGACGGTGCCGTCAGCAACCTCGGGCACTTCCAAGGCAAACAGGCCGCGCACCAACTCAGGGTGCGTGCGCGACAGGTTCACTGACACGCTGCGATCACTCTTGTTTACCCCCACTACATAAGCCTTCACACGGTCGCCATGCTTCAGCCTCTCACCCGGGATCTGCTCCGCCGGCAGCACAATGCCGTCCTGCGGGTCCTTTTCGGTACCAAGTTGAACAACGATGATCCCGCGAGATTCCGCGGCAGCGTCACGCTGGACAACACCGGAGACAACCTTGCCCTCGAACTCGGAGTATTCGGTAAACACGCGACCGGCGTCCTTTTCGCGGAGGCGACGCATGATGCCTGCGCGCACCGCAGGAGCGCCCAGACGAGAGAAGTTAACCGGAGTGACGTCCTTTTCACTTTCGGCTTCACCCTCGTCGTTGAGGGTAACCAAGATGACCGCGACATCACCGGTGTCGGAGTCAATGTCGATACGCGCCTTCTCATTGGGCTGGGCGGGAGTTTCGCGGTACTCCTGGTATGCGGAGAGCAGGGCTTCCGCGATGGTGGCGAGCATGTCGTCGACAGCAATGCCATGCTGGTTTTCGATCGCTTCCAGCGCACCCAAGTCGATATTCACTTGTCTTCCTCTCCAGTGGAGGCCACTTTAGCGACCTCGTCGAACGTTAACCCCGCCAGTTCGGACTCGACCACAGGCGGATTGTTGAACTCCACTTCTACCACCGCACCGGCCAGATCGGAAACCGGGAAGGTGAACACCTGCGGGTTTTTCGCCCCGGCCTCAATGAGGGCCACTGTCTTTTCCTCAGCGTCAAGCGCACCAACCCGGAAGGTTTGCTCCCTAATGTGAATTAGGCGTCCACGGTTGCGGCGGAAATGGCGAGGGGCGCTCAGCGGCAGGTCCACGCCGGGAGTGGTCACTTCGAGGGTGTAGCCCGCACCGAAATTCAGTTCGCCAGCTTCTTCTTTGGCGTCGAAAAGGGAACTGATCTCATTGGAGATTTCCTCAAGTTCGTCGAGGCTCGGGTGGGTGTCGGAGTCAAGTGCGATCACCACCTGCGATTTTTTCCCTGCCTTGACAGTGCGCAGGTCTTCAATGTCCATTCCCCTGCTCTCGGCGAGGGAACGGATTAGTTCGGTGAGGGTTTCGACTCCAGGAAATGCCATGGTCAATACACTATCGTGTAGCGTTTTGCGGGTGAAGTTCTCCCACCTTGCGCTTATCCCACTGTGTTTGGCTGTGAGCTCCTGCTCCGCGGCAGAGGTACTCGGTCCGCGTCCAAACAAGGAGATCCTCCAGCTCGCCCGCCAGGCGGAGGCAGACGCCAGCTCACTTGTCGACGCCCCTGCAACCGCCGAACTTCGCCAGCTTCACGCCGAGCAGCTCTACGCGGAAATCATCCGGGTCTGCGGCACCGACGATTCCGGTCAACCCCCACGGTCTTGCCGCGTCGGGGAAAATACGTCCCCCAGCAAAGGCGCAACGGACGCATACACCTTGGCACACAACGCTGCGGCCGCCGGCGCTGCAGCAGCACAGTCTGTGCCGGCTGAGTCAGTTGCCCTAGTTGTCGCCCAAGCCATCGACACGGCAGCCACCCAGCCACTGGACTTTCCGAAGGTCAACGTCACCGACGATGCCGATGTAGCTACCGCTCGCGCAATGCTCGACCAAGAGTATGCCTTCGATTACGCGCTCGGGCTATGTGCCGCCTACACCCTCGACGATGTGGACCAACGAATCATCCAACTTCGCAAGGCCTCCTCTCAGCGCCGCGCCTTCCTCATCGACCTCATCGAGCCTCACGGTGAGCTGCCCGTGTCAGCACCCGGCTATGAGCTGGGCGAAAACACCCCCACAGACGAGTCCTCAGCCGCCACACTCGTGGAAAAGCTGGCCGAGGACATGGTGTTGCGCTGGCGCGCCACCGCAGCAACAGCCGAAAGCACCGCGTGGGCGATAGCGGCAATCACCTTAGCGGCGCAAGCACAGTCGGCCTAACCAATCAGCTCGCGCAGCTTCTCGACGACGTCCCCAGCCGCCACCTCCAGCGTTTCACCACCCCGGATACGTAACTCCACTTTGCCCTCAGCAAAAGCACGCCCCAAAATGACCGCGAAAGGCATGCCGAGCAACTCGGCGTCTTTGAATTTCACGCCGGGCGAAACCTTCGGCCGATCGTCGAAAACTACCTCCATACCCGCGGCGTCCAGCTCCTCGACGAGCGCAAGCCCAGCCTCCATTGCGGCCGAATCCTTGTTAGCCACCGCCACATGCACCTGAAAAGGAGCAATCTCCACGGGCCACACTAAGCCTTTGTCATCGTGGCGCTGCTCCGCAACCACCGCCATCATACGAGAGATACCGATGCCGTACGAACCCATCGTCGGGGTGGTGCGCTTGCCGTTTTCATCAAGAATCTGCACATCCATCGCGTCTGTGTACTTACGGCCCAGTTGGAAAATGTGCCCCAACTCAATACCGCGCGCCAACTTGACGGTGCCGTTGCCGCTCGGTGAAGGATCTCCCTCATGAATCTGCGCAGCCTCAACAACATGATCGACCTCGAAATCACGTCCGGCGACAAGCCCGATGGCATGGTACTCGTGCTTGTCCGCCCCCGCGATCCAGGAACTGCCCTTGACCACGCGCGGATCGGCATAGACCGGAACACCGTTGGCAGACATCGCACGGGGGCCGACATAGCCCTTCACCAAAAAATCATGCGCAGCGAAATCATCTTCACCTGCCAACTCAAACGTGGCCGGCTCAAGCGATGCCTCCAAACGCTTCTCGTCCAGCTCACGATCACCCGGAATTAGCACTACAGCAAGTTGGGGTCCGACCGGCTCACCTTCGTCGTTAAGGACGCGTGGGTCGTTGATCTTGACGACCATGCACTTCAACGTGTCCTTCGCCTCAGCCTCAATTCCATTAGCTTTCGCCCAAGCCACAAGCGCTTCGATGGTCTCAGCGTTCGGAGTTTCACGATCCTCAGCTTCCGGCAATCCCTCAATGGGCCTTTCCGCAGGCGCGACGGTGACAACTGCCTCCACATTCGCCGCGTAGTCTCCCGCCGTCGAGACAACAAAAGTGTCCTCACCGTTTTCCGAATACGCCAAAAACTCCTCCGATGCCGAACCACCCATCGCACCCGAAGTCGCTTTGCAAATCTCGTAGGAAATCCCGACCCGATCAAAGATGCGCTGATAGGTAGCCCGGTGCTTGGCGTAGGAGTCGTTGAGGCCCTCGTCAGTCATATCGAAAGAGTAAGAATCCTTCATCACGAACTCGCGCCCACGCAAAATGCCGGCGCGGGGGCGCGCCTCATCGCGGTACTTCGTCTGAATTTGGTACAGCGTGACCGGGAGATCCTTGTAGGAAGAATAAAGATCTTTGACCGCGGCGGTAAACATCTCCTCGTGGGTCGGGCCCAAAAGCATGTCCGCTCCCTTACGGTCCTTGAGCCGGAAAAGATCATCTCCGTACTCGGACCAACGGTTCGTCAACTCGTAAGGCTCGCGCGGAAGCAACGCCGGGAAAAGAAGCTCCTGGCCGCCCATCCGGTCCATTTCTTCACGCACCACGCCCTCAATTTTGCGCAGGGTGCGCAGCCCAAGAGGGAGCCAGGAATACACACCCGGGGCGGCGCGGCGGATGTAGCCCGCCCGGAGAAGAAGCTTGTGGGAAGGAACTTCGGCATCAGCCGGATCTTCGCGCAGTGTGCGCAGGAAAAGCTCAGACAGGCGTGTAATCATGGCGGATATACTACCGCTAGGCTAAGGCCCATGCTCATCCTGCTCCCGCCCTCTGAGACGAAAGCGGCAGGTGGCGAAATGGACGGAATTGACGTCTCCTTTCCCGCCCTCGACCCGATCCGCTCGGAAATCCTGGACGACCTCGCCGTGCTTGATGTTGACAAGATGATGGCAACACTGAAAATCCCCACCTCCAAACGCAGGGAGGCGGAAGAAAACCGCTCGCTTCGCCACGCCCCCGTAATGCCCGCCATCTACCGCTACACAGGCGTGCTTTACGACGCCCTCTCCGCCCACACCCTCCCCGACCCAGCACTATCGCGCATAGCCATCGGCTCCGCCCTCTTCGGCGTGGTCCGCGCCAACGACAGCATCCCACGCTACCGCCTCTCCGGCGCCTCAAAGCTACCCGCCAGAGACGGCAGCTTACCGACGATGAAGACGCGCTGGGGGGCGTCGATAAGCGACGTGCTCCTCGAAGCGGGCTTCGTAATAGACATGCGCTCCGGCGCCTACCACACCCTCGGCCCCGTACCCGGAGCAACAACAGTACGCGTGGAAACCGAAAGCAACGGCACACGCAAAGTAATCAGCCACTTCAACAAACACTACAAAGGCGAACTGGCGCGCGCCCTAGCACTCGGGCCCACATGCACCTCCATCGACGAGGTAGCCACAGCGGCTCACGAGGCAGGATTCCACGTCGAAATCGCCGACACTCAACTGACCCTGGTGGTCTGAAACGCCGCCCGAACCTCCTCAACAAACCCGGCCGGATTTGAAAGCAAGTCCTTCGGCCGGTAACGCAAAACCTTGTACCCCTTATTCTCGATACGCTTCTTCCGATCGTTCTCGCGTTTAATAGTCAATTCTGTGTCGTGCTCATACTTGCTGTCCCCGTCGATCTCAATAAGCAGCCATCCGTCGACAACGAGATCAGCCCGATAGGAACCAATGACGTGCTGAGGCTCAGGGTCATACCCCGCCTCAATGAGCAAAGCCCGAGCCAAAGACTCAAACGGAGACTCCGACAAATCCGTGGCATATTGCAGACACCTCACCACCACTTCTTTGCCTTGAAAAGGCCCCATACGCTGTAGTTCTTTAAGAACCATCGACCTACGCAGCCCCACGCGCAACACCCAATCGAAAGCAACCAAACCCTCCACAAAGCCGTGCAACCGGGCAATATCAATAGCAGTCCGCGCCGACACAGTCGCCTTGACACCCTCATGCTCATAAGTCTGCCGCTCGCTGAGGCGGAACCTTTTCACCGCGTAGTCAGGGTTACTTCTCAAACTGGGCCCCACGCTGCCCTTCGGCGAGGCAACCTCCACCTTCTCTGGCGTCAAGGCAACCACCCACATGCCAGCGAAACGCGCCGCTGATCGCCCCACCAACACCGTGGAACGCATACTCCGCCCCACCGCAACAACCTTGACGAACTGCTGCTCATGCCGAGGCAGTGAATTCCACAAGTCAGTGGGAAAAAGAAACTGAGGGGCAACCGTAATCAGTTCGCCTTCAGCGAGGGAGTTCCACACTTCGTGTCCGCAGGTCAACCTGCGGGTGTTTAAGATTTGGTCGGCAAGCTGTCGGCGCCGTTTGCGTTCCCTTTCCACTTCCATCGGGTTTCTTCTGTCTTTCCCCATGTCTACTTAGACTGGCCGAACACTGCATTGGTTCCCCAGACTTTCAGGCCGTGATAGCCGTTAGGGGACCTCAGTCACGGGATACCTCGCCACCGCCCGCCGCACACACAAAACACCCTGGCGAGATGTCCCCCAACCACTATCCCTCCCCCCGCCGGCCGGCGGCCAACCCCCAGACTTCCAGGCCGTGATAGCCGTTACGGGACCTCAGTCACGGGATACCTCGCCACCGCCCGCCACACACACAAAACACCCCGGCGAGAAGTCCCCCAACCACTATCCCTCCCCCCGCCGGCCGGCGGCCAACCCCCAGACTTCCAGGCCGTGATAGCCGTTACGGGACCTCAGTCACGGGATACCTCGCCACCGCCCGCCACACACACAAAACACCCCGGCGAGAAGTCCCCCAACCACTATCCCTCCCTCGCCGGCCGGCGAGCCGAGCCAACCCCCAGACCTCCAGGCCGTGATAGCCGTTACGGGACCTCAGTCACGGGATACCTCGCCACCGCCCACCACACACACAAAACACCCTGGCGAGAAGTCCCCCAACCACTATCCCTCCCCCCGCCGAGCCGGCGGCCAACCCCCCAGACCTCCAGGCCGTGATAGCCGTTACGGGACCTCAGTCAAGGGATACCTCGCCACCGCCTGCCACACACACAAAACACCCTGGCGAGAAGTCCCCCAACCACTATCCCTCCCCCCGCCGAGTTTATCAATTTATCAACGCGCAGCCTCGACCACGTAGACTAATTACCATGAAAAACCCCTTCCGCCCCACCTTCGGCGCCAGTCCCCGCGTCTGGGCTGGCCGGGAGGCCGTACTCGACGAGTTCGGTCGCGCCCTAGACAACGGCCCTGGCGACCCGCATCGGAGCATCATTGTGTCTGGCTCCAGGGGTATTGGTAAGACGGTGTTGCTCACTGAACTTGAGGATATTGCACGAAGAAGGGGCTGGGTTGTACTGAGGGCGTCGGGCAGAGAGGGCATGGCGGAGGCACTAACGAACTCTGTGATTCCAGAGGCTTTGCAGACAGTCAACCCTCGCCCCGGCCGCACGATTACGGGGTTTTCGGTCGCCGGGATTGGTTCGGTGCGCACTGAGGAGAAGGATATTAGCTTGCAGCCGAGGTTGATCACCCGTCTGCGAGAGTTGTTGGACAGTATTGATACCGGTGTGCTGATCACGATCGATGAGGTGCAGGATTCTGACCCTGATGATTTGAGCCGGATCGCGGTGGCTTACCAGGACCTTGTTCGTGACGACGCCGAGATTGCCCTCGCCATGGCAGGTCTCACGCGCGGCGTTAATCGGCTGCTTGATCTGCCGGGCGCGACGTTTCTTCGTCGGGCTCGCCATTATGAGCTGGGTCCGCTCACGCTTGACGACGCCATCCGCACCCTCACCCTAACTGCTGCCGAGTCGGATAAACCTTTCGCCCCGGATGCGGCTGAGCAGGCTGCCCGGTTTACGCAGGGCTATCCGTATTTGGTGCAGCTCATCGGTTATCTGGCGTGGGATGAGGCAAGGGGTGTGATTGGGTCGGGGGAGGTGGCGGGTGTGCGTCGTGAAGCGATCGAGCGTTTGGGGACGCAGGTCCACCAGCCTTCGCTTCGCGACGTCCCCTTACGCCAACGCGAATACCTCGAGGCAATGGCGCTTCTCGGCGGTCAGGACGTGACCAGTTCTGACCTTGCGGAGCAGCTGGGGCGCCCCGTAACCGGGCTTAGCGACACCCGTGCGAAGCTCATCGAGCGCGACCTGATCATGCCCACTGGTTGGGGCGCTGTATCTTTTGCCCAACCCTACTTGGAGGAATACATCCGCACCCATCAAAGGCCACGGCGTATCAGCTAGCGCGCAGCACCGTGTAGCGGCGGTCCCTGGCCACTTCCTGGACCGAAAGGAAGCGCCGCGCCACCTCATCTCGGTAGCGCAGGTGGGAGTTGTGCACCATGTAGAGGGTGCCGGTTGGGGAAAGGAGGCGTTGGGCGGCGTCGAGAAGCGAGCTTGCGAGGCTGGTGTCAACGGTGGTTCCCTCGTGAAAGGGCGGGTTGAGCGCGATGGTGTCGAAGGAACCGTCTGCGAAACGGGAACCGGCATCATCCCAAGTGACCTCGAGGCCGATAGCCCGGGCGGAAAGCACCGCATCCGCCGAGGAATCCGTGGCCACGATGCTGCCGCTCAAACCTCGGGAAACGGAGCCGTTGCCGCACCCGAAATCGAGGAAGCGACCAAGCTTTGAAGGCAGCACCGAGCGCAGCAACTCACCACCGAAATCGGGCTTGGCGCCAGAAAAGACCCCGCCGAAGGCGACAAGTCCCTCCCCACGAACCGGTTCATAAGCTACCTTTCGGGGCCCGGCGGCGACCAAGCAGCGGTACTTGCCGCGCCCGCGTGACGCGCAAACATCTGTGAAGGACTCCCCAAGCACGTCGTTCATCGACCGTGCCAGGTGTTTGTTGTTAGCTCCCAACACTAGCCGGACGGAGGAAAACCCCGCCCCCGCGATGGAACGGGAAAGGTAGTTGAGCCGCGCCAGCGATTTCGGCATTTCCCCGATCGCCACCGCGGAACCGGATGAGCCGGCGAGGTAGGTGTCGAGACGTCTATCGCCCGCGATCGTGGCACCCAGCGACACCGCTTTCTGGCAGCGGGAATAATCGGCGTCGAGAACTATCACTAGGTGTCCAGACTCGACGGCCGCGGCAGTGAGATCTCCCGTCGGGTCTTCGCATACCAGCACCGTGTCGGCGTCGAAGCCTGCGGTATCCATGATCAATGCATCAAGTGTGCGCAAGGCCTGCCACCTCCCCAATGACGTACACGGCTGGTGAGACGACCGCTTCGTTCTCCATCACGTCGGCAAGGTGAGATAGCGGGGCGTAAAACGCGCGCTGTCGCGGGGTCTGGCCTTCTTGGATGACTGCCGTTGGGGTGTCGGGGGCCAATCCCGAATCCAGCAGGCAATCGCAGATGGCGCGCGCGTTTTTCACGCCCATGATCACGACGATGGTGCCGCCGACGCGGGCGAGGGCGGGCCAGTTTACAAGCGAGTTGCTGTGCCCTGGGGGCAGGTGTCCTGAGACCACGGTGAAGCTGTGGGTGATACCGCGCTGGGTGACGGGAACGTCGGCGGCCGCTGGCACGGATACCGCGCTGGTCACCCCAGGTACGACTACGCATTTGATTCCGGCGGCGGCGCATGCCTGCACTTCCTCGAAGCCACGGCCGAACACGAAGGGGTCGCCGCCTTTGAGGCGTACTACGTCGCGTCCGGCTGTGGCGTGTTGCACGAGCAGAGCGTTGGTTCGTTCCTGGGCGACTTGCTTGCCGTAGGGCAGTTTGGATACGTCGATGACGACTTTGGCGGAGACATCGATGAAATCCTCTAACTGCGAGGAAGGACCCAGGTGATCGGTGAGGATAACGTCGGCTGTTTCGAGGGCGCGCAGGCCGCGAATAGTCATCAGGTCCCAATCGCCCGGGCCTCCGCCCACCAACGTCACCGTCCCAAAATTCATGCCTGCAAGTCTAGGGTGGCAGCATGAACGCTTCCGCACGGCCCTCGTTGAATCACACTTTCGCGCAGAGGCTGCCTGAGTTGGCCCGCGCCGCTCACGCTGCTGACTTCCCCGCCCTGGACATCAAGGTGCTCAATGAATCGCTCGCGGTCTCGCTTGGACTTGACGTTGAATGGTTGCGCA
This sequence comes from Corynebacterium sp. BD556, assembly GCF_038452275.1. Lineage (NCBI taxonomy): Bacteria > Bacillati > Actinomycetota > Actinomycetes > Mycobacteriales > Corynebacteriaceae > Corynebacterium > Corynebacterium mayonis. The sequence continues at coordinate 981,001 of NZ_CP141643.1, forward strand.
GCGATGGAGGCACGCGCTGGCTCGCCGGTGTAGATGGTGGCTCTGCCACGGCTTATGCCGGTCACCAGTTCGGGCAGTTTGTGCCTTTGCTTGGCGACGGCCGCGCTCTCCTCCTCGGCGACCTCACAAGCGACCCCCAAGGCCGGGAGATCCAAGTGAAAGGTTCTGGTCCGACTCCGTTTTCCCGCCCCGGCTCTGATGGTTTCGGCGCGGTAGGGCCGATGCTGCGCGAGTACCTGGTTAGCGAATTCATGCACGCCGTGGGAATTCCCACAACCCGTGCGCTAGCCGTTTTGACCACCGGAAATAAGGTGTTGCGGCAACAAGGAGTTGTTCCTGGGGGAATTGTCGTGCGTGTCGCATCTTCCCACTTGCGAGTGGGCACCGTCCAGTTCGCAGCTACCCAGTCGGGCGAGCTGGTGGAAAAGGTTGTCGCGGCGGCCGGTTTCGCCAGCCCTGCTGCTCTTTTGGAAACGGTGATGCACCGCCAGGTCAGCCTTGTGGCGAAGTGGATGCGCATCGGATTTGTACACGGCGTGATGAATACCGATAACACCACGCTTTCCGGTGAGACAATCGACTATGGGCCGTGCGCTTTTACGCCGGTCTTTCAGGCTGACGCCCGCTACTCCTCAATTGATGAGGCTGGGCGTTACGCCTTCGGCAACCAACCTCCGATTATCGCGTGGAACCTGGCACGATTGGCGGAGGCGCTTCTTTGCGTCATGGAGGCCGACACCGCAACTCGCATCTTGGCGCCTATCCAGCAGGTCTGGGAGCAACACTGGGGCCGGGAGGTCCCGGACCCGCAATCGCTCGCACATGCTGCCGACATCACTGTCTACAACCGGGAAAACCATGGCGGGCCTATTTTCATTCCGCGCAATTACATGTTGCAAAAGGCCATCACCAGCGCGGAGCGCGACGGCAACTACCTGCCCTACAACGAGCTGCTCGCTGCCGTGACCGACCCGTTTAACCCCAACGCGGGGAAGGATTGGATGTCCGCACCTGAAACAGCACAGCGAGCTGGGGAAGACAAGCGCCCCTTTGTCACCTATTGCGGCACGTGAGTCAAAGGGGCGCTGATTTGCTCGAAGCTTTTTAAGGCTCCAGCTTGAGCACTTTTTGTGTCCAATCCCACTGCTTTTGGAAAGCGCCAGCGTCGCGCTTGAGCGAGATGCCATACGTCGGGAACATCTCGTGCAGCTTGTCGGACCACTCGATCATGCGCTCGCCGAAGCAGCGCTCCAACAGCTCGAGCATCGCCGATGGGGTGATGGATGCACCCGGAGAAGCACCAAGAATACCGGCGATGGAGCCGGACTGGTCGTTGACCAGCGCCGTGCCGAACTCCAGGGTGCCGAAGCTCGGGGCCGCGGCCGGCTTGATTACTTGAACGCGCTGGCCGGCGACGACGGTGTCCCAGTCCTTGCCGTCGGCGGAGGGATAGTACTCGCGCAAGGCCTCCATGCGGCCGTCGAAGTCCTTAAAAACCTCGGAAACTAGGTACGTGACGAGGCTGAAGTTGGTGGCGGCGACGCCGAGGTAAGACGGGATGTTGTCGGGGCGGATCGACTTAAATAGGTCGAGGTAGGAGCCCTCCTTCAAAAACTTCGGGCTCCACCCACCGTAGGGGCCAAACAGCAAAGACTCCTCGCCGTCGATGACGCGTAGGTCGAGGTGCGGAACGGACATTGGTGGGGCGCCCACCTTTGCTTTGCCGTAGACTTTCGCCTTGTGCTGGGAGACGATCTCTTGGTTGGTGGTGCGCAGCCACAGGCCGGAGATTGGGAAGCCAGCGTAGCCGCGGACCTCGGGAACGCCCGCTTTGCGCAGCAGGTCAAGGGCGTAGCCTCCGGCACCGACAAAGACGAAGCGGGCCTTGAGCACTTGCTTATCGCCGGTGTGGACGTTGCGAACGGTGACCTTCCAGAAGTTGCCTTCGCGTTTGAGGTTGAGAACTTCACGGCCGTAGCGCACCTCGGTGCCGCGCGCCACGGAGTTGTCAATGAATTGTTTGGTCAACGCACCGTAATCAATGTCGGTGCCTTCGTCAGTCCAGGAGATGGCGACGGGTTCGGCGTCGAAGTCACGGTCTTTGGCCATCAGCGGTAGCTTTTCGCCGAAAGCTTCGTGGTCGTCGGTAAACTTCATGTTCGGGAACATGTGGTTTTCCGTCAGTTTGTCGTAGCGACGGCGCAGGTAGTCGATCTGGTCTTCGCCTTGGGCAAAGGAGACGTGCGGGACCGGGTTGATGAACTTAGACGGGTCATCCAGCAGGTTGTTTTCTAGCTGGTGGGACCAGAACTGGCGGGATAGCTGGAACTTCTCGTTGATCACCATTGCTTTGGAAACGTCAATGCGCCCGTTTTTTTCCGGGGTGTAGTTCAGCTCGCACAGCGCAGAGTGGCCGGTGCCGGCGTTATTCAGCGGGTAGCTGGACTCCTTCGCAGGTCCGTCGAGGCGTTCAACGATCACTTGCGACCAGTCGGGCTCCAGCTCGCGAAGCATCGCGCTCAGGGTGGCGCTCATGATGCCCGCGCCAATGAGCAAAACGTCCACCTCGCCGCTTATGTTATTGCCTTGTTGTTCAGACATCCGTTCAACCCTTTTCGCTTATCGATAATGCGGATTCCGTGAGTAAATCCCGCGGCTGAAAATCCCTCTCCCGCCACGAACACGCGAAAAAGAAGTCAACCGCAGCATCCTTCTACAATACGCCTATCGTTTTTTCGTTGTCATGAGCACCTCCTGCCGCCGCGTTTGCGATCTGTTCTACCATCGTCACCATGAGCGACAATCGCCCCGTTTCTCCAAACAGTGCCCGGCGCCTCGATGATTTGGTGTGGCGCCGCGATATCCTCGGTGAAGGTTTTGAAAACGCCGAGATCCTCACGGTCGGCAGCGAGCCGGCGACGTTGGTGCGCGCACATTTCGACTCTCCTTCGTCCAAGCCTGCCCTTTTGTGGATTCACGGCATGTCTGACTATTTCTTTCAGGCTCACGTGGCGGAGCATTTCCTTGCGCAGGGCTACCCCTTTTATGCGGTGGACATGAGAAGGTGCGGCCGTTCCTGGCGTGAGGGGCAGCGCTGGCACGCCACGACTGATCTTGAGGAGTATTTTCCCGAGTTAACGCTGGCGGCACGGTTGATCGCGGGCGAGCACGGCAGTGTTGTCCCGATTGCCCATTCGACCGGTGGCTTGATTGCTCCGCTGTGGCTTGATTATGTGCGCCGTAGGGACCCGGGTCTGCATTCCGCGGTAGCGGGCATGATTCTTAATAGCCCGTGGCTTGACATGCAGTTTCCAAAGCTGTTGGTTTTGGCGTTGAAGTACCCAGTTGCTGTGTTGGGTAAGGCGTTTCCCACCTTGGCTGTAAATAAGGGAGGGACCGCGACTTACGGCAAGTCCATCTCCATTGAGGAGCACGGGAGCTGGAGGTTCGACACCACCATGAAACCGATTGAGGGCCACAGTGTGAGCCTCGGCTGGCTGCGGGCGATTTTCTTGGGCCAGGAGCGCATTCATTCTGGGGATGTTGACACCGGGGTGCCCATGCTCACTTTGTCGTCGTCTCATTCTTATCTGCGTCAGCCTTATTCCCCGGCTGCCGACACTGCGGATACGGTTCTCGACGTGGCAGACATGAAGCGTTGGGCTCCGACCTTGGCTCGTGATTCGCAGGTGTTGGCCATTGATGGCGCGCTTCACGACGTTTTCCTTTCCGAAAAGTACGCTCGCGAGGCCGCGTTGGCGTCCGCTCTGCGTTGGCTCAGCGATCTGAAAATCCAGCACTAAAACAATTTCAAGGAGTTAATTCCACCCTCATGAATGCCCATTACGACCTCATCATCATCGGCGCCGGCTCAGGCAACTCGATTCCCTCACGCAAGTTCAAGGACTGGAAAATCGCCATCGTGGAAAAGGGTTCGTTCGGCGGCACTTGTCTTAACGCTGGTTGCATCCCCACGAAAATGTTCGTCAAGACCGCCGACGCTGCGTACAGTGCTGCCCATTCTTCCCACCTTGGCTTGGATACCGGTTTCAATGGTGCCGATTGGCCCGCGATCGTGGACCGCATCTTCACCAAACGTGTTGACCCCATCGCGAGCGGTGGCGAGGAGTTCCGGCGCGGAGACGGCAGCCCCAACGTCACGGTTTACGACATGCATGCAACGTTCGTCGGAGATCGCACCATCTCAACGGGTCGGGGTGGTAAGGAAGAGACGATTTCTGCAGACCAGATTGTCATTGCGGCGGGTGCCCGCCCCGTCATCCCTGAGTGGGCGAGCGATATTACGCATTACACGAGCGAAAATATCATGCGTATTGCGAAGCAGCCGGAGTCTTTGATCATTGTGGGCGGCGGTTTCATTGCGATGGAGTTTGCGCACATCTTCAATGCGCTGGGCACGAAGGTCACTGTGGTCAATCGTTCTGAGTTGCTGCGCACGCTCGACCACGACTTTGTTGAGCGATTCAACGAAATTGCACGCAATACCTATGAGGTTCATGAGCGGGCGACCGTGACTGAGGCGCGCGAGGATGACGCCGGGGTCACACTCACTCTCGATGACGGCACTAAGGTCACCTCGGAGGCGTTGCTTGTAGCGACGGGCCGCAGGCCCAACGGGGATTTGTTGAACGCTCACGCCGGCGGCATCGAGCTTGTCGACGGCGCCCGCATCCGCGTTGACCGCTACGGTCGCACCACCGCCGAGGGTGTTTGGGCTTTGGGCGACGTCTCCTCTCCTTACCAGCTCAAGCACGTATCCAACGCCGAGACCCGCGCGATCAAGCACAACCTGCTCAACCCGAACGATCTTGTAGCTATGCCACATGACCACGTTCCTTACGCGGTTTTTACCCACCCGGAGATCGCCACTGTTGGTATGACGGAGGCACAGGCCCGCGAGGCGGGTCACGACGTAACTACCAAGGTGCAGAAGTACGGTGATGTCGCTTACGGCTGGGCGTTGGACGATACCTCTGGGATGTGCAAACTTGTCGCGGATCGCAGCACTGGCCGTCTGCTAGGCGCGCATTATATGGGCCCGCAAGCATCGACTCTGATTCAGCAGATGATTACGGTTCTTGCCTACGACATTGACTTGCGCGGCTTCGCGCGTGGCCAGTATTGGATTCACCCGTCCCTCGCGGAGGTGACGGAAAATGCGATTTTGGGTTTGGACCTGCAGCTCAGCAATAGTTAACACCATACACCCCCGAATTGGGGGGAGGCGCTCTCACTTCGGGAGGTTTGCCGGTTTTAGCTAAAATCCCACGTAATATAGTCCGGATGTAACGATAGTTGACCAGCTCACTATTGCATCCTTATAGGTTTCCTTAAAGCACTAGCAACTTTTTCCCAGCTTGTGGTGCAATTGAGGTTCCCTTAGGTTATGGTTTTTCTACGACACCGGGTACTCACCGGAAACGGCATAAAGACGAGTAGGACTCGTACGTCCTGTCGAGAGCTTGTCACTGCCCGGACGTCTTGTAAGCACTCAAAGAGTAAGGATTTCGTCTCATGCGCAATTTCCGTAAAGCAGGCTTCGCTGCCGCCACTGCCCTCGCTGTCACCTTTGGCTCCGCTTCCGTCGCCCTCGCCGAGGAGGTCAAGCCCATTACTACTGAGGTCACCGAAACGAAGGGTGAGGGTGGCTCCTCGACCGACCTTGGCAAGAGCCTGGATGCCTGGAGGATCGAGGACGGAAAGACCGTCAAGACTGGCGCCGATGCAGAAGCCCTGTTCGGATCTTCCAAGGAGGGTCAGGACGGACAGACTTGGGAGACGCAGCCACGGTGGGCTCAGCTCCTCTACGTGGGCTCCATCTTCCTTGGTGTCTCGGCCTTGGTTTCCCTCATTGTCGGGCCTGCCTACAACTTCGTCATCCACGGCCCGCTCGGGGTCTAAATAGCGGGATTCCGCACAACACCTGTTTCAACCTTTTAGAAAGAAGGATTTACCATGCGTAACTTCCGCACCTCCGCAGTTGCAGCTGCTACCGCCCTGACCCTCGCCATCACTGGTGTCGGTGTTGCTTCTGCTCAGACCGACGGCTCGACCCAGAACAACGGTTCTGCTCAGAACGATGGTTCCTCCCAGGACAACGGTTCCGCTCAGAACAATGGCCCTGCTCAAAACGATGGTTCCTCCCAGGACAACGGTTCCGCTCAGAACAATGGCCCTGCTCAAAACGATGGTTCCTCCCAGGACAACGGCTCTGCTCAGAACGACGGCTCCAGCAAGGACAACGGTACCAGCCAGACCAACAACTCCGGCTCCTCCGCTTTCACTGGTAAGCAGGTAGGTGACAAGGACTTCGGAGACGTCCTCAAGGACGGCTTCGGCGGCCTGTCCAGCGGTAAAGGTTCCTCCCACTTCTTCCCCGACGCTAAGGAACCGTTCTACGGTGCCGACGCCTTCGGCAAGGAAATTAACATGGACAACGTCCCGCAGTGGGCTCGCTACCTGATCGACCTGACCGTTCTGGCCGGCATCGGCACTTTGATCGGCGCCGTCATCTCCGCCTTCAACTGGGCTTCCTACAACGGCTTGATCAAGTTCTAAGCCGCTTTCTCGCGAACAGCGAGTTGCTCAGCCCCTTCTTCCGCATTAGCTGCGGAAGAAGGGGCATTTTCGTGTTTGCTGGTGGAAACCCTACTGTCCCAGCATCAACATTCCGGCGGCGACGTCCTCGTCCGGAAGGGTGAGAATCTCGGTTCCTTCCTCGGTGATGAGGATCGTGTGCTCAAACTGGGCAGTGTACTCGCCGTCCTCGTTTTGCACGGTCCAGCCGTCGTCCCAGACTCGGTACGGCAATTCGCCCAGGTTAATCATGGGCTCGATAGTCAACGTCATACCCGGCTCCAACACATCGCGGTAAGCGTCCGAATCAAAATGCAGCACCACGAGACCGTTGTGGAAGGTGGTGCCGATGCCGTGTCCAGTGAAGTCGGTGACCACGTTGTAGCCGAAACGCTTGGCGTAGGCTTCGATGACGCGGCCGATGACGTTGATCTCGCGGCCTGCCTTGGCCGCCTTGATACCACGCATCATGGCCTGGTAGGTGCGCTCGACTAAATCCTTGTGACGCTGCTCGACTTCTCCTGCGCAAAACGTGGCGTTGGTGTCGCCGTGGACGCCGTTTTTGTAGGCGGTGACATCGATGTTGACAATGTCGCCTTCCTCGATCACCGTCGTGTCGGGGATGCCGTGGCAGACAATCTCGTTGAGGGAGACACAGCATGACTTGGGGTAGCTGCGATAACCCAGCGTCGAGGGGTACGCGCCGTGGTCAAGCATGTATTCGTGGGCGACGCGGTCGATTTCGTCTGTTGTGACGCCGGGTTTCACGGCGGCCCCGGCCGTCGCCAACGCGTTAGCTGCAATCTTGGATGCCTCGCGCATCCTCTCAATGTTTTCCGGAGTCTGCACGAAGGGCTCTCCGATGTTTTCTTGAACCTCGTCTTTCCATGCGTATTCGGGGCGCTCGATGTGCTCGGGCACAGTCCGGATCGGCGTTGGTGTGCCGGGGGTTAACATTCCACGTTGACTCATAGCCCCCATGCTAACCCCACGGGTCGGCGTGGCTTTTTAGCCTCCCGTTTTGCGTGACTCATCCAAGTTGATCAACATCCGGTCGGTAACGGCCACCGCCGCCTCGGAGCCTCCACCGAGGACGATGAGGGTGGCGAAGGCGATGTCGTCGTTGGCCCTGTATCCGGTGAACCAGGAGTGTGATCCACCATAGATTTCCGCCTCGCCGGTCTTGCCGCGGATGTCCCCGCCAGCGCTCATGCCGGCCGCTGTTCCGCCGGGAGCAGTCACCGCCTGCATGATTTGCTGTAGCGCACCCTCTACCTCCGGTGAAAGCTTGCGTACATCTTCGGATACTTCGGTTTTTTGGCCGTCGACAAGAAAAGGCACCGGCATCAAGCCTCGTGCCGCTGTGGCTGCGACCAGGGCCATGCCGAAGGGGCTGACCAAGTCGTGGCCCTGCCCGTAGCCCGCTTCAGTGCGATCAAGGGCTTCTTCGCCGACCGGAATGGATCCGGTGATCGTGTCGAGCCCTGCGATTTTCATGTCTACGCCCAAGCCGAACTGCTTGCCTGTTTCCTTCAGCTCCCCGGGGGCAAGCTTGGTGGAGATGTCAGCGAAGGTTGTGTTGCAGGAACGGGCGAACGCAGACCTTAAGGGGACGTTTCCCATGCTAAATCCCGCGTAATTGGTCACTATGCGGCCGTAGAGGATCATGGTGCCGGGGCAGGCAACGATCGTGTCGGGGTTGAGGCCTTGTTTCTCAATGCCCGCTGCCGCTGTGATGATTTTAAAGGTAGAGCCGGGCGGGTACTGGCCCATCGTAGCCAGGTTTCCCAACGCATCAGCGGCCGGGGTTTGTGCCACGGCGAGGATCCCGCCGGTGGAGGGCCGGATGGCCACAATCATGGCCTGTTGACCCGCGATGGGCTCTAGGGCCTTCTCCGCCGCCCGCTGGACCGCGTGGTCGAGGCTGATGTGGATGGCGGGTGCTGGGGTTGCGGCCTCACCCGTTAATTCCTCGATAAAGGCACCGTTGGAGTTGACCACGTTGACGCTCCAGCCCGCCGCGCCCTCTAGGTCATCGCGCACCAGCTCAGCGACGCGCGCCATGATGTCCGGGGCGAAACCCGGGTTCACGGTGATCATCGCAGCTTCCTCGTTAAGCCGGATCGACGGGTCCCCACTGACAGCGGCGGCGACGGCATCTTTGGCGTTTGCTGGCACCACCGCAACAGAGAAGCTTCCCGCCGCTGCGCGCAACTGCTCCTTTAGCTCCGCCGGATCACGCCGTGGTACTGCTTGACGCCCTTCGCGCGCTACATCAAGCGCCGTAGAAATGGTCGTGGCGGTCGCAGCGGGATCTCTCATCTGATCAGTGTCCACCAGGATGCGGTAAACGGTGCCGGGGCTGAGCAGCTCGACGCCGTCAGAGGAGACGACACTCGCCTTCGTGGCGGGCTCGGCACGAAGTTCCATGTGTTGGTGGGCGCCTAGACGCGGATTCATCACGGACGGGCGCCAGCGTACCGTCCATGTGTCGGAGGACTGGGTCAACGTCGCCGCGGAATCGTAGGTGTAGTGACGATCCCGCGGAAGCTGCCACGTCATCGTGTACTTCACCGTCGCCAGGTTGTCTTGCTGGCTGACTTCAGTAACGGTGATGTCGAGACTTTCGGCCTGGAGGCCCTCCCAACTTGCACGGATGGAGTCCGCGGCGGTAGTGGGGTCGTCGACAAGCGAGGCGAGCGCATCGTAGTCCTGTGATTCAACGGCGTCGAGGAAGTCTGCCGCGGCGGGTGCGGCGTCATTGGGTTTTGGTGTGCAGCCAACGACAAGGCTGGCAGTGAGGGCCACGCCCACACTCACCGCGATCACGGAACGGCTCATGGCGTGAAAATAGCAGTGGTGGCATCAAAACAGATGCCACCACTCCGAAGCGCGAAGAAGTCTAGCGCGTAACCTTGACGTGAGCCTTGGTTCCGGCAGTTGCCTCCATACCTTCCTCCTCCGCAATACGCATCGCATGCGCAATGAGAGTTTCGACGATTTTCGCCTCCGGCACCGTCTCAACAACTTCGCCCTTGACAAAAATCTGACCCTTGCCATTACCGGAAGCTACACCCAAGTCCGCATCGCGGGCCTCACCAGGACCGTTGACCACACAGCCCATAACCGCCACGCGCAGCGGGAACTCAAGGCCGTCGAGCCCAGCCGTGACTTCCTCGGCAAGCTTGTACACGTCAACCTGGGCGCGCCCACAGGACGGGCACGAGACGATTTCAAGCTTGCGCGGACGCAGATTCATCGACTGCAGAATCTGATCACCAACCTTAATCTCCTCCACCGGATCCGCCGACAAAGAGACCCGGATGGTGTCGCCGATCCCCTGCGAAAGCAGCGCACCGAAGGCAACAGAAGATTTAATGGTGCCCATAAACTTCGGGCCTGCTTCGGTCACGCCGAGGTGCAGCGGGTAATCGGTGACCTCGGCGAGCTGCCGGTAAGCCTCCACCATAAGAACCGGATCGGAGTGCTTCACAGAAATGGCGATGTCGCTATAGCCGTACTCCTCGAACAGCCCCGCCTCGTAGACAGCGGATTCCACAAGAGCCTCCGGGGTGGCTTTGCCGTACTTCTCCAGCATGCGCTTGTCCAAAGAACCACCGTTTACTCCGATGCGGATTGGAATGCCAGCATCCCCGGCCGCCTTAGCAACCTCCTTGACGCGGCCGTCGAACTCCTTGATGTTGCCAGGGTTGACGCGCACAGCAGCACATCCGGCGTCAATGGCGGCGAAGATGTACTTCGGCTGAAAGTGAATATCGGCAATGACCGGAATCGGGGACTTCGCGGCGATGGCAGGCAGCGCCTCCGCATCAACAGTTTTCGGGCATGCCACGCGGACGATGTCGCAGCCAGCGGCGGTTAGCTGAGCGATCTGCTGCAAAGTGGCGTTAATGTCGTGCGTTTTGGTGGTGGTCATCGACTGCACGGAAATTGGATGATCGGAGCCAACTCCCACTGAGCCGACCATTAGCTGGCGGGTTTTGCGGCGCGGCGCGAGGGTCGGAGGTGGGCCATCAGGAATTCCCAGGGAGATAGGCTGATTCATGGCCATTACTCTAGCACCGCTAGCCAAATAACTTGACGGGGTTGACCACGTCCGCAACCATCACAAACACACCGATGACGAGCAGGGCCGAAGCCATGACGTAAGTTACCGGCATGAGCTTTTCGTAGTTCGCTGGCCCCGCCGGAGCAAGCCCGCGGGCGCGCCTGAAACCATCGCGGATCTTCTCGTAGACGATCACGGCAATGTGGCCGCCGTCGAGAGGCGGAAGCGGCACCAAGTTAAACAGCGCGAGGAAGAAGTTTAACGAGGCCAGCATCATCCAAAACACTTCCCACATGCTGCGCTCCACCAGTTCCCCGCCGGCCCGCGAAGCCCCGATGACGCTGACTGGGCCGGTTTCATCGCGTTGAGCACCGAAAATGGAAGCCACCACGCCGGGGATTTTGCCGGGGAAGGCGACTAAGCCTTCAACAGTCGCGCGCAGCATCTGCCCCGTCAACGCAAATGTGGCCGGGACAGCCTCAAAAGGGCCGAAGGAGGCCGTCGGGTTGTCCACGGGTTGATTAGTAATTCCCACAGCGCCAACCTCGACAAACTCGCCGGTCTGAGGGTTCAGGCGCTTGACGGCATCCACTGCCACATCGACGTCGCTTACTTCTCCTTCGCGTTGAATGCTCAACGTGACAGTTTCTCCAGGGCGCAGCATCACGTAGTCACGCAGTTGGGTAAATGTCTGGAGTTTTTGGCCGTCGACGGCGAGGAGTTTGTCCCCGGGCTGGATTCCGGCAGCTCCTGCTGGTCCCGCGCCCACACATTCGGCGAGTTGATCCTCAGCAACTTGGTCGGAGGTGCACGCCACCTTGCCCACCGTGGGCGTGCGGTCGGCGTAGGGGTTGGGGATGCTGGCAAAGACCGCCACCATATAGATGATCACCAAACCCAGCAGCAGGTTCATCACGATTCCACCGCTCATCACTGCGATGCGTTGCCACCATGGCTTTTTATACATCGCCACGGGTTCTTCCGCGGCGGACAGCTCGTCTTGCGCGGTCATTCCCGCGATGTCGCAGAAACCGCCGAGGGGCAGGGCAGCCACACCGTAGGTGGTGTGCCCTTTGGTTATTTGCCACACGGGCGGGCCGAAGCCCACGAAGTAGCGACGCACACGCATGCCGAAAGCGCGCGCCGTAAACATGTGTCCGGCCTCGTGCAAAGCGATCGACAGCACTATCCCGATGGCGAAGACGGCGATTCCCACGACGAAACCCACTAAACCTGTTCCTTACTTATGCGCGCGCCAGCTTGTCGACGTACTCATTGGCGCGTCGGCGAGCCTCAGTTTCTGTGTGGATGACGGCCTCGAAGCTTTCAGGGATGAACCCTGAGGCGTCCACCGCCTCGATGGTCTGCGCGACCACGTCCACGATTTGTGGGAAACGGATGCGCCCACCCAAAAATGCGGCCGCGGCTTCCTCATTAGCAGCATTGTAGACGGCAGGTGCCATTGCCCCGGTGCGGGCGACGTCACGGGCGAGCTCAACGGCGGGGAAAGCTGAGTTGTCGAGCGGCTCGAAGTGCCAGTCCATGGCGGCGGAGAAGTCAAGAGCTGGCTGCGCGTCGGCGACGCGTTCGGGCCACGCAAGCGCATGGGCGATCGGAAGTTTCATCGACGGCGGCGAAGCCTGCGCGATCGTGGCACCATCGACGAAGGTAACCATTGAGTGGATGATGGACTGCGGGTGCACGGTGACGTCGATAAGCTCGGGGGCGACACCGAAAAGTAACGTCGCTTCGATCAACTCAAGACCTTTGTTCACCATCGTCGCCGAGTTCAGGGTGTTCATCTGCCCCATTGACCACGTCGGGTGTGCCGCCGCCTGCTTTGGGGTGACATCCCACATTTGCTCGCGGCTCCAACCGCGAAATGGTCCGCCTGAAGCCGTCAGCACGTAGCGCGCGACCTCATTGACGCGCCCTGAGCGCAAGCACTGGGCCATCGCGGAATGTTCAGAATCTACAGGAACAATCTGGCCTTCGGCGGCTTTGGAGGTCACCAACCGTCCCCCCGCCACGAGGGATTCCTTGTTCGCCAGAGCCAACCTCGCTTCGGTTTCCACCACCGCCAACGTCGAAGCCAAACCCAGTGAGCCCACCAAAGCGTTGAGCACAGTATCCGCTGGGCGCGCCCGCACCAGCTCCGCGGGGTCACGCAGCACCGAGCCACCTAAAGCCGCGGAAACCTCGCGCGCCGCTTCTTCGCCAGAAACAGCCACATCACCTGGGCCCAAACCGAAGGCCTGTGCTTGCTTGACGACGAGCCCCGGATCCCGTCCCCCCGCCGCAATTCCGACAACCTGGAATCTGTCCCGGTTGTCGTTAATGACCTCGATCGCTTGCGTGCCGATCGAGCCGGTGGATCCGAGAAGAACAATCTTTTTCACCCCGCCATTGTGGCACGCAATGGCACCCGTTTATCACTCAATGGAAAGTATGAAACATTTGGGGGGTATCTACTCACCATTCGCCCGGAGTGTGTGGGAGAATACGAGGCAGAAAAGCAAAGTGTTCGCCATGTGCGCGGGCACGCAAGGTTGAGCGAAGGAGAAAGCTGTGGCCCACCACGCGAACGATCGAGCACCCCAGGTGTATAGCGGCGTTTCCGAAGCGGACGTTCCGTCCGCCAAGTACGGCTGGAGCGAGCTAAGCCCGGGCACCATCCAGACCGCAGGTTGGATTTCTGTCGCCTTCTTGGTCGCCTACAATTTCGGCAACCACCAGGGCCACGTCGAAACCCTCTGGTTGGTTTCCTTCACCGTGCTTGTCGCCCTCGGCCTGGTTCTGTTTGCCATGCGCCCGAAGCTAAGCCAGGTTCGTACCGTGACAGCCCACAACAAACCGGTCGGCCACCAGGAGCCCGACTGGATCTACAACCAGGCCACTCTTTCCGGCCCCTACGCCGACCTGGACGACCGCGCCCTGCGCGCTTTAAATATCGACCCCTCCCGCGTGTCCCACCTGCGCGGCCAGCACAACGCTGTTTCCGCGGACCGTGAACTCGGTGGCGCGCACTAAAACCTGCGCTACACAGATGAGAAAACCCGACCACACGGTCGGGTTTTCTCATCTGTGTGTGAACACATCTAAGGTGGACATTTTTTCGTCCCCTAGCCGGTTTTTTCTTCGGCGGCGAGTTGGCCGCAGGCCGCGGCGATTTCTTGGCCCTTGGTGTCGCGCACAGTACAAGGCACTCCCTGCGCGATAACACGGCGGACAAACTCGTCTTGGCGCCCGCGCGGGGACGCGTCCCATTTAGAGCCCGGAGTGGGGTTCAGCGGGATCAGGTTGACATGGACGAGGGACCCCAAAGTGTCGTGTAGTTTGCGCCCCAGCATATCCGCACGGAAATCGTGGTCGTTGATATCGCGAATGAGGGCATACTCAATGGAAACACGGCGCCCCGTCTGCTCCGCGTAGTAGCGGGCCGCATCCAAGACGTCGGCGACGGCGAAGCGGTTGTTCATGGGAACCAGCTCGTCGCGCAGCTCGTCGTCCGGCGTGTGGAGGGACACCGCGAGGGTGCACGACAGGCCTTCGTCGGCAAGCTTGCGGATCTGCGGCGCCAAGCCCACAGTGGACACCGTGACGTTGCGCTGGGAAATGCCAAAGCCCTCCGGGTTTGGGCTGGTGATTTGACGCACCGCGCTGATAACACGGTTGTAATTGGCCAGCGGCTCTCCCATGCCCATGAATACGATATTGCTCAAACGTGAGCCTTCAGAGGCCATTTTCGCGGCCGCCTCGCGAACTTGGTCGACGATTTCGGCGGTGGACAAGTTACGGTCCAACCCGCCTTGGCCGGTGGCACAAAAGGGGCAGGCCATGCCGCAGCCCGCCTGGGAAGAAATGCACAACGTCGCACGATCCGGATACCGCATCAGCACCGACTCCAGCAGGATCCCGTCGTGAAGGCGCCACAGCGTCTTGGTGGTGTCCCCATCGTCGGTTTCCACCTCGCGCACGGGAGTAAGAAGCCGCGGAAAAAGGGCGTCCTTGACCCGCTGGCGCTGATTTTCCGGCAGGTCCGTCATGGCTAAAGGATCCGCCTCGAACTTGCCGTAGTAATGCCGCGCGATTTGATTGGCGCTAAACTTCGGCAAACCAAGTTCTTGAAGGGCCGCGATGCGTTCCTCGCCGCTGAGGTCGGCGAAATGCTTCGGGGGCATGCCCCTTTTTGGGGCGAGCAGTTGAATCTTGGGAAAGTCACTCATAGCACTGCCCATCTTTGCACGTCGGCGGGCCTTTGACGAATCTGCCGACGGCTTAGAGCTTGGCCACAAGCTCTAAAACAAGCCACGTCGACGCTGCCGCCGGCAACATCCCGTCTAGCCGATCCATGATGCCGCCGTGGCCGGGCAACATGTCCGACATGTCCTTGATCCCAAGCTCCCGTTTGAACTGGCTTTCCACTAGGTCGCCGAGAGTTGCGCAGATGACCAAGGCGACGCCGAGCAACACGCCCAGCATCCACGAACCGTTGAGCAGCCAGGTCACGACGATGATGCCCGTGATAACGCCAAAGGTGATGGATCCGGCGAACCCCTCCCAACTCTTGCTCGGGCTGACAGCGGGAGCCATCGGGTGCGAGCCGAACATCACGCCGGCGCAGTAGCCGCCGACGTCGGAGGCGATAACGCACAGCATGAAGGTGAGGATATACAGGCCTCCGTGTAGCTTCCCCGCGTCCACCAGAGAGATCAGCGCGGCGAAAGAGCCGAACAGTGGAATCCACGCGAGCACGAAGATCCCTACTGCGGTGTCGCGCACGTAGTTTTCGGGTGAGTTGTGTCGCCCGTTGTGAAACAGGCGATAAAACATGAGAAACAGCACGCTAAAAGCAAAACCCGAGACGAGTCCGCTGGCGCCGAACGGGGCCGAAAGCCACAGCATCGCCTGGCCAAGCACGAGCAAAAATGTCCGCGGCTGCCGGTAGCCAGCCTCACGCAACCGGGTGAGGACCTCCCACATCGCCAACCCGACCGCTACCGCGACCAGCGGATACCACGCAAAGGGCCCGATCCATGCGGCAATGAGTACGGCCGCACCTAGGCACACCCCAGTAAGCGTCGCCGAACGTAGGTCGCGCCCCGCACTGTTTTTGGGGCGCGGTCGCCGAATAACTCGATCAAAGCCGCCTGCTTGGCGACGGACACCCGGTTCTGTCACGGAATCTAGCTTTCTAGCGCTAGAAAGCGCTGGTCACGTGGGTCTAGTGCGCTGCAGGTAGGTCTTTAGACCTCCATTAGCTCGCCTTCCTTGCGGGAGACAAGCTCATCGATCTCACCGACGTACTTGGAGGTGGTTTTGTCCAGCTCCTTTTCTGCCGCGTTGACCTCGTCCTCGCCAGCGTCGCCGTTTTTCTGAATTTTCTTCAGCGCCTCCATGCCTTGGCGGCGCACGTTGCGGATGGCGATCTTGCCGTCCTCCCCCTTCTGCTTCGCTTGCTTGACCAGTTCACGGCGGCGTTCCTCGGTGAGCTGCGGGATGGTCACGCGGATGACCTGACCGTCATCAGTGGGGTTGACGCCAAGATCAGAGTTGCGAATCGCGTTTTCAATATCGTTGAGAGTGGACATGTCGAAGGGCTTAATCAAGAGCATGCGCGGCTCCGGAACCGAGATGGTGGCCATCTGGTTGATCGGGGTGGGCGCACCATAGAAATCAGCCATCACGCCATTGAACATGGCGGGGTTGGCGCGCCCGGTGCGGATGGTGACAAGTTCGTCGCGGGTAAAGTCCACGGAGCTGGACATGCGTTCTTCCGCATCGAGCAGTACGTCATCGATCATGGTGTTTTCCTCACTCATTCGGTGTTTTATTCGCTGGTAGCAAATTTACCAGCGGGTAGCGATTTTGCGGCTTCACGACTGCACCAGGGTGCCAATTTGCTCGCCGGCCACGGCGCGCGCAATGTTGCCTTCCTTGAGCAAGTTAAAGACCAAAATCGGCATGTTATTGTCCATACACAGCGAAAACGCGGTGGCGTCCGCGACCTTGAGCTCTTTTTCTAAGACCTCGCGGGGGGTAACTTCGCTGTAGAGCAAAGCGTCCGGGTTGACGCGCGGGTCATCGTCGTAAACGCCGTCAACCCCTTTTGCCATCAGCAAAACCTCGCAGCCGATCTCGAGGGCGCGCTGCGCCGCGGTGGTGTCTGTGGAGAAGTACGGCATGCCCATACCGGCGCCGAAGATGACCACCCGGCCCTTTTCCAGGTGACGGGCGGCGCGCAGCGGCAAGTAAGGCTCCGCGATCTGCGCCATGTTAATTGAGGTCTGTACCCGACAATCGACGCCCTTTTGTTGCAAAAAGTCCTGCAAAGCCAGGCAGTTCATCACGGTTCCGAGCATGCCCATGTAGTCGGAGCGCGCCCGATCCATGCCGCGTTGCTGTAGCTGCGCCCCGCGGAAGAAGTTGCCGCCGCCGATCACGACGGCAACTTCGGTGCCGTTGGTGGCCACTTCTGCGATCTGTGTGGCAATGCTTTCCACCACATCCGGATCAATGCCAACTTTGCCGCCGCCGAACATCTCACCTCCAAGTTTGAGCATCACGCGCTTGTAGCCGGTACGGGTGTGTGGTGCGTCAGTCACCTGGAGGACTCCTTCATGCCGGGGGCGATTATCCACCTGCCGATCATACTGATCCCCCACTGATTGCCACCGACTCAGGTGCGCAAAGGCAAAAGCCACCGCCCGCGTTGTGCGAAACGGTGGCTTTTAAAAAAGCTGGAAAAGCGCCAGACTTAAGCCTGCCCAACCTCGAAGCGGACGAAGTCGGTGACCTCGATGCCGGCCTCCTCAGCGAACTGTTTGACGGACTTCTTGGAGTCAGCCAAAGACGGCTGGTCCATCAACACAACGTCTTTGAAGAAACCACCCATACGACCCTCGACGATCTTGGAGATGGCGGCCTCGGGCTTGCCCTCGTTGCGGGTGATCTCCTCTTGGACCGCGCGCTCCTTCTCCACAACCTCAGCCGGAACGTGATCCTGTGTCAAGTAACGGGCTTTCATTGCGGCGATCTGCAGAGCAACCTGGTGCGCGGCCTCCTTGTTGTCACCGGTGTAGGCAACCAACACGCCTACGGCCGGCGGCAAGTCGGCGGAGCGCTGGTGGAGGTAAGAAGCAATGTTGTCGCCTTCGACGGTGGCGGCGCGACGCAGCTCGAGTTTCTCACCGATCTTGGCGGAGAGGCGCTCAAGAACGTCTGCGGCAGCCTCGCCGTTGACGTCGGCTTTTGCAAGATCCTCAGCGGAGTTAGCCTTCGCTGCGGCGGCAGCCTTAGCGATCTCGGTGGCTACGTCCTTGAACTCCTGGTTTTTCGCCACGAAGTCAGTCTCGGAGTTGATCTCAACGATAGTGTTGCCGGAGACAGCAACGAGACCCTCGAGGGCGTTGCGCTCGGCGCGCTTGCCCACATCCTTCGCTCCCTTGATGCGCAGCTGCTCAACGGCCTTCTCAAAGTCGCCGTTGGCTTCTTCCAGGGCCTTCTTGCAGTCGAGCATGCCGGAGCCGGTGGTCTCGCGGAGCTTCTTGACGTCAGCTGCGGTGTAGTTCGCCATAGTGGGGCGATCCTCCTCGTTTAGTTGATAAACGTGTGTAAATGTTGTCGATTCCGCATGCTTCCCACGCAGGTGGGCCGCATGCGCAGATGTGCTTAATGAACGGTTATCCAGAGTAGCGGACAACGTGCGCCCCGGCACCCTGGGCTTGCCCCCGCATCCCCCGCCGTGACGTGCAACACCCCGCGGCCTGCTCGCGCCCTGCTTTTGTAAGCGGACGAAAACAGGACGCGGGGTGTCGTGCGACGCTTTTCAGGCGAGCCCGAAACGGTGGGCGACTAGGCCTCTTTGCCCTCCACAGCCTCGGCTGTCGGCTGCTCAACCGGAGTTTCCTCCTGCGAAGCTGCAGCCTCGGCAACCGCCGCGGCGGCAGGCTCATCAGAGGAAGCGACATCGGCTGAGGCCTGGGAAACCTCCGCCTGACGCTTGGCGTCGGTATCGCCGGCTGCGTCGCGGGCAGCGGCAAGCTGACGCTCCTCACGCTGCTGCTTGCCGGCAATAACGGCCTCGCCCACGACATGGGTAAGCAGCTTAACGGCGCCGATGGCATCGTCGTTGCCCGGAATGGGGAAGTCAACGACGTCCGGGTCGCAGTTGGTGTCCAGGATGGACACAACGGGGATGCGCAGCTTCTGAGCCTCGGAAATGGCGATGTGCTCTTTGTTGGTGTCCACGATCCACAGAGCGGACGGAGCCTTGGTCATCTCGGCAATGCCACCGAGAACGCGCTCGAGCTTGATGCGCTCACGGTTGAGCATCAGAACTTCCTTCTTGCCGCGTCCCGCGTAGCCGTCCTCAGCAGCATCCATGGCCTGGAGCTCCTTCATGCGGGCGATGCGCTTGGACACGGTCTGGAAGTTGGTGAGCATGCCGCCGAGCCAACGGTGAGTGACATAGGGCATGCCGACACGCTGCGCCTCCTCCTCGATGGGCTCCTGCGCCTGCTTCTTGGTGCCGACGAACAAGATGGTGCCGCCGTGAGCAACTGTCTCCTTGACAAACTCGAAAGCCTCGTCGATGTAGGTCAGTGTCTGCTGCAGGTCGATGATGTAAATGCCGTTGCGGTCGGTGAAGATGAAGCGACGCATCTTCGGGTTCCAGCGACGCGTCTGGTGGCCAAAGTGGACACCCGCGTCGAGGAGTTCGCGCATGGTTACAACTGCCATGGGAATGGTCTCCTTCGGAGAAAAATGTTTCGGTTTACTGTGTACTGCCCGGGTTTTTATCCCGTGCCCTGGCACCGTGCCCGCCCGGCACCCTCGTACTGTGGGACCGTTGCTGGGCTGGCATTATTCGGCGCGCGTAGTCAGCCTGGAAAGACTGCCCGGTCAATGCTAGTACCCGCGCTGGCAAAAAACCAATTTAGCTGCGGGGTTATCCACAGGCTAACCGGTAGTTCACAGGCATAATCATGATCCTCGGCGTTTAAGGCCCGTATCGTGTTAGTTCTATGCCATGAAAAGGTTTGTCGCGTTAATCTGCGCCGTCGCCATTAATGTCTCTCCGCTGGGTGCACCTTTCGCCTCCGCTTGGGTGGATCCATCGACGGGCAAGTTGCGGGCCACCAATGTCACCAGGGGTGCAGATATCCCGGAGAAGAATTGGCTGCCTGGCCATCGGGGAGTCGACTTAGGTATGCGCCAGGGTGGCAACGTGCTTGCCGCCGCCGATGGGGTTGTCGTCTTCACCGGTGTTGTGGCCGGAACTCCTGTGATTTCCATTGCCCACCCTGATGGATTGCGCTCAACTTACCAACCCGTCCATGCCCGCGTGGAACAAGGGGAGCACGTCCGCGAAGGGCAGGTAATTGGAATTTTGGGACGTTCCACTCAACACGATGGGCTGCACTGGGGTGTGCTTACGGGCCCTGACACGTACATCAACCCTCTGAGCCTGCTTAGCTCCCCCACCATCCGGCTCAAGCCCCTGGGTGAGCGTTCACTAAGGTGAGTGCAGGACAAAACTGCACAGTGAGGAGGTGCCAATGCAGCACACCCCCACCGCCACCCGCAACGCCACCGCGGCGGTGTCTTTGAACTATCTCGTCTGGGGTCTTTTGCCCCTGTTTTGGGCTCTGCTCGGTGAAGTCAATTCTCTTTACATTCTTGCCCAGCGCATCATGTGGTCAACGTTGCTTGCCGGTGCGTGGCTTTTGATTGCCTCCCGGCGACGCAGCAATACCGCGCACACTGTGAGAGGTGCTTTCCCCGCCCTATTGATGTCCGCGCTGGCGATCGCCGTGAACTGGGGTCTCTACATTTGGGCCGTCAGCAACGGCTACGTTTCCTACGCGGCTTTAGCTTATTTCGTCTCCCCTTTGTTGAGCATTCTCCTCGGCGCCGTCGTCTTCCGGGAAAAGCTGGAGCCTGCCAAGTGGTTGGCCATTTGTCTGGCTGGCGCCGGCGCGCTGGCCTACGGCTGGGGTCAGTCCGGCATGGGTTTGGCCGTTGTTTTCGGTGTCGCGGGTTCCTTTGCCATCTACGCCGCGATCAAGAAAACTGTCACGGTTGCGGCAGTCAAGGGCCTTTTCGTCGAATCAGCGGTGCTAAGCCCCATCGCCTTCGGCTTGATCGTCGCCGAAATCCTCACGCCCGGCACCACTTTAACCCTGACGACCTGGGGCTTGTTCATCCTCGCTGGGGCGGTAACCTTTCTGCCCTTGCTGGTGATGTCCCACTTCGCTCGGATTGTTCCTTTCACCCTGCTGGGCATGCTGCAATACATCTCCCCTGTTGTGCAGCTTGTTCTTTCCGTCACCGTATTCCGGGAGAGTATCGAGTCCAGACAGCTTGTGGCCTTGGCCCTGATTTTGACAGGTGTAGCCATCTTCGTCTCCTCTAGTGTGCGCGCTGGCCCGCAACGTATCTAGGCGCGTGGGTGCGCCTGCTGATAAACAGCCGCCAGGCGCTGCGCGGAGACATGGGTGTAGATCTGCGTGGTCTGGAGGCTCGAATGGCCCAGTAGTTCTTGCACCACCCTCAAATCCGCACCTCCCTCGAGCATGTGGGTCGCGGCGCTGTGGCGCAGGGAGTGCGGGCTAAGTTCCCCGGCGCCGATGCGCGCGGCGGCGCGTTCTACCACCCGACGCACCTGCCGCGGGTCGATCCTTTTGCCCCGCGTTCCGACAAACAGTGCCTTCTGCCCGTCCAAGGCCAGTTCTGTTCGGCCGTCACTTAACCATTCGCGCAGTGCTGTGGCGGCTTTGCCGCCGAAGGGGACCACGCGTTGCTTATTGCCCTTGCCTGTTACCCGGACGGTGAGCTGCTGGGTGTCCACGTCGCTGAGATCCAACCCAACCAGCTCCGCAACGCGGATCCCCGTAGCGTAGAGCAACTCAAGCATGGCTGCGTCGCGCAACGCTTCCGCTTGGTGTTCCTCGTCGTTGATCTCTGCTTCAACAAGTTGGGCTGCGCGCTGCGCAGAAACCACTTTGGGCAAATGCCGGTTGACCTTCGGTGCGGCGAGTCTCGCGGCGACATCAGAAGCGAGGTGGCCCTGTTTGTGTGCCCAGGTGGAAAAGGCACGGGCGGCGGCGGTGCGCCGGGCCATGGTGGAACGGGCAAGGCCACGCGAGAGGGAATCGGCAAGCCATCTGCGCAACACTGGGAGGGTGAAATCTGCGAAGGTACCGACGAATCCTTCCAGCGTGGCCAGATCCGAGGTGTAGGAGCGCACCGTTGCCTCACTGCGGCCAAGCACCAAACGCGCATACTCACCGAAGTCCGCGATAGCCTCGGTGAGCTGATCCCGCGAGTCACTCATGCCCCACGAGTTTAATCGATTATCCCCTTACATCGCGCCCACTTGCTACCTTCGCGCCTGACCACGCCTTTCTTGTTCAAATCCACCAACAGATGCACGGTCAGCGCGATGGACAGGCCCGCGAGTTTCGCAACCACGTCCGCCCCCGCACAACCAGTGACAGGCAAGGAGTCGTAGACGCGCAGTTCGTTGCGGGACAACGACTGAATCGGATCGGCGCGAAACTCAAGCTCGCGCTGCCCTTCAGCATCGACCTCGCCCAGCGGCGCAAGCAGCTCGTGGATATCGTCGGCACTCAGTGCCATCTCGGCTTTACCGTCGCGGATAGCCAGGTTCGCCCCCAAAGAGCCAGGTCCAAGAATCGGCCCAGGTACCGCCATCGCCCGGCGCCCGTAGTAATTGACCCAACTCAAGGTATTCAGCGCCCCGGAGCGGAAGGACGCTTCCACCACCACGCTGCCCTGTGTCAGGGCAGCAACGAGACGGTTGCGGGTGAGGAAGCGGTGCCGGTCAGGCGCTACCCCCGGTGGGTATTCGCTGATGACGGCTCCCCCGGCGGCGACAATGCGGTCGAAGATACTGGAGTTTTTCCGCGGGTAGGTCACTCCCGGCCCGCACGCGGCCACCATCACAGTTGGCACGCCGCTGTTGAGAGCAGTTTCGTGGGCGACGGTGTCGATGCCTAACGCTCCCCCCGAAACCACTGTGTACTGCCAGCGCGCCAAACCTGAAACTAAGTCCGCGGTGGCGTGGTGGCCGTAGGCACTGGCCGCGCGAGTACCGACGATCCCGACGGAACGGGCGAAGATCCCCGCCAGGTCCACTGTGCCGCGTACCCACAGCGCATGCGGGGCCACCCCACGCTCGCGGAATTGCTCCAAGTTGGCGGTGCTGGCCGCGACCCCAAGGTCGAAAGCGGTGTGGATTTGCTCATCTGGCCAACCGTGATGCTCCGGGGTGAGCAATTCAAAGCCGTGCCGTTTCGCCTCACAGAGGTCCTCGTTGGAGCGTTCCCAGGTGTAGCGCGACTCCGTCTCCTTTGCCAGCCGGCCCAGCCAACTCGCTCGGCTGCGCACACCGCGGGCGATCTCGTCGGCGTCTCGCCCGGCGCGCAAAAGCTGCTGCAGGGCGTGACTCGGTCCTTCGACAACGCGGCTTAAATACGCCCACGATTCCAACGCGCTCATGCCGCAATCCCCGCGAGATCGGCGGTGCGCAGGTCCACGGCGCGCGCTACGTGGTCAAGGTTCGGCTGGGTTGAGGCATCCAGGTCGGCTAGGCTCCAGCAGAGTTTCAAGACCCGGTCGACGCCGCGTTGGGTCAGCGCACCTCTTGCGAGCAAAGCCGCGAGGTAGGCCATGGCATCCTCGGTAGCGGGGAATTCGCGCCGGATAGTCGTGGAGTTGACCCGGGCGTTGAGGGTTGTATCCATTTCTCGCCACCTGTGCGCGGCACGCTCGCGGGCTGCGGCGACACGTTGGGCGATGGCGGCGGAGCTTTCGGCATTTGCGGGGTTGAGCACAGCGTCTTGGGTGGTGGTGCGCAACGAAATATCGATGCGGTCGCGCAGCGGCCCGGACAAGTTGCGCAGGTGTGCAGCGCGTTCCTGGGCACGGCAGGTGCAGGCGGCAGGCACGGTCGCGGCGCATTTGCAGGTGTTCGCTGCGAGCACGAGTTGGAAGTGCGCCGGGTAGGTCACGGTGGCCCGCGCCCGCGTCAGGCGCACCACACCTGTCTCTAAAGGGATACGGAGTGAGTCAAGCACAGCGGCGTTGATTTCTGATGCCTCGTCGAGAAAGAGCACACCGTGGTGCGCTTGGCTCACCGCCCCCGGGCGCGGTGAGCCGGCTCCCCCGCCGATCAGGGCCGCTTGACGCAGTGAGGGGTGCGGGGCGATGAAGGGACGCGACGCGACAATTCCACCCGCGAACGGCGATGCCGCCCCGCACACGGAGTGAATTGCGGTGGCTTCGATCATTTCACTGCGCTTCAAGGGTGGAAGGATAGACGGGAGGCGTTCAGCGAGCATGGATTTGCCGGTGCCGGGTGGGCCCACCATGAGCACATGGTGCCCGCCGGCGGCGGCAACTTCGAGGGCGAAACGCTCCTCGGCTTGGCCTGCGATGTCGCGGAAGTCTGCGGTGGCCACTGGGGCGTCGACAAGCGTGCCCCGCGGTAGGTGAAGCTCGCAAGATCCGCAGATCCAGTTCCACACCTCCGACAAACTGTGCGCGGCGAGGATTCGGTCGTGGCCCAACAGCTCGGCCTCCGCCGCGTTCTCGGCGGGAATAACTATGTGTTCAACATCCTCGGGTGCGGCTAGCAGCATGGGCAAAATCCTCTCGACACGGCGCAGGCGCCCACCCAAACCGAGCTCGCCGAGAAACATCGTGCGCTCGAGTACCAGCGGCGCCCTCGGGTCTAGCGCCCCAATGACAGCGAGCGCCACAGGCAAGTCGAAATGAGACCCAGCCTTGGGAAGGTGCGCGGGCGAAAGAGAGACCATGACCTTGGTGCGCGGCCACGGCAGAGCCGAATTGGCCACAGCGGTGCGGATCCGGTCGCGCGATTCTTTGACCGCCGCATCACCCAAACCGACCATGTGCACCCCCGGCAGACCAGGGCCGATGTTGACCTCGACGGTGACGGTGCGGGCGCTGAAACCTTCCAAAGTTGCGGAATACGTGCTAGCAAGCGCCATGGTCCACATCCTCGTACAGCGTGATCTGAACGTCCTCGCTGGTAAAAATCACCTCCGCAACATCGAAGCGCACCTTGCTGTAGGTGCTGTAGGGCTGTTCTTCAAGCCACTGCCCGGCGCAGCGGCGCATGGTGGCGAGCTTTTTGGCGGTGACTGCCTCCGCCCCGCCGAAGGATCGGCCACGGCGCGATTTCACCTCTACAAAGACGATGGTGCCGTCTTCATCTTTCAAAATCAGATCTATTTCGCCGCAGCGGGTGCGCACCCGGGAGTCGATCAGCGTATAGCCGGCCGACTCGTAGACCCCGAGCGCGAAACCCTCCCCCGCGATCCCGAGCAGATGATTGTCCTCGTATGTTGATTGCGTCATGTGCTTGTCCCCCCAACTTGTTTTCTGCATAAAACTCGTTGGTGTATTAGACGGCGCACATGCCCCTGCGGTTCCCTAGGGTTTGAAACTAACGCTCCGGGAAGGTCAGATCCGGCTTGTCCAATTCTTCGATGTTGACGTCTTTGTAGGTAATGACGCGCACGTAGCGAACGAAGCGCACGGCACGGTACATATCCCACACCCAGCAGTCGGACATCCGCACTTCGTAGTAGACGTCTTTGCCTTCGGTGTGTGGGATAAGTTCAACCGCGTTGGCCAGGTAGAAGCGCCTGTCTGTCTCGACTACGTAGGAGAATTGGCTGACCACATCGCGGTATTCGCGGTAGAGGGAGAGCTCGACTTCTGCCTCGTAGTTGTCCAGATCTTCAGCGCTCATGGTGACCTCTCGAAATGTTCGTGGGCGGATCTCACGTTGGCATAACTATAACGATGTTCACGGCTCGCTCCATGGCGGCGCACCGCGTCCATGTGGGCCGCCGTTGCGTATCCTTTGTGCTTTTCTAGCCCATAGTCCGGGAACTGCCGTGCCATCTTTGTGATGAGGCGGTCGCGGCTGACTTTGGCGAGAATGCTAGCTGCGGCGATGCAGCGGGCAGTCGAGTCGCCCCCGATGATGGGCAGTTGGGCGACGGTAAGTCCGGGGATGCGGAAGGCGTCGACAAGCACGTAGCCGGGTGGAGCTGCAAGCTTGGCGACGGCCCTTCGTGCCCCATCTAAGTTCGCCGCCTGTATCCCCCGGCGGTCGATTACCTGGGCGGGAACATGGACCACCGACCAGGCCAGGGCACAATCGACGATGGCACCAAAGAGCGACTCCCTGCGTGAGGCGGTGAGCTTTTTGGAATCGTCGATCCCGTCGAGGGCCGGGATAGGTTGTGATGGCAGGACGCACGCGGCGACAGTCACCGGCCCGAAACATGCCCCGCGTCCGGCCTCGTCAACGCCTGCCACTGGGCCGAGCCCTGCTTTGTGCAGTGCGACCTCGTGGGTGCGCAACTGTTTAAGCCGCCTTGGCACCTGAGGCTCTTAGTTCTGGATCTGTGGCGCGTCGATGCCGCCGAAGCGGTCGAGCGGGAAGACGATGGCAGCGACTTTGCCGCGGATGTTTTCCTCCGGGATGGCACCTTGGTACTCATCACCCATGTGGTAGCGCGAGTCCAGGGAGTTCGTGCGGTTATCGCCCATCATGTAGTAGGTGCCTTCGGGGACTACGATGGGGCCGAAGTAGTCGCCGCCGCAGGCATCCGAACCGGTGGTGGGATTGACCGGGTAGAAGTTGGGCGTAAGGATATAAGACTGGTCGATCGGTTTGCCGTCAACCATGACAGCCGGGTCGCCTTCTTGGCAGGACACAGTTTGGCCGCCAGTTGCAATGACGCGCTTGACAAGGTTGTTTTCATCGGGGGGCACGATTCCAGCCCAGGAGCCGACTTGTTGCAAGCCCGCCACGACCGGGTTCGTTGAACGGGTCGATTGCCACTGGGTGTTCCAGGAGTCAGTGCCTTTGAATACGACGACGTCGCCCGGTTGCGGGTCGTCGAAGTAGTAGGAGATCTTTTGCACCGCGATACGGTCGCCCTTGCCGTCGAGGCCGTGCAGGGTCGGTTCCATTGATGCTGAGGGGATGACGTAGACGCGGCCGATGAAGGTTTGGATGATGAAGATGAAAAACAGCGTCAGCAAAATCACCAGTGGGATTTCAAGATACCAGGCCATTGCCTTCGTCTCGTCGCCTGCGCGGCTGTTGTCCTCGCCGGGCTGGTGGGGTTTTGCGGTGTTGGGGTTGGTCACTTGCAACACTTTATCACCGGCGAAGCAAAGCTATGCCCCGCCCACCGGCAGGTGGTGCGGGGCATAGCTTTTGTGATTTTTAACGGCGCTCCTTGATGCGGGCAGCTTTGCCGCGCAGCTCGCGCATGTAGTAAAGCTTCGCGCGGCGCACGTCG
This sequence comes from Corynebacterium sp. BD556, assembly GCF_038452275.1. Classification (NCBI taxonomy): domain Bacteria; kingdom Bacillati; phylum Actinomycetota; class Actinomycetes; order Mycobacteriales; family Corynebacteriaceae; genus Corynebacterium; species Corynebacterium mayonis. Next base: position 1,008,043 of record NZ_CP141643.1, read on the forward strand.
CCCTTGCGCAGAACCTCGATCTTCTCGATGTTCGGGGAGTGGACCGGGAATGTACGCTCGACGCCGATGCCGAAGGAGACCTTGCGGACGGTGAATGTCTCGCGGATACCGGAGCCTTGGCGGCGAACCACGAAGCCTTCAAAGAGCTGGGTACGGGTGACCGAGCCTTCGATAACCTTCACGTGGACGCCGAGGGTGTCTCCCGGGCGGAAGTTCGGGATGTCGTCGCGCAGTTGGCCTGCGTCGACAAGATCAATGATGCCGTTGCTCATGTAGCAATCCTTTACGTTTAAGGACAGAGGACCCTAGCGGCCACTCCCCTTGGGTGCGGGGCGCTCGTCTGGTTCATGTCTCCTACAACAACCTGTGAGATTCTACATACGCGCCGGTCAGTTCCCAAATCCTGCCTTTTTCAGGGCGGCAGCCATCGAACCGTTTGCTTGACGACGCCCACCCGCCGCCTTCTTCTCACCAGGATTCTTGCGGGGCTTTTTCCTGTCCTGCCCAGGTTCGTCGTCGAGCCTTAAGCTCAGTGCGATGCGTTGGCGCTCCACGTCGACCTCCATCACCTTGACCTTAACTACTTGGCCGGAGCGGACCACGTCGTGTGGGTCGGAAATGAATTTTTTGCTCATCGCGGAAACGTGCACGAGCCCGTCCTGGTGCACCCCGACATCGACAAAGGCGCCGAACGCGGCGACGTTTGTTACCGTTGCCTCCAGGATCATGCCTGGGGTGAGGTCCGAGACTTTGTTCACACCTTCCTTAAAGGTAGCGGTGCGAAACTCGGGGCGCGGGTCGCGCCCCGGTTTATCCAGCTCGGCGATGATGTCGGTGACCGTCGGGATGCCGAAAGTCTCGTCAGCGAAATCGGCAGGTCTGAGCCGTTCAAGCACCGCCGTGTTGCCGATTAGCTCCTGGGTCGCCGTGCCGGTGGCCTGGGCGATACGCTCAACAACCGGGTAGGCCTCCGGGTGAACAGCCGAATCGTCGAGGGGGCTGTCTCCGCCGCGGATACGCAAAAAGCCCGCCGCTTGTTCGAAGGCTTTAGGCCCCAATCGCGGCACCTTGTGGAGCTGCTGGCGGGAGACGAAGCTGCCCTGTTCGTCGCGGTAGGCGACGATGTTTTTCGCGATGGTCGGGGTCAGTCCCGAAACTCTTTCCAGCAACGGCACGGATGCGGTGTTGAGGTCAACGCCAACGGAGTTGACCGCGTCCTCGACCACAGCGTCAAGGGAGCTGGCAAGCGCCGCCTGGTTGACGTCGTGCTGGTATTGACCCACACCGATGGATTTGGGGTCGACCTTGACCAATTCCGCTAGCGGGTCCTGCAAACGGCGGGCGATCGAGACTGCCGAGCGAAGCGAAACGTCCATGTCCGGAAATTCCTGCGCGGCGATCTCGGAGGCCGAGTACACCGACGCCCCGGATTCCGAAACCATCACCGGTGTCGGACGAGCTGCCCCTGCCCTGGCGATGAGATCAGCGACCTCGCCAGCGAGCTTTTCCGATTCACGCGAGGCGGTGCCGTTGCCCACAGCAATTAACTCCACGCCATGGGTGGCCGACAGCGCCGAGAGCTCTTTGACCGCTTCCGCCCAACGGTTCTGGGGCTGGTGCGGGTAGACGATGGTGGTGTCTAAGACTTTGCCGGTGCCGTCGACAACCGCGCATTTCACACCGTTGCGGTAGCCGGGGTCCAGCGCCAAGGTGGTGCGCTGGCCGGCTGGGGCGGCGAGAAGGACGTCGCGCAGGTTGGTGGTGAATACCTCCAACGCGCCCTGCTCGGCCTTCTCACGCAGCCGTGTCCTCGTCTCCAGGTTGGACGAGACTTGCAGCTTGGTCCTCCACCCCCAGCGCACAGCCTTGGCCAGCCAGGGGCTTACATCCACCGCAAGATCGAAGTGCTGGGCGATCATGCCCTCGTAGATCGACTCATCACCCGGGTCGAGCTCGAGGGAAAGCACCCCCTCCGACTCCCCGCGCAAAAGAGCCAGGATGCGGTGGCTGGGCAGGCTGCGGAAAGGTTCCGAGAAATTGAAGTAGTCACAGTACTTCGCGCCCTCGGTTTCCTTTCCCTCTACAGCGCTGGCTTTGATCGTGCCGGTGTCGTAGCAGCGCTCACGAACCTGCCCAACTAGGTCAGCGTCGGTGGTGAAGCGCTCGACTAGGATCGCGCGGGCACCGTCAAGGACGGCTTTTGTGTCCTCGAAGCCCTCCGCAAGGAAGGCTTCGGCGGCGGATTCCGGGTCGGTCGTTGGGGCGTCGATAAGCAACTGCGTGAGCTTTTCTAGTCCGGCCTCGCGGGCGATGTCGGCCTTGGTCTTGCGACGCTTCTTGTAGGGCAAGTAGAGGTCTTCGACGCGCGCTTTGGTGTCAGCCTCCTGGATTCTCACGCGGAGATCTTCGGTGAGCTGGCCTTGCTCCTCAATAGCGGCGAGCACCGCTTCCTTCCGCTCTGCAAGTTCCGTGAGGTAGGTGTTGCGCTCCTCAATCAGGCGCAGTTGCCCGTCGTTGAGCCCGCCGGTGGCTTCTTTGCGGTAGCGGGAAATAAATGGCACGGTGTTGCCCGCTCCAAGCAGCTCAAGGGCGGCGGTGACCTGCTGGGGGGCGACTTTAAGCTGTGCCGCAATGGTGTCAGCGATAAATGTCATTCGTGTGATTCTAGCCCCACCTCGATCGTGTCCCCTTCCCAGCTCCCACGCACGCGGGCAGCTTGAGCGACGGTCATGGTGGCCTCCTCCAGACTCAAAGTGGTCTGCCCCCTCACCACGATACGACCAGCATCCAAGCTAATCTCAGGGTGACGGTAATGACTGCGGCGCAGCTCACGGCGGATGTGTTTGAGGGAAATGGGGCCATAATCCCCCTGAATTGTCGTTTGCACCTCACGGCCGTAGAGCGTGAAGTAGTCATCTTCGTCTAGCTCCGCGTCCTCCAACAGCTCGGGGCGCACTTCCCGAGTGCGCAGCAGCGACTGGTCCCGGCGCCACCGTCGGCTTTTGTCATGATCACCCGACAACAACACTGCGGGGACGTCGAGGCCGCGCCAGCTACGCGGCTTGGTGTACGAGGGTCCCTCGAGAAGCCCAGCGGAAAAGCTGTCTTCTTCGTGGCTTTCGGTGTTGCCCAGCACCCCGGGAATGAGGCGGGTTACGGCCTCGGTGATGACGAGGGTGGCCACCTCCCCACCGATGAGCACATAGTCGCCGATGGAGACTTCGCGCACCCGGTAACGCTTCGCAGCATCTACGAAAACCCTCTGGTCAATGCCCTCGTAGCGCCCGCAGGCAAAAACAATATGGCGCTCGCGCGACCAGGCCTGCGCGTCTTTTTGCGTGAAGGGTTTGCCCGCAGGTGTCGGCACAAGAAGAAGCGGTTTATCAGCTTCGTTTTCCAAAGCGCCATAGCCATCCTCATTTGTTTCGTAGGGCCTGGGGGCAATCTTTGCGACTTCGTCATGGCGGAGTTTGTCATTGCGGTGCGCGGCGGCGGTATTTAGTTGTGTTCCAGCGCGCCCGGCGGCGACGGCGTCGAGTGCCGGTCCCCACACCTGCGGCATCATCACCATGCCCGGGCCTCCTCCGAGCGGCGGGGCGTCGACAGATTTGTGTTTTCCCACGGCCCAGTCGCGCAGGTTGTGCACGCCAACTGTGACGATGCCCTGCTCGATCGCTTTGCCTAGCAGTGCGTGGCGCAGCGGCTCAAGGTAGTCGGGGAAGATGGTGATGATGTCGAGGCGCAGCTTCGGATCAGACATCCAAAAGCCCCTCCGGCGGGGTGATGGTCATCAGGCCCTTGTCCAGGTCGATTTCCGGTACGAAGTCCATGACGAAGGGCACCAAGACCTCGCGGCCCTCGTAGTCAATTTCAAGGATTTTGCGGTTCGGGGTGTCCATCACTCCGGTGACTTCACCGACCTGGACGTTGTCGAGAATGACCTTCAAACCAATCAGCTCGTGGTCGTAGAACTCGTCGGAGTCCTCGTCGCGCTCGAGTGGTGCGGCGAAGAATTTCATGCCGCGTAAGGTTTCGGCTTCGGTGCGGTCTGGAACTTCCCGGAATTTCACCAGCAGTCGGCCTTTGTGGGGGCGCGAAGATTCCACGGTGAGCACTCTTTCTTTGCCGGCTTGTGTGCCGGTGATTTCCGCGCCATCAGCGAATCGGATCTCGGGGGAATCGGTCATGACTTCAACGACGGCTTCCCCGCGGATCCCGTGGGACTTTACCACCCGCCCTACTTGCACCTTCATGGTCATTGAGCTTACCTGCGGGCATTTTTGCACTGCTTGTCGACGCCTTACTGCCCGCCCCCGCACAGCCTGCGAGGTGGCGCCTCGTCGTGGCCTGGTGTTTTTCCTTTAGGTCGCAAATTTTTCCTCAAGCGGGGCGCGCAGCAAAAAACCCGCGCACTTGTTTTAAGTGCGCGGGTTTTAAAAAAGTGCGGAGGGTTTAGTTCTCCTCAGACTCCGCAGATTCAGCAGCTTCTTCGGCCTTGTCCTCTGCGGCAGCCTCATCTGCGGCGGCTGCAGCGGCATCTGCAGCGGCAGCGGCCTCTGCTTCAGCGGCAGCCTTAGCCTCTGCTTCTTCCTTAGCCTTCTTGCGCTTTTCGGTGATGGCCTCGGCGGTCGGGCCGTTGTTGGCCTCCTCGAGAGCCTGGTTGAACAGCTCAAGCTTGGACGGCTTTTCCGCGGCAACCTTCAGGGTGCCTTCTGCACCCTCAAGGCCCTTGTATTTCTGCCAGTCACCGGTGATTTTCAGCAGGGCGAGAACCGGCTCGGTCGGCTGGGCGCCAACGCCGAGCCAGTACTGGGCGCGCTCGGAATCAATCCTGATCAACGACGGCTCTTCCTTCGGGTGGTAGATGCCGATGTTTTCGATGACCTTGCCGTCGCGGCGGGCCTGCGCGTTTGCGATGACGACACGGTACTGAGCGTTGCGGATCTTGCCGAGACGCTGGAGCTTGATCTTGACAGCCAAAATTATGTCCTTACATAGTCACTGGGCAGTTCAGTCACCCGCCGCGGTTCGGCGGGCCGGTTCAACCCTTCTTCTTTAACCTGCGTGTGACGGGCCGGCCGACCACGCCGGGAGGTGTTGCTCTTTACCCCCAGCGTTGACGCTTCCGACGCTGACGCAGGACCGCGCTTACTCTACCGGGGTGCACGCGCACGACCAAAACGGGCCATGTTGTTTGGCCTGCAGGTGCCACGCACGAGTAGGGTGCCATGAGCATGTGCGGCTCAAGATGGGTGGAGATCCTGATAACCCTGCCGTGCCACGGAACTTTGGTGCGGCCTCTACCTAACCTGAGATAAACGCGAGCGAAACGAGGAGATTGTTCATGGGCGCTGCAGGGCTAAAGCAGCCGTCACCGTCGTACCGCGTGGACCTCGATGGTCTGCGCGGCATTGCTATCGCCCTTGTCGTCGTCTTCCACGTCTTCGTTGGTCGAGTCTCCGGCGGCGTTGATGTGTTTCTTCTTCTCTCCGGATACTTCTTCCTTGGTTCGCAGTTGCGCTACGCGCTTCGCCCAGAGCCGAGTTTGAATCCGTGGTGGCCGATATGGCGCACCATTCGCCGCTTAGTGCCGACTCTCGTTTTGGTTGTGGGCTCGGTGTACCTGCTGGTGCGCAACTTTGCCCCGCAGCTTATGAATATCGAGCTGGCCAGACAGTTCACCGCCTCTGTCCTGTACTACCAAAACTGGGAATTGTCCGAACAGGAGGCGGATTACGCGGCGGCCAGCCACGACACCTCTGTCCTGCAGCACCTGTGGTCCATGAGTGTGCAAGGCCAGTTCTACCTGGCCGGGATTATTTTTGGGTTGTTGGTTGCGGTGGCCGTCGACAAGCTCAAGCTGCCAACATCCGCGGCGCGCAAGGCCATAGTGGTGATTTTGACAGCCTCGAGCATCGCTTCCTTTGCGTGGGCCTCGCGCTTCGGGCTGATTGGAACACCGGGCAGCTACTACTCCACTTTCTCTCGTGCGTGGGAGCTTTCCCTCGGGGCGCTTCTTGCAATGGCACCCGCCACTTTCGCAATTCCCCGTCGCTTCTCGACGACGGCGACGGGCGCGGGTTTAGCCATGATTGCGCTGACAGGTGTGGTGATCACGTCCTCGCTGGCCTTCCCGGGGCCGTTGACCCTTCTGCCGCTTACGGGCGCTTCCTTGATCGTTTTGTCCAACCCGGACAATCCGGTGTCGCGCTTTTTGTCCTCCGCCCCGATGACGTGGCTTGGCGACATTGCTTATTCGCTGTACCTGTGGCACTGGCCACTTTTGATCATCGCAACTGTCGTTGGCGGCTTTGATTCGCCGCCGCTGTGGTTGGGTGCCGTGGTTATCGTGGTGTCTGTCGCACTCGCCCACATCACCCACCTGCTTGTGGAGCGGCCGCTGCGGCAACATGCACGTCGACCGCAGCGAACGGATCAGCCCTACCAACGTGCCGTGCTCTCCCCCGGCACTGTGCCCGGCGCCGTCCGAGGAATAGGCGGCGCGTTGGCGGCTTGTTTAGCTGCGGCGACGCTGATGATTCAGCCGCTGTGGAATCAAAAGGCTCTAGAGGCGGCGGGCCCCCTTGATCCTCATACCCACCCTGGTGCCATGGCGCTTCGGGGGGCGAAGGTGCCCGACAAACCGCCGCTGCCGGACCCTGCTCTCATCGCCGGCATTTACCCGCCCATCGGTGCTGATAATTGCATGATTGCTCGGGACGAACCGGCAGATTCCTTCCCCGGTGAGCACTGCATCTACGGCGATCTCGACGCGGAGACTACCATCGTGCTAGTCGGCGGATCCCACATCGAGCCTTTTGTCATTCCCTTGGACTCTTTGGGCAAGGACCACCGCTTCAAGGTTGTGCCCTTCGTCCGTCAGGAATGTCCCTTGGTTACTCGCTACGATGACATTGTTTCGTCTGATTGCGCCGGGTGGTCCGCTTTGGTTGTGGAGCACCTGAATAAGTTGCAGCCCGATTTGGTCATTTCCACTTCGACGCGCCCGGCAGGTGGCGCCGGAGACGACGCGGAATACAGCGTTGACGAGGTGCCGGATAGCTACGTCGAAGTGTGGCACAGCCTGCGCGATATGGGTATTGCCTTTTTGGGGCTGCGGGACAATCCGTGGATCACTTCGGCGGACGGTGACCGCATGGACCCGAACTTGTGCATGGTCGGCGAGGGCAGTGAAGCGGAATGTTCTATGCCCGCCGACGATTTCTACAGCGCCGTCGACCCTTCCGCCGGGCTTCTCGACGGCACCGACAACCTGTGGGGTGCCGACACCGCGGGCTGGTACTGCCCCAAGGGGATGTGCCCGCCGATCATTGGCAACATTCCGGTCTACCGCGACCAAAACCACATTTCGAACGCCTACGCGGCCAGCCTAACCCCTCTCGTGTGGGAGATTTTGCGGCCGATTTTCGACGAACTTGATATTTTCTACGACGGCGAGGAAGAACCCGCCGAGACCGAAAATTAAGTCCCGACTTCTATTTGCCTTTCTTGCCCATCCTTTTCATGGCTTCGTTGAAGTCGAGGTTGTTGAGGTCAATGCCTTCCATCCCTGGGGGCAGCTTTTGCTGTAACTTCTTTAGCTCGTTGATGTCCGGCATACCAGCGCCCATTGACGGCATCCCGGGCATTGCCGGCATGCCTCCGGCGCGGCGTGGCTTCGGCGGCTTGCGTTTGCCGTGCTTGTTCTTGCGACCTTTCGGCTTTTTCTTCGTCGCGGATCGTCCGCCGCCCGCGCCGGGGATGCCTGGCATGCCGAACTGGTTGGCCATCTGGCCCATCATCTTTTTTGCTTCAAAAAAGCGTTCCACAAGCTGGTTGACCTCGGAAACGCTCACGCCGGAGCCGTTGGCAATGCGTTTGCGACGCGAGGCGTTGAGGATTTTCGGGTCCTCGCGCTCGGCTGGGGTCATGCCGCGAATGATCGCCTGGATGCGGTCGAGCTGCTTTTCGTCGACCATGTCGGCCATTTCGTTCATGGCCTTGCCGCCCGGCATCATTTTCAGCAAATTGCCGATGGGGCCCATGCGGCGCACCATGAGCAGTTGGTTGAGGAAGTCCTCTAAAGTCAGCTCGCCCGAACCGAGACGCGAGGCGGCTTTTTCAGCTTCCTGCTCGTCGAAGAGGGTTTCCGCCTGTTCGATGAGGGACAGCAGGTCGCCCATGCCGAGGATGCGGCTGGACATGCGGTCCGGGTGGAAGATGTCGAAATCGTCTAGCTTTTCGCCGGTGGAGGCATAAAGGATGGGCTTGCCGGTGACTTCACGGATGGATAGGGCGGCGCCGCCGCGTGCATCGCCGTCGAGCTTGGTCAAAACGACACCGGTGAAGTCGACACCGTCAGCGAAAGCCTGGGCGGTGGTGACAGCGTCCTGGCCGATCATCGCGTCGATGACGAAGATGACTTCGTCGGGGTTGACCGCGTCGCGGATGTTGCGCGCCTGGGTCATCAGCGTCTCGTCGATGCCGAGGCGGCCTGCGGTGTCGATGATGACGACGTCGTTTTTGCTGTGCCGTGCGTATTCAACACCGCGGCGAGCAACGTCGACTGGATCGCCGGTTGACGTGCCCATCTCGTGGCCGTGGGAGTCGATGGATGTGCCTGGGTCGGGCGCGAAGGTGGGCACATCAGCGCGTTCGCCGACGATCTGGAGCTGTTGGACAGCTCCCGGGCGTTGCAGGTCGCAGGCTACCAGGATCGGGGTGTGGCCTTGCTTGACCAGGTGCTTGGCCAGCTTGCCGGCCAGCGTTGTCTTACCGGCGCCCTGCAGGCCAGCAAGCATGATGACCGTCGGTGGGTTTTTGGCCAGACGGAGGCGCCGTGTCTCGCCGCCGAGGATGTTGGTCAACTCCTCGTCGACGATCTTAATTACTTGCTGCGCTGGGTTGAGCGCCGCCGAGACGTCGGCGCCGAGGGCACGCTCCTTCACGCGCTGGATGAATGTGCGCACCACCGGCAGTGACACGTCCGCTTCAAGCAGCGCGATGCGGATTTCGCGGGCCGTGGCGTTGATGTCTGCTTCGGTGAGTTTGCCCTTGCCGCGCAGGCCGCCGAGGGCTGTTTGTAGGCGGTCGGACAGAGACTCAAACACGGTGGGCACTCCCTTTGCTGCTTGTTCGGGGCTGAAACGAGCGTGAAAACAACTCGCTACAGCCTAGCGCGTGCGCCACTTCGCGGGCACATCCGCCCGATCAAATCGCGTCGTTGTCGATCTCTCCCGTGCGCACCCGGATGACCTTGGAGACGTCGCTGACCCACACTTTTCCGTCCCCCACCTCTCCCGTGTAGGCAGCTCTAACGATCGCCTCGAGCGCGTCATCGGCCTGTTCGTCGGTGACGAGCACTTCAATTTTCGCCTTGGAGACGAAGGCGGAGGAATACTTCGCCCCGCGGTAGTACTCGACGCTGGCGATTTGCCTGCCCGCTCCTTGCGCTTCGGTGACGGTGATGCCGTGTACGCCAACACCGTCGAGGGCTTCGCGGATGTCGCTGACGGTGAACGGTTTGACCACTGCAGTGATGATTTTCATTCTCCACTCCCTCCGTGCGTCGCGACGGCCGGGGCCGACGCATTTCTTGCGGAAACTTTACCTGCCGTTTCCTGGCGCGTGGTGTCTCGCTGTGAGTCCTCGCCGTGAGATACGCGCGACTCGTTGAGTCCAAGTTCTGCGGCGGACTTGTTGCCCGCCGGGACCCCACCCGGACGCATTCCGGGTCCGCCGAAGTCGTAACCAGTCTCGCGGTGGACGGAGTAGTCGATGCCGTCGAATTCCTGCTCGCGGCTGACACGCCAGCCGATGGTGTACTTGATGGCCAAGGCGATAAGAAGGGTTAGGACGCCGGCGAAAACCATGGCGACGAGTGCGATGACGGTTTGCACGGCGAGGAGGCGCCACCCGTCTGCTCCACCTCCTGTGAAGATGCCGTTGCCTGTGGAAAAGAACGCCAGACCGATCGTGCCCCACAGACCGGCGACGAGGTGGACGCCAACGACGTCCAGGGAATCGTCGTAGTTGAATTTGTATTTCAGGCCGACGCCGTAGCAGCCCAGTACTCCGCCGATGAAGCCGAGCGCTAGCGAGGTCACCGGCGAGAGGGCCCCGGCGGCCGGGGTGATTGCCACGAGCCCGGCGACCACACCCGAGGATGCGCCGAGGGAGGTGGCGTAGCCGTCACGAAGCTTCTCGACGGCGAGCCAGCCAAGCATCGCCGCAGCCGTGGCAGCCGTGGTGTTGACCCAGGCCAGGCCGGCTAGTCCGTCCGCGGCGAAGGCGGAGCCGCCGTTGAAGCCGAACCATCCGAACCACAAAAGTGCAGCGCCCAGCATCACCAACGGCAGGTTGTGGGGCCTGGAGTTGGAGTTCGGGAAGCCTTGCCGGCGCCCAATGACCAACGCGAGCACCAAAGCGGCCGTGCCTGCGGAAATGTGCACAACGGTGCCGCCAGCGAAGTCGATCGGTGCGATGAGTGCCTCACCGTTTTCCGTCCCGAACATCCACGCTGCAAGGGAGTGTTCGTCGTGGCTGAGAATACCGCCTCCCCACACCATGTGGGCGAGGGGGAAGTACACGAGGGTGGACCACACACCAGCGAATACAACCCAGGAGCCGATCTTGACGCGGCTGGCGATCGCGCCGGAGATAATGGCTGTGGAGATGGCCGCGAAAGTGAGTTGGAATCCGACATCGATGATGGCGGCGTATCCGCTTGCTCCGACGACGTAGTCTCCGTTGGAGTCCGTGATTGTGTTTCTCAACCCGAAGAACTCGAAGGGGTTGGCGACGATCCCTCCCAGGGATTGGGTGCCGTAGGACATCGACCAGCCCCATAGCACGTAGACCACCGAGACGATTCCGAGTGTCGTAAACGACATCATCATCATGTTGAGCACGCTGCGACGCGAGGACATCCCGCCGTAGAACAGTGCGAGCGCCGGCGTCATTAACAAAACTAGGGACGCCGATATAAGCATCCAGCCCGCGTTTCCTGATGCCGCAAGTTGATCTGCAGTCACCGCCTTCACCTCTCTCCTGTTATCTATCTATCGTTCGATTGAATTGGGGCCCCTCGACTATAGAACGATAGTTATAACCAAGGGAACTACTGCGAAAAAATTGAGATACACATCACAACAAGAGCGCTAAAAAACCAACGTCTACCCGGCTGACCTTGCCCGACGACGCCAAGCAACAGCAACACTGCACACTGGGACGCACCTTCCCCCAGAAAAAGGAAACGCCTACCCTCATCCTTCGCCTTCACCCGCGAAGGCATATACGGCGCACAAAAAGGTGGCACTTAGTTGAAAAAGCGCACCAGCTCACCTTCCACCCCACATCCGCCACCCCCTTTGCACCCACATGACCCCCGTGCCATCGACCGCCCCACCGATTCACCGCACCGGCGCGACCAGACGGCTTTGCCTGTGGGCACCCACACTACGTAGCACTGGCGACAAGCCGACCAACGCAATGAAGGCCCCGCTATGCAGCGAGGCCCACACCACACCTGACTTACCCGAGCAAAGCGTCGACGAAGCTTTCCACCTCGAAGGGAGCGAGATCGTCGGCTCCTTCGCCGAGGCCCACGAGCTTGACGGGCACCCCCAGTTCCTCCTGCACTTGAAAGACAATGCCGCCTTTCGCGGTGCCGTCCAGCTTGGTCAATACCACGCCAGTGATGTCCACGACGTCCCGGAACACCCGCGCTTGCGTGATGCCGTTTTGGCCGACAGTCGCGTCAAGAACAAGCAGCACCTCGTCTACATGAGTTTTCTTCTCCACGACCCGCTTGACCTTGCCGAGCTGGTCCATCAGGCCGGTCGCGGTATGCAAGCGCCCCGCAGTATCGACCAGAACCACATCGGCGCCCTGCTCGACGCCGGTGGCCACGGCGTCGAAGGCCACGGCTGCCGGGTCCGCGCCCTCCGTGCCGCGCACGGTGGAGGCGCCCACACGCCTGCCCCACGTCTCCAATTGATCCGCCGCAGCCGCACGGAAGGTATCCGCGGCGCCGAGGACTACGGAATGACCCAGCGAGACGAGGACTCGCGCCAGCTTGCCGGTCGTGGTAGTCTTGCCGGTGCCGTTGACGCCGACAACGAGGATGACGGCAGGTTTACCGTCGTTAGGCATGGCCTTGATAGAGCGATCCAGCTCTGGCCGCGCCGCCTCGATGAGGGTCTGGCGCAGCATCGCCCGGGCCTCGGCCTCGGAGGACACGCCGCGCTCAGCGATTCTTTCGCGCAGGCTCTCGGTCACCTTCATGGTCAACTGCGCGCCTAAGTCCGCCATGATGAGGGTGTCCTCGATCTCCTCCCACGCGTCCTCGTCGAGGTCACCAGCGGTGAGGATGCCGAGCAGCCCCTGGCCGATCGCGTTTTGCGAGCGGGACAGGCGCCCACGTAGTTTGCCCATCCGCCCCGCAGCCGGTTCGATCTCGTCGCGGGCCTCGCCGGGTTCAGGCTCCGCCACGACCGCGCTTTCCGACGGCTCAGCCCCCTCGCGCAGCGCCTGATCGGCCGCCTCCGCAGCCTCCGCGGCTTCTTCCTCCACGTCACTGCGCTTGTCGACGTCTACCGGTTCAACCTGCTCAACCGGCTCCGCCACCGTGGGTTTTACAGACTCCGGCGTCTCGGCGGGAGCAACCGGCTCCTTCGGCATCTCCGCGATCTGGGGTTCCTCCGCAGCCTTGGGCGCCTCATCGGCCGTGGGCGCGGAAGTGCTGCCGTCGCGGCGGACGAGATCGGGCTGGGCGGCCGCGGGGGCGAAGTTGAATCCGCCCGTGGCCTGGTAGTTGCCCGACCTGTCTTGCTGGGTCAGCTCCTTCGGCTCCTTCTTTTCGAAGGTCACCGTCTTCGACTTCTTGCGGCGGTGGCCGGCGACGATAACGCCTGCGACGACGAGGACGAGCGCCACCAGGGCAACGATGATCCAAAGAAGGGTCGTACTAGTCATGGCATCCATAGTGCCAGTAACCCGGTGCGTCGCGCGCGATCACTCCCCGGCGGGGTTCATCCGCTGGGAGATGACGCGGGTGATGCCGTCGCCGCGCATCGTCACGCCGTAGAGGACGTTTGCGACGTCCATTGTGGGCTTCTGGTGGGTAATCACCAGAAGCTGGGAGTCGCGGCGCAGCTCCTCAAGCAGGGCGATGAGGCGGCGCAGGTTAACGTCGTCAAGCGCGGCCTCAACCTCGTCGAGCACATAGAACGGGCTCGGGCGCGCCCGGAAAATCGCAACGAGGAAGGCCAGCGCCGTCAAGGACTTCTCCCCGCCCGAAAGCAGGGAAAGGCGCTTGACCCGCTTGCCGGGCGGGCGGGCCTCAATTTCAATACCCGTGCTGAGCATATCCTCCGGCTCGGTGAGCACGAGGCGGGCCTCGCCCCCCGGGAAAAGGGTCTGAAATACCCGGGGAAACTCGGCCTCCACATCGCGCCACGCAGCAGTAAACAACTGGAGAATCTGGGCGTCGACCTCGGTGATGACGCCACTGAGGTCCCGGCGCGCCTGGATGACGTCAGCAAGCTGTGTGGACAGGAAGCTGTAGCGCTGCTCAAGCGCCTTGTATTCCTCAAGCGCGAGCGGGTTGACCTTGCCCAGCGTGCGCAGATCCTTCTCCGCCTGCCGCAGGCGGCGCTTTTCGGCGGCACGGTCGAAATCTTCGCCGGGGGTGTAGCCGGCGAGCAGGTCGGCGATGGCGATGCCGAGGGACTCCGTGATCTTCGTCTCCGCCTCGTCAATGCGGACCTGCGCCTGCGAGCGGGCGATGTCGCTTAAGTGCGCGCTGTCCGTCAGCCGTTCGAGCTGCTGGCGGGTCGCGCTGACTTTCGACCGCGCCTGTTGCTGCTGGGCACGCAGCGAATTGACGGTCGCGGCGAGTTCGTCGCGCTGCGCGGTGGCGCGTTCGAGCGCGGCGCTGGTGCGTGCCACGATGTCGCGGGCGTGCCCCGCCACGACGCGGGCCAGCTCCGCCTCCGCACGTCGCTTCGCCACTGCGGCCTCGTGGCGAGCCTTCGCTTGGTGCTCGTGCTCGGCCTGCCGCCGCAACGCATCACCGCGGCCTGCGAGGGAGCCCGCGGCCTGCTGGGCGCTGCGGGCAGCAAGGGTGGCCTCCATCTCCACCGCCTTCGCTTGGCCCAGGGCGGCGCTGGCGCGGTCACGCTTCGCGGTGGAGGGCTCGTCTGGATTGTCCTGCCCGTCGACGCGGGCGAGTCGCTCGCGGGTTTCCGCCAGCTCGGCGCGACGCTGGGCAAGACGCGCCTGCGCTTCGTTGGCCCGCTCGCCGGCCCGCCGGTGCTCCTCCTCGTTCGCCTCCATCTGCTTCTGTAGACGCTGGTGGTCGCGCCGCCACGCCTGAAGGTTGGTGTCATGTTCGCGCAACGCCGCCTTCGCCCCGGCCGCCGCGACGCGGGCGTCCTCAGCGGCGATCTTCGCCCCCTCAAGCGTGCCGGAAAGCTCCTCCAACTGGGCCTGGGCAACGTCGAGTTCGGCTGTGGCGCGGTCAATGTCCCCGCTGATCTCGACGGAGGTGGCGCGGCCCGATCCGGCCGCCACCCATCCCTCACCGGTCAGGATGCCCTCACGGGTGACGGCGCGTAGCCGAGGGTCGGCCTCGACGAGGCGACGGGCGTGCTCCGGGGTGTCGGCAAGAGCGACGTCGACAAGCAGGCGCGTCAACGGACCGCGGATCTCAGGGGCAAGCTCGACGTGGTCGAGAAGCCAATCCACCTGCTGGTCGCTGTCTAGGCGCCACGAGCTGCCGCCCTTTGGGTGGATTACCACCGTGCGCTGGGCCGCGGCAAGCCTTCCCACCACATCTTGTGCACCGCCGACAAGCGCCTCCGCATAGGGACCAAGCGCCGCCGCCAACGCCGTCGCGGTGCCGTCGCGCGCAGTGACCAGCCCGGCGAGCGGCGCAAAACCCTCCCCCAACACGTCGGCCGCCGTAGCCTTCGGTGTCTGTTCACGCAAAGTGTCAATGCGCGCGGAAAGGGAAAACACCGCGCGCTCCCTCTCGCGTTGCATGGCCCGCAACTGCTCCAGCCGCTGCTCTGCGGCAGCGGACTCGCTCAAGGCGCACCCGTTAGCCTCGTCCAACGGAGCACGCTCCGCCTCCAGCTCAGCGAGGCGTTCGGCAACGTCGGCGGCTTCGCGCTGCGCGGCGCGAAAGCGTTGCCCCGTCTCGGCGAGTGTCTCTTGCAGGCGGCTGATCTCCTCCTCAGCCGCCTCAACTGCCGCGCTGTGCGACTCCTCTTGCGCCAGCAGGCGCACCACGCCCTCGCGTCGATCAGCGATCACCCTGACCTGCGCGAGGTGCTCTCGCTCCGCCTCGTCGAAAGCCTCCTGCAGGTCGGCGACCTCCTCACGGACCGACTCCAGGCGCTCCGCCGCCTCCTCAGCCTTTTCCACGGCCAGTGCGAGCTGCTCGTCGGCGGCGGCGGCCCGCAAAGCCAGGTCATCCGGGTCCTGACCGTGCCAGGCCACATCAGCGCGGGCGTTGCCGGCCCGCTCGGTGGCGATGCGCACGGTCGCCGCAGCGCGCTCCGCCAGCGTAGAAAGCGCAAACCACACCTGCTGCGCCTCCTCGGCGCGCGGTTCAACATCCTGCTGCGCCTGCTCTATCGCCTCCTGAGCCTCGACAGCCTCCTGCAGCGCAGCGGAGGCCGTCTCCACCTGATCAGCAAGAATCTGCGCGTTGCGGGTGGCGTCGGAAAGCTGGGCGCGCAACGTGACCACCTCATCACCGGCGAGGGTCAGTCGGGCGTCGCGAAGCGTCGACTGCACCGTCGCGGCGCGCTTGGCCGCCTCAGCCTGGCGGGCCAAAGGCTTGAGTTGCTTGCCCAGCTCATCGGTGAGGTCTTTAAGCCGGTCGAGGTTGCCCTGCATGCTGGCCAACTTGCGCTGCGCCTTCTCCTTGCGGCGGCGGTGCTTGAGCACACCAGCGGCCTCCTCGATAAAAGCGCGGCGCTCCTCCGGGCGCGACTCCAGAATCTCCGAAAGCTTTCCCTGCCCCACAATGATGTGCATTTCGCGGCCAATGCCGGAATCCGACAAAAGCTCCTGGATGTCCATCAGGCGCGCCTTCGAGCCGTTAATCTCATACTCGGAAGCGCCGTCGCGGAACATACGACGGGTAATCGCCACATCGGTGTAATCGATGGGCAAGTGCTTGTCAGTATTGTCGAAAGTCAGCGTCACCTCCGCCCGGCCCAGCGGCTTGCGCTCGCCCGCACCGGCAAAGATCACGTCCTCCATCTTCCCGCCGCGCAGGTTCTTCGCTCCCTGCTCGCCCATCACCCACGCAAGCGCGTCGACCACATTCGACTTACCCGAGCCGTTCGGCCCGACCACGGCACAAATGCCAGGCTCGAACTTCATCGTGGTCGCCGAAGCGAAGGACTTAAAGCCCTTGAGCGTCAGCGATTTGAGGTGCATTGGCGTGATTTTAGGCTATGCCCAACTTCGCCACGCCATTCGCGTCGATCTGCGTGGTCGCTTCGGAAGAAACCACCGGCACACCGACGAAGGTGAGCGCCGGTCGTGCACCTATGACAACAGCGGCGAAGATCCCGCCGGATTGGTCGCCTAGAAGTACAAGGCGATAAAGGTGGCGCTAGCGGTGCGCTGCGCCAGTGTCGCGCCAGCCACCCCGAACCACTCCCCGTCCACCCTTAATGCAGCGGCCAGCGGGCACAGTGGGTGTCTTCGGCGGCGTTGGCAGGAAATAACTGCTTGCCGGTCATCGTTGTCGCCCGGAGCCGCTATCGTTTCGTGAATCCTTTCTCGCCGCGTGGCGTGGAGTACTGCACAGCGACAAAATCGACGCGGCCCGGGCGCTGCGCACCGGAGGGATCCTCTCGCAACAGTGTAAGAAGCTGCTCGGCCGCGGCAGCTTCTCCTTCAGCCACGACCTGCACTCGGCCATCGGAAAGGTTCGTCGCGTGACCAGAAAGACCAAGTTCGAGGGCGCGCGAGCGGGTCCACCACCGGAACCCCACCCCCTGGACCTGGCCACGGACGAAGGCTGTCATACGGGTGTGGGCCGAGGCGGTTTCACTCATGCCCGTCAGCATAACCAGTCAAAAGCGAGAGAAGTCACAGATAACTGTTATAGTTTCCGAAATCACTTTAAAACCTCGTCGCTGTCCCGAAGGAGACTTCAATGAATTCCCTCTGGCTCGTCCTGATCGGCTTGAGCATGTTCGCGGCCGGGTACCTTCTGTACTCAAAGTATCTTGCCTCGAACGTCTACAAGCTGGAGGCGCAGTATCGCACTCCCGCCCACACCATGAACGATGGTGTGGATTACGTGCCCACCAACAAATACGTCTTGTGGGGCCACCACTTCACCTCCGTAGCGGGTGCCGCCCCCATCGTCGGCCCCGCCGTCGCTGTGATCTGGGGCTGGCTGCCCGCCTTCTTATGGGTCACCTTCGGCACCGTGTTCATCGCCGGCATGCATGACCTGGGAGTGCTGTGGGCCTCCGCCCGCCACAAAGGCCAGTCCATTGGCACCCTGTCCGGTAAATACATTGGCCCGCGCGGACGCAACCTGTTTTTGGTGGTTATCTTCCTCCTGCTGCTCATGGTCGTCGCCGCCTTCGGCGTAGTCATCTCCGGCCTATTGGTCTCCACACCGACCGCTGTTATCCCGACATGGGGTGCGCTTGTGGTCGCGCTTGTAATTGGTCAGGCCATCTACCGCCTGAACTGGAACCTGCCGCTGGTCTCCCTAGTGGGCGTTATCGCCCTGTACGGACTGATGATTCTGGGCGATCGCTTCCCTGTTTCCCTGCCGGAAAGCGTCTTTGGCCTGTCACCTGCAGCAGTGTGGATCATCCTGCTGTTTATCTACGGCGCTATCGCTTCCCTGCTGCCGGTGTGGGTGCTGCTGCAGCCGCGCGACTACATCAACGGTTTGCAGCTCTTTGTCGGCTTGGGCATCCTCTACGGCGCGATCATCGTTTCCTCGCCCACCTTGGTCGCCCCCATGGTCAACAGCAACCTGCCGGAAGGCACCCCCTCCATCGTTCCGCTGCTTTTTGTCACCATCGCCTGCGGCGCAATTTCCGGATTCCACGGAACGGTCGCTTCCGGCACCTCATCCAAGCAGGTGGACAAGGAAACTGACGAACGTTTCGTCGGTTACTTCGGCGCGGTTGGCGAAGGCCTTCTCGCTTTGGGTTCGATCATCGCCACCACCGCCGGATTCAAAACGCTTGCCCAGTGGGAGGAGATCTACCAAGCGTTCAACGCGGGCGGCGTCAAAGCCTTTGTTGCCGGCGGCGGCGCCATCATCAATGAGGGCCTGGGTATTCCTGTGTCCCTGTCCGGCACCATACTTGCCACCATGGCGGTGCTTTTTGCAGCCACAACGATGGACTCCGGGATCCGCCTCCAGCGCTTCGTGGTCCAGGAAATCGGCGAAATCCTCGGCGCGAAACTCTCCGGTGTTTGGGCCACCATTATCGCCGTCACTGTCGGCTTGGGGCTGACCTTTTCCACTGGCGGGGACGGCTCCGGCGGCGTGTTGATCTGGCCTCTGTTTGGCACCACAAACCAATTGATGGCCGCACTATCCATGTCGATCATCGCCGTGATTCTGGTTCGTTTGCGCCGCCCAGTTCTGCCAGTTGTTGTTCCGCTGCTGTTCGTTTTGACGCTGTCCGTGTGGGCGCTTGTGGTGCAACTGATGCAGTTCATTTCCAAGGGCAATTGGTTGCTGGCCGGCCTCGACATTGTGATCCTGGCCTGCGCCTTGTGGGTTTCCGTCGAGGCCTTGGCTGCTGTCAAGCGAGCAAAGACCGAGACCACTGCGGATCCTGCCTTCGTCTAGAACATGTCGGTGTTTTCGCGTCTCAATGAGGCCATGAAGGAGTTTTACGTGGCGCCTTACCGCGCCACGTTCGCGCAGGCGAGGCGCGAGGAAGACGACTTATTTATGCTTTTGGTTTTGTCTGAGGCGTTGGGCGTTGACAATCCGGCCAGTTTCTACACCATCGAGCTTCTGCCCGTTCTCTACGAGGAGTTCCACGCGTGGCACACACGCATGGGCCTCGACCGATCCCCTTTGGACCATATCCAGTGCTGTTAGAACACCCAGTTATCTTCTTCGGCGGCAAAGGTGGCGTAGGCAAAACTACGCTCGCCGCCGCCACGGCGCTTTCACTCGACGATGCACTTTTAGTCTCTACCGACCCGGCCCACAACATCGGCCACGTTTTCGATGTACCCGTCGGCGACGAACCAACTAAATTGCGCGAAGGCCTCTACGCCGTGGAAATCGACCCGACCGCCACCACGGATGCCCACATCAAACGGGTGGAGCACACGATGCGCCAGTACACCCCCGAGCGTTTGCATCGCCAAATCCGCGCGCACATGGACCTAGCGCGTACCTCCCCCGGCATGCACGAGGCGGCCATGTTGGAGCGCATCGCACAGATCGTTATCAATTCTGAGCACAAGCATGTGGTTGTGGACACCGCTCCGACCGGTCACACGACGCGCCTGCTGGCCCTTCCAGAGCTCATGAGCGCGTGGGTCGACGGGCTTTTGGGTCGCCGCGGGCAGTCGGAGCGTTTCGGCGAACTTGTTCGCGGTTTGGGCGGCGAGGACCCGATACGTCGCCGCGACGAGGAGATCCGCCATGTTCTCAACCGCCGCAAGCAGCTCTTTGGCTCGTTTCGCGACCTTATCAAAGACCCCGACAAGACCGCATTTGCGCTCGTGACCATCCCTGAGCGCGTACCTGTCACCGAGTCGCTTGAGCTTGCCGGTGCCCTTCACCAGATGGGTGTCCACCTCGGCGGCATTTACATTAACCGTTGCTCCCCCACCGACCAAGGCCCGTTGCTCGCCGAGCGCGCACACGAAGAAGCCGCCCAGATTGGGCGGCTTGAGGGGATTAAGGTGGCGCAGCAGAAATTGCCTTTGCTTGCCGACGCCTCCCCGAAGCGCGTAGCCGAGTTGCTGCGCGCTTAGGTAAATTCGCGCAGGGAGCGGCGTTCGACCCAACCGCGGCGGGTGGCTGAATCGGAACCGTCCCACACCTCGACGTTTTTCAGCTCCGGCAGCATGTCGCGGTGAAAGACCGGGTCGATGCCTTGCTTGCGTTGGTCGTTGAAGTTTTTCAGCAGCTTGATAGCCACACCGGCCAGCGGGATGATCGCGATGAGGTTAATCGTCGCCATCACTCCGGCCATCGTGTCGCCCAAAGCCCACACCAGGGGCACGGACCCGTAGGCGCCGAAAAAGACGAAACCTAACACGCCAAAGCGGAACAAGGTCATTACTGTCTTGGATTCGGAGAGGTATTCAATGTTGGCTTGCGCCAGGTAATAGTTTCCTATCACCGAGGAAAACGCCAGGAAGAACAGAACGAAGGTGATGAAGTGGGCGCCCCAGGCGCCGACGGAATCGGCCAACGCTGACTGCGTCAGCGATGCTCCCTGCATGTCATCGCGGCCATAGGACACGGCTGGTCCGAGCAAGACAATGAACGCGGTGATCGAACAGACGACCAAGGTGTCAAAGTAGACGCCGAGCGCCTGCACCAGTCCTTGCTTGACTGGGTGCGACACCGTCGCAGTTGCGGCGGCGTTCGGGGCGGAGCCCTGACCGGCTTCGTTGGAGAACAGGCCACGGCGCATACCGTAGGCAAACGCCAAGCCTATCGACGCTCCGGCGACCTGCTTGAAGCCGAGAGCGTGACCGACGATCAGGGCGATCATGGCCGGGACCTCTTGGATATTGAGCACAACGACGACTAGACCGATCAAGATGTAGGCGGTAGCCATGAAGGGCACGATGATTTGGGTGACGCTGGCAATGCGGGTCACGCCGCCAAAGATGACGATGGCTGTAAGGCCGGCGATGATGACGGCGACAACCGTTTTGAGCGCCACGGAATCGCTGCCCACCGAGCCGCCGACCGCCTCAACGATGGAGTTGGTTTGGATCGCGTTGTAGACAAAGCCGTAGGTAAAAGAAAGGGCAACCGCGAAAATCGCCGCCAAGGGCTTCCATCCCAGGCCGCGCGTCATGTAGAAGGCGGGGCCGCCGTGGTAGTGCCCCTCAGCATCCCGCGACTTCCACAACTGCGCCAAGGTCGACTCGATAAACGCTGTTGCACCACCAACCAAAGCGATGATCCACATCCAAAACACCGCGCCTGGCCCGCCAACCGAGATCGCCAGTGCCACACCCGCGATGTTTCCTGTTCCCACGCGTGAGGCCGCTGAGATGGTAAACGCCTTGAAGGCGGAAATACCCATCCTGTCGTCGGCGGCAAGCTCATTGCCTTTCTCGTCGCGGGGCACCGGGCGCTCCGCGACGGCCTTGAGCATCTGCGGCACAAGTCGCACCTGGACGAAGAAGGTACGGAAGCCGAAGTACAAACCAGCCGCTAGCAGCGCCCACGGCAAGATACTCCAAATAATTCCGTTGATTGTTCCATCAACGAACTCTGTTGCTTTTTCCATGGGTGGCATCTTAAACCCGCACGGGTCTAGATGTGTATCAAAGCATTTGGCAACGGGGGCAGTAATGCGCGGATCTCCCGTTGACCACGGTGCGCAAAACCTCGGTTGCGCAGGCGTGGCACGGCTTGCCTGCGCGGCCGTAGACGTGAAGCGAGCGGGAGAAGTATCCGGAAGCGCCGTTGACGTTGACGTAGAGGGAATCGAAGCTCGTCCCCCCTTGTTCGAGGGCTTGGGCCATAACGTCACGGGCCTTTTCCAACAGGTTCACCGCGTCGCGTTGGCGCAAAAGTCTAGCCCGCCTGGTGGGTTTGATCCCCGCCGCCCACATGGCCTCGTCGGCATAGATCGAGCCGATACCGCTGACCACGGACTGATCCAACAGCACCGTCTTAATCGCCGAGTTCTTCTTCCGGATGACCCGGGCGGTGTTTTCCGCGTCGAAAGCGGCCTCGAAAGGGTCAGGGGCGATATGCCGCACCCCAGCGGGAATGAGATGTCCGGGGGTGAAAGGATCGCGAACTAGGGGCGAATACTGCCACGAGCCGAAGGTCCGCTGATCAACAAAACCCAACGTCGTGCCGGAAAGTTGCGCTCGAATACGCAAGTGCGGGCTGGCGAACTTACCGATGAGCATCTGCCCACTCATGCGCAGGTGGACAATGAGTGCGGCGCCGTCGGACAGTGTCAACCACATGAACTTGCCGCGCCTGCCAGTGCCCGTGATGGTCAGGCCGGCAAGGATCTCGCTTACATCCACATCGTTGCCGCGCACAGCACGGGGATGTAACACCTCCACCGCGTCGAAGCGCAGTCCTGTCAGATGTTCGTCGAGGCCCCGGCGGACCACCTCTACCTCAGGAAGTTCAGGCACGAACTAGCTTTCTTCCTGCGCCGCCAACGCGATGAGCTCGGGGCGCTCGCGCAGCAAAAAGACCGCCTCACGCGCGGCGTTTTGCTCCGCAGTTTTCTTATTCTGTCCGCGACCGAAGCCGCAGGTTTTCCCCCCGATGACCACTTCGGCGGTAAAGACCCGTTCGTGCTCAGGCCCCGAGGAGCTGTACTGGTACTGCGGCTGGGTAGCGCCGAGCTGCGCGACGCGCTCCTGCAGCACCGTTTTCCAATCGTGGCTAGCTTTCGCCTCATCCAATTTCTGCGCAAAAAGGCGCAAGATCACGTCGCGGGTGACCTCAAAGCCGTGGCGGCGGTAAATCGCGCCGAGTAAAGCCTCGGTCGTATCCGCCAAGATCGACTCCTTGTCGCGGCCACCAGTGACTTCTTCACCTTTGCCGACAAGGATGTGGGCGCCTAGGCCGATGTCACGGGCGACGTCGGCAAGCGCGTAGCGTGACACCACCCGCGAACGCATCGGCGACAGGTCGGACTCGGGGCGCGAGGGGTAGCGCTCGAAAAGTTCGTTGGCCACCGACAAGCCAAGAACTGCGTCCCCCACGAACTCAAGACGCTCATTGTTCGGAAGCTGATCGTGTTCGTTGGCGAAGGAACGGTGAGTCAACGCCAAACGGAGAATGTCGTCGTCGAGTTCAACCCCCAGCGCGGCGAGCAGCGGGGCGTGATCAACGGCGTTGAAGCTTTCATTCCACGCCTCGGGTCCCGTCGGGCGATTCTTCCGCGACCTGCGCGAAGCCCGGCTCACAGAAACTTCTCCAGGGCGGCCCACCGCGGATCCACCGCATTGGACTCTGCGCCGGAGATCCCGTCCGGTTCGGGAACGTCTGCGTCCACGTCGCACTCCGGCTCGCAGGTCGGATTGAAAGGCAGGTTCATCCCCATCTCATCGACGAAGGCTTGTTCTAAATCCACAGTGTTGTCCACCATCGCCGGGATTTCATCGCCGGAGCCCTTTTCTTGCTCCGTCAGCGCGTCGCCCCCAATGAAGTCCTCGCTGCCGGAAAAAACCACGTTGACGCTCATCGTGAACCCAGGGCTAAGTGGGGCCAGGCAGCGCACACATTCACCTGCCAAGGTTCCGGATGCTGTGGCATCCACCAGCACCCCGGAGCCGAGAGGGGTGACCACCGCCTCGACGGTGACCTCTGCTCCCTTTTCAAGCGCAATCATCTCAGGGCCGATCCGTGACGGTGACGGCCCCGTCTGCCTGAGCGTGACCGGCAGTCCGTCGCCGTTGATAGCTTCGGAAACATCGAAGACAAAGGGGTTAGTAGCCATAACAGCCACCAGATTACAACGAAACGTCCGCCTTAGTAATCCGGATCTCGGAAGGGGCGGCGAGAGTAGCCCGAGTCGTAGCCTTGATCGTAGCCGGATCCCGAAATTCCTGCGCCGCGGCGCAGGGCGGCACGGTCCGAGGACACCGTGCGCAACACGGAATTGAGGGTGTCTTCAAAGTCCGACAGTTTCGCGTCGACATAGTCATCGCACTCGGTGCGCATGCGGCTGGAGTCGTTGCGCGCCTCGTCTACCAAGCGGCGGGCTTCTTCGTCGGCGCGGCGCATTACCTCGGACTCGCTGATCAGGCGTTGCTGCTCATCGCGCCCCTCCGCGACGCTGCGCTCATACTCTTGGTTACCTTTGTCCACCAAGCGCTCCGCCTCGGCGCGGGCGGAGCGGACCGTGGAATCGGCGTCCTCCTGGGCGCGAACCATGATGTGATCCGCGTCCTTTTCGGCGTCGGTAACGAGCATGGTGGCGCGCGATTGGGCGTCGGAAAGCATGCTTTCAGTCTGGCTATGGACGTCTTGCATGATGCGGTCCGCCTCATCCTCCGCCTCATTGACCATGGAGGAAGCACGTTCCTGTGCGCCCCGGAGGATCTCATCTTGTTGGTCAAGAACGTCCTGCGCATCGTCGATTTCAACCGGGAGGGCATCCCGAATCTCGTCGAGAAGCGAAAGCACGTCGTTGCGGGGCACCATGCAATTGGCTGTCATGGGAACCCCGTAGGCCTGCTCCACCATCCGGACGAGTTCATCGAGTGCTTCAAAAACGCGATACATAGCTACCTAGCGTACTGGCAAACCCAGATCAGTCGCGCTGGCACACCGCCGACGCGCCGAGACTAAATCACGCCCTGCGCAAGCATTGCGTCGGCAACCTTCTTAAAGCCAGCGATGTTCGCACCCACGACATAGTCACCCTCGCGGTTGTACTCGCGGGCGGTGGACTCGGCCGCCTTGAAGATGTTGATCATAATCTGGTGCAAACGCTCGTCCGTGTAGTCGAAGGTCCACGAATCGCGCGAAGCGTTTTGCTGCATCTCCAGTGCAGAAGTTGCCACACCACCAGCGTTGGCGGCTTTGCCTGGGCCGAAGGCGACGTTGTTTTCGCGGAACGCCTCCACAGCCTCAGGAGTTGAGGGCATGTTCGCACCCTCGGCAACGTAGCGCACGCCGTTGCTGATCAAAAGCTGTGCATCTGCGCCGCTGATCTCGTTCTGCGTCGCGCACGGAAGTGCCACGTCCGCTTCCAGGCCCCAGATGCCACTGCCCTCGTGGAAGGTTGCGCCGGTTGACTCCTCCGCATACACGGAGACACGCTCGCGGCGGTTTTCCTTCACATCGCGCAAAAGCTCCACGTCGACACCATTCGGTGTTTCTACCCAACCGCAGGAGTCGGAGAAGCCAACCACGGTTGCTCCCATTTCCTGCGCCTTCTTGATCGCGTAGATGGCCACGTTGCCGGAACCGGAAACGATCACCCGGGCGCCGCTGAGCGATTCCCCGCGGGCCTTCATCATCTCGTTGGTGAAATAGACGCAGCCATAACCGGTTGCTTCTGTGCGCACCAAGGAGCCGCCCCAAGACAGTCCTTTGCCGGTCAGGGCACCCGACTCGTGTTGGTTAGCCAGGCGGCGGTACTGACCAAAGAGGTAGCCCACCTCACGGCCGCCGACACCGATATCGCCGGCCGGCACGTCGCGGTATTCACCGATGTGGCGCCACAGCTCCGACATGAAGGACTGGCAAAAGCGCATGATCTCGCCGTCGGACTTGCCTTTCGGGTCGAAGTCGGACCCGCCCTTGCCGCCGCCGATGGGAAGGCCCGTCAGGGAGTTTTTGAAGATTTGCTCGAAGCCGAGGAATTTGATGATTCCCAGGTTGACCGAGGGGTGGAAGCGCAGCCCGCCCTTGTAGGGGCCAAGAGCTGAGTTGAACTGGACGCGGAAACCGCGGTTGACGCGAATCCCGTTGTTGTCGTCCATCCACGGTACCCGGAAGATGATTTGGCGCTCCGGCTCGCACAGTCGCTCGATGAGGCCGTAGTCGGCGTAGTGGGGGTCCTTCTCCAGCACGATCTTCAGGGAGGACAAAACCTCCGCGACTGCCTGGTGGAACTCCGGCTCGCCCGCGTTGCGCTTGAGCAGCTTGTCGTAGTAACCGGCAACTTCCTGTTCGATGGAGGTCATTGGGCACCCCTTTCTGCGGTGTAGTGAATACCTACCAGACGGCAGGTTTATAGCGGGATTAACAATACGCCCCCGCACCTTCACCGCAACACGTAAATCCAACTATGTGAGATAAATCTCTCTCAATAAAACACTTGGCAACACTTTGACAACCCAAGAAATACAAGCACCTAAAATCTGATTCCGACTGCTAGCTGACCATTCGCCGCCTGCTCACACACTCCCACAGAAAGGCTGATCCACCCGTGGCTTCTTCCGCCCAGCCCACCTTCGGCCCCCACGCCCACAACCCCCATGACGCTTCTGCACCATCACCGGTGGTGCTCATCGCAACCGACGCCGGCGCCGCGGCAAACCACGAAGAAATCGCCGCATGGATCGCTGAAGGAGTACGCAGCGTCATCCAGGACGCGAAGATCACCCTCGCCCCGCTGTCCAACGGCACAGCAGGCACCGCCGCGCTTTTCGTCGGCGAAACCGTCACCTTGCCCACCACCGACTCCGCCGGGCGTCTGACAGAGGCGAGCTACACTTTCGACCCCTCCACCTCCACCGCCTTCATCGACCTCGCCGCAGCCACCGGACAACAAGACGCGGCCACACTTCTAGGCGGCGACACCTACGGCACGGGCGTGCTCATCGCCGATGCACAAACCCGTGGCGCGAAGCGCATCGTGTTGGCGACCGGCGGGGACAGCACCCTCGACGGAGGCACCGGCATCCTCGTCGCGCTCGGCGCTGCCCCGCTCAACGCCGCCGGATACTCAATACATCCCGGCGCGCGCGGCCTTTGCGAACTGGCCACTATCGACACCGCCCAACTCAACATCCCCGCCGCCTCACTCAATTGGCTTGTGCTTGCCGACGACACCCCCACCGCCACCGAAGCTGCCCGCCGCCTCGGGCAGCAGCTCGGCGCCCCCGAAAAAGACATTGCTGTTGCCGAGCAAGGCTTGGCACGGCTCGTGGAGGTCACCGGCGTCGACCCAGATGCTCCCGGCATGGGCGCTGGAGGTGCGGCACCGATAAGCATCACCTGGCTGTCGCACCTTCTGCACGGCACGACCGAACACATCACAGTCATCCCCGGCGCCCAGTTCACCGCCGCGATGCAGGGGCTTGACGCACTCGCGGCCGGTGCGTCTTTTGTCATCACCGCCGACATCGCCTCCGGGGGAGCCCCCGGCGGGGTGACGCACACCGTGGCCGCCGCGGCGGCGAAAGCCGGGCGCCCAACCGGGGTCATCTCCGGCTCTATCGGCGGGATCCTGCCGGAAGGGGTGCTCGAAGCCGACATCGACTTTGGCGGGAACCGGGATCAACTGCGCCGTGAACTGACCCGCGCTGGCGCCGAATTAACCGTCGACTACCTGCGAATTTCCACAGTCCAAGGGTAAATCGAGGCGACCTCAAAACGGTCCTGGTCATGCAGCTCCACCGGGTCTTGTGGCAGTGAAGCCTTCGGGGTGAGCACCCGCGACAAGCCCATCGCCAAACTGTTCATACTGGATGCTCCCTCAGCGCTAATGAGAAAACGGTGCACCCGCGCACCGGCGGCTTCCGGGTCCTCACCACGGTCAACGCGGTACGTTTTCTGCAGCTCGTCGACGGTTGCGGCGTCGATAAGCGGCGGCTTGTCGTGGACACACTCGCCGGCCGTGAGCCTGCCGTGCTTAACCAAAATGTCAAGGGCCCTCTGGAAAGTCTCGCCCACCTCGCCCGCATCGCTATCGGGGACAAGGACATCGAATTGAATGATCGGCATAAACCAAGGCTAACCAATAGTCTTGGGTTCCATGACCTCACCGATCCATTCCCACCACGAGATGCTGGCCACCATGGCCGACGGGACCATCAAACAGATCAACCCCTTCTCCGGCACCCAAGTGTGGACGGTGCCCGGACGCGGTGATCGCCCCTTGAACGCCCCCGCCGCCGATCCAGTGGCCTTGAGCCCGGCGGACTTCACCTCCACCTGTGCGTTTTGCTCAGACAACATGACCAGCACCCCGCCCGAAAAAACACGCATTGTGCAGACAGCCAACGGCTGGGAAATCCTGCGGGACACACCGGTGGACAAACTGCACGACACCACAGCGCAGTTTCGGCGCGTGCCGAACCTGTTCGAGATCGTCTCCTACGACTACTGGAACAAAAACTACGACTACAACATGCCCGAGGACAAACGCTTACACATGCAGCGCTACCTCGCCGATGACGCCGGGCGCGAACACCTCCTGCACATCGCCCGCCTGCGGCTCGGCTCACACGCACAAGGGCGCAGCGAGGAAGATCTCCTCACACTGGCTCCTGCCTACTTCGGTGGCGGCCACGACGTTGTCATTTCCCGCCGACACTTTATCGACGGCGCCCACGACAGCTCCCAACTAGCGTCGTCGGGAAGCTTAAGCCCCGAGGAACACCGTGCGTTCATCCGCCTGACCATCGACGGGGTGCACGAACTTTTCCGCGCCAACCGCTATGCCCCCTACGTTGCCGTTTTCCAAAACTGGCTCTCCCCCGCCGGCGCTTCCTTCGACCACCTGCACAAACAGCTCGTGGCCATCGACGAGCGAGGCGCGAGCAACGACCGGGAAATAGAAAAGCTGCGCGCCAACCAAAATATGTACAACGAATTCGGCGTCAACTACGCCTTCTACAAAAACCTGGTCATCGCCGAAAACGAACACGCCATCCTCATCGCCGGCATCGGACACCGCTACCCCACCGTCGTGTTGTATTCCAAGTCCGCCGCCAGGCAACCCTGGCAGATGAGCGAGGACGAACAACGTGACTTTTCCGACCTGCTCCACGCCGCGCACGCCGCCACCGGCGCCGCGATTGCCTGCAACGAGGAGTGGCACTACACCCCGATCGACCTAGACATTCCGATGCCCCTGCGGGTCAACCTGAAGTGGCGGGTGTCCACCCTGGCCGGTTTTGAGGGAGGCACGAGGATTTACGTCAATACCTTGTCGCCCTACGATATCCGCGATCGTGTAGTGACCAACCTTTATCAGCTACGCGCCGCTGGCCGCATCGCCGATACCATCGGGGTGGCCACCGAGTGCACCGCCGTGCGCAACAGCCTGCGCTACAACCCTGCTGTGGGTGGCGCAGGGCATCTATGAAAGGCCTAGCGAAGCACACGCCGAGACACATACAAGGAGTTTGGACCACACAATGAGCGACTATTCCGCCCTGCTGCAGCGCTATGAGATCGACCCCGTCTGGCAGCGTCGCCTCTACGAAATCCTGCACGCCAACCCTGAGCTGTCGATGCAGGAAACGGAGACGCACCGCCGCATCCTCACTGAGCTGAAGCGCTTCGACTGCGAAGTTATCGCCCCGATCGGCGAGTACGGCATCGTGGCGGTGTTTCGCAACGGCACCGGCCCCACGGTGCTCTACCGGGCCGATTTCGATGGCCTGCCCGTCACCGAGGAAACCGGCGTTTCCTACGCCTCCCACAAAGTAGTCATGGGCGAAGACGGCAAGCCGGTCGGCACAATGCACGCTTGCGGCCATGACATCCACACCTCCGCCCTCCTCGGCCTGTGCGACTTCATGGATCACACGCGCGACGCCTGGTCCGGCACGTTTGTGGCCCTGTTTCAGCCCGGCGAAGAAATTGGTGCTGGCGCAGACGCCATGGTCGCCGATGATCTGGTCGGGCGGGTGCCACGCCCAGACGTGTGCTTCGGCATGCACGTCATGCCCGGTCGCGCCGGCCAAGTGATGAGTAAGGCCGGCCCCCAATTCGCCGCCTGCGACTCCATCCGAGTGCGCATCCCGGGCCGCAGCGCGCACGGCTCAATGCCGCACAACGCCATCGACCCCACTTTCACCGCCGCGATGATCATTACCCGCATGCAGGGCATCGTCGGGCGCGAAGTCGACCCGAACGACTTCGCGGTAGTCACGGTGGCACAAATGAGCGCCGGCTCGACCAACAACATCATCCCCGGCGAAGCCCACCTGACGCTGAACTGCCGCTTCTACAACGACAAAACTAAGGCGAAGGTTTACGCCTCAATCGAACGTGTCGTCCACGCTGAAGTGCTCGCCTCCGGCATCACCGACAAACCCACCATTGAGTACTTCGCCCACGGTGAGTTGCTCACCAACGACGCCATCGTTTACCACAAAGTGCGCCCGAATTTCGACGCGGTTTTTGGCACCAATTCTGTCAACGCCCCCCGCAAGACTGTCTCGGAGGATTTCCCGAACATTCCGCTGGCTTTCGGCGTGCCCTACTTTTTCTGGCTCATCGGCTGCACCCCGCAACAACAATGGGACGCCGCTGTGCGCGCAGATCGAGTCAATGAGGACATCCCCGTCAACCACATGTCGACGTTTTTGCCGGACTACGAGCCGACCATCGACGCCGCCAACCGCGCCGCTATCACCGCGGTGATGACCTACTTGGCAACGTAGCCGCGCGCGCACCCACAGGTTGTGGGTACTCTCGGTACACGTTGAGTCTCCCCCTTCCCCACAGCGACACTGCGAGGTATATACATGAGCGCGCCGAGAAACACTTTGGAGTTTGCCACCACCGTCAACGGACACGTCCGCGGATTTTCCGGTGCAAAACCGGAAAACTCGACAACGAAGAAATTTTGGACAGGCATGTCCGCGGCGGTCGTCGAGCAGCTCGCCGACGATTGGGATGCCACCAAGAAGGCCTATGCAAAAACCCGCCAACAGGCTTATTTCTCGGCCGAGTTCCTTCAGGGCCGCGCCCTGTTGAACAATTTGACCAATCTCGGTCTTGTCCGTGAAGCGGAAGAAGCCGCCCGCAATTCCGGCCATGAGCTCTCCGACATCCTCGACGCGGAACACGACGCTGCCCTTGGCAACGGCGGACTTGGTCGCCTCGCGGCGTGCTTTCTCGATTCCGCGGTAACCCAGGACTTCCCCGTCACCGGCTACGGCTTGCTCTACCGCTACGGCCTATTTCGCCAGGAGTTCGTCAACGGTTTCCAAAAAGAACACCCCGACGCCTGGAAAGAGTCCTTCTACCCCTTTATCGTGCGTCGCGGCACCCAGCAGCGCGTGGTGCGCTTCGACGATGTGAGCGTTCGCGCGGTGCCCTACGACATGCCGATCACCGGCTACGGCACCCGCAATGTGGGCACGCTGCGCCTGTGGGACGCAAAACCGATGGATGAGTTCGACTACGACGCTTTTAACCACCAGCGCTTCACCGAGGCCATTTTGGAGCGGGAGGCTGTTCACGACCTGACCCGCGTGCTTTACCCGAACGATTCCTCCTATGCCGGCAAGATGCTGCGCGTGCGCCAGCAATACTTCTTCGTCTCGGCTTCCTTACAGGAAATGATTGACAACTACCTCGCCCACCACGGCGAGGATCTGAAGAACTTCCACGAGTTCAACTCGGTGCAGCTCAATGACACTCACCCGGTGTTAGGCATCCCCGAACTTATGCGCCTGCTGATGGACGAGCACGGTTTGGGCTGGGATGAGGCTTGGGAAGTAACCACCAACACCTTCGCCTACACCAACCACACCGTTTTGCAGGAAGCTTTGGAGACGTGGGACGAGTCGATTTTCAAGCAGTTGTTCTGGCGCATCTGGGAGATCATCGTCGAGATTGATCGCCGCTACCGGCTGGACATGGAGCAGCGCCGGATCGGCCCGGAGACTGCCCACTACTATTCGCCCGTCCACGACGGCAAGGTCCACATGGCGTGGATTGCAGCTTATGCCTCCTACTCCATCAATGGTGTGGCGGCGCTGCACACGGAGATTATCAAACGCGACACCCTCGGGTTTTGGCACAGCCTGTACCCGGAGAAGTTCAACAATAAAACCAACGGGGTCACGCCGCGTCGCTGGCTGCGCATGTGCAACCCGAAGTTGTCGGAGTTGTTGGATCGCCTGACCGGTTCCGATTCTTGGGTGACGAATCTCGATGAGTTAAGGAAGCTGCGCCCACTGGCCGAAGATGACGCGGTGATGAACGAGTTGCGTTCGATTAAGGCAGCAAACAAGGCGGATTTCGCCAAGTGGATCAAGGACTACCAGGGCGATGAGGTAGATACCGATTCCATCTTTGACACTCAGATCAAACGCCTGCACGAGTACAAGCGTCAGTTGATGAACGCTCTTTACATTTTGGATTTGTACTTCCGCATCACTGCCGACGGTCAGCGCGATATTGCGAAGCGCACCTTCATCTTTGGTGCGAAGGCGGCCCCTGGCTACACGCGCGCGAAAGGCATTATCAAGCTGATCAACGCGATCGCTGAGTTGGTCAACAACGACCCGGAGGCCTCGAAGTACCTGCATGTGGTGTTCGTGGAGAACTACAATGTTTCGCCGGCGGAGCAGATTATCCCCGCCACGGATGTTTCGGAGCAGATCTCCACGGCCGGTAAGGAGGCCTCGGGCACGTCGAACATGAAATTCATGATGAACGGTGCCCTGACTTTGGGCACGATGGACGGTGCGAACGTCGAAATCGTTGAGGCGGTCGGTGAGGACAACGCCTTCATCTTCGGTGCGCGCGAAGATGAGCTGGCTCACCTGCGGGCGAGTTACAACCCTCGCGAGCCTTACGAGCGGGTTCCGGGCCTCAAGCGCGTGATTGACGCGCTTGTCGACGGCACCCTCAACGATTCCGGCTCCGGTGCCTTCGCCGACATCCGCACCTCGCTTCTCGACGGCGCCGGCAGCGACGCCCCGGACGTCTACTATGTCCTCGGCGACTACGCAGATTACCGCGACACCCGCGACCGCATGGCCGCTGTCTACGTCGAAGATCCACTCGCTTGGGCCCGGATGTGCTGGATCAACATTTGCGAGTCGGGCCGATTCTCCTCCGACCGCACCATCCGCGACTACGCCACCGAGGTGTGGAAGATCGAAGCAACCCCGATCGAGAAAGCTTAGGTTGACTGCCGGATAAAAGCGCAGCGAGTCTCTCGCGGCCTCGTCGAGGCGGTGTGCGCGCGACCTTCCCGGCGGCGTGATCCTCAGGCCGCCGTCGCAAGGTAATTGAGCGCGAACTCCTGGTGTCACCGAAAGATACGATGAGAGCTCTCGCGAGCACCACCGGCAAAACTATGTCGCTTCTCGACGCCCCCAGCGAGCCCACTTTCCGCATCAGCCTTCATGCACATGATCTGCGTTGGGACATCCGCAAAGCCCCTTAGCCACCCGCGACGACCAAGCTGAGGTTGGGCCTGGTCGACTCCCCCCTCGCTGCCTCGCCCCACTGCCCGGATGCGCCAACCTGGGCCGCGCGGTGGTGGGGCAACTTTTAATTAACCAACCACGTTTCCCCTAACGCGGGTTGCGCGTATCCTCACCGAGCTGGTGAACCTGAATCGTATTCGTCGTGCCGGGCACCCCCGGCGGGGTCCCGGAAACGATGACTACTGTGTCCGCGGGGCTGTAAGCATCCAACTTCAGCAGGTACTCATCAACGATGCTCACCATCTCATCGCTGGTACGTACCTCCGGGCACAAAAAGGTCTCCGCACCCCATGTCATGGCTAGCTGCGAGCGCACCTGCTGCACCGGAGTAAACACCAGAATCGGCTGCTCCGGGTGCAGGCGGGCAACCCGGCGAGCAGTGTCACCGGAGGTGGTGAACGTGACAATTGCACGTGCGTTGAGACGCTTCGCGATCTCCTTGGCAGAATAAGAAATCATGCCTCGTTTGGTGCGTGGAACATGGTTGAGCGGGGGCACGTTGCCTGATGTTTCTGCGACGCGCACGATACGTGCCATGGTGCGCACCACGTTGTGCGGATCCATACCGACAGAAGTTTCGCCGGAAAGCATGACCGCATCCGCGCCGTCGAGCACCGCATTGGCCACATCGGAGGCCTCCGCACGGGTAGGGCGGGAGTTGTTAATCATCGAATCAAGCATCTGAGTTGCCACGATGACAGGCTTCGCATTTTCACGGGCAATCTGAATCACCCGCTTTTGCACAAGCGGGACCTGCTCAAGTGGAATCTCCACACCCAGATCGCCGCGCGCCACCATAACAGCGTCGAAAGCCAAAATGATGGACTCGAGGGCGTCTACAGCCTCCGGTTTCTCCAATTTAGCGATCACCGGCACGCGCCTTCCGACCTCGTCCATGATCTCGTGAACCAAATCGACATCCGAGGGGGAGCGCACAAAAGACAAAGCAATAACATCCACGCCGAGCTTCAAAGCGAAGCGCAAGTCCTCTTTGTCCTTTTCCGACAGCGCCGGCACGGAGATATTCATGCCGGGCAAAGAAACCCCCTTGTTATTGGACACCGGCCCGCCCTCAGTGACCTTCGCCACCACGTCGTTGCCTTCGACGGCGGTGACGGTCAGCGCGACCTTTCCGTCGTCGACAAGCAGGCGATCTCCGCGCTTAGCGTCTTTCGCTAGCTCCTTGTAGGTGGTCGAGACTCTATCGTGCGTCCCCTCGATATCCTCGGTGGTGATGCGCACTTCCTCACCAGTTTCCCAGCGAGTTTCATTGTCCTTGAAACGGCCCAGACGAATCTTCGGACCCTGCAGGTCAGCGAGCACACCGACTGCCTTACCCGTCTTATCAGTGGCTTCCCGCACCCAACGGTAGTTGCGCTCATGATCGGAGTGCTCACCGTGCGAAAAGTTCAGGCGGGCCACGTCCATACCGTCGCGGACCAGACCAATGATGGCCTCCTCGCTGGCAACGGCGGGCCCGAGAGTACACACGATCTTCGTTCTTCTATCCACGTAATTACCACCCTAGCTATCTGATTGGCACGAAACGACGGGGCTGGGATCTTTGGTCTCTTGCGGTCACGTTCTACTGTTGCCACCGTACTCGCCACGCGGCTTTCCCGCCGTGCGAGCGGGCGCTTCGGCTGACGCTGTGTCGGCGTTGAAGTGCGGATCGACCTCGAATCGAGTCTCGCGTCCGCGCCGGAGCCGGAAGAAAACGATGGTCGCGGCGATAAACAAAATGCTGCTGACCCACGTGTTCACCCGCAACCCAAAGATGAGGTTTGCCTCATCAGCACGCATCAGTTCCACACCGAAGCGACCCAGCGTGTAACCCGCCACATACAGGGCAAAGACACGTCCGTGTCCGAGCACCGCCTTGCGGTCTACCCACATGAGCAACGCAAAAACCAGGACGTTCCAGATCAGTTCGTAGAGAAAGGTCGGGTGGACACTGGCGATAATCTCGCCGGTGGAATGCCCGGTCAACGGGGCATAGTTTCCCATCTCGTCGACGCGGTAGTAAATGTCTAACGCCCACGGCACATCGGTAGGTCGGCCGTAGAGCTCCTGATTAAACCAGTTCCCCAACCGGCCAATGCCCTGGGCGAGCACGATGCCAGGGGCGGCGGCATCAGCAAAGGGCGCAAGCGGCAATCCCTTGTGTCGCAGCAGCATCCACACCGCCACCGAGCCAAGCGCCACCGCTCCCCAAATACCAAGGCCACCGCCGGTGATGTTGAAAGCGGCCCAGGGGTTTTTGCCGGCGCCGAAGTACTTGTCGTAATCCGTGATCACGTGGTAAAGCCGCCCACCGACGATGCCAGCGGGAATGGCCACGATCGCCGCATCCCACACCACATCCGGGTTGCCGCCGCGTGCGGTGTAGCGCCTGATGGTTAACCACAGCGCGACGACGATGCCGGTAATGATGCACAGCGCGTAGGCGCGGATCGGCACGGGTCCGATGTACCACACACCCTGCGGCGGGGACGGAATGTTGGCCAAGATAGTAGTTTCCACGCCCAACAGTGTGCCCTACGGTGCAGCCGCGGGAAAGATCAATCCCGGGAAGGGCAGGCTGGGTGCTGGCCGGCGGCAACTAAGCGCCGCGTGGCAGAGAGGATGTCCTCGCTGCTCATCACGGCTTCCGCGGCGAGCACGGCGTCGGCGCCGGATGAGGCAGCGTCGATCAGATCGCGGGCGTTGCGCACACCCCCGAGGCTGATCTTGAGTGTTTCGGTCGGAAGGCCGGGAACAATGCTGTGGAAGGCGTTACGGTTTAAAGCGTTAGTGTCGAAGGACCACGAGTTCACCGCGACGATTTTCGCCCCGGCCCGCAACGCGCGGTCCGCTTCTTCCGGGGTGCGAACCTCCGCCATGACAGCCATGCCGAGGCTCTCGGCGCGGTCCAGCAACGCTTCGAAGCGTGCCTGCTCCAAGATGCCAAGCTGCAAAGGGATCATGTCAGCGCCGAAACAACGAGCCTCATGAATCTGGTAAGGGTCGACGATGACGTCACGACACACCATGGGTAGGTTCACCGCCGCGCGTGCCGCCGCCATGTCCTTCAACGAACCGCCGAAACGGACCCGCTCCGTCTGACAGGCGATGAGGTGGGCGCCGCCTTCTTCGATGGCGCGGGCGACATCTTCGACACTCAAACCGGAGGCGGAAAACGGCGCGGTCGGCCCATGAACTGGGGATGTGCGCTTAATTTCGACGATGATGCCGCAGCCTGAACGCAACAGGGCACCACAGGCGTCGCGCGTGGGTTCCATGTCCCGGGAACGCGCCTTGACATCCTGGAAGGACAATTGCGCCTCGCGCTTTTCAACATCGCGCAAGACACTTGCAACAATGCTGTTGACTGGCTTGGCAGTCGTCATCGCCGCCCTCCCATTAGAGGCCAAGAATCTGTCTACACCCAGGGTATCTGCAGTTCAGTTGCGTACGAAATTACCCCCTGGGCAACCAGGCGGCTACAGGCTTGTCCCCCTTTGCTCACCGCCGGTATCGGTCGGGTCAATATCAGCGTCGAGGGCGTCCCACATAACCCGGCCCGAATCCGGGCTTGACGCGAGGTCACCCGCGATTTTCTCCCGACGTACCGCCTCAGTTTCATACTTGTTCAGCGCCGCCGAGTCCAACCCCGGACGAAGGGCAACACACACCCCTCCGACCGCAGCGAGGACGAACCCGCCCAAGGTGAGAACCGGGTAGGGCGAGTTCAGGGAAACATCCGTGATCTCCGCCCAGCTTGCGATCGCGTCCGCACGCGGCCCTGAGGCCGATTGCATGTCCTCGTAGCCCGCGGTGAGGATCGCATGAACGCGAGCGAAGTCAGGTTCTGTGATCAACAGTTTCAGCGGGGACAGTGCCGCCGCAGCGGAGGCCACAGCGGCGATCACGCCGACGATGCGCCGACCCAGGCGCCGCAAGGACAGCGCCGCGACGGCCGCGGCGAGAAGCAGAAGCGACACGGCAGCCGATTCCGTCGACCAGTCTGCGCCAGCGAGCACGGTTTGGCCGCTGCCAGCTCGGTCATCGAAATAAAGCACCGTCATCCAGCTCGCCCGGGAAAAACCGGCAACTACCAGTCCTCCTAGTGCCATCAGCAGCGCGCCGAGGCGGGCGGCGCGTTTGCTGCTTTTAACGTCTGCCTCCGTCACCTCGTGTGCGGGTTTAGGCATTGGCCGTGCCTCCGAGGAGTTGATCGCTGTCGAAGCAGGTGTGGTCGCCCGTATGGCAGGCTGCTCCTTGTTGGCGCACAGTGTAGAGCACGGTGTCTCCGTCGCAGTCAAGACGAACCGAGGTGACCTCCTGGGTGTGCCCGCTGGTTTGACCCTTAATCCAATACTCATTGCGTGAACGGGAGAAATAGGTGCCCTGCCGGGTGGCCAGAGTGTGGGCGAGTGCATGGTCGTCGACCCACGCCATCATCAGCACGTCCCCGGTGCCTTCCTCCTGCACGATCGCGGGAATTAAACCCGCGTCGTTGCGCTTCAAACGGGCGGCAATCCCGGCGTCAAGGTCGAAGTCAGCCGGGTTAGTCACCGGACTACCTTCCCCGCCGCACGCAGGGCATCTTTGACCTCGTTGATGGACACTTCCTTGAAGTGGAAGATCGAGGCGGCGAGCACAGCATCCGCCCCGGCGGCAACCGCCGGGGGGAAATGTTCTGCCGCACCAGCGCCACCGGAGGCGATAACGGGAATGGACACCGCTGCGCGCACCGCGCGCACAAGGTCGAGGTCGAAGCCTGCCTTTGTGCCGTCGCCGTCCATGGAGTTGAGCAAAATTTCCCCGACTCCAAGGTCTTCACCTGTGCGGGCCCATTCGACGGCGTCAATGCCGGCGGAGCGGGTTCCGCCGTGGGTGGTGACCTCGAAGCCTGAAGGTTGCGGCTGGCCGCCTTCGGGCACGCGGCGCGCATCGACAGACAGCACGATGCACTGCGCCCCGAACTGCTCCGAGAGTTTGCGTAGAAGCTTCGGGTCTGCGATCGCCGCGGTGTTGACGCTGACTTTGTCGGCGCCGGCTCGCAAAAGCTCGCGCACATCGTCGGCGGTGCGCACTCCTCCGCCGACAGTGAGAGGAATGAACACTTCGTCGGCGGTGCGGCGCACCACATCTAGCATGGTGCCGCGGCCTTGTTTGGAGGCTGTGACATCCAGGAAAGTCAGTTCGTCGGCACCTTCGTCGTTGTAGCGCTTGGCCAATTCCACTGGGTCGCCGGCGTCACGGAGGTTTTCAAAGTTGACGCCTTTGACCACCCGACCATCGTCTACGTCCAGGCAGGGGATTATTCGGATCGCAACGCTCATCGCTGTGCACCGGGCCTTTCTGCATCGTTGCCGCCATTTTCAGATGCAGCCATCGTACGCAGTGCGATCTCGTGGGCTTGGCGGGTCCCCGCAACAGCACACTCGGCGCTGAGGGTCCAGGGGTTGCCGAGTTCATCGGTGACTTCCGCACCAGCGCAGCGCGCCAGCAGCACGCCGGCGCTGTTATCCCACAGGTGCGGGCTAAAGCTTATCGACGCACTGTAAATGCCCTGGGCCACGAAGGCGTAGTCCACTCCGACCGACCCGGAGATCCTGGTGCGCAGCGATGAGGCGGCAAGTTGGCTCATGATGTGCAGCCTTTTATTTGTCGGCCAGCCCTGCGAGTCTGGGGAACTGACCGAGCCCACCCCAACCTGCGCACCCAGGTCGCAACTGTGGCCCAATGGTGGCAAAGCCATGCCGTTGAGGTAGACGGGTCCGCCGTCGATGCCGGTCAGGCGCATATCCATCAGGGGAACATCGGTGACCGCCACGACCGGTTGGCCGTCCATGATCAAAGAAACCAAAATTGCGCAATTGGGGTTGCCGGAGGAATAGTTCGAGGTGCCATCGATCGGATCGACCACCCAGCATGCCTTTGGGTCGAGCCGTCCACCTTGCTCCTCGCCGTGGACGGGAAGTCCGGTGGCGGCAATGAGGCGTTCACGCAAAAGGGTTTCAATCGCCACATCAGCCTCGGTGGCGAAGTCACCATTTGATTTGAACAGGGCAGGTGCAGCCCCGAGGTGAGAGATAAATACCTCGCGGGCCTCGCCGACAATGTCCTCGGCAATTCTGAGGTAGTCCGCCAACGTCGTCATGGCACCTCCTGTGTCACTAACTACTTGTCCGTTGCAGCGCCTCCGCCAAAGTGAAGCGGTTTTCGTAGAGCGCTTTGCCAATGATTGCTGAATCGATGCCCTCGTCGAGGTAAGCGGCGAGCGCGGTGATGTCGTCTAACGTGGCGATGCCCCCGGAAGCTGTGACGAAAGCGTCCGTGGCGGCGGAGACTTCACGCAAAAAGTCAATGTTCGGCCCCGCCAGGGTGCCGTCGCGGCTGACGTCGGTGACGACGAAGCGGCGACAGCCAGCGGCATCGAAACGCTCAACGACCTCCCAAACGTCTCCGCCGTCCGATGTCCAGCCGTCTCCTTTGGTACGCCACTGACCCCCCTCCTTACGCACGGCGATGTCGATGGCGATTTTCTCGCCGTGGCGCTTGATGGCATCGCTGGTCCACTCGGGGTTTTTAAGCGCGGCCGTGCCGATGTTGACGCGCTGCGCGCCGGTGGCTAAGGCCCGCTCTAGCGAGGCGTCGTCGCGGATACCGCCGGTGAGCTCCACGTTGATGTCCAACGCGCGGGTAATTTCCGCCATCAGCTCGTGGTTGGAACCGCGGCCAAACGCCGCATCGAGGTCCACAAAGTGCAGCCAGGTCGCACCTTGTTCCTGCCACTTCAGCGCGGCTTCCAGCGGCGCACCGTAGTTCTTCTCGGTTCCCGCCTCACCTTGTTCCAGGCGCACTGCCTGGCCGTCGACAACATCTACCGCGGGAAGAAGTGTGAAATCCATAGCGGCTATCCTAGCTAAAGGGTTGCGCACCAGTTTTGCAGCAGCTTCAGTCCGGCCTCGCCGGACTTCTCCGGGTGGAACTGAGTGGCCCACAGGGGACCATTTTCCACTGCTGCAACGAAACGGCTGCGTCCATGAGTGGCCCAGGACACTTTCGGCGGGGCGATGAACTCGTCGGCGATCATCTCCCACTTCTGCACGCCGAAGGAGTGTACGAAGTAGAAGCGGGTGCGCGAGTCGAGCCCGGCGAAAAGCTCCGATTCCGGCGCCACGTCAACGGTGTTCCAACCCATGTGAGGCAAAATATCTGCCTCTAGCTTGTCGACGGTCCCCGGCCACTCGCCCATCCCCCGAGTGTCCACGCCGTGTTCTACTCCGCGGTCGAAAAGCACCTGCAGTCCCACGCAGATACCCAGCACAGGGCGCGACCCGGCGAGGCGCTGCCCGACGATGCGCGGGCCGTTGACCTCACGCAGACCACGCATGCAGGCGTCGAAGCTTCCTACGCCGGGCACCACCAAACCGTCCGCCTCGATGGCGACGGAGAAATCTTGGGTGACGGTGACCTGCGCTCCGACATGTTCTAGGGCGCGTTGGGCCGAGCGGATATTGCCCGCTCCGTAGTCCAAAAGAGCCACGTGGGGCTGGCGCTGAGTTGTGGTCATACCTGCAACTCTAGCGCTACTTCCCGGAGAAACTGTGCCCAATGCAGAAGCTGGGAAGTCACATCCCCCAGTTGCGGATAGAAGTTAGTTTGGGTGAATAACCGTGCGGGACTGCGTTTTTCCAGGTGCGGCTGGGCGTACGTGTTGGTGGGCGGGTGCACAACGCTGTTGGCAGTGTCCGGGTTTTCGGCGCGGAGGGGTTTGGTTGACTAGCAGTGTGCGAAACGCTCGGGTGCTGCCCTTGCGACGCCGACCCGCGCTGCGACCGCGCAAAGGTAAGGCCTAACGACCACCGCGTTTGTAAAACCGCGGCGCCTGCACGCTGCGCATCCTGTGGCGCAGGTTGTCCACCTCCACTACGCGGTAGCGGCCGAGTAGACGATCTGAGGCCGTGACCACCACACCCATAACAATCACCGAGCCGGCGATGGCATACATCTGCCCCATCGTCATGCTGACAAGTAGCGCACCATAGACCATCGAACCAATGCCTGTGCCGGAGTCGAAGGAGATGTTCCACAACGCGGACGCTTCGGAGACTTTCGACCGGGGAAGACGGTAGAACAGTTGGGTCAGCGCCTCGTTTTGCACCGCGCCGAAGCCCGCCCCATACAGCAAAGTTGCGGGAATGAGACACCACACTGGGGCTTTAGCAAACATGACGGCCGCGATGATTCCAACGCCGACAGCCGCGGTGATCTGAAAGGGAATCATCAACGTGCCGGGAACGCCGCGGCGATCTAACACAATGCCAGAGAAGTAGCGCGCCATCATCGCTGCCAGGTTGAGCAGGGACAGAAGTATCCCGGCGAACGCAGCGCTGGCGGTCGGGTCTAGTTCGCGCACACCGACAGGCAGGAAGTTAGCCACCGCACCGTAGGCGGTGGTGACGAACATCAGGGCGAGCATCGGCACCGAAACCAAACGCCACACCGGCACCCGCACCGCCGACAGTTCAACGTCTGCCTCATCGGGGCGTTGGATGACCGGAATTGACAGGCACACAACGAGGCCGATCGTCCCGATGGCGGTAGCGATGACAAAGACAGCGGAGTAACCCACCAGGTCGGACAACCATAGACCCATCGGTAAAAAAGCCATCTGGGCAGCTCCCACACAAGCACCGAAAATGCCTGTGGTGCGCCCCAACAAGCGCTTGGGCACCAGTTCCGCGATGATTGCAGCTTCCGCAACACTAAGCGCCCCGAAGCCAATGCCGCGGATAGCGCTTACTGTCAGCACAACCGAGGCATCTACACCGAGGAGCAACCCCAATGAGGGCGCACCGAGCAAAAGCGAAGACACCGCTATGACTGTGCGGTAGCCGAAGCGCCGCAGCAGTGCCGGTACAAACAGTTGGGTGATAACCGTGGTGAGCATAAAGATGCCGGTCGTCGCGCCGGCGAGAGTCTCAGACCCGCCAGCGTCGATCACCGCCGTCGGCACCACCGGCAAAAGCAGCGACCACGCACCGAAAGCTGCGGCAACGGCGATGAGCGTGGGGATAAGGCCGCGGGCGTTCCACGGGCTCGTCACAGCTTCAACTTCCGCTGGGGTCAGCACAGCCGTGCTGCCGGCACGAATCATCAAGGCATCATCTCTTTATTTCTTCTCGTCGGGATGCTTCCAGCCCCGAAAAAAGCCACTTCCTTACAGCGCGTCTTTAGTTGAAGGCACGCCGGTGAGCCGGGGGTCGAAGTCCACGGCCTCACGCAAAGCCCTCGCCACTGCTTTGAACTCGGCCTCCGTGATGTGGTGTGGGTCGCGCCCGTAACGCACGTTGAGGTGCAGCGTCAGCCGCGCGTTTAATGCCAAGGTTTCAAAGAAATGACGGTTGATCACCGTATCGTAGTGCCCGCCGATAATGTGGCTGAGCATGTGTTCGGGCTCCCCGTTCA
The DNA here is from genome assembly GCF_038452275.1 of Corynebacterium sp. BD556. Classification (NCBI taxonomy): domain Bacteria; kingdom Bacillati; phylum Actinomycetota; class Actinomycetes; order Mycobacteriales; family Corynebacteriaceae; genus Corynebacterium; species Corynebacterium mayonis. The sequence continues at coordinate 1,050,616 of NZ_CP141643.1, forward strand.
TCACAAAATAGGGACGGCCCGAAAAATCCGCAACCGCTTCGACGAGCGCTTCATCCATCGGCAGCAGGAAGGAACCAAAGCGGCGGATGCCACGCTTGTCGCCGATGGCGTCGGCAAGCGCCCAGCCCAAGGTGATCGCAGTATCTTCCACGGTGTGGTGCGCATCGATGTGGGTGTCGCCCGTGGCGTGGACCTTCAAATCAAAAGCTCCGTGGGTGCCGAAAGCGGTGAGCATGTGGTCAAAAAACGGCACGCCGGTGTCGATGTCGGTAGAACCACTGCCATCGAGGGAGATGGAAACGGCGATGTCGGATTCAGAGGTGGTGCGCGTCGCCGCGCCCACCCGGGCGGTCTTTTTCTTCTTAGGCTGTGCCATAGCGAATTTCCTTTGCTGCCTCGAGGAAGGCATCATTTTCATGATCGAGTCCGACGGTTACCCGCAGGTAAGCCGGTACACCAACGTCGCGGATCAAAACGCCGCGGTCTAAAAAAGCCTGCCAGGTGGCGTGGGAATTATCGAAGTGGCCGAAGAACAAAAAATTCGACTCGCTAGCAACCACCTCGAAACCAAGGCCCAGCAGTGCCTCGCGAACGCGCTCGCGCTCACGCGCCAGCTTATCTACATTCGCTAACGTCTCATCCGCGTGCCGCAGCGCCACCCGCGCCGCCGCCTGCGTCAGCACGGAGAGGTGATATGGCAGGCGAACAAGCATGACCGCCTCAATAAACGCTGGGGCGGCAACGAAATAGCCCAGCCGACCTCCCGCGAAGTCGAAAGCTTTCGACATCGTGCGCGAGACAACCAACTTGTCCGGGTAGCGCCCGATGAGATGCGCCGCAGAAGGCGAGGCTGAAAACTCCGCGTAAGCCTCATCCACAATCACGATGCCGGGTGCGGCCTGGATTAATTCCTCGACTGCTTCCAGGGGGGTGACATCCCCAGTCGGGTTGTTCGGGGTGGTGATGAATATGACGTCCGGGCGGTGCTGCTCAACCTGCGCCAAGGCCGATCCAAGGTCAATGCGGAAGTCCTCGCCGCGCGGCACGGCGATAAATTCGGTTTGGGTACCCGCCGCAAGGATCGGGTGCATGGAGTAGCTGGGAGTAAATCCCATCGCGGTGCGCCCCGGCCCGCCGAAGGCCTGCAGAAGCTGTTGGAGGATTTCGTTGGAGCCGTTGGCCGCCCACACATTGTCCTGGCTCACCGCCACCCCGGTCTGTCGGGAAACGTAGGCAGCCAACTCGCGGCGCAGATCGACCGCGTCGCGATCCGGGTAGCGGTTCAAGCTTTTCCCTAGGCGCGCGGTTTCGGCCACCAAGTCGTCGATCAGCGCCTGCGAGGGCGGATACGGGTTCTCGTTGGTGTTTAACGCCACCGGCACGTCGAGCTGGGGCGCACCGTAGGCGGACCGGCCTTTGAGCTCAAGGCGCAACGGCAGCTCATCGACGGTGGTGTTCGCGGCGGCGGTACCTGCCGACAGTTCCCTCATCTAGCTCTCCTTGTCCACGTTGAGGTTGCGCACCGTAATCGCCTCGCCGTGCGCCGGTAGCTGCTCCGCGACCGACAGAGCAACAATGTGCTTGCCGACGCCTTCCAGAGCCTGACGGTTGTAATTAATCATGTTTACCTGGCGCAAAAATGTATGGGTTCCCAGACCCGAGGTGAAGCGGGCCGTGCCAGAAGTGGGCAAAACGTGGTTGGACCCGGCAAGGTAGTCACCCAGAGGCACCGGCGAATACGGGCCGATGAAAATCGCCCCAGCGTTGGTGATCCGGCCCGCGACGCTTTCGGCGTTAGCAGTGTGGATCTCCAGATGCTCAGCAGCATAAGCGTTGGTTACGGCGATGGCGGCAGCGAGGTCATCAACAAGCACAATGCCAGACTGCGCACCGCCAAGCGCAGAAATAGCGCGTTCGGAGTTGAGAGTTTCGGCCGCCAAGCGATCCACCTCGGCCGCGACAGCCCGCGCGAGTTTCTCACTGGGCGTGATCAACACTGAAGCAGCCTGCTCGTCGTGCTCAGCCTGGGAGATCAAGTCGGCTGCAACGAAGGTTGGGTCAGCGGTGTCATCAGCTAACACTGCAATTTCACTGGGCCCCGCCTCCGCATCGATGCCAACAACACCATTGACCACACGCTTGGCTGCGGCGACGAAAATGTTTCCGGGGCCGGTGACTTTATCCACAGGCTCAAGGCCGTGGTTGTCATCACCATAAGCCATCAAAGCCACCGCCTGCGCACCACCAACCGCCCAAATTTCCGTAATGCCAAGAAGCGCACAAGCCGCGAGCGTGGTCGGGTGCGGCCAACCACCGAACTCCACCTGCGGCGGAGAACACACAACCATCGACTCCACGCCCGCCTCCTGAGCGGGAATAGCGTTCATCAACACACTGGAAGGGTAAACAGCTTTGCCGCCGGGAACGTACAGGCCAACTCGTCGCACAGGAAGGAAAACTTCCGTGACCTCAGCACCCGGCGCTAACGTGGTGGTGTGCGGGCGTGGTAACTGGTCGGCGTGCACCGCGCGGATCCGACGAATCGCCTCCTCAAGCCCATCGCGCACCTGCGGGTCAAGCTGCGCAGCGGCACGGGAAATGACCTCGGCAGGGACACGTACCGCGCTCGGTCGGACTTGGTCGAAAGTCTCCCCGAACTCCAGTGCGGCCTCCACCCCACGGGAACGAACCTCCTCAATGAGCGGGGTGACCGTCGGAAGCACCGCGGTGACATCGGTGCCGCCACGCGGCAAAACCCGGCGCAGCTTCGCCGCTGTGGGAGTGTGCCCGCGCAGGTCGGTCACATTAAGCAGATCGTGCATCGTGTTTCCTCTCGACGGGTCAAGTCTGTGGTGCTCCCGGTTCATTGTAGAGTTCAGCGTCTAAGCAGGGCTGATCAGGTCGGCGCGGCACTGCAGAAACGCACACCTTTACTGCCTCGCCTGGCTTTGCCTAAGCTCATATCACAGGAGTGCCGCACAGCGGCGCACCCCTTATTTGCAGCGATTCCGGGAAGGAGCGGGAAGAAGACTTCCATGGGCAAACACAGAGCCGACAGCTACCTTTCTCAAGTTGGACAGGCCCCGGCCGAAATCACCAACGGGCGCATCTGCGACGCCCTCGACTCACTCGGCTTCAGTGTCTTAGAGCGATTCGACCGCATTGTTGTGCCCCACCCCGCCTACATAGCCACTGTGTGGGTGAGCTACGAAAAGCCACTTATGCTCGTCGTTGACTGCACCGAACGCATCCCCATTGATTTCGGCCACAGCGCCGACCTCGCCCGTTTCCTCAACTCGTGGAACCACGATAGGGTCGGGCCAACCGCCTCCTTATGCCTCAACGACGCTGGCGACATCAACGTGCGGTTGCGCGCCGGGGTGTGTATTCGGCACGGTCTGACAGATGAGCAGCTTCTCGAGGAGCTTTGCGACGCCTTCGAGCACATGTCGGCCTTTAGCACCCAGCTTCGTATTCGCTTCTTGCCGGTCGAGTTCGACGTGCCGCTTGCCCCAACCCTCCTGCGTGCCCAAGACATGGAGGCTTTGTTGGGCCGGCATCCCTCCTCCCGGCACCTGCCGCGCGACGGCGAACACGAAGTGTCCTTCGTCCCCGAAATGTACGCCGGGCACACCCCCTGCGCCGATGAACGAGAAACGTACACCCAAACGGTGGGCATGGCACAGCTTGAAGACGTCTTCGAAGTTCTCGACTTTACCTATGCTTTGACCCCGGAAGACGTTTTAGTTACCGGCGTTAACGGGGTCGCCTTCGCCGTGTGCATTGACGACGTAGACTACGCGCGGATTACCGGCATGTGGGACGCGGGAGAAAAGGCGGACTTTCTTGCCCTGTGGCTGATGTGCAACTCAATCAACGAAAAATCGGAGGGAGTGTGCGCATACATTCAGGAAAGCGCAACTAGCCTGCACGTCCACGTGGAGACAACCAGCCTGATCACCCAAGGCTTGTCCGTCAATCAGCTAAACAACTTCGTCGTCACTTCGCTCGTGTCGATTCTTAGCTCCATCGACGCCGTCAGCGCCCAATGCAACGGCAGCTCCGCTGTGCGTTGGCCCGGCTCGGATGCCTAAAGGCTAGCGTTCGCGCTGTTCGGGCTCGGGACTGGCAAAGGCCAACAGCCAATAAGTAACCACGGACATGTAAGGCCCCACCAGCCACACCACCCCAGGTTGAAGCGCTGGAACAATGCGGAGGCGGCTGCCGTCGACCAAACCTTCGTGCCCAGGCTTGTCCGAGACAAAACCAGTAGACCACATGCCGAAGGTGTAGATGGCGAAAGCGCCAGCGAAAGAGGTCACAACAACCCACAGCAGCACAAAGGCAGTGGCACGGCCGTTGTTGAAGGCAAACGCGATGAGCGCCAAAAGGACGCCGAGCAAGCTGGTCAAAACGGCGAACCAGCCGTAAGAGTCGAACTCCACGTTGACCGGCGACGCCGCAAGGTTGACCACCAACTGCCCATCTTCCACGACGACGTCGTAGCCGGGCCGCAGAACTCCCCACACTGCACCCACGAGGCTGCCCAAACCTAAAGCGACGACGAGAAGGCCAGCGGCCCGTCCCACACCTGAAGTGCGCGCAGCCCTAGTGGGGGGTTGGGGCTGCGAGTGGGCCGTCGTCAAGCTACTCATAGCGCTCTACGCTAGCGCGCGACGGACACCGGAGTTAAATCGAGTCAGAACAAATCAATTCAACTCTCAGCGCCCCCGCCCACCGTGTTACTTGCAGATCTTCCAGCGGCCGTCTTCGCGTTCAAAAATCTGCGTCAAAGTATCGGAGCCGTATTCATTCGTGGAGGTCACGGAGGCGGAGGCACGGTTGCCGTCGACGCGAACATCATCGACAGCAATTTCGGATCTGGGCAGCGTGATCGCCTGACCATTCGCCTCATGTGTCCGTGCAGTTTGCTCGAGCTGCTCAAGGGTCAAACCGCTGCGGGCCATTTCCTCGCGCACGGGGTCACCGATTTTGCTGCAGGAGTTTTCCAAAAGCACGCGGGTCCACTGGTCGTAGCTAGGAGGATTCATGGCGTTGTAGACGGTCTGCCGAATCTCCTCACGGTCCGCGTCGCTGGCCGGGCTGCCACCCTGAAGCGGTTCATGGTTAGGCACGGTCATGTTTTCGGCGAAGGGGTTGGTCAACGTCTGGGCTGCGCCGGATCCGCCTTGTTCACCCGACTCAGCCTCTTTGTCATTGTCGCCATCCTTGTCCGCGCCGTTTTTATTCTCCTCGCCGACGGAGTTGACCTCGCTTGCCTCGGCTGCGCCGGAGGCTCTCGCGGCTGTGGACAGTGCACCGGAAGTTCCTTCCTCGTCTGAGCCGCAAGCGGCAAGTCCGAGCGACAGCACTGTTACAGTCGACAGCGCCACAATGGTGCGGGCAGGGATCAACACGTTTCTTCTCCTCTGTGTGGACGTTCGTGGACGACTCCACCGGTTAGCTTCCGCTAGTTAACAGCGCTAATCTGCCCTGGCCGTTATGCGGCACTAGGAAAGGGCTGAGCACTTACTGTGAGGCAGTCTAGAGCATGGGTCCAAATCCCCAACGTCGGTCCCACCGAAATGCGGGCTACAGTCGAATCCCATGCAGCTATCACGCGACGCGATTAGCACCGTTGCCCTCAAGCTTCTCAACAGCTATGGGCTTGCCGACGTCTCCATGCGCCGCATTGCCACCACTCTCGGAGTCGCCCCCGGCGCCCTGTATTGGCATATTAAAAACAAACAGGAACTCATCTCCGATCTCGCCTTGCACATCATCGCCCCAGTTTCCGCCAACCCCCCATCCACCCCCGAGCAGGCCTGCGCCTCCTTGCGCGCCGCGATGCTCAACCACCGCGACGGCGCCGAGGTGGTGCTCACGGCAATTAGCCAGCCGGACTCTGTGGCGGCAGAACAACTTTTCTCCGTGATGCATCAGGCGCTTGACGCAGCTCAGGGCGAGGGGGCTTCGACACATGAAAAAACCGCTGCGGCGGAAGGCTTAATCTATCTCACCCTCGGGGCGGCCTACGCACACCAATCCGCTTTGCAGCTGGAAGCCGCCACCGGCGAGGCACCAAAGCCTTCGCTAACTCGCCCCGGCAGCGCCGAAGGCGTCGAACGCGCCGTGGGCTTTTTGCTCAAGGGCCTCGGCAGCGAGTGACGCCGACATGCGAACCCCGGTAAAACACCCGCAGTCCTATACGATTAGCGCACATGACTGATGTTTCTACGACACCGGCGGCGACCTTTGATGTCTGGCCCGGTTCGGCCTACCCACTTGGGTCCACCTACGACGGAGCTGGCACCAACTTCGCCGTGTTTTCCTCTGTGGCTCAGAAGGTGGAACTGTGCTTGATCGACGCCGACAACACCGAAACCCGCATCGAGCTGCAAGAAGTAGACAACTTCGTGTGGCACGCCTACATTCCCGGTGTCAACCCCGGCCAGCGCTACGGCTACCGCGTCCATGGGCCTTGGGACCCGCACAACGGCAAACGCTGCGATGCCTCCAAGCTGCTCGTCGACCCCTACGCCCGCGCCTTCGACGGAGAGTTCGACCAGCACAGTTCCCTTTTCTCCTACGACATCACCTCCGACAACCCCGGCTCAGGCCGCAATGAGGAGGACTCGCTCGGCCACACCATGCTTTCGGTGGTAATTAACCCCTTCTTCGACTGGGGCAACGACCGTCGGCCGAACATCCCGGACGAGGAAACCATCATTTACGAGTGTCACGTTAAAGGAATGACGCAGACCCATCCCGACGTGCCGGAGAACCTGCGCGGCACGTACGCTGGCATGGCGCACCCGGCCATCATTGACTACCTCACCGACCTCGGGGTAACCACCGTCGAGCTGCTGCCGGTCCACCAATTTTTGCAGGATGATCGCCTCCGCGACCTCGGCCTGCGCAATTACTGGGGCTACAACACCTTCGGGTTTTTTGCGCCCGAGAACCATTACGCCTCAACCCGCAACCCGGGCGACGCCGTCGCCGAGTTCAAAGGCATGGTGCGCTCACTGCACGAAGCTGGCATCGAAGTGATCCTCGACGTGGTTTATAACCACACCGCAGAAGGAAACCACATGGGCCCCACCATTGCTTTCCGCGGCATCGACAACGAGGCCTACTACCGCCTCGTGGAGGATGACAAGTTCCACTACATGGACTACACCGGCACCGGAAACTCCCTCAACGTGCGCGATCCTCATTCGCTGCAGCTCATTATGGATTCGCTGCGTTATTGGGTGACTGAAATGCACGTCGACGGCTTCCGCTTCGACTTAGCCTCCACCCTGGCGCGCGAGTTTTCCGACGTCGACCGCCTCGCCACGTTTTTCGACCTCTGCCAGCAAGACCCAGTAGTCTCCCAGGTCAAGCTCATCGCGGAGCCTTGGGATGTCGGCGAAGGCGGCTACCAGGTGGGCAACTTCCCACCACTGTGGAGCGAGTGGAACGGCAAGTACCGCGACACCGTGCGCGATTTCTGGCGCGGCGAACCCGCCACCCTCGGAGAATTTGCCTCCCGCATCACTGGCTCCTCCGACCTGTACCAGCACAACGGCCGCCGCCCGACCGCCTCGATCAACTTCATCACTGCCCACGACGGTTTCACCCTCAACGACTTGGTTTCCTATAACGAAAAGCACAACGAGGCCAACGGCGAGGACAACCGCGACGGCGAAAGCCATAACCGTTCGTGGAACTGCGGTGAGGAAGGCCCAAGCGACAACGCGGAAATCAACCAGTTGCGCGCCCAGCAGCGCCGCAACTTCCTGACCACTCTACTTTTGTCCCAAGGCACCCCAATGATCTCCCACGGCGATGAGTTCGCCCGCACCCAGGAAGGCAATAACAACGTCTACTGCCAAGACAATGAACTTGCCTGGATGGACTGGTCCCACCTGGAATCCTTCGGTGACCTGCATGCTTTCACCCGGCGCTTGATCGGCATTCGCCGAAGCCACCCGGTGTTTCGCCGCCGACGCTTCTTGGCCGGAGGTGCCCTCGGCGCTGACGACGCTGTGCATGAAATCGCGTGGTTGACACCGGACGGCACCCGGATGACCCAGCAGGACTGGGACTTCGCCTTCGGCAAAGCGCTGATGGCTTACCTCAACGGTGACGCTATTTCCGAGCCGGGCCGGCGCGGCCAACGTGTGGAGGACGATTCTTTCATGTTGCTGTTTAACGCGCACTTCGAAGACATCGACTTCACGCTGCCGGACGAGGAGATGAGCGCGCTTTGGGAGGTGCTCATCGACACAACGGAGGCACTGGGTTATCCGGCTGAGCCTGTCAAGATTTCTGCGGGCGATTCGATGCGTGTTCCGGCGCGCTCGACGATCGTGCTCAAACAGATCGACGGCGAGGACGACGGCACCGAGTAGGCGGCGCTTGGGGCGCGGGTAGGATGAGCCGAAACGGCTTATTCCACCCGCGTTTTAGCTTTTGTCAGGAGACATCTTCGTGATTTCTGCCCACGGCGCCACCATCTCGGTGTCCAACACCGCGCTCGTCATCCAGCACTCACCGCTCGGCGAAGCTTTGAGCGGCCGCGAGGGCGAGGACATCGCGATCGATGCCATCACAAACGTGGAGGTTTTGCGTTCTGCAAACGCCTGGGACACAGGTGAGGTCAAGGTGGACACCGCTGACGGCCCTTTGGTGATCCGCTTCTACCCCGGTGACACCGAGGGTGCCGAGCGCTTCGTCGAACTGATCAGCGCGGCGCGGCGCGGCGAGGCCCCAGACTTGGAGGAACCGCAAAGCCTCGCCGGGATCCCCGGTTTTAACTTTGTCGGTTTCGACGTCGAAACCGCGAACCAGGCCTGGGGTTCGATCTGCCAGATCGGTTTGGTCAAGTTCATCGACGGCGTCGAAGTTGAGCGCGCCAGTTGGTTATGTACCCCGCCCGAATCGCTAGCAGAGTTTGACCCCTACAACGTCGGTATTCACGGTATCGACGCCGCTGCTGTGGAGGGCCAACCCTCGGTGGCCGAGCGCATTGTCGAAATGCAACAGTTCGTCGGTTCTTTTCCTGTGGTGGCTCACAATGCGCAATTCGACGCGAGCGCGCTTCGCGACGCCTGCCTGGCTACCGGCGTCGATGTCCCGCCGATCATGTTCGCCTGCACTTTGGCGCAAACCCGTGCGGTGAGTCTGGACGTGCGCGACCACAAGCTGCCGACGCTCGCCGAACACTTCGGCGTGGAGCTGGACAAACACCACGACGCGTGTGCCGATGCCGCTGCCTGCGCCGGGATCATGGTGGCGGTGGCCCGCCAGGCCGGCCACCGCGGTGATGTGATGAGCTTTGTTCACTCCACTGGCTACGCCATGGGCTCAATCGGTGCGGATCGTCTCACCCCGGTGCTTCGTGACCGCTCTGGAGCCGCCCGAGCTTTGCAGGCGCAGGCCGCGCTTTCTTCCGACCCGGCCACCGTCGTCGCCGCGGCGGCCACTCCCCGGGGCAGCAATCAGGCGGGCCCCGAGGTTTCCTCACCGAGCTCGGCCAAACGCTCGGCTGCTGCGTGGCATTCGGTGGCTACACCCGAGACTGTGCCGGAGCCGAACCCGCAGGCTGACCCCTCTGCTGCGCTTTACGGCCACAATGTCACCTTGACCGGTGAGTTCGTCCCCTACGACAAGGCAATGCTGTGGAACGCTATCGCCGATCAGGGCGCCACCGTGGGCAAAAATGTGACGAAAAAGACCACCGTGCTCGTCGCCGGCGAATGGGCGACCATGACCACGAAGGAAAAACGGGCGCGCGAGCTAAAAGACAAGGGCCAAGACATCGAGATTTGGACCAGCCAGCAGCTTTTCGACGCCCTCGGCCTCGCGCCCGCCGAAGATGGAGAGTCCTTCTCACCACACGACGAGCAGCCCCCTTTCTAGGAGGATTTTCTTTCGGCGAGGGAACCTCAGCGGCGGCTGCGCAGTCTAAAAGGGCCATGACCTCCACTGTCGCACCGTCTTCATCCTTCAACGTCGTGGCCGGGTGCCGGCCGCGCCTAGCTTTTCGCACCTGCCGTAGCGCCACACGCCCGGATGTCGGTCTTTGCAGCTCCTCCGCCGCCTTCGTCTCTTTGTCGCCGGGGCTGATGGCCGTTTTGGAGCGTGACGATGGCACCGTGGTCAGCCACCAGGAACTCGGGGCGGCGGGCCTTTCTGCCCACCATGCGTGGCACGCGGCCGCGCGTTTGCTGGTGCCGGAATCCGTCGAGTTTTGGGTCCGCCCCGCTTCCGCACTGTGGGGCGCTACCGCCCCTAATGGACTTGAGGTCGCTGGAGAGGCAGCGCGCTGGCTTGCGCACCCGATGCTGTTTGCGGCGCTCGACAACCACTTCCACCAGCAGCTTAGGCCGCAAGGTGAGCTATGCTACCTGACCCAGAATTGGCGTGAGTTATTTGTCTTCGCCGCGGATGCCGCCGAGGTCGCTGCCGCCATCGACCTTCCTGTCGGGGCATGCCTTGTGCGCTACTCCCTCGGGTTTCCGCTGCTGGCGCTCTGTTAGCCTGACAAAGGCGTTAGGCTGGAGCCTTGGTTTAGTTCCTCTCTTACGCCGCCGACACTAAGGAAAGGACACTCATGCGCCGCCCGCTTACCTCGACTTACCGCTTGCAGCTTCGCGGCCCGCACGCGGATCCGGCGGGGCGCCGCTTCGGTTTTGCCGAGGCCGCGGAGCAGATCCCTTATCTGCACAGCCTCGGCATTTCACACCTTTACCTCTCGCCAATTTTCACCTCGGTGAAAGGTTCCAACCATAACTACGACGTCACCGACCCCACGGAGGTCAACCCGCAGCTCGGCGGCATTGAGGGTTTTCGCAAGCTAGCCGCCGCGGCACACGAGGCGGGAATGGGAATTATCCTCGACATTGTCCCCAACCACTTAGGTGTGGAGACTCCCAGCCTGAACTCCTGGTGGTGGGATGTGTTGAAAAACGGCCGCGATTCCGAGTTTGAAACCTATTTCGACATTGACTGGCACAAGGACAACGGGGCTGGCGGCAAACTGGGGTTGCCCGTGTTGGGTGCGCCCGGCGCCGAGGATGAATTGGAACTCACCCACCTGAGCGATCCTGAAAGCGGCATCGACGAGGATGTGCTGAAGTACCACGAGCATTATTTTCCGCTCGCCCCGGGAAGCTACAACAGTCTTGACGATGACCCCCGAATGGTCAGTGCTAGGCAACACTACAAGCTGATGTTTTGGCGCGATGGGGTGATCTCCTACCGCCGCTTTTTCTCTGTCAACGGGCTGGCCGGGATCCGCCAGGAAGATCCTTTGGTATTCGAGCATACCCACAGGGTGTTGCGCCAACTTATCGCCGAGGATCTTGTCGACGGGATCCGCGTCGACCACCCGGACGGGCTCGCCGACCCTTTCTCTTACCTGCGCCGTTTGCGCGAGCTCATCGGGAAGAAACGGTGGTTGGTGGTGGAAAAAATCCTCGGGGTGACGGAACCTTTGGATCCGCGCCTGTCAGTCGACGGCACCACAGGCTACGACGCCATGCGCGAGCTCGACGGCGTGTTCATCGACCGCGCCGCAGAGGACGCCCTGAGCATGCTTGCGCTGCAGCAGACCGGCTCGACTTGGGATGAGGCTGCCATCCACGCCGCCGAGCAACAACTCAAGCGTGAGGTGGCAGAAAGTGAGCTCGCCGCGGAAATCAAGCGCTTGACTCGCGCTATCCGCCGCGACAACTTCTCCACCGCAGGCCAGGCAGTCACCGACGAGGAACTTGCAGCCATCGTGATTGAGCTTGTCGCTTCAATTCCCGTCTACCGCGCTGACTATATTTCCCTTTCCCGGATCACCTCGACGGTGGTGGCGGAGATGGCGCGCCGGTTTCCGTCGCGAAGCGCGGCTCTCGACGTCATCGCCGCAGCCCTTTTGGCCAACGGTGAGGCAACGACCCGCTTCGCGCAAGTCTGCGGTGCCGTCATGGCTAAGGGTGTGGAAGACACCCTGTTTTACCGCGCCTGCCGCCTTGTAGCACTGCAGGAGGTCGGCGGCGCACCGGGCCGCTTCGGTGTCTCCGCAGCCGAGTTTCACCTGCTGCAACAAGAACGCGCCACCTTGTGGCCGCGGGCGATGACGTCTTTGTCCACGCACGACACTAAACGCTCCGAAGACACACGCGCCCGAATCCTGGAGATCACGGAAGTGGCCCAAGACTTCGCGGAGTTGGTGCGCCAGGTTGTCGCCATTGTTCCCCCTCCGAGCCACAGCGCGGGCCATTTTCTGCTGCAGAACTTCCTCGGCGTGTGGCCCGAAGACGGCGAGATCACCGACGCTTTCGCCGAGCGGCTCCACGCCTACGCGCTCAAAGCCAGCCGCGAAGCCAGCGTGTCTACCACATGGTTCGACCAGGACCCTGCTTTTGAGAAAGCCATCAGCGATTGGGTCGATGCCCTGCTCTACGGCCCGGCCTCCGGGATGATCACCGACTTTGCGGCCACTTTGCACCGCGGCGCAGTCCAGGTCTGCCTCGGCCGCAAGGTGCTCCAGCTCGTCGGTGCGGGCGTGCCCGACACCTACCAGGGCCAGGAATTCTTTGACCTTTCGCTAGTTGACCCCGACAATCGTCGCTTTGTCGACTACACCAACCGCTCCCAACTGCTCGCCCGCTACATGGAGCTCAAAAGCACAAGCCCCACCCCGCTTGAGGACTTTCTCCGCGAACCCGCGCGGGATTCCGCGGCGCCTTGGCAACTCAGCGATGTCATCGACCGCGCCAAACTTGCGGTCGTGCGCGAAGGACTACACCTGCGCCTGGCGTTGCCCGAGGTATTCGCCGCCGGTGAGCACCATGCGGTGTTCGCCGTGGGTGAGGCCGAAAAACACCTCGTGGGCATCGCCCGCGGAACAGGCGAAAGCCACGGCTCGCACGGCGTGGCAGTTATCGGGCTTGCCACCCGTTTGCCCCTGCACCTTGAGCGCCGCGGCGGGTGGGGCGTGACAACCATCACCCTGCCGGAGGGCACGTGGGTTGATGTGCTCAGCGGGCGCCGTTTTGAAGGGGAGGCTCGGGCGGCGGAAATCTTCGCCGTTTTGCCGACAGCTCTGTTAGTCGCTGAACGCTTCGCCCGTGGTGGCGGCGAGAAAGTATTCTCACCGGGGAAATGAAAAGCGAGCACAGCAAGAAAAACCCCGCTGACAAGCGGGAGGAGCAAACACACGAGAAGAAAGTTCCCGATGCCGTCATTGCGCGCCTCGGCTCGACGTATTTCTCGTGGCTCAATGCTCACCCGGGTGTGCGCACCACCTTCGAGCAGGTGCTCACGGAGCTGCTTAGCGATGCCGGCGTGAACTTTGACCGAGTCGATGTGCGCATCAAATCGTGGCCCTCACTCAAATCCAAAGCCCGCAAAATTCGCGATGGAGAACCTGTCTACCCTGACCCCTGGTACGACATCCGCGATGTCATCGGTGCACGCATCACTGTGCTGCACTCTACGCAAATCCCCGCGGTGATGGATCTTCTCGCCGAGGCTTTCGAGGTTCTGCGCAGCGTGGACAAGGCGCAGGAGACGCGCATTTCCGGCACCTTCGGCTACGGATCACACCACCTGGTGCTGCGAGTGACCGAGGCGTCCGAGAGCTTGGAGGAGTACGCGGGTACCGTCTTCGAGGTGCAGATCCGCACCGTGCTGCAACATGCATGGGCAGAGTTTGAGCACGATATCCGCTACAAACGCGCAGGCGGCAGTGCAGACCCGGAGGTCGATCGCGCTTTTGCATTAGCCGCCGGGTTGATTGAGCTTGCAGACCAGCAGTTCGACCAGATCGCTAGTGTCACCCAACCGCAGCAGAAATTGGACCGCGACACCGACGCGGAGCTCACCCCGGAGACGCTTCCCGGTGTGCTCACTGTCCTTTTGGGCAGCCGCTTTCCAGTCTCGCGGATGGAGGACTACCGCTTCTTGCTGGAACTTTTGCGTGCCCACGGCGTGGAAAAAGTCTCAGCTCTAGCGGAGCTGACCAACGATGCCGACCTCAACGCCGTCTCGGGTACGTTGCAGTACGCTTTCGCCCCTGGCCAGGTTCGCATCGTCGATGATTTGTTGCTCAACCGTTTTGGGGCGGAGCACATCGAGCGCACGGTGGAGTCTGGCAACCGCCCGAAGTTGCGCCGCAGCCGTTTGACAAAGCGGTTGGCGGCACTGCGTGCAGGGCGCGGCTAGTCAATGGTGTCCACGGAGCCGGTCAAGTGCGCGGCGGTCTTTCTTCGTCGGTCTGCCCGCGCCACGCTCACGCACTGGCATGCTTGCCAGCACTTCGCGTGGCGGCGGTGGCGGGGATTTGTCGATGTAGAGGGTGCGCGCCACGGGTGCCCCGACGCGCTTTTTCACGGTCCCGGTGACTTCGAAGATGTAATTGTGGTGGTTTTTCCACACGCGCACTTCGTCGCCGGGGACGACTTCGGCGGAGGGTTTGACAGCCTGCCCATTGAGCTTGGCGTGCCCGGCTCGTACAGCCGCGGCGGATTGGGACCGCGTTTTGAAGATCCGCGCCGCCCACAGCCACACGTCGATGCGGACGGCGTCTCCTTCGCTTTGCGCCACGTCTAAAACTGGTCTTTGTGGTTGATGATCCTTTGGACTTTGTTGTAGTTGGCAAAGCCTCCAACGACTGCAATGATAAATCCGATGATGAGCAGCCCAAAGGATTGCGTGATAAGTGCCATGGCGATGCCGCCGGCGACACCGCCGCCAGCCCAGAGCACGGCGTTGCGGGAGTAGCGGCGCACGGCCTGCTTGCGCTGCTCGATCGGGTTGTTCGGACGCGGCTGAAGTGTCATGCCTTTCACTTTAGCGCGTGGGATTTTCCACCCAGGTGTAACCGGGGCCGTTGGGTTGTCGCAGCGTGGCGCTGCCGTGGGTGGCGGCGGCGAGTGTGGCCTCAACGTGGTTGCGTTCTTCGGGGTTGAAGGCGAGGGTGTAGCGGGCCATGGAGGCGTAGTCGACGTCTACGACCTCGATGCCGGCAGCGCGCAGCTCGGCTTCGATGCGGCCGGCGTGTGCATGCGGCAGGTCCACCACCCCGAGGGCTTTAATGCTGCGACGTACACGGTGGACCTTGCCAAGTGCCGCGCTGACCGCTTCGCCGTAGGCGCTTACTAGGCCGCCGGTGCCTAGTTTGACGCCCCCGAAGTAGCGGATGACTACGGCGCATACGTCGACTAGGCCGGAGCCTTTGAGAACTTCCAGCATGGGTCGGCCCGCTGTTCCGGCGGGTTCCCCGTCGTCGGAGGAGCGCTCGACGGGTTGGGCGTTATCGACGTGGTAAATGTAGGCCGAGCAGTGGTGGCGGGCATCGGGGAATTCTTGGCGCGCTGAGGCGATGAGGGCGCGGGCGTCTGTTTCGGATTGGACTCGTCCGAGCCTGGTGATGAAGCGGGAGCGCTTGATCTCCAATTCGTGGTGGACTACTTCCCCGGCGGCGGGGCACTGGTAGGTTTCGGGTGTTCGAGGTGCGGGCATAGTGGTGCCCATTTTAGGTGTCGTGTGCGTAGCGTTAATCCTCGCGCTTTCCTACAGTGGCGAGTATGTTTGCTCCAGCACAGTTCGAAGTGTGGGCTCCTTATGCGCAGCGCGTGCACCTTATCCTCGACGGTGAAGAGGTTGCGCTGGTGCGCGATACTGCCCGCCCCGGTTGGTGGTTCGCTGCTAATGTGCGTCCCCGGCCGGGGCAGCGTTACGCTTTTTCGCTTTTCGACGGCACCTCGTGGACGCCTCACCTTCCCGACCCGCGTACTCGCCGCCAGCCTGAGGGTGTGCATGGTACCTCGGAGGTGATTTTTGATGATTTCGTGTGGAGTGATGGTGCGTGGCGGGGCCGGCCGTTTAAAGGTCAGGTGATCTACGAGCTGCACGTGGGGACGTTTACGCACAAAGGTACTTTTGCTGGGGTTGTGGACAAGCTTGATTATCTCGTGGAGCTGGGGGTGACGGCGATCCAGTTGATGCCTGTGCAGCCTTTCGGCGGCGAGCGTAATTGGGGCTATGACGGGGTGGACTGGTTGTGCGTTCACGAGGCTTACGGTGGGCCGCAGGGGTTAAAAGAGCTTGTCGACGCCGCCCACAATCACAACATCGCCATATTCCTTGACGTGGTCTACAACCATTTCGGCCCTGACGGTAATTACACTGGCTTTTTCGGCCCCTACACCACCTCCGGCCACACCGGTTGGGGTGACGTGGTGAACTTGTCGGGCCCGGGCAGCGACGAGGTGCGCGACTATATCTGTGATGCGGTGCGCCAGTGGCTCGGCGAGTTCCACATCGATGGGTTGCGTCTGGACGCGGTCCACGCTTTTGATGATCGGCTGGCCTATTCCATCATGGAAGATATTCGAGTTGTCGCCGCCGACATCGAGGCCGCTACCGGCATCCCGCGCCACATCATCGCGGAGTCTGACCTGAATGATCCGCGGATCATCACCGAACCCGCGCGTGGCGGTTACGGGCTGACGGCCCAGTGGCTCGACGACGTCCACCATGGCGTACACGCTATGGTCAGCGGGGAGATCCACGGCTACTACAGTGACTACGCAGCGATGGAGATTTTGGCGGACACCCTGGCCCACGGCTACCGTTTCCGCGGTGGGTACTCGGCTTTCCGCGGCAGGCGCCATGGTCGGGCACTCGACCTTTCTCACACTGCGCCCTGGCGGCTGGTTACCTACACCACTACGCACGATCAGACGGGCAACAGGGCGGCGGGTGATAGGCCGTCGCAAAGCTTGACTTTCGGGCAGCTCGCGCTGAAGGCCGCGGTGATTTTCTTCTGCCCTTTCACCCCGATGCTTTTCATGGGCGAGGAATTCGCCGCGCGCAGCCCTTTTCCTTTCTTCATCTCGCACTCAGATGAGGGGCTCAACCGCATGACGCGCGAGGGAAGGCTGCGCGAATTTTCCCGGATGGGTTGGGATTGCGCCGAGATTCCGGACCCCGCCGCCATGTCAACTTTTCTCAGCGCGCGCCTCGACTGGGGTTTCGCACCTGAGCAAAAGCGCATGCTCGATGTCTACCGACGTTTCATCGCGCTGCGCCGCGAGCTGCGTCTCGACCGTGATGACCTGCGCGAGCTCAAAGTCTTGCACGGCGAAAAATGGCTGGTGGCGGGGTATGAGGATGTGGTGCTCGCCGCGAACTTCTCCGCCGAAGTACTCAGCGTGCCTGCTGGTGGAGAGATGGTCTACGGCATTGGGGTCGACAAGGTGGAAGCGGCAGAATGCGTGCTGGGGCCGTGGGGTTTTGCGGTGCTGGCTAATTCGAGACGATGAACTCGTACTCATCGGTGCCCGGCAAAAGGCGCCGACACTCAATTGGAGAGTCATCCATCCGCTCCAAAAGCGGCACGAGGTCCGCGGCGCGGCTGAGCTCCAGGCCCACCAGCGCCACACCGGTTTCGCGGTTGTTCTTCTTCAGGTACTCGAACAACACTATGTCATCATCTTCGCCCAAGATGTCTGTGAGGAAGGCACGCAACTGCCCTGGCTCCTGCGGAAAGCTCACCAAGAAGTAGTGTTTCAGGCCGCGGTGGACAAGGGAGCGCTCCATCACCTCGGCGTAGCGCAACACGTCGTTGTTGCCGCCGGAGATCACGCACACCACGGTGCTGCCCGGGGCTAAGTCGACGCCGCGCAATCCCGCCACCGACAACGCGCCAGCAGGCTCGGCGATGATGCCCTCGTTTTGGTACAAGGCCAGCATCTCGGTACACACCTCGCCTTCCTCGCTGGTAATCAAGTGGATGCGGCCGAGGTTGCGCTCAATGATCTCGTAAGGGTAAGCGCCGGCCCGTTTGACAGCCGCTCCGTCGACGAAAGGGTCGATCGTGCTTAAGGTGATGGGTCCGCCGTGCGCGACAGCCGCGATCATCGACGCCGCCCCCGCGGGCTCCACAGCAACGATTGAGGTCAGCGGGGACATGTCCGCCAAGTACGAGGTGATGCCTGCCGCCAAACCACCCCCGCCGACGGGGACGAGGATGCTGTCGAGCTGGCGGCCAAGGCCTGTGAGCTGGGCGAGGATCTCAGCGGCGACGGTTCCTTGCCCGATGACGGTTTCGCGGGCGTCGAATGGTTCGACGACGGTCGCGCCGCGCTCGGCGGCGTCAATACGCGCGGCCTCAGCCGCCTCGTCGAAGGTGTTGCCGACAACGACCAATTCGATGTTGTCACCGCCGTGAACAAGGATGCGGTCGCGTTTTTGTTTCGGAGTGGGTTTGGGAACGAAGATTTTGCCTTGGATGCCCATTGCGCGGCAGGCGTAGGCCACTCCCTGGGCGTGGTTGCCTGCCGACGCCGCCACCACACCGGCGTCTTTCTCTTGCCTCGTCAAAGACGCAATGTTGTAGTAGGCGCCGCGGATCTTATACGAGCGCACATCTTGGAGGTCTTCGCGTTTGAGGTAAACCTCGTAGCCGTACTGCTGCGACAGCCGCGGGCAATACTGCAAGGGAGTAGGTTCAATAACCGCCGAAATCTTCGCTTGAGCAGCCTGAATATCCGCCGCGTGCACCAAGGCGCTGCCTTGGGGCGTCGGCGTTGTGTCCTGCGTTGATGTCGGGGGTGTCTGACTCATGCTGAATGAGTCTAGCCCTGTTACTACGGAAAGTCGGACGTAAGCTGCCCCGCTTTGCAACGCGGCGATGTGCCTTCCCCGCGGCGTCCACCTTCCCGCTGCGCTTCGTGTTTTTCCACGACGTTGGAAAAGAATAGCCAACTTTGCATCTCGCTTACGCGCAATGCGTCCTTCTCACGCCGCACTACCCCGTCAAGCTTGCCTACTTCCCCGTTGCCGCTAGCGATGATCTTGGCAACTCCCCGCCGCCGGGGCCAGACTTTCACCCAAAACAATCACCTTCTTTTTAGGCTCACCGCGCTACAGCGCTGCGCAGGGCTCTAGGTGCGTGGCACGCTGACTGCTTAAGCGGTCGCATGGTTCATCTTTGCCCCCCTTTTTTCCTTTTCACCCTCCCCCGGCACCCCCGCTGGCACCGGCCCGAAAAATAACTACCTTCGGCGTGTTAGACCGTGTCTGTGGGTGCGCACACAGGCATTGTTGTCCTGATCTACCTGCACGGTTAGCTTTTGGCTCAGGTGGATAACACCGTCAGCACACGGCCAGCGCCGCTCGTGAGATAGGACATTGGTGAACATCCTAAGCCCCATGTGGTTTTCTAAGGAGAATCATTGGCTCAAATGAAGTACCATGTATGCTCGGAGTGCTTCCGTTTCTTTTTCACATTTGGTGCACTTACTTGCCAGCAGGGTGTACGGTGTCACCGAGTCAATTCTTAAGGAGTCCTACTCATGAAGCGATTTGCCCCAGCGATTGTCGCCGCCGCGACCGCAATGACCCTTGTTGCTGCGCCAGTCACCAACGCGGAGGAGACCACCGCGACGGCTGTTGCCGCGGAGCCAGCCGACCAGAACATCCCCACTGATGAAGATGTCAACAGCCCCGCTCCGACCCCGATCAACGATGTCAACCCCGGTGATAACGGCGAGAACAACCCCGCTGAGAAACCCGGCAGCAGCTTTAGCGTCGGCACGCTCGTGGGCGTTTTGACCGCTTTGGTTGCGGCTGTCTCCACCACGGCGCTGATCGTGGCGTCCAACCCGAGCGGCATCAACAAGATCGCCGACCTGCTCCAGGCCAACGGCGTCCCGGTTCCGCCGCTGCCGCGCTTCTAAGAAGCACCCACTTAAAAGCCAGCCGCCTGCAAAGGGGGCTGGCTTTTGCAGTTGGCGGCGAGTCTGCCGCTTGTGTGAGGTTGATTCTTCTAGGGACTAAGAGGCCAAAATTCCCGCGCCCAGGTTCGCCTTCAAATCACCCATCAAACTAGCCGAGCGCTCCACCCTCAAATGCTCCCCCAGAACCATCATCTGGGCCTGGTCACCGTGGACCAGGTTCAGGTAAACATCCGAGTCACCCGGGTTCGACACCAGCACATCTTTGAGCTTGCGGATGTTTTCCACCGTGCACTGCTCCGTGCGCAGAGTCAGCCGCAGCGGCAAACCGGCACCATTGCCCGGGCCCAGATCGGGCACCTTCACGTCGTCGCCGAACAGGCTCATGCGCTCATCACGGATCGACACATGCGCCTTGACCAAGATGATATTGTCCTCCACGATCTGCGGCGCCACCAGCGAATACACCTTGTTGAACAACAACACATCAACTTGTGCTCCGTGGTGGTCCTCCACCGTCACAATCGCCCACGGCGAACCGTCTTTCTTGGAAAAGCGCCGATCCACACTAGAGATCAGACCACCAATGGTCACCTCCGCGCCGTGGCGCAGCTCCCCGGAGAGGATACCGGTAAGCTGCGTGTCGGTTTGGGCGTCAAGCGCCTCCTCGAAACCGTCGAGGGGGTGGCCGGAGACGTACAGCCCAAGCATCTCCCGTTCGAGGGCGAGCAAATGCTTGCGGTCCCACTCATCTTCTGGAATGTCGATGGCAAAAGCTGAGGAGTGGGAGTTGGCGTCCCCACCAAAGCCGGCGAATAAATCAAACTGCCCCTTGTCCGCTGCCTTCTTCGTCGTCAACACCGAATCAACGGCATCTTCTTGGATTAGCATTAGGCCCTTGCGGGTGTGGCCGAGTGAGTCAAAAGCTCCAGCCTTAATCAGCGACTCGGTAATGCGCTTGTTGCACGGCAACAGGTCGATCTTGTCCAAGTAGTCCGAGAAGCTGGTAAACGCCCCCTTCGTGCGGCGGGTTTCCTTGATGGATTCGACCACCTCCCCGCCGACGTTGCGCACTGCAGCCAGGCCGTAGCGAATGTCTTCGCCAACGGCCACGAAATTTTCCTCCGACTCGTTAATGTCGGGTTGCAACACTGAAATGCCCAAGTGGCGGCAGTCCGCCAAATAGATCGCAGACTTGTCTTTCTTGTCGCCCACCGACGTGAGAAGCGCCGCCATATACTCGGCGGTGTAATTCGCCTTCATGTAGGCCGTCCAGTACGAGACAAGGGCATAGCCTGCGGCGTGCGACTTGTTAAAAGCGTAGGAGGCAAAAGGTTCAATGGTGCCCCACAAGGCATCCACGGCGGATTGAGAGTAGCCGTTTTCTGCCATGCCGGCCGAGAACTTCTCGTACTGCTGCGCCAGCACTTCCGGTTTCTTTTTGCCCATGGCCTTGCGGAAGCCATCTGCCTCCCCGGCAGTATAGTTCGCCACCTTCTGCGAGATCCTCATGATCTGCTCTTGGTAGACGATCAGACCATAAGTCTCATCGAGAATCTCCCGCAGCGGATCTTCCAGCTCCGGGTGGATCGGGGTGATCGGCTTGCGGCCATTTTTGCGGTCCGCGTAATCCCAGTGGGCGTTTACACCCATCGGGCCCGGACGATACAGCGCGAGCGAGGCAACAATGTCGTTGAATCCCGTGGGGCGCATGCGCTTAAGAAGCTCCTGCATACCACCGGAGTCAAGCTGGAACACCCCCAGGGTTTCGCCGCGCGACAGCAACTCATAAACAGCTTGGTTGTCGGTATCCAATGCCTCCAAGTCAATATCTTCGCCGCGGTTTTTCCGGACGTTTTCTAAGGCGTCGCCAAGCACGGTAAGGTTGCGCAGGCCCAAAAAGTCCATCTTCAAAAGGCCGATGGATTCGCACGCCGGATAGTCCCAGCCAGTGATAATCGCACCATCAGCGGGGCGTTTCCACATCGGGATATGATCCATCAGCGGCACCGAAGACATGATCACAGCGCAGGCGTGGACACCCGCTTGGCGCACGACACCCTCAAGGCCACGGGCCGTTTCATAAATCTTGGACACGTCCGGGTCAGTCTCAATGAGGGAGCGCACCTCCGCAGCCTCCGAGTAGCGATCATGCTCCGGATCGGTGATACCAGACAGCGGGATGTCCTTAGCCATAATCGCCGGGGGCAAAGCCGCATTGATACGGTCGGCCATTTGGAAACCCGGCTGACCAAAGTTAACCTTCGCCGCGTCTTTGATCGCCTGCTTCGTCTTGACCGTGCCGAAGGTGATCACCTGGGCAATTTTGTCCTCACCCCAACGCTGGGCAGCGTAGCTAATCATTTCCCCGCGACGACGATCATCAAAATCGATGTCGATATCGGGGGCGGAAGGACGCTCCGGGTTGAGAAACCTCTCAAAAAGAAGGCCATGCTCCATCGGGTCGATATTTGTAATCGTCAGCGCGTACGCCACGAGGGAACCCGCAGCAGAGCCACGGCCCGGCCCCACACGGATCCCGATATCGCGGGCGTGCTTGATCAACTCCGCGACGATGAGGAAATAAGACGGGTAGCCCTTCATGTCGATGACGTCTATCTCGTAATCGGCGCGCTCGGTGTACTCGGCCGGTACCTCCCCGCCGTCGAAGCGCTCGCGTAGGCCGCGGTGGACCTCTTTGCGCAGCCACGTCGTAGGAGTCTCGCCCTCAGGAACATCCGCAACCGGCATACGGTCGTGTGGGTGATTCTCCCAGATCTCTCCGTAATCGCTGACACGCTCGGCGATCCACAACGTGTTATCGCAACCCTCCGGGACGGTGGAGTCCCACAACTCGCGCATCTGCTCCGCAGATTTGATGTAGTAGCCACTGCCGTCAAGTTTGAAGCGGTCCGGGTCCAGCAAGGTCTTGCCTGTTTGAACACACAACATGGCCTCGTGCGAAGGGGCCTGCGATTCGAGGACGTAGTGGCAGTCGTTGGTAACCAGCGGCGGCAAATCCAACGCCTTCCCAATGCGAAGCAAATCGTCGCGCACGCGGCGCTCAATTTGCAGACCGTGGTCCATCAACTCAAGGAAGAAGTTGTCCTTGCCGTAAATGTCCTGCCACATCGCAGCGGCCTCGAGCGCCTCGTTGTACTGGCCGAGGCGCAGCCGCGTCTGCACATCGCCAGAAGGGCAGCCGGTGGTGGCGATGATGCCGTCGGCATGCTCCGCGATCAGCTCCGCATCCATGCGCGGCCATTTACCTAGCTGGCCCTCATAGGAAGCCAAAGAGGACAAACGGAACAAGTTGCGCAAACCAGTGACGTTTTCCGCCAGCATGGTCTGGTGCAAATAGGCGCCCGACGCCGAGACGTCGTCGCGCTTTTGATCCGGGGAACCCCACGTAACGCGCTTTTTGCTAAAACGCGAACCCGGTGCCATGTATGCCTCAATGCCGATGATCGGCTTTACACCGGCGTCGACCATCCGGCGATAGAAGGCGTTGGAGCCGAACATGTTGCCATGGTCTGTCATGCCAACAGCGGGCATCCCTTGCCTCACAATTTCCTCGGCGAGCAGATCCACCTTCGCCATGCCATCAAGCATGGAGAACTCTGTGTGGTTGTGCAGGTGAACAAACGAGGATTTTTTGGCCATGGGCTCATCATATCGGCGCCGTCAAGACACACCCACGGCGCCGAACCAGTCCGCTAAAAGCGCTGGTCTACTCGTAGCGCAGCGCGTCGATCGGCTGCATCTTCGCCGCCTTCGACGCCGGGTAGGCGCCGAAGAAAACACCTGTCGCCAGGGAAAAGAACAGGGAGATGAGCACCGCCCCGATTGGGGGGTAGACGAAAGCATCGAAGGAAGCCGTCGCGATCATACCGATTGCCCCGCCCAGCACTACACCGATCAAACCGCCGATCAAACAAACCAGCACAGCCTCGACAATGAACTGGGTGAGAATGTCTCGCTGGGTCGCCCCGAGAGCCTTGCGCACACCAATCTCACGGGTGCGCTCGGTGACGGTGATCAACATAATGTTCATCACGCCGATGCCGCCGACGAGCAGCGAGATCCCGCCGATGGAGGCCAACACGCTCGCAATGATGCCGAAAAGGCTGGTGAGCTGCTCAAGTCCAGCGGATAGATCCAAGACAGTGATGGTGAAATCTTCGTTGCGCTGATACCAGCGATCCACGTAGCTCTGCAGGTCTTGCTGGAAAGCCTTCGTGTCCTCGTTCGCCACGGACTGAACGCTAAAGGAATTAAAGCTAGTTATTCTCTCGCCCATTCGTTCCGCTGCGGTGACCGGAATATAAACGTCGACAGGCGCGAAGCCGCCACCGCCGAAAGCCCCGGAGTTGCCCGGGTCCTCAGTGACCCCCACGATGGTAAACACAGCGGTTTGACTGCCGACGGTAAAGTCGACTCGCTCGCCCAGGGCGGAGACCGCGTCACCGTCGAAAAGCTCCTCGATGACAGCCGGTGTCACCACGGCCAATGGGCGCTGCTGATCGACATCGCTGGTGCTTAACTCACGGCCGTATTCGACAGTGAGGTTGCGCATCTTAAACGAGTCAGCCACCACCGGTTTGATGAAGCCGGCAGACTCCTTGCCGTTATACGTAGCTTGGGCCTCGAAACCGTCCGACTCACCGACGTCGATGCCCTGGATGCGGTCACCGAAATGATCACGCAGTTCATTGAGTTCATCGAAGGTGACGCGGTCGGCCTCCTCAGTCGGCGGCGCCGAACCGAAGGCGGCGAAGGGATCGCTGCTGTCCTCCTTATCGTCGCGCTCATGCACCGTGACTATGTGTTTGGAGGCGCCGACACCCTCAAGGCCGGAGACAACCTGTTTTTGCAGACCGGCACCCAAAGTCATAATGACAATCACGGCCATAATCCCGATGATGATGCCCAAGAGCGTCAGCAACGAACGCAGTTTATTGGCGCTCAGGCTCGATGCGGCCAGCCTAAAATTCTCCCGCAGGTTCACTTAACGCTCACCCCGCAGGCTGCGGATACCGCTGATCCGGCCGTCCATCATCTCGACAATGCGGGATGTCTCCCTCGCCAGGTCCGGGTTGTGTGTGATGAACACGATGGCTTTGCCCAGCTCCTGATTGAGTTCGTGGAACAGGTCCATGACCAAACGCCCCGTCTTCGAGTCGAGGGCACCAGTTGGCTCATCGGCAAGCAAAAGGTCTGGGTCGTTGGCCAGGCTGCGGGCAATAGCCACGCGCTGTTTCTGGCCACCGGAGAGCTCGTTGGGATTGTGGTGCAGCCGATCTCCCATGCCGACGCGGCTGAGCAGGTCGGCTGCGCGCTCTTCGCGCTCTTTTTTGGCCACTCCGGCGTACATCATCGGCATGGCGACGTTTTGCAAGGCGTCGATGCGCCCAACCAGGTTGAAGTTCTGAAAGATAAAGCCGATGTTTTGGCTGCGGTACGCCGCCAGTTCGGCGTCCTCTTTGGCATAGACCGGCTCGCCGTTGAAAGCGTAGGCGCCTTCGGTGGGTCGATCAAGCATGCCAACTAAGTTCATCAACGTTGATTTTCCGCAGCCCGAGGGCCCCACTATGGAGATGAACTCTCCCTGTTCGGTGTGGAAGTCGATGCCGTGGAGAACCTTGACCTCGCTGGGTTCACCAGGGTTATAGGTTTTGACTATGCCGCGCATGTCGACCAGCAGGCCAGTGTTAGCCATGTCCGGCATGGCCTGCTCAAAAATTTCGGTGGGGGTGTCGTGGTCAACTTCTGATCCAAGCTCGTGCTTCACGACGCCTCCTTACTTAGCGTCGCCGGCTGGTGTGCGCTTGCTGCCCTCGTCACGGGCCCTCTTGACGTCCTCCGGGTCGAAATATGGATCCTCGATGTCGACCTTCTCACCGAGCCGGTCGCGGTATTTGTCGGGCCAGTTAATCACAATGTCGCCCGCTTTGAGCTCCCCGGAGATCACAGCGATATCTACTTCGTTGGCGGCGCCGGTGTCCACCTTTCGTTCCTCGATGGTGCCGGAAGTGCCGTCCTCACTGCCAGCGAGGACAAGGACCTTGCCGTCAACAACTGCATCCCGGGGAATCGACAGCGCCTGCGGAGTTTCCTCCGTGATGATCTCGGCACGCACGGAACCTCCCAGCAACAGGCCGTCCTTGTTGCCTTCGACTTCAATTTCGATTGGGAAGGTCACGGAGCCGCCGTCGCCTTTCCGCTGGCCTTCCGGCAGCCGTGGCTGCTCAGGGGTGGAGCTAATCGGCTGGATCCTATTGACCCTGCCAGCGAACTCCTTGTCGCCGGTGGCCGTAGATGTGAAAGTAACTCGGTCGCCCGGCTTGATAGAAGACACGTCGGCCTCGCGCACCTCGGAGCGAATAAGCAGACGCGAATCGTCGGCGATGGTCAAAAGCTTGCCCTGGGGGATGTCACCTTCCTGTACGTCGACGGAGGTAACCAGGCCGGCTATCGGTGCGTAAACCGTCGCCTGCTGGATCTGGTACTCCAAAGTCCCGTCACTGCCGCCCGTCGCCTGCTGAGCTTCCTGCACCTGCTGGAGCTGTTGGGCTTGCTGCCTTGCGGCTTCCTGGGCAGCTCGCGACTCGGCCTCGGCAGGGTCGGCGGTTTCTGCCTGGCCGGGGTCAACGCTTTGCGGCTGCGGTAAAGTCGGCTGACCCTCCGGGGGCACAGGCAGACTCTCGGGCGGCGCAGGCGGCGCGGGCTCAGAAGGAGGTTGCGGAGCCTGCCGATTCCACAAACCGCCAATCACATCGTTGATGTTCGGCAGGCGAAATCCACCCGGAGCGGAGGCCAGCACTTCGACATTGGCGGCGGCGACATAAGCCGCTGGTGCTTGGCCGGCGGCCTGGTTTTGCCGATTGAGCTGGCGGCGCAGCTCCTCGGTATCCATCTCGACGAGGAACTGGTCGGCCTGGACCCTGTCGCCGACACTGACTGCTAGGCGCGTGACTTTAGATTGCAATGGTGAGGTGATGCTCAGCATTTTGACTGGCACGATGTTGCCGTTGACCACCACACTGTTGGTCACGTCCGCGACCTCGGCGATGGTGTAGTCACCCGCAACAAGGCCATGCGCATTGTCACCTTTGCCTCCTCCGAATCCAGCGACACCGCAGCCGGTTGCAAACAGCGCGCTCGCCGTCACCGCCACGACGACTGCGCGCTTAATGCTCATTCGTGCGCTGCTCGTGGGCAGGTTGCGCGGGTTGGTGTTGGTGCGCTGGGTGGGGGCCAAGTGCAAGGGATCTCCTCACGGGTTGTTGCCTTCGGCCCCGCACCGGCTTCCGGAAAAAGTCGTTGCGGGGCGGGTTAAAGGCATAGGAAAACTGCTTAAAACTAACGTGCTGAACTATACACCCCGCCCCCGCGCGCAAACCGAGCAGCGAATCCCACTTGCAGCGCCGAAGCCGCACTCGGCACTTTTCCACCAGCACATTTGCGCCAACACAACCGCACCAGCACGGGGTTTTTGAGGGGCTGTCAGGGCGAAGCGGGGCGCACCGCGAACGCTCCCCACACGGCATCCGCCGGCAACACCTCCACCGCCGCCACCTGGTGGTGGGCGGCCGCAGCACGAAGCGCCTCACCGGTGTCATAAACGACAACGCTTTGGACGCTGTCCGCGCCCTGCGCGTCTTGCCCCTCCGTAGGCTCTGCCCTGCCAATGGCCCGCCTAGCCTCCCGGTCAAAAACAGTTTCGCGCCCTTGTCCTCGCGCTGGCTCAGGCACTGCCTTGGGCGGCAGGCCTGGGTAGACCACCGCACCGACTCGGCCCAAACCCGCCACAGCTACAGCGGCCTGCGCAAAGTCCGTGTCCTTGTCGAAAGTGATCAGCGCGTAGGCCTTTTCATCGCCTGCAGCCTCGTCGAGCGAGCGTGAGGCACGCGCCGCATAATGTTGCCAGTCTTCCCCACGATCCATACCCACCTGGTCACCGTTGACAAACGGCGCTTTGCTTACCGACTGTCCCAGCGCCGAAAGCCCGACGGTGCCAAGGGCAAGCGCCCCAACGAGCATGCCAGCGGCAAAAATGGCGTTGCGGCTCATCCCCGCAGCACCTCGAGGGCGTGCGCCAAATCGGGCGGGTAAGAAGATTCAACCTCCATCCAGGAATGTGTGCGCGGATGCACAAAACCCAGTTTGGTGGCATGCAACCACTGCCGCTGAAGCCCCAGGCGCTTGGCCAAGTTGGGGTCGGAGCCGTACATCGGATCTCCCACGCACGGGTGGCCGGTGGCCGACATGTGGACGCGGATTTGGTGAGTGCGGCCCGTTTCCAAATGGATCTCTAACAAGGAGGCCTCCCGGAATGCCTCAATGACCTCGTAGTGAGTCACCGAGCTGCGCCCATCGGAGCGCACCGCGAACTTCCAGCTTGCCGACGGGTGGCGGGCAATAGGGGCATCGATGGTGCCCTCCAGCGGGTCCGGTAGTCCTTGAACGAGGGCGTTGTAAGTCTTTGCCACCGTGCGTTCACGAAACGCCTGCTTCAACACCGAATAAGCCTGGATGCTGGTGGCCACGACCATCACCCCGGAAGTGCCGACGTCGAGACGCTGGACAATGCCTTTGCGTTCGGGCGGGCCGGCGTCGGGAAGCTCAATGCCCATGGCCTGCAAACCGCCAACTACCGTGGGCCCTTCCCAACCCAACGTGGGGTGCGCGGCCACACCGACTGGCTTGTCAACAACCACAAGATCTTTATCCGAGTAGAGAATCTCAAGGCCGTCAACCCTCTCCGCGATGGGCTGCGGCGCATCTTTCGGTGCGGGCAGCGTCGCCTCAATGAGCGCCCCGGCGCGCACCCGATCTGACTTTTGGACCGCGGCGGCGTCGACAAGCACAGCCCCGTCAGCGATAATCTCGGCGGCCGCGGCACGCGAAATGCCGAAAAGCTTAGACACCGCCATGTCCACTCGCAGCCCATCAAGACCCTCCGGCGCGGGCAAGGCCCGGAACTCACCTCCCACTTTTATCCACCCCCGAATTGCCGAAGAACAAACTCGCAATAAACACTGCCACCCCAACGGTGATCGCCGCATCAGCAAGGTTAAACACGGCGAAACGACCCACGGAAATGTAGTCGACGACATGGCCGAACCAAAAACCCGGAGCGCGCAGCAACCGGTCGGTGAGGTTGCCTAAAGCTCCCCCAGCAATCAGCGCCAAACCAACCGCCTCCCAAGGTTGGGTAATGCGCGGGGCGGCAATGAGCGCACCGACGACGAAGCCCAACTGGATGGTAGTAAACAACCATGTGGAGTTTTGCCCCATCGAAAACGCCGCACCTGGGTTAAACAGCAGGTACAGCCGGAACCAATCGCCCAACACGGTCACGGGCACGCCAGGCTCCAAAAAAGCAAGCATGAGCTGCTTGAGCACCTGGTCGGCCACCGCGACCGCCAGGATGCCTACTACGATGCGGCGGAAGTAGCCACCCCGCCTGCGGGTTGCCACTTCATTCGTGTGCGTGATCTCATCGTCCATCGACTTTTCACTCTAGCCAATGGTCGGTGAGGTAGGTTCGCATGCGTGACTGTGCAGCCCTCAACATCCTTCCGCCTCGCCGCCGTCTTTGCCGCGGCACTGACCACCGCCGCCCTGACGGCCTGTGCCCAACAGCCCGATCCGCTCGACGGCATTCCCGCTTTCGCCATCGACCAAGCGAATGTCCGCGTTGTCGAGGTAGGCAACAATCCGCGGCTGCTCACCGCTTCGGCAGACCACACCAACGAAGCGCCCTGGGACACAACCGTCGTTGTCTCCCGCGGCATCACCCAAGAGGTTGCCACCACCAACGAAGTCGACCTCACAGCTCCCGCCGAAGGTGAGGTTGCCTCGACTACGCTGCCGCTGACAATCCGCACTGGGCACGCCCCCGAGCCTGGCCCAGGAGAGGACACCGCCGAGCGCCGCATCGACTTCGAGGTGGGCACAGCAACTCACTCGGCGCCAGAACTCAACAGCGACGTGGCCACCGCCGCGGGTTTTCTCATGTCGTGGCGCACGTTGCTCAACGGCGCGGTGGGTACCTTAAAGCTCATGGCCCCGGAGGGCTCAAACACCGAGGGCCGCGAAGCTGTGGAATCTGCGCTGCTTGCGCTGACCTCCGCCAACGTCATTTTTCCCGCGGAACCGGTGGGCGTGGGCGGATCCTGGACCGTAGACAGCCGCGTCACAGGCGCCGCGGCCATGTTGCGCACCACCACCTACACGGTGGAGCGCCTCGAGGGTGACACGGTAGCGCTGAAGGTGGACATCCAGCAGCGCCCGACTCAGCGCAGCATCTCACTCGACGGCACCGAGGGCGGCGATAGCCTTGAGGTGGCAGGTTCCTCCACCTTTTCCGAAGGTGAGATCACAGTCGATTTAAGCAGGCCGGTTCCGGTGGGCGGCGGGTTTCAGGCGACGACCCGGGTGCTCTACACAGGCCCGGGTGACAACAAGATCGTCCAGGACATCACCACGGCGATCAACTACGGGGGCTAAGCTTTCCCCATGGTTGCTCCCCTCCACATTGGCCTTGACGGGGTGTCGTTTTCCTACCCCGGCGGCCGTCGCGTGCTCACTGATATTTCCTTCGCGGTGCCAAGCGAATCCGTCACCGGCTTAATTGGTGAAAATGGGGCGGGAAAATCAACGCTTCTGGGCCTGATCTCCGGGGAGCTTGAGCCGGATGTCGGCCGGATTATCACCCCGCCGGTGACAGGCTTTATCGCCCAGGAAACTTCCCTGCCTTTTTCAGATCCGGCCGCCGCACTGATCGACCAGGCGGTCGAGGAACTGCGCCAGGTGGAGCGTGACATTGAAGAAATTTCTTTCAAACTCGCAGATGAGCCCACGCTTGCCGACGCTTTCGATCGCGCCCTGGCGCGCGCCGAAAACTCCGGCGTGTGGGAGCTCGACGCCCGCATCGCCACTGTTTTAGCTGGTTTGGGCCTGGCGAATGTGGATCTGGCTACCCCCTTGGGAGAGATGTCCGGCGGGCAGCGCCGCCGTTTTGCCCTGGCGACCCTGCTGCTTCGACCAGTTGACGCCATGGTGCTCGACGAGCCGACGAATCATCTCGACGACGAAGCCGTGGACTTCTTGGTCGGGGAGCTGGAGGCCTTCCGCGGGCCGGTCCTAGCCGCCAGCCACGACCGTTACTTCCTCGACGCTATCTGTGATGGGTTGGTTGACCTAGATCCCGCGCTCGGCCCGGAGGGAGGCTTCGGCGAGGACACCCGCCAAGGCGCGCGTTTTACAGGCACTTTCAGCGACTACCTCAAAGCCCGTGAGGAGCGGCGGCTCCGCTGGGAGGCCGACTACGCCGCCCAGGAGCACGAGAGGTTGCGTTTGGAAAAGGCCACGCAGACCGACGCCGAGGAGGTCTTCCATTCGCAGGAGAGCAAAACTGAGACGCGCAAGGCTGCAAAGTTCTACGCTGACCGCGCCGCCAAAACAGTGGGCAACCGGCGCCGCTCAGCGAAAAACCGACTCGAAGCACTCGAGCGAGGCGAGATCCCTGCGCCACCTAAGCGCCTGGCGTTCCATGGCCTGCCGCAGCACAGCGCGAGCAGCCTGGGTGTGCCGGCGGTGGTGGCAAAACAGCTCAGCGTTGAGCAACGTCTGGCGCCTCTTGATCTCAAACTGCAGCCCGGCCAACAATTGTTGGTCGAAGGCCCGAACGGCTCTGGCAAATCGACGCTTTTGAAGATTTTGGACGGCGAGCTGACCACCTTCGACGGCGAGCTGGTTATGCCGGAGGAGATGACGGTGGCGCGCCTGGAGCAGGACGACCAGTGGGCCGATTTAGGTCTTTCGGCCGCCGAGATCTTCGCCAACCGTACTCCTGAGGGTGTTCCCGACCTGGTCGAGCTGGGCCTGTTGTCTGCGGAGCAGGCAGCGCAACCGTTGGCGGATCTTTCCCTCGGCCAGCGTCGTAGGGTGTCTTTGGGCATCATTTTGGCTTCACCGCCGGATCTTTTGCTTCTCGACGAACCCACGAACCATCTCTCCCTCGTCCTCGCCGAGGAACTGGAGGAGGCACTGCTAGGTTTCGCGGGCACGGTGATCATCACCAGCCACGACCGTTGGGTGCGCCGTCAGTGGCGCGAACGCATCCGCCAAAAAGACAGCCGCGCCAGGATCCTGACTCTGACTCTGTCCACGTTGTGGACCGATGAGGTCTGGCGCGACGAATAAAGCCTTTCATCGGCGGTTTAGAGTGCCGGTGCGGGGGCACCTTCAACAGGCCCGCCCTGGGCGGGTGCGGGTGCGGGTGCGGGCGCGGGCGCTTCGCCGGCGGGCACCTGAGTGCGGCACATCTGCGGGATCTGTTCGGCGGGCAGGGTGTTGGTTACCAGGGTGCAGGCCCAAGATTGGGACAGCTTCCAGTTGCCATTTTCGTACATGAACTCGACGTTTTCGGCGAGTTGAGCCTGGGCGTCCGGGGCGGTGAAGTTCACCGTGGCCAGGGCAGTATTTGGTGAGTAGCCGGGCAAAACGGGGTCGACGACCTGGAAGTTCGCGCCGGATTCCTGCTGGGATCGCGCCATGACGTCGAAAAGCTCAGGCGCAGTGTCGCCTCCTTGGACGGTGTTGACGCGTTCTTCAATTGGCAGGTTCGGGTCGGTTGCGCGGATGAGCACGGCGTTGAGCTCCTCGGCCGTGGGCAGCTCCGCTACCGGGGCCTGGGCAGCGTTGCTGGAGGCGTCCGGGGAGGCGGATGTGGACGAGCTTGCACCGCCCTCGTTGTCGTTGGAGCATGCGGCCAAGCTCAACGCGGCGCCGAAAGCGGCGATCGTTGCGGTGGTTTTTGTCGCGTTCACGTTTTTCTCCTTGGATCTCCTTGAGGCGCCACCCCACCGCGGTTTCGCACATGGATTCTGCGGCTGGGCGGCGGCTAACCCGACTAAGGTTACCGGGGAGTCCACTTAATCCTCAATTAACACTTTGGAAAGACAGCGTTGTCCACCACATTTGTACTTGTCATCTCCACTGGCGGCACGATCGCCTCGACGACCGACCCCGCCACTGGCTCGCTGGTTCCGCGGCTTTCGGCGGAGGAGTTGGTGCGCGACTGTGGAACCACCGAGGAG
Source organism: Corynebacterium sp. BD556 (assembly GCF_038452275.1). Lineage (NCBI taxonomy): Bacteria > Bacillati > Actinomycetota > Actinomycetes > Mycobacteriales > Corynebacteriaceae > Corynebacterium > Corynebacterium mayonis. The sequence goes on from NZ_CP141643.1 coordinate 1,083,452, forward strand.
GTTCGCGTTTTCGATGCGTTGAGCCTAGATTCTTCGTCGGTTCGGCTTGCAGACATCGACACGTTGATTGATTTATCGCGCAAGGCGCTTGCCGACGCCCGCATTTGCGGCATCGTCATCACCCACGGTACCGATTCAATGGCGGAGACGGCCTTGGCTCTCGACTTGGTCCACGACGATGCACGCCCGATCGTGCTCACCGGCGCCCAATACCCCGCCGACCACCCACAGGCCGACGGGCCGAAGAACTTACACCGGGCGATTTCCCTAGCTGCGGATCCGCTGTCCCGTGGCCGCGGTGTGATGGTCAATTTCGGCGGCGACACTCATGCGGCGCGTGGTCTGCTCAAAAAGGACACCCAAAATCTTCGTGCTTTCGAGTTGAGTGCCCCCATGACCCTGCCGCGCCCCCGGCCGGTGGCCCCCGCGCCGCTGGCCCAGTTCAACGTACCCATTTTGCGTGCCTGGCCCGGCGCGGATGGCGCGTTGGTGGACTATGTCATCTCCACTCGCCCTGACGGCATCGTCATAGAGGCGCTGGGGTCCGGTAATGTCTCTGCGGAGATGGGGCAAGCACTTGCCCGCGCGCTATCTGCCAAGATCCCGGTGGTCGTGTCCACCTCAGTCGCTTTCGGCGAGGTGCAGTTAGCCTACGGCGGAGCTGGTGGCGGCGCCAGCTTGGGCGAGCTCGGTGCGTTATCTGCTGGTTGGTTGCGCGCCGGCCAAGCCCGCATCGCTTTGGTTACGGCGCTGGCGACGGGAACTGAGCCTTCAGTCCTGCTCGGTTTCTAGCCAATCTTCCCACGCCAGGGAAGCCACTGGGTCGGCGGTGGAGAGGTCTGGGTCGTCGGCGCGGAGGTTGACTATCCTGCCCGGTCCCGTTGCCCGTGTTTCAAAGCGCACAGTCACTCTCCCTAAACCTGAGCCTTGCACCCACCCGTGGCCGTACTTGGGGTGGTGGACATCTTGCGTGGCGCGCCAGGCGCCACGCAGCGGCCCGGGTGTGTGGTCTTTTACCACATGCATGTGCGGTTTATGGTCGCTGACCCCGTTGTCGTAGTCGAGTTCGCGGGGGGCACGCACCTGGATTTTGTGGTCCAGCTCGGGAAACAAAACGTCCTGGAGCGCGTTTTCCAGCCCGGAGTAGGACACTCCCACTAAGCGGATGGGGCCGACTTCATCCGGGTAGCGCACTAGGTTCATGGCGGTGGCGAGAAGAGTTGCGGCGCCGTCGGTGGCGTAGGTCAAGGTGGCGGAGCGCGACTCGATACGGAAATCTGCCATTCGCAACTTCACGCTCACTGTCCGCGCGCCGCGCCCGTCTTTGAGCAGGCGGCGATGAGCTTCGGCGGCGGCGCGTTTGAGTGCTTCGTCTACCTCCGCTGAGGTCTGCAAATCGCGTGGGTAGGTGTGTTCCGCGGAGATTTGTTTGGCTACGGCTCGTGGCGCTACGGGTCTTTCGTCAACGCCGCGTGCCAGGGTCCACAGTTGTTTGCCTACGACTCCCCCAAGCGCAATCTCCACCTCTTTTTCACTCAGCGCCGCGAGGTCTCCAATGGTGTCCACTCCCGCCGTGGCCAGCTTTGCTTGGGTGACAGGGCCCGCACCCCACAGCTCGCCGACTGGCAGCGGGTGAAGGATCTGCGTTTGGTGCGCATGCGGGATTACAAAGACCCCATCGGGTTTGGCCAAACCGGAGCCGATCTTCGCGTACTGTTTGCCGCTGCCAGCACCGATGGAGCTGGGCAGGCCCGTTTCCTCCCGGATGGCCTCACGCAGCTCGTTGGCCCAGTCGCACACGGCTGCGGGGGTGGCGTCGATAAGCTCCGCGGGTTCCAAGAAAGCCTCGTCGATGGAGAGCTGCTCGACTACTTCCACATGCCGCCCGATGATTTCAAATACCCGGCGCGATGCGGTGGTGTAGACGGCGCGGCGCGGCTCGACGAGCACCGCCTTGGGCCCCACCAGTCGCGCAGCGCGGTGCGTGGGCATGGCGGAGCGCGCCCCGTACTTGCGTGCTTCGTAGCTCGCGCCGGCGACCACTCCTCTGCCGGTGACCCCCGCCACTAAAACGGGTCGGCCTTTAAGTGTGGGCCGGGTGAGCTGCTCGCAGGAGGCGTAAAACGCGTCCATGTCGATGTGCAACACCCAGCGAGTCATGAGCCCAGAGTATCGCGCTAAGTCACGTCCTCATAAGGCAGCGCACCCTCACTAGTAAGACGCAGGCCGGGCCTAGACGCGGCCAAAGCCGCGGCGCTTTGGCGGGCAACGCCGTCGCCTGCTATGAGCACTTTCCCCGCGCTTTTTTAAAGCATTATCGTTTTTTCTTGGGCGCGGATGCCCTCAAGAAATCGCTGTTTAAGTGCGAGCGAGAACCGAGCATGCATGAGCTTAAGGTGGGGCGTTAGCGCAGCGTGCTCGCAATTTACACACGCCAAAAAGCTCAGGAAGTACACCTGCGCACACGATAGATTGCCCTGTTTCAGCGTCGAAATCTGGCGCGCCCGATCTAAGCGGCAACTTCCGTGTCACGCCGTGATTCTTCGGGGTAGAAAGCACCGCTACCACTGGCGTGGCCAAAACTGTGTGGGGGAAAAAGGGCAGCAGCCAGGGAGGTTAGATTTTGAAACACGCAGGCGCCTCGCGCGGGCCCCCGTTTTGAAATTTTCCGGAAGGGGTTTTTATCGAACTTATCTTTGTTGAGTCCACTGTCGCCGGTTGTGCTGCTTCGCTTCTCACCAGCTCATTGGATTGCGCGACGCTGGGGTGGGAGTTGCTGTTGTCGCCGGCAGTGGTGACAAAACCACCGACTGCTTTGGCCTGATCTGCCCATGCCTAGATCTGCATGTCAGCGACAGCGCAACGGATTCGACCTGGCTGATCCGATTAATGGTGAGCCCACCCATCCGCTCTCCCACCGCAGCTCGCGTCAATTTGCGTGCTTTACGCAGCGAGCGCTTGTTGTTTGCAAGTTCAATAAACAGTTCCTCCCGAATCGACGCCAACCTGCGACTTAAACTTGCAGCACCGTTAAGGCTGCGGAGCTAGAAAACTCGATCCGCGGAAATTATGGGCCACCCAGGCAGTCCAAGTTCCCGGCCGTGCCGCCGGCGGATTTTTGCACTGACATTGGCAAAGCACTCCCTCTGCGCGAAAAGCACTGAACACGGGAGTTAGCGTTTCCACTGCCGCAGCGCCACCGCGGCCACGATGAGCGCGATGCCCACAGCTTCCGCCGCGGTGAGCATCTGCCCGAGCGCCACAGCCCCGATGAGCGTGGCGGCCAGCGGCAACATCGCCTGCAGCAGCGCGAAGCGCGCTGGGCCCGACATGCGCATAACCACCTGGTCAAGCGAGTACGGGATCGCGGCGGAAAGCAACCCGAGCCCGAGCCAGAGCACCGCAAGCTCCGCCGGGGCAATCTGTGTGCCCACCACCCCGCGCGGCCACAGCGCGACAACCGCCGGGGCGCCAAGCAGGGCCGCCCAACCAAAGCCGACCGCGGTTGCGCTTTTTGGCGCCCCACCTGACGCAATCCTCGACCCGGTGACAATATAGCCCGCCCACAACGCGCCCGCCGCCAGCGCCCACACAATGCCCGCACCAGAGCCGGACCAGGTCGCACCCGAAATCACCAGCACGCCCGCGGCAGCTAAGGCAAGCGCCGCCCAGTCACGCGCCGAGCGCGACCCCAGCGCCGCGATGACCACCGGGCCAAGAAACTCCACCGCTACGGCAGTGCCCAGAGGAATGGAAGCGATGGCCAGGTAGAAGGCCATATTCATACCGATCGTCATGAGGCCGAACACTGCGGCACCGACCCCTGCGCGGCCGAAAAAATCGCGCGGTGCCGGCCGACGCAACGCACAAAGCAGCAGCGCGGCAGCACTGATGCGCAACCAGGCAACGAGGGCGGGCGCAAAGGCGTCGAAAAGCCCGACGGCGACGGCCGCCCCGGCATAAAGGGAGGCGCCGGACAGGGCCATCAGGCCCGCAGGCGCCCAACTACCCACCGACTTAGCCGTTCTTCACCACATTCGCACTCACACCTTCAAGCACCTTGTGAGCGCCCTCGCCGGCGGTGCGGACCTCAAAGGAGGTGGCCAATGTCTCGCTGGCGATGTGCGCCGCATGCTGTTGGGCCCAGGGGTGCTTGTCCTCCGGAACGAACAGCACCGCCGCGATACGGTCACTGACCGCGAAGCCCTCATTCTTGCGGGCGTCCTGGATGCCGCGGATCACGTCGGCAGCCCACCCCTCAGCCTCCAGCTCAGAGGTGACGGTGGTGTCCAACACAACCAAACCATCGGCCCCACCAGCACCTTCGATCCGAGCGGTGGAATCGGGGTTCTCCGCCACCAGACGCTGCGTGTAGAGCTCCGGGGTCAACACGATATCCCCGTCCACCACCACGTTCTCACCCTCACGGACGTAGTTTCCAGCCTTGACGTTTTTGATGGCGCGCTGCACATCGCGGCCCAGCTTCGGGCCCGCGACCTTAGCATTTACCACAACCTCGAAAGTCCCGGCGGAATCGACGTCGTCGGTAAGCTCGACATCTTTGACGTTGACCTCATCGCGGATCGCAGCGACGAACTCGGCCAAATCTGCGGAGTTCGGCAGCGCCACCGTCAACTTCGGCAAGGGCAGGCGGTTGCGCAACTTATTGGCCTTGCGCACCGAGCTGGCCGCCGAACACACCGACCGGGTGGCGTCCATAGCGGCGACCAAGCTGTCATCCGCAGGCAAGTCCGCCGCCTGCGGGAAATCAGCCAAGTGGACTGAACGCCCCCCAGTCAAACCACGCCAGATCACCTCGGAGATATACGGCAAAAGCGGCGCTGTCACACGTGTGAGTACCTCAAGCACCGTGTACAAAGTGTTGAAGGCCTCCGGGTGCTTTTCTTGACCTTCCCAGAAACGGTCGCGGGAGCGGCGCACGTACCAATTGGTCAGCGTGTCGGCGAACTGGCGGACCTCGTCGCAGGCATCCGCGATACGGGTATCACTTAGTGCCTCACCGACGCTTTCGACCAAGTCGTGGGTTTTGGCCAAAACGTAGCGATCCAGCACATTGTCCGAATCGGTCGACCACGTGGCTTCCTCAGATGCGTAGAGCTGCAAGAAACTGTAGGCGTTCCAGATCGGCAACAGTGCTTGTCTCACGCCGTCGCGGATACCCTGCTCCGTAACGACCAGGTTCCCGCCGCGCAGGATCGGCGAGGACATCAAGAACCAGCGCATCGCATCAGAGCCGTCGCGGTCGAAAGCTTCAGTGACATCCGGGTAGTTGCCCTTCGACTTCGACATTTTCAGCCCGTCGTTGCCCAGCACGATGCCGTGGGCAACAACCTTCTTAAACGCCGGGCGGTCAAACAGCGCAGTAGACAACACGTGCTGAACGTAGAACCAGCCGCGGGACTGGCCGGAGTACTCCACAATGAAGTCCGCCGGCTGGCGGGTATCGTGCTCCTCGACGTTTTCAAACGGGTAGTGGTACTGGGCGAAAGGCATCGAGCCGGACTCGAACCAGCAATCCAACACGTCCGGCACCCGCCGCATCATTGACTTACCGGTCGGATCATCCGGGTTCGGACGCACCAACTCATCAATGTGCGGACGGTGCAGCGAGGCCGGACGGGTACCAAAGTCACGCTCTAGCTCATCAAGGGAACCGTAGACGTCCACGCGGGGGTAGCGCGGATCGTCTGAAACCCAGGCGGGAACCGGCGAACCCCAGTAGCGTGTGCGCGAGATGTTCCAGTCGCGCGCACCCTCGAGCCACTTGCCGAACTGCCCATCGCGGATATGGGAGGGGATCCACTCAATTTCCTGGTTAAGTTCCACCATTCGGTCGCGAAACTCAGTGACCTTGACAAACCAGCCGGGCAACGCCATGTAGATCAGCGGCTCGCCCGAACGCCAAGAGTGCGGGTAGGAGTGAACGATGGTCTGATCGCGCACAACACGGTTTTTCGCCTTCAGGTCGCGGATGATGTCGCGGTTTGCATCAAAGACCAACTTGCCCTGGTAGTCCGGCACCAAGGAAGTGAACTTGCCGTCCGCGTCAACCGGGATAACCAACTCGATGCCGTAGGCTTCGGTGGTGTTCATGTCGTCCTCGCCGAAGGCGGGGGCTTGGTGGACAACACCGGTACCGTCCTCGGTGGTGACGTAGTCGGCCAGCAGCACCATAAAGGCATTTTCCTGGTCGGCAAAGTAGTCGAAGACTGGGGTGTATTCCAGCCCCTCCAACTCTTTGCCCGTAAACGTGGCTACAACCTTCGGCTCGCTGCCTAATTCCTTGGCATAAGCACCCAAAAGGTTCGTCGCAAGGAGGAGCTTTTCGCCCGCGAAGCCTTCTGCCCCGTCCTCGCTGACCTCGACGAGGGAGTACTCGATATCCGGGCCGACTGCCAGGGCCAGATTTGACGGCAGGGTCCATGGGGTGGTGGTCCAGGCGATCGCGGCGGCGTCATGCAGCTCGGGGTGGGCCTGCCACGTTGCCGCAGCCGGGAAACCTCCGCGCGCACCGGTAAACGGCAGCGTCACAGTCACGGTCGGGTCCTGGCGGTCACGGTAGGAATCGTCCAAGCGTGTTTCCTGGTTCGACAGCGGGGTGTGCTCCGCCCAGGAGTAAGGCAACACACGGAAACCCTGGTAGATCAGGCCTTTGTCGTAGAGCTCTTTAAACGCCCACATGACGGACTCCATGAAGTCCAAGTCCATGGTTTTATAGCCGTTGTCAAAATCGACCCAGCGGGCCTGGCGGGTGACGTAGTCCTCCCACTCCCCCGCATACTCCAAAACGGACTGCGCGCAAAACTCGTTGAACTTATCCAGGCCCATGGCCTCGATCTCGCCCTTGTCTTTAATGCCAAGCTGCTTTTCCGCCTCCAGCTCGGCGGGCAGGCCGTGGCAATCCCACCCAAACACACGCGGCACGTGGTAGCCGGCCATCGTGCGGTAGCGCGGAACAATATCTTTGACGTAGCCCGTCAGCAGGTGTCCGTAGTGAGGCAGACCGTTGGCAAACGGCGGCCCATCATTGAAAACGTATTCTTTGCAGCCCTCGCGGTTGTCCAAAGAAGCCTGGAAGGTGTCGTCTTCCCGCCAAAACTCGAGAACCTTCCGCTCCATCTCGGGGAACTTCGAGCTGCCTGCGGTCAGGTCGACCTTGGGGTAGACACCGCCGACGTCAGCCATGTCATCTTCTCCTTCACTCACACAAATTCTTCCGAAACCTGCAGGGACGCAACTTTATTGCCGCGCGGTACCACCCTGCTTGGAGCTCACAATTTCTTGCCTGCCCCCACTTCATTTGTGGTGAAGGAAGTGACGTCTTCCTGCGACGTCCGGTTCTACTGGGCACCGAGAAAACGGCGCTGTTCTTCCGGAAACGCTCCCCGGTGATAGCCGGATCAACACGTGCTCGATGGTGATGCTCTGCCAGTGTAACTCACCTGTCAAGAGCAACTCCCAACTGTGCACCCAACCCCCGGCTTGAGCGTGTGTGCCGGGGGTTGGGTGCGGATGAATCGAAAGGAGTTTACCGCTCCGCGTTGCCGCCGGTGGGGGCGGAGGTGCCGCGAGTTTCCAGCTCCTCGAGCTGAGACTCCAAAAGCGTCTTCAAACGGGTGCGGTACTCGCGCTCGAATGTACGCAGCTCGGCGATCCGGTTTTCTAGGGCGGTCTGCTGCTGCTTGACCGTGTTCATGATCTCCGTGTGCTTGCGCTCTGCATCGCTTTGCAGCTTGGCAGCCTGTTCCTCGGCCTGGCGGATCTGGGCCTCGGCGCGAGAGTTCGCCTCGCTGGTGATCTCGTTGGCTTTAAGCTCCGCGTCAGCGACCAACTGCCGGGCGTGGGACTCCGCCTTGGCAGCGGTGTCCTTGGCCTGCTTGTCGGCGTCAGCAAGCTGCGAACGGGAGCGGGCTTCTGCCTCCTGCATCTGCTTTTCTGCTGCGCTGTGAGCCTCATCGAGCACGTTGCGGGCCTCAACCCGAGCGTCGGCGGTGAGACGGTCGGCTGTCTCCTGCGCCAGACCAAGAATCTTGGCAACCTGGACGTGGGCATCACCCGTGGAAGTGGCGGACTGCTCGGCGGTGGCCTGCGGCTGGGATACGGCTGCTTTCCTTGTCTCGGCAGCAGCGGTCTTAGCGTGTGCCTGCTCAGCTTCCTTGCGGGCGCGGGCGGCTTCTTCCTTGGCGCTGTGCGCCTCATTTTCGGCGCGGAACTTCGCCTCATTCGCCTCGCGCAGCTTGTCCTCGAACTCGGAGCGCAGCTCAGCCTCAAGCTTCTTGCGCACTTCGGCTTCATCGACCTGGGAGGTCTTCTCGGAGGCGAAATCGCGGACCGAGGCGGAGGCTGCCGGCTGGCCGCCTTGGCTCAACTCCTCGACGCGAGCACGCAGCTCGTCGTTTTCATCCTGCAGCTGCGCAAGCGTGTCTTCGACGAGGTCGAGGAACTGGTCGACCTCGTCTTCGTTGTAACCCCGCTTGCCGATAGGCGGCTTGCTAAAGGCGACATTGTGCACGTCTGCTGGTGTGAGCGGCATTAGCGATCCCTTCGTTTGTGTCGTGCTTGCCTCAAGGCGGCAGGCACGCGAGCGAAACCCAGAATACGGGATTCACCCAGTCCATTTCATAGAGTTTTACGTATTAGCCCAAAAGTGTAGCCGAGTGAGTCCCGTGCCAATGTTATTTATACCCTCTATGTCCACCGGAGGGTGAGTGTGAAGCGCCCACAAGTGGAACTAAGTTTTTGGGGCACCTCACAGAAACGGCACGACGAGGAAGGCCTTAATGAGGAATTGCAGCAGCGCAAGAAGGAGAAACAGCGCGATCACACTGACATCCAACGCCACTCCGCCCTGCAAGCGCAGAGGAGGTATGAGTTTGCGAAGTGCTTTGACAGGCGGGTCCGTCGCCACGAAAAGTCCTTCTGCGCCGACCATAAACCAGCGCGGGGGTTGGAAATTCCGTGAGAAAGACTGCACCATCTCGATGATCAGACGAATAATGACCAGGAGGGAGTAGATCCCCACCAGCGCGTACAAAATAGCTCCTAAAAGTGCCACGTTTGCACACTCTACCTGCCAGCCGACCACGGGCATACAAAAACCGCCCCGGGTGGGTGCGCGACATTTCTCCGGGGCGGTGAATTCTACAGCGGGACGCTTAACGCAGGTGCGCTGCGCGCTGCAGCTCAGTCTTGGAAAAGCGCGCGTGTTCGGGGGTGATCGCAAAGACGCGGCGGTTGGTGTCCAGCCCGCGCGACAGGTTAAGCATCTGGCCGCGCAGGGCAAAGCACAGGCCCGCGGCGAAATCGATGACGCGCTTAGCGTCAGCTTTGTCCAGGTCGGTCAGATCCATCAAGACAGCGTCGCCGTCGCGGAAAGGCTCACCGATGTCTTTCGCGTCGTTATAGGAACGCGGCATGGCGGTGACAATCGCCGGGGCGTAAGTGGAAGCCTCGCGGCGGGGAGCACGAGAGTCATAATCGCGAGTTGAGCCCGGCTCCGCTGCGCGCGCCTGGCCGTAGGCGGGCGCCCCGGACTCGTTGTACTGCGGGTCGTCGTAGTATTCGTCGTCGTTGTACGAGCCGAGGCCGAAGAATTCTTTCGCACTACCGAAAAAAGACATGTTGCTCCCTGAGGTCCGTTGGATAATGAGGCAGTTGTCGCGTCTGAAAATAAACGTCGCTGTCAGCCTACGGAACGCTTCCCAAGCACTCCGGTTCCGACACGCACGATGTCGGATCCGGCTGCGATGGCCTGCTCGAAGTCGCCGGACATTCCGGCAGACAGCACGAGGGGCCGCCCCAGGGCGGTTGCGTGGGCGTCGGTAAGGTTGCGCGCGGATGCAAAGACGCGCTGCGGCTCCGAGTCGAGCGGGGGCACAACCATGAAGCCGCCAAAGATGAGGTTGTGTGCGGCCTCGACGGCTTCGACTACCTCATCAACTTGCTCCAGCGGCGCTCCGCCGCGTTTCGTGTCGCCGTCTGCAGAAAGCTGGACGAGACACCTGACATCTCCTGTGGCGCGGTCGCCGCGCTCAAGGGCAAGAGCGACGCCGCGGTCGAGGTGTGTAGCCAGTTTCACTGAGTCGACCGAGTGAACCTCATGGGCCCAGCGGGCCACGGCGTTAGCCTTTTTCGACTGCACTTGGCCGATCATGGCGATGCCGATGCTGCAGTTGTTGGCGGCAAGCCACTGCGCCTTACTGCGGGCTTCTTGCTCGCGGTTTTCACCGACAAGCGGCACACCTAGCTGCGCGAGGATTGCGATGTCCTGCGCTGGGTGGAATTTGCTCACCGGGATCAGCGCTACGCTGCCCGGCTCCCGGCCCGCCTGCTGTTCAGCTTCGCGGATGCGTTCGCGCACCGCGGCGAGGTTGGTGGCGATGTCGTCTCTGCGTGTCATTGTTGTTTGTGCTCCTGTTTGCCCGTGAGCCAGATCACTGCGGCTTGTCTGCCTGTCGTGCCCTCTCGCCGGTATGAGAAGAAGTCCTCGTCGGTGACGGTGTCGCGCGGGTCGGCGTCGATATGGGTCACGCCCATTTCCATCAGTTGGCGCACAAGCCCTGCCCGCACGTCGATGCCGCAGGTTCCTTTCCTCGTGCGCGTCAGTGAGCCGGGCAGGTGCTTTTCGACGTCCTCCGCCATCTGCCGCGGCACCTCGTAGGATTCTCCCGCCGCGGCTGGGCCGAGAAGGACTTGGATCGCTTCGGGGCGAGCCCCCTGGTCGACCATCGCGCGCACAGTCGCCGGCACGATTGCGTTTCGCGCTCCGATGCGCCCGGCATGGGCGGCGCCGATCACCCCAGCTTCGATATCGAAAAGCAAAACGGGTGTGCAGTCGGCGACAAGTACACACAAAGCGAGCCCATGTGTGGTGGTCACCAAAGCGTCGGTGGCTTGCACGGGGCCCGGCTGTGGCCCGTCGACCACCGTGACTGTGTTGGTGTGGAGCTGCTCCATCCACACGAAACGGTCGGGCGCAATGCCCAGCGCGTGAGCCAGTCTCGCTCGGTTAGCCCGGACGTGCTCCGGGTCGTCTCCGACGTGCTCAGCTAAGTTAAAGGAATCATAAGGGGATGCTGAAGCCCCGCCGGCGCGGGTGGTAAACACCATGCGGACGGGGCGGTTTTTCAGGCTCTGCGCGCTTTCGGGTGCCATGACCACCACCCTAGCGAAGCATCTAGCGCATGAAATCAGGCACGTCGAGATCGTCGCTGTCGTCTGCGCCGCCGCGCATCTCACGCGCTTCGCGGTCGTTGCGCTCGGAGTGAGTAAACAGCCCGGAGCTGCGATCCTCGTAGCGGTGGCGGGGCTGGTAGGGCTCAGCGCGTTCGTCGAAAAGCGAACCGCGAGCCGGTGCTGGTGTTGGTGTTGGTGTTGCGGAATCAGCCGCAGCCGCCGACTCGGCGGAGACGCTCTTGTCGCCCGCCTGCACTTCGCCCTGCGTAAGGGGGGAGGTTTGGTTGCCGTTGCGCGCGTTGGCTTTCTCGTCGAAGCCGGTGGCGATGATGGTCACGCGTACTTCGTCGCCGAGGTTGTCGTCGATGATGGTGCCGAAGATAATGTTGGCGTCTTCATCGGCTTTCGCCTCGACGATGGAGGCGGCGTCGTGGACCTCCACCAGGCCAAGGTCGGAACCGCCGGCAACGGAGATGAGCACGCCTTTGGCGCCTTCCATGGTGGTTTCTAAAAGCGGGGAGTTGATTGCTTGTTCGGTGGCGGCCATGACGCGGTTGTCGCCGCGGGCAGAGCCAACGCCCATCAGGGCGGAGCCGGCGTCTTGCATGACGGAGCGTACGTCTGCGAAGTCGACGTTGATCATGCCCGGAATGGTGATCAGGTTGGTGATGCCTTGGACACCGTTGTGGAGCACCTCATCGGCGGCGCGGAAGGCTTCCATCATGGAAAGTTCGGCGTCCCCGAGCTGGAGGAGGCGATCGTTGGGGATGACGATGACTGTGTCACAGACCTCCTTGAGGTTTTCAATGCCCTCGAGTGCCTGGCGGGTGCGGCGCTTTCCTTCAAAGGAAAAGGGGCGGGTGACTACACCAATGGTCAGCGCACCCATTTTCTTGGCTATTCCTGCCACAACCGGTGCAGCGCCCGTTCCGGTGCCGCCGCCTTCGCCGGCGGTGACAAAGACCATGTCGGAGCCTTTGAGGGATTCCTCAATCTCCTGTTTGTGGTCCTCGGCGGAGGTGCGTCCAACCTCCGGGTTGGCGCCAGCACCTAGACCGCGGGTAGCTTCGCGCCCGATGTCGAGCTTGGTGTCGGCGTCGGTAAACAGCAGCGCCTGCGAATCCGTGTTGACCGCGACGAACTCAACACCTTTGAGCCCTTCTTCGATCATGCGGTTGACTGCGTTAACGCCGCCGCCGCCGACACCGACGACGCGGATCATGGCGAGGTAGTTAGCTGGGGAGGTCATGGAGGATGGCTCGCCTTTCACTTTTGTTGGGGTCAAATGTAACGCTGTCCATCATGGGCCACGAACCTTTGGAAAGCCTTGTTTTTGTTCGGCGTGTCACAACCCTAAACCCCAACTTTAGGGTTGTGACCTGGTCTTTTAGTGGCCGCTTCCCCTATTTGACGGTAACGAGTTCCGGGTTCGACAGGTTAAACTCGCCTCCCTCGCGCTGCACGATATCTTCAAGCGCGATCGCCTTGTTGGCGTTATCTTCCGCCGCACCCCAGGTGACTTTCCTGCCGTCAGCAAGCGTGAGCTCAAATTCGTAAGGGCCTGTGGCCACGACGGCTAGCACCTGCCCACGCATGCGTTCGCTTATCGACGTCGCCACTTCCACCCCAGCGGCCAGCACAGCCTCATCCTGGATGGCAGGGCCGTCAATTTTGATCGCGCCCGGCGGCGGGGTAGCTACGGTGAACTCCTTGCCCTCCCCATTGATGAGGCGGGCCTGGTCACCCTCCCCGATGTAGGCGACGGCGATGTTTTCGCGCACCGTGATTTCAATGGTTGAAGGCCAGTCACGTTTGAGGGAAGCCGACTTCACCCAATCGTTGGCCGCCACACCACTGGCTGCCGCTTTCATGTCGACCCGCCCAATGGGGGTGCCCTCACTAATCCCCGACGCCGCAATGATCTCCTCATCGGCAAGGGTGTTAGCTCCGTTGACCACCACCTTTTTCACCGGCAGAGCGGGGGTAAAAGGAGCGATGGCCGCGATCGCAAAAACCACGATTAAAGCCGCGGCGACGGAGGCGAGTTGCCTGCGTCGTCGGATCGTTTTGCGCTTGCGTTCCAGCTCCGCTTCCCGACGCCTCGCGGCTGACTCCTCCGGATCTTCTTCGGGCTCGTTGTCCGGCTCGACAGCGGTAGTGCCCTGCTCATCAAGTTGCTGGGTTTCCTCCTCGGGTGTATCCGGGGTGGTGTCCTCTTCTTCCCGCGGATCGAAAGCCTTCGTGGTGGACAACGGTTTATTCCTCCTCACGCTGAGATCCGGGGCTGGTCAGCTCGCGCAGGATTTCCTCGCCAAGCATCGTGACAGTGCCCGCCCCCATGGTCACCACGATGTCACCGGCCTTCGTCACAGCTCGCACCGCAGCGGGTGCGGCCGAGAAATCCGGCTCGTAGCGCACAGCTATCCCGTCCGCCATCTTGTCGGTAATGATGCGTGAGGTCACGTCCTCGACGGGGGATTCGCGGGCGCCATAGATATCGAGGACCACGGTGGCGTCGGCAAGCGAAAGCGCCTGGGCGAACTCCTCAGCGAAATTAATGGTGCGCGAATACAGGTGCGGCTGGAAACACACGACCACGCGCGCACCTGCGCCCTCAGCCTGCGCCTTTTGCTGTGCGGCGCGCACAACAGCAGCAACCTCCGTGGGGTGGTGAGCGTAGTCGTCGAAAACGCGGGTGCCGGAAAAAGGCCCCTTGCTAACCACGCCCTTGAGCTCAAAGCGGCGGCGCACACCAGTAAACTCACCTAAACCCCGGGCCAAATCCTGCACATTTGCCCCCGCCAGCGCCCCGGCAAGCAACGCGCCTGCCGAGTTGAGCACCATGTGGCGGCCCGGCACGGACATTGCGTAGCGCAGCGTGCGCGGCGTCGGTTCGGTGCGCAGCTCCACAACAACTTCGACGCCGTGGCCAGTGTTGTCCTCTCCCACCACCACGGCACCGGCTGGGATCTCCGCGTGGCGCGCAGCCGCCTCCGCAGTGCCGTAGCCGATGACGTTAACGCCGCGGCCTTGGGCGCGTACACCGCAGGCGGCCGCTTCGTCGTCATCGAGGCACACCACCAAATGCCCGCCTTCTTTCACACGGTCAGCGAAGTCATCAAAGACTTTAAAATAGGCCTCCTCGGTGCCGAAGTAGTCGAGATGGTCAGGCTCAATGTTGGTCACCACCGCAATGTCGGCAACGTAGCGCAAAAGCGATGCGTCGGACTCATCGGCTTCAGCGATGAAAGTCTCGCCCCCACCGTGGTGCGCGTTGGTGCCGGCGCGGTTGAGCTGACCACCAATGGCGAAGCTCGGGTCTAGGCCAGCCGCCTGAAAAGCCACAACCGCCATCGACGTCGTGGAGGTTTTGCCGTGGGTGCCGGCGATCAACACTTGGGTGCGCCCGGCCATTAACTCCGCGAGCAAGTCGGAGCGACGCAGAAGGGTGATGCCTTCTTCCCTGGCGCGCACAAGCTCCGGATTGTCCTGAGGAATCGCCGCGAAGCTAGTCACGACAACGGTGGGAAGCTCACCGCCCATTTCGAGGTTTGCCGCGTCGTGGCCCACAGCCACCTGGGCGCCGCGGGCACGCAACGCACGCACCGGCAGCGAATCTTTGACATCGGAGCCCGTGACCGTGCTGCCACGTTCGAGCAAGATGTGCGCCAGGCCGGACATCCCTGAACCCCCAATGCCAATGAGGTGGACGCGCGATAGATCGACGTTGTCTGGGGCGGAAGACTCTGTGGCTTCGGTCATGGCCTGGGCGCTCCTTTGCAAGCACGGTGTGGGTCTAGTGCATAAGTTTATTGTGCGCGTGCGGCACGCACGATACGCGTGGCAAGAACCTGGGCGACGTTTCCCGCCCCGGAAGAAACAAGCGCGGCTTTCATGGATTCGTAGCGCTTCGGGTCGCTGAGGATGTCGGTGACGGCCGCTGTGAGGGTGTGCGGGTTCAAATCCGCATCATCGATGCGCACCGCGGCCCCGAGGTCCACAAGGTGGGCCGAGTTGAGCCCTTGCTCACCGTTTCCATGCGGCAACGGTACGTAAATGGCGGGAAGCTGGGCCGCGGAGTTTTCAGCCACGGTCATCGCCCCCGAGCGACACACCACCACATCCGCGACCGCGTAGGCCGCTTCCATATCGTCGATGTAGGGCACGGCGGTGTAATGCTCATGCGGGCTCGGCGCGTCGTTTTTGCGCCCGAAGGCATGGAGGATCTGAAAACCTTGGGCCACAAGCTTATCGACGGCTCCAGCGAGCGCCTCATTGATACTGCGGGCGCCTTGTGACCCCCCGGTGACAAGGATGGTCGGGCGGCTGTCGTCGAGCCCCCACTTTTTGTAGCCACGCTGCGCTTTGGCTCCGTCTTCGTCCACACCGACCCCGGGGCGCACCGGGATGCCGACGATTTCTCCGGGCATGCCGGATCCCGCCACCGCATTCATCCCTACCCCACCCAGGCGCACCCCTAGTTTGTTTGCCATGCCGGCGAGGGCGTTTGTCTCCAGGACGAAAAAGGGCAGCTTCATAGATGCCGCCGCGAGGTAGGCGGAGGCGGCGACATAACCGCCGGTGCCGAAGACGGCCTGCGCGCCGGTTTCGCGCAGGATCCGCCTGGTTTGCCTCACCGAACGGGCTAATTTCGCTGGCACAGTAGCCAAAAGCCAGGGTTTGCCGCGCGGAATGGGTACGGGGTCAATCAGTTGGAGGTCAAACCCGCGGGCGGGAACGATAGCGGTTTCTAAACCTCGCTCGGTGCCCACGGCGGTCACGTTCGCCCCAAATTCTTCACGCAGCACCTCACCGACGGCCAGCGCCGGTTCGATATGGCCCGCGGTTCCGCCGCCAGCCACCACCACGTTGAGTGTGTCAGCCTTGTCAGACATGGGGTTGTCAGTCACCTTTCTTGTGCGAACTGGGCTCAGCAGCTCGGCGGTTAGCTGGCGCGACGCTGATGAGTCTGCTGCACCGGACGCTGGGTGGGGCGCTGGTCGCGTCGCGGGTACTCACGCGCTGCTGCTGTTCGCCTTGCGGAGTGCGGGTAGCGCCGCGCTGTCACTGGGGTGCCAAAGCGGGCTTCGCGCTCGGCGCGGGTGCCTGGCTTGGGGGTTGTCTGCACCCGCTTCGGGGCGCGGGTGCGCGCCTGGCCGGGGGAGGTTGGCTCCGGGATGAAAAAGATTCGGTCACACAGGGGTCGTCCGTAGTTTTGCATGGCGGAGACTGCGTCCGGTTCGTGGCGTGCCACAGAGGCCAAAATACCCATCGAGGCCAGCGTGATGACCGCCGAGGTACCGCCGGCAGAAAGCATGGGCAATTGGATCCCGGTGACCGGAAGCAAGCCGACGACGTAGCCAATGTTGGAAAAGGCCTGCGCGACCAACCCGGCCGTCAACGCTGCGGCGAGCAGTGCCTGGTATTGGTTCCGGGCGCGACGGGCGGTGCGCAGCCCAAAGACCAGCAGCGCACAAAACAGGGAAATCACCAGCGCCCCTCCCCACAGGCCGAGCTCCTCGCCGATGACGGCGAAAATGAAGTCGTTGCGCGCTTCCGGGAGGTAGAACCACTTGGCGCGTGATTGGCCGAGGCCGACGCCGAACAGGGAGCCGTCGCCAAGCGAAAGGAAACCCTGGTGCGACTGGAAGGCCACACCGCGAGTGTCCTCGAAGTGGCCGAAAAGGGCGTCGAAATAGACGTGGAAGCGGTGCGAACGGAAACCCCCTTGCAAAAACACCGCGAGGAATACTGCCAGGGCCGCGAGCACGACAGGCAGGAAAAGCAGCGAGGACATCCCCGCGAAAAACACAATAATGCCGATGACCAGGGCGAAAGATGCTGCCATGCCCAGATCTCCCTGCAAAGCGATCAAAAGCACACACAGACCCGCGACACCGATGAAGGGCGCGAAGCCGTTGTCTAGCCTGGTCGGGGCGTTCGGATCCTTATTGGCCAAAATTTTCGCGCCCCACACAGCGATGGCCACGCGGGCCATTTCTGAGGGCTGGAAGCGCAGGGGCCCAAGCAGAATCCAGGACTGGGAACCGACCTCCTCTTTACCGGTGCCGATGCCTGGGACAAGCACCAGCACGAGCATGAGGATGGACACGACCATGGCGATGTCTGCCAGCGAACGCACCCGTTGCGGCGACATGCGCAGCATGATCCAAAAGGCCACCAATCCGAGGCTGACCATGAAGGCCTGTTTTAAGGCGGTGGCCCACACGCTTGCTGAGTTAGCAAAGGATACGGCCATTGAGGAGCTAAACACCATGACGATGCCGAGTCCGGTTAGCACTAAGACGATGGTGAGGATGGTGGTGTAGTCCACCAGTGGGCGGGCATCGAGCGCGTCACTGATCCGGCGGTGCAAGGTGGAAAAGCTGTGTGTTTCACCGCTGGTCCGGGGGTTGGGTTTTCCGGCTTGGGTCGTGCGGGTCTGTCTTGCCCGCGTATCCCGCCTAACGGTCATGGCCACCGTCCCTTTCCTGCACTGCTGCCAGCTATCCCTTGATGTCCCTCAATAAACAATTGTTAACACTGATTAACTTTTGTTAACTCTCGTTAGCTCTGTAGCTTAAACCACTTTCATACCTTGAACCACAGAGGGTTACATCAGCCACAATAGACTGCCGTAGGGGCAAATCGGGCGGAACAACACGACCGAATCGCTGGACGTAGCCTAAATAATTACGCCTGCCCCCTATTGTGACATTGCGGCGGCAGCAAAGAAGTCGCCACGCTGAGCCATCCCCGTAAACATGTCCAAACTAGCCGCCGCGGGCGCCAACATGACGGTATCGCCCGGCCGCGCCTGGGCGGCAGCGAAGGCCACCGCCTGCGCCATAGCCTTCTCAGGATCCTTGGAATCGACCACCAAAACAGGCGTGCCCGGGGCATGGCGCGACACCGCCTCAGACACAATGGCGCGATCTACGCCGAGGATGGCCACTGCGCGCAGCTTCTCAGCGTGTTCGCGAACCACATCATCAACCTCAGCCCCTTTCAACTGACCGCCGGCAATCCACACCACCGGCCCCACCCCTTGCAACGCCGAATTAGCCGCGTGCGGGTTAGTCGCCTTCGAGTTGTCCACCCACGTCACACCCCCACGTTGATGCACCACCGTCCCCCGGTGGCCCCCCACACGATAGGAACTCAACGCCGCCTGAATCTCTCCCGGCCTGGCCCCCTGCAGGTGGGCAACCGCGGCTGCCGCCAGCGCGTCAAGCACGCCGGCCACCCCAGCAGGCTCAATTCCTTCCACACTGGCCAACTCCACCGGTTGAGTCCCCAGCCGGGAGACAATCACGCCGTTTTCCACACCAATTTGGCCCGCTTCCGGAGCGCGGAGGGTAAACCCGACCACCGGCTGAGCGCCACCCCGGTCCGCCTTTGCAGCCAAAGCAGCGACGAGCTGGTCGTCGATGCCCGCAACCGCATGTGGCGCTTTGAGCACCTTCGCCTTGTCCGCGCTGTAGGCCGCCATCGAGCCATGCCAGTCAATGTGATCCTCGGCAAGGTTGAGCAGCACCCCGGCATCAGGCACCAGTTGGCTCGACCAGTGGAGCTGAAAGCTCGACAACTCAGCTACGAGCACGTCCACGCGATCTTCTTCCAGCAAAGCATCACTTAGCGCAACGCCGATGTTGCCGCATGCCTCGGCCCGGAAACCCTCACGCGCGCCCACCTGCTGCATCATCGCCGCAAGCATTCCGGTCGTCGTGGTCTTGCCGTTGGTGCCGGTGACGACAAGCCAGGTGCGCGAAGAACCAAACACCCCGGCGCGGTCAAGCCGGTAGCACAGCTCCACGTCACCAATGACCTCCACGCCGGCGCGCGCCGCCGCGAGCAAAAGAGGTGAATCCGGTCGCCAGCCAGGCGAGGTCACAACTAGGCCGAAAGAATCAATCTGCGCGGCGGCCTCGCGCGTGCTCACCCCGCGCGCTCCGGTTTCGGCCGCGACAGCATCGCGGTTTTTGTGGTTGTCGTCGGCGATGGTGACCTTCGCACCCACATGCGCAAGAAGCTTCGCAGCGCCTTGGCCGGACACGCCCGCGCCCGCGAGCAGCACGGAGGAAGGAAGGTGTGTTTGCGGTGTATCGATTTCTGTGCGTTGCATTTAAAGCGACGCCCCCGTCAACGTCAGCCACTCGCCGTAGAAGATGGCCAAGCCCAAAGCCACCGCCATCGCAGAAAGCAACCAGAAACGAATGACGACGGTAGTCTCCGCCCATCCATCACTTTCGAAGTGATGGTGAAACGGCGCCATGCGGAACACGCGCTTGCCGGTCGTGCGAAACGACACGACCTGGATGACCACCGAGGCGGCCTCCAGCACGAACAGCGCCCCGATAATCACCATCAAAAGCTCTGTCTTGCTCGCCACCGACAGACCTGCAACTAGACCGCCGAGCGCCAGTGAGCCGGTGTCCCCCATGAAAATTTTCGCGGGTGAAGCGTTCCACCACAAAAAGCCGATGGTCGCTCCGAACCCGGCCGCCGCCAGGGTGGAAAGGTCGAGCGGGTCGCGCACGTCGTAGCAGCCCGGGCCCGGCGAAGCCAGGCAGGACTGGCGAAACTGCCAAAACGTGATTGCAGTGTAGGCCGCCATGACAAACGCGGTCGTGCCCGAAGCCAACCCGTCCAACCCGTCCGTCAGGTTCACCGCGTTCGACCATGCCGCCAAAAGAATATAGATGAAAAGGAGAAAGACAACCATGCCGATGACGCCGCCAGCCGCCGCGAAATCGAGGATCTCCATATCTCGCACGAAGCTTAACGACGTCGACCCTGGCGTGATGCCCTGCGAATCTGGAAATTGCAACAGCAAAATGCCAAAGATCAGTGCGATAGCTAACTGCGCAACCAACTTGGCAGTCTTGTTCAAACCCAAATTGCGCTTCATGAACAACTTGATGCCGTCGTCGGCGAAGCCCACTAAACCCAACGCCACTGTCAGCCCGAGCACGATCCACCCAGAGGCGGTAAACGCTGCATGGCCGGTGCGCAAAGCCCAGGCACCGGCGGCGACATAACCGGCCACAATGCCTACGATGATGGCGATACCGCCCATCGTCGGGGTGCCACGCTTGCGGGCGTGGGAGGCGGGCCCGTCCTCGCGGATCTCCTGCCCCAAGGCGCGCTTGTTGAAGTACCGGATCAGCACCGGGGTGAGAAAGATCGCGACGAGGAAACTTACTATCCCCGAAATGATAATTTGAACCATCTGAGCTACTACCGTTTTCTAAGGCTTGAACGTCACGCAACAGTTGTCATGCAACGCTGTGTCTGCGGGTCTGCTGTGTCTCCAGATTAATTGCGTTGCAGGAGGCTTTCGGCCACACCCCACAGTCCGAGGGAGTTCGAGGCTTTCACCAGCACCACATCGCGCACCTCACGTTCGTACCAGCCGTCCTCGCCGGCTGGGGGGACAGCCAAAATCCGGCCAACTGCCTCGGCCGCCTCGGCCACCCCGGCAGTGTTCTCCGTGGATATTCCGCGAGCACTTGCCCGTGTGTGCAAAGCCCTGATCGCCTCTGAGTCACCCACGGTAATCAGGTGGGTGACATGGTAGCGGGCAAGCTCGTCACCCAACTCACGGTGGCTTTGCACAGAGCCGGAACCAAGCTCGCTCATCTCACCTAAGACAGCAATTGAGCGCACTCCTGGCCGCGCCGCGGCGGTGTAGCCCAGGGCAGCGATACCGGCGCGCATCGAGTCGGGGTTGGCGTTGTACGCATCATTGATAATCGTCACCCCATCAGCGCGAGTAGTCACATCCATCCGGTTGACGGATACCCCGTGTGCGTTGCTCAAAGCTTCAGCGACTTGGCGGGCGGACAAACCCGATTCAACGCCGACCGCTGCTGCCGCCAAAGCATTGGACACTTGGTGGGCACCGAAGACGTTGAGGCACACCCGCTGCGGGGCAGCATCCGGGCTGTGAAGGGTGAAGGTGGCGCGGGCGACATCATCAAGCTCAATGTCCGTGGCGAAGTAGTGGGCCGCACGCGACGTGGTAGAAAACGTCACCACCCGAGCTGCGGTGCGATCCCGCATTGAGGCGACGAGGTCGTCGTCGGCGTTAAGGATAGCTACTCCCCCGTCCTTTGCGGCGGGCAGCGCCTCGACGAGTTCGCCTTTGGCCCGCGCAATGTTTTCCCGCGAGCCGAATTCGCCTAAGTGCGCGGAGCCGACGTTGAGCACCACACCGATAGACGGCGGGGCGATCTGCGCCAGGTGGGCCACGTGCCCGATGCCGCGAGCAGACATCTCGGCCACCAAAAACTCAGTTCCCTCGGCGCAACGCAGCACTGTATAGGGGTGCCCGATCTCATTGTTGAAAGAGCCTGGGGGCGCAACCGTCTCCCCTGCCGAGGACAACACTGCGGCGATGAGGTCTTTCGTTGAGGTCTTGCCCGCCGAACCCGTCACCCCGGCGATCACTAGGCCGTGGTTTTTCACAAGCTCACGCGCGACGAAACTCGCTAGCTTAGACATCGCGGCGACCACCGCCGCGACCGAGCCGTCTGGGTCGTTGGTCGCCAAATCCGAGTTGTCGCCTCTTTGGCGATCCACTGGGGGAACGATAATTGCGGGAGCATCAACGTCACGGGCCGCAAGAACCGCCACCGCGCCCTTTTCGATTGCGGCAGCGGCGAAGTCGTGGCCGTCGACGCGGGCGCCGGAAAGCGCCACGAAAAGGCCACCCGGGGTGATTTTGCGCGAATCAAACTCCACGAAGCCGGTGACTTTCGCCCTCGGGTCGGCCTGGGCGTTGAGTCTGCCGCCGGTGATCTCGGCGACTCTGGCTAGCTCAAGCGGGATCATCAGTGCCTCTCACTGTGTTGTTGTGTCGTTTCATGCTTGTCGACGCCTTTACGGTAGCCGTTTTCAGCTAGCGCACGGCGCATTTCTTCACGGTCGTCAAAGGGATACAAAGTCTCCCCGACGAGTTGGCCGGTCTCGTGGCCCTTGCCGACGACAATGACAGCATCGCCCGGCTTCGCCCACGCGATGAGTTGGTCGATCGCTTCGGCCCGCGACTTCACTTCACGAATGTGCGCGCCGGTTTCGGCTTCGCGGCAACCCGCGACGACCGCAGCGCGGATCGCAGCCGGATCCTCGCTGCGCGGGTTGTCGTCGGTGACCACCACCAGATCCGCATGCTGCGCTGCGGCACGCCCCATCAGCGGGCGCTTCGAGGAGTCACGGTCGCCGCCCGCGCCAACAGCAATACCAATGCGCCCCTTAACCTGGCCGCGCAGGGTCTGCAAGGCGGCCTCAATAGCCGCCGGTTTGTGGGCGTAGTCGACCACTGCAACGAACGGCTGACCGGCGTCGATGCGCTCCATACGCCCCGGCACCGCCGCTCCTTCCAGCCCACGCAAAAAAGCCGCCACATCCACACCAACCACGTGCGCCATGGCGGTGGCCAGCGCAGCGTTAGCCACGTTAAAGGCCCCAGGCAGCGGCAAATTCACAGCGTGAGTTTGCCCAGCAATGCTAAGGGAAATGTGCTGCGCCCCGGTCGGGGTGACGTCGACAAGCGTCGCCGAACAATCCACACCCTCCTGCTGCCTCGTGCCCACCGTCAACGCATCCGGAGTGCGAGCATGAAGTTTGACTCCCCACTCATCGTCGATACAGATGACGTGACGCTTAGCGTGGGCAGGCGAAGCCGGATCGAAAAAGGCGGCCTTGGCCTCGAAGTAATCCTCCATCGTCGGATGAAAGTCGAGGTGATCTTGGCTCAAATTGCTAAAACCTGCGACCGCGAAAGCCGTGGCGTTGACACGCCCCAACGACAAGGCGTGGGAGGAAACCTCCATGACCACATGCGTGACCCCTCCAGCGAGCATACGGGCAAAAAGCTCCTGCAGCTTCGGTGCCTCTGGGGTGGTCAGCGACGTGGGCACCTCCTGGCCTTTG
The DNA here is from genome assembly GCF_038452275.1 of Corynebacterium sp. BD556. Classification (NCBI taxonomy): domain Bacteria; kingdom Bacillati; phylum Actinomycetota; class Actinomycetes; order Mycobacteriales; family Corynebacteriaceae; genus Corynebacterium; species Corynebacterium mayonis. Next base: position 1,106,585 of record NZ_CP141643.1, read on the forward strand.
ATGCGGGTGCCGGTAGTGCCAATCAGTCCCACGTTTAACCCGGCAGCCATGAGGCCTTGCTCCAGCAAGTAGGTGGTGGTGGTCTTGCCGGAGGTGCCAGTCACACCAAGCACCGTCAACTGTTTCGACGGGGAACCGTAAACGCGCGCGGAGACCTCCCCTAAAACAACCCGAATGTCCTCAACGACGATCACTGGGCGCAACTCCCCTGCTTGGGCGAGGATGTCCCAGCCGGCCTCATCCGTCAAAATCGCCGCTGCGGAACTAGCAGCGGCGAAGGTCGCGCCGTGGACACGGGTGCCAGGCACAGCCGCAAACAGGCCACCTTCCTCTACCGCAGCAGAATCCAAGCTAACGGAGTCAACTGTGATCGCTGCCGCCTCATTTGATTCGGCGTTGACGGCGTTGACGGCGTTGATAAGGCGGCCTTTCGCCAAGGCGGTCAGCTCGACGAGCGTAGGTTCACCTTCGGCGCTTCGCGGCGGGTTGTGGCTTCGTCCTCGGCTCACTGTCTCCTCCTGTTCTGTCTGAAGATACGCGGGGTGTATCCCCGGGGCGGCGCAACTGCTTTTCCACGTTAATGCTGCAAAATCCACTCGTTGCCCGGCGGGCTGGGAGGCAGGTTTTCCCTGTTGATCAGCCAACCGGCGATCTCACGAAAAACCGGCGCGCTGGACTGCCCGCCCATGCCACCTTCGAGGGGTCCGCGCTGCGGCTCGTCGAGCATCACCGCGACAACGAAACGTGGATCGTCGGCGGGAGCAATCCCGGCGAAAGTAATCCAGAACTGGCTTTGGGAATACGCTCCGGTTTCCGGATTGACTTTCTGCGCCGTGCCCGTTTTGCCGGCGAGTTGGTAGCCCTCCAATGCGTTTGCCTGAGCAGTACCACTGTTGTTGCCAGCCGGGTCCTCTTGGAAAGTGGCACGCAGCATATCCACCACAGTGTGTGCAGTGTGCTCACTGACCACCCGGGTGCGCTGCGGCGCCTCTCTTTCGACGACCGTGCCATCAGACTCGGTGATGTCAGAGATAATGCGCGGCTCAATGCGCTCACCACCGTTAGCCAGAGCTTGAAATACACTGGCCATCTGCAGGGCCGTCCAGCTCATACCCTGCCCAATAGGCAAGTTGGCGAAGGTTCCGCCCGACCACTGCTCCCGAACGGGCAACAAGCCTGCCGACTCATTGGGCAGCTCAACGTGCGTCGGCTGGCCGATTCCGAAACGCTTCAGATACTCCGCGAAACGGTCCTCCCCAATGCGCTGCGCTAACTGCAGCGTGCCCACGTTGGAAGACTTCGCAAAAATCCCGGTAGTGGTGTACGGCAACACACCGTGCTCCCACGCGTCGCGCACGGTCACCCCGGCCATGTCGATCGACCCGGGAACCTGGTGCACCTCGTGCGGGTCGGTGGTGCCCTCCTCAATGGCGGCAGCGGCGGTGATCACCTTCGCTACCGACCCCGGCTCGAAGGGTGCAGAAACCGCCGGGTTTTCAAAGTCGCGGCCCTCAGCCAACTGCTTTTCGATATCTCCATTCGGGTCAATCGTGTCAGTGTTCGCCATAGCGAGGATCTCACCGGTGTGAACGTCCAAGACGACCGCTTCACCGTTTTTAGCCTGCGAATTTTCCTTCGCCCGCTGAATGGTTTGCTGCACAAAGGTCTGCAGCTCCAGATCGATGGTGAGGGTCACGTCCGCGCCATCAACGGCGGGAACCACGTCACGCAAAGTTCCGGGAATGGAATGGCCCCCCACGGAAACGTCTTCTTTCGAACGGCCGTTGATGCCTGTGAGCACCGAATCGCTGTAGGCCTCCAGACCGAACTGGCCCTGGCCGTCCATAGAAACCTTGCCCACAATGTTCTCCCCGATCGCACCGTTGGGGTACTGGCGGATGTCTTGGTGCTCAGCAACCACGCCGGGGAAACGCTGCGTTACTTTCACCGCCACATCGGGGTCGACATTGCGCACCAGCACCGCGTAGGGCATGTCTGCATGAAGTTTGTCCAGGATGTCTTTGGCGCTGACTGCTCCCCAAACCTTGTCGTCTTCCACATCACTGTCGCCAGTTGTCGGGACCCGGGCGTCGTCCGGTTTCGCCGCCCCCTCATTGACCTGGTAGATCATCCCGGGGATCTCGTTGGCCATGGTTCGCAAAATATCTTCCACGCGCGCATCCAACTGGGCGTCGATCGCCTCGCGAGACAGCCCACTTCTCCTCATCTCGCTTTCCTGCTGCTCTCGCAGCTCCCTGCGCAAAACTGTTGGGGAGACGGTCAGGGATCGGGCGTGCATGGTGTAGGCGAACTGATTGCCGGTGCGATCGAGGATCGCGCCGCGGCGGGCAGGTTCGATGTAGACACGGACGCGCTGCGCCTCGGCCTGATCTTGCAGGCTCGGCCCCCACACGACCTGCACCCAGGCAAGCCGACCGATGATTAGGGCACCGATGGCGAGGAAGACCAACGTGGCGATGCGGGAGCGGCGGTAGGTCAGCGTCTTTTGTGTTTCCTTGCGCGCCGACTGCTGAGTCGGCGCACGGCGGGATTCCGGGTTTCTCACTGCGCTGAATCCACCTTTACTTGCTTGCTCCCAACAATGTTTTCTCGCCCGGCTGCGCCGAATGTCGCCGCCACTGCTTTATTGTGCCCCACCGGCAGCGAGAGAGGTGGAGACGTGGCCGTGCAAAGACCTTTATCTACCGAGCCGCGGGGACGTTCGGGGCATAGGGCGCCAAATTTCCGGCAAGGTTTCGGGCACGAGCGTTGTCGAGCTGGTTGTCCGCGCCGAGCACGTTACTGCCCGGCACTGGGGTGAGACTGCGGCGCAGCTCGTCCGTAGCGGCGCGGTCACTGGTGGCGGGCCGGCTCGAATGAGTCTGGCGGTTCAAATCATAAACCTTGACCGTAGCTTCGGGATTCGCTGGGCGAACTTCCTCCACCTCACCTTCGCCGTTGCTGGCGAGGATACCGGGTTGGGTCGGCACCACCATGCCCGCCGCCACTGCTCTTTTGCTCAGTTCCGACATTGACTGCAGCGATTTCACATCTCGGTTGAGCGTTTCGACCTCGTTGCGCAACGTACGCTCCTGCGACTGCAGCTTCTGGATGGCGAAGGACTGGTTTGTTGCCAACCCCGACAGGATCATCGCGATGGCGATCCCTCCGATCAGAAGCGGCACGCAGATCGCGGTGACGGTGGAGAAGCGTCGCTTGTCAGCCTTGGTCGCGCCGACGCGGCGCCCCCGCACGGAGACAACCTGCTGGGAGCCTAGCCTGCCCGACCGGGGGGTGTGCGGAATGTGCGGCGCCACCCTGCGCGTTGGCCGTCTCGGTTCAACCTTCGTCTCACGCGGCGGGGCCAGCGTTGCTGTGAAGTTTCGGCTTGCTCCCATGAAGCTTTCTCTTTCTTGGTTGGTGTGTGCCCTGGTGGCTGGGTACGGCCGGGTCATGTCGCACCCCCATTTTTGGCGTGTGCGAGTTTCTCGACGCCCCGTACACGCACCGGAGCAGCCCGCGGGTTCAGGTCGATTTCCGCCTGGGAGGCTTTCTCGGCCCCTCTTGTGATCGCGCGGTAGCTAGCGGCAGTGCCCGGCAAGTCCAGCGGCAAACCTGGGGGCGTCGTGGGAGTGGTCAGTTCTCCAAGCGCACGTTTGACAATTTTGTCCTCAAGCGACTGGTAGCTCATAAAGACCACTCGTCCCCCCTCGCCGAGCAGATCAGTGATGACCGGGATGACGTTTTCGACGGCTTCGAGCTCCCGGTTGACCTCCACACGCAATGCCTGGAAGGTGCGCTTTGCGGGGTGTCCCCCTGTGCGGCGCGTAGCGGCGGGAATCGTGTCATAAAGAAGCTCGACGAGTCGAGCGGAGGTGGTAAAGCGTTGCTTTTCGCGCTCTTTGACAACGGCGGCGGCGATTTTGCCGGCGAACCTTTCGTCGCCGTATGTCTTGAGAACCCGAGCGAGATCGCCATGACTGTAAGTGTTGAGCACCTCAGCGGCAGTGATTCCCTGTGTGGGGTCCATGCGCATGTCCAGCGGCGCGTCGACGCGGTACGCAAACCCGCGCTCTTCGCGGTCGAGCTGCATGGAGGAGACCCCGAGATCGAAAAGGGCGCCCGCAAGACCCTGTTTGCGCACCTTTTCAAAGACTTCACCCTCGCCAGCGGCAATTAGGTTACCGATCTCGTCGAAGCGAGCCTGAACCGCAACGAAGCGCTCACCGAAGCGGGCCAACCGCTCGCTCGCCTCCTTCAACGCCTCGGGGTCGCGGTCGACACCGATGACACACGCGGAAGGAAAAACAGTGAGGAAGTGTTCGGTGTGGCCGCCGGCGCCGAGAGTGCCGTCAACGATGACCGCGTTGGCGCCGAAGGCTTCCACCGCTGGGGCCAGCAACTCCGCCATGCGGTCACGCAGGACTGGGACGTGGCCCCGGTTGGCAGCTACGTCGAAGTCCATCTGAGACACAGGCACAGGCACAGACACGCCTGAGGCATTTGGTTGGCCGTCTGTGCTGTTCCCAGTCACCGGTGAACCCCCTCCGCGTGGCGATAGTTGTCGTGTGAAAGTGTTGTCTTCTGGTCCCGCCACATAAGTGGTTGGGGAGCGCATAGAGCCCTGCCCGAGGCGGCTGTTCTGATGTCGGGGAAGTACACCAGAATGCTCCACGCCCCGGACAGAGTCCGTACACGCTCTCCGTCAGTAGTCATCTGGTTGCTCGTCGGGTAGTCAGTCCTAGAGCAGGCCGGAGAGAATGTCATCGTCGTCGGCCGCCGCAAAAGCGGCCTCCGTTTCTTCTTGATATTTGTTCCAGGACTCGGCGTCCCAGATTTCGAGGAAATCTACCGAACCGATGACCACGCACTCCTTGGATAGTTGTGCGTACTCGCGGTGCGCTGGAGACAACGTGATGCGACCGGACCCGTCAAGTGTTTGTTCATCCGCACTGGCAGCCAGATTTCGGATGAACGCACGTGCTTGGGGGTTGGTGCGGGACACAGCCGCGGCCTTGCGGGCCCTCGCTGCGAACTCCTCCCGTGGATAAACCGCGAGGGAGTGATCCTGCCCCTTGGTCACCATCAGTCCGTCCGCCAACTCCTCACGGAACTTGGCGGGCAGCGTCAAGCGCCCCTTGTCGTCGAGCTTGGGCGTGTAGGTTCCCAGAAACATCCGGCAGACCCACCTTCCCTGTTCTCGCCGACGTTGGTTTTTCAATTTTCTCGGCGTTGAGTCGTTGCGACACGTAGTCAAGATGTCGCCACATCTCGCCGCTGTGCCCCACTCTAACCCACTTTGCCCCACAAACGCCACCGCTGAACCCATTTTTTCCTTCCGGTAACACAACAATGCAGCTCATCGGCACAAAATTAAGGTGGGGTGGATTCCCGTCAACTCCCCTTTCTGAGGCTCAAACGGCACCTACCACAGGTGCCCTGACGCCTTTGAGGACCCGCTGACCCGCCACTTCCCACCCAAAGACGCAGGTGGGCGAAAGTGGGTGGGTGAAAGTGGGTGGGTGCGCAGCCGCCGCTTCCCACCCCGCAAGTACCCCACACCGCCGGAAAGGAAAGGCGCCGGCAAAAAGACGCCCACAATAAAAAAGGCGCAACCGAAGTTGCGCAGTGTTACACCCCCTCGAAGGGGCGGAGCTTATTGACCTTCGAAGCGGCGGCGGAAATTCTCCTCCATCTTGGAGCTGCGTGCGGAGGCCCGGGGGGTCGCCGACGCGGAGGCGCGAGAGGCAGCGCCTGCATTCGGGGTCCGCAGGGCCATCACGCCGCCGGCGAACATCACCGCGAAGCCAATAATGCTGATAGCGATGAGCCACGTGCTCACCGTCGCGAGGGCAACACCGCCGATCAAAAGGGCGAGGCCGAAAACGACCAGCGCGACACTGCGCATGGTGATTTTGCCCAATCCCCCGCCCAGTGAGGGCCCGTTCGTGTGGGGCATGGAACGAGCAAACGACGGATCCTCCGCAAGGAGGGACTGCTCAATTTCGCGCAGCGCGCGCTGCTCCTGCTCAGATAGAGACACTGTTCACTCTCCGACGTGTGTGGCCGACGTTTTTCAACTATCTGTATAACGCTCCACACGCCGCGAATGTTCCCGCGCTGTCCCCGGTTAACTTTTAGGCGACTAACAAAGCTCCCGGCAGGAAGGAATCGCGGAAGGTTTCCACCCTGGCCACAAACCGCCTCACGGCTGCCTCACTGGGCGCTGCGGCAACACCCGAGGCAACCCGGCTGCGAAGCGCGGAGTAGGCGGAAAACTCCTTTGCCCACGTTGCTTCCCTTTCTCCACTTAGGGCAAGTTTGTCCCAGGCGCTCGTGGGCAATCTTTTTCTCCTCATCACGGTCGGCGAGTCCGCACAGATAGCGCCCGCGATACGCAAAGCCGCACGGTAGCCGTATTCGAGGGCCAATTCGAGGTCCCCGTTTTGCAGTTGTTTGTGCGCACCACGCAAAAGGTCGTCGGCGGCCTGGAAAAAGCGTGCGCTTTTCGGCGTGCCCGCCGCGCCGTATGCTACACCTGTCGTCGCCGAAATCACGCTGTTCATCTGCTTAGCCCTTCCTCGTTGATTTGTTTCGCGGAGCCTTTCCGCACGATGTGACAACAGGATAAAACAGACGTTCGACACGCAACACACTATTTATCGAACATAGTTTCTAAGCATTGTTCGCGGCAATTTCCCGGCAATCCTCAGCGGCGTCCACATTGGCATGGTTCGATGGACAACATGCCAGTGTCGATCCGCCACATCTCCGGCCACGAGTTCAGCTTGCTCGCCCCAACTCTTGTCGACATCCACATCGCCGCGATGGGATACCCACCTTTCATCCGTTCCTCGCGCATCGACGTGTGGCGCCGAGAAATCCTCCAGCCCGGTTTCCGGGCGGTCATCGCCGTGGAAACTCACAACGGGGAAGAAAGGATCGTCGGAGTCGCTTACGGGCTCACCGGGATTCGCAACCGGTGGTGGGACAGCCAACTCATCCAGGGCCTGAAAGCCAAAGGTGGCCCGACCAAAGACGAACTGGCCATACTGGACAACTACTTCGAGGTCGCGGAGGTCCACGTCAGCACCGACGCCCAAAACCGGGGCGTCGGCACGGCCATGCTCCACGCGCTTTTGGCACAGGTTGAAGAAAAGTGGGCGTTGCTGTCCACCCCGGAGGTGGATAACGAGGCGAACGCCGCCTTCGGCCTGTACCGCAAAATGGGCTTCGTCGACATTCTGCGTTTCTTTCACTACGCGGGGGATCCACGCCCCTTTGCAATCCTGGGCCGGAGACTGCCTGTCGATGCCCCCAGGTAGGGTGGGAAAAGTCAACGCGCGACTCAACAACTCAAAGGAGATAGCGTGACTTCCCTCTCCCCCAAGTTCGATCCCGCCGCTTTGCCCCATGAAATTCCCGACGCCGTCGAGCAGGAGTTGCGGGACTTCTTCGACCGCCGCCTTTCCAACATCGAAGACATCGGTGCCCCGGTGGTATGTGCAGCCGAGACAATGCGTGATTTCGTCCTCGGTGGGGGCAAGCGGATCCGCCCCCTCTACGGCTGGGCGGGTTTCGTCGGGGCCGGAGGCCTCGACCGCGGCGAGGAGGACCCGCAGGCTGTTCTGCGGGCGGTGAGCTCCCTGGAGCTGATTCAAGCGTGTGCCCTGATCCACGACGACATTATCGACGCCTCCGACACCCGCCGCGGCAACCCGACTGTGCACCGGCTCATCGAGGCCACGCACCGCCGTCGCGGGTTGCGCGGTGACGCCGCTGACTTCGGCCGCAATATCGCTATCCTCGTCGGCGATCTGGCTTTGGTGTGGGCGGAGGACATGTGGATCGAATCTGGGCTTAGTGATGCAGCGCTGCACCGCGCCAGAAGCGCGTGGCGCGGCATGCGCTCTGAGGTCATCGGCGGGCAAATCCTCGATATTTCGCTGGAGGCCAGCGGGGATGAATCCATTGAGTTGGCCACGAAGGTCAACCGCTACAAAGCTGCCGCCTACACAATCGAGCGTCCGCTGCATCTCGGGGCGGCGCTCGCGGGTGCGCCCGCGCAGACCATCGAGGCTTTCCGCGGGTACGGCCGCGACATTGGCATCGCTTTCCAGCTTCGCGACGACCTCTTGGGGGTCTTCGGGGATTCTGCCGTCACCGGCAAACCTGCTGGCGACGACCTGCGGGAAGGAAAGCGCACCGTTTTGCTCGCCTTGGCTTTGCAGGAGTTGGATGCCTGCGACCCAGCCGCTGCACGGAAGCTGCGTGAGGGAGTTGGGGCGGTCAGCGACCCGGCGGATGTCCAACGCCTGGCGGATTTGGTGGGGGCAACATCGGCTGCTGAGGGCGTCGAAAAGCGTATTGAGGAGCTGACAACCTCCGGTTTGGCGCACCTGTCGGCCGCTGGCCTGACCGGTTCAGTTGCGCAGACTTTGCGCGAGCTCGCCATTAAGGCCACGTCGCGCCGTGCGTAACCCTATGTCAGCCACCTGGTGGGGGTTCTGGGCGGCGGTTTTCATCGCCCTCGGCTCTTTCGGCGCGGGCGCGACCCGCAACCGCGGCGGGATCATGCACGAGCTCGGCCTGGCGCACCTCACCTACGGTCACGGGCGCTTGCTTTTCGACGTCATTTTCACCACCGGCATCATCGGCCTGACCGCCGCCTGGGTGCTGCTCGGCCGCGACGTAATCCACGGGCGCTTCGAGTTGGCCACAGTGCGCCAAGCAGTTGCCACCTGGGCTGCACCTTTGGCGCTGTCGGCGCCGATTTTATCGCGCGATGTGTACTCCTACCTCATGCAAGGAGCGATGGTGCGCGACGGTTTCGACCCCTACTCCGAAGGCGCCGCCATCAACCCTGGCCCCTACTTGTTGGAAGTCTCGCACGACTGGCGCAACACCACCACTCCTTATGGGCCGCTTCACTTAGGGCTCGGCAAAGCCATCACTACGCTCGTCGGCGATAATGTCACCCTCGGCGTGGTCACCTACAAGCTGATCAGCCTCGCTGGGTTCGCCCTGATCTTCTACGCCGTGCCGCGTATCGCCCTCCACGTCGGCGGCAACCCAGCCGTCGCCATGTGGCTTGGCGTGGCCAACCCCGTGATGTTGCTGCACATGATCGGCGGGATGCACAACGAATCGGTGATGGTTGGTCTCGTCAGCATCGGGCTGCTGCTGTGCATGACGCAACGGTGGGCAACCCCAGGCATAGCGCTCATCGCGCTGGCTGTAGCGCTCAAAGCCACCGCCGCTGTGGCGCTTCCTTTCGTAGTGTGGATTCTCTACCACCGCCACGCCCATAACCGCACCAGTGCTGCAGCGAAGCTGGCGGTCTTTTTCGCAGTGGGGGCGTGGGTTACGGCCGTCTCCGCAGTAGTGATCAACGGTGTCACCGTGGCCAGTGGCTCCACCTGGGGTTGGGTGGAGGAAATCTCCGGTAACTCCAAAGTGGTCAACCCCTTGTCGGGGCCTACCTTAGTGGCCGATATCCTGACTCCTTTCATCCAACTGTTCCAGGAGGATTTCCGCTACAACACCGCCCTGGCGCTGACCCGCACCGTCGGCAGCGTGTTCATGCTCGTCGGCCTGGTTGCGGTGTGGGTAGTTTTCCGGCCACACGGCAGCGCAACGCAACGCCGTGCCATCATGGGCACCACGGCGGCCTACGCCGTCGCCTTTATCACCAACGCCGTGACCCTGCCGTGGTACTACGCCTCCATCATCACCTTGGCGGGCACGTTCAACCCGCCGCTGGGGGTGCAAAAACTCACCGTGGCGGGTTCCATCATCGTCGCTCTCGGCTTCATGGGAAGCGGCAACCACCGCTTCTACGACATCTGGTTTGTGCTGCCCGCCATCGTTGTGGCGTGGGCCGCCGCCGAGTGGATCTACCCTAAAACGCCATGGCCTGTGCGCGACGAATAACCTCGCGCGCGCCGTGGCCATGCAAAGCGTCTATCGGGCGGCCGGGCAGCGACTCGTCCGGGGTGTATAGGTAGGCGAGGATCTCGTCGTCGTCGAAGCCGCCGTCGTGAAGCACCGTGATCGCACCGGCGATGAACTTGGACAGCTCAAAGTTGGCGTCGAGAAGCAGACGCGGAATCCGCTTATCGTGGCCCCGACGAAACATCAACAGCTTGTGCGCCCCGACAAGATCATGCACGCGTGTCACGGGAACACCCAGGTAATCGGCAACCTCCGGCAAGGTCAACAGGGTGTCGTCGGCAAGCAGTGCCTCAAGGTCAGGAGTGGAATTATCTGCGTTACTCACGCTGCGCAGTGTACCCGCGTTGGCGGTGGCGAACGCCCGTCGGCCATACTGGTGACCATGGCACAGCTCGCAGTCGGCTCATACCTGGAAGACCGCTACGTGATCGACCGGCCGATCGCGCGCGGCGGCATGTCCACGGTCTACCGCTGCGTAGACACTCGCCTCGACCGTGAAGTCGCCGCGAAAGTAATGGACGAACGCTATGTCCACGACCGCACCTTCCGCGAACGCTTCCGCCGCGAAGCGCTCGCCATGGCCAAACTCAACCACCCCAACCTGGTCAACGTTTACGACTTCTCCGCGGAAGGCGACAACCCGGCGCAGGTTTTTCTTATCATGGAACTGATCACCGGCGGCACCCTGCGCGAACTGCTCGCCGAGCGGGGGCCCATGCCGCCGCACGCCGCGGCCGCCGTGATGCGCGCCGTGCTGACCGGTTTGAGCCTTGCCCACCGCCGCGGCATGGTCCACCGCGATATCAAACCGGACAACGTCTTGATCAACAGCGATCACTCCGTCAAACTCGCTGACTTCGGGCTTGTGCGCGCCGCCGCAGATTCCCCGCAGTCAACTGACCAGATCATCGGAACGGTGTCCTACTTATCGCCCGAGCAAGTCGACGGCTCATCGCTCACGCAGGCCTCCGACGTTTACTCCGCCGGCATCGTGCTTTTCGAACTGCTCACAGGCGAAACGCCTTTCTCCGGCGACACGCCGCTGGCCCACGCCTACGCGCGCCTCAATGAGGACGTTGCTTCGCCGTCTTCGAAAATTACGGGCGTGCCAAAGCTTTTCGACGAACTCGTGGCCACCGCCACCTCACGCCAGCCCCGGGACCGCTTCCATGACGCCGGCGAGTTTCTCGCCGCGCTTGACGATGTCGCCCGCGAACTCGCGCTGCCCGACTACACCGTTCCGGTTCCCACTAACTCCGCCGCGAACCGTGCCGCCGCCCACCCGACGTCTGTGACGGCGGCCAGCGCAGCCAGTGCCCTCACTGAGGTTCAACCGGGGCGTGAGTTAGACCCTCAGCCGATACCGGAAACTCGTGTTTTTGAACAACGCCTCTTTCCCAACGTCACGCCAGCGCCAGAAACCGCTCTTGCCGGTGCGGAAACGGCGCCTGCGGCTGCTCCGGTTCCGCGTGTCGATGCTCCGTCTGCCCCCGCTGTCCGACAGCAACCAGATCCACCGGCACCTCGGCCCGTTAACCCGGTCACGAACCGTTCAGCGGCGGGGCTCGTTGTATTTTTGGTATTCGCTGGCTTATTTATCGTGGCTGTCCTTGTCGGTGCGTGGTGGTTTGGCTCCGGGATGTATGACACAACGCCGGAGCTCATCGCACCTATGCGTGCCGCGACGCCGCTATAGATGGCGGTTCTTTGGGGGCGGAAAAACCGCTGTGGTCGTGTCTTCGGCTCAAGGTGATTAAGCAGCAGTGCTCCCGGCGCTACCGCCGAGAGCACTTTCGCAAACGCCCTTAGTAGCGCAGCATCTCCGCCACAAGGAAGGCCAGCTCGAGGGCTTGCTCCGTGTTCAAGCGCGGGTCGCAGGCAGACTCGTAGCGGCCGGGCAGGTCAACGTCGGTGATGTCCTGGGCGCCACCGAGGCACTCCGTAACATTTTCGCCGGTTAGTTCAATGTGGATACCGCCCGGGTGGGTGCCCAACTGGCGGTGCACCTCGAAAAATCCCTGCGCCTCGTCGATGATCTTGTCGAAGTGGCGGGTTTTGTAACCATTGCTTGCAGTAAAGGTGTTGCCGTGCATGGGGTCCGACTGCCAAACCACCTTGTGCCCGGAGGCCTCCACAGCCTTGATAATGCCCGGTAGTACCTGACGCACGTTTTCGTGACCCATGCGGATAACCATGGTCAGTCGTCCCGGCTCGCGGTGCGGGTCTAGCTTCTCCGCGTAGGCGACGGCTTCCTCCGGGGTGGTTGTCGGCCCCAGCTTGATGCCCACCGGGTTGTTAATCAAGGCGGCGAAGTTGACGTGGAAGTCCTCCAAGCCGCGAGTGCGCTCACCGATCCACAACTGATGTGCGGAGAGGTCGTAGAGCTTAGTGTTGCCCTCATTATCCTGCGCCAGGCGCAGCATGGCGCGCTCGTAGTCCACCAGCAGCGCCTCGTGTGAAGCGTAGATCTCCGAGGTGCGCAGATGATCGTCGTTGACGCCGCACGCACTCATGAAGGCGAGAGAGCGCGAAATTTCGCGGGCCAACGCCTCGTAACGCGCGCCTGCAGGCGAGTTCGCCACGAATTGGCGGTTCCAGTCGTGGATGTTGTGCAGGTCAGCCGTGCCGGAGGCCACCAACGCCCGCACGAGGTTCATCGCCGCGGAGGAGTTTGCGTAGGCACGAACCATGCGGGCCGGATCGTGGCGACGAGCCTCAGCGTTTGGTTCCACACCGTTGACAATGTCTCCGCGGTAGTTCGGCAGGCCGTTGCTGTCCAGGTCGGAGGAGCGCGGTTTTGCGTACTGGCCGGCGATGCGCGCCAGCTTCACCACGGGCACGGACGCACCGTAAGTCAGCACCGCCGCCATCTGCAACAACGTGCGGATATTGGCGCGGATGTGCGGTTCAGTGTTGGACTCGAAAGTCTCAGCACAGTCGCCTCCTTGCAGCAAAAAGGCCTTACCCAGGGCAACGTCTTTCAGTTGTCGCTTGACTTCTTCTACTTCGGGGGCGAGCACGACAGGCGGAACCGACTCGAGAATCTTGCGGACATATCCCGCTTCTCGCTCGTCCCAGCTCGGCTGTTGCTTTGCATCTCGGGAAAGAACGTCCTGAAACTGCTTATTCAAATCTCCGGGCAGTGGCGGGAGTTCCGGTAGAGCGCTCTTGGGAATATCGATTGTCCAACTCACGCCTTTAGTTCTAGCACGTTATCGTGTCTCAGAACAGCCCTGTCCAAATTGGGCAAACTGATCAGTTAACTGGCGCAGTTACAGCCTGGCCGCCTCTGCCCAGCGGGAGAGCCCGGTGACAGATCCGAAACTTAGCCAAGTTGTGCTTCGCATCAACCAAGGCGTTGTGGTTTCCATCGGGAACGGCAGGCAGCTCCGGGGCACCGGCCATCTCCCAGTATTGCTTCAACTCGCGGGTAAAACGGGGTATCTCACGGGGAAGACCCGACATGTCCCCCCACATTTGTGCGAGGACAACGTGGTCATAGGCACCCACCCAGGCCCAGAGTTCGGGCGGTGTGTCTGCGTATGTGAGAAAGCGAAACACTTCATCACGGATCGTGGGCGTCGCTTTCCACAGTTCGCTTCGCGGGTTGGGCAGCTTGTCCAACACGTGTTTGCGTACCCACTGGTTGGCGCGGGAGGCGTCGAAATCTGTAGACACCGCATAGTATTCGCGGCCATCTTCGGCCACGATGCCGATGGAAACAAGCTCGATGGTCGAGCCGTCCTCGATGAACTCGGTGTCGTAGAAGTAGCGCACTTAATCCACCTGTGATCCGTCATCGACGTGGCGTGGCCAAAACATCGTCACAACCACTCCAATCACTGCGAGTGGCCCAATGATCCCCACATGGAAATCAATCGCTGATGCAAAAGTAAAACCAATCAGCAAAAGACTGCTGATGACAATTCTGGTCGTGAGATCGCGGTCTAAGTTCAACATTCCTCGCTAAAAATCCTTTGGCTCTGTACCTGCAGGGTAACCGAGCCCATCTTGGAGCGACTTTTTGACCTCCGTGGCGTACACATCCACGTATTCGTAGCCGCTTAGCTCCACAATTTTGCCCATCACATAATCGACGAATGGGCGCGCCACCTCCCGCGAGTCCGGGTCGTAGCCGTTTTCGCTGGCCCAGGCGTGCGGGTTGATCGGGTCACCGATTTTCATGCGGACCTTCACCGGGCGTGGAATGAAGGTGCCAATCGGGTTCGCTTTGCGCGTCTCAAGCATGGCCACCGGGTAGACGTCTACCCCAGAGTCCATGGCGATACGGGCAATGCCGGTGCGCCCTTTGTAGATACGACCGTCCGGAGAGCGGGTGCCCTCGGGATAAATGGCGAAGATCTCACCTGCGCTGAGCACTTCCTTAGCTGCGGCGGCGACGGCGTTGCCGGCGCCCTCCTCCCCCCGAAACACCGGGATCTGGCCCGCCGAGGAGAAGAAAAACTTCTTCACGCGCCCTTTGAAGCCCGGTTCGGTGAAGTATTCGCTTTTCGCCGGGAAGGTCAACTGCCGCTTCAACCTGAGCGGCAGGTAGAAGGAATCTAAGACTGCCTGATGGTTGGAGGCGAGGATGGCGGGTCCCTCTTTCGGGATCTTTTTCGCACCTTCGATACTAGGCCTGTTCCACAGAAACAGGGGCGGGCCGATAGTTGCTTTGAAGACGGTGTACCAGGTGTTCGTCATTGTTGCCTTTCCGTTTTCACGCATCCCGGCGGGCCAAGTCAGCGACCCCGATCATACCTGCCTCGGGCCCGAGTTCCGCTGTTGTCACCTTGGGCAGCGGCCGGTAGCCGGCGCCGACGATGCCAGCGGCCATCTCGTCGCGGGCGGTGTCAAGAAATAGGTCGGCGTCCGCGCTGACCCCTCCCCCAAGCACGATCAGTTCGGGGTCGAGGATATCCGCCACCATGGACAGGCCGTGGCCGAGCCAGTGGGCGAACCTTTCTATAGTCGCCTGCCCGAGCGCATCGCCGGCGCGGGCGGCGGCCATGATGTCGTGGCCGTCGGCACGCTTGTCGACGACCTTTCGATACAGCCCACATTTTTTGAAGCTGCCCTGCCCGGCGACCTCAACGGCTGTATCCACCAACGCCGTTCCGGAAGCGTAGCGCTCCAGGCACCCCTTTTTGCCGCAGGAGCACACCCGGCCATCTGGCACGACGACGATGTGCCCAAACTCGGGTGCGGTTCCGAAGGCCCCGCGGTAAATCTCGCCGTTGTGCATCAAGGTGGCGCCGATGCCGGTGCCGACGGCGAAGAAAACCCATGTGTGCGCGTTGCGGGCGGCGCCGTAGGTGTACTCGCCCCATGCAGCGGAGTTCGCGTCGTGTTCGAGGCGCACCGGCAGGCCTAGCTTCTTTTCCAAAAGGGCTTTGACGGCAGCGTCGTCGCGCCACGGCAGGTGCGGAGCGAAGCGGACGGTTTCGCACGACGGGTCGAGAAAACCCGCGATGGCTAGCCCCACTGCCACAATGTTGTGGCGTTGGCGGTAGTCCTCCACAATGTCGCAGATCAACTGGGTTAGTTCATCAGCCGAGTGCGGTGTGCGTGTGGAGCACCAGTCGACGATGCC
Organism: Corynebacterium sp. BD556; assembly: GCF_038452275.1. Lineage (NCBI taxonomy): Bacteria > Bacillati > Actinomycetota > Actinomycetes > Mycobacteriales > Corynebacteriaceae > Corynebacterium > Corynebacterium mayonis. The sequence goes on from NZ_CP141643.1 coordinate 1,122,132, forward strand.
GCCGTCGTCCGCGACGAGCGCGGCACGCACGTTGGTTCCGCCGATGTCGAAGCCTACCGTGAGCGCGCTTGACGACGCTGGCTTCGGCGAACCGTGCGGGTGGCGGGACTTTTCAGGCATAGCAGCCAATTCTAACCCTGTGGGAAAAGCGTCCAGTACAGGCGGTCGCCCAGTTCCTCCCAGCTATAGTTCTCTTGCACGAACTCTCTCGCCGTGGTTGACATCTCGGCGCGGGCTCGCGGGTTGGAAAGAAGGGAAATGAGTCCTTCTTCCACGGCGCGCGTGTTGCGTCCCGCTACCACGATTCCCGCTCCGGCTCCGACGGCTTCGGGCGCGCCGCCAGAATCCCCGGCGATGACCGGAACGCCGCAGGCCTGCGCCTCGAGGTAAACAATGCCCAACCCTTCGACGTCGAGGCCAGCCCCGCGGGTGCGCGCTGGCATCGCAAAAACATCGGCAGCAGCGATCGTTTCTCGCAGCGCAGTGCGCGACACTCTACCCGTGAAACTGACGGCACCGGAAAGGCCGCTGGCCATCGCGCGGAGGGTGCGCTCGTACGGCCCGGAACCCACGATGACGAGGCGGGTGTCAGGGACGGCAGCGCGGACGTCGCCAAGCGTGCGAATGAGTGTGTCCTGGCCTTTACGCGGCACCAGGCGTGAAGCGCAGACTATCAGCGGCGCCTGCCCCACCCCCAGTCGTGCGCGGGTGCTCTCAACCTCCGCTGGTGGAGCAGGGCGAAAGAACTGGCAGTCGACGCCGGAGGGAAGCTTGACGTAGTTGGGGTGGGCCCCAAAGGCCGAGCGAAACCTGTTGAGGGTGTATTCAGATATGTAAGTTATCGCATCGCAGCTATTGCCGATGCGCCGCAGCACTTGCCGCGCGCCCGGAATCATCGACCACCCCACTTCGTGCCCGTGAGTGGAAGCGACCACCCGACGCGCTCCAGCCTCCCGTGCCGCGGAGCCCATCAACGCCAGCGGTGCCGCCGCCCCGAACCACACACATTCAACATTGTGGTCGCGGATCAGCCGCTGCATGTGTTGGCGTACGGCCAACGTGGGCAGCAAAGTTTTCTCCGGCCTGCGTACCACCCGAAAAGGCACCTGGCTGTCTTCCGCACGCGCCTGCGCTTCGTTTTGGATAGAGGTCAGCACGATGAGCTTCTCCGGGTCAATGCGGCGCACCAGTTCGGTGCAGAAGTCGCGCAGATACGACTGAATCCCGCCCACTGTGGGCGGGAAGTCATTGCTGACAAGAAGGACCGTCATGCGGTTGGGGCTTTAATAGCGCACCGCACCTTGAATAGGCATCGAGTTGACGCTGACAACCTGAACCGGGATGCCGTAGTCGGAGGCGTGCACGACCTGGCCGTTGCCGATATACATCCCGACGTGTGTCACGCCCGGGTAGTAACCGACGATGTCGCCGGGCTGCAGCTCGGAAATAGCAACCGGGGTGCCGCCTGCAAGCTGCGCCTGGGAGGTGCGCGGGATGGCCTTTCCGTTTTGCCCGTAGGCCCACACCATCAGCCCGGAGCAGTCGAAGGCGTGCGGGCCCGCAGCACCCCAGCCGTAGGGTTTGCCGAGCTGGGCCATGGCGGCGCCGACGACTCCGGCACCAGCTCCAGACAGCAGGGCCTGCGGGAAAGCAATCGGGTTGCCCTTGGCAATCCAGCGGCTGCGTTGCTCGGGAGTCATGCCGTCGACGCGCTGGACGAGATCGGAAATACGCTCGTCGAGGTCGCTGCGTTCACGCTCTAGTTTGGCGCGTTTGGAGTCCAGGCGGTTGCGCTGGAATTGGGCTTGCGCCACGGCAATGTTGGCCTCGTTGGCACGCGCGGCCGCTTCGTTATTGGCTTCTTGCAGTTCCGCGACCGCTTGGCTGGCCTTGCGGTTCATGGCACTGAGGTAGGCGGCGCGGTCGATGAGCGATTGCGGGTTTTGCGCACCCAGGCTTGTCAAAATCACATCGGAGCGCGAATTGCGATTCTGGGAGGCCGCAAGCTTATCGACGCCCTCCTGCTCCAACGCACTGGCTTCCTGCGCACGCTGCGCTTCGGCGCGGGCGTGAACCACACGAGCGCGAAGGTCCTCCAGGTATTGCTCGGCGGCGGCGATTTCGTCCTCGGTCTGTTTGATTTCCTCGTTTTTGCCGGTCGCCTCGTGCGAAAGTGAGTCCATTTCCTGGATCATGTCGTCTATCTCGTCGGCTTGAGCAGCGGACCCGCCAACAGCGACAGCGACTGAGGTCATGGCGATGGCACTGCTCATCGCAGCGGAAATGGTGCGGCGGGTTACTGTGCCACGGGTGGCGAGGGAATGTTTGCCCACGAAGTCCTCTTTCGACATTGAGCTGTTGTGCCACGTGCGGAAAAGACAACACGAAAATTACAAAACTGTTACATAACTATAGCGCATCCTTGCCCGTAATCAAGAAAACCCGCCTCCCCGGCTAGTGCGGGAGGCGGGTTTATGCTGCCCGATTAGAAACGGACGGCAGAGTGAACCGGCATCATGTGCAGCGGACGCTCGCCGACCGGGGTACCGGAGTTCAAAGCGTCGATGATGGTGCCGTTGCCCGTGTAGATACCCACGTGGGAGGCGCCACCGTAGTAGGCAATGATGTCGCCCGGCTGCAATTGGTCGAGCGGCACTCGCTTGCCGCCACCGGCCTGCGCCTGGGAGGTACGGGGAATGGATTTGCCGGCCTGGGCGTAGACCCAGGAGGTGAAGCCAGAGCAGTCAAAGACGTTCGGGCCTGCGGCGCCGTAGACGTAGCCGGCGCCCATCTTGGTGCGGGCAATTTCAACAATGCGCTCGCCCTCGGTTTTGGCGGGAGCAGGGGCAGGTGCCGGAGCCGTCGGAGCGGCGTCGCCCACCGGGGCGTTGTAATTGGCGGCTTGCTGGCCCTGAACGTTATTGAGCGCCGGAATCCAATCGGCAGCGCCCGGGATGTTCTCAATACCGGGGATCTTCTCAATGTTCGGAATGTCAATGGAAGCCGGAATTGGGCTATTCGGAACGCGGACCTCTGCGGCGCTGGCGGTCGTCGGCGCGATGAGAGCGGCGCCTGCAGCTACTGCGGTAGCGGCAGCGACGTTGCGGGCAGTGCTGTTGTTTTGTCGACGGTGCTTAGCCACGAATTAAGTCTCCATATCATCTCTATTGCCTACCGGGTTAGCTGTCGGGTTCGGCCTGAGAAATAGCCTTGCCACGCTCCGCGCCGACAACGATCGGTGCCCTTGCGCGCTTTCACCCCAGGAGTGCTGTGGGTCCCCGGCTCCCCTTTCGTGCCGTGAGGTTCACGACCATCCGGGGGACTCGGCATATATGTTCTTATGCTTCTTGCTTCCAACTGTGTTGTCACAATGTCTCGGTAAGATTACGAAAAAGACACGGGCCTTGTCCAGCCCGACACCCTTTGCCGAGTAGTCACCTTCTGTCCCGGCAGTTTTTCGCCGCCGCTCGGCTTTCATATACGGGCGCTATCACGAAATGTAGACGCGTCAGCAAGGCCTTAACCAGTACATATAATCCAAAAAGAAGAATGTGATAACAAAAGGTGCGAATGTAGCTTTTCCCGCAAAACTTTTTTTGTGATCTTTTTCACACTTCACTTGGAGCTTCAATATCACGAACCAATAAAAGAAAAATAACCCCCTCCAAGAGAGGGGGTTATTAACCGCAAGGCCAGATGGACCCGAGGTGGATCCGCGACCGTCCTAATGGCCTGCGTCGCGGTCCGTAGCGTCCTTGTTAGCTTCCAAAGCGCGCAGAGTCTCGATCTCATCGCGGTGGTTGCGCTCAACCTGCTCACGCACCCGCTCCGAGACACCAAGTTCTGCCGGGCGGAACGTGCCGATCGTTTCGCTATCAGAGTAGCCAAGCTGGTTCATCTGCTTCGGAACGGGGGCACCGGCGTACTCAAGCGGGATCGGGTGTCCGTGCTCATCGACCGGGCCGAGCGGCTGGTGAACCTCAATGAAGGCACCGTTAGGCAGCTTCTTAATAATGCCAGTCTCAATGCCGTGCGCCAGCACCTCGCGGTCAGAGCGCTGCAAACCAACGCAAATGCGGTAAGTGATGAAGTACGCCAACGGCGGCAAAACAATCAAGCCGATGCGTCCGAACCACGTCATCGCGTTAAGCGAGATCTGGAAGAAGTGCGCCACATGGTCGTTGCCGCCGGAAATGGTCAGCAGCAGGAAGAATACGATGCCCATGACTCCGATACCGGTGCGCACCGGAACGTCGCGGGGGCGCTGCAGCAAGTTGTGGTGGGCGTCGTCGCCGGTCACCTTCTTCTCGATGAACGGGTAGGCGAAAAGCAACACCACCAGGGCGCCACACAGAAGGGCCACCCAGAATGCACCCGGGATTGTGTAATTGCCCAAGTAAAGCTCCCACGCCGGCATGACACGGGCGGCGCCGTCCGTCCACAGCATGTAGACGTCAGGCTGCGAACCTGCGGAGACTTGCGAGGGGTTGTACGGGCCGATATTCCAGATCGCGTTGATGGTAGTCAAACCAGCCATGCCGGCGAGCACAGCGAAGACAACAAACATAAAGCCGATCGCCTTGATGGCGAAGACGGGCATAATGCGAATGCCAACGACGTTGTTCTCGGTACGGCCAGGACCCGGGAACTGCGTGTGCTTTTGGAACCACACCAGCAACAGGTGGGCAGCCACGAGAGCCAGGATGATACCCGGCAGGATCAGCACGTGCAGAATGTAGAAACGGTCCAGCATCAGCTCGGAGGGGAAGTCGCCGCCGAAGATAGCCCAGTGCATCCAGGTACCAATGATCGGCAGGCCGACGATGATGGCGGACATAATGCGCAGACCAACACCGGAGAGCAAATCGTCAGGCAGGGAGTAACCCATGAAGCCCTCGGCCATTCCGAGCAAGATCAGGGTGACACCGATGACCCAGTTTGCCTCGCGCGGGCGGCGGAAAGCACCGGTGAAGAAAATACGCATCATGTGGGCGAACATCGCCATCATGAACATCAAGGCCGCCCAGTGGTGCATCTGGCGGACAAAGAGGCCGCCGCGCACACCAAAGGAGATGTCAAGGGCGGTCGCGTAGGCACGCGACATTTCGACGCCGTTGAGAGGCAGGTAATCGCCGTCGTAAATCACTTTGGTGATCGACGGGTCAAAAAACAGCGCCAGGTAAATGCCCGTCAACAACAGGATGATGAAGCTGTATAGCGCCATCTCCCCGAGCATGAAGGACCAGTGAGTCGGGAATACCTTGTTCAACTGTGGCCGAAGAATTCCCGAGACTGTGTAGCGCGAATCAACATTGTCCGCGGCTTGTGCGAGTTTAGTGCTCATTAGGACTTACGCTCCCAGAATGCCGGGCCGACAGGTTCAATGAAGTTCCCGCCGGCAACGAGGTAACCGTCTTCGTCAATGGTCACAGGAAGCTGCGGCAGAGCACGGGCGGCCGGGCCAAAGACCGGCTTGCCATACTGCAGCGCATCGAACTGCGACTGGTGGCACGGGCAAAGAATACGATTGGTTTGCGCCTCGTACAGCGAGGTCGGGCAACCAATGTGCGTGCAAATCTTGGAGTAGGCGTAGTAGTCGCCGTAGTGGAAAGACTCTTGCCCCTCCCGCTCGATGACCTTCTGCGCATCCGAGGAACGCAGACGAATCAGCATGACCGCGTTGCGCGGACCGTGAATCGAGTGCATGTGGTTTTCGTAAACGTCGCGCTGCGGATCGTAGTCGGCGCCGTCGTTGACGTCGTCCGAGTACAACGGGAAGACCGTTTCCATCGACGCGGCCGCGAGATCCTCGGGGCGCATACGCACCAAGCGGGAAACGCCAGCGGTGGAATAGTGCGAACCGCTCTCGCCCTTATGCAATTCGGCGATGGCGCCAGTGTCGCGGCCAAGGTAAATCTTCGTGCCCTGTTCCGCAAGGGTCCAACCATGAGTCCACAGGGTGCCGTCACCGCCGTAGCCCAGCTCGTGGCGGACCTTCCACGGGTTTTTAATCATGCCGCCAAGCGGGGCAATGATCATCAGACCCGTGAGCAGACCAGCGGTTCCGAGCAGTCCCTGCATTGCTTTGCGACGCCCAAAGGTCGACGTTTCCCAGGCGTCGTTTAGCAACGCCGTGGTGGTGCGGCGGTCCAGTTCGCTGGAGCGCCCATCGTGACGACGCTGCACCGAGATCTCCTCGGGCACGAACTTCTTTACATATTGGATGATCGCGATACCGAGCGATCCCAGCGACAGCAGCGAAGTCAGGCCCAGCAGCGGGGTGTAAAGGGTGTATAGCCACAGGCCCTCGTCGCCGTGGAACTTCGCCTCCCACGGCCAAAACAGGTAGACCGCCAGGAAGGCGAGACCCATCACGACGGAAATGCCCAACCAAATGTTGATTCCGCGGGCGGCGGCTTTCTCGCGCGGATCGCCGTCGACCGGGAAACGCTCCTTGCGGTAGGCAACGGTGACGTCGTCGAGTTCGGTGCCTAAAGCTGCGAGTTCCGCGTTGTTCATCTTCGACAACTCGGCTTCAGTGTAGTTCTTGTTTACATCATTGGTCATGAGCGCGATCCAATCCAGATAGCGGCGGCGGCGACGAGGCTGACGCCAATAACCCACATGGCAATGCCTTCAGAAACCGGGCCGAGGCCACCCAGGGCGTAACCGGACGGACTCGGGGTTTCCTTCGTAGATTTAATGAAGGCGATGATGTCCTTCTTCTCGTCAGCGGTGAGCTGGCGATCGGAGAACTTAGGCATGTTTTGTGGGCCGGTCAGCATGGCCTGGTAAATCTCCTGCTCGTTGGCAGGATCCAGTGGCGGCGCGTACTTTCCGGAGGACAGTGCGCCACCGCGGCCAGTGAAGTTGTGGCAGGAGGCGCAGTTCAGGCGGAACAGCTCGCCACCACGGGCAACGTCCTCGGCTTGAATCTGCCCGTTGTAGTTCTTGCCACGAAGCGAGTCCATGGCAATTTTGCCTTCGTCATCGTAGACAAGCTCCGGGCCACCGCCGTTGGCGGCAACGTAGGCCGCCAATGCGAGCGCCTGGGACTCGGTGTAGCGCGGCTTTTTGCGCTCAGCCTGAGCGTCGTTGGACATCATCGGCATGCGGCCAGAGTTGACCTGGAAGTACACGGAGCCTTCGCCGGAGCCGATGAGTGACGGGCCGCGGCCCTCGACGCCCTGCAGGTTGACACCGTGGCAGGTGATGCAGGCGACGTCGTAGATGTCCTTGCCCTCCTGAATCATTGCCTGCTCATCACGTTGGGCGGTGGCCATCTGAGCGTTCGGCGCGAGGGCGCTGGCAAGCATGCCGGCACCGGTCAAGCCGAAGGTCAGTGCCGCTGCACCAGCGACGGTGCGCCGCATTTTGCGGCCGCTGCGCGTCTTCTTTGGGGTGTTTTCCATCTTCTTCCCTTTAGCGACAGTTGAGAAATATGAAATGACTGTTAATTCATCACGCTGCAGCTACTACTGCACGAGGTACAAAGTGATGAAGACGCCGACCCAAATGACGTCGACGAAGTGCCAGTAGTAGGACGTCGCCATGGCGGCGGTCGCCTGGGCCGGGGTGAACTTGGTTTTGGAGATCCGCATGAGTACGACGATGAAGGCCAAAATTCCGGCCGTCACGTGAGCCATGTGGAATCCGGTGATGATGTAGACCATCGAACCGAACACGGAGGCCTGCGGCGTCACACCGTGCAGGACCATTTCCGTCCACTCGAATGCCACCAGACCCAAGAAGATCACACCGAGGAGGATGGTTATGGAAAACCACTTGCGGAGCCCGAAAACGTCACCCCTTTCCGCGGCAAAGACACCCAACTGTGAAGTCACAGACGAGGTGAGCAAAACGATGGTGATAATCAGGCCGAACATCACGTTGAGGTGTTCGGTCTGCTTATCCCAGTCGCCTGCGGTCATGCCGTTTGCCCGCGAGGTGAAGTACATCGCGAACAGGCCGGCGAAGAACATGAGCTCTTGGGCGAGGAACGCAATCGTGCCCACACTGACCATGTTGGGTCGGTTCAGTGCAGGGACACGGCTTTGCGGTGTCGCCATACCTTGGTTAGAAATTGCGGTCGTCACGCATGCCAGTATCGCGCTTTTTGGGCTGAAAGTCACTTCAACTACCCCCGAAATTTTCCTGTTAACGACCGAAAGACCAGCGAATTTGCCAACGTTGGCGTTTTGGAAAAAGTTTTTTGAAACCTCGGGAACTATTGCGCATCGCTTTACGACGCCCCATCGACGCTGGTCATCCACCAGGGAGAGAAAAATCGGTCGGATTTGGCGACATTGCGGGATTGTCAGCCCGCCGAAGGAACTATTTCCTGTCCGCCAGAACGGTTCCCGAGTGTGACACGTTTCACATTAACCATTGCGCTAAACCCCGCGTTAACCAACTTTCGGTTGACCCCCATGCGGACGTTAAAAAATCCCCCTCAACCAAGGAGGGGGATGAGACTGGTGGCTGGAAGGCTACCGTCGACAAGCTCTCGCCCGCGACAAAAACTGGAATCTAGTGCTTCTCACGCGGGATGGAGTACTGCAAATTGAGCTGAGTTGTGGTCCACACCAACAACACCGCGCCGATCGCGACGAGCCACAACTGCCAGAAAGCAATGCCCAGGCCCAGGAAAAAGACCGCGCCGGCCATCGCCAACGGCCAGATGGAGTTCGGGGAGAAGAAGCCGAGCACACCAGCACCATCTTCGATCTCCGCTTCCTCCCAGTCCTCCGGAAGGACATCCATGCGGCGCTCCGTGAAATCGAGGTAGACAGCCAACATGAACGCCAGCGCGGTAGCGAGCACCAGGCCGACAGCGCCGACCCACTCCACGCCAAAAAGGTAGGCGTCGTCGCCGACCCACATCGTCGCCATGATGTAGAAGACACCCATCAAGAGGAGGAAGGTGCCAATGGCGTAAAAGACCTTTGATCCGGTTCCCATTGTCCGTGTCTCTCTTTCTTATGCGTTTGCGTTCGGGTCGGTGAAGTTGTCGCCGCTGCGGGTCCCCAGACGGTCCGACACGAACGGGCGGGTGGAGGTTGCGTACGGTTCCTGGCCAATGGCCTTAAGGGCCTCCGCATTGGTCGCGTCCGGGTTTTCGTCACGGAAGGCGATGTAGTCACGGAAGTCCGCCGGGGAGACTGCACGGATTTCGAAGTTCATCATGGCGTGGTAGGTACCGCACATCTCGGCACAGCGCCCAACGAACGCGCCTTCACGGTCAATCTTTTCGATCTGGAAAGCACGCTCCTGCTGGTTCGCCTCCGGGTGGGCGTATGCGTCACGTTTGAACAGGAACTCCGGAACCCAGAAAGCGTGGTTCACGTCGCCGGACGCGAGGCGGAACTCAATTGGGGTATCGGTCGGGAGAACCAGAACCGGAACCTCATTGGTGGCGCCGAGCGTCTCGATCTTGTTGTAGTTCAAGTAAGACTGGTCACCCATCGATGCGCCGTGGATCGGGTTGGCGTTTTTCAGATCCTCCGGGTCGTACTTGGTTGCCTCCGCAGCGGCCTGACGCTCCTCGTCAACACCGATGTATTTCTGGCCGTTGGGAGCCAGGCCGGCGCCCACCTCGGCGTAGCCGAACTTCCAGTTCCACTGGAAGGCGGTGACGTCGACAGTAACCTCCGGGTCCTTATCCCGAGCAGTCACCACGGTCTGAGCCTGAACAGTGAAGAAGAACAGGGCAAACACGATAATGATCGGGACGATGGTGAGAACCAACTCCAGCGGCACGTTGTACTGCAGTTGCTTCGGGAACTCGTCATTGGTCCTTTTCGCGCGGGCCTTGCCGTTCCACTTAAAGATGGCGGTGAGGAACAGACCCCACATGACAATGCCGATGATCCAGGCGGCCACCCAAACCCAAACCCAGAAGTTATACAACTGGACAGCTTCCGGGGTGACCGGGTCAGGCCAGCCCATGTCCAGAACTTTGGCGACCGCCTCCGGCGGGGCTACCTCACAACCGGCGAGGCCGAGGCCACCAAGAAACAGCGAGGCGGCGAGGCCAGCCTTCCTGGCAAAGCTGCGGTTCTTTACCTTTTCCACGTGTGTCTGCCTTCCTGTCCACACTAAAAACCAATCAATGTCCACGTGCAGATGCAGACATTGCTACCCAGTCAGGATAGAACATTTCGCCAGGTGATTCGGAATCGGCAGCCCGCCGCCACCTGCCCAGCTTCGCTGCCACATCTACCGCCGAGAATCTATCCGCGCTGCCAGCGCTGTTGCAGGAAGTTAATCAACACCCACGGCAACAAAGTAACGCCCGTCACATTTATGTTCGTGTGTTCTCCACCTAAAGTTGGCCCCCTTTCGGGGACGGGCTAAAGGTTGAAGCAAATGGGCACCCACAGCGCTTCGGTGGGGTTTCCGGCTTAGGCCTTTGACTCTCTATTGTGGGAGGAGAAATTCACGCCCGTTCGGGTGCCCCGGCGAGGCGTGTCCCGATCTATTCGAGAGGTTTGAAGATGTGTGGTCTTCTCGCGATGCTATCGGCGCGCCGCGCTGCTGGCGAGTTCGTCTCTGCGGTGGAGGAGGCACTTCCGTGTATGTACCACCGCGGCCCCGACGCCGCCGGAACCTGGAACGACGATGACGCAGTCTTCGGTTTTAACCGCCTAGCCATCATCGACCTGGAGCACTCGCACCAGCCCCTGCGCTGGGGCCCGAAGGAGAGCCCGCAGCGCTACGCGCTGACCTTTAACGGTGAGATTTACAACTACATCGAACTGCGCGAGGAACTTCAAGCGGCGGGCTACACCTTCAACACCGAAGGCGATGGCGAGCCCATCCTGGTTGGCTACCACCATTGGGGCGCAGATGTCGTCCACCACCTGCGCGGCATGTTCGGCTTTGTCATCTGGGACACTGAAACCAAAACGATGTTCGCCGCGCGCGACCACTTTGGCATCAAGCCGCTCTACTATGCCACCACCGACGCCGGAACCGTCTTTTCCTCCGAGAAGAAGTCCATCCTCGTCATGGCCGAAGCCTTGGGTCTTGACTTAAGCCTTGACCGTCGCGCGATTGAGCACTACGTGGACCTGCAGTACGTACCGGAGCCGGAAAGTCTCCATGAGCAGATCCGCCGCGTCGAGTCAGGGTCGACTGTCACCCTCCAAGCGGGCAACAAGGTCGTCTCCGAGCGCTTCTTCTACCCCCACTTCACCACCACCCCGGTCACGGCGGGGCAAGAGCAAAAGTTGTTCGACCGGATTGCGGAAGTGTTGGCGGACTCCGTCGAAAAGCACATGCGCGCAGACGTCACCGTCGGTTCCTTTCTATCCGGCGGTATTGACTCCACAGCGATTGCCACGTTGGCCAAGCGCCACAACCCGGACCTTTTGACCTTTACCACCGGCTTCGAGCGCGAAGGCTACTCCGAGGTCGACGTGGCGGCAGAATCAGCCGCGGCGATCGGAGTCAAGCACATCGTCAAAATCGTCTCCCCCGAGGAATACGCCGACGCGATTCCGAAGATCATGTGGTATCTCGACGACCCAGTCGCCGACCCCTCCCTCGTACCACTTTTCTTCGTCGCCCAAGAAGCGCGCAAACACGTCAAAGTGGTTTTGTCCGGTGAGGGCGCCGATGAACTTTTCGGCGGCTACACCATCTACAAGGAGCCGTTGTCGCTCGCGCCCTTTGAAAAGCTGCCAGCCACCCTCAACCGCGGCCTGAACCGTCTCAGCCGCGTTTTGCCCGAAGGCATGAAGGGCAAGAGCCTCCTTGAGCGCGGCACCACCCCTATGGAGGACCGCTACTACGGCAACGCGCGATCCTTCAACTTTGCACAATTGCAGCGCGTGTTGCCTTGGGCGAAGCCCGAATGGGACCACCGCGAGGTCACCGCCCCGATCTACGCCACCTCCACAGACATGGACCCCGTCGCACGCATGCAAAACCTCGACCTGTTCACCTGGATGCGCGGCGACATTTTGGTCAAGGCCGACAAAATGAATATGGCTAACTCCCTCGAGCTGCGCGTGCCCTTCTTAGACAAGGAGGTCTTCGAGGTGGCGCAGACCATCCCCACCGAGATGAAGATCGCCCACGGCACCACCAAATACGCGCTGCGCAAGGCGATGGAGCAAATCGTCCCGGCGCACGTGCTCAACCGCAAAAAGCTCGGCTTCCCTGTGCCCATGCGGCACTGGCTCGCCGGAGAGGAACTCTACGGTTGGGCCCAGGACACCATCAACGACTCACAGACCGAGGAAATTTTCGACAAAAAGCAGGTGCTGGAAATGCTCAAGGAGCACCGCGACGGGGTCAGCGACCACTCGCGGCGCCTGTGGACAGTTCTTGCGTTCATGGTCTGGCACGGCATCTTCGTCGAAGATCGCATAGATCCGCGGATTGAAAAACGCGACTACCCGATCAAGCTCTAAGCCCGAAAAACCCGCGCCCAAGCCAGAGAAGGCAAGGTGCGCGGGTTTTTCAACGCCGCCGGCGCGTTGTTGAGGTGTTTTAGTTGAAGGAATCACCGCAGGCGCAGGAGCCGCCCGCGTTGGGGTTGTCGATGGTAAAACCTTGCTGCTGGATGGTGTCAGCAAAGTCAATCTTCGCCCCCGCCAGGTAGGGAACGCTCATCTTATCCACGACGAGGCGCACTCCCCCGACGATGTCGGCCTTGTCGCCGTCGAGTTCACGGTCGTCGAAGTAGAGCTGGTAGCGAAGGCCTGCGCAGCCGCCGGGCTGAACGGCGATACGCAGCGACAGATCGGTCGCACCCTCCTGCTCGAGGAGAGCCTTAGCCTTAGCTGCCGCCGCATCGGTCAAAATGACACCGGTTTCTGAGGTAGGTGCAGTCATGAAAACTCCTTCAGTTCCCATTGAAGTTCGAAGTGCGAAGTTGCGGGTGTGAAATTTTGCGCCCCAGCGTACCCTTCACCGCGCGGGCTGGGTAACACGTGTTCGCGTCTTTGAGTCCAACGTGTCGCGCAGCACCCGTATTCCCCAGTTTTTAGCTGGGCTTGTAGCCTATGAGACGTGAAACTTCCGTGGCAGAAAACAGAGTCGACCCCCACTGCGGGCGGCTCCACGAAAATTGACAGCTCCACCGCGCACGAGCCGTCGCCCGCGCAGGGGACCGACACCGAAGGCGTCAAGGGCGAGCAGAAGGCACGAAAGGGCTACACGCCGCCGAAGGGGCGGCCCACCCCGAAGCGCCAGGAGCAAGAGATCAAACGTGGCGTGATCCGCGACCCCCACGCGTTGACTCCGGCGCAGCAGCGCGAGCGGGACAAGGAACTGAAAAGGTCCATGTCTAAGGAGGAGTGGAAGGCGCATAAAAAGCAGCAGCGTCAACAGCGGCACAGTGCGAACCGGGAGATCCAGGCGCGCATCGACGCCGGAGATGAACGCTACATTTTTGAGCGCGACAAAGGCGAAGTCCGCCGTTTCGTGCGCGACTGGGTTGATTCCCGCCGCTTCTTTAATAACTACGTCATGCCTGCCGCGTTCGTGATGTTGTTGATTATGTTTATCGGCTCGTTTATGCCGGAAGTCTCTGCTGTGTTGTCGATGTTGTCGTTGCTGTTCATTGTGCTGATTTTTGCGGAGGCCGTCTTTATCGGCATCCGCGCCAATAAGGCGGTGCGTGCCCGGTTCCCGGAGACGTCGGACACCGGTTTCGGCCTGGGCATGTACGCGTTTTCCCGCGCCAGCCAGCCACGCGGATGGCGCTCGCCGAAACCGCGTGTGGCGATCGGCGATCGGCCCGCCGAAAACTAGGCCGAAGCTTGGAACAATAAGGAGCGCTCCCATGTCATCGCCGTTGTTCGACCCCGTTTCCAGCCCGGACGTTGCTGCTGCGGCGAGGCTGGGCCAGGCACTTGAGGCATCCACGCGGGGCCGCAGCCTCGGCAGGCTCGGCGAGCTTGCCGCCTGGATCGCGGCGTGCCAAAGCGCTTCTGTCCCCAGCCCTTTTCACCACCCGTGCGCGGTCATTTTCGCTGGCCGCCACGGCGTGGCCGCGCGCGGCATCTCCGCTTTTGCCGATGACGCCGCCAGCGTTTGCGTTGCGGAGCTTGCGGCGGGCGGCGGTCCTGGCGCTGTGGCTGCCCGCGCCGCCGGTTGCGGCCTGATGCTTGTCGACGACTACCTGACTTATGCCACCCGCCTCATTGATGTTGAGGACGCGATGAGCGCGGAGGAGTTCGCGGCGGCCGTGGATCACGGCAAGCGCTTGGCTGATCGGGAAATCGACGCCGGCGCGGACCTTCTTATCGCAGGCGATGTCGGGGTGGGCAACACAACGATTGCAGCTACGGTCTACGGGGCGTTGACCCGCACCGAACCTGTCGCGGTAATCGGCCGTGGCTCCGGTATCGATGATGAGACGTGGAAACGTAAGGTTTGCGTCATCCGCGACGCCATGTTTCGCGTGCGCAACTTCCGTGAGGACCTTTCTCGGGTTCTCGCGGCGATTTCTGCACCCGATTTCGTTGCGTTGACGGCCTTTATCGCGCAAAGCGCAGTGCGGCGCACGCCGGTGCTTGTCGACGCCACCTACACCAGCGTTGCCACCTACGTGGCAGAACGCCTCGCCCCCGGCACCCGCGACTGGGTCAAGGTTGTGCAATTAAGCGCCGAACCCTCCCACACCGGCGCAATTCAGGCCCTGGGAACCACCCCGGTGCTGGCCCTGGACATCACCACGGGCCAGGCAACCGGCGCACTGTTGACGCTTCCCCTTCTCAACGCTGCCGCCGAGATGGTCGGCGACGAACTTTCTTCAGCTACGGCGTAACCAGCGTGTGGTTCCAGCCGTGGGTGTCTTCCACCCTGCCCTGTTGGATTCCGGTGAGGTGCTCGCGCAGGCGCATGGTGACCTCGCCAGCCTTATTGTTGTTGATGGTGAACTCGCCGTCGCGGCTGAGCACCCGGCCCACCGGGGTGATCACGGCGGCGGTGCCGCAAGCCAGGGTTTCACTGATTGAGCCGTCTTGCGCTCCTGTCCGCCACTGCTCGACCGTGACGACACGCTCCTCAGTTCTGTAGCCGAGGTCACGGGCGACCTGGAGGAGGGAGTCACGGGTAATTCCGGCTAGCAATGAGCCAGACAGCGCCGGGGTAAACACCGTTGCGCCATCACCGCTGCCTTCGACGAACATGAGGTTCATCCCGCCCATCTCCTCGATATTGGTGCGTTTTACTGCGTCGAGCCACACCACTTGGTCACAGCCCTTTTCCTGCGCCTGAGCTTGGGCGAGCAAGGAAGCCGCGTAGTTACCGGCGAACTTTGCGTCCCCGGTGCCGCCGGGGGCGGCGCGAACATAATCCTCGCTGATCCACACACTGACTGGGTTAAAACCGCCAGAGAAGTAGGCGGCGGCCGGGGAGGCGATGACGTAGAAAGTGTAGGAGTTCGACGGTTTAACCCCCAGGGTTTTCTCCGTGCCGATCATAAAGGGGCGCAGGTATAGGGAGGCCTCGCCGCCGGCTGCGGGGACCCAGTCCCGGTCGACGTCGACAAGCTGTTGAAGCGCTTCCAAGAACAGCTCCTCGGGAAGCTCCGGCATGGCCAAGCGGCGTGCCGAGTGCTGCAAACGGCGCGCGTTTTGCTCAGGACGGAAGGTGGTGATGGTCCCATCGGCGTGCCGGTAAGCCTTCAGACCTTCGAAAATTGCCTGCCCGTAGTGCAAAACATTGGAGGCGGGGTCAAGGGTGATCGGCTCGTAGGGCCGAACCTGGGCATTGTGCCAGCCCTGCTTGTCGTTCCATTCAATTGACACCATGTGATCGGTGAACTGCTGGCCGAAAGCGGGTGCCGCGAGGATCTCAGCGCGGCGCTGCGGCGAGGTGGGCGTGGGGGTCTTAGTGATGGTGAACGTCGCTGAAGCCATGGGTCAACCTTACACCCCGACCCAAGCACAACGTGATGGACATCATGAGTCACGCCATTGGGTACCGTGGTTGTCGTTCACGTATCCCGACTGAAGAAAGGTGTGTTGACTCTCAGTGGCTGTTTCGTCTTTTGAGCTGTCCCTTCCCTGCCGTGGCACGACCGTGGAGGTGGAATTTGCCACCACCGCCCCCGCCAACCCCACGGCGGTTCTCATCCCGGTCACCCAGTCAGAGGGCGCTCTTGAAGTTCCTGTGACAACACTTGCCGGCGACGGCCTCCTCAAAGCTTTGGATGCCGTCGGCGCGACCGGTAAGAAGGGTGAGGTCACCCGGGTGTTTCACAACGACACCCTCACCATCGCCTTCGGCCTCGGCGATTCCGGCGACATCGACGAGGACACCGTCCGCCGCGCCGCCGGCGTAGTCGCCCGTGGCCTGCGCGGGGTCGACAAAGCCACGATCACCGGCGAGTTCGGCATCCGCCCAATCGTTGAAGGTCTACTTCTGGGCGGATACTCCTACACCGGCATGAAGTCCTCTCAAGAAGACGACTCCAAAGACACCACCCGCATCACGGTCATCGGCAAAGACAACGACGCAGACCGCGAGGCCTTTAAACGTGCCGCCGTCGTCGCCGGTGCCACAGTTCTTGCCCGCGACCTAGTCAACACCCCCTCGAACTTCCTCTACCCCGAGTCCTACGCGAAAGTGATCACCGAGATCGCCGCGCAGTCCAAGCTCAACGTGGAAGTCTTCGACGAAAAGCAACTCAAGGAGCAGGGCTTCGGCGGCATCCTTTCCGTGGGGCAGGGCTCGAACCGCCCACCACGCCTGGTGCACCTGTCCTGGCACCCTGCTGAGGCCACCACCTCCCTGGGCTTGGTGGGCAAAGGCATCACCTTTGACACCGGCGGCATCTCTCTTAAACCCGCCGCCAACATGGAAAACATGATCTCGGACATGGGTGGCTCTGCAGCTGTCGTCGCCGCCATTAGTGCAGCCGCCCAACTTGAGTTGCCGCTAGGCATCGACGCCTGGGTGCCGCTGGCGGAGAACATGCCGTCTGGCACAGCGACCCGCCCGGGCGATGTAATCACCCACTACGGCGGCATCACCTCCGAGATCCTCAACACCGATGCGGAGGGCCGCCTCGTGCTTGCCGACGCCCTTGCCCGCGCCAGCGAGGACAAGCCCGACTACCTCATCGAAACCTCCACCCTCACCGGAGCCCAGATAGTGGCGCTGGGCAACAGGGTGATGGCAGTGATGGGCTCCGATGAGTTCCGCGACCGCGTCGCCGCAACCGGCCGCGCTGTCGGTGAGCCGGGCTGGGCCATGCCGCTGCTCGAGGAGCAGGAAGAAGAACTGAAGTCGCCGGTAGCCGACATCCGCAACACCAACAACGCACGCACCGCCGGCATGTTGTTTGCCGGCCTGTACCTGTCGCGCTTCATCGCCGAGGACACCCAGTGGGTCCACCTGGACATCGCCGGGCCGTCCTTCAACACTTCCAGCCCGTGGGGTTTTACCCCGAAGCGCGCCTCCGGCACCCCGGTGCGCACCATTGTTGAGACGATGACGCAGTTGGCCGGCACGTAGCCGTTTAACTGTAGGGGTTCTCGCCGCGCTCGAACCGGGCGCGGCGTTTCTTTTGCTCCTCACGTTTGCGCAAAATGCGCTCTTTTTCCATCTTTTTGCGCATGCGGTCGGGATAACCAGTCTCCTCGACGTCGTAAAGCGAAATGCCCAACAACTTCGCCACCGCATCGATGCCCTTTGGCCCGCCGATGCGACGCCTGATGTGCTCCCCTGTTTCATCGACAAGCACAACCGACATCTCGTTGACCACCGTTTCCGGCTCGACGAAGCCCTCCACGAACGCGCGGCCCTGCACCCACTGCTGCAAAAAGGCGGCATCCTCGGGCCGAATGGTGTCCCCCGGAGCGCGCGGAGGCTTCAAAGAGGACGAAGACTTGCGATTGCCGAAAAGGTTGAACACCCCAACGATCTTAATGCGTGTGGCTGACACGACAACGACACCCGCCACTAGCCCGCGGAAAAATCTCCGACGCAGGAAGAAGCCTCCCGCCCCAGGCACACGCTAAACCAGCGAAACAGGTACGCTAATGGTTTGTATCTTGAGTTTGAAGCGAACCCACGAGGAGACAGGAAAAACATGGCTCACTCTGTAGAGATGCCCGAACTGGGCGAATCAGTCACCGAAGGCACGATTACCACGTGGCTGAAGGCAGTCGGCGACACCGTCGAGGCTGACGAGCCCCTGCTCGAGGTGTCCACCGACAAGGTCGACACCGAGATTCCGTCGCCTGTCGCAGGTGTCCTTCTCGAAATTAAGGCCGAAGAAGACGACACCGTCGATGTCGGCGCCGTCATCGCCATTATCGGCGACGCCGATGAGACGCCCGAATCCTCCGACTCCGACAACGAAGCCGCTGAGCAAGAAGATGAGCCGGCAACGGAGCAACCCGCCAAAGATGAACCCAAGGAGGAAAAGAAAACCTCCACGGGCACCGGATCCGCAACCGACGTCGAGATGCCTGAACTCGGCGAGTCCGTCACCGAGGGCACCATTACCACCTGGCTGAAGCAAGTCGGCGACACCGTCGAGGTTGACGAGCCGCTGCTCGAAGTCTCCACAGACAAGGTCGACACCGAAATCCCGTCACCTGTCGCGGGCACCCTCGTAGAAATCCTGGCTGAGGAAGATGACACCGTTGACGTCGGCGCGGTCATCGCGCGCATCGGCGACGCCGCGGCCGCCAACACCGCTGAGGATGATTCCGCTGCTTCCGCTGATTCCGAAAGCGCCGACGCCGCGGCCAAAGACAACGTCGAGGAAGAACCTGCGGACAAGCCTGCTGAGAAGAAACAGGAGCCAGAAAAGGCTGAGTCCACGGGCTCCGGCGAATCCACCGACGTGGAAATGCCAGAGCTTGGCGAGTCCGTCACCGAGGGCACCATTACCACCTGGTTGAAGCAAGTCGGCGACACCGTCGAGGTCGACGAGCCGCTGCTTGAAGTCTCCACCGACAAAGTCGATACCGAAATCCCGTCGCCGGTGGCCGGCACCCTACTGGAAATTCTCGCGGCGGAGGACGACACGGTCGACGTCGGCGCCGTCATCGCACGTGTCGGTGACGCCGGGGCTGCGCCGTCTAGCTCCGGCGACACCGATCCTGCTGAAAGCACCGACGACTCCGAAGAAGCGGACAAGGACGACGCTCAGGAAAACGAGCGCGCCGAGGACAAGCAGGAGGCCAAGCAAGAGGACAAGCAGGAGGACAAACAGGAGGCCAAGCAAGCTGCCTCCTCCAGCGAAGGACGTGTCCCATACGTCACCCCGCTGGTGCGCAAGCTCGCCGAAAAGCACAACGTCGACCTCAACTCCATCGAAGGCACCGGCGTCGGCGGGCGTATCCGCAAACAGGACGTCCTCGCTGCCGCTGAGGGCGGCTCCGCTGAGCGCCCCACCGGTGAAGCCGGGGGCAAGGCTGCGGGTGCGCGCTCCAACTGGTCCACGAAATCGGTGGACCCGGAAAAGCAAGAGCTCATTGGCACCACCCAGAAGGTCAACCGGATCCGCGAGATCACTGCAGCGACCATGGTCGAGTCCTTGCGCACCACCGCCCAACTGACCCACGTGCAGGAAGTCGACGTCACGCGCGTTGCCGAGCTGCGCAAGAAGGTCAAGCCGAGCTTCGTCGACAAGCACGGCGTAAACATCACCTACTTGGCGTTTTTCATCAAGGCTGCCGCTGAAGCACTGGTGTCCCACCCGAACGTCAACGCCTCCTACAACTCGGAAACCAAAGAGATCACCTACCACTCGGACGTCAACATCGGCGTGGCCGTGGACACCCCGGCTGGTTTGTTGGTGCCCGTGATCAAGAAGGTTCAGGACATGAACCTGGCCGAGATCGCCAAAGCAATCGTCGACTTGGCAGACCGCGCACGCAACCGCAAGCTGCGCCCAGACGACATCTCCGGCGCTACCTTTACGGTGACCAACATCGGCTCCGAGGGTGCCTTGCTCGACACCCCGATTTTGACTCCACCGCAGGCCGGCATCCTGGGCACCGCCGCGATTGAGAAGCGCCCGGTCATTGTGACCGAAGACGGCATTGACTCCATTGCGATCCGCCAGATGTGCTACTTGCCCTTTACCTACGACCACCAGTTGGTCGACGGTGCAGACGCGGGCCGTTTCATCACCACCATCAAAGACCGCATCGAAACCGGTGACTTCGAGGCCGATCTAGACCTCTAAGCTTGTATCCGAGCGCACCCGTCGCAGCACACCGTGCTGCGACGGGTGTTTCGTGTGCAGGCTGTGGTGGGCTTTTCCGCTGCCTGGGGCCAAACAGCTCCTCGGCAAGGCGCTACTTGAAGGTGTGAGGCAGGTTAAACGCTTGGCGCTGTGCTTAGTGCTTAGTGCTTAGTGCTTAGTGCTTAGTGCCTAGTGCTTATTTTTAAAACGGCGGCAAAGGCACCGCCAAGCATTGGGGGCAAACAGGACAAGTGGGGTGAGACGCAACATTTGTCCTGCTTGAGCGAACCTTCTTCGTGATGTCAGTCGCGTCGATAAACTGTTGGACATCAGCCTCTATCCACTAAGCAAGGAGTTCGCTTTGGATTTCATTTCCCGCCATGTCGGCCCCGATGCCTCTGAGCGGGCCGTCATGCTCCAAGTACTCGGATACGACAGTGTCGATGCGCTTGTCACTGCTGCAATGCCGCCCGGGATTAAAGCCACCGCGCCGATCAATCTTCCGGAGCCGTTGAGTGAAGCGCAGGCGCAGGAGCGCCTGCGCCAGCTCGCCGGCAAGAACAGGGTGCTTAAGGCCTTTTATGGACAAGGGTTTTCGTCGACTTTAACCCCGCCGGTGATCCGCCGTGGCGTCGTCGAGGACGCCGGATGGTACACCGCTTACACCCCTTACCAGCCGGAAATTTCGCAGGGTCGCCTGGAAGCCCTGCTGAATTTCCAGACGATGGTGGAAGACCTCACCGGCCTTCCGGTGGCCAACGCTTCGCTTCTTGACGAAGCTTCCGCCGCTGCCGAGGCCATCGGCCTGATGTCGCGCGCGGTGCGTAAGGGCCGCCGTGTGCTTCTTGATTCTCGCCTGCACCCGCAGGTTGTCGCTGTGGCGGCGGAACGCGCCCGCGCAATCGACCTTGAGGTCGAGGTGGTTAACCTCGCCGAGGGTGTTGTCGGTGAGGATCTAGTGGGCGTTGTCATTGCCTACCCTGGTACCGAAGGAGACCTCGTCGACCCCCGTCCCATCATCGAAGCGGTCCATGAGCGTGGCGGCCTTGCGGCTGTCGACGCCGACATCTTGGCGCTCACCCTATTGGAAGCCCCAGGTGAGCTTGGGGCTGACATTGCGGTGGGCACCACCCAGCGATTCGGTGTGCCCCTGTTCTACGGCGGCCCGCATGCCGCTTACATCTCGGTAGCCGAAAAGCTCAAAAGACAACTGCCCGGTCGCCTCGTTGGTGTGTCCAAGGATGCGGAGGGCTACCCCGCCTACCGTCTCGCCCTGCAAACCCGTGAGCAGCATATCCGCCGGGAGCGAGCGACCTCGAACATCTGCACCGCCCAAGCCCTGCTGGCAGTGACCGCTTCGATGTACGCCGTCTACCACGGCCCGGAGGGGTTGAAAGAAATTGCCCGCACCGTCCATGGGCATGCCGCCCGCTTCGCCGAGGCGGTGGGGGCAGAGGCAGTCAAGCACGACGCCTTCTTCGACACCGTTACTGTGCGCGCGGAAGGCCGCGCCCAGCAGATCACAAAGCAACTTGCCGAGGCCGGCTACCTGGTGCGCACCATCGGTGCCGATGAAGTTTCGGTGAGCTTCGGTGAGGACACCTCCGAGCGCGACGTCGAGATCCTCGCCGCAGCTTTCGGCGGCAGCCTTTCTAGCGAGGCCGCGTGGCGCCTGCCGGAAGATCTCGAGCGCCGCACGCAGTTTTTGACTCATCCGGTGTTTAACCGTATTCATTCCGAGACGCAGATGATGCGCTACATCCGTTCTCTGGGCGATAAGGACTTGGCTTTGGACCGCACGATGATCCCGCTGGGTTCGTGCACTATGAAGCTCAACCCGACCGCAGGTTTGGAGTCGATCACCTGGCCTGGTTTTGCCGACGTCCACCCTTTTACCCCGGACGAGTACACCGAGGGTTGGCGCGAGCTCATTCAGGAGCTGTCTGATTGGTTAGTTGAACTGACTGGTTACGCCGCTGTCTCGGTCCAGCCGAACTCGGGCGCAACCGGTGAATTGGCGGGCCTTTTGGCGATTCGCCGGTACCACGTTGCCAACGGCGAGACTCATCGTGATATCTGCCTCATCCCGGCGTCTGCCCACGGCACTAACGCCGCTTCCGCCACCCTGGCTAACTTGCGCGTTGCGGTGGTCAAAACGGCTGAGGACGGCTCCATCGACGTGGCTGATTTAGATGCCAAGCTCGCCGAGCACGGCGACCGCGTCGCGGCGATCATGCTCACCTACCCGTCGACTCACGGAGTCTACGAGGACACCGTCCAGACTGTTTCCGACAAGGTCCACGCCGCCGGCGGTCAGGTCTATATCGATGGTGCGAACATGAACGCGCTGACTGGAATCGCCCGCCCGGGAGACTTCGGAGGCGACGTCAGCCACCTGAATCTGCACAAAACCTTCACCATCCCGCACGGCGGTGGCGGCCCTGGCGTGGGACCGATTGGTGTTGCCGAGCACCTCGTGCCCTTCTTGCCGGCTGATCCGCAGATCACCCGCGGCGATGTCGGGGCCGAAGCTGCCGACAACGAAGGTGTGCCAATTTCTTCGACGACCTACGGCTCCGCTGGTGTGCTGCCGATTTCGTGGGCATACATTGCGATGAGCGGTGCGCAAGGCCTCAAGCAGGCCACCGCCCACGCCGTGCTCGGCGCGAATTACGTGGCGCGTGAGCTAAGCGATGCCTACCCGGTTCTTTACACGGGGGAAAACGGCCTGGTCGGCCACGAGTGCATCCTGGATCTCAACGGCATCACCAAACAAAGCGGTGTGACAGCCGCCGATGTGGCGAAGCGGCTCGTTGACTATGGCTTCCACGCTCCCACCTTGGCGTTCCCAGTTGCTGGAACCCTCATGGTCGAGCCGACGGAATCGGAGGATTTGGGGGAGCTGAAGCGCTTTATCAAGGCAATGCGCTCCATCCGCGCCGAAATCCAGGAGATCATCGACGGCACCATCGAGTACGAAAAGTCCGTCATTCACAACGCCCCCTACACGGCTTACAGCGTCACCCGCTCCGAGTGGCCCTACGAGTTCAGCCGCGAAAAGGCCGCCTATCCCGTCGACAGCTTGGTGCACGGCAAGTATTTTCCGCCGGTGCGACGCATCGACGAGGCTTATGGCGACCGCAACTTGGTGTGCTCCTGCCCGCCGCCGGAGGCCTTCGCCATGGACCTGAACCCAGTTGAGGAAGTTGACGTGACCAGCACCGAGGAAAATACGAAGTAGAAGGAGCAGCACCATGCCGGAATCACCGCTGAGAGAAACCCACGAAAAGCTCGGCGCCACCTTCACCGACTTTGGCGGCTGGACCATGCCGTTGAAGTACGGCTCCGAGTTGAAAGAGCACCGTTCGGTGCGCGAGGATGTAGGCGTTTTCGACTTATCCCACATGGGTGAAATTGAGGTCACAGGCCCAGATGCCGGGGCGTTTTTGGATTACGCTTTGATTTCTTCGCTGTCGAACCTCACCGTGGGCAAGGCGAAGTACTCGATGATCGTCGCAGAAAACGGCGGCATTATCGACGATTTGATCACCTACCGCCTCGCCGAGAATCGTTTCTTGGTGGTGCCCAACGCCGCCAACACCAACGCGGTGTGGCTTTCTTTCGAGGCCCGCGCCGCCGACTTCGACGTGACCTTGAACAACCGCAGTGAGGACCTCGGCCTTGTTGCGGTGCAGGGTCCGGGGGCTTTGGGGCTCGTCGATAAGCTTGTCGACGGCTCCCCCGCCGACCTTGCCTACTACAGCGCCGCCGAGATGAAACTCGGTGACGTCGACGTCATCGTCGCGCGCACCGGCTACACCGGCGAGGACGGCTTCGAACTCATTGCCGCCGCCGAGGACACCACCACTGTCTGGGAGGCCGTAATTGACCACTCCACCCCCTGTGGTTTGGCGGCGCGCGACTCGCTGCGCCTCGAGGCCTCCATGCCGCTTTACGGCCGTGAGCTTTCTGCTGAGATCACCCCAGTAGAAGCGGGCATGTCGCGTGCTTTTGCCACCAAGGAGGCGGATTTCGTGGGCAAGGAGGCCTTGACCGGCCGCGAAGCCGAAGTTGTGATTGCGGGTTTGACCTCTGAGCAGCGCCGCGCCGCCCGTGAAGGCTCCGAGATCTTCCGCGGCGAGGAGAAGATCGGCGTGGTCACTTCCGGGCAACCTTCCCCCACTCTCGGCCATCCAATTGCTTTGGCGCACCTCGATCCGGCGCACGCCGAGGTGGGCACGGAAGTTGAAATTGACATCCGCGGACGCCGTTATCCGTTTACCATCACTAAGACACCCTTCTACACACGAAAGGACACCTAGCTATGGCACTGCAGCAGGATTTCTACTACTCCGAGGACCACGAGTGGATCAACTCCACCCCGGACGCCGCAGTGGGCGCCAAGGTTCGTGTCGGAATCACCGACGTTGCCGCTGACCGCCTCGGCGACGTCGTCCACGCGGAATTGCCCTCTGTGGGCGATGAAGTCACCGCAGGTGAGGTATGCGGCGAGATCGAGTCCACTAAGTCCGTTTCGGACCTGTACTCCCCCGTCACCGGCACCGTCACCGCAGTCAACGAGGACATCGACGGCGAGTTCGAGGTGATCAACTCCGACCCCTACGGCGAGGGTTGGCTTTTCGAGGTTGAAGTTACCGAGGTCGGCCCGCTCATGAACGCCGACGAGTACGCCGCCCAAAACGGCATCTAAGCCCCGTGGCGGCAGGTCGCGGACTAACCTGTGGGGCATGACATCAGCCCCACGCGAGCCCTTCTTTCCCGCCGATAAATCCATTCGAGCCTCAGAGGCGCCGCTCGACGTGCGCTACCTGGGGCTCGTCGATTATCAGCAGGCGTGGGACCTTCAGGCTGACCTTGCGGGCAAGCGGGGCCGCGATCAGATCGGGGACACGGTGCTGGTGCTTGAGCATCCTTACACCTACACGGCCGGCAAGCGTACGCAGCCGGCGGACATGCCTGATGACGACTCCCCGGTCGTCGTTGTCGACCGGGGCGGGCGCATCACCTGGCACGGGGAGGGTCAGCTTGTGGTCTACCCCATTGTGAAACTTGCCGAACCGGTCGACGTGGTGGATTATGTGCGCCGCCTGGAGGAGGCGATCATCGCCACTGTGCGTGCGGCGGGCATCAGCACCGCTGGCCGCATCGCGGGCCGCTCCGGGGTGTGGGTGCCGGCCGCGACCAAGGCGAAGGACCCCGCTGCCTCCCACCGCGACCGCAAAATTGCGGCGCTGGGTATACGCATCACCCGCGGGGTGACCATGCACGGGTTGTCTTTGAACTGCAACAATTCCCTTGCTGCCTATGAGCACATCATCGCTTGCGGCATTGACGACGCGGACGTGACCACCATGAGCATGGAGCTGGGGCGAAACGTGGATCCGGGCGATGTTGACAAGCAGCTTGTCGACGCCCTAATCCGCGCCCTGGCCGGTGACCTTAGTGTTGCCAACCACACCTTCGGCTCTGCACCGAACCCCTCAAAAGGTGTGCGTGGGCGCGACACCATCCGCCCCTAAACGCCCCGCACCTCGGAATATCGACTCTACTTGACATGACCACTACGGTAGAGGGCGTGACTGTTGCACCAGAAGGACGAAAGCTGCTCCGCGTTGAGAAGCGGAACGCTGAGACCCCGATCGAGCAGAAACCGCGCTGGATCCGCAACGCGGTGAAAACGGGTCCCGAATACGAGGACATGAAGCAGAAGGTGAAGGGCGCATCCCTCCACACTGTGTGCCAAGAGGCAGGATGCCCCAACATCCACGAATGTTGGGAATCTCGTGAGGCGACATTTCTCATCGGCGGCGCCAATTGCTCACGCCGCTGCGATTTCTGCCAGATCAACACGGCCAAGCCCGAACCACTCGACCGCGAGGAACCGCGGCGCGTCGCGGAATCCGTCCGCGAGATGAACCTGAACTACTCCACTATCACCGGCGTGACCCGCGACGACCTCGAAGACGAAGGCGCGTGGCTCTACGCGGAGGTTGTGCGCAAAATCCACGAACTCAACCCCCACACCGGGGTGGAAAACCTCACCCCCGACTTCTCCGGCAAACCGGACCTGCTTCAGGAGGTATTCGAGGCGCGCCCCGAGGTCTTCGCCCACAACGTCGAAACGGTGCCTCGCATCTTCCGCCGTATCCGCCCCGCGTTTCGCTACGACCGTTCCCTTGATGTCCTCCGCCAAGCCCACGACTTCGGGTTGATCACCAAATCCAACCTGATCCTGGGCATGGGCGAGACGAAAGAGGAGGTTATGGAGGCTCTGCGCGATCTTGTCGACGCCGGCACCGATATCGTCACCATCACCCAGTACCTGCGCCCCGGGCCCCTTTTCCACCCGATTGAGCGGTGGGTCAAACCGGAGGAGTTCATCGAGTACCGCGACGCGGCCTACGAGATGGGTTTCGGTGCCGTCATGTCCGGCCCGCTGGTTCGCTCCTCTTACCGCGCCGGCAAGCTCTACGTGGAAGCCATGGCCCACCGTGGCCGCGAGCTTCCAGAAAACCTCAAACACTTGGCCGATACTTCCCAGGGCGACACTGCCCAGGAAGCCTCGACCTTGCTGCGCAAGTACGGTCCGTCGCAGGACACACCGGTGACAACCCGCTAAGTTTTCCACCCACAGAAAAACGCCCCCCTTCCCCTGGGATGCACCGGAGGGAAGGTGGGGCGTTTGAGATGTTCCAGATTAGCGTTTAGCTTTTGTCGGTGCCGCCGTTGACCATCATCGGACGATCAAGAACGACCTGCGGGATTTGGAAAGCGTCGACGATGACCTCAGACCAGGGGCCCAAAGAATCGACGAGATCATTGACCGCAGCCTTGGCAGCTTTGAGACGCCCAGAGTGCAACACGTTGTGCTCCTGGTACCAATCGGCGTGGGTGGTGATGGTGTCTAGGACAAACAGGTGGCGCAGTTGCTCAAAGACCGCCCGCGCTGGGGAATCCTCCGGGATGGTTTGCTCCGCCTCAATCATGGACTGCACCATCATGCGGTCGCCGTAAGCCACGGCTGCGGCAAGCAGGTGGTCCTGGGCTTTGTCAATGACCTTAGCGGCTTCGGCGCGCTCCATCTTGCGGGCTACCTGGACGCGGCGCACCAACGAGTTGAGTACCTGTTCCTCGCGGGTCTGAACAACGTGGAGCTGAGTTTCGGCGTCGAAAAGCGAATCCGTGCCGCTCATGCGATCCTGAATGGACTGCACGCCAGCGGCGATCCCGGAGCGGCGGGTGAGGATGTCACCGACGTTCGCGGCGACGAAGCGGGCCATGCCGAACGGCGACATCTCTGAGACCTCACGGCCGTAAGCAGTCAGCAGGTTCTTGCCCACAAGTTGACGCAGAATCGTGTCATCGCCCTCGAAGGTG
Organism: Corynebacterium sp. BD556; assembly: GCF_038452275.1. Classification (NCBI taxonomy): domain Bacteria; kingdom Bacillati; phylum Actinomycetota; class Actinomycetes; order Mycobacteriales; family Corynebacteriaceae; genus Corynebacterium; species Corynebacterium mayonis. The sequence goes on from NZ_CP141643.1 coordinate 1,149,697, forward strand.
GTGAAGATATCGACATCGGCGCGGAAGGTAGTCAGCAGGTTCTCCGCCATGTAGCCAGCGCCGCCGCAGGCCTCACGCGCCTCTTGCAGGCTACGGTTAGCGTGCGTGGCCGCGGTAGCTTTGAAAATCGCGGCGAGCGACTCCATCTCACGGCCGGCGCGGTCCTGCTCGTCGGTCGGGTCGGCGGGGTTCCAGTTCCCAGAGGTAATCGCGTTGGTTTGCTCCTGGAAGCGGTCCAGAAGCTTGTTTTGGAACACAGCCAGGGCATAAGAACGCGCAACTGGGATCAGCAGGCGACGGCGGTGAACACGGTAGTCAATCAAGCGCGACTCGGTGCCGACCTCCCCCGCCTCGAACTGACGGCGGATGTTGGCGTATTTGACCGCTATGGCCAGACCAGCACGAGTCGCGCCGGCTGCGGAGGCACCAACGCCCAGGCGACCGCGCACCAACGTAGCCAGCATGGTGAAGAAGCGGCGGTTCTTCGATTCGATCGGGGAGGAATAGGTGCCGTCCTCGGCGACGTCGCCGAAGCGGTTAAGCAAATTCTCCCGCGGCACACGCACGTTGTCGAACATGAGCATGCCATTGTCCACGCCCAGCAGGCCGCCCTTGTGCCCATGATCGGAAGGGGTCACGCCTTTGGCCGGGGTGCCGTCGTCTTCACGGATGCGCACGATCAGGCAGTGCACACCGTGGGACTCCTCGGAGTCCGGAGTGTAGAGCTGGGCAAACACAGCGGCCCACCGCCCGTCGCGCGCGGCGTTGCCGATGTAGGCCTTCTTCGATCCCGGAGTCGGCGAATTGATCACAAACTCCTTCGTCTCCGGGTCGTAGGTGGCGGTGGTTTCGATCTGCTGCACGTTGGAGCCGTGTCCCATTTCGGTCATGGCGAAGCAGCCCGGCATGGATACGTCCATTGCTCCCTTGGCAAACTCCACGTGGCGTTCGGTGCCCAAGGCGTCGATAGCGCCGCCCCATAGCCCGAACTGCACACCAGCCTTGATGCAGGCTGAGTTGTTGATCTGGGCAATGAGCTCCAACGAGGACACGCCCGCAGCCACTTCGGCATTGCCACCGTTGAGGGGGGAGAAAGACTTCTGAATGTCTCCAGCTTCCGCGATGAGACGAACCTTCTTCAGCGTGTCCTCGCGGTAGTCCTCAATGGCAGCGCCGACCGGCGGCAGGAAGTCGGGGTTGTTGAGCAGCGGGCGCAAGGAATCCTTGCGCTGCTTGTAGTTTCCGTCGAGGACGGCCGCCAAATCCTGAATTGCGCTTTCATCAGGGGTTGCTGGCAAAGTGGCCGGCTGGTTCTTCTCCGGTTTCGCAGTCGACTTTTTGCGCTCGATGTCGGTCCCGGTGACATTGGTGCTGTCCGCGGAGGTTTTTTTACTGGTTGGGGTGGACATTGCTTTTCCTTAGCTGTTGCTCTGGTTGGTGTGTAGCTTCTAGCGCTCGATGATGGCGACAACGCCCTGGCCGCCGGCGGCGCACACGGAGACCAGCGTGCGTCCGCCGCCGTTTTCGGCCAAGGTCTTCGCGGCGGTGGCGAGGATGCGCGCACCGGTGGCGGCGAAGGGGTGCCCGGCGGCGAGCGAGGAGCCCTTAACGTTGAGTTTTGCGCGGTCGATGGAGCCTAGGGCACTATCCAGGCCGAGGCGCTCACGGCAATAAGTCTCGTCCTCCCAGGCGGCCAAGGTCGCCAAAACCTGAGAGGCGAAGGCCTCGTGGATTTCGTAGTAGTCGAAGTCTTGCAGGCTCAGACCGTTGCGCTCCAGCAAACGCGGCACCGCGTAGGTGGGGGCCATGAGCAGGCCATCGCGGCCAGAAACGAAATCGACGGCAGCGATCTCGGAGTCAATGAGGTAGGCCTGCGGTTCAAGACCGTGCTCGCGAGCCCACTTTTCAGAGCTCAACAGAGCGGCTGCGGCGCCGTCGGTAAGCGGCGTGGAGTTGCCTGCGGTCATGGTGGCTTGCGTGCCGTGCTGGATGGCGTCCTGCTTGCCAAAGACAGGCTTGAGCTTCGCCAGAGTCTCCACGTTGGAGTCGGGGCGCAGGTTCGTGTCACGCTGCACGCCGAGGAACGGGGTCATCAGGTCATTGAAGAAGCCTTCGTTGTAAGCCTTGGCCAAGTTTTGGTGCGACGCGGCGGCGAGCTCGTCTTGGGCTTCGCGGGTGATGCCGAACTCGCGGGCGGTGATCGCCGCGTGCTCACCCATAGACAAGCCCGTGCGCGGCTCTCCAGCTTGCGGCTGCTCGGGAGCTAGGTCGCCGGGGCGCAGGCCAGCAAAAAGCTTCACTCGGTCGAGGGGCTTCTTGGCGCTCGCAGCCTTGATCAAAGTGGTGCGCAGACGGTCGTTGACCTGCAGGGGCGCATCTGAGGTGGTGTCGGTGCCGCAGCCGATACCGGACTCAATGCGGCCCAGCGCGATCGCGTCAGCGACCTGGACTGCGGAGGTCAGGCTGGTGCCACAGGCGTGCTGCAGGTCGAAAGCTGGCGTCGTCGGGTCGAGCGGGGAGCTCAAAACAGATTCACGAACGAGGTTGAAATCGCGGGAGTGCTTGAGCACCGCACCGCCGACGACCTGGCCCAGGCGCTCGTCTTGCAAACCGAAGCGGGCGACAAGACCATCGAGTGCTGCGGTGAGCATGTCTTGGTTGGATGCGTCCGCGTATTCCTTGTTGGAGCGGGCAAAGGGGATGCGGTTGCCGCCCAAGATGGCGACCTTACGGGGGTAGTTCACGGTGTTTCCTTTATCTTTCGTCCGGCCGGAGGCTCATTATGCGCCTAGGCTTGTGCTGATGTTCTTCCCACGTTTTCGCAACGTGGCGCGTCCAACAAATAGTATTCCGGGTTACTTCGCCTTTCATACTGTAAGCTACGTCACCAATGATACAAAAGGGTAGTTTTAATTACTACCCCTTTGTATACCCACTATGGTCCCCACGGGACCGACAACACTGAGAACGGAGTAACCGTGGCCCCTACAAACATTCTGGAACAGCTCATCAACTCGCCGGTCGCAGCGAAACTCGGCGTGCCCCAGGGCTACCCCCTTCGCCGCTACACCCCCGGCGAAGCGCTGCTGCACGGACCGGTGGTCACCGGCGGCAACGGACGCCTCAACGACGCCATCCGAACCGCACTCGACGGAGATTACAAACTCCTCAACGCTGCCGCCGACACCCCCCGCACCGGCGTGGTCTTCGACGCCACCGGCCTGACCACCCCGGAACAGCTCGTAGAGTTGCACAGCTTCTTCCACCCGCAGATGCGCAAACTCACCGATAACGCCCGCTTAGTCGTCGTGGGCACCACCCCGGAACTCACCGAGGACGCCGACGCCCGCATCGCCGCCCGCGCCCTCGAAGGCTTCACCCGCTCCCTGGCCAAAGAAATGCGCAAAGGTGGCACAGTTCAACTGGTCTACGTTGATCCCAGCGTCGATGGCGAGACCTTTGCCCCGGTTGAATCCACGCTGCGCTTTTTGCTGTCCGGCAAGTCTGCCTACGTCGACGGCCAGGTCATTCGTGTCACCGAAACCGGTGCGCAGCACCCGCAGAGCTGGGACCAGCCCCTCGCTGGCCGCCTCGCCGTAGTCACCGGCGCAGCCCGCGGCATCGGTGCCGTCATCGCCGAAACACTGCACCGCGACGGCGCGAAAGTGATCTGCGTAGACATCCCGCAATCCGGCGAAGGTTTGACCGCCACCGCCAACAAAGTCAAGGGCACCTCCCTTCCCCTGGATGTGACCGACCCGGAGGCAGCCGAGAAAATCGCCGAACACGCCGAGCAGCGCTACGGCCGCAAAGTTGACGTGGTCGTTCACAACGCCGGCGTCACCCGCGACAAACTTTTGGCCAACATGGATCAGGACCGCTGGCTGATGGTGCAAAACATCAACCTGGTCGCCCCCGTGCGGATCACCGAGCGCCTCATTGAACTTGACGCTTTGGGCGAAAACCCGGCCGTCATCGGCGTGTCCTCCACCTCCGGTATCGCCGGCAACCGCGGCCAGACCAACTACGGCGCAACCAAGGCTGGCATTATCGGGTTTGTCGATTCGCTCGCAGAAAAACTAGCGGAGCTCGGCGGCAACGTCAACGCTGTTGCCCCTGGCTTCATCGAAACCGAGATGACCGCCGCGATGCCGACCGGCCCGCGTGAGGTAGGCCGTCGCATCAACTCCCTGCAGCAGGGCGGCCAGCCTGTCGACGTCGCCGAAGCCGTCGCCTTCTTCGCCTCCACCGCGTCCCGCGCCGTCAACGGCAACACCGTGCGCGTGTGCGGCCAGTCCATTTTGGGAGCATAAAAGACATGTCGAACACCGAAACCCTCAACTCCATCCCCGACCTGAAAAAGGTCATGCGCCGCATCGTCGCGGGGGCGGTCCCGGCCGTGGGCACCAAGCATGTCGCCGACGCAGATCCCAGCACCCACCTTGAGGTCCACGGGGTCAGCATCGAGCGCGCCCACCTGGCTACCTACACGCGCGCCACCGGACTGCGGCTGGGCAACGAGGTTCCCATCACCTACCTCTATGTCCTGTCTTTCCCGCTGACGATGGAGCTGATGAGCCGCTCGGACTTCCCCTTTGCCCCAGTCGGCGCCGTCCACGTGGCCAACGAAATCACACAACTTCGCCCGGTGGGCGTCGACGAGAACTTCACGGTGCGCACCCACGCCGAGAACCTGCGCCCGCACCGCAAGGGCTTGCTTATCGACATCATCACCACCGTCACCCCCGACAACGAAACCGAGCCGGTCTGGTCGCAGACCTCCACCTTCCTCGGCCAAGGCGCACGCTTTGCCTCATCCGCCCCGGTGGCTTTGACCACCCGCGGACGCGACGATGCCCGCCCACTCGACTTTCCCGACGTCCCCGATCATGCGGCCATCGCCCAATGGCGTTTTAGCCGCAACAATGTTCGGGCATACGTGGAGGCCTCGGGCGATTCCAACCCGATCCACACCTCTAACCTGGGTGCGAAAGCTTTCGGCTTCCCGGCGGTAATCGCCCACGGCATGCTCTCAGCCGCCGCGGCGCTGCGCCTGGTCGACGGACGCTGGGCCGGACCACTTCGCTACACCGTCGAGTTCCACAAACCCATTGTGATCCCCGCCCGCGTAGCAGCCTGGGCCGAACCGGACGACAACGGTTTTAGCCTGCAGCTACGCCAAGCCTCCAAACCGGAGAAACTCCACCTCAATGCGCGACTGGACCGGATCGACACCTAACGCTTGAACTTCACATAGGCGTCGCTTTGCTGGCAAATAGCTGGCAAGGCGACGCCTTTGGGTTTTGGCGCACGAACTTACCTATTGACACCCTGGTGCGCTTTCTCGCAACGCATGCACGTGCAATAGAGTGTCAACTATGGCTAATTCGAAGGACAAAGCGGCGAGCAAAGCCCTGAAGAAGCAGCAGCGCGAGGCGAAGCGCGCGCAGCGCAAGAGCACCATGAGCCAAGTCTGGCAAGCGTTCAACCTGCAGCGCAAGCGTGACCCGAAGCTCATTCCGATCATGTTGATCAGCGTCATCGGTATGGCACTGCTGTTCTTCCTCATCGGCATGCTCTGGAACGGCCAGTGGTTTATGCTGGTCATCGGCCTGATGCTGGGTATCGTCCTGGCGATGTGGCTGTTTACCCGCCGTCTTGAGGCTTCCATGTTCGAGGAGGTGGGAAACCAACCCGGCGCGGCTGCATGGTCTCTCGAAAACCTGCGCAGCACAATGGGCATCGCTTGGGTGACCAAGACCTCTGTGGCAGCAACCCCACAAATGGATGTTGTGCACCGCACGGTGGGCAACCCTGGTGTCATCCTCGTCGGCGAAGGCAACCCAACCCGGTTGAAGAAGATGATGGATAGCCAGGCACGGCGCGTCGACCGCCTGCTGGCTGGCGTGCCAATTCACCAAATCATCATCGGTGAAGGCGAAGGGCAAACCCAGGTGCGCGATCTGCAAAAGAAGTTGCTGAAGCTGCCCAAGGAGTACAAGAAAAACGAGGTGTACTCTTTAGCGGCGAAGCTCGACGCGATGGATAACCGCAACGCGAACCGACCGGAGGGACTTCCCGGCGGGCCGCTGCCGCGCCAAGCGCAATCCATGGCGGGAATGAACCGCAGGATGCGCCGCATGCAGGAGCGCAAGGGCAAATAACAGGCTTTAATCCTCATCCTTCGGCCCCCAAAAGACTCAGCGCAACGAAACGCCGCCACATGGCGGCGTCTCGTTTTTTGCGTGCGCTTTTTACACGCGGATGACCGTTGTGCCAGTTGCACGGTCGTGCATGCCGCGACCGTTGAAATCCACGAGGGCGGCCGGGAGGATGAACATGGTAAAGATCGTGCGAAGCGCAGCGCGCCACAGGCCGACGCGCTGCCCCGGCTTGTCCAGTCTTGCCACGCCCATGCCGAAAAGGACCATGCCCGGGGTGCGCGCGAACAACCAGCCGCTCATAATGCCCAAAATAACCCACAGAATCAGCGTCAAGGTGGCGACGTCTCCGGCTGCTGAAGTGAACATGTTGACGAAACCGGCGATGATCCAACACATCATCCAGTCGACCACTACTGCCCCCATACGCCGCGCCACACTCGCTTGAGAGCCTGGACCTTCCTTGGGCATGCCGAAGTTTTCGCCCGGGTAGTCGACCGCGCTATCGCGCGGGTCGAATTGGCCGGGAAGCTCCGGGCCACTGCGCCAGCTACGTTCGCTACTTGCCATGCTGCATACCCTACTGAATGGGGGTTGGACTGCGGAAAACCCGTCCGCAATAGCTATTTGTGGCGCGGAACTTAGATCCGTTACTTTTTGCGCCGAGGTGATGCCACCGGCTGTAGAATAGGACCGTTCAATTGCCTACCTAGGGAGTTTCACAGTGGCCTTCGACAATATCGACGAAGTCAAAAAGTTCATCCAGGACGAGGAAGTCGAAATGGTTGACGTTCGCTTCACCGACGTACCTGGAACAGAGCACCACTTTTCCATCCCGGCATCCAGGTTCGATGATGAGGTAATGGAAGAAGGCCTTGCCTTCGACGGATCCTCAATCCGCGGCTTCACCACTATTGAGGAGTCGGACATGATTCTCATGCCCGATCTGGCGACCGCGAAGATTGACCAGTTCCGCGACGCAAAGACCTTAAACTTGAAGTTCTTCGTCAACGACCCGTTTACCCACGAAGCCTTCTCCCGCGATCCGCGCAATGTTGCACGTAAGGCCGAGGAATACCTTGCTTCCACCGGCATCGCAGACACCTGCTTCTTTGGCGCCGAAGCTGAATTCTATCTTTTCGACTCCATCCGCTACCAGGCCGATGACCACAAAGCCTTTTATGAACTTGAAGCTGAGGAGGGGTGGTGGAACCGAGGCGCCGAAACCGAGCTTGACGGCGGCCCCAACCTCGGTTACAAAAACCGCGTCAAGCGCGGCTACTTCCCGGTCCCGCCTTACGACAAAACCGTCGACGTTCGCGATGCAATGGTGCTCAACTTGGCTAAGGCTGGCTTCGACGTCGAGCGTTTCCACCGTGAGGTTGGCAATGGTGGCCAGCAGGAAATTAACTACAAGTTCAATACGTTGCTGCACGCCGCGGATGATTTGCAGGACTTCAAGTACATCGTGAAAAACACCGCCACCCAGTTCGGCAAGTCCGCCACCTTCATGCCGAAGCCGCTGGCCGGAGACAACGGCTCTGGCATGCACGCGCACCAGTCGCTGTGGAAAGACGGCGAGCCATTGTTCTACGACGAGTCCGGCTACGGCGGGTTGTCGGACATTGCCCGCTATTACATTGGCGGCATCCTTGAGCACGCTGGCGCGGTCCTCGCTTTCACCAACCCGACGCTCAACTCTTACCACCGCTTGGTGCCGGGCTTCGAGGCTCCCATCAACTTGGTGTACTCGCAGCGCAACCGTTCCGCGGCAATCCGCATCCCGATTACCGGCTCGAACCCGAAGGCCAAACGCATCGAGTTCCGTGCCCCGGACCCGTCGGGCAACCCCTACTTGGGCTTCGCCGCGATGATGTTGGCAGGCATCGACGGCATCAAAAACCGCATCGAGCCGCACGCCCCGGTGGACAAGGACCTCTACGAGCTTCCCCCGGAGGAGGCTAAGGAGATTCCGCAGGCGCCGACCTCGCTCGAAGCCGCGCTGGTCGCTTTGGAAAACGATCACGACTTCCTCACTGAAGGCGACGTGTTCACCGAAGACCTCATTGAGTCATACATTCGTTTGAAGTACGACTCCGAGATCACCCCGTCGCGCTTGCGCCCGACCCCGCTTGAGTTCGAGCTCTACTACGACTGCTAGCCCCAGTGGGGATTTCAGAAAACTCCCGTGCGTTGTTTGGACAACCCCGAAATCTTCTCTTAGCAGCAATTTAGCCCCCTGATTCAGGGTGCAAAGAACCCCCGCCACTGGTAAAAATCAGCCAGTCGCGGGGGTCATTTTTGTTTTGGGCGCGGTTAATCAGCCACAGTCAGCCACTCATCCACTTTCACGGTCGCCAAAGCGTCCGCAGGGTACGCCAAAGCGCCCACACGCCCGCCACGGTGCCTGTGACGGTCTCAAAGGGTTCACCCCCGCAACAACCCCCGCCCTGCAACCACATCAGGCACAATAACAAACGACCACACTGGGCTACTTTTCAAAGAGCGCCAGTGGGCTACATTTCGAAGAGCGCGCACACGAGCATTTCTCCGAAATAACCGGTGCCGAACAGCGGTAGTCGGAGGGTCGTGGGAACTTGAAAAAGGTCCTGTCATTTTCCGAGGTGACGACTTCCGCGGGGAGGAATACGGTCTTGTTGTGAAACCCTTCAAATCTCTCGCAGTGAGAACTCGGCTTCTGCAACCAGGCCAACCCACGTTCGTAACCGTGAAGCGACTGCCGTTCAGACTCGGCAAACTACCCGAGGAGAAACTGCGGCAATGGGAGGAATCAGACTTTGATCCCTGCGTTTTCATTGGCAGGGAGAATCAGTTACCTAAAGGGTGGACAATCCAAACGATTTTCTTACGTGCTTGAGCACAATTCGGTGTTCAAAAAACTTTCAGTGACAGCACCCTCTACTTGTAGGCGTATCCAAGTTTCTCGTATACAGCTTCTGCACTCGCCGCCTCGACCACCGCCGCGCGAACCGCTTCGGACTTCAAGTCGAGCACCCGAAGCGACTTGGCATCCGCACCGGAGACCGACTCGATACGCACGAAACGGTCTCCGTACTGCTCTGCATAGCGTGCGAGTCCACGTAACTTCCCGAGCGCGTCGCCGAGGTAGGCGCCGTGCGGGTCAACGATGGACGCTCGCATGGCGCCTTCGCTGTCGCGGAGAAAGAAGATGAAGTCCGGCTGCACAGAACGCCAGCGACCGGTGGCCTCGTCGTAGTAAACCGCAGAAAGCGCGTCTCGGCCTGGACGCGAAGGGTTGCGGTACCAAGAAACAGCACCATGTCGCGCCATTTCGGTCTCGACGACCTTTATCTCCCAGTCATTCAGGTTCGCCGGCGCCGAGCCGTTTTCCGCGACGAGTGCCCAGTTGTCGTAGCGAGGATACGGGTCAAGCTCCTTCTTCTCCGAGTTCCACACGCCCGGGGACTCCATGCGGTTCTTAGGCTTTTCCAAAAACACGGCGCTTGGCGCTTCGGCCATTTCTCGCAGAACCGTGTACTTAGCCTGCCGGCTGTCCGGCAGCGCGGAGATGTCAGCCCGGTGTTGGTCAAGCCAGGCCTTCGCTGTTTGATCGGCCTCACGCCACAGAGAATCCTTTGCACCCTCAACCTTCGCCAGAGCGCCCAGCGTCAGGTGCGCTTCGATAATGAGGTCTTCGTCGGCTTCACCGTTGTCTAACCCTGCAACGAGGTAGTCGTTGACCCACAGGTTGGCGAGTGCCCGACTGAACACGGGAGTCGCCAACTCAAACGATTCGGTGATAACCCGGTCGTCGGCGACAAGTTCAATAGAGTCTTCGCCTTTCAGCCCCCGGTCCGAGTACCGATACGTCAGTCGCTGCGTTTCAACTTTCAGAATGTCTTTCTTCTTGGTCTCAACTTCGTCGGCGTAGCGCACGAGCAGCGCATTGACTATCGAAACGAGCTCCTTCTTGGCCCTCGCTTCGCCGTCCGGCATGAGCCCGTCGACTTCCAGCTCAATGCCGGCGTTGATAAGGCGTGAAATCGGCTTGCCCGAACGTTTCGGGGCAACCTCGGTCGGAAGAGCAGTGAAAGCTGCCCACAGCGCGTCGTTGTCGATAGGAAGAAGCGTTTCCGGTTTCACCACGGGGTTGATGAAAGGCGGCGGGTCAATCTCGCCTGGCCTGTTGATGCTCATTACGACCCGTTCAGCGGCCGCACGGTTGAACCTCGGCAACAGGCACAGCACGGAGTTGAGAAGGTCGTCGCCTGGGATTCGACGTGCTAGTGGCGAGCGCACCATGCGGCCAATGATCTGGGTGATGAAGTCCTCGTCATTGGCTGGGCGGTAAGACACCATGACCTCGGCACGCGGACAGTCCCAGCCGGTGGAGATAGCCGTCTTGGCGAACAAGACACGAATCCACTCGCGGTCTTCGACGTGCTGCGGCTCGATATACGGAATCACCGTGTCGCCGGCCTGGATCGGAGCATGTTCACCGAAAACATGGGCAAAGCAATCGTGCGGCAGCTCTGGCCAACCCTCACGTAAAGCCGAGATGACTCGGTACATGTTCTCCGGGGTCGCTAAGTCCTGCATCTGCACAACCATCAGAGGTACGACTCGCTTGTCATCTCCGCCCTGCTCGATATGGTACTCACTCCAGCGCCGGGTAGATTCCGCAAGCAGACGGGCCGCCTGGCGGACGAAGATGTTCTCGAACGCCTCACCCTCCTCACCGGGAATCTGGAGCTCGACAATATCTTTGAGCAGCCCCGACTCTTGCACCTCGTCGGTCGGGACGTCCACGTCCTCTAACACCATGCGAGCACCAGGCATGTCGTTGAGCATTTTCTTGAACTTGCCCGGTGTGGCAGAGATACCCACAACCACTGGCATCGGGGGCACCGTCGCAGTAGCACCATCCGGGGTGTGACCGGCAATGAGCCGCTGGAGGATCGTCTCGCGGTCAGACTGCTTGCCTGAGCCTCGGTGAGCCTCGTCCACAACGAAGTACACGTTGTGGTCGGGCGACTCAAGAGTGTTACGAAGCGTGTCCCAGATTGTCACCTGCGTCAAATCGGGTGCATTGTCGAACAGCTCGAAGTTCGAACCGTTTTTCTTTCGCCCACCCGTCAGCACTGTGCCCTTGGACAGCTTCTGGGTATTGAGAAAGTAGATTTTCCCTGCCTCAAACTCGTTCTTGATGAACGAGTTGTCGATTTCGACAGTACGACCGTGCAAGGTACTCGACGCGCCCTCGATACGGTAGCGCGACTGACGGTTCAGGTCCGGGTTGTCCGAGAACCAAATAATGACAGCCTTCTCGTCAGGTACCCGGTCATCTGACGGCAGAAGGAGCTTCTCGAACACGTCGGTGGCGATCACGGTCTTACCGGCACCTGTCGGTGCGGAAAGCGCGAACGCGGCCTGCTTGCCAATCGAACGAACTTGGTTGGCATCATCTAGGCGTTCAAGGATCTCGCGCGAAGCAGTCTCTTGGTAGGGCTTGAGCGTGTACTTCATGGCTAGATCGCTCCTCCGGACTGGGTAAAGGCAAAATTGGTGAGGTAAGTGTTGTAGAGCTGCACGCACTTAACATCGAAGCCGTCAAGGCGGCTCACTGTTGACTGGAATGCCAAGTCATCGTCGGTGACGATGTACGCAGTCGTAATGCTTCCCGTCTCGCGGATCGCGTCAGCGAACGATTCGACCGCCGCCAAGTTTTTGATGACTCCGTGTGACTCGGCCACGTCCCAGCCTCGGTCAGGAATGGACTCGATAACCCGACCGAACTGGCCGGCTTTCATCCACAACAATGGCGCGATCTGCTTGTAGGCCAGGCCGTGGCGTACCCGCGTCGGCGGCTCGTAGGTGAGCGTGAAGAAGCGAGCGTTCGCCTCGAAGCCGTCGGCCATGGGGAACTCGTCGGTGAACTTGTAGTCGCCCTTGATGGGGTCGCCGTCTGGGGTCTTGCCCGTGATAGCCGCCTCAATTCGGGGCTTGGTCACGTAGTCGCAAATGCCAAGGCGTTCCCACTCCGGGTCGCCAGGGCGGTAACCCTCTTTGGTGAGTTTCTTCGCTTCTTCGAAGCTCACCTCGTTGTTGGTTACGGAGATAGAGCGACGCTTACCACCGTCCTGCTTGTTCAGGCGCATGACAGCATGCGCCGTAGTTCCCGAACCAGAGAAGAAGTCGAGGACCGTAGCGTTGGGTTTGTCTTTGGTCACCAGCCGAAGAGAGTCTTCTACGGCATAGAGTGACTTAGGAAATGGGAATTTTCGGTCGGTAAGCATCTGGTTCAGCAAGTTGGTCCCATGCCATCCTGCGTGATGGCGTTGACGATTCCAGATTGTCTTCGCGGGGTACTGGTTGATTGTCGGGTCGGTGACCTCGACTACCACTGCACCTTGTCTATCCCTGCCGGTCACCGTGTACTCGCCAGAATCAATCTTGTTTCGAGCAACTCTTCCCAAATACCAGGCAGTGCATCTTCCGGTTTCAGGGATAGTCTTTCCTGCTCGCGCCATTCCGTTGTCGACGAGATTCATTAGAGTACTGGGAAGACACTGCCAACGGCCCTCGGCACCATTCTTCTTGATCGGCCAAATGGCGTGCGTTCCTACTGGTATCTTCCACTCTGAGCGGGGACTGTCGACTTCTTTGGACTCACCACACCCGACGATTCTTCCCGATTCATTGTCGATATATGGGATAGAAAAGATTGGGTGTGTCAGTCCTCAAACTATCCGTGCCGCTACGAAGTAGAGATTCCCAGCGAACCTTGTCCACTTTGGTGGAGGGGGCCTCGTTGAGCAGGTCGTCTTTTACAAGGGCTGGTTTCGCAGAACCCAAAAACACGAAAAATGCGTATTCTTCAACGCGACCAAGCTCTTGCGCGCGGGTGCTGCCAGCATTCTGAATGACGATGGAAACCATCTGAGTCTTCGCGTCAGAGAACGTTTGCTGCAACAGCAACCCCAACCGGTGTACCTCCTTTTCGTCAATCGTGACAATGAGCACCGAATCCTCTGGGTTGAGAAGATCTTTAGCGAGCTCCAGGCGCTTCTCCATCATCGACAGCCACTTGGAGTGTTTGTACTGGTCATCGCCATCAACGTAGTCGTTGTTGTACTTCCAATCCTTGTCGCGAGTGTTGTACGGCGGGTCGATGTAAATGCAATCCACCTTGTGACGGTGCGTGTACGTCAGAAGGTTCAGGGCGTGCAAGTTCTCGGCGTTGATGACGGTGTGGAACGGCGCCTCTGGGTCAGATGAGTTCACGACCTCGCCGGTCTGTACAAGTCCGGGGTAGATGATGTCGTCGTGCTGGGCGACAACGACAAGGTCATCGACTTTCATTCCGTCTCGCAGCTCCGGTTCGATGCCCTGTCCGGGTTCCGCCTCGATGACCGTTGCGGTGGCTCCACCCTCGGCCTTGCGGTCAATCGTCACAACCTTCCACAGCGTTGGGTCTGTGGACGCCACTGTGCCACGGGGAGGAAGAATATGGACTGTGTCACCGCGGCGGACAGGCCGCGTTGGCAACTCAACGCCGTCCGGCAAATGCCGCTCAAAAACAAGGCCGAAAGAGCGCTGGTTAGTGGCGTGGCGAATCTCGCGCTCCAGCTCCTGAGCCATGCGGGGGTCATAGGCACGGGCCTGGGCAAGCAGGTCAGTCAGTCTCGACATGGTCATCCTCTCTAGTGCTGTTTCAAGAGTAACCAACGGGTCCGACAAACCCCGACAAAAATGGGACAAGGCGGTCGAGTCTGTTCGAAACCCGAACCCCCGCCATGGCGCGGTCGCCTGTTCGACGACACACTGACATTCCATGACCACCACCCCACCACAGCCAGCAGACAATTCCTGGGCAGCTCAAGGCGCACCGAACACCTTCTACGCTTTGCACACAACCAACGACATCGACGCGTACCCCTTTACGGGCACCCGTCTCGAAGTACGTGACAAGGACTTCAACCTTCTCGCCGTCCACTGGAGAACTCAAGCAGCGCTCGGCCACGTTGGGGAGCTCATGGCTACCGGAACGAAAGCCACTGCGTACCTCCTAACGTGGGAGCGAATCGAGTCGGAAGACGACCCGCGGCTGAAAGCTGTTGCGGAAAGCTAGGGGCGACTTCGGAATGGGCTCGAATATTCCAGTCGAACGGACCCGAGCTGAAAAAGACCCTGTGCTGCTCCACCTCGACTTGCACCTTGACCGGGCCAGCCTGGCGCAGCTCCAAGTCTTCATTAGCCGAAACCAGGAAACAGTGCGTCTCCTAGGTCCCGATGGTGAGCACCTCTCGATTGATGTCGAGGCCGCTCACGCATTCCGCAAAACCTTGCTGCATTGTACTGATCGCCCAACAGGCCTGTTGTGCTTGGAGGCCGAAGCAGCATTTGGTGGCCTGTCGCTCTGGGAGCGGTGCGCATTGATCGCCGAGGACCATTTCGAGCAGCACGTCTTGGAGCGTGAGGGACAGTACCCTCACGAGGACGGGTGTCGGGAGCCAGCAGAAACCTGTTTCCAAGAGAAGGCCTACGAGGTTTGGAACGAGTGCGGGTCGGAGTTTTATGGGCGGACTACCGACCTCGGCCGAGCCAAACGCAAGGTGGACTCACTGCGAGGTGCGGGCATTCCGGCTGTGGTCAATTTGTGTGAGAGAACGTTGTTATTCGGTTAGTTTGAATCCCCGGAAGCTTAGTTCCATATGAGTGTTAATTTTCCCTTTTCGCTGGCTAAAGCGTTTTCCAGGTCGCGTGTTCGATCCGAAGGCGCTGCCAAGTCGTTCAAGCGAATAGACTCATGCAGTACAAGGCCGAAAAGCATGTAGGAGGTGACCATGGAAAACCGTACCCCAGATCAAGAATCGCTCCACGTTGTTGAGCTCAAGCTCAATGGCGATCTTGGTGGCATCGACGCGAAAACTGTCGCGGAGGGGCTCGAACTGCTCAGAAAGCTCGTGGGCAGCTTCAACCCTGACGGCGGTCCAGTCAAAATGGCATCCCTTCGGACCGGTAGCTCTGTGACAGGCGTAGCAGCTCCGCCAGCAGCGGAGCAAGCGATCATCCACGCCGTTGACCTAGTTCGAGCGAAGCAAGTGTTGCCACCTAACTGGTCATCGAGACAAGCAACACTGCTTCGGGACTTGGCAAAGCTCTCACATCGGAATGGGGTTGATTCGGCCGAGATTTTAGGGCTGACCACCGAGCGGTCATTGCAACTCGACTCGGTTCTTCTGAAATCCATTCAGGAAGCCATGAAGAAGACTCCCATTTCAATCGGGTCCGTCGTTGGCAAGCTCCACAGTTACAAGGACGGTTCCAATGGGCTTAGTGCTACGCTACGAGACGAGCTCACTAACAAAGATGTTCGGGTGACTTTCGATGAAGACCTTGATGAGGCGATTCGGATGAACCTCCGGCGAATCGTTGAGGTCTCGGGTCTATTGAAGCGGCACCCTGAATCCAACGCTCCGGAACAAGTCGATGCCAAGAGCGTCGAAACAGTCCCGTCGCCAACTGCTGTTTCCGGCCGAGGTATCTGGAATCGGCTGAGGGACGAGGGTGTGACCACACAGGCCATTATGCGTGAACTCCGCGCCCAGGAAGCGAGCGCCTATGGCTCGTAGAGAACAGCCGGTTCGCGTCGCTATCGACTCAAATCTCTTCATCAGCTTGTTTCTGGGAGAAGACGAAAATCTCAACGACCGAACCGAAGCCGTACTCCGGCACGAAGGATTCGAGGTGGTTCTATCCACGTTGGTGGGAGTCGAAGGGGTCGGCGCTTACGGGATGCGAGGTGGTGCAACCGCCGGCCCTATCGACAACGCGGAGGTCCAGTCCGCGCGGCTTTTCTTTGACAACGCGGACGTACTGTGGATGGAAGTGAACCGAAAGGTCATGCTCCGCGCTCGAGACTACTGCACCCACTTTCTCATCAAACCACCGGATGCCGCTATTCTCGCCTGTGCGGTCGAGTCCGGTTGCGAGCACCTGTTCACAACTGACGACGGTCTCATCAAACACTCCGACTCGATTCCCGAGATAGAAATTGGCCCTCCACCGGAGCTTTCGTTCTTTCCAGGCGAGGAGAAGGGATTCGTACTCCCAGACAAACCGGGCGGAGACGCTACATTTCCTGAGTAGTATCAGCGCGAATTGAGACGTGCGGGAAAACAGGTGGGTGTTTCATGGGAGAGGGCATCGAGACAGACCGAGTCACTCTTGGTCAAAGAGTTGTCCGAAAGTGCCCCAGTGCTTGCTTGCTTTTCGACGCCCCGCCGCACTAGAGCACGAAGGGCAGTGCGAGGGACACCATCAGTGTGAGTATGGTCAGCGCCGCGGCGAGTTTGCCTTGCCAGGTGGCGAAGTTGAAGCTGATTCCTGCCCCTGTCCGCTTGTCCACCACCACGGCGGGGTCCTGCGGGTTGTAGTAAAACATGCCCCACACGTAATCGCTGTCGTTGTCGGGGCTTTCGTCTTCGCTGGCGGCCGCACCTGCGCGGGTTTGCGCCGCCTGGGTACGAACCACGAGCACAGCGCATGAACCGAGGACCGAGACGATGAAGGCTGCGAGGATGCCTCCGCGGTGGCTCCCGAAGTCTCCGAGGATGGAACTCAGTTGGAGCATGGACAGCCCCAAGGCCAACACGATGGTCACCGCCCCGAGCCCGGTGAGCGATTCAGCGAGCACGGCGCGGGTGTTGTGCTTGCCCGCCGCGGTGCGATCCGATCGCGTGTGGATGGGGGCACGGGCGATGAGCCAGGACAATCCGGCCATGAAAAGCGTGTGTCCCAGTGCCATAAAGAGCAAGAAGTACACGTTTCCTACTGTTTTTTCGCTCCATGCGTCGGGTTCAAGGTTGGCTCCGAAGTGGGTGGGGAAAACCTCCGGTATGTCAGCCCAGCGCGATGTGATGTAGAGCGCAACGCCGGCGAGAATTGCCAGGCTCGTTACGTAGGCGGGCCACGGTACGCGAAGGGGTGGTTCATCCTCACCGGAGATGCGTCCGGTGATGGAGGTGGTGACGCCGTCGAACCAACCACCTTGCTGCTTGGCCCGGGCGATGCGGTGGTGTCCGCGGACATAGGCCACACCTGCGAGAAGCAGTAGCATTAGCGGAGCACCGGCGAGTACCACGAGGCTGTACGGCTTCAGCACCGCCGCCAGCGTGAGCAGCACCGTCCCGGCGCTGACGGCCAGTTGGTAGGAGCGCACCGCCGCCTTGACCTCTGGGTCGGTGGCGCGGTTGCGCGGGACACGGGCCCCGAGGATGACTCCCGCCGGTGCGGTCAGCGGCAGGCTAAGAAGGGCCACTGCCACACTGAGTACGGAGATGACGGCGATCAGGGGGATGAAAAAGTCGTTCATTTCTGGGGTTCCTTGTTGTAGAGATGGCGCAGATGATCGTCGATAAGCGTGCGTAGCGTGGTTTCATCGGCTCCTTGGGCTACGGCGAGAGCGAGCATCGGTCCTAGTGCCGACAGGTCGGGCGTTGCGCGGCGCGGCGCCGCGACGCGACTGCCTAAGCGTTGCGCGCTTTCGATCAGCCCCTCGGTGCGCAGCAGGTCGTAGGCTTTTTGTACGGTGGCGGGGTTGATGCCGAACTCCGCGGCCACGCGGCGTACTGGGTCGAGTGTGTCGCCGGGTTTTAGCTCGTCTTTCGCGATGGCGAGGACGATGGCGTCGTGGATTTGTTGGAATACCGGCGTTGTTCCATCGGGGTTGATGGTGATGGTGACCATAGGGCGCCTCCTTCGCTGTATCACTGAGGCTAACACAGTTTGTATTACTCAGAGCAATACAGACGGGAAAATGCACCCGCTGCTGCCGCTGAAGGCTCAATCGCGTCGCGCATTGGCATCCACACTAAAACCAGCTACCTGTACTTTCGAGGAAAACTGCCACATCGAGGGCACCTGCTTGCCCACACTTTGCGGCCACCCACCCGGAAAAATCTCCCGCGGCGCCCCAGGCGGGTCGCTACCAAAATCGGCCAACCACAGCTTGCCAAAGGGCCGGGTATCCGCCCCCCACATGTGCCAACGCCACCACCGCGGGTAGGTGTAGATCCCCTTAACGCAGACACCGCGCGAGGTAAACAAGGCGTGGGCGAGGTGGACGTCGGAAAGCGAAAGCCCTGCCGGAGTCTCGCAATCCAGCCACAAGGCAACATCCGCAAGACCCAAAACTTCGCAAGCAGCCTCAACCTGCTGCGCAATCGAGGTACCCTCCGCGGGGCTGCGCAAAAAGTGATAAGCCTCAACCTGAAGGTTGGCTAAGTGGGCATCAGCAAGATGCGAAGCAAAAACGCGGTCCCGGTACGTGCCATCCGAGGTGCGGATGACCACAAACTCAACACCCTCATCAGCCGCCCGCACCAAGGACAAACCATCCTGATGCTCAGAGACGTCGATACCGAAACGCACGCTAGCGTTTGTTCAGACCCAAACGCGGGACGAAAGTCTGCGGGTGGCGGCGCTGAGCGGCGGCGTCTGCAATAGCCAAGCGCCACTTCGGGTCCTGCACCGGCATCCGAGAAATTGCAAACCAGGCTGCCTCAGTATTTTCGTCGTCGGCAGCCACGGGCACCGCCAACGGGTCAACCGCCTCAAGACGCAACTGCACCGACATGTAGCACGCCTTATCACCATTGGAATGGGTAACGGGACCGACCGCCCCCACACCCAGCAGCGCGACAGTGGTGGCCTCAACGCCCGTTTCCTCCGCAACCTCCCGCTGCGCCGCCTCGTGCGCTTCCTCACCCGGATCACAAATCCCAGTCACGGGAGTCCACATCCCATTGTCGGCGCGTTTGACCAAAAGAACTTCGGGTACAGCCCAATCGGAGGGCTCCTGGGCATCACGAAGCACAATGGCCGAAACCGCCGGCACCCACATCAAATCGGTGCCGATCTTCTTACGCGTCTCAACAATGAACTCGGGAATGGGCACCAGCAGCTCTCCTTTCAGGGCAGGACTTCAAAGGCTCGGCGCCTAGTCTACGTCGGCCCCACAACAATGCGGGCCAGGGCGCAACACCACCCCCACCCCAGAGGCGACTAAACTTCCTTTCATCATGAGCACGGCCTGGACTTCCCCACCCGGCGCGGACAACACCCGCGCCGACGATACGAACAACAAGCCCGCGGAGGCGAAGAAGCCCTTCCTCCAACGGTTGCCCAACGCTGTGTTCACAACCGGCTACGGCGCCCTGCTCGTCGGCGCCATCGTACTGGGAGTTGTCGTGACCAGCTACGAAACCGATGCCGTAGCACCACGCGCCGCAGTAGAGCGACCGCTGCGGCCCATCCTTTACGCACAGACCAGCCAAGACAACGTCAACGCCAGCCTGCGCACCTACCTCATCGACAAAGCTGAAACTGCACGCACCCACACCGGTGTGGCACTGCGCGGGGAACTCACACCATCGGCTGTGGCAGATACCACGGAAGTCTCCGGACACCTCTCCCGCCTCATGGAGCAGAACTGCCTAGACAGCATCACCCTGACCACACCCGACAACATGCAGATCAATTTCTGGGGTTTTTGCTACCACACCCTGCCACCGGAGACGATCCAGGGCTACCTCGATACCGCACTGACCGGAAACGCCCGCCAACTAGCCTTCCACTTCCACCCTGGCCGCATCCGCGAGCACCACATGTGGATGACGTGGATGAGCGAGGACGAACAGGCCGCCAAAGACGCGGTAGAAAGCTGGCAGAACCTGAAAATTCTCGCAGGCATCGACCTTTTAGTGCTCGGCTCCTACGGCCCCGACAACGTCTACTGGGAAGACCGCACCAAATTTAAGAAAGAGAAAAAGACCTGGCCCGCGGGCGAGAACTTCAAACAAAAATACGGGGTGGGCACCCCGGCGCTGCCAGCGCCGGAACCGAAACCCGAATAGCGCTGGGCGGCTACCAGCTCTGCGCAACCCACTTCGCGTCCGGCACCACCCGGTCAATGATTTCAAAGACCTGATCCACATTGGAATACGACATCAGCTTCGGGTTTGCCATGCCCTCGTAGCACTCCTCGCCCTCACGGCCAGCTTCAGTTCCGGAGACAACGCCGATGATCGTGGCGCGGCCGGAAACATCACGAAAAACCGGCCCACCGGAATCGCCCTTAGCCGCGCACACCGCCGCGATGTCACCGCGGGTCTCCCGCCCGCTTTCCTCGTTGGTGGTGATGATCTGCACCCTGTTAGATTCCTCGAAGGTTCCGCAAGTGTAGCCGGTGGTGCCGCCCGTTTTGCACACATAATCCCCGACGGCGCTGGCCTCAACGGCAATGCCGGTAGCGATCGGGGCACCCACCAACGCCATCAAACGGTCCGGGTCGGTGATCTCGATGATGCCGATGTCCGTATCGCCAGCGTCTTCGCTGTAGAGACCGGAGTAAATGAAACGACCCGCTTCGCGGGCGTAATCGGCGGCCGTGGAAGCGTTCGTGGGCCACACCAGCTCGCCTTCGCGCCCACAGTGGCCCGCGGTGACCGCAAAATTGCGGCCTTCTGCGTTGGAGAAGCTAAAGGCCACCGTGCACGACTGTGCGGTGAAAGACTCCCCCGGCTGCGGGTAGTGGTCAGTCGTTTGTATCAACGTCCCAGGCGCCCACAACGCAAACTCGGGCACGCGCACCGGGATGCCGCTCGGCGCTTCCTGCGCAGGGTCGGCAGGCGCAGGAGACTCACCAGCCGGGGTCTGCACCTTTTCCCGGGCAAGCCTGTCCTCGACAGTCCCACTCGGTATCTGTGAGGTGGTGATACCTGCCCACACGATCGCGGCGATGCTGAACACAGCGATGACCAAGATGGCGCTCCATGTGGTCTCGCCGACGCCACGGCGGCCCTGCTGCGGGCTGACCACCGCGTGGCGTGGGCCCGGAAAGGAGGAATCGGCGTGGGTTCCTTGCGGGTAGTAATAAGCCCAAGAGTCGCGGTCGAACTCTCGCCCTGCGTTGTGATCCTCGCGGTTAGTTGGGCTCACCTGCGAAATCCTGGCCTTGTTCGGCGGCGTCCTCGCCGCCGGCATCCTGCGCCGCCTGAATTTTAATGTCGCGGAGGAACTTCTCCGGGTCGAACTCCGTGAAGTAATCCGGGCCTGCGAATTGCTCCTGTGCCATCGAGGTTGAGCTCCTTCCTGATCGGGACTTAGTTGACGTCCGGGGTAGCGTCGGTGGCGTCGATAGTTGCGGCAATGAAGTCTGCCACGGCACCGGCATCATTGGGAAGGTCAGTAACGTAGCGACCCGCCTCCATGATGCTGGCAAAACGCTGCGGCACCTCCGGGTTGCGGCCTAAGGCTTCCCGGATCGTTTCAGCGAACTTCACCGGCAGAGCCGTCTCCAACACCACGATCGGGGTATCGACCTTACCTGCCACGCTGCGGGCAACATGCACACCGTCAGCGGTATGCGGGTCGATGACCACACCGAATTCGCGCTCAACGGCGGCGATCGTGGCCACGCGGTCGGCGTGGACGGAGGTGCCGGAGAGGAAACCGAACTCCTCATGGATGCGCTCCAAGGTGCCGGGCGCGGCTTCTTCTGCAAGATCAAAGCCCCCCTCTTTGACCTTCACGCCGAAAAGTTCGGCAGTGGTGGCAGCGTCGCGGCCCAGCGCATCGAAAATGAAACGCTCAAAGTTCGAAGCCTTAGAAATATCCATAGACGGCGAGGACGTCGCGTGAGTCTCCTGCGCAGAACGCGGCCGGTAGTTGCCGGTGGTGAAAAACTCGTGAAGCACATCGTTTTCGTTCGTGGCCACAATGAGCTTGTCAATCGGTAAGCCCATTTGCTTGACAACATGCCCCGCACAAATATCGCCGAAGTTTCCAGTCGGCACGGCAAAGGAGATCTTTTCCTCATTGGATTCGGTAATCCGCAGGTACGTCGAAATGTAGTAGACCGTTTGCGCCAAAAGACGCGCCCAGTTGATGGAATTGACCGCGCCGATGCGGTACTTCGCTTTGAAGGCCGCGTTGCCGTTGACCTCTTTGACCACGTCTTGGCAGTCGTCGAAAACGCCGTCGAGAGCAATGTTAAAAATGTTCGGCTCGTCCAGCCCGAACATCTGCGCCTGCTGGAAAGGGGTCATGCGCCCGGCTGGGGTGAGCATGAACACCCGGATGTTGTCGCGCCCTCGCATCGCGTACTCAGCGGAGGAACCGGTGTCTCCGGAAGTCGCCCCCAAAATGTTGATCTGCTCGCCGCGACGCGCCAACTCGTACTCGAAAAGCTCGCCCAACAACTGCATCGCCATATCTTTGAAGGCGGCGGTGGGTCCCTCCGACAGGTGCGCCAAGTAAAGCCCGTCATCGAGCCGACTCACCGGCACGATCTGCTCAGTTGAAAACACTGGGGTGCGGTAGGCGCGCGCGGTGATCTTTTCAATCTCGGCGGCGGGGATGTCGTCGACAAAGATTTTCACTACCTCAGCCGCCAAGGCAGCGTAGCCTTTAGCAGCAAGCAGAACCCGCCATTCGTCGAGAAGCTCCGGCGTGATACGCGGATAGACAGCGGGAAGGAAAAGGCCACCGTCGGGCGCTAACCCACCCAAAAGAATGTCCGTGAACTTGGCCGTAGTCGAAGTCGTATCTCGGGTCGAAATGTAATCCACATTCATGCACTTTACGGGTTATCACGCGGGTCCGGAACCAGTGGGATAGCTTAGTCTGCATGAACACCACCGATCCCCGCAAAGACCTGACAAGCAAAGCGGTCGCCGTGTGGGCGGGAGCGGTGATTGTCTACATAGCCGCGATTTTGGGGCGCACCTCTTTCGGAGTTGCCGGAGTGGAGGCAATCGAGCGCTTCGGCGTTGACGCTGCCCGCATCGCCGTTTTTACCTCCGTCCAGGTGGGCGTGTACGCACTAGCCCAAATCCCAGTGGGTGTGATGATCGACCGTTACGGACCGCGCTTCATGATTGTCAGCGGCGCCGTCGTCATGGCCACAGGCCAAATCATCCTCGGACTGACGCAGTCCTACCCCGTCGCGATCGCGGCCCGCGTGCTCATCGGCGCCGGTGACGCCACCGCTTTTTTATCCGCCCTGCGGCTTTTGCCTTTTTGGTTCCCTCTGCGCCTCACACCACTGTTTACGCAATTGACGGCTTCTTTGGGTCAACTCGGCCAACTTCTGTCGGCCATTCCTTTCCTGTGGCTTCTGCACGCCCACGGTTGGACCGTCGCGTTTAGCTCCCTCGGAGCCACCGTCGTCCTGGTGGCCCTCCTTTCCAGCATCGCCGTGGCGGATTCTCCCGAAGCCGCGCGGCTTAGCAAAGCTGAGCGCGCCGCCCACAAGGCGGAAAAGCGCGCCCAAAGAATCCCGATCAGCACCGTGTTAAAAACGGTGCTTCGCTCCCCTTTATGCTGGGAAGCTTTCTTCATCCACGGCTTTTCCATGTTCTTCATGCTCAACTTCACCCTGCTGTGGGGTGTGCCGCTTCTTACCCTGGGCATGGGTGTGGCACCCAGCCAAGCCGGCGCTGCGCTGACGGTCTACACTGTCTCCACCATGGCCTCGGCCCCCTTGCTTGGGCCCCTATCGGCGCGCATGGGCGCCAACCGCGACCTGGCGGCGCTGACCATGGCCAGTATCCACACGGCGGTGTGGGTGTGGTTTTTCACCAGCTCCACTCCGCGCAGCTTCGCCGTGGTGCTCGTCTTAATGGTTTTGATGGGGTTGTGTACCCCCGTGTCGAACTTCGGCTTCGACACCGTCCGCGAGAAGATGCCGCGCACCATGGTCGCCACAGGCACCGGTTTGGGCAATATGGGCGGTTTCGTCTCCGCGATGCTGTCTTTGCAGCTCGTCGGCATTTTGCTTGACCACTCTGCGGCTGGGGCCAATTACCAATGGGAGCACTTCCGCTTCGCGTGGACGGCTGTTTTTGCCACCTGGGTAGCCCTGGTCATCGGGATGGTTATGTGCCGCATCCTGATTGTGCGGCAACGCTGCCGCGGCCTCTCCGGCGGGGTGAGTATCGTCGACTCCTCGCCTGAGAAGTAGCGCCTAGCGGCGCGGAGGTTCCTGCCGGCCAGTCAAAATATCGATGACGCTGCGCACCGCCGCGTCCCCCAGCGGCGGCAACTGGCTAGGGGCCGTCTCCGCCAAGCGGCGCGGGCGCGAGTTCGAGCTGGCAGCCCCGTTGGGTTCTACTTCCACGTGCAAGGTGGTTTCTTCCAACTGAACGCGGGCATGCTTGTCGACGCCAGCAACTTCCGCCGCTTCCACGAGGGCGACCAGGTCTGCAAAGGTCGCATGGGCAAGATCTACAGTCAGGTTGATAGCCATAACACCAACCATACGTTTTCTGCCTTAGGGCATGGCGTCGTGCTCACCGGAGGGCACCTCACCCCAAAAAACTTCCTCGACAACTTTGTGTGCCCGACGGGTGATGCGCAGGTAGTCTTCCAAAAAGAGCTGCTGCTGGCCCGGTTCGTAGCCGGCGCAACCGGCGACCTGCGCCAGTTGCGGGCCGGGCGCCGGGATCTGATCGATGCGTTTGCCCGACACCAGCACCAGCGCATTGCGGGCGCGGGTGGCGGTCAGCCACGCCTCACGCAAGCTGGTGGCGTCGCGGGCCGAAAGCACGCGGGCGTCGTCGAGTTCGGCTAAGAAGTCAAGCACCGCCAAGGTGGAGGTGTTGTGGAGCTGGGGGTGCTCATGGGCGTGCATCATGGTGAGCAACTGGACGGTCCATTCGACGTCGGCAAGCGCTCCGCGGCCCAGCTTCGTGTGGGTGGACTTGTCCGCGCCGCGCGGCAAGCGTTCATCGTCAACGCGCGCCTTAATGCGGCGGATTTCGCGGACCTCGGCCTTGCTGGCGCCACCTGTGGGGTAGCGGAAAGCGTCGATCATGATGAGAAAGGCGTGACCGACCTCCTTATCGCCGGCGACGCAGGTGGCGCGCTGCAAGGCTTGTTTTTCCCACACCTCGCCCCACTTGCGGTAGTAGCGCTCGTAGGAGCCGATGGTGCGCACCACCGCCCCGGAGCGTCCCTCGGGCCGAAGCCCCAGGTCAACTTCCAGCGGTGGGTCCCCGGAGGGTTTAGCCAGGCGAGTGCGCATCGCATCGACGATCTTGGCGGCCCAGCCGATCGCCTCGGTTTCCGCAACGCCTGCAGCGGGCTCGGCAACAACCATGACGTCTGCGTCGGAGCCGTAACCCAGCTCAGCGCCGCCGAGCCGACCCATGCCGATGACGGCGATGCGTGCCTTCGGTTCCTCCTCGCCGCGGGCGATAAGGTCGGCGCGCACCTCCGCGCGCAGGGCTGCTTCCAAAACTCCCTTCCACACCCACGTCAACTCCTCGCACACCTGGCGTACATCCATAAAACCCAGCAAATCGGCGGCGGCGATGCGTGCGAGGTCGGCGCGGCGTAGGCTGCGTGCAACCTGCACGGCGCGATCTGGGTCCTCGTAGCGTTTGGTGGCGGCGATGATGGCTTTGAAGGCTTGGTCGGGGGCGGTGTCGAGAAGTTTTGGGCGTGTGGCGCCGTCACCAAGCGAGCGCACCACGTCGGGGGCGGCCAAAATTAGGTCGGAGGCGTAAGCCGAGTTGCCCAAAATGTGCATGAGGCGTTGGCCTACCACTCCTTCGTCGCGCAGGGTGCGCAGAAACCAACTCTTGTCCTCGGCGACCTCGGAAAGTTTGCGGTAGTTCAACAGTCCGGCGTCCGGGTCTGCGGTGTCGCCGAGCCAGTGCATGAGGCTGGGCAGCAGAATCGTTTGCAGCTTCGCTTTGCGCGTTGAGCCTTTGACCAGGAAGCTCAAGTGCTCGTAGGCGCGCGAAGGGTGGCGATAGCCGAGGGCCTTGAGTTGGTCTTTTACTGCCTCGTTGCTCAGCGATACTTCGCCCTCGCTCATGTGCGCCACCGCGCCGAGCAGGGGACGGTAGAAAAGTTTTTCGTGCAGGCCAGCTACGGTGCGGCGGTAGCGGCGCAAGGTGGCATTCATGTTTTCTGTGGCCAGCTTGTGCTGCCCGGCGCGAAATCCCGCGGCGCGAGCTAACCAATGTCTGGCCGCACCGTCGTCTTCCGGCGGCAGGCTGTGGGTGCGTTTGAAGCGTTGCAGCTGAAGGCGGTGTTCCAAGAGCCGCAAGAAACAATAGGCTTCGATGAGTTGGCGTGCGTCTTCGCGGCCGACGTAGCCGCCGTGTTTGAGGTGTACTAAGGCGTCGACGGTGTCGAGGACGCGCAGGTCGTGGTCGACGCGGCCGTGGACGAGCTGCAGCAGTTGCACGGCGAATTCGACGTCGCGCAAGCCTCCTTCGCCGAGTTTGAGTTCGCGTGAGCGCATGTCTTTCGGCACGTTGGCCAGCACGCGACGTCGCATCGCCTGGACGTCTTCGACGAAGGATTCGCGTTGCGAGGCGGACCACACCATGGGGGCTAGCTTTGCGACGTATTCCTGCCCCAACCCCATGTCCCCCGTCATCGGGCGGGCTTTAAGCTGCGCTTGGAACTCCCAGGTTTGCGCCCAACGTTTGTAGTAGGCAACGTGGCTGTCCACGGTGCGCACCAGCGCACCCGACTTGCCTTCGGGCCGCAGGTTCGCGTCGACTTCGAAGAAGCACTCGGTGCCGATGCGCATGAACTCACTGGCCAAGCGGGTGGCTTTGGCCTCGGCGGGCTCGGCAACGAAGATGACATCGACGTCAGAGATGTAGTTCAGCTCCCGGGCGCCGCACTTGCCCATGGCGATGACAGCGAGGCGGGCATTTGGTGTCTGCGCCCCGTAAACCCCGCGCACCGCGACGGCGAGGGCGGCGGTAAGGGCGGCGTCGGCAAGCGCGGACAGTGTATGCGTTACGCACTGGTATCCGAGCTGCGGCTGGCCATGGTCGCCGTCGCCGTCGCCGTGCGCAGTGCCGGCAAGATCGGCGGCCGCAATGCGCATGATAAGCGTTCGGTAGGCGGTGCGCAGACTTAGCTTGGCGGTGTTGACGTCGCTGAACTTCTCGGCGGCGCGGTAGGTGCCGGGTTCGGTGAGATCCGGATTCGCGGTGTCTGCGTCTACCCCAGCGGGTACGGCGCCGACGCTGGCCAGCATCGTGCGCATCAGCTCCTTGGGGTCGGGCAAGTCGCGTGCCAGCTCCGGCCACTGCTCGGGGTGGGCGATGAGGTGGTCGCTTAGCGCCGTCGAGCCGCCGAACAGCGCCATCAGGCGCGCCAGCAACGTCTCGTCGCGGTCGAGTTCGGCGCGCAGTTTCGCATATTGCGCGCCGAGTGCTTCAGCAAAGCGCACCGCGTTGTTTAGCGCCAGGTTCGGGTCGGCCGCACCGGCCAAAGCCTTGAGGATCTCGGCGTTGTCCCAACCGAGTTTGTCAAGGTCCGCCGCGGCGCGCTCGCCCCGCAACCCCAAAGAGACAAGTACAGAAAGGCTAGGACGTGGCATTGTATTTCTTAAAGGTCCAATCCGTGCTCAATTTCCCAGGGGGTGACCTGGGAGGTGCAATCGTGCCATTCATCCCACTTGGAGCGCAGGTAGAACTCGAACACTTGCTCTCCCAACACCTCCGCCATGAACTCGGATTTTTCCAGGTGGCGCAGCGCCTGACCTAAAGAGGAGGGCAGGTCGCGGTAGCCCATCGCCCGGCGCTCCCGGCGCGTCAGGGCCCACACGTCGTCGCGGGCCGGCTCGTCGAGCTCATAGCCCTCCGTAATCCCCTTCAGGCCCGCCGCAAGCACAGCAGCAAATGCCAAATAGGGGTTGCAGGCGGAATCCAGGGAGCGGACCTCCACGCGACGCGACTCCGCCTTGTGCAGGCGGTAGGTGGGAACCCGCACCATCGCCGAACGGTTGGAGATCCCCCACGTCGCCGCGGTGGGCGCCTCGGAACCAAATTGGAGGCGTTTGTAGGAGTTGACCCACTGGTTAGTCAACGCGGAGATTTCGTTGGCGTGCTCGATGATGCCGGCGATGAATTGGCGGCCAGTGGTCGACAGGGAGATTTCATCGTCCGGGTCATGGAAGGCGTTTGTCTCTCCCTCGAACAGGGAAAAGTGGGTGTGCATCGCGGAGCCATCGAAGGCCGGGAAGGGCTTCGGCATGAAGGTGGCATGCACCCCGGAGGCTTCAGCGACCGTTTTGACGATGTATTTGAAAGTCACCACGTTGTCAGCCATGGTCAAGACCTCGGTGTGGCGCAGGTCGATCTCCTGCTGGCCGGGACTTGCCTCATGGTGGGAAAACTCGGTGACTACGCCCATGTACTCAAGAGCGGAGATGACGTGGCGGCGCAGCTTCGGAGCTTCGTTGCGTTTGGCTTGGTCGAAGTAGCCCCCTTTGTCCGCAGGTCGCGGGTTCATCCCGTCGGCCCCAACATTGACCAGGTAAAACTCAATTTCTGGGCTGGCCATCGGGGTAAAGCCAAGGTTTTCAGCCGCCTCGATCTGGCGGCGCAGGATTTGGCGTGGATCTCCGTAGAGCGGGTCGCCGTCGGGCATCGTGATGTCGCAGAACATCCGGGCAGTTTGCAGGCCCTCGTCGACGTCGAAAGGCAACGCCTGGTACGTCGAGGGGTCGGGGCGCAAAAGGGTGTCCGACTCGGAAACACGGGAGAAACCCTCGATTGAGGAGCCGTCAAAACCCACGCCCTCGGCGAAGGCGGCCTCCAGCTCGGAGGGCGACATCATCACCGTCTTGAGGGAGCCGAACATGTCGGTAAACCACAGTCGGATGAACGCGATGTCTTGGTCGTGGACCTTACGCAGGACGTTTTCCTGTTGGCTGCTCATACAGCCACACTTTAGTGCCTCGCGCTGAGACCCTCCCACGCACCGACGGCACGGGTAGAATTGCGCAGCAGAAGCCCCTGCAGCACTGACCATCAAAGGAAAGGGATCAACCGTGACCAAGAAGAAGATCGCCAGTTTCCTGGAAGTTGAGGTCAAGCTCTCCGTCGACGAGTCAACGGGTATCCCCGATTTGACCCAGTTGCCGGGCGTGGAGAAGATTCTGGGCACCACCGAACACAAGTTATCCGCCATCTATTACGACACTGAAGACCTCCGCCTGACGCGAGAGAAAATCACGCTGCGGCGCCGCACCGGCGGCGACGACGACGGTTGGCACCTCAAACTGCCAGCCGGTTCGGCCCGCCGTGAGCTGCGCGCCGAGTTGGACGACCCGTCCACTATCCCGGATGAGCTTGTCTCCCACGTCCGCGCGATCGTGCGCCACCACTCTTTGCAGCCGGTCGCTCAGGTAGATAACCGCCGCGTTGTGATCGAGTTGGGTTCCTCCGCCGGTGAGCAGGTCGCTGAGTTTTGCGACGATCACGTCACCGCTTGGTCGCTGTTGCCGGGCGGCGAGCGCACAAATTGGCGCGAGTGGGAGGTGGAACTAAGCGACTTTACTTCCGGCACGGAGGCCGGCGCGGACTTGATTAACCAGGCGACGTCCTTTCTCATCTCTGCTGGCGCACGTAAATCTTCCTCCCCCTCAAAGCTGTCCAGCGCCTTGGGAGAATCAATCAAAACTGCGCCTGTCCCGAACCATTTGCAGCTCAGCTCACTCGACCCGGATTCGCCGGCGGCGTCCGTGGTGGAGTCCTTGCGCGCCCAGCGCGACAAAATCATCCACTGGGAGCCGCGTGTGCGCGCCGATGAGTGGGATTCCGTCCACCAACTGCGTGTGTCTACCCGTGAAATGCGCTCGCTTTTGGAAACTTTCGAGGGCATTCTCGAAGGCGATCAGCTCCACCACCTTGAGGCCGAGTTGAAACAAGCCGCGGCGGTGCTGGGTGAGGCACGCGACGCGGAGGTTGTCGAGGAGCGTTTCATCGACTTGCTCGACAGCGACGACAGTGGGCTTATCGATTCCACCGCGGCCCAGCACATCCGTGGCGACATGCGCGCCGAGTACGAAGCTGCCCACGAGCGCATCATCGCAATGCTCGACGCCGACCGTTTCCTGCAGCTCCTTGAGGACATTGACGCCCTGTTGGCGCAGCCGCCTGTGGTGAGCGCCGGGGAGGTACTGGAAAGCAAAGAAACGCTCCACGACCACCTCAAAGGTGCGTACAAGAAGCTGCGTCGGCGCCACAAGAAGGTGCAGGAGTTCTACCACGACGCCACCTTGACATTGCATCAGCGCGAAGAATACGTCCACGACGTGCGCAAGGCCGCGAAGAAGTTGCGCTACGCCTCCGCTGCCGCCGAGGACGCAGGCCTGCGGACGAAACGGCTGACTAAGGCGTGCAAGGCCCTGCAGTCGCAGCTTGGCGACTTCCAGGACGCGGTGACTTCGCGCGACCGCATCGAGCGCCTCGCCGCGGCTGCCCGCGAGCGCGGCGAGGACACCTTCGCCTACGGCATCCTCTACCAACGCGAACTCGCCCGCGGGCAAAAGGCCCTCGCTGGCTATGAGGAGACAGTCGCCGAGATCAAGAAGGCTTTTTCTAAGGTCAAGGCTTAAACTGCGGGTTTATTTTTCCCACGCGGCGGGCTTGCCCCAGTTATCATCGGCTTCGTCGATCGCGTCGGCCTGTTTGTTGCGCGCGGCGGCGATGTCCATGGCTTGCTGCGCTTGTTCACGTGTGGCATAAGGCCCCATGCGTTCGTCCCAGCTTTCCGTCTTGCCTTCAGTGACTTCGCCGGTGGTCGGATTGTAATAAAACTGCTCGTCAGACATGTTTCTCCTGGGGTTTGTGTGGTCTTTTTCTTCCCGTTCACCCTACCTGTGGTCTTGGTAGGGTGGGGGAGGAAAAGGTGGCCGGGTTGATAAGGAGATGGTGGTCATGGCCGTGTGGTCCGCAGAGGGTCCTTCCCCGGTTGATCGTGTCGTTGAGGCGCACACCACGCTCACCGGGAGTGCGCCGCGAACTGTAGGCTCCGCACCGGGGACGTGGGTACTCATCGGCGAAAACGTCGATCACTTCGGTGGGGTGACTCTTTTGGGGTTGTCTTCCCTTCGCGCCGCCGCCGCTGTTTCGCCGCGCGAGGATGACACCATCGCTTTGCAGGTCTACGGCCCCGGCGGCTATAGCTTTTCCGATGCTGGGACGCTAGGTCAGCTTTCCGCCGAGACCTCGATGGAC
This sequence comes from Corynebacterium sp. BD556, assembly GCF_038452275.1. NCBI lineage: Bacteria > Bacillati > Actinomycetota > Actinomycetes > Mycobacteriales > Corynebacteriaceae > Corynebacterium > Corynebacterium mayonis. Next base: position 1,180,904 of record NZ_CP141643.1, read on the forward strand.
CGCCTTACCCGGCGCACGCTAGGTTTGGTGCAAACCATGATCTCGCGCCAGGTGCTCTCCCGCGACACCCGAGGTTTAGACATCACCATGGTGACCGAGGTTTTGCCTGGTGCGGGCCTTGGTGCCCTTTATGCCGGCGATGCAGCCTTGGCCCTAGCGTTGGCTGCCGACGACGCCGACGTCGACGAAGCTCCGTTTCGGGCCAAACTGGCGGAGCTGTGTTCCCAAAATGTCTCTGCCCATTCGGGGTTGGCTGTCCTGCGGGCCCGCCACACTGCCGCGTTGCGCGGCAAGGCGGAGACGATTTCGGTGGTGGATTATTCGGACGGCTCACTTACCCAAGCTCCGCATCCCGGCAAGTTGGGGGTGCGGATCTTCTCAGTCACCGACACCTGGGGCGAGCCTTATGACGCTCAGACGCAGCGCATTGCCGCGCGTCGCGCGTTTATCGACGAGGCCTGTTCGAACTTTGGGGTCTCCTCGCTGCGCCAGCTTCCCGACGCCGCCGAACGCGTCGTCGCCTGGGTGGAGGCGCGGCGCCAAGCCAACGGCCCGGACTCCGCACCTAAACCTGAGGTGGCGCGCCAGTGGGTGAGTTTCTGCGGCACCGAAACGCTGCGTTCCCTGGCCGCGGCCAAGGCCTTGCGCTCGCGCCGCGACAACGAGCTATTTACCCTGCTTAATTCCCCCTCTGAGTACCACGATTTAGATACACCAGATGAGTTGGTCGCCACCGCTTTAGAAGCCGGGGCGCTGTCGGCTCGTCCCGCTGCCGCTGGCAACTCCCCTGCCGTTTTGGCTTTCGTGCCGGTGCGGCAAGCGCAGCGGTTCGTGGACTCGCTCAGTCAGGACTTCGAAATCATTGAGGTGCTGCCAGGCGAGGTGGGCCGGGTCGAGCACGTGCTCTAGCGGGCCGCGCCGGTGTAGTCAGCCGGTTTAGTCAGCCGGCCAAGCAAAAACTACCTCGCGTTTTCCCACGTCGGCGCAGACGAGAGAGACTGATGTTTCCTTCCCTTCGTCGGGGTGACCCAAACATGGGGCGAGCACCGGCGGATCAACAACGAAAATGCGGGACTGGTCGGCCTCCGCATCCGAGGTGAGCACCACCGCGTCGAAATTGTGGCCCACCCAGGGGTTTAACACTTTCGCTTCGGTGAGGTTGAGGCAAGCTTTGTCGACTGTGGCGGCTAGCTGGGAGGTGCGCCCCATCGTTTTGACCACCCGGTTGCCGTCTTCTTCCACCCAGTGCGGGATGTCGCTGCCGGCGCAGATGGCGAGGCAAATTTCGGTGGCGTAGCGGTCAATGAGGCGGCGCAAGGGTGCGGTGACGTGGCTGTAGTAACCGCCGATACCGGCGTGAACTTCGGGGGCTTTTTCCGCTAAGTTAACGTAGCCCGAGCCGCGCAGCAGCTTCTGCGCTTCGCGCATCACGGCCATGCCGCGTGGGGTGTCGGGGTCAATCGTGGCTAAAAACTCCCCAATGTGCTCCCCAGGTTCGTAGCCCAGGTTGCGGACCTCCTGCCGAAAATCTTCCACCGCGCCGTTGTCCGCCGGGCCCAGGGTACGCAAGAAACCCACGCCGGCTTTGACCATCATGCCGCCGGCGACCATGCCGGTAAGCAGCGAAATTTCGGAGTTGTAGTCCATCACTGGGTGGCGCGGCTCAATGACTAACTCAAAGGTGCCGTCTAATTCATCGTCCACCACCCGCACGGAGGGCAGGCGCAGGTTGATTGCCTCGCGGCGCAAAGAGGATTCTTGACGCAGCTTTCCCACCGCCGGCAGGTGCTCGATGGATGGGTGCATGCGTCCGTTGTCGAGGTCTTCTTGGACCCCGTCGTAGTCCAGGCGGGCCACGCTGTGCACCAGTGCGCGCTCAACGTGGGCGTTTGTGACTTCCCCGCCGGCGTCGAGGTGGAAGGTCCACAGCGCCGCCGGCCTGTCCACGTCCGGCAGCAGGGAGGCGGCGTCTTCGCTGAGCTCCGCCGGGTGCAGGCGCGCCGGCTCATCCGGCAGGTAAATCGTCTGGCCGCGTTCCAGCGATTCCTCTTTGACGAGGCTGTCGGGTTCCACGAAGGCGGCAACATCGGCGATCGCGTAGTAGACGATGTAGCCTTCGCCGTCTTTTTCAATGCACACGGCTTGGTCGAGGTCTTTCGAGCCGGCTGGGTCGATGGTGACAAAGGGGATGTTGCGGGCGTCGCGGCGGTTGTTGGGGTGGGCGTCGACAAGCTCTGCTGCTTCTTTGTGCACCTCCTCCGGGAAATCGGTCGGCACACCGTATTCACGCGCGATGTCGCGGAAGTCTAAGGGTGCGGCGTAGAGCTTCATAACCAGCCATTGTTTCAGAAAACCGTGCGGTGTGTGGGATGAAGATGTGGGGCGAATGAGTCGGCCTTTAAGCCGGATTCTGTGCTTCCCGCGTGTGCGGGAAGTGGCGAACATCCATCTGGGTCACCCATCGCTGGGCGCCTCAAGCAGCTACCTTCGGACTGGGCGGGCAGCCTCATCACATCCGACGACCCCCGCGGCTGGCGCTGGGGCTCTTGCCTTGCTCCCGGTGGGGTTTACCTGGCCGCACGTGTCACCACGCACGCCGGTGCGCTCTTACCGCACCCTTTCACCCTTACCTCGCTGGCGCGAGGCGGTTTGCTCTCTGTTGCACTTTCCCGCGGATCGCTCCGGGTTGCTGTTAGCAACCACCGTGCCCATGTGGAGTCCGGACTTTCCTCGGCCCCGCGCCAGCCCACACGAAGTGGCGGTACGCACAGGCCGCGTTCGCCCGGCCGGCTCATTCGCGGGAAGTCAGTCTACGCGCTTCGACCCCGCGAAGGGAAATGCTCAGCGGTGGTGGGCGACATCGTTGACGCAGCGGACCACGCCGAGATCGCCATAGAACTCGACGACGCTAATGGAGGCCAAATCCAAAAAGACGTGGCGGAAAACTTGCGCGCCGACGCCGAGCCCTTGCCTGATGAAGGATTTGATCGGCGTCATGTGCGTGACCACGAGGATGGTTTTGCCGCTGTGTTTTTCTTGCAGTTGCAGCCGGGCGCGCGTGACGCGGCGGTTAAGTTGCGACAGCGACTCTCCGTTGGGCGGAGCATTGCTTGCCGACGCCTCCCAGACCTCGAACTCCTCCGCGTAGCGCTCTTTGGCTTCGTCGCGAGTCAGCCCTTCGAAGTCACCGAAGTTCATCTCGCGCAACGCCTCATCAACTTCGATCTGTGCTCCCCCGAGCGCGGCCGCGCAAGCCTCGGCGGTGGCCACGGCGCGCTTCAGGGGGGAAGTGACCACCACGTCGATTGTCCCCATTTTGGCTACGGCCGCGGCGGCCCGGCGCGCCTGTTGCACACCGATCTCGCTTAGTTCCGGGTCGGAAGAACCACTGTAGCGACGCTCGACTGACTGCGCGGTTTGGCCGTGGCGCAGCAAAACGAAGCGGGTGCGCGGCTCGTCGCTGCCCGACCAGTGCTGCGGCGAGGCAGTGACGTGGGAATCTTTGGGCGCTGTTTTCTGCGGCGCGTTAAAACCTGTATCGACTGGGCCGCGTTTGGCTCCCCTGGCGGCGGCATCCATGGCCAGATTTGATAACTCGTCGGCCTTTGTGTTCTCCGCTCGCGGAACCCAACTGTAGGTGACCTTGTCAAATTTTTGGGCCAGGGTGCGAGCGGCGGTGGCGAGTTTTTGCATATCGGGGTGCTTGATTTTCCACCGCCCCGTCATCTGTTCGACAACGAGTTTGGAGTCCATGTATACATCTACCTCGGTAGCCCCCAGGGCCGCTGCCGCCTCCAACCCACGCACTAGCCCGGTGTACTCCGCGACGTTGTTGGAGGCTTTTTGCCCCACCACGAAAGCGTCCTCGGCGAGGATGTCACCCTCAGGGCCGTAGACAACCGAGCCGGAGCCGGCCACGCCTGGGTTTCCGCGAGAGCCCCCGTCGGTAAACATCTTCACCTGCATCGCATTTACTCCTCGTCGGGGCTCACGCGCACTAACAGGCAGCCGCAGTTCGGGCAGGTGGGAACTTCGTCGACGGGCGTTGCCATGACCTCAACGCGCTCAGTCGGCGGCAACTGCAAAAAACAGGACTGGCACGTGCGGCCGATGAAGGCGGCGGCGCCGACAGTGTCGTACAACGACAGGATCTGTGCGGGAAGCTTCGCGCGCAGCGCTTCGGTGTCGACGTGTTCCGGGGCCGGAAGTGCCTCCACTGCCCGGCGGGCAAGAGCGATCTTGCGGTCCACCTCGTCTAGGCGCGCACCATGGTTGTCGCGGTTGTTGCGCAGCGCCTTAATTTCGTTATGTGCTTCCTTCAACTCGGACAGCAGGTCCGCAATGCGAGACTTCGCGGCGTAGCGGTCGTGCTCTAAATCTTTGCGGCGCTCCGGGTCAGTCTCGGCGGAGAGCTGACGCTTGTCGTCGAGCTCACGCTTTTTTAACTTGCGCTCATCTTCTTGGATGCGCAAAATCTCCAGCTCCATATCGTCAACCGCCATCTGCGCGGCCGCCGAAGCCGAAACAAGGCGCTCACGTTCGTGCAGCAGATTCTCCAGCTCGCGTTGCTCCGGCGGCACGGCGTCCGGGTGTGCCTTTAGTCGGTCGGCTTTTGACAGCTCCAGCAGGGTCTCCTGCAGCTCGCGGGACAGTTTCACTGGCTAAACTCCTCGTGTCGTTGAATCGTGGGCGTGGTTGTGGCGCGGGTGCGCAGAAATCGTCCACGGGTCGGTGCGCAGCGCAATAATCTCAGTGTCCACGCCCAAAGGTTTGACGATACCCTCCGCCTGCGACGTCCAGGGATACTCGCTGGCCCAATGCGCGGTATCGACAACTGCTGGCCCGCCGGCAGCGAGGTGCTCGTCGACGGGGTGGTGGCGCAGATCCGAAGTGACGTAAACATCGACACCCAACGCGGCAACATCGCTAAGAAAACTATCCCCCGACCCGGAAGACACCGCCACCGTGCGCACCATTTGCTCTGGATCACCCGCAGCGCGCACGCCCCAAGCGGTGGGAGGCAAAGCGTCAGCGACCTGCTGAGTGAACTGGCGAAGCGTCATCGGCTCCGGCAGCTCACCAATGCGCCCCAAACCAGTAGCCTGCGATAAATCACCCACCTGAGGCATGGGGCAAATGTCGAAGGCGGGTTCCTCGTAGGGGTGGACGCGACGCAAGGCGTCGATAAGCGAGCGGCGAAGACTAGTCGGCGCAACAAACTCAACGCGCGTTTCCGGCGCCGAATAATGCTGCCCGACCGTCCCCTCCGCCGGCTCCGCACCCTCCATCGGCGTAAAACCACCAGTGCCCTCCCACTCGAAAGAGCACCGCGTGTAATTGCCGATGCGTCCAGCGCCGACGTCGAAAAGCGCGTGCATGACATGCTCAACATCCGCCGGCGGGATGTGCACACCCCACTTGTCGGTGCCGCCAACACTCACCGGCTTAATCGGCCGGCCCGGCACAATACCGATCAATTCCGCGAGCCTGTCAGACACCCCCGGACGAGCCGAATCAGCGTTGGTGTGAGCGGCAAACAACGCCACACCGTTAGTCATCAATGTGTGCAACACCCGGCCCTTTGGCGTATTCGCCGCCACCGAACTGACCCCCCGAAAAAGCAACGGATGATGAACCACCAACATCTGCGCACCATCTGCCACCGCGCGCTGGGCAACCGCAAGCGTGCAATCAAGCGCGAAGGCGATCTTGCCCACCGGCGCCCCCGGGTCCCCACAAATCAAACCCACCCTGTCCCAACTCTCCGCAAGCGCGGGCGGGTAAGCAGCTTCAAGCGCATCCACAACATCAGCGACAGTCACTGGCGAATCAGTCATACCCACCAGACTACAAATACGGCCTACTAGGGTGGAGCCCATGACTCAACCACTGCACATCGACTTCGTCTGCACCGGCAACATCTGCCGCTCCCCCATGGCCGAAATCATCGTGCGCACCAAACTCAAAGAGGCAGGGCTTGACGGCACCGCCCGCGTCTCATCCTCCGGCATCGGCGCCTGGCACATCGGCGACAGCGCCGATGAGCGCGCCCTCGAAGAACTCGAAGACCACGGCTACGACGGCTCCCGCCACCGCGCGCAACAATTCGGCGCCGACCAACAACAAGCCGACCTCATCGTCGCCCTTGAAGCCAAACATGTCTCCGAACTAATCGCGCGCGGCGTACCGGAAGAAAAAATCCGCCTCCTGCGCTCTTTCGACCCCGCCTCCCCCGCAGGCGCCAGCGTCGAAGACCCCTACTACGGCGGACAAGAAGGATTTGCCACCACCCGCGAACAAATCGAGGCCGCAGCGCCCGGTATCCTCGCCTGGGTCCAAGAACACGCCGATCATTCTTAAGTTGTAGAATCATTCCTTGTGATGCCCGCGAAGAACCAAGAAAAACCCTGGTGGAAGACATTCCTCTCGCCCGGGTGGATCATCGCCGCCATTGCGATCGCGGCGTTTTCCTACTTCGCCTTCACCTTCCTCGCCCCCTGGCAACTCGGCAAAAACGACGCCCTAGTACAGCGCAACGAAAACATCGAGCGCGCCTTCGAAAACGACCCGCTGCCCTTCCAGGACATCCTCGGGCCCAACGCCTCCCTCGACCCCGCCGACGAATGGGCCAGAGTCACCCTCACCGGCCACTACCTGCCCGATAACGAAGTGGTCCTGCGCCTGCGCCCAGTGGAAAAAACCCCCGCCTTCCAAGCCCTGACCCCCTTTGAAACCACCGACGGCACCGTCGTCCTTGTCAACCGCGGCTGGGCCGCTGCCCGCGACGGCGGCACCCAACTGCCTGAACTACCCCCCGCCCCAACCCAACACACCACCATCACCGGCTTCCTCCGCTTCAGCGAAGCCGCAGCCCCCCAACAACCCATGTACGACCAAGGCCGCCACATGGTGTACTCCATCAACACCGGCCAAATCTCCGACCTCACCGGCACCGACCTGACCGCCTTCTACCTGCAACTCGCCCAAGACGAACCCGGCGAAATCCAAGCCATTCCGCTGCCCCAACTCGAAACCGGCAACCACCTGTCCTACGGCCTGCAATGGATCGCCTTCGGACTACTGGCACCCACCGGACTTATCTACTTCGTCTGGGCCGAAACCCGCGAACGCCGCCGCTTCCGCGAAGAACAAGAAGCGATGGATGCAAGCACCGCGCTCGCCGCCGCCGCTGGGGGTGCCGGCGATGGTGACAAAGCCGGTGAGGCTGCTAAACGTCCACGCACCCGCTACGGAAACTCACGGCGCAACGCCTGGGCCGCAAGCTACGAGAAAGAACAAGAACGCTAAAAGGGGTTAAGCTGCGCCGATTAGTGCCACGGTGGAAACCTTCCGCGGTGGTATCTGGCACAAGCCAACACTGCGCTTACCGGTTGAGACACCAGTGCGCCTCGCAGTGCCGGGGAAATGTCGTGGGAAAGTGAAAACCCCTCTCCGTTTTTTGGTGGAAAGGGGTTTTGACCTGGTGCGCCATGACGGGCTCGAACCGCCGACCTACTGGGTGTAAACCAGTTGCTCTTCCAGCTGAGCTAACGGCGCGCGCCTGGAAACCTTAGCACGGTCCGCGACTGAGCCACAACTAGCGTTTGGTGCTGGCGCTGGTGAGGCAGGAACCCTGCCATTGTCCGACACGGTTGGCCTTGGTTTGCACCAGGCCAGCGAGTTGGGCGGATTCAGAAATATCTCCGGGGGCGACGGCGTCCGGCTTGGTGGCTGAGGGGGTGAGAAGCCAGACGCGACCGCCGTCAGCGAGGTTTCGGGTGGCGTCGACAAGCACGTCGACGAGGTCGCCGTCGTCGGCGCGATACCAAAGCAAGACGACGTCGCAAAGCTCGTGCGAATCTTCGTCGAGCAGGGGCCCGCCGAGCACGTCCTCAATGTCTTCAGAAATAGTGGAATCCGCGTCCTCGTCCCAACCGATTTCCTGGACGATATCGCCCTTAGTGATGTTGAGACGCTCGGCGTAATTTCCGACACCAGCGGTGCCCAAGAGTGTGTCCTCCTCATTTTCAAAGTGCATGTTCACAAAGATGATAACCCCGATATCTCGCAAAGTCTGGAGAACAACCCGGCCGAAGACACCCGGCGGGGTCGGCGGGTACGCTTGGGCAAGACCTAATTAGAAGCAACCAACGGAGGTTCCCGTGGCTGATTCCGACCTCAGCAATAAGGATCCGTACGGCAACGACCGCGAATCCAACATTCCCCTCATCCGCGATGGTGTCGCCTCTTACCTGCATGATCAGGACCCGGAGGAAACCGACGAATGGATGGAGTCTTTCGACGGCCTCCTCGATTCCTCCTCCCCCGAGCGTGCGCGCTACTTGATGCTGCGCCTGATCGAACGCGCTTCCGCCAAGCGCGTGCCGCTGCCCGCGCTGTCTTCCACGGACTTCGTTAACACCATCCCCACCACCATGGAGCCGGAGTTTCCCGGCGACGAGCAAATTGAGAAGCGCTACCGCCGCTGGATGCGCTGGAACGCCGCGATCATGGTGCACCGCGCTCAACGCCCCGGGGTCAAAGTCGGCGGCCACATCTCCTCCTACGCTTCCGCCGCCGCCCTCTACGAAGTTGGTTTCAACCACTTCTTCCGCGGCAAAGACGCCGAGCAGGGCGGCGACCACATTTTCTTCCAGGGCCATGCGTCCCCCGGCATGTACGCCCGCGCCTTCCTCGAAGGTCGCCTGAGCGAGGACGACCTCGACGGTTTCCGCCAGGAAGTCTCCCGCCCGCAAGGTGGTTTGCCGTCCTACCCGCACCCGCACGGCATGCCGGAGTTTTGGGAGTTTCCGACCGTGTCCATGGGCCTTGGCCCAATGAACGCGATTTACCAGGCGCGCTTCAACAAGTATCTGCAAGACCGCGGCATTAAAGACACCGACCAGCAGCACGTTTGGGCTTTTCTTGGCGACGGCGAGATGGACGAACCGGAATCCCGCGGCCTTATCCACATGGCTTCTTTGTACGGCCTGGACAATTTAACTTTCGTGGTCAACTGCAACTTGCAGCGTCTCGACGGCCCGGTGCGCGGCAACGGCCAAATCATCCAAGAGCTGGAGGCCTTCTTCATCGGCGCCGGCTGGAACGTGATCAAGGTCGTGTGGGGCCGCGAGTGGGACGAGCTGCTGGAAAAGGATGAGGACGGTGCCCTCGTCCACATCATGAACACCACGAAAGACGGCGACTACCAGACGTTCAAAGCCAACGACGGCGCCTACGTCCGCGAGCATTTCTTCGGCCGCGATGAACGCACCCGCAAACTCGTCGAGGACATGACCGACGACGAGATCTGGCAATTGCGCCGCGGCGGCCACGACTACCGCAAGGTTTACGCGGCCTACAAACGCGCCCTGGAAACCAAGGGCCGCCCCACCGTCATTCTCGCCCACACCATCAAGGGCTACGGGCTCGGCCATAACTTCGAGGGCCGCAACGCGACCCACCAGATGAAAAACCTCACGCTGGATGATTTGAAGCATTTCCGCGATAAGCAGGAAATCCCCATCACGGATGAGGAGCTGGAGCGCGACCCCTACATGCCGCCCTACTACCACCCGGGCGAGGACGCGGAGGAAATCAAGTACCTCAAGGAGCGCCGCAAAGAGCTCGGCGGGTTCCTCCCGCAGCGCCGCGTCAACTTCACACCGCTGGAATTGCCGGACTTTGAACAAACTTTCAAGGCCAATTTCAAAGATTCCGGCAAGCAGGAAGTTGCCACCACCATGGCGTTGGTGCGCACTTTCCGCGCCCTGATGCGCGATAAGGAGATCGCGCGCCGGGTCGTGCCGATCATTCCCGATGAGGCCCGCACTTTCGGCCTCGACTCGTGGTTCCCGACGTTGAAGATTTACAACCCCGTCGGCCAAAACTACACCCCGGTTGACCATGACCTGCAGCTTTCTTACCGTGAAGCCACCGATGGCCAGATTCTGCATGAGGGCATCAACGAGGACGGTTCTTCGGCGTCTTTCATTGCCGCTGGCACAAGCTATGCGACGCACGGCGAGCCGATGATCCCGATGTATATCTTCTACTCGATGTTCGGGTTCCAGCGCACCGGCGACAACTTCTGGGCCGCCGGTGACCAGATGGCCCGCGGTTTCGTCATCGGCGCTACCGCTGGGCGCACCACCTTGTTCGGTGAGGGTTTGCAGCACATGGACGGCCACTCCCCGATTTTGGCTTCCACCAACCCGGCCGTTGTCACCTATGACCCGGCGTTCGCCTACGAGATGCCTTACATCATCTCCCGGGGCATCGAGCGCATGTACGGCAAAGACGGCGGCGAGAATGTGATGTATTACCTCACCGTTTATAACCAGCCGACGCACCAGCCGGCCCGCCCCGACGACCTTGATGTGGAAGGCCTGCACCGCGGTGTTTACCTCTACGACCGCGGCGATGAAACGAAAGACCTCAGGGTGTCTTTGCTTGCTTCGGGTGTGGGTATGCAGCAGGCGCTGCGCGCCCAGGTGATCTTGCAGGACAACTACGGCGTGGGCGCTGCGGTGTACTCCGTTACTTCCTGGGTGGAGCTGGCCCGCGACGGTGCGGCTGTAAATAAGGAGCAGTTGCGCAACCCCTCTGCGAAGGTGCGCACGCCTTTCGCCACGTCCCAGCTTAAGCGGACCTCCGGCCCGTACATCGCAACCAGTGATTTTGCGACGGACCTCCAGGAGCAAATCCGCCCTTACGTCCCCGGCCAGTACATCGTGCTCGGCGCCGACGGCTTCGGTTTTTCCGACACCCGCGAGGCCGCCCGCCGCTTCTTCAACATTGACGCCGAGTCGATGGTTGTAGCGGCGCTGATGGGCTTGGCCCGCGAGGACAAGATCGACATGTCGGTTGCGGAGCAGGCCGCTAAGGACCTGCACATCGACGACCCGACCGAGCCGACCCCGAACGGCGGCACCGAGGACTAAATCGCCGTCGGGTGTGGGGTTGCGTGCTGTTTCAAGGCAAACAGCACGCAACCGCCTTGGGCCCGCACTCCACACGTGGATTTTCTGCCTGTGGTGGTTGTCTCGGCCCGAAAGCTCGCCGGCTAGGGGTGGGCTTGGCTAGTCTTCGTGGTCGGCCACACGTCGCGAATGAGCCGAAAGATGGCGGCGCTGACGGCTGCGGGGGCGTCGAGAGGTGGCATGTGCCCGCTTTCGGGGAGGATGTTGAGGTAGCCGCGTGGCCAGATTTCGCTGAGGCGTTCGCTCTGGGTCACTGGTGTGATGGTGTCTCGGTCGCCGACGAGGATGTAGCCGGGGATGGTGGAAAGGACGTCGGCTGCGTCAAGTTCGGAGTGGTTGACTAGGTCGTCGAAGTACCCGGCGTAGGTTTCCAGGGGTGTCAACTGCATCATCGCGGCGTGGAATTTCACCACGGCGTAGCCCACGGGCCGGAAGTAGAAACCGGCGGCTAGAACGGGTGCGATGACGGCAGTGCCAAGGTTGAGCAGCGCTTCGGCAACTGTAGGTGCCGCTCGGTAGGTCTTTTTCAAAACGGTGCCCGCTTTTCCGGCGAGCATTTGTGGCATGCCCATCTCGGCGAAGGGCTCGACAGCAGATGAGATTTGTACGGTGCCGGCGAGGTTGAGTGTGGAGCGGTAGCGGCGCATCAGGGACAGGGAGACGGGCCCGCCGAGTGAGTGGCCGACGACGATTAGCGGTTCGGTGACGCCGCGGTCGCGCAGCACTGCGTAGACGTCGTCGGCGGCGCCGTCGATGGTGCACAGGTGCGGTTCGACTTCACCGGTGCCGCCATGTCCACGCAGGTCGACGAGGAGTTGGCGGACGGGCAGGGAGGCAATGTCGTCGACCTGCATGTAGAACTCGTCGGATGAGATGTTAAAGCCGTGGACGTAGACGACGGTCAAGACGGGGTTTTCGGGGCCTCGTTCGTACCACTGGACACGGATGCCGTCGTTGAGCGTGGTGCCTTTGCGGTCGAAGGTGAGCCCGGCCACTGGTTGCGGGCTGAGGGATTCGAGGAAGTTGCGTGGCCGGCGCGGCCTTAAGCTGCGGGTGTGGTCCGCTTCGGGCTTCATGGGCTTTAAGTGTATATATGGGTGCATGGAGCTTTCGGAACGGCTGGGCCAGCAGCTTGACTTGTCGGGTTTTCTCCTTGAGCATGAGGAGGAGGATGGCCCCGACCGCAGCGTCATGGGGCGTCTGGTCGCTTTGCTTTCTGAGCTCACCGGCTCTGCCCCCGAGTCGATCACCGCTGAGCGCACGCTTGACGACGTCGGCGTGTCCTCCCTCGACCGCATCGAGCTCGCTGTGCGCGCCGAAGATGAATTTGGGGTTCGCGCTGAGGCTGTTGTGCCCGTCGATGACCCGGGTGCGCTGAGCGTGGGGGAAATCGCCGAGCGACTCACCGAGATGGACGACAGTTAGCTTTCGGCCAGGAGACACCCTGCGAATGGGCCGTTGGCCGAAAATAGATCCATGCGGCTGTGCTCTCAGCCGCAGCTCGGTTTGATACGGGTTTTTTCAAGTCTTGTGTTGGCCAATGGAGTTAGTCAGCGATGTAGTAGAGCTGCTTGTTGACAAACTCATCCATGCCTAAAGGCCCGAGTTCGCGGCCGAAGCCGGAGTTCTTCACACCACCGAAGGGCAGCTCGGCACCGCCGGCCTGCGGGATATTGATGTGGATCATGCCGGTTTCGATTCTGTTGGCCACCTTGCGGGCGCGTTCGATGTCGGAGGAAAACACCGCCCCGCCGAGTCCGTAGTTGGAGTCGTTGGCTAGTGCGATCGCTTCTTCGTCGGAGAAAACTTTGTAGATCTGCGCGACGGGGCCGAAGAATTCATCGTAGAAGGACTCGGAGCCGACCGGGATGTCAGTGATGACGGCTGGGCTGAAGTAGGCTCCGTCGCCGGTGAGCTCACCGCCGACATGCAAGGTGGCGCCGGCTTCGACGGCGGTTGTGACCTGCTTGTGCAAAAGCTCGGCGGCGTCGCGAGACGATAGCGGGTAGTACTCGCCGCGGCCCGGGTTCATGGGGTCGCCCTGGGTAAATTCGGAGGCGAGGCGGATCATTTCGGCCAAAAACTCCTCGTAGATGTCCTCCATGACGATAATGCGTTTGTTGGAGGTGCAGGCTTGGCCGGTGTTGGCGATGCGCTTTCGCCAGGCGGTCTTGGCGGCCTTGGCCACGTCATCGGTGTCGAGGACGATGTAGGCGTCGGTGCCGCCGAGTTCGAGAAGCGCCTTCTTCAGGTTCTCGCCGGCGGTTTTGGCCACGGCACGCCCGGCGCGCTCTGAACCGGTCAGTGACACACCCTGGACACGCTTGTCGGCGATGAGTGCGGCGACCTGGTCGTGGGTGGCGTAGATGTTGGTGTACAAACCGGCTGGCGCACCGGCTTGAAGGAAAATGTCGTGGATGGCCTGGGAGGAGCGCGGGCAGATCTCTGCGTGCTTGAGCAGGATCGTGTTGCCGGCCATCAGGTTCGGCGCGGCGAAGCGGGCGACCTGGTAGTAGGGGAAGTTCCACGGCATCACACCCACGAGCACGCCAAGCGGCTCGCGGCGCAAAACGGCGGTGCCGCCGCTGTGCTCTAGTGGCTCGTCAGCGCCGAAGACGGCGCCGTGGTCGGCGTAGTAGGTGAAGATGTCTACGACCATGTCGAGTTCGCCGTTGCCCTGGTTGAGTGGTTTGCCCATTTCTTCGGCGATGATGGCGGCGAGTTCGTCGCGTTTGGCGTCGAAAAGCGCAGCGACCTTGCGCAGCACTGCGGCGCGGTCCTCGTAGCTGGTTCTGCGCCACGTTTGGAAAGTATCGTGCGCCTGGGCAAGCGCGGTTTCGAGTTCATCGTCGGTGATGAAGTCGAAGGTTTCGACAACGGTGTTCGTTTTCGGGTTTTGTACTCGATACTGCTTAGACATGCTGCCCATGGTACGGGCGCATCTCCACTCGCGCCGTGAAGTTGTATTCGCGTGAAATCTTGTCCAGGGCGCGTTCGAACTCGCGCAGTTCGGCGGCCGGGGCGTGGAGGATTTCGCGGCAGAAGTACCCTGCGGGGGTGCGTTGCCAGCGAGTGAACCAGGCGGTGTCGAGTTCGTCGCACAGGGGCGCGACGACGGGCGCGGCGGGCAGGGAGCACAAAAGCTTTTCAACGCCCCACCTCGCCTGTGCGGGCATCTCCTCGATGCGCAACACAGCGGTGGCAGGAAAGGCGCAGGTGGTGCGCCATGGTGAGGGGGCGGCCAGGGTCGTTGTCATGCGGGGACCTTCCATCGGCAGAAACGATGATCACCTCGTGTCGCGTCGGGGTGGCCGGTGACTAATCGGCTCCCGGGCGGCAAGTGAGGTGCAAGACGAGGTTCGTCTTCCCCAACGGCCTCAAATTTTCTCTGGGCCGATCTTGCTTCACTTCCACCCCACCTGACAACCTTAAACCTCAGGTTGATCCCCCTATTTATTCAAGTTCAACTTGAGATTTAGCGGTAGGGCACGGGCAAAACACGCCCAGTGTCCGGGTCCGTCACACTCAAACACTCCACCCCGAAAACCTCATGAACCAACTCCACAGTCAGCACCTCAGGCGCCGGGCCCGCCGCAACAACCCGACCACGGTCAAGTGCCACAACGTTATCGGCAAAACGGGCAGCATGAGTCATATCGTGCAGCACCATCACAATCGTGCGGCCCGTACGCTTCAAGGCAACAACCTGATCCAAAATACCAAGCTGGTGGGCGGGATCAAGGTAGGTTGTGGGCTCGTCGAGAAGCAGAATTGGGGTCTCTTGCGCCACCGCCATCGCCACCCACACACGCTGGCGCTGACCACCGGAGATGTCGGTCGCGGGAACGTCAAGAAGCCCGCTTACCCCCGTCGTCTCAGCAGCTTTGACAATGGCTTGATGATCCCGCGGACGCAACGCAGCAAAGGGGCCCGTGTAGGGGTAGCGACCATAAGCAATAACCTCGCGCACCGTCACCCCCTCCGGGGTCGTCGGCTCCTGCGGCAAAAAAGCCACCGAGCGGGCGAACTCGCGCGGACGAAGCGTAAAAATGTTACGCCCACCCAAACTCACCTGCCCCTGCAAGGGCGGCAAATGACGCCCCAACGCCTTTAGCAACGTCGACTTGCCCGAACCGTTCGGCCCAACAAACACGGTGATTTCGCCTTGCGCAATCGTGACATCGACGCCGCGCACCACCGGATCATCACCGTAGCCCACGTGCAACCCGGAAGCTGTAAGTAAATCCGTCATGCTTTCCTTCCATTTCGGGCAGACAAACGCACCACCAAGGAGACAAAATAAGGCGCGCCGACAACCGCGATCAAAGCACCGACCGGAATTTCAGTAGGCGCAAACATCCACCGCCCAACCGCATCACACAGCGTCACCAGCACCGCTCCCCCCAGCGCCGAAACCGGGATAACCCGGCGCATCGCAGTGCCCACCAGCAAACGCGCCGCGTGCGGGACGATCAGACCGGCAAAACCCAGCACACCAGCCGCAGCCACCGCCGCCGCCCCGCACGCAATAGCGCACAACACAGCAATGGTGCGCCAGCGTGTTTCGGCCACACCCACCCCCTGTAAAGTGTCCGAATCAAGGTTGAGCATGTCCACGTGGCGCGAAATCACCAACGCAACCACCACGGCAGCGAGGATGACGGGGCCGGTGACGAAAGCGTCGTTAAGCGTGCGCGCATATAACGAACCTTTCAGCCACGTCATCGCGGCACCCGCCTCGGGAGCGGCGCGCACCAGCAACAACTGGGTCAGCGCGCCAAGACCCACAGAAACCGCCACACCCGTCAACGTCAACCGAATCGGATCTCGCGCAGCACGCCCCGCCAACACCAACACCAAGCCCGCGCCACAGCACGCACCCACAAAAGCAATCGGAGTAAGAGCCTGCGCAGGCAACGCACCAAAGCCCAGCAAAGCAGCCACAGCGGCCAACCCCCCACCAGCGGTAACACCCACCGTGTCGGGTGCAGCAAGCGGATTGCGCAGCGCCACCTGCAGCAACGCACCGCTGACCGCCATCGCCGCACCCGCGAAAATGCCCACAGCCACGCGCGGCATGCGGTATCTCCACACCAGCTTCCCGCCGCCAAGAAACTGCTCGACCACCTCATCTAGCGGCATCATCACCGCCCCAATGGCCAGGCCAAGCAAAACACTGCCGATCAACAAAGCGATCAGCGTTGCCACAACTGTAAAAAAGCGCACCCCTAGACCACCTCCCTGCGCCTATTCACCAAGCGGCTGCGGCTTCGCTGGCGTGTACCAAGCCGGTTAATACCCCACAAAAGAAGCGGCACCCCGGCAAGGGAGGTAACCACACCCACCGGAGTTTCCGCTGGGGCCCACAGGGCCTGGGCGATCGCGTCGGCAACCAAAAGCACAGCCGCGCCGATCAGGGGCGCAAGGATAAGCAAGAAGCGGTGTCTCGGCCCGGCAAGACGCTCAGCCACCACGGCCGACATCAAACCCAAAAAACCGATCGGGCCAGCGGCGGCCACAGCGGGCGCGACCAGCAGCACGGCGAAAATTACCGCAGTCACCCTCATAATGCGCGGGCGCGCCCCCACCGAAGCGGCAGTGGCATCGCCTGCACCGAGCAGGTCGAAGCCGCGCGCGGCGACGAACGCAAGCGGCACCACCACCGCGACAGCGACCATGCTGGGCCAAATGTCGCCCATGCGCACCCCTCCCAAACGACCGGAAAGCCACGACAAAACGGTGGATAACTGCGCCTCGTCGAGCACCAGCACGATAGAGGTCAGGGCACTAAACAGCGCGGAGATCGCGATACCTAATAACACCATGCGCTGGATCGCGCCTGCACCGGAGGCATCACCAGAGCTCATCCCTAAGCCCACCCCTACTGTGATGGCGGCGGCGACGCAGGCGCCGGCCAGCGCGCCCGGCAGGACCACACCCGCGTTCGTGCCCAGCAGCGCGGTGGCGGTGACTGCGCCGAAAGCAGCACCGGAGTTCACACCGGTGATTTCGGGGTCCGCGAGCGGGTTGCGCGTGGCGGTGCGCAGCAGCACACCTGCCGCCCCCAAACTCATCCCAATAATGGTGGCTGAAAGGAGGCGGTCGCGGGCCACGGCGTGGACTTCACTAGCCAACTGCGGGGCGTTGTCCGGCACCACCACTGCCTGCAGCCGCAGCACCCACAACACAGCAATCAGCAAAATGCTCGCGAGGCAACTCGCGAGCACACGTGCGGGGATGCTCAGTTGCATTGACCCCGGTTATTTCTGGGCGGTTTCGATGATCTGGTCTAGCATGGCCTCGGCTGCCAGGGGTCCACGGGCGCGCGACCAAGTGTCTTGTTCAACCTCGACGATGTTGTCCACCACGGAGGCGTAGGGGCTGGATTTAAAGCCCTCAATGTCGTTGTAGAGGAAGACCACGTCGAGGTTCATCTCGGGCAGTTTGTCACCGGTTAGCTCAGCGACATCGGTTTTGGATTCGATATTGGAGCGCTCGCCGGTGTAGCCGTAGTCATAGCCGGCGTCGGTCAGCAGCGAGCCGGAGAAGGACTGGTCAATCCAGGTGTAGAGCGTGTCATTGGACCATCCAACGAGAGCGGCGCGGGTGCCGGGCTGGACGGCGTTTTTGGCTTGGTCCACCTTGTCTAAGATGCGGGTGCGTACTTCGTCTGCCTTCTCGGGGGCGTCGCCGCCGATGAGCGCGGCGATTTCGTCCATGGAGTCGAGAACGTCGATGTAGGTCGCATCGGAATAGGCTTTCGTCTCTGCGATCTCGGACAGCTGCGGCATGATCGCTTCGTGGCGGGTGGGGCTAGCCAGGATGAGATCTGGTTCGAGAGACTGGATGACTTCCAGGTTCGGCTGTTTCGCCTGGCCGACGCTGGTGATTCCGGTGAGCTGGCCGGCCAAAGTGGCCGGTTCCGTCGATTGGCCGATCTCAACGATGCCGACCGGTTCCACGCCGATAGCTACCAGGATTTCTTCGTAGCGCCAGTCGAGGGCGACAACGCGCGGGGTTTCCGTGCCTGACCGCATTCGTGGTTCGCTTGTCGGTTCTGCTTCGTCCGCCCCGGCGCACGCCGTGAGCATGACGGCGCCCAGGAGGGCGACGAAGAAGGCGGCAAGTTTGGCGGAGAGGTTTCCGTGTTTTTGCATGCGCGAAATCTTACACGGATTAGGTCAACCTAAGCAAGGGTGGCCTAACTTAATTTTTGTGCTGGAGTTCGCCGTAGATCGCAGTGTTCGTTTCCTGCCATAAAGGCTTAGCCCAGTCGCCGAACTGCCGGTCGCTCAAAACCACCATCGCCTGCCGGCCCGGGACGACCCACAGGTAAGTCCCCGCCATGCCGAAATGCCCGACGGTTTGCGCCGGCATATTATCGCCAGTCCAATGCGGCGATTTCTCCCCCTTGATTTCAAAACCAAGACCCCACGGGCAGGGCGTTTGCATGCCGTAGCCGGGAACAACGCCGCGCAGCTCACCAAATTGATTGCGGAAGGCTTCCCGTAGGGTCTGCTCGCTAAGCAGCATCGGTTGCACAAGCTCGGCGGCAAAAGATCGCAGATCGCTTAACGACGCTTTCCCCTCGTGCCCCGGCGAACCATAAATCTGCGCCGAGTTCATCCCGAGCGGAACAAAAACTGCCTCCCGGACGTAATCGGCAAAGCTCATCCCCGTCTCCTGCTCCAGCAGATCGCCCAAGATCTCGAAACCTGCCGAGGAGTAAATGCGTCTTTCCCCCACGCCGCGCTGCGGCTCACGCGAGTCGAAGCCGACACCGCTGGCATGCGCCAACAAGTGGCGTACCGTGGCGCCCTGCGGCCCGGCTGGGGAGTCAAGCTCCAGTGCTCCTTCTTCCACCGCAAGCAAAAAGGCATAAGCACTGAGCAGCTTGGTGACACTCGCCAACTCGTAGACCCGGTCCTCATCGCCCACGCTCGCCTCAGTGTCGCCGACGAGTGCGGCGCAGACATTGTCTACCGGCCAATTGCTCAAATGCGCACGCAAATCCATGGGCCCGATGCTACGTCTGCGAAGCAACCGGGGGTGTGCAGCACAACCCCCCGAGCGCAACGATGGCTACTTCCACTGCACAACGACGGTGTAGTCACT